>DATLXL010000018.1:0-121304 GCA_035575905.1 Bradyrhizobium sp. | reverse complement strand
CCCGTCTGCCGCTGACGTATTGCTACGCCCGCTCGACTTGCATGTGTTAAGCCTGCCGCCAGCGTTCGCTCTGAGCCAGGATCAAACTCTCAAGTTGGACTTGAACTTTGAACCGGCTGATCACAACGTTTGACGAGGTCCACACCAAGATCACGCAGCGATTCACATCGCTGATGACCTGATCTCAATGAAGAGATCGTGGTGTAACCTTATTCAAAACGTGTACCGCCGAAGTCTTCGTCCGGTCCCGAACGTTGAAAACCGAGGTTTCCAATTATCCGAGACCCGCAAGGACTCCGCCGTCCACGTTTCTCTTTCTTCATCTTCACTTGTCAAACAGCCCGAGGTCCGAAAACCTCAACTCCCTACTTAATAGGGAGGCTCAAACCCTCAACGGACGGCGAATAACAACCGGGTTGCACCGGCTGTTTGTCACTCATCAAAATGAGGAGCTTGAAGGCACGAACAGATGCCTTGGCCAAGTGGCCAATGCATCGCCGCGCTCAGTGGCCGGTTTATAGGCCCGCCCAATCCGCCTTGTCAACGCCTATCGTCAACAAAACTTCACAACGACTGCAGATTCTTTCAGAGCGCCAAAACCCCTTTATCCTGAGGCCTTGCGCCGTACTTGAGCCACAATCCTGCGACGTTCTGTGAATAAGTTAAGTATTGAATCGCCGGTATGCCAGGGGGCTGACCGGCGATCTGACCAGGGGACGGCGGACAGACCTCGCTGTTCCCTTCACGGCCGAGAAACTTCGAGATCTCTGCGCACCATTGACCTTCGAGATTCCGGCCGCTCTCTTAGGCCCATGATTCCCGAAAACCGTTGTGTGCGGCGCTCATGCTCCGGGAGTGTCCCTTTCATCGGGGGCGCATGCGGGACCTGGGGTTTGAGCGAGAAAGTTGTCGAATGTTGATGGAATTCGGGGGGACGAGCGCTTGAGCCAACGGACGTCACGCGGGGGCGGTTACGGGCGCGAGGCAGGGATCATCGATCTCGGCCACGAGCCGCCGCTTTCCGTTGACGGTACCGAGGCAGCGGTGATCGACCGCCGCCGCGTCTCCGTGCAATGGTTCAGCGGCACCATCCTGACGGGTCTGTGCGGCGCAGCTCTTATCGGCGGCGCCGTTTTCGCG
The DNA here is from genome assembly GCA_035575905.1 of Bradyrhizobium sp. Lineage (GTDB taxonomy): Bacteria > Pseudomonadota > Alphaproteobacteria > Rhizobiales > Xanthobacteraceae > Bradyrhizobium. The sequence goes on along the minus strand of DATLXL010000018.1, from coordinate 120,164 downwards.
TCGCTCGACGGCGAAATGACCTTCGCCAAGGTTCCCGAGCGTGTCGAAGGCGCGCTGCGCGGCGCTTTCAGCGCAAATGACAAGACCGCCAGCCTGCACAAGAGCGACCGTCTGCCCCCGCCGAGCGAATCCAGCGCCGCGCGCAGCGTGATCCGCGTCTCCACCGCCACCCGTGTCGGCAGCCGCGACGTCATGCGGGTACGGCCGTTCGTGCGGATCTCCGGCAATCTGTCGATGACGACCAGCGATCTGTCGTCGAAAATCCCGCCTTTCAACGCCCAGCGCATGCTGACCGACGTCGGCTCGCCGACCCAGACCTCCGCGGACGATCCCAACAATCCCGATGCGGTCGAGCCCGACGCCGAAGTCTCTTTCGTGATGAAGGACCTTGGCACCGTGCTGCCGAAGGCCAAGATCGCCGCCAACGTGCCGCTGGACGAGATCATCCTGCGGGTGCGCGACGCCTCGAACTGGCGCGGCAATTCCGGCGGCGTGCGCTACGCGAGCATTGCCAACGCCACGGCTGACGCCAGCGGCGGCGTGAAGCCGGACATCAAGCTCGCCTACGCCACCGAGGGCGTCTCCTCCGACCCTTATGCAGGCTTCGAGACGCGCGTGGTGCCGGAGAACGTCACCCTGCTGCCAAAGACCAAGGACCAGGTGACCGGCGGCAATCCGACCGGCGAGCGCATCCATACGGTCAAGAAGGGCGACACGATCACGTCGATCCTGCGCGACCAGGGGGCGAGCGCCGAGGAAGCCAAGGCGATCTCCTACATGCTCGGCGCCAAGGGCCGCGACGGCGGCCTGAAGGAAGGCCAGAAGGTGCGCATCCTGATGGTGCCGGCGACGCAGACGCCCGGCGCCCGGCTGCAGCCCTACCGCGTGATGGTGGCCAACGACGCCACGATCGAAGCGGTGGCCGCGCTGTCGGATCTCGGCAAATACGTCGCCGTTGACGTGCAGAGCATGAACACGGTGACCGAGACCGCGGCCGCCGACGAGGATGACGAGGATGATGGCAGCGGCGTGCGGCTCTATCAGAGCATCTACGAGACCGCGCTGCGCAACAAGGTCCCGACCAACATCATCGAGGACATGATCCGGATCTACTCCTACGACGTCGACTTCCAGCGCAAGGTGCAGCCCGGCGACTCCTTCGACGTGTTCTATGCCGGCGACGACGAAGGAACCAGCATTACCGAAAAGAACGAGGTGCTGTTTGCCTCGCTCACGGTCGGCGGCGAGACCAAGAAATACTACCGCTTCCAGACTCCCGACGATTCCGTGGTCGATTTCTACGACGAGACCGGCAAGAGCGCGAAAAAGTTCCTGGTCCGCAAGCCCGTCAACAACGCCATCATGCGCTCCGGCTTCGGCGGCCGCCGCCATCCGATCCTCGGCTATGTGAAGATGCACACCGGCGTCGACTGGGCCACGCCCTACGGCACCCCGATCTTTGCCTCCGGCAATGGCGTGATCGAGAAGGTCGGCTGGGAAGGCGGCTACGGCAAGTATATCCGCATCAAGCACAACAACGGCTATGAGACCGCCTATGGGCACATGTCGGCCTATGCCAAGGGCAGCGAGCCGGGCAAGCGGGTGCGGCAAGGCCAGGTGATCGGCTTCGTCGGCTCGACCGGCCTGTCGACCGGCGCCCATGTGCACTACGAAATCCTGGTCAACGGCCGCTTTGTCGACCCCATGCGCATCAAGCTGCCGCGCGGCCGCTCGCTCGAGGGCACGATGCTGACCGGCTTCGAGAAGGAACGCGACCGTCTCGACAGCATGATGAACAACCGCGGCGGCGCAGGCGCGCGCGTCTCCGACGCCAGCAATACGGGCAGCACGGGCAGTGTCCGCTCGATCGGCAACCGCTGACGACGCAAGCCCGCAATCGACCGATCGCGCCGCGCTGTTTCCGTCGCACGGAATGCAGCGACCGATGGTATGCACGACATCGCGCATCCCGAAACCAATGGTCGCAGTTCCTGCTGCGCGATAAGGCTTGCACGCCCACCGAACGCGGTTCACTCTCGCCCTCAATAAAAGGACAAGGGCGGGACACGAGGGCATGCAGGCTTATCTTGCACGGCGATTGCTGGCGCTCATTCCGGCGCTGTTTTTCGCCAGCCTGATCGTCTTCGTCATCGTGCGTCTCGTGCCCGGCAGCATCATCGATTTGATGCTGGCGCAGAACGACGTCGGCGCCGACAAGCTTACGCGCGACCAGCTCGTCGCCACCCTTGGCCTCGACCGGCCGATGTACCAGCAATATTTCTCCTGGATCGGCGGCATCCTGCTGCATGGCGATTTCGGCAAGTCGCTGTGGCAGAACACGCCGGTGCGCGAGCTGCTCGCCGCCCGCCTCCCCGTCACGTTTGAGCTCGGCCTGATGGCGCTGATCATCGCGCTGTTGTTCGCGATCCCGATCGGCATCTATTCGGCAATCCGCCAGGACACCGCGGGCGATTACATCACCCGCTCCTTTTCGATCCTGATGCTGGCGGTACCGAGCTTCTGGATGGGAACCATGGTGATGGTGTTCCCCTCGATCTGGTGGGGCTGGTCGCCGCAGGTGAAGTTCGTGCCCTTTACCGAGCATCCCATCGAAAATCTCAAGCAGATGATCCTGCCGGCGCTGATCCTCGGCATGGCGCTTTCCGCCATCACCATGCGCCTGACCCGCACCATGATGCTGGAAGTGCTGCGGCAGGACTATATCCGCACCGCCTGGGCCAAGGGCCTGTCCGAACCACTGGTCGTGCTTCGTCACGCGCTGCGTAACGCGCTGATCCCGGTGGTGACGCTGATCGGCCTGCAGGCGCCGATCCTGATCGGCGGCGCCGTCATCGTCGAGCAGATCTTCGTCATCCCGGGCATGGGCCTGTTGCTGCTCGATGCCATCAGCCAGCGCGACTACCCGATCATCACCGGCGTCAGCCTCGTGATCGGCTTCTGCGTCATGCTTATCAATCTCGCGGTCGATCTCTCCTACGGCTTGCTCGATCCCAAGGTGAGATACCGCTGATGACGCTGGCGATCGATATTCCCGCCCCTGCCGCGCGAAAGGAACGCAACGGCGTCATCCGCTTCATCGTCCGCCTGTTCCGCGAAAAGCCGCTGGGCGCGGCCGGCGGCGTGATCTTCGTGCTGTTCCTGCTCTGCGGCATCTTCGCCGACGTGCTGGCGCCCTACGGCATGAACCAGATCAGCCCACGCACCCGCCTGCTGGCGCCGTCCTGGGCGCACTGGTTCGGCACCGACAATCTCGGGCGCGACATGCTTTCGCGCTGCCTCTACGGTGCGCAGATTTCGGTGATCATCGCCTTTACGACTGCGACGCTGGCGACGTTCGTTTCGATCGCGGTCGGCATCGTCACCGGCTATCTCGGCGGCAAGATCGACCTCATCGTACAGCGGTTCGTCGACGCCTGGATGAGCTTTCCGGACCTCATCATCCTGCTGGTGGTCGTGTCCGTGCTCGGTCCCGGCGTACCGCAGATCATCTTTACCCTCGGCTGCCTGCTCGGCATCGCCGGCTCGCGCATCATCCGCTCCGCCGTCGTCTCGGTGCGCGAGAACATGTATGTCCACGCCGCGCAGTCGATCGGCGCCTCGACCGGCCGCATCCTGTGGCGGCATATTCTGCCCAATATCATGCCGCCGATCATCGTGCTGTTCACCACCCGCGTCGGCACCGTGATCCTGGCCGAGTCGAGCCTGTCGTTCCTCGGCCTTGGGGTGCCCCCGCCGACGCCGACCTGGGGCGGCATGCTGTCGGGCTCCGGCCGCACCTTCATGTTCCAGGGACCGTGGCTGGCGCTGGCGCCCGGCCTGTGCCTGACCGTCGTCGTCTACGCCACCAACGTCTTCGGAGACGCGTTGCGCGATCTGCTCGATCCGCGGATGCGCGGCTCGCGATAATTCTTGGATCAAACGGGAGGGAAGCCATGAGGAAATTCAGGACTACGCTGCTCGCGGCAGCGTCGATCGCGGCAACGCTTGCCTTCGCAAGCCCCGGCTCGGCCCAGTCGGAGCAGCCGCCCAAGCCTGGCGGAACGCTGGAAATCGGCACCGTCTATGTGACGCTGTCCGCACTGTCCTGGGACAATGCCGACTGGAACTGGAAGCATAATCACGACACCGGCAACGTCTACGAGCAGCTGTTCGCGGCCGACCTCTCCAAATCGAAACGTCTCGGCGGCAAGCATCCGTTCTACGCCGACGCATGGCTGCCGTCGGATGCGATCCGCGGCGAACTCGCCGAAAGCTGGGAGTGGAAGAAGGACCCCCTGCGCATGGAAGTGAAGCTGCGCAAGGGCATCATGTTTCCCGAAAAGCCAGGCGTGATGGCCTCGCGCGAATTCGTCGCCGACGACGTCGTGTTCACCTTCAACCGTCTTGACAAGAGCCCGAAGAAGATCGCCGGCTATTTCGACCACCTTGAAAAGGTCGAAGCCACCGACAAGCACACCGTGGTGTTCACCTTCAAGAACTACAACGCCGAGTGGGACTACCGCTTCGGCTGGGGCTACTATTCCGGCATCATCCCGAAGGAAGTCGCCGACGCCGGCGCCGGCAACTGGAAGAACGTCAACGGCACCGGGCCGTTCATGCTCGCCGATTTCGTGCAGGGCAACTCCAATACCTACGTCAAGAACCCGAACTACTGGGACAAGGACAAGATCAACGGCACCGAAGTGAAGCTGCCGCTGGTCGACAAGCTTGTCTACCGCACTATCAAGGACGAGGCGACCTACCTCACCGCATTGCGCACCGGCAAGCTCGACATCCTCGAGAGCATCCGCTGGTCGGCGGTGGACGAACTCAAGAAGAGCGCGCCGCAGCTGCAGTGGTCGAAATGGCTATCGATGACCGGCCAGTTCGTGGCGCTGCGCGTCGACACCAAGCCTTTCGACGACATCCGCGTCCGCCGCGCGCTCAACTTCGCCGTCAACAAGCCGGAGATCGTCAAGGACTACTACGGCGGCAACGCCGAGCTGTTCGCCTATCCGCAGCATCCCGACTATCTCGGCTATTTCGAGCCGCTGGAAGCGATGCCGGCCTCGATCAAGGAGCTGTTCACCTACGACCCGGCCAAGGCCAAGAAGCTGCTGGCCGAAGCCGGCTTCCCCAACGGCTTTTCATTCAAGGTGCAGGTCTGCTCCTGCAGTCCCGATCATATGGACTTGCTGCCGCTGATCGCGGCTTACCTCGAGCAGGTCAACGTCAAGATGGAAATCCAGCCGATGGAATACGCCGCCTTCCTCTCGGCGATGACCAGCAAGACCAATGCGCCCGGCTACCTCATGGGCAACGGCCACACCAACCCAACCACCACGATCCGGAAGAGCTTTGTGAAGGGCCAGGTCTGGAATCCCTCGCAGTGGAACGATCCCGCCTACAACGAGAAGATGGACGCGGTCTATCTCGAGCCGGACGAAGGCAAGCGCCAGGCCATGCTCAAGGAGATGACCCGCGAGATCCTCGACAAGGCGCCCTATATTTGGCTGCCGACGCCCTACGTCTTCACCGCCTGGTGGCCATGGGTGAAGAACTATGGCGGCGAGCTGCGTGCCGGCGCGGTGCGGCCGGGCCCGATCTACGCCCGCATCTGGCTCGACCAGGAGATGAAGAAGAAGATGGGCTACTGAGCGGCGCGCAAGGCGATGGTGTCCCCGCTGCTCGAAGTCAAAGGCCTGACCACACGGTTCCGCACCGAGCGCGGCACCGTGACGGCGGTCGACGACGTCTGCTTTCATGTCGATCCCGGCGAGACGCTCGCCATCGTCGGCGAGTCCGGGTCAGGCAAGAGCGTCACCGCGCTGTCGGTGCTGCGCTTGATCCCGAACCCGCCGGGACGGATCGAAAGCGGCGAGATCAACTTCGACGGCGTGGACCTGCTCAAGCTCGACGATCCCGGCATCCGCGCGGTGCGCGGCAACAAGATCGCCATGATCTTCCAGGAGCCGATGTCCTCGCTCAACCCTGCCCTCACGGTCGGTCTGCAAGTGGCCGAGCCAATCAACCTGCACCGCGGCACGGCATGGAATAAAGCCTACGAGGCCGCGACCGAACTGATCGGCCGCGTCCGCATCGCGGACGCCGCGAGCCGGCTCAACTCCTACCCCCATCAATATTCCGGCGGCATGCGCCAGCGCGTGATGATCGCCATGGCGCTGGCCTGCGCGCCGCGGCTGATCATCGCAGATGAGCCGACCACCGCGCTCGATGTCACCGTGCAGGCGCAGATCCTCGACCTGCTCAAGGAACTGACGCGCGAGACCGGCTCCTCGCTGATCCTGATCACCCACGATCTCGGCGTGGTCGCGCGCTATGCCGACCGCGTCGCGGTCATGTATGGGGGCCGCATCGTCGAGGTGGCGCCGGCGCGCGAGCTTTATGCGCGGCCGAAGCATCCCTATACATCCGGGCTGATGGCCTCCGTGCCACGGCTCGACGGCGGCGGCCGCAAGCGGCTGGCGCCGATCGAAGGCCAGCCGCCGGATCTCGCCAGCCTTCCTGCCGGCTGCTCGTTCGGCCCGCGCTGCCGCGCCATTCTCGATCAGTGCCGGACGGCACGGCCCGAACTGGTGCAGATCGGCGACCGCCACTCCAAAGCCTGCTTCGCCAATGTCTGACGCGCTCCCGCTGACCGCCGCCGTGGAACCGATCCTCCGCGTCGAGGATTTGAAGGTGCATTTCCCAATCACCAAGGGGATCATCTTCCAGCGCCAGATCGCGACCGTCAAAGCGGTCGACGGCGTCTCCTTCACCATCCGCCGCGGCGAGACGCTCGGCCTGGTCGGCGAGAGCGGATCGGGAAAATCCACCACGGGCCTTGCGGTGCTGCGCATGCTGACGCCGACCGCCGGGCGCATCGAATTCGAGGGCCAGGACATCGCCCCGCATCGCGGCGCGGAACTGCTGGACGTCCGCCGCCGCATGCAGATGGTCTATCAGGACCCTTACGGCTCCTTGAACCCGCGCATGACCATCCGCTCCATCGTCGGCGAGCCACTCGCCGTGCATGGCCTGGATGCGGACAAGAAGGCCACGCGCGAGAAGATCGCCGGGTTGATCGCGTCGGTCGGGCTGCTGCCCGACATGGCAGACCGCTATCCGCACGAGTTCTCGGGCGGCCAGCGCCAGCGCATCGGCATTGCCCGCGCGCTTGCGCTGGAGCCGAGCCTTCTGATCGCCGATGAGCCAGTCTCCGCGCTCGACGTCTCGATCCAGGCCCAGGTGATCAACCTGTTCATGGATTTGCAGGAGCGGCTGGGACTGACCTACCTCTTCATCGCCCATGATCTTGCCGTGGTCCGCCACATCTCGACGCGCATCGCGGTGATGTATCTCGGCCGCCTGGTCGAAATCGCCGACCGCGACCAGCTCTACGACAACCCGCTGCACCCCTACACCGAAGCGTTGATGGCCGCGGTCCCCGTCGCCGACCCCGAGGTCGAGGCAAAGCGCCCGCGCACGGTGATCTCGGGCGAGGTGCCAAGCGCGCTGCGCCCGCCGCCGGGCTGCACCTTCCACACCCGCTGCCCGCGGGTGATGGCGCGGTGCAAGACCGAGCAGCCGCAATTGCGCGAGGCGGCGCCCGGCCGCGCGGTCGCGTGTCATCTGCATGCGAACTGAGAGTTCGGCATCACACATCCAAAAGACAACCCGATCCGCCGCCACCTACCCTCCAAGCTGGGCTTCCCCACCTGGAGGAATTCGGATTTGTGAAGCGCACAAAAAAGCCTCCCCGAAGGGAGGCTTTCGCGTCGATGTTTTCGCCAGGCTCAGTTCAGCTTGCGCTTCGGCACCGGCGTCTCGAACTGGGCGATCTCGGCGGTCTGGGCCGGCGTGCCGTTAAAGGTCAGCACATTGCCCTTCTCCGAGATCTTCACCGTGTCACCGTCGGAGACTTCGCCGGCCAGGATCATCTCGGCAAGCGGATCCTGCACGCTGCGCTGGATCACCCGCTTCAGGGGTCGGGCGCCATAGGCGGGGTCCCAACCCTTGTCGGCGAGCCAGTCGCGCGCGGCGGCATCGAGCGTCAGGGTGATCTTCCGATCTTCCAGCAGCTTGGTGAGCCGCGCGAACTGGATCTCGACGATCCGCCCCATCTCGCTCTTCTGCAGGCGGTGGAACAGGATGATCTCGTCGACGCGGTTGAGGAACTCGGGACGGAAGTGTGCCCGCACCATGCCCATCACCTGCTCGCGCACCGCCGAGGTGTCTTCGCCTTCGGGCTGGTTCACCAGAAACTCGGAACCGAGGTTCGAGGTCATGATGATCAGCGTGTTGCGGAAGTCGACGGTGCGGCCCTGACCGTCGGTCAGGCGGCCGTCGTCGAGCACCTGCAGCAGCACGTTGAAGACATCGGGATGCGCCTTCTCGATCTCGTCGAACAGCACGACCTGGTAGGGCCGCCGCCGCACCGCTTCGGTGAGCGCGCCGCCCTCGTCATAGCCGACATAGCCCGGAGGCGCGCCGATCAGACGGGAGACCGAGTGCTTCTCCATGTATTCGGACATGTCGAGGCGGACCATCGCGGTCTCGTCGTTGAACAGGTACTCCGCGAGCGCCTTGGTCAGCTCGGTCTTGCCGACGCCGGTGGGACCGAGGAACATGAACGAGCCGGTTGGCCGGTGCGGGTCCTGCAGGCCCGCGCGCGATCGGCGCACGGCGGTTGCCACCGCCCGCACGGCTTCGGCCTGGCCGACGACGCGCTTGCCGAGCGCTTCCTCCATCTTGAGGAGCTTGTCCTTTTCGCCTTCCAGCATCTTGTCGACGGGCACGCCGGTCCAGCGCGACACCACCTGCGCGATGTGGTTGGCGGTAACCGCCTCCTCCATCATGTCGCCGGATGCCTCGTTCGCTTCGATCGCGGCCAGCTTCTTTTCCAGCTCGGGAATCTTGCCATAGGCAAGCTCGCCCGCGCGCTGGAATTCGCCGCGGCGCTGCGCATTGGCAAGTTCAATGCGCAAGCCATCGAGCTCGCTCTTCAGCTTCGCTGCATCCGAGAGCTTGTTCTTCTCCTTGCTCCAGCGCGCCGTCAGGGCTGCCGACTTCTCCTCGAGATCGGCGAGTTCCTTTTCCAGCGTCTGCAGCCGGCTCTTGGAGCCCGGATCGCTTTCCTTCTTCAGCGCCTCCTGCTCGATCTTCAGCCGGATGATGTCGCGGTCGAGCAGATCGAGCTCTTCCGGCTTGGAATCGACCTGCATCTTCAGCCGCGCCGCTGCCTCGTCCATCAGGTCGATGGCCTTGTCCGGCAGGAAGCGGTCGGTGATGTAGCGGTTCGACAGCGTGGTGGCCGCCACCAGCGCGGAGTCGGTGATGCGGACGCCGTGATGCTGCTCGTACTTGTCCTTCAGGCCGCGCAGGATCGAGATGGTGTCCTCGACGGTGGGCTCGCTGACATAGATCGGCTGGAATCGCCGGGCGAGCGCCGCGTCCTTTTCGACATGCTTCTGGTACTCATCGAGCGTGGTGGCGCCGATGCAGTGCAGCTCGCCGCGCGCCAGCGCGGGTTTCAGCAGGTTGGATGCGTCCATCGCGCCGTCGGCCTTGCCGGCGCCGATCAGCGTATGCATCTCGTCGATGAACAGGATGATGCCGCCGTCGGAGGAGGTGACCTCCTGCAGCACGGCTTTCAGCCGCTCCTCGAACTCGCCGCGGTATTTCGCGCCGGCAATCAGCGCGCCCATGTCGAGCGAAAGCAGCTTCTTGTCCTTCAGGCTCTCCGGAACGTCGCCGTTGAGGATGCGCAGCGCCAGACCCTCGACGATGGCGGTCTTGCCGACGCCGGGCTCGCCGATCAGCACCGGATTGTTCTTGGTGCGGCGGGACAGCACTTGAATCGTACGGCGGATCTCCTCGTCGCGGCCGATCACCGGATCGAGCTTGCCGTCGCGTGCGGCCTGGGTCAGGTCGCGGGCATATTTCTTCAGCGCGTCATAGGCGTTCTCGGCGGTCGCCGAATCCGCGGTACGGCCCTTGCGCAGGGCCTCGATCGCCGCATTGAGGTTTTGCGCGGTGGCGCCGCCCTTGCTCAGGATGCCGCCAGCCTCGCTGTTCTTGTCGAGCGCGAGCCCGAGCAGCAGCCGTTCGACGGTGACAAAGCTGTCGCCGGCCTTTTCGGCCGCCTTCTCGGCGGCGTCGAAGGCGCGCGCCAGTTCCGGGGCAAGATAGACCTGCCCCGCGCCGCTGCCGGACACCTTCGGCAGCTTGTTCAGCGCCTCTTCGGTGGCTTTCAGGATGGCGCGGGAGTTGCCGCCGGCACGGTCGATCAGACCGCTCGCCAGCCCCTCATTGTCGTCAAGCAGGACTTTCAGGAGTTGCAGCGTCGAGAACTGCTGATGGCCCTCGCGCATGGCAAGCGACTGCGCTGACTGGATGAAGCCGCGCGCACGTTCGGTGTATTTTTCAATGTTCATTCTTCACTTCCCTCGGCATGCCTCAACCGCCCCTAAGGCACGATTGCGGCATCTTCATTGGGTATCCGCCGGTCCGCGTTGACATTCCTCAACCGGCCGCGGTCGTCGCCCTCAGTAGGCTTGACGCAAATATGGGCATGGGGTTCCCCGAGCGGAAGGGAGCTGCTCACAAAATCGCGAGGGATAGCACCAGGGCGGGAGATCCCTTAAGAAGCCGCATGACCGAGCCTCTCCCTGCCATAGTCGCCAGCCTCTACCGCTATCCCGTCAAGGGGCTTACCCCGGAGCCCCTCACCAGCACGGCGCTTGCGCCCGGCCAGACGCTTCCGGCCGACCGCCGCTATGCCATCGAGAACGGCCCGTCCGGCTTCGATCCCGCCGCGCCGGCCTGGCTCGCCAAGCCGCATTTCCTGATGCTGATGCGCGACGAGTGGATGGCGGGCCTGCGCAGCCATTTCGACGATGCGTCCAACGTGCTGACCATCCGCCACAACGGCAAGGTCACCGCGCAGGGCGATCTGGAAACACCTGAAGGCCGGGCTGCGATCGAAGACTTCTTCGCGAATTCCTTCGCCGGCCAGATCAAGGGCCCGCCAAGAGTGCTGTCGAGCCCGGGCCACAGCTTTTCCGACGTCGCCCGCAAGGTCGTCTCCATCATCAATCTCGCCAGCGTCCGCGCCATCGAGAACATGGTGGGCGCGCCGGTGCATCCGCTGCGCTTCCGCGCCAACCTCCATGTCGAGGGCTGGCCGGCCTGGTCCGAATTCGACCTGCTCGACCGGACGCTGGCGATCGGCGAGACCAGGCTGAAGGTGGTCAAGCGGATCGTCCGCTGCGCCGCCGTCAATGTCGACCCAGACACCGCCGAGCGCGATCTTGCGATCCCGCAGGCGCTGCAGCGCCGGCTCGGCCATGGCGATTGCGGCATCTATGCCGAGGTCATCACCGGCGGCACGATCGCCGCCGGCGACACCATCGCAGCCGAGCAGCCGGCGCTGATCTGAGCCTCGTCATTGCGAAGCGATGACAGCCGTCAGTTCGGCATCACATAGGCGTAGATGCGGCCGCGCGAGACCGGCGCCTCGCGCACGCGATTGCCGTTGTTGCCGGAAATCATGATCGGATTGCCCTTGGCATCGACGCCGGTGATGATGCCGACATGGCCGCCGCTGCGGCCGCGCGACATCACCGCGATGGCACCGACCTGCGGCCCGGAGACGCGCGTGCCGTAGCGGGCGAACGAGTTCGCCATGTCGGAGCCGGTGCCGCGATGGCCGGTGTGCTGCAGCACCATGTTCATGAAGCGCGCGCACCACAGGCTGCCGCGGCCGGTCGGATTGCCGCCGATGTAGCGGCGCGCTTCGGACACGAGGCTCGACCCCGATGCCGTGGAGGCCTCGAAGGTCACGCCGCGTGTGTTGGGCACGACCGTGGCCGTGTCGGGCGCGACGCTGGCATAGCTATCGGCGATGCCCCGCGTCTGCACCGCAGCGACGCTGCGCTCCCAGCGGGATGATCGCGCGACGCGACGATAGTGCTGCTGCGACTGTCGACGGACTGTGCGAGCCGCGTCGGTCGCAACGGGCATGCCGCCCGCATAGGTGTCGGCAAAGGCGGGCGACTGAAAGGTCGTCGTCACCTGCATGGGCATTACGGCGCGCGTCCGCCGGACGGCGTGCCGATATCGGGCATGATGACCAGTGTGATTATAGCCGTGCGTGTGGCGGCTGACGCCATGGTGCGGACGGGCCGAAGCCGGCGAGACAGACGCGGCAATTGCCGCGGTACACAATGCCAGCGCCGCAACAAGGGGCCGGCAGAACGCAACGATACGAAGCATAGTCATTCCTCTGTAGACACCCCCGTTCCCCCGCAACGCGCATGTGCGCGAAGCCGAAGCGTTTCGCGACGGGATGTGGCGACAGCAAGATTTCATGTGGCAGTGCGAAAATGATTTGCGACGATTTCGTGACAATGGAACCCGTCGTTGCCGCGATTAAAATTAGCTGCGAACGTGCACACCGTCACAAGAAGAGGAAACCGAAGTGCCCCATGCCGTAGCCAGGGATAATGTCCGCCTTTATTTCGAAGAGGCCGGCAGCGGAACGCCGATCATCTTCCTGCACGAGTTCGCGGCCGACCACACCAATTGGGAGCCGCAAATGCGCTACTTCTCGCGCGGCCACCGCTGCATCGCGTATTCCGCGCGCGGCTATACGCCCTCGGACGTGCCACCGGCCGGCAACGTCTACACGTACAAGCATTTCTATACCGATGCGCTGGCGGTGCTCGACCATCTCATGATCGACAAGGCGCATTTCGTAGGGCTCTCGATGGGCTCCTATTCTTCGCTGCAGGTCGGCCTCAACGCACCCGAGCGCGCACTGTCGATGACGCTGGCCGCGGTCGGCTCGGGCTCTCCCATCGAAAATCTCGACGCCTTCCGCGCGCAATGCCGCGCCAATGCGGAGCTGTATGAATCGATCGGATCGGAGGAAGTCGCGAAGGTAACGCGCGAGGCGCCGAGCCGGATTCCCTTCCTGCTGAAGGACCCGCGCGGCCACGCCGACTTCTATGCGGCGCTTGCCCGCCACGACGCCAAAGGCTCGGCCAACACGATGCGCGGCTTCCAGGGCGGCAGGCCCTCGATCTACACGATGGTGGAAGCGATCCGCAAAGTGCCGACGCCGGCGCTGATCCTGTGCGGCGACGAGGACGACAATTGCGTCGAGCCGAGCCTGTTCCTGAAGAAGCATCTGCCGGCGGCCGGCCTCGCCTTTTTCCCGAAGGCGGGGCATGTGCTCAATCTGGAAGAGCCGGCGCTGTTCAACGAGATGGTCGAGCGCTTCATCACGCTGGTGGAAGCCGGCCGCTGGCCGGTGCGCGATCCCCGCTCGCTGGTACACGCGCCGGTCTGACTGTCATTCCGCGGCGCGACAAAGTCTCAAGCCCGGAATGATGCGGGATGCTATTTTCCGCGACTGAGCAGAAACACGCCCTGCTCGCCGAACATGTTCCATACCCACCAGGGCAGGTTCAGCGGCACCGGCCGGCCGTAGAGATCGAGCGCGACGGCGCGCTCCATCTTGACGTTGATGGCATCGCACAGCGCAACGAAATCCTTGATGGTGCAGAAATGGATGTTCTGCGTGTCGTACCAGGAGGCCGGCAAGTTCTCCGTGCGCGGCATGTGGCCGCCGATCAGGAGCTGCAGCCGCATCTTCCAGAAGCCGAAATTCGGAAAGGAGACGATGGCGCGGCGGCCGATGCGCAGCAGGTTCTCCAGCACGACCTTGGGCTGCCGTGTCGCCTGCAGCGTCTGCGACAGGATCACGTAGTCGAAGGCATCGTCGGGATAGTTGACGAGATCGGTGTCGGCGTCGCCCTGCACAACCGCGAGGCCCTTGGCGACGCAGCGGTTGACGCCCTCGCGCGACAGCTCGATGCCGCGGCCGTCGATGCCGCGGCTCTCCAGGAGCTGCAGCAGTTCGCCGTCGCCGCAGCCGACGTCGAGCACGCGCGAGCCGGCTTCGACCATGCCGGCGACCAGCAGATGATCGGTGCGATATTTGCCGATGCGGTCCGGCGCGATGCCGGGGAGCGGCAGGGTCTGTTCCTGAAGCGCCATCTCAACCACTCGCCTTCAGCCCGCGGGCGCGACCTGCCGACTGCAGGAACGCGCGAGAGATATCGAAGAATTCCGGCACATCGAGCAGGAAGGCATCATGACCGCGATCGGTCTCAATCTCCGCGAACGACACCCGCGCGCTGGACGCATTCAGCGCATGCACCAGCGCGCGCGCTTCCGAAGTCGGAAACAGCCAGTCGCTGGTGAACGACACCACGCAGAAGCGCGTCTTGATGCCGATGAAGGCTTTGGCCAGCACGCCACCCTGGTCGGCGGCGATGTCGAAATAATCCATCGCCCGCGTCAGGTAGAGATAGCTGTTGGCATCGAAGCGCTCGACAAAGGACGAGCCTTGATAACGCAGATAGCTCTCGACCTGGAAATCCGCGTCGAACGAGAACGTCGGCAACTCGCGGTCCTGCATGCGCCGGCCGAACTTGCGATGCAGCGCCGCGTCGGAGAGGTATGTGATGTGGCCCGCCATGCGCGCCACCGCGAGGCCGCGATGCGGATGCGCCTTGTGGTCGACGTAGCGGCCGCCGTGCCAGTCCGGATCGGCCATGATGGCCTGGCGCCCGAGCTCGTGGAACGCGATGTTCTGCGCCGAATGGCGCGTCGCGCAGGCGATCGGCAGCGCGGAGAAGACCCGGTCCGGATAGGCCGCGGTCCACTGCAGCACCTGCATGCCGCCCATCGAGCCGCCGACGACCGAGAACAGCGTCTTGATGCCGAGCCGGTCGATCAGCATCGTCTGCGCGCGCACCATGTCGGGGATGGTGATGATCGGAAAATCCAGGCCCCACGGCTTGCCGGTTGCCGGATTGGTCGAAGCAGGACCCGTCGAGCCCATGCAGCCGCCGATCACGTTGGAGCAGATGATGAAGTACTGGTTGGTATCGAGCGGCAGGCCCGGCCCAACCATCGTATCCCACCAGCCGGGCTTGCCGGTGATGGGGTGCGTGTTGAAGACATGCTGGTCGCCGGTCAGCGCGTGGCAGACCAGGATGGCGTTGGAGCGGTCCGCATTGAGCTCGCCATAGGTCTGATAGGCGATCTGGAACGGCGTAAGGTCGACGCCGCAGTCGAGCTTGAGCGGCTGCTCCATGCCGAATTTGGCGACCTTGGACGAGGGATGATCGGCCTCATGCACGCGATCGTCGATCTGGATCGCCGGGCTTACAATCGACTTCAGCTCATTCATCTCGGCACCGGCCTCCGCGTACGGAGGTCCTTCGGAACAGACATCAGGCCAATAAAAAACCCGGCCTGAACGGGTTCGGCCGGGATATCTGTCCCCGGCCTGTTTAGCGATTTATTTAACGTGGCTGCAAGCCGGCCGGCTCAAATGACCACGGAACACCGACAAAGCTAGCCGCGCAAAACCCCTTCGTCAAGGCAAGGGGTTGGTTAACCGGGTCTGTCTTGCGCTGCGAGAGAGCGCAAATCGCCGTCATTTCCTTTGCTTTCGGCGGCGGTCTTTCCTAATCAATGCGCTCGTTTGCCGGCCTCTTCCGGCTCCTGCAGGTCATCATGTCAAAGCCGCCCCCTGCTCCGCCCTCCCTAGCCGAGCTGCGCAAGGAAATCGACGCCATCGACGAGCAGGTGCACCGCCTGCTGATGGCGCGCGGCGACATCATCGACCGCCTGATCCAGGTCAAGCAGACCCAGGAGGTCGGCTCCGCGTTTCGTCCCGCGCGCGAAGCCAGCATGATGCGGCTGCTGGTCGAGCGTCATCGCGGCATCCTGCCGCTCGACACCATCGAGAGCATCTGGCGCGTCATCATCTCGACGTTCACCTACGTACAGGCGCCGTTCGCGGTGCACGCCGATGTCTCGGTCGGCGAATCCGCGATGCGGGATTCGGCGCGGTTTCACTTCGGCTTTGTCGTGCCCTATGTCGCGCATTTCAGCGGTGCAGCGGCGGTTGAGGCGGTGGCGAAATCCAAGGGCGACCTCGCACTGGTCTCCGCGGTGTCGAGCCGCACCGCGTGGTGGAACGAGCTCGAAGCCGACGGCGCGCCAAAAATCATCGCGCGATTGCCGTTCCTCGAACGCGCCGATCATCCGGCCGCGCTGCCGGTGTTCGTGATCTCGCGAGTCGCCGACGATGCCATGGTGACGGAGGTGCAGATGTGGAGCGTGCGCGTCTCCGGCTGGAATGCCGACACCGCCCGCGCGCTGGCGCCGCTGGCCGAAATCGTCGCGGTGCCCGACACCGCCTTTGACGGCGCGGCGCTCTTGGTGTCGGTCGAAGGCGGCGGGTTCGAGAAGATCAAGATGGCCCTCCTCAAAGCGGGCGCATCGGTGCGCTCGTCGGCCCTCGTCGGCAGCCACGCAACGCGCTATAGGGTGCCCCCGAACGGGGCGGGCAAGGCCTAGCCCCAGACTATCCGGAGCCAAAATGAACCGTCCCGTGCCGAATCCCGGCGTTCTCGACATTGCGCCCTATACGCCGGGCAAGACCCCGGTGCCCGAGCCGGGCCGCAAGGTGTTCAAGCTGTCGGCTAACGAGACGCCGTTTGGCCCCTCCCCGAAGGCGATCGCAGCGTACAGGCATGCGGCGGAGCATCTGGAGGACTATCCGGAAGGCACCTCGAAAGTGCTGCGCGAGGCGATCGGCCGCGCCTACGGGCTCGATCCGAACCGCATTATCTGCGGCGCCGGCTCTGACGAAATCCTCAATCTGGTGGCGCACGCTTATCTGAGCCAAGGCGACGAGGCGATTTCCACCGCCCACGGCTTCCTGGTCTACCCGATCGCGACCATGGCGAACGGCGCGAAGAACGTCGTCGCGCCCGAGACCGACTACACCGCCGATGTCGACGCGATCCTTGCGCGGGTAACACCCCGCACCAAGCTCGTCTGGCTCGCCAACCCCAACAACCCGACCGGTACCTACATTCCGTTCGACGAGGTCAAGCGCCTCCACGCGGGCCTGCCCGGCCATGTCGTGCTGGTGCTGGACGCCGCCTATTCCGACTACGTGTCGCGCAACGACTACGAGCAGGGCATCGAGCTGGTTGCGACCACCGAGAACACGGTGATGACCCACACCTTCTCCAAGATCCACGGGCTCGCCGCCCTGCGCGTCGGCTGGATGTTCGGTCCGGCGCATATCGTTGACGCCGTCAACCGCATCCGCGGCCCCTTCAACGTGTCGACGCCGGCCATGCTGGCGGCCGTCGCTGCGCTTGAAGACACCGCGCATATCCAGATGTCCAAGGCGCACACCGAGAAGTGGCGCAACTGGCTCAACGGGGAGATCGTCAAGCTGGGCCTGAACGTCACGCCGGGCGTCGGCAATTTCGTGCTGATTCATTTCCCGACCGCGAAAGGCAAGACCTCGGCGGAAGCCGATGCGTTCCTTACCAGGCGCGGCCTCGTGCTGCGCGGGCTCAACAATTACGGCCTGCCGCATGCGCTGCGCATGACCATCGGCACCGAGGAGGCCAACCGCCTCGTCATCGAAGGCCTGCGCGACTTCATGGCGGACAAGTGAGCACACCGGGTTCATTCAGGCGCGTCGCGCTGATCGGCTTCGGCCTGATCGGCGGCTCGATTGCGCGCGCCGCAAAACTGCAGGGGCTGGCGGGCGAGATCGTCACCACCGCGCGTTCGCAGAAGACGCGCGCGCGGGTCAAGGAGCTCGGCATCGTCGACCGCGTGGTCGAGACCAATGTCGAGGCCGTGACGGATGCCGATCTCGTCATCCTCTGCATTCCCGTCGGCGCCTGTGGCCCCGTCGCCGCCGAGATCGGACCACATCTGAAGCCGGGCGCGATCGTCTCCGACGTCGGCTCGGTCAAGGGCGCGGTCGTGCGCGAGATGGCGCCGCACCTGCCCGCCGCCGTCCACTTCGTGCCGGCGCATCCCGTCGCCGGTACCGAGCATTCGGGTCCGGACTCGGGCTTTGCCGAGCTGTTCATCAACCGCTGGTGCATCCTGACCCCGCCCGAGGGCACCGCTGCCGAAGCGACGGAGAAGCTGCGCGCGTTCTGGGCCGGACTTGGCGCAAAAGTCGAGATCATGACGCCCGACCACCATGACCTGGTGCTCGCGATCACCAGCCATTTGCCGCATCTGATCGCCTACACCATCGTCGGCACCGCCGACGAACTGGCGCAGGTCACGGAGTCCGAGGTGATCAAATTCTCGGCCGGCGGATTTCGCGACTTCACGCGCATTGCCGCGTCCGATCCGACGATGTGGCGCGACGTATTCCTCAGCAACAAGGAAGCCGTGCTGGAGATGCTCGGCACCTTCACCGAGGATCTGTCAAAGCTCACCCGCGCGATCCGCCGCGGCGATGGCGAGGCGCTGTTCGAGCATTTCACCCGCACCCGCGCCATCCGCCGCGGCATTGTCGAGATCGGCCAGGACTCGGCTGCGCCGGACTTCGGACGGCCGCATCAGGAACTGAAGAGGTCCTGACCGCTCGCCGTTACTTCGGCTGCCTGGGGCGGCGCCTCATCATGGCGTGAGACTTCATGCGCGGATCCGGCGTGTCCGGCGCCGCGAAGGGATTTCCCATCGAGAATGGAAATGTTCCTGCGTCGTCGACCATGTGCTGTGCCAGCGCGGGCGAGGCGGTCAGAAGCAGGAAGCCTCCGACCGCAACGAGCAATTTGCAGCGAGACATGAGGTTCTCCTATTTTCCATGCCGCGCGCTTCTGCTCGTCGCGATGCGCGACTTCATCGGCCGGCCGGAATGCATCATGGCCCTGGCGTCGGCAGACGGACGGGAAGAAGCGAGGCCGAGATCACCCATCGGATAGGTGAAGGCGTACATCCCGGGCTCATCGAGCATGTGCTGCCCGAGCGCAGGCGATGCGGCCAGAAGCGAGAAAAATACAGCGGTACCCAGCAATTTGAGGCGTATCATGAATGCACTCCCTGTCATCGGGCCGCATGGCGCGGCCGTCGGGGAAGTGATTGTCCGTGTCGATCACGAATTCCCGAGACGCCATCACGCCTCGGCGATCAGAACAGCGGCGGTACCTGTCCGACCTTCACCGGCCCAAACAGCACAGCGCCATTGGCGAAACGCAGCGGGAAGGAGCGCGCCCGTTTGCCCTCGAGCTCGGCTTCGCTGCCGATCGAATTAAGGGTGGCGGCAATGCCGACATTGGCGTTCTGCTTGACGATCTTGCCGAGGCCAGGAATTGCCTTGTCGAGTGCGCCGAACAGGCTGTTGAGATCCTGCGTCTTCACGCCGGGCGCGACGCGGTCGAGCGTCGCCTGCGGCACGCCCTCCTCCAGGATCTTGTCGATGCCCAGCGCCGGCACGATGCGCTCCAGCCCCGTGACCGTCATCTGCAGTTCGCCATCGAGATTGCCATTGGCGTTGAGCGAGAGCGTGCCGGCGGCGACTGCGATCATCTCGCCCTGCCGGATGCGCGACTGCACGATTTCGACGTTGCCGCCAGCCGCCGCGATCTCGCGAAACCGCTCCGGCCAGGGCTTGGGCGCAAAATCGTTCAGGCCGGTCAGCCTGGCGCGGATATCGGCGCTGAAGGGTTCGGCCAGCACGGGATGCACGCCCTGCACGGCTCCGCCGTTCATCTGCAGCACCGTCTCGATCACCGGATGGTCGGTTGGCGAGCCCTCGGCGAGACGGCCGTGCAGTTCGACATGCTTGGCGCGGGCGACCGGCACCTGGATCGAATTGGCGTTGACGCGATCGATCGCGGCATCGTCGAACACGATCGAGGCGCGCTGCGGCACCGCGGGCAGCCCCAACACGCTGGCGCGGCCCTTGCTCCAGTCGACCCGCAGTGGCGCCTGCTCGGGAATTGCGACCTGGGCCGGCGACTTGAATTCCGCGATCACCAGCTTCGGATCGTAGATCTGCGCCACAACCTCGATCTCGCCGAGGGTAGCGGTGAACGGCACATTCGACGCCGTCTGCGAGACCAGCGAAACACTGGCGCCCTCGCAGCTGACCTCGAAGCGGAACGGGAAACCGGCCACGGTGCGCCTGGCGCAATCATACCGGCGGCCCGACTTGGCCTCCTGCGCGCGCCAGGCATCGGCGCGCACGCCGACCTGCGAGGCCGCATGAAACCAGAACCCGCTCCATGCGGCAGCCGCGATGACGAGCAGTCCGGGGACGATGAACAGCCGCCAGAGCGGGCGCCGGCTCGGCGCGGAAGGTGTGTCTTGCATGAGCTGGCCTTTGACCGACGATTTTGTCAAATGTAAGCGGACTTTATCGCGCTTAAAGGCGTGGAATTAACGTTCCGGTTCTGCTAGCCGTCCGGCAATGGCGGCAGTTATCGTTTCAGATCACGAATTCGGCAACGGCGATCTCTGGGTGTTCGGCTACGGCTCGCTGATGTGGCGGCCGGGCTTTGAATATCTCGAGAAGGTTCCGGCCCGGCTGATCGGCGAACACCGCGCGCTCTGCGTCTACTCTTTCGATCATCGCGGCACACCGGAAAAGCCGGGGCTGGTGCTGGGGCTCGACCGCGGCGGCGCCTGCCGCGGCGTCGCCTTTCGCGTCGCGCCGGAGTTGCGCGAAGCCACGGTGGAATATCTGCGCGCCCGCGAGCAGACAACCCATGTCTATCGCGAAGTGATGCGCTCGGTCTGGCTCAACAACGGGGCGCAGCAGCGCGTCAGTGCGCTGACCTATGTGGCCGATCGCGGCCATGTGCAATATGCCGGCCGGCTGCCGCTGAGCGAGCAGCTTCGCATCGTCCGCCAGGGCCATGGCCGCTCCGGCAACAACCGCGACTATGTGCTCTCCACCGTCAAGGCGATCGAGGCGGAGGGGTTTCGCGACGAGCAGTTGCACAGGCTCGCGGCGATGCTGCACGATGCGCACGCTCCCGCGCCCGCCGCGGACAATCTCTAGCGCTTTGCCCCGACGTAGCTCGGCGCCTTGCCGATCGACTGTTCCTGCTCCCTGCGGCCGGCTTCGACGATGCGCGCAGTAGCTTCCTCGATCGTGTCGCGGACGCGGGAGATGAATTCGTCCTTTGGCAGGCCCGGCGGCAGCGGATCGAGGAACTCCACCACCAGCGTACCGGGATAGCGCATGAACGTTCGCCGCGGCCAGAACAGGCCGGAGTTGAGCGCGACCGGCAGGCACGGCACGCCGCAGGCGTGATAGATCTGGGCAAAGCCGGTCTTGTAGTCCGCCGGTGCGCCCGGTGCGCGGCGCGTGCCTTCCGGAAAAATCACGAGCTGGCGCCCGCTGAGCACGGCGGCGCGCGCCCGCCGCGTCATCTCGAGCAGGGCCTTGACGCCGGCGGTCCGATCGATGCCGATCATCTTGAACTTGACCAGGAACTGGCCGAAAACCGGGATGCGCATCAGTTGCCGCTTGAGGATGAAGATCGGATGCGCGAACAGCGGCACGAGTGCGAACGTCTCCCAGAACGACTGGTGCTTTGCGACGATGACGAGCGGTCCGCTCGGGATCTTCTCGATGCCGCGGAATTCCACCCTGATATTGCAGATGACCCGCATCAGGAACAGCGTGGCATTCGTCCAAAACCGCGCCATCGTCATCAGCGCGCCAATCGGCATCAGGAAAGTCGGCAGCGCCACGATCGCGAGAACGACGAACACGGCGTAGAACAGCACGTTGAAGACGAACGAGCGCAGGAAGATCAAGACCATCGGCTTTCCGGTAACTAGTTGGCTTGCGCGGTGGCCGGTCGGCGCGACGGCCCGATCGGCTGCTCCGCGGCTTCGGGCGCAAGCCCCGCCTCCTCCAGCCGCACCCGCATTTCAGCGGCGACGTACTTCACGTATTCCGATAGCAAGAGCCGCAGCGTCGCGCCACTCGCCCACCACGGCTCGTCACGCCACCTGTCGCCGATCACGACGAAGGGGATCAGCGTGACGTCGGGCATGGCGTGAGACAGTTCCACGATCGCGCGCGGCATGTGATAGTTCGAGGTCACCACGATCAGCGACTTGAAGCCGCGTTCGCGCGCCCAGCGCCGGGTCTCGGCGGCATTGCTGCGGGTATTGATCGCCGAGCGGTCGAGATCGACACAGCAATTGAGCAGCTTGTGATTGTCCGGCAGTGTGCGGGAGATATCGTGGACGTCGTTGGTCGGGTGTACGCCGGAAATCAGCAGCCGCTGGCCGTAGCCGGCCGCCAGCAACTCCATGGCGTCCGACACCCGCGACGAGCCGCCGGTCAGCACGACGATGCCGTCGGCATTGCGCGCGGGACGCTCCTCGCTGCCGCGAAGCTGCGCCAGGAAGCCGACAAAGCCGCAGCCGGCGCCGACGAAAGCGAATGCCAGCGCGCCGACGACGGCGGCGCGCAGCCATCCGCGCGGCGGCCGGGCCGCAGTCTCTCGGTTCTGCTCGTCGGACCCGCTCATGCGTCGCTTGAAATCCTTCTCCGGAAGCAATTCTAGAGGCTTTTCGGGCGAAGTGGAGTCCGGTTTGACCATCAGTCGATGTCGTCGAGCGTCGCCAGCAGCGTGCGCCGCGAAGCCCAGCCGGTGATGGCGGCAATCGCAACGGCCTGCGCCGCCAGCACCAGATAGCCTGATGGCCGCAGCGAGAAGGTGCCGAGCAGGGCCGCGAACTGGTCGCCGACCGCCGTGCCGGAAAACCAGCTTGCGATCGACTCCGAGAACCCGAAGGCGAGCATCGCTGCGCCGCCGCCGATCACGCCACCCTCCAGCCCCAGCATCAGGAAATGGCGCAGGAAGTGGTTGGCGATATAGGCATCGCCGGCGCCGACGAAATGCAGCACTTCCACGATCGGCCGGTTCGCCGCCATCGCGCCGCGGGTGGCGAACGACACCGAGATGATGGTGGCGATGATGACGAGTACGAGGATGCCGATGCCGGCAAGCACCGTGGCGCCGGTCATCGAGCGCATGCGCTCGATCCAGGCGCGATGATCGTCAACGCTGGCGGAAGGCGCAACCCTGGTCACCCGCGCGCGCAGGCCGGCGAGATCGAGCGCCGACCCCGGCTGCACCCGCGCGATGATCACACGCGGCACCGGCAACTGCTCGAGCGACAGGCCGGTGCCGAGCCAGGGCTCCAGCAGCTTGGCCGATTCCTCCCTGCTGAACGGACGCACCTCGACGATGCCGGGCTGGCCGCGCATCGCCTCCGCCACCGCGGCGGTGTCGCGCTCGACGTCTCGTCCGGTCAGTGGCCGCACCTGGATAGTGATTTCGCTCGCGACATCGGATTGCCATTCGGCGGCGGAGGCGCTGATCAGGAGCACCGCGCCGGTCGTGATCGAGGCAAGAAAGGTCATGATCGCGACGACCGCAACCAGCGCGCGGCCGGAGATCGAGGCGCGCGGCACGATCGGCGACAGGATGCGTGCCTTCGCCGGCAGGATCGGCCGCTCGTTGCCGAGATCGACCAGCGGCCTGTGTTCGTCGACCCTACTCATAGATGTGCAACCGGCCCTGATGCAGCACCAGACGCCGCGCGTCGTACTGCTCCATCAGGGTAATGTCGTGGGTGGCGATGATGACGGCGGTGCCGGACTTGTTGAGCTCGATGAACAGCCGCAGCAGGCGCCGCCCGAGCGTCGGATCGACGCTGCCGGTCGGCTCGTCCGCGAGCAGCAGCTGGGGGCGCGAGATCACCGCGCGCGCGATCGCGGCGCGCTGCTTCTCGCCGCCGGAAAGGATCGGCGGCAGCGCGTCCATGCGCTCGCCAAGCCCGACCCATTTCAAGAGGTCGATGACTTCGCGGCGATAGCTCGATTCGTCGCGGCCCATGACGCGGAAGGGCAGCGCCACATTCTCGTAGGTCGTCATGTGGTCGAGCAGGCGAAAATCCTGCAGCACGATGCCGATGCGCTTGCGCAGGTCCGCGATCTGCTCCTTGCCGAGCAGCGAGACGTCCTGACCGAACAGATTGACCAGTCCCCGCGTCGGGCGCAGCGACAGAAACAACAGGCGCAGCAGCGACGTCTTGCCGGCGCCCGAAGGGCCGGTCAGGAACTGGAAGGAATGCGCCGGGATCAGGAACGACAGGTCGCGCAGAATCTCCGGCCCCAGTCCGTAGCGCAATCCGACATTTTCGAACCGGACCACCTCTAGCTCCGTTCGACGGGCACCAAGCCCAGGCCATTGCCCCCGACCCGGCCGCATACCGCCCAAAAAGCTTGTGCAGCTCTTATGGTTTCCGATTCGTTAACGGTCGGCTTGTAGCATCCCGCCGCTACCATTGGAGATGGGCTCCATGCATATCGTTTGCCCCAATTGTACAACGTCTTTCACCATCAATCCCGCCGCTCTCGGCACGGAAGGGCGCACCGTGCGCTGCTCCCGCTGCAAGCTGACCTGGCTGGCCCGGGCCGACGACGCGCTCGAAACCGTGGCGCCTGCCATGGACGCCGCGTCAGCCGCTGGCCCGCGCGACGCCGCCGCCGAATGGGACGCCATGGCGCGCGAGGATGGCCACACGCCGATGGTCGAAAGCCCCTCCGTTTCCCCCGACTGGCCCTCCCAGGCCACGCAGCACGAGGCCGAGGTGGACTGGACCACCGCCGCCCGCCATGAGGCCGAGGACGACGGGGCCGGACGAAGGAAGCGATCGCACCTGGGCAAGCTGCTGCGGCTTCCACCCTTCCCGCCGATCCCGATGCCGCGCGGCGCCGGCCTCACCGCCACCTGCGCCGCCATGGCCGCGCTGGTGCTGGCCATGATCGTCTGGCGCGGCGACGTGGTGGGGCTGCTGCCGCAAACAGCCGCCTTTTACAGGCTGGTGGGGCTAGAGGTAAACCTGCGCGGGCTCGCCTTCAAGGACGTCAAGATCACCTACGAGACCTCAGACGCGAAGCCCGTGCTGGTTATCGAGGGCATGATCGTCGGCGAGACCAGGGAGCCGGTCGGGATCCCTCGGCTGCGCTTCTCGGTGCGCGACGCACAGGGCGCGGAAGTCTATGCGTGGAACGCGGTGCTGGAACAGAGCGTGCTCAAGCCGGGCGAGCGCGCTTGGTTCAAGACGCGTCTTGCCTCGCCGCCGCCGGAAGGGCGTAATATCGACATCCGCTTCTTCAACAAGCGCGATCTCGCCGCCGGTCACGCCTGATCCGGACCCGCCGCGGGCCGCGAGGGGATTTTGAGCCGATGCCGCGCGTCTTGATCGCCGACGACGAGGATTCCATGCGCCAATTGGTGGCGCGCGCGATCGCGATGGACGGCCATGACATCGTCACCGCCGAAGACGGCGCCGAAGCACTGGAGATCCTGACCCGCGAACGCGGTGCGTTCGATCTCCTGCTCACCGACATCCAGATGCCGGTGATGGACGGCATTGCGCTGGCATTGACCGCGGCACGCGATTTTCCCGAACTGAAGATCCTGCTGATGACCGGGTTCGCCGACCAGCGCGAGCGCGCCTCGGGACTCAACGCCATCGTGCATGACGTGGTGACGAAGCCGTTCTCGGTGGCGGACATCCGCACCGCGGTTGCGGACGCGCTGGCCGCCCGCAAAGGCGGATAACCGCGCCATCGTTCCGGGTCGGAGCCCGGAACGCGCTGGGTCTTGAGACGCGGACTACGTGCTGGTCGAGGTGCTCGTCGATCGCGTCGCCGAGCCGATGCGATGCGAGTTCGACGGCCGGCCCGGGAATCCAATCGTCGCCGAAAGGCGGCGTGACCTTCTGGTGCGGCCGCGCGGCGTGCCAAAACAGTGCAGCGCTCTGCGTGAAACAACTTCCGCCGCGCCACACGGGTCCCGGCGTTCGCGGGGACAACGACAGATGTGATCAATAGTCCTTCAGCAGGCGCTCGATGTAGTCGAGCTCGATCTGCGGACGATTGGGATCGGCAAGGCGCCGGCGGAGCTCTTCGAGGATGCGGCGGACACGCTCGACATCGATCTCGCCAGGGATCTTGACCGTGTAGTCATCGCTGAATTCGCGGCCCTGCAGCGGACGTCCGAGCGGATCGGTCTGGTTGCCGCCGCTCTGCTGGCGGCCGGCGCGGTTGCCGGGACCATCCTGCTGGCCATCACCGTCGCCATCCTGCATGGCCTCGGACAGCTTCTGCGCGCCCTTGCGCAGCGCTTCGAGCGCCCGTCCCTGGGAGTCGACCGCGCCTTCCGTATTGCCATCGCCGAGCCGCCCGGTGGCGTCTCCCATCGCGTTGTCGGCCTGATCGAGACCGTCTTCGCCATCGCCCTGGTCGTCGCCCGGATCACCGCGCTGGCCGGGGCCCATGCCACGCTTGGCCAGATCTTCCTGCAGCTTCTTGAGACGGTCGCGCAGCGCCTGCTGATCCTGCTGCAGATCGCCCATGCTCTGGTCGCCCTGCTTGCCGCGCATGCGGTCGCGGCGCGAATCCTGGCCCTGCTTGAACGTCTTGTCGCGCAACTGCTGTTGCTTGCGGATCATATCGCCGAGCTCGTTCAGCGCCTGCTGCATGTCGTCGTCGCCGCTCTGGCCGGGCCGCGCCATCTGCAATTCGCGCATCAGGTCGCTGAACTGCTTGAGCAGCTCGGCGGCCTTCTGGTGATTGCCGCGGCGCGCCTCGCGCTCGATCTGCTGCAACATGCTGTCGAGATCGCGCTGGGTCAGCATCTTGCTGTTGCGATCGAGCGGACGCGACAATTGCTGCGGATTGTTCTTCAGCTGCTCGGCGAGCTGACGCAGATACTTGTCGAGCGCCGCGCGCAGGTTCTCGGTGAGCTTCTTGATCTCCTCCTCGCTGGCGCCGCGCTCCAGCGCCTGCTTGAGCGCCTCTTCCGCGGCGCGCAGCGCCTTCTCGACGTCGGAGATGTCGCCGTCCTCGATGGTGACGGCCAGCGCCCACAGGCTGGCCACCACGCCGCGCAGCGCATCGTCGGTGCGGGCGGCCTCAAGTTCACGGGCGACGCTGTAGAGGCCGAGATAATGCCCGGCCTGCGGCGTGAACAGTTCCGGCGCGATCATCAGCGCATCGAGCGCGGCATAGACCTTGTCATTGGCCTTGGCGTCGAGCGCCAGGATACGACGCTGCTCGATCAGCGCGCGCGCCAGCGGCTTGGTGAACAGCCGCTCCGGCAGGCGCATGTTGAACGGCTCGCTCTTGCCGGTGTTGCCGGCCTCGTCCTTGGCGGTCAGCGTCAGCGTGACGTCGGCGCCCGCATAGGGGTCTTCGCCGAGTTCCTTCAGCATCTGGCCGACGCCGTTGCGCGTGCGTGCATTGGGCAGCACCAGCGGGAACTGCGGCGGCTCGAACAACGCCCGCGGCATCGCAGCACCGTCTCTGCCACGCAAGGCGAATTCGGCGCGCGCTTCGGTGACGCCGTAATCGTCCTCGATCTTGTAGGACATCTGCAGCGAGCCGCGGGGCTGCCGCTCAGGATCCTTGGCCAACGCGATGGTCGGCGGGCGATCGGGCGTGGCGGTGAATTTCCACTGCGGCTGGCCGGACGGCGCGCGCACATGCACGGTGCCGTCGCCGGTGACGGTAAACTGCCGCTCATTGGTGCCGTTGGGCGCCTGCGCGGCCGCAGTCGCCTCGGTGACGCCGCCGCCTGCAACGACGTCCAGCGTGCCGCCGCTCGATCGCACGATCACCGTGCTGCCCGCGGGCACTGCCAACGGGCCGCTCGCGGGGACAGCGCTCTCCTTGTTGGCGGAGGACAGGATAACGGGCGGCTTGCCGGTGTAGACCGGCGGCGTCACCCAGGCGTCGATGCGGATGTTGGTGGGCGCCAGCACGCCGTTCCAGTCGAAGGCCGACGCCACGCGCAACGAGCGCTCATCCCCGGCCGCGACATAGGCTGCGACCATCATGACGACAACCAGCGCGCGCACCGCCCAAGGGTCGTGGATAGGCAGCCGCGGCGACGGCAGGCCGGCACGAATACGCGTCAGCGAGGCCAGGGTGCGGGCGCGGCTCTCCTGCCACAGCGCCAGCGCCACCGGGTCGCTGGTGCTGATGGTGTCGCTCAGGGCGGTCGCAGGCCGGTGGCGGATACCGGTACCTCGATCGAGCCGGCCGAGCGCCTCGGTGCGGGCGGGCCATTGGAAACGAAGCAGCGGCCACAGCGCGGCCAGCGCCGCGGCGGCAAACAGCAACAGCCCCGCGAACCGCCCCAGCGAGGGCAGCGCCAGCCACAGGCCGGCCCAGGAAACGGTCAGGAACAGTCCGGCAAGGGTCAAAAACCGCGCCAGATGCGGCCAGGCACGCTCCCAGGCGATCGCGTAAGTGGCGCGTTCAAGCGCCTGCGACAATTTCAGCCGCGCCAGATCATCCGGCTCATGCGCTGCCTTTGAAGGGTCTGGGTTGCCGCTCAACAACATCTCCGGGTTGCCCGGACAACACCCTAGCATAACGGCAGGGGTGAGGCACGCTTTCCCAGCCGTATCCCACCCCTATTGTCGCATAACACGAAGGCGTGACTGATACGGACAGACCCCGTAATTTCCCGGCCGACCCAAAGCCAAAAGCGACAGCAAGAGAGGAAACGTCATGGATCAGAAAATGTGGGACAAGGGACTGGGCATTCGCACGGCCGTGCTGGGCGAGGCCTACGTGGCCAACGCGATGAAAAACGTCGACAGCTTCAACGCGCCGTTCCAGGACCTGCTCAACGAATATTGCTGGGGCTCGGTGTGGGGCCGCGAGGAGCTGCCGCGCAAGACCCGCAGCATGCTCAATATCGCCATGATCTCGATCCTCAACCGCCCGCATGAACTGCGCGCGCATCTGAAGGGCGCGCTGACCAATGGCGTGTCGCGCGAGGAAATCCGCGAAATCTTGATGCAGGTCGCGATATATGCCGGCATGCCTGCCGCGGTCGACAGTTTTCGCATC
Source organism: Bradyrhizobium sp. (assembly GCA_035575905.1). GTDB lineage: Bacteria > Pseudomonadota > Alphaproteobacteria > Rhizobiales > Xanthobacteraceae > Bradyrhizobium. The sequence goes on along the minus strand of DATLXL010000018.1, from coordinate 91,345 downwards.
GCACGCGAGGTGTTCGCGGACATCGACAAGGCGTAAGCCTTCTGTCACCTCATCGTCACCGCGAGCGATGCGTCGATCCCCTGCGTAGGATTGTCATTGCGGGAAACGCAGCGACGAAGCAATCCACATTTTCAGTTGCGGCGAAGATCGCTTGCTTCGCTCGCTCGCAATGACGAACCGGGAGATGGTTGGACCATGGAAATCGGATTCATCGGCCTCGGAAAGATGGGCTTTCCGATGGCGCGCCGGCTGATCGAAGCCGGCCACAAGCTCACCGTTTTCGACACGCAGAAGGCGGCGGTGGACCGCCTCGTCGCCCTCGGCGCCAGGGCAGGCACCTCGCCAAAGGATATCGCCGACGAGGCCGAGACCGTGATGGCGAGCCTGCCCTCGCTGCAGGCCTCGCTCGATGTCGCCACCGGCAAGTGCGGCGTGATCGAGGGCAAGCGGGTCAAGCGCTTCGTTGACCTGTCTACCGTCGGCTCGCAGATGGCGGTCAAGATTCACGGCTTGCTGGCGAAGAAAAACATCGTGCAGATCGACAGCCCCGTCAGCGGCGGCGTCGGCGGCGCCGAGAAGGGCACGCTGGCGGTGATGGTGTCGGGCCCGCGCGCCGATTTCGAAGCGGTGAAGGCAGCGCTCGGCGTGATCGGAAAGGTGTTCTTCATCGGCGAAAAGCCCGGCTCCGGGCAGACCATGAAGCTCGCCAACAATTTCCTGTCGGCGACCGCGATGGTGGCGACGTCGGAAGCGGTGGTGATGGGCGTGAAGTCCGGCCTCGATCCGGCCGTCATGGTCGATGTCATCAACGCCGGCTCCGGCATGAATACCGCAAGCCGCGACAAGTTTCCGAGGTCGGTGCTGCCGCGCAGCTTCGACTTCGGCTTTGCAACAGGCCTCATGGTGAAGGACGTGCGGCTCGCGGTCGAGGAGATGCGCTCGCTCGGGCTTTCAATGGAGGTGGCCGAGGCGGTCGGCCGCCTCTGGGAAGTCATCATCCGCGATCAGGGCGCGGACTCCGATTTCACCGAGGCCATCAAGCCGATCGAGAAGGCCGCGGGCGTGATCGTAGGCGGCGGCAAGGGCCCGCACGCGGCGAAGTAGCGCCGCTTACAACCACGACGCCATGCGGTCCATCGCGATCAGCGCGTCGACGTCGATGCGGGGCCGGACGACGGCATATTGGTCGTCCTTGACCAGCACTTCCGGCACCAGCGGCCGCGTGTTGTAGGTGCCGGACTGCACCGCGCCATAGGCGCCTGCGGTCAGGATGGCGATGAGGTCGCCCGCTTTCAATTCCGGCAGCTTGCGGTCGAGCGCGAGATAGTCGCCGGTTTCGCAGACCGGGCCGACGACGTCGGCGGTAATGGTGGCCGCACCCGCGGCGGCCTCGCGCACCGGCAGGATGTCGTGATGCGCCTCGTACAGCGTCGGGCGGATCAGATCGTTCATCGCAGCGTCGATGATGACGAAGTTCTTGGCATCGCCGTGCTTCACATAGATCACGCGCGAAACCAGGATGCCGGCGTTGCCGACGATCATCCGGCCCGGCTCGAACATCAGCGTGCAGCCGAGATTGTGGGTGACGCGCTTGACCATCGCCGCGTAGGCGTCCGGCGCGGGCGGTGCCTCGCGGTCCATGTCATAGGGGATGCCAAGCCCGCCGCCGAAATCGACATGCGAGATGGCGTGGCCGTCGGCGCGCAGCGTGATCACGAAATCCGACAGGATGCGGAAAGCGGTCTCCATCCGGCCGAGATCGGTAATCTGGCTGCCGATGTGCATGTCGGTGCCGGTAACCTGGATGCCGGGTAGCCTGGCGGCGCGCGCGTAAACCTCACGGGCATGCGCGATCGGGATGCCAAACTTGTTCTCGGACTTGCCGGTAGCGATCTTGGCGTGGGTGCCGGCATCGACGTCGGGATTGACGCGCACGGAGATACGCGCGGTCTTGCCCGTCTCGACCGCGAGGCGCGACAGCAGTTCGAGCTCGGGCTCGGATTCGACGTTGATGCAGAGGATATCGGCGGCGAGCGCGGCGCGCAGTTCGTCTTCGGTCTTGCCGACGCCGGAGAACAGGATCTTGGCGGCGGGGATGCCGGCCGCCAGCGCGCGCTTCAACTCGCCGCCCGACACCACATCGGCGCCGGCGCCGAGCTTCGCCAGCGTGCGCAGCACCGACTGGTTGGAATTCGCCTTCATGGCGTAGCACACCAGCACCTTCTCGCCGGCAAAGGCCTCGGTGAACACGCGGTAATGCCGCTCCAGCGTCGCGGTGGAATAGCAGTAGAACGGCGTGCCGACGGCGGCAGCGAGATCGGCAAGGTTGACCGCCTCGGCGTGCAGCACGCCGCTACGATAATCAAAGTGGTTCATGGCGGGCTAGCTTAGTTGCCGAGGAGCGGGTCGAGGACAAACGGTCGTTTGCGGCCTTTGGAGGCGGCAGGGCCACCGTCCGCGCTGTAAGCGGGATTGGTGGCGCCGGGCGGGGCCACGCGATCAGCCTCGACATCCGGCTCGGCCGGGGTCGCGGCATTCATGGCATTCGGCGGCAGGTCAAGGCCGGCCTTGCGGCCACAGCCGCCGAGCGCGAGCGCGCTAGCGCTCAATGCGATGATGGCCCACCCCGACGGGGTCAGGCGCCGCTTGCTGATCACTTCGAAATCCCCAATATCGGCCGCACCATACAAAGATTGCTTCGCCATGGCGAGACCCGGACAACCATGAAATCCCAGCGAAATTTAGAAACGCAGCCCTACTTTCGCTGTTTTTCCAACCGCTTCGCCCAGGCTTTGGCTTGCGCGGCCACGTTCTTCGGTGCGGTACCGCCAAAACTGGTGCGGCTTTTCACCGAGGCATCCACCGACAGCACCTTCAGGGCGTCGGCGGTGATCTTCGGCTCGACCTCCTGCATCGCTTTCAGCGGCAGTTCGTGCAGCGCCACGCCCTGTTTCGAGGCCAGCGCGACGATTCGGCCGGTGACATGGTGGGCGTCGCGGAACGGCATTTTCAGCGTCCGCACCAGCCAGTCGGCAAGATCGGTGGCGGTCGCGTAGCCGTCGCCCGCAGCAAGCCTCATCTTGCCCTCGTCCGGCACGAGATCGAGCACCATGCCGGTCATGGCGCGAATCGCCAGCGACAGCGCGGCAAACGCTTCCATCGCGCCCTGCTTGTCCTCCTGCATGTCTTTTTGATAGGCGAGGGGCAGGCCCTTCATCACGATCAAGAGCGCATTGAGCGCGCCGATCACCCGGCCGGTCTTCGCGCGCACCAGTTCCGCCGCATCCGGATTGCGCTTCTGCGGCATAATCGAGGAGCCGGTGGTGAACTTGTCGGACAGGCGGACCAGTCCGACCAGCGGCGAGGTCCACACCACGAGTTCTTCCGCAAAGCGCGAAAGGTGCACGGCACAGATCGCGGCGGCCGATAGCGTCTCCAGCACGAAGTCGCGGTCGGAGACCGCATCGAGCGAATTGGCCATGGGGCGGTCGAAGCCGAGTGCCTTGGCGGTCGCGGCGCGGTCGATCGGGAACGAGGTGCCGGCGAGCGCGGCAGCTCCCAGCGGTGATTCGTTGAGCCGCTTGCGCGCGTCGGCAAGGCGCCCGCGGTCGCGGCCGGCCATCTCGACATAGGCGAGCAGGTGGTGGCCGAAGGTCACCGGCTGCGCCGTCTGCAGATGGGTGAAGCCGGGCATCACCGTGCCGGCGTGTTGCAGCGCACGGGTGACCAGCGCGTGCTGAAACGCCGCCAGCGCCGCATCCGTCTCGTCGATCGTGTCGCGGACATAGAGCCGGAAATCGGTTGCCACCTGGTCGTTGCGCGAGCGCGCGGTGTGCAGGCGGCCCGCGGCGGGGCCGATCAGTTCCGACAGCCGGCTCTCGACATTCATGTGAATGTCCTCAAGGGCGCGCTTGAAGTGGAAATCGCCCTTGCCGATCTCGGCCAGGATGGTGTCGAGACCTTTTGCGATGTTCTTCGCGTCCGAGGCGGTGATGATGCCCTGCCCGGCCAGCATTGCGGCGTGCGCCTTGGAGGCGGCGATGTCCTGGGCATACATATGGCGATCGACATCGATGGAGACGTTGATTTCCTCCATGATCGCGTCGGGGCGCTCGGAGAACCGCCCGCCCCACATCTTGTTGCTCATGACCTCACTCTTCGCCTAATCGTGACCCGCGCCGCCTTGCCAAAATCGGCCGGGCGCGCGAAACGCCGTGCCATCGGCGCACGTAACAGCTCTGCATAGCCTTATCCGACTCGGGAAGACAAACGGTATGCCGGAAAACCCCCCGCCCGCCCCTGCCCCCAAGCGCCGGGTCCCGGTCGCTATCGGCACGGTCGTGGCCGCCGCCCTGGTCGGGCTTGGGGCGTATTACGTCCTCGGGCTCAAGCGCGGCCCGGGTGGTGACCTGACCTGCGCCCCCGCGGTCGAGGTGGCGAAGCGGATCGGCCCGCTGGCCCACGGCGAGGTGGCAGCGGTGACCATGGCATCAAAACCTCTGCGGCTGCCGGACCTCGCCTTCGAGGACGCCGGCGGCCAGCCGAAAAAGCTATCGGACTGGCGCGGCAAGACCGTGCTGTTGAACCTGTGGGCGACCTGGTGCGTGCCGTGCCGCAAGGAAATGCCGGCGCTGGATGAACTGCAGGCCAAGCTCGGCGGCAAGGATTTTGAGGTGGTCGCAGTCAACATCGACACCCGAGACCCCGAGAAGCCCAAAAACTTCCTGAAAGAGGCCAACCTGACCCGGCTCGGCTATTTCACCGACCAGAAAGCCAAGGTTTTTCAGGATCTCAAAGGCATAGGCCGGGCGCTGGGCATGCCCACTTCGGTACTGGTGGATGCGCAGGGCTGCGAAATCGGCACCCTTGCCGGCCCCGCCGAGTGGGCGAGCGAGGACGCGGTCAACCTGATCAGGGCGGCGGTGAAACCGGCGGCCGCAGGTCTCTAAAGCTTGAGGGCGAGCTTGAGGGCGATCCTGGTCGGAAAACGGTACCCGCTTTTCCGGATCGTGCCCGTCAGGCCCTAATGTCGAGGGAGCCGCCGATGCCCGGGCCGAGATTGGCCTGCGCGGGCGTGCCGAGCAGGGTCTGAACCGCGGCTTTCTCCGCATCCATGTTCTTCTTGGTGATGGTGGCAGCAATCTGGGACTGGGTGTTTCCAGCCTGCATGGCGAGCATGCTGGAGACCATTGCCATCATATCCATACCCGTACCCCGAAACGATGCCGCGGGCACCATAGGCGAGCAAGGGTTAACAAATGCTGGAGATCAGGAGCCGCAAAGATACGCGTCAGCGCGTCGGGACCGGGCGGTCGCCGCGGTAGTCGTAGAAGCCGCGCTGCGTCTTGCGGCCGAGCCAGCCGGCCTCGACGTATTTCACCAGCAGCGGACACGGCCGGTATTTTGAGTCGGCCAGGCCCTCATGCAGCACCTGCATGATGGACAGGCACGTGTCGAGACCGATGAAGTCGGCCAGTTCCAGCGGACCCATCGGATGGTGCGCGCCGAGCTTCATGGCGGCGTCGATCGCCTCGACGTTACCGACGCCCTCATAGAGCGTGTAGATCGCCTCGTTGATCATCGGCAGCAGGATGCGGTTGACGATGAAGGCCGGGAAATCCTCGGAAACCGCGACCTGCTTGCCGAGCTTGGCGACAAAACCCTTTGCGGTCTCGAAGGTGTCGTCGTTGGTGGCGATGCCGCGGATCAGCTCGACCAGCTCCATCACCGGCACCGGATTCATGAAGTGAATGCCGATGAATTTCTCGGGGCGGTCGGTCGCAGCCGCAAGGCGCGTGATCGAGATCGAGGAGGTGTCGGAGGCGACGATCGCTTCCGGCCTCAGCACCGCGCAGAGGTCGTGAAAGATCTTGCGCTTGACCTCTTCCTTCTCCACCGCGGTCTCGATCACGAGGTCGCAATCGGCGAAGGCGTCGAAATTGTCGGCGGTGACGATGCGGGCCAGCGCCTTCTTGCGCGCGTCTTCGGTGATCGTGCCCTTGGAGACCTGGCGCGACAGGTTGCCGTTGATGGTGGCAAGCCCGGACTTGATGCGGTCGCCCGAGACGTCGCTGAGCACCACATCGAAGCCGGCCAGCGCCGCCACATGGGCAATGCCGTTGCCCATCTGGCCCGAGCCGATCACGCCGACCTTTTTGACTGTCACAGCCATTCCATCCACCGGATATTGTTCCGCAACGCGCCAAATCAGCCGCGCCCGTCCATCCCCTAAATTAGACACCGGCCGGATGTTCGTCATCCGGCCGGTGCAATCATCGTTACTTTCCGAGCTTGGCCAATTCGGCGGTAAGTTCCGGAACCGCCTGGTAAAGGTCGGCAACCAAGCCGTAATCGGCCACCTGGAAGATCGGGGCGTCCTCATCCTTGTTGATCGCCACGATCACCTTGGAATCCTTCATGCCGGCCAGATGCTGGATCGCACCGGAAATGCCGATGGCGACATAGAGCTCCGGCGCCACCACCTTGCCGGTCTGGCCTACCTGCCAGTCGTTCGGCGCGTAGCCGGCATCGACCGCCGCGCGCGAGGCGCCGACGCCGGCGCCCAGCTTGTCGGCGAGCGGCTCGATGTACTTGGCAAAGTTCTCGCGGCTCTGCATGGCACGGCCGCCGGACACGATGATCTTCGCCGACGTCAGTTCGGGACGATCGCTCTTGGCGACTTCCTCGCCAACGAACGACGACAGACCCGGATCGGCCGCAGCCGCGGCGTTCTCCACCGGCGCGCTGCCGCCCTCGCCGGCCGCGGCGAAGGTCGAGGTGCGGACGGTGATCACCTTCTTGGCGTCCTTTGACTTCACGGTCTGGATCGCGTTGCCGGCATAGATCGGCCGCTCATAGGTGTCGGGCGCGATCACCTTGATGATCTCGGAGACCTGCATGACGTCGAGCAGCGCGGCGACGCGCGGCATCACGTTCTTGAAGCGCGAGGTCGCGGGCGCAACGAAGGCATCGTAATTGCCCGCCAGCGAAACGATCAGCGCGGCCAGCGGCTCGGCAAGATCATGCGCATAGGCATCGCCCTCGGCGAGCAGCACCTTCTTGACGCCAGCGAGCTTGGCGGCGGCTTCGGCCGCGGCCTTGGTGCCCTGGCCGCCGCCGGCGACCAGCACGTGCACGTCGCCGCCGAGCTGGCTCGCTGCGGTCAGCGCCTTGTTGGTGGAGTCCTTCAGGGTCGCGTGGTCGTGTTCAGCAATCAGCAGCGTCGTCATCAGAGAACCCCGGCTTCGGTCTTGAGCTTGTTCACGAGTTCGGCGACGTCCTTGACCTTGACGCCTGCCTTGCGGCCGGCCGGCTCCGCCGTCTTCACCACTTCCAGGCGCGGCGTCACGTCGACGCCGTAGTCGGCGACGGCCTTGTCGTCGATCGGCTTCTTCTTCGCCTTCATGATGTTGGGCAGCGACGCATAGCGCGGCTCGTTGAGGCGAAGGTCAGTCGTGACGATGGCCGGTCCCTTCAGCTTGACGGTCTGCAAGCCGCCATCGACCTCGCGGGTGACCTTGAAGTCAGCACCATCGACCTCGAGCTTGGAGGCAAAGGTCGCCTGCGACCAGCCGAGCAGTGCGGCCAGCATCTGGCCGGTCTGGTTGGAGTCGTCGTCGATGGCCTGCTTGCCGAGAATGACGAGGCCGGGCTTTTCCGCATCGACCACCGCTTTCAGGATCTTGGCGACCGCCAGCGGCTCCACGTTGCCCTCGGCCTTCACCAGGATGCCGCGGTCGGCGCCCATGGCCAGACCCGTGCGGATGGTTTCGGAGGCCTGCTGCGGTCCGATCGAGACCACCACGACTTCGGTTGCCTTGCCGGCCTCTTTCAGGCGGAGGGCCTCCTCGACGGCGATTTCGTCGAACGGATTCATCGACATCTTGACGTTGGCAAGCTCGACGCCCGATCCGTCACTTTTGACGCGGACCTTGACGTTGTAGTCGACGACCCGCTTCACCGGCACAAGAACCTTCATCGATCCTTCTTTCGCTCAAATCTAAAGGGAAATGGATTGCTCGGGCGCGGAACCTAGAGCGCCGGTCCCCCCCGGTCAACGCGTGAAAAGCCAAAATTGGCCCGGAAAGCAAGCCCGGAAAGGGCCGTTCCTCAGCGGTTCTGCCCGGGCACCCAGAGCACGTCACCGGCGCCATTATTGTTGGCTGCGCGGGCGGCCACAAACAGAAAATCCGACAGGCGGTTCATATAGTGAATGGCAGCCTCGCTGACGGGCTCGTCCGGCTTGGCCGCGAGTTCCACAATGACCCGTTCCGCCCGGCGGCAAATGGTACGGGCGACATGCAAATGTGCCGCTGCGGGCGTGCCGCCCGGCAGGATAAAGGACGTCAGCGGCGCAAGTTCCTCGTTCAAGGTATCGATGTTGCGCTCCAGCCGCTCGACCTGGCTCGACAGCACGCGGAGGCGTTCGGCCTGGCCCTCGCGCTGCGGCACTGCCAGATCGGCGCCGAGGTCGAACAGATCGTTCTGGATCAGGCCGAGCATGCGCGCCAGTTCCGGCATGTCAGCCAGATGCAACCGCACCACGCCGATCGCGGCATTGGTCTCGTCGACCGTGCCGTAGGATTCCACGCGCAGGTCATATTTGGGCCGCCGCTCGCCGGTGCCAAGCGCCGTGGTGCCGTCATCGCCGGTGCGGGTGTAGATGCGGTTGAGCACGACCATGGCGACTCCGAGTCTTATGTTCCACCTCTCCGAATGGAGAGGTCGCGAGCATCCTGCGAGCGGGTGAGGAGTCAAGGTCCCACGATAGAGCGTAACCACTTACCCGAATTTCGCGCTTCGCCCGATCTTCATCCGTTAGCGCCCCATGGCCCAGACCGCGAGCATGGTGATGATGATGGCGACGAATTGCAGCAGCACGCGCAGCCGCATCAGCTGTTGCGAACGGTTGGGCGAACCGCCTCGCATCATGTTGATGAGACCGAGCAGCAGGACCAGGGCAACGGCGCCGACCGCAATGGGAAGCAGAATGGTACTGAGAAAAGAAGCCATTGGCGCTACATAACACCGCACCATGGCCTTCGCCACACGCGCAGGAACCTGGCAACAATCTGGCTTTTAACCCAATAATATCAGATGGTAGCCGGGAAACCGGTGGAATCAGCAGGGCATTCGGTGAAGGCTGTTCGCTATGTCTATCGCGTCGCGGAGGACGCGTTTTACACTTTCCTGGCCGATGACGGCTGGGCCATCGCCAGTCACATCGCGCTGTCGACGCTGATGGCCTTGTTCCCGTTCCTGATCGTGCTGACGGCGCTGGCCGGCTTTTTCGGCTCCAAGGACCTTGCCGACCAGGCCGCCGAGATCATGCTGCAGGTCTGGCCCAAGCGGGTAGCCGACGCGATCTCCGGGGAAATCCACGACGTGCTGACCACGACCCGCACGGATTTCCTGACCATCGGCGCGGCGCTAGCGATCTATTTTGCCTCCAATGGCGTCGAGGCGCTGCGAACGGCGCTCAACCGCGCCTATGCGGTGATCGAGCCGCGGCGCTGGTACTGGCTGCGGCTGGAATCGATCGGCTACACGCTGGTCGCCGCCTTCACGTCGCTGGCGATGGCGTTCCTGATCGTGCTCGGGCCGTTGATCCTCGAGACGGCGCGCCGGCATATTCCGTTCTTTGTCGAAAGCAACGAGCGGATGCTGTTCTACGCACGCTACGGCATCGCCATTTCGGCGCTGGTGGTGGCGCTGTTCATCCTGCATGCGTGGCTGCCGGCGGGCCGCCGCGGCTTCCTGCAGATCCTGCCCGGCATCGTCTTCACCATGGTGGCCTCGCTGATCTCAGGCGTGGTGTTCGGCCAGTATCTGGCGCGCTTTGCCGGCAACTACGTCTCGATGTATGCCGGGCTGGCGTCCGTCATCATCGCGCTGGTGTTCCTGTATTTCATCGCCGCGATCTTCGTTTATGGCGGCGAACTCAACGCTGCCATCATCAAGTCGCGGCTGCCGAAGGGCGTGTCGCTTCAAGCAGCGCAGTCGCTAAAGCCCGCGGAGAGACAGGCTTGATCAGGAAGGCGTCGGCACCGGCCGCGCGCGCCGCCGGCTCGTCCTCGCCGCGCCCGGAAATGCCGATGATGGGAATGTGCCTGAGCGGTGGCGCCAGCGCGCGGATGCGTCCGATCGCCTCGATGCCGTTGATTCCGGGCAGCACCATGTCCATCAGCACGGCGTCGAAGCCGCCCTGCGCCAGCCGCTCGGGCGCATTCTCGCCGCGGCCGACGAATTCGGCCTGATGGCCGAGCTCGGCCAGCATCGTGTTGAGCACCACGCGGCCGAACGGATTGTCCTCGACGCTGAGCAGCCGGAGCGGTCTCGCCGCGCCGGGCGCGGTTTCGGCCCCTGAATCGTCGGCTAGCTCCGTCTCGGCAATCGGCAATGTCACCATCAGCGTAAAGACCGTGCCGCCGCCCTTTCTCGGCGCAACCATGATGTCGCCGCCCATGGCGCGCGCGAGTTGCTTGACCGACGACAGCCCGAGGCCGGCGCCGCCGAAGCGCGAGGCGATGGAGACGTTGGCCTGCGAGAACGGGCGGAACAGCCGCTCGATCTCCTTCAGCGAAAGCCCGATGCCGCTGTCGGACACGGCAAAGGCAACACCCGCCTTGCCGCCGCCGACGCGCGCCGGCGTCGCCGACAGCGCCACCGCGCCCTGCTCGGTGAACTTGACGGCATTGTCGATCAGGTTTTCCAGCGCGGCGCGCAGGCGGACGGAATCGCCGACCACCAGGGCCGGGAGCTCGTCGGAGACGTCCACGGTGGCCTGCAGGCCTTTGGCCGCCGCCCGGCCGGCAAGCGAGTCGCCGGCGCTGCGGGCGAGCGCGCGCAGATCGAACAGATCCTGCCGGCCGTCGCCGGCCCCGCGGCTGCGCGCGGCATCAACGAACAAGGTGGCAAGGCTCGCCAGATGCTCGGCGCCGGCCTTGATGGTGTCGACCCAGCGCCGCTCCCGCTCGCCGAGCTCGGAGGTCGCGAGCAGATTGCTGATGGCGAGAATGCCGGTAAGCGGCGTGCGCACTTCGTGGGCGAACGCAGCAAGCGCCGCCTCGACGGTCCCCGGTTCTCTGGATTTGGCTGACTTTGCCGACCTGCCGCGCAGGCGCGCCGGCTTCTTGGCCGATTTGGCGGCACGCGTTTTCGCCGGCCGCTCCTTCGGCGGCCGGACTTTCCGCGTTCGCCGCGATTTTGCCGCCATGATTCTGCGTCCCCGACGGAACCAGCATGACACGGCCAAGCGGCCGGAGTCACGGCAGGGCAGTAGCGTTTGTCCCCCGAAAAACTACGCCAGTCCCACAAGCTGGCGGATTTTCGTCGGCGTGGCGCCGGCCGCGCGCAGCTCGCGCAAGCCCGTGGCCTTTGTCGACTTGGAAAGCTTCTGGCCAGCCCCGTCGCGGACAAGCTGGTGATGCCGGTAGGCCGGATGGGGGATGCCGAGCAGGTGCTGCAGCAGGCGGTGCACGCTGGTCGACCAGAACAGGTCTTCGCCACGCACCACGTGGCTGATGCCCTGTAGCGCGTCGTCGATCACGACCGAGAGATGATAGCTGGTGGGTGTTTCCTTGCGCGCCAGGATGACATCGCCCCAGTCTTCCGGCCGGGCGTTCACGGTTCCGGTCTCGTTGTTCGGGCCTGCGCCCTCTTCCATCCACGTCAGCCGTCCGGCACGCGCGATGGCCGCCTGCATGTCGAGCCTGAGCGCGAACGGCGCGCCCGACGCGATCAGCTTTTCCCGCTCGGCCGCCACCAGCGAGTTTGCCCTTCCGGGATAGAGCGGGGCGCCGTCGGGATCGCGCGGCCATGGCGCCGCCAGTTCGCGCGCTTCCACCAGCCGCGCGATCTCGGCGCGGCTCTCGAAGCTCGGATAGATCAGCCCGAGCGCCGACAGTTTTTCGATGGCGCGCCGATAGGCCGCAAAATGCTCGGACTGCCGCCGCACCGGCGTCTCCCAGGCAATGCCGAGCCAGGGGATATCTTCATAGATCGCGGCCTCATATTCCGGCCGGCAACGCGTCGCATCGATATCCTCGATGCGCAGCAAAAATCTTCCGCCGCTCTGCTGCGCCAGATCGAAATTGAGCAGCGCCGAATAAGCATGGCCAAGATGGAGATAGCCGTTCGGGCTCGGCGCAAATCGGAAAGCGGGTGGCGGCATCACGCGGATTTCGACGAGTCGGGGCCGGCCTCACCCTCCCGCTCCAACCGCTCGACGACCGATCGGTAAAACCGCTCAGCCTGACTGACGACTTCTTCCGGCGTGCGCGCTAAACCGCTCTCAAATGATGCGCGCGCCTGTTCGAATTCCGAATCGAGAAAGCTTGCAACGCTCGGCGGCAAGGGAGCCGCGCCGAGCTCGCGCGTCGAGAACTTGCGGTGCATGAGGTCGGCCACCTCCTTGCGCAACTCAGCCGGTGGATCGCATTCCGACATGAGCGTCGGAAAATGCATGGGCGCGACCGCCTCCGTCGGACGCATGCGCAGCCAGCGCAAGGTTGCGGCCGGACGGAGAGCGTAGAAAATCTTCTTCTGCGCCACGCTCGTCCCATCGCCGAAATAGACCCGCCTCTGGCGCTCTCCAAGATGGAGATAGTGGCGCCCAATGGCCTCGCGCGTTGCGCTAAGGCGTGCGAACTCGAGGAAACCATCGCGGAACCATCGTTGCCCGCGATAGATCACGGGCGAGCGTAGCCACTCGATAATGACAGCATTGCCTTTCAACAGTAGCCGAAGCGCCTTGCCCAAATCCCACCCGTTCGCATCCAGTTCGTCTTGGAGCGGGTATTCGATCACGTCACGTGCAGGCCATGGGGTAAGATGCTGCGTAATACGACGCACGAAGACAAAGCGGCAATCATAGTCGCTATCGGGCGATGAAAAGCCCCATGCGCGACTGCCGCTCTCGATGGCCAGCGGCAAGAATACGCCATGCTCCATGGCTATCCGGTCGAGCAGCGCATCGATAAGCGCGACCTTCTCGCCATCCATTTCGGGCGGGATACTTCTCAAACTCATCTTCCAACTCTACAGCGGGGCCATGATCTGTCCGCCGCGGCAGAAAGATATCGACAGCCGAAAAAGTCGCAGGCAGCTATTCGCAGCCTGCACAAGTCAGATTACCATGCCCAACCAGGATGAAGGGAAGGAAATGCTGGTCCGCTTCGAAAGCCAGTCCGATCTCGAAGACGCGATGCAGGCGCTGGTGCAGCAGGATCCGCGGCTGAAGCCGATCCTTGCCCTCACCGGCATGCCGGCACTGCGCCAGCGCGAGCCGGGCTTTGCGGGGCTTGCCCATATTGTTTGCGGCCAGCAGCTTTCCACGGCCAGTGCCGCCGCGATCTGGGCGCGGCTGTCGGCCGCGTACGATCCGCTCGACCATGACGCCATTCGCAAGGCGCGCGCCGACCGGCTCGGACGGCTCGGGCTTTCGGCCGCCAAGATCAGGACGCTGAAATCCATCGCCAGCGAACTCGCGGCCGGTCGGCTCAACCTCGATGTGCTCGCCAACGAAGACGTCGACGCCGCGCACAACACGCTGACCGCGCTGCACGGCATCGGCCCGTGGACCGCCGATATTTATCTCCTGTTCTGCCTGGGCCATGGCGACGCATGGCCCGCCGGCGATCTCGCCGTGCAGGAAGCGGTCAAGCTCGGACTGGGACTGAAAGAGCGACCGACAGCCAAGCAGATGGCGCCGCTCGCCGAACCCTGGCGGCCCTATCGCGGCGCTGCCGCGCATCTGTGGTGGGCCTATTATCGCACCGTGAAGAAACGCGAGGGCGTGCTCGCAAGTTGAGTAGCCGAACGAGTTCGCCTTCAATCGCCAAATCACGAGTGCGTCAGGCGCGCGGCGGAGCGCTGCGCAGGATTAGGGACTACGTTGATCGCGGCGCGGTTGATGCATTCGGGTTTGGCACTTGCGCCCCGCGGCTTGAAACAGCGTTTGAAACTTTGTTGCGGTTGCGCAGCCGGGCATGGTGTTGCAAAGCATCGCTGATATCAGCGGGAGAGCATCATGAAGTCCGCCGACTTCGTCGTGGCGCGCGACGATCTGCAACGCTGCAAACTGATCGAGACGCAACTGCCCGATCCGATAGAGCTGCCTGACGAGGCACTGCTGGTGAAGGTCAACCGCTTCGCTTTCACCGCCAATAACATCACCTACGCCGTGCTCGGCGATCAGCTGAAATACTGGTCGCTTTTTCCCGCCCCCGACGGCTTCGGCAACGTCCCGGTCTGGGGTTTCGGCGAGGTGATCGCCTCAAAGCATCCCGGCATCGCGGCCGGCGAAATGCTGTTCGGCTATTTCCCGATGGCGTCGCACCTGGTCATCGAGGCCACCGAGATCAGCAAGCGCGGCCTCAGCGACGGTGCGGCGCACCGCCAGGGCGTCTCGCCGGTCTATAACGCCTATCGGCGTGTCTCCGGCAATCCCGAGTTCGAAGGACGCCACGGCGACTATCAGGCGCTGCTGCGGCCGCTGTTCATGCTGTCGTTCCTGGTCGACGACTTCCTCGCGGAACACGAGATGTTCGGCGCATCACGCGTGCTGCTGTCGTCCGCCTCCAGCAAGACAGCATTCGGGCTCGCGCATCTCCTGCATACGCGCAAGGGCGTCAAGGTCATCGGGCTGACTTCCGCCGCCAATGTCGACTTCGTCAAATCGCTCGGCTGCTACGACGAAGTCGTCACCTATGATCGCGTCACGTCGCTGCCGACGGATGCTCCGGTCGCCTATGTCGACATGGCCGGCAACAGCGGCTTGCGCGAGGCGCTGCACCGGCATTTTGGCGAGCAGACGAAGTATTCCGGCCGCGTCGGCCTCACCCATCGCAGCTCCGAGCCCAACGAGCCGGAACTGCCGGGTGCCAAACCAAGCTGGTTCTTCGCGCCCGACCAGATCCGCAAGCGTGCCAAGGAATGGGGTCCGGGCGGCATCGACCAGCGCTTTGGCGCGGCGTGGTCACACTTTGCGCCGAAGCTGGACCACTGGCTGAAGGTGACAGAAGGCCGCGGGGCCGATGCCGTGAAGCAGGTCTATCTGGATACCCTGAACGGCCGTGTTTCGCCTGATGAGGGACACATCCTGTCGCTCGGCTCATAGCCGCCTGCAGCCAAGGCATCTTTCTGCGAGCCCCGGAATGGGTATACGCTTCGCTAAGCAGGCCGCCCCAAGACGGCCGGTGGAGAGAAGCGCGCATGCTGGACAAGACGTCGGACATTGCGATTGCTGCCGAGAGCTGGCTGGCCGAGTTCGAGGCCGCGCTCGGCAATGACGGCACGCTGGAAAGCCTGTTCCATCCCGACAGCTACTGGCGCGACGCGCTGGCACTTTCCTGGACACTGCAGACCATCGACGGCCGCGACGACATTCTCAAGACGTTGAAGGCGCAGGCGGCGCAGGCCGCACCGTCCGGCTTCGCGATCGATCCGGATCGCGCATCCCCGCGAAAGGTGATGCGTGCCGGCGTCGACTGCATCGAGGCGATCTTCAAGTTCGAAACCAGACTCGGACGCGGCGACGGCATCATTCGCCTGATCCCTGACGCCGCCGACGGCGGCCGCATGAAGGCCTGGACGCTGCTGACGGCGCTGAAAGAGCTGAAGGGCTTTGAGGAACAGCTCGGCGCCGCCCGACCGCGCGGCAGTGCCTATTCGCGCGATTTCCGCGGACCGAACTGGCTGGACCTGCGCAATGCGTCGAGCGCCTATGCCGACCGCGATCCGACGGTACTGGTGGTCGGTGGCGGGCAAAGCGGCCTTTGCATCGCCGCGCGGCTGAAGCAGCTTGGCGTCGACACCCTGATCGTCGACCGCATGCAGCGCATCGGCGACAACTGGCGCAAGCGTTATCACGCCCTGACCCTGCACAACCAGGTCCAGGTCAACCACCTGCCCTACATGCTGTTTCCCCCGAGCTGGCCGACCTACATCCCCAAGGACAAGCTCGCCAACTGGTTCGAATCCTATGTCGACGGCATGGAGCTGAACTTCTGGACCGAGACGGAATTCCTCGGTGGCAGCTACGACGAGAAGCAGGGCCGCTGGACCGTGACCGTGCGCCGCAAAGGCGAGGAGCGTGTCATGCAACCGCGCCATGTCGTGCTGGCGACCGGCGTTAGCGGCATCCCGAACATTCCGGACATCCCGGGCCTGAATAATTTTACCGGGAAGGTCGTGCATTCCTCCGGCTATGACGACGGCGAGAACTGGAAGGGCAAGCGCGCGCTCGTGATCGGCACGGGCAATTCCGGCCACGACATCGCGCAGGACCTCTACTCCAGCGGCGCCCATGTGACCCTCGTGCAGCGCTCCTCGACGCTGGTGGTCAGCATCGAGCCTTCGGCCCAGCTGGTCTATGCACCCTACAACGAAGGCACGCTCGACGATAACGACCTGATCGCGGTATCGATGCCGCTGAAGGTCGCCCGCAAGAGCCATGCGCTGACCTGCCAGAAATCCGCCGAACTCGACAAGGACCTGCTCGATGGGCTCCGTGCGGTCGGCTTCAAGCTCGACTTCGGCGAGGACAACACCGGCTGGCAGTTCAAGTATCTCACCCGCGGCGGCGGCTATTATTTCAACGTCGGCTGCTCCGATCTGCTGATCCGCCGCGCGATCGCGCTGAAGCAATTCGCCGATATCGAGACGTTCACCGCCGAAGGCGCCAGAATGAAGAGCGGCGAGAGCGTTCCCGCCGACCTGATCGTGCTCGCCACCGGCTACCGCCCGCAGGAAGAGCTGGTGCAAAAACTGTTCGGCGATGCCGTGACGAAACGCGTCGGCACGATCTGGGGCTTTGGCGACACGCAGGAACTGCGCAACATGTATGTGCGCACGGGACAGCCCGGCCTGTGGTTCATCGCCGGCGGCCTCGCACAATGCCGGATCGGTTCAAAACAACTCGCGCTGCAGATCAAGGCGATCGAGGAAGGGCTGATCCCGCGCCTTGCAGCGACGGCGTAATCGACAACGACGAGGGAACACATGGCCGCCATACTCGGCGCGGGCGAGCATCGCTACCGCGTGGTGGAGAACTGGGGCAAGCTGCCGGACGGCTGGCAGCTCACCGACGTCGCCTCCGTCGGGGTGGACGGCAAGGACCGCATCTACGTCTTCAACCGCGGCGAACATCCGATGGTGGTGTTCGACCGCGATGGAAATTTCATCACCTCGTGGGGCGAAGGCGTGTTCTCCCGCGCGCACGGCCTGCACATCGCTGCCGACGATCATCTCTATTGCACCGATGATGGCGATCACACCGTGCGCAAGTGCGACACCAGCGGCCGGGTGCTGCTGACCATCGGCATTCCCGGAAAGCCCGCGCCGTTCATGAGCGGCGAGCCGTTTCATCGCTGCACCCACACCGCGCTGTCGCCGCAGGGCGAGATTTACGTCTCCGACGGCTACGGCAATGCCTGCGTCCACAAATTCTCGCCCGATGGCAAGTGGCTTAAGACCTGGGGCGAGCCCGGCACCGATCCCGGCCAGTTCAACATCGTGCACAACATCGTCAGCGATTCCGACGGATGGGTCTACGTCGCCGACCGCGAGAACCACCGCGTGCAGGTGTTCGACGGCGACGGCAAATACGAGACGCAGTGGAATAATCTGCACCGCCCGTGTGCGCTATGTTGTTGCGGCGGCGGCAAGCAGCCGAACTTCATCATAGGCGAGCTCGGTCCCGGCCTTGCGGTCAACCGCAAGGTGCCCAATCTCGGCCCGCGCCTGTCCATCGTGGATGCCAGGGGCAAGCGCATCGCAAGACTCGGCGGCGAGAACGGTCCTGGTCTCGAAGCCGGGAAATTCCTGGCGCCGCACGGCATCGCGCTGGATTCCAGGGGCGACATCTATGTCGGCGAAGTCGGCGTGACCGACTGGAAGACCAGCTATCCCGACACCGAGATGCCCGCGCATGTGCGCGTAAAGCGGTGTCTGCAGAAGCTGGAGAAGGTGTAGCCGGCCTGCTCGTCATGCCCGGGCTTGTCCCGGCATCCACGTTCTTGTCGCCATTGCCGAAACAAAGGCGTGGATGGCCGGACAAGCCCGGCCATGACGGAGTGTGAATCGTCTTCAGGTGACTCATTCCACCTTGATGTTCGACGCCTTGATGATCGGCCACCAGCGGTCGGCTTCGGCCTTCTGGAACGCGCGCAGCGCCTCGGGCGATTGCTGCTGCAGCGGGGAGATCTCGATGCCGAGTTCGTCGAACCGCTGCTTCACCGGCGGTGAGGCCAGCACCTGCACCATGGTGGCGTTGAGTTTTGCGATAATATCCTTTGGCGTGTCCTTTGGCAGCCACAGCCCGTACCACAGCGAGGCGGAGAAGCCGGCCATGCCCGCCTCATCGGCGGTCGGAATATCAGGCAAAGCCTTCAGCCGCGTCTTGCCGGTGGTCGCGAACGGCTTGGCGCTGCGCGCGCCCAGCATCGAGCGAAAATTCGAGGACGGCTCGATCATGAAATCGATCTGCCCGGACAACAGATCCTGCATTGCCGGCCCGTTTCCGCGGTAGGGCACGAATGTGAATTTGGTGCCGGTCTCCCGCTGGAAGGAAAGGCCGGTGAGGTGGCCGGTGGCGCCGACACCGGCGATGCCGACGGAGGCCCCGTCCGGGTTGGCCTTCAGAAAGGCGATCAGGCCTTTTAGATCGTCGGCAGGAAAGTTCTTGCGGCCGATAATCAGCAGCGGCTCAGCGCCAATCAGGATGACCGGCTCGAGATCCTTCAAGAGATCGAACTGCAGGTTGTAAAGCCCGCCGGTCAGCATGTGGGTAGTCGAAGTGCCGATGCTCAGCGCATAGCCGTCGGGCGGCGACCGTACGGCGCGCCCGACCCCGATCGTGCCGGCTGCGCCTGCCACGTTCTCGATCACGATGGGTTGACCAAGGATGGGACGCATGTGCTCGGCGAGGAAGCGGGCCAGCGTGTCGGTCGCCCCTCCCGCCGGAAAAGGCACGATCATGTTGATCGGCCGCGACGGCCAGGGCGGGCCCTGGACCTGCGCCTGCGCAGCGCCAGTTCCTGCCAGCACCGCGAGGGCCGCGGCCAAGCCCGTTAACCACCTGCGCATGCATCCCCCGAATCACTTTTCCGCCCGAATCATGCAGCCGGAACGCGTCCGGCCGGGACCGCTGAATTCACAAAGGCCTGCCAGATAAGCCCCTCTACGCTCTTCACAATCCCGTCACGCTGCATGTAGTATGTCAACACATGCTGCTTCGCAGCGAGACGGAGGCTTAGGAGCGTTACTTGAACGCACATGTCTCACAAGGCGGTTGGCCGGTATTGGTGTTGAATGCGGACTTCCGGCCGCTGAGTTATTACCCGCTGTCGCTTTGGTCGTGGCAAGACGCGATCAAGGCGGTGTTCCTCGATCGCGTCAACATCGTGGAGCACTATGATCGGGCTGTGCGAAGTCCGACCTTCGAAATCAGGCTTCCCAGCGTCGTTTCGCTAAAATCCTTCGTCAAGCCGACCACCCACCCCGCCTTCACCCGCTTCAACGTCTTCCTGCGCGACCGCTTCTCCTGCCAATATTGCGCCTCGCCCGAAGACCTGACCTTCGACCACATCATTCCCCGAAGCAAAGGCGGCCAGACCACCTGGGAAAACGTCGTCGCCGCCTGCTCGCCCTGTAACCTGCGCAAGGGCAACCTGACGCCGCAGCAAGCGCGCATGTTCCCCCGGCAGGCGCCCTACGCGCCCACCGTGCACCAGTTGCACCGCAACGGCCGGCTTTTCCCGCCGAACTACCTGCACGACAGCTGGCTCGACTATCTCTACTGGGATACGGAACTCGATCCGTAAGCGGATTGGCGCGGCCGTACGCTTGACTCGCAATATGTCCGGTTGCTGGAATACGTCCGTGGCCAGGCCCACGACGTCAACAAGCGCGTCGACAAGACGCCACGGAAACGCCAATGCTCATTCCCCATGCCGACGTGCCGCGCTGGTATGCCGAGCGCAAGCCAAAGGACACCATCGCGGTTAGCCACGGCGCGGACGCGATCACCTGGGAGCAGTTGGAACGCAATGCCAACCGCCGCGCGCGGGCGTTTGCGGCCAAGGGCGTCAAGCCCGGCGACTTCGTCGCGATCGGGCTGCCGAACAGCAACGTGTTTTATGAGACGACTTTTGCGGTGTGGAAGTGCGGCGCAACACCGACCTCCTTGTCATGGCGCTTGCCGCGCGGCGAAGCCGCCGCAGTGCTGGAGATATTGAAGCCCGCGCTGGTGGTCGGCGGCGAAGCCGACTGGAATGCACCGAACCGCGTGCCTGCCGATTTTTTGCCGCAGGGCTTTTCCGACGAGCCGATCGCCAATCCCGTGGCACGGTACTGGAAGGCAATGACCAGCGGCGGTTCCACCGGGCGGCCAAAGGTGATCCTTGATCACGGCGCCGCCGTCGTCGAGACCTCCACCTCTCCCGGGCTCGAGGTTCAGATCGGCACCTCGCTGCTCAACCCGGGGCCGCTCTATCACAACGCACCGTTCATCCTGTCGCATTATGCGCTTTTCGCCGGCGGGCGCGTCACCGGCATGGTCAAGTTCGACGCCGAGGAAGCGCTGCGCCTGATCGAAAAAAATCGCGTGCAGTGGGTGAATTTCGTGCCGACCATGATGCATCGCATCTGGGCGCTGCCCGAGGAAATACGCAATCGCTACGACGTCTCCAGCCTGAAGACCGTCTTCCACATGGCCGCGCCCATGCCGCCATGGCTCAAGGAGAAGTGGATCGAGTGGCTCGGCCCCGAGCGCATCTGGGAGCTCTATGGCGGCACCGAGCGGCAGGGCGCCTGCGTCATCAACGGCGTCGAATGGCTGGCGCACAGGGGCTCGGTCGGCAAGATCGGCGAGACCGCGAAATTGCGCGTCATCGGCGAGGACGGCAATGACGTCGCGCCGGGCGAGACCGGCGAGATCTACTTCCTGCCCAATGACGGCCCCGGCGTTACCTATCACTATCTCGGCGCCGAGCCGAAGCGGCGGCCGGACGGATGGGAATCGCTCGGCGACATCGGCCGGCTCGATGCGGAGGGCTATCTCTATCTCGGCGATCGCCTTGCCGACATGATCCTGCGCGGCGGCGCCAATATCTATCCGGCCGAGATCGAGGCTGCGGTAAGCGAGCATCCCGACGTCCGCTCGGCCGTCGCGGTGGGCCTGCCCGACGCGGAATTCGGCCAGCGCGTGCACGCCATCCTCGAGCTCAACGGCGGCGCCGACGCACAAGCCGTCGCCGACGGCATGGGCGCGTTTCTCGCCGATCGGCTCAGCCGCTACAAGCATCCGGAAAGTTTTGAGATCGTCGACAGCAGCCCGCGCGACGATTCCGGAAAGGTGCGCCGCACATTGCTGCGCGACGAACGGGCGAACTGGCTGAGGGAGGGCCGCGACTTCCGCATCATGCCGGCGCGGCCACAGGCCAACGCGGGTTGAAATTATCTCCGATAGCATCCTAGAGTCGGCTCTTGGTCCAGTTCATCGGGGGAGGGATGCCATGTCGTTCGTCAAGGACAACAAAGCCTTCGATAAGTGGCTTGCGGCCCACTGCACGGTCGTCAAGCCGGACATCAAGTACAAGCACCACCGCATGGAGAAGAGCGCGTTCGTCTTCCTGCGCGCGACCTATTTCCGCTGGGCCAGGAAGATCGGCGACTGGTGTCCGGAACTGATGGACGCGCCGCGGGTGCGCGCGGTCGGCGACCTGCATCTGGAAAACTTCGGCACCTGGCGCGACCGCGACGGACGCCTCGTATGGGGCGTGAATGATTTCGACGAAGCGGCCGTGATGCCTTATGTGCTCGACCTGGTTCGCCTCGTTACCAGCATCCAGCTTGCCACCGATCGCCCGCGTGCGATCAACGACAAGGCGGCGGCCAACGCGGTGCTGGAGGGCTACCGCGACGGGCTGAAACAGCCGCAGCCTGCCCTGCTGTTCGAGGGCGAGACCTGGCTGAGGCCGTACGCCGAGCCCGGCGAGGGCAAGCCGGAGAAATTCTGGAAGGAAGTCGACGGCTACAAGAAGGCCACGCCGCCGCGCGCCATCAGGAAGGCGTTGATCGCGAGCCTGCCCGGGCGCATCGACGACGTGCGGATGTGCAAGCGCACGAAAGGCGGCGGCAGCCTCGGCCGGCAGCGCTTTGTCGCTGTCGGGTTCTGGCGCGGCGGCCATGTCCTGCGCGAGGCCAAGGCGCTGGTGCCTTCGGCCTGGCTGTGGGCGAACGGCCGTGTCGGAAAGCACAAGCCCGTGTTCCTCAAGATGGCCAACGGGCGATACCGGGCTCCCGACCCGTTTCTCGACATCCAGAAAAATTTCATCATCCGGCGGATCGCAGCCGATTCCGAAAAGATCGACCTCGGCGTCGATGCCGGCGCCAAGCTGCAGCTCAGATTCCTGCATGCGATGGGATTCGATCTCGCCTCGATCCACGCGGATACGGCAAACAGCGTGCGCAAGATCAAGGCCGATCTCGCCCGGCGGCCGCGCGGCTGGCTGAACGCCGCGGCAGCGGTTGCAGCCACGGCGGTCCGGGAAGATTATCTGGAATGGAAGCGCTATCGGAAGAGGCACCGCTGAACTTTCGGTGGCCTCGATCAGGAACGATTTCGTTGCTATATTGTTCGGCGAAGTCAGCTGCGACATTGTGGTCGCTATGGTGGCGCTGACACAGCGCGCGAAACAAAACGGGAGTGCCAGCATGCCCTCGATGAGCGAATGGAAGGTGCCGCCGGCGTTCCAGCCTCATACGCAAGACTACGGCTTTGACCTTGACCGTGCCCTGGCGTCGGTAGTCGGGCTGAATTCGATCGTTCCGCCCGACGCATTCAGCGCGGAAACGCTCGGCACCGAGCGCGCCGGCAATGGCGTGCTGATCGACGACGGGTTGGTGCTCACCATCGGTTATCTGATCACGGAGGCCGATGCGGTCTGGCTGCATCTCGGCGACGGCCGCGTGGTGGAAGGCCACGCGCTCGGCTTTGACTCCGAAACCGGCTTCGGCCTGGTGCAGGCGCTCGGCCGTCCCGGCATCGAGCCGATGCGGATCGGCTCGTCCGCCGCGACAAAGGTCGGCGACCGTGTCGTAATCGGCGGTGCAGGCGGGCGAACCCGCTCGGTGGCGAGCCAGATCGTGGCCAAGCAGGAATTCGCCGGCTATTGGGAATATCTGCTGGATGAGGCGATCTTCACCTATCCGGCGCATCCGAACTGGGGCGGCACCGCCATGATCTCGAACAAGGGCGAGCTGATCGGCATCGGCTCGCTGCAGCTCGAGCGCATGCGCGAGAAAAAGGCCGAGCATGTCAACATGATCGTGCCGATCGACCTGCTCGCGCCCGTGCTCGACGACTTGCGCAAATTCGGCCGGGTCAACAAGCCCGCGCGGCCGTGGCTCGGCATGTACACGACCGAGATCGACAACCGCGTGGTGGTGGTTGGCGTGGCAAGCCGCGGACCTGCCTCGCGCGCCGAACTGAAGTCCGGCGATGTCATCCTCGGTGTCGACGGCGACAAAATCACCAGCCAGAACCAGTTCTACCGCAAACTCTGGTCGCTCGGGCCAGCCGGCGTTGACGTGCCGCTCACCGTTCATCACGAAGGCGTCACCTTCGACGTCACGCTGAGTTCGACCGATCGCGCCAAGCTGCTGAAGGCGCCGCGGCTGCACTGAGCCTTTCAAAGACCGGGGCAAGCGATGAGCGAGGCCGTGGTGGACGACGTCGTGGCCGTGCTGCCGCCGCTGCTGCAGTCGCTGGAAGCACTCGGCTTCATTGCCCGCAATCTTCACCCGCCGGCCTTCGCTCAGGTGATGCATGCCGCGGGCGAACCGGACCAGGCGCTGCAGGCCGTGCGCGGCGTGATGACGCGGTGGCCCGAAGAGTTCTCCAGCATCCGCGCGCCGCTGGAAGCAGCCAGCGACGCGGCGCTCGCCGCCTTCGGCGGATTGCGGGAAGTCGCGCGCGGCCAGGGCGATCTTGGCTCGGTGTTTCGCGCGCTGCGCTACTCACCACGGGCGCAGGAAGCGCTGTATCCGCTCGCCGCGAAGCTGCCGCCGGTCAGCGAGTTCTTCACAGAGCCGTCGCTGCGAGAGGATGCAGCGCTTGCGGAAAGGCTGGCGCAGCCCGCGAACGCCGGTACCGGCATCATGCATGTCGACAACGAGCCGGGCAGCCGCGGCGGCTATTCGATCTATGTGCCGGAATACTACACGCCGGACCGGCGCTGGCCGCTGGTGATGGCGCTGCACGGCGGCAGCGGCAACGGCCGCGCTTTCCTCTGGAGCTGGCTGCGCGAAGCGCGCAGCCTTGGCGTGATTCTGATCGCGCCGACCGCGACCGGGCCGCTGCCGGAGAAGACTACCTGGGCGCTGATGGGCGAGGATGCCGACTCGCCCAATCTCTGGCGCATCCTCCAACAGGTACGCACGCGCTGGAATATCGATCCCGGGCGCACGCTGATGACCGGCATGAGCGACGGCGGCACCTTCTGCTATGTCAGCGGGCTCGACGCCGCCTCGCCCTTCTCGCATCTCGCACCGGTCTCCGCCACCTTCCATCCGCTGATGGCCGAGATGGCCGACGCGCAGCGCTTGCAGCACCTGCCGATCCATATCGTGCACGGCAAGCTCGACTGGATGTTCACGGTGCAGGTGGCGCGCCAGACCCATCAGGCACTGTCTGCCGCCGGCGCAAACGTGACCTATCGCGAGCTCGATGATCTCAGCCACACTTATCCCCGCGAAATGAACGTGGCGATGCTGGCGTGGATGAACGGCACATGAATGCCGCTTATTGCAGCATCGCTTCTTTGATTGCACGGCGGAACCATCCTGCCCGCCTCAACGTTGTGCTGCGGACAGGAGGAGTGTCATGCAGACCTTTATCGGGATGATTCTCGGCGCGCTGCTGCTGGTTTGCGGCGTTTACATCTACGATTCCACGCAGACGTCGACCGCCACCAACGGCCAGACGGCGGCGGTCAATCGCACCATCGTCAATTGGGACGTGGCCCAGGAAGACTGGAAGGCCCTCAAGGTTCGCGCGTCCGAGTTGAAGACGCGGGCCGACCAGGAGTGGTCGAAGATCGCGTCGAAGTAAGCCGGCGCGATTAAAAATAAGGCGCTCTCGCGCAGCGAGGGCGCCTTTGTCTTTCTCCACCCTAGCGGCCCATCTTTGCCTTGCGCGCGTCGGCTATGACCTGCTCGAACTCGTTCATGCTCAGCACGCCCGGCACGCGGTACTTGCCGACAATGAACGCCGGCGTACCGCGGAACCCGAAGGCGAGCGCCTGTTCGTTGTTGCGCGCCAGCACCGTGTCGATCGCCTTGGCATTGGCATCGAGATCCTTGTTCAGTCGGTTCATGTCGACGCCGGCGGCGGCGAGCAGTTCGCGCACGCGCGGCTCGGTCAGCCGCGAGCTGACGCCGATCAGCGCTTCATGCGCCGGCAGAAATTTTTCCTGATACTTCGCCGCCAGCACCAGCCGCGCCGAGATTTTCGACACCTCACCGAGGATCGGCCAATCCTTCAAGACCAGCCGAACCTTGCCGTCATCTTCCACCACCTGGCGCAGCTCGGGCGCGACCTTGCGGCAGTAGGGGCAGTTGTAGTCGTACCATTCGACGATACTGATGTCGCCGCCGGGGTTACCGATGGCAGGCACGTCAGGGTCACGCAGCACCAGCGCCTCGGTGAGCACCTTGTCCTCGTGATCATCGTGGGCGAGCACCGCACGCGGCGCGAGGCCGAGTGCCGCGACGCCCGCGCCCAACAGGCCAAGCACCTTGCGGCGGGTGTGTGCCGGGCTGCCTCCGGCCTTGTTATTCAAATCGGTCATATCCGGCCTCGCGGTCATGCTGACCTGTTCTACGCCCAAGATAGGGACAAGTTACGCACCAGCATATAAATCGCGACTGCAATAATGACGATGGCAAATACGACATTCAGCGCGCCGCGCCGCTCGGCGAGCGATTTGGCCGAGCGCGTGCCGATCAACCCGCCAGCGATACCGCCAGCCACGAACAGCGCCGCCAGTTGCCATGACACCAGCCCCGACCAGGCGTAGCTCGCCGCCGTGGTGGTGCCGAACGCGGTCACCGCCACCAGCGAAGACGAAACCGCATTCATGATCGGCATGCCCGTCGCCAGCATCAGGGCCGGCACGATCAGGAAGCCGCCGCCGATGCCGAAGAATCCGGACGCCGTACCCGTGAGAAGACCGAGCCCCACGATCGCGGGCAAGTTGGACCTGTTCATCTTCACATTGGGCACGCCGACCCGCGCGCGGTTTTTCAGCATCAGCGCGGCGATGACGAGCATCACCAGCGCAAACAACGCCAGCAGCTTGTGGCCGTCGACCATCTTGCCAAGCAGCGAGCCGACGAAGGCGCCGATGACGCCAGCAACCGCGAACGGCAGCGCGCAGGACCACACCACCGTGCCGCCGCGGGCGTGGTTGGACAAATTGATTGCCGCATTGGCCGCCACCGCAATCGCGCTGGTGCCGATCGCGACATGCGGCTCGGCGACGCCGACCACATAGACCATCAGCGGCACCGCCAGGATCGAGCCGCCGCCGCCGATCAGGCCCAGCGAAAAGCCGACCAGCGCGCCCGAGGCCAGCCCGAGCACGCCCTGCGTGATGGAGAAGATCAAGTTGGAAGACTCGTTTGCACGAGGCGAGCCTAGAAGAATTTTCCTGACGTCGCCATGGCCGTGGCACAACGCTGCGCTGCAGCGCGGCTACCGCGGCAGTGCCGCCGCCGTCAGGCCGGAGCCAGGACAGGCGCCTCCCTCCGCTCCATCGCCATCAGCGTTCCCGTCATGGTCGCGATCAGGTGCTCGCCGCCATCGCGCAGCGCGTAGGCTCGCCCCTCGCTGATGGTCAGGGTGCGGCCGGACTTGATCACCTCGCCGCGGAAGATGAAGCGCACACCGCTCGCCGGCGCCAGCAGATTGGTCTTGAACTCGACGGTGAGGATGTCCGAGCCCGCCGGCATCAGCGTGAAGGCGGCCATGCCGCAGGCGGTGTCGAGGCCGGCGGTGATGATTCCGGCATGCACGAAGCCGTTCTGCTGGGTCAGAGCGGGCGAATAGTCCATCGCGAGATCAACCTCGCCCGGCTCCATCCGGGCGATGGCAAAACCGAGCGTGCGCATCGCCTGCTGGCGACTGAACGTCTCCGTCGCGATGCGGCGAAAATCCGGATTTTTTGGTTCGAAGCGCGGCATGATTTTCCTCAGGCCACCACGGATTCGGGCGCCAGATGCTTTGCAGCGATGCTGCGGATCGCATCCTCGAACGGCGCGGATTTGCGCAAGCTGCGATCCATGTGCACGCCGGTCAGCTCGCAGGTCGCGGCAATCTCGCCGGTTTCGGCATTGCGCATCTCGTGCACGAAGCGGATCGATTTTTCGCGCAGCTCCAGCAGCCTGCTGCGGATCTCGACGATGTCTCCGGCCAGAAGCTCGCGCTTGTAGGCGATGTTCTGCTTCACGGCGGCCATGCCGCGTCCGGACTGCCGCAGATAGCTCGGCGTCAGGCCGAGTCTTGCGAACATGTTCCAGGTAGCTTCGTCGAACTTGCCGACGTACCACATGATGTTCATGTGCCCGACATGGTCGCACTGCCACGGATAGACCGTGCCGCGATAGGTCGCTTCCTCCATCGAAATTGTCCTGCTTTCGATCTGCTGATACGGTAGCGTATCAGGCAGCCGGCGGGTTAGCAATACGGCACCGTATCGCAACCGGGAGATTCGCCGTTTGAGCATCGTCGCCATCAATGATGCCAGGGCCGAGGTCTGGACCGAGGCAGGCTTCGCCGAGCTGGCGCGCTCCGGCATCGAAGGCGTGCGGGTCGAGGTGCTGGCCAAGAATCTCGGCGTCACCAAGGGCGGTTTCTACCGTCGCTTCCGCGACCGCGCGGCGCTCCTGGAGGCCATGCTGGCGAGCTGGAGCGCCGGGCGCATCGCCGCGATCGAAGCGCAGACCAGTCTTGACGGCGTCACCGCGCGGGAGCGGCTGCGCGCGCTGATCAAGCTCTATTCCGAGCGCATGAACACCGACGCGATGGCGATCGAGCTCGCGATCCGGCAATGGGCCCGCACCGACGAGAAAGCCGCAATGGCGGTTGCCGGCGTCGATGCCGCGCGGCTGAAGAACGTCGGCCAGCTCTATCGCGCTACGGGGCTTGCAGCAGAAGAAGCCGACGCGCAGGCGTTCCTGTTCTACAGTTTCATCTTCGGCCAGAGCCTGTTGTTCCTCGAGAGAGGCCAGCGGCGGCGTGCGCAGCTGGTGGCAAAGTCGGCCGGCAAGCTGGTCGAGGACGAAAAATGACACGCGGCGGGCGAGAGCCGGCCGCGTGTCCGTAACAAGGCTGCTTACGCCGCGCCCTTCAGCTTCTTGCTGCATTCACTGTAATAGCCGCCGCCCTTCTGGATCCACTTCAGACCGCCATTGGCATTGGTGGCCTTGTTGGCGTTGTACTGATCGACGCAGGTGTGCATGCGCGCCTTGCCTTCGGTCTCCTTGGAATATTTCGGATCGACGGCGGTGGGGAATATCGCCGGACCAGCCGGCATGGCAGGCGCAGCCGCGGGTGCAGCTTCCTTCTTGGCCTGCTTGGTCGTCGCGTTGGGCGCAGCCGGTGCGGGCGCAGCCGTTGCGGGCGCAGCCGCGGTCGGGGCTGGCGTCGCGTCGGCGCCGCATTGAGCCTTGCGGAAATCGTTCCATTTCTGGCCGTTGAGCGTGCCGTCCTTCTTGGCGGCCTGGTATTTCGCGCTGCATTCCTGCGAGGTCAGCGCCTGCGCCGGCGAGGCGGCAGTGAAGGCAAAGCCCGCAAGCGCCGCGGCGCAAAGCAGTTTGGTGCGGATGTTCATTTCGTTCTCCCCTGGGAATTGTTGGAGGCCCGCATCGTAGCGCGACCGCAGGTTGCGACAACGCACTGCGTATCTGCAGGCCAAAAATATAATTTCCCCGCAGGGCCGCGCTGTTCATCTGACGTTCAGTAAACCGGTGAAACGCGGGAAAGCGTGTGAACGATAAAAGAACATATTGAATTTTATTCGGGTATTTGTACGTATGATAGTATTTAATTCGGAGTAAATAGATCGATGTGCGGGCGAAAATTTCACAGCACAAGCTCATGATCGACCGCGGACGAATATTCATCGCCGCCGGGAAACGTTGGCGCGCGGCGTAACGCCATCCGCGCCAGCACGCATTGCTGCACCGCATTAGCGCAATTGTCGCTGCAGTGCCGATTTGCCATAAGGCCGGCGTGTCCATCATCCCGGCCTCGATGATTCCTGCCCTGCCCGATCGCGCCGAGACCTTTCGCGTGCTGGAGACGCTCGTCATCGGCACGGCCGGCGGCCTGTTGTTCTCCATGGCCCATCTGCCGGGCGGCCTGATCTCCGGCGCCATGATCGCTGTCGGCGGCGCCGCGCTGGCGGGCCGGCACATGGCGCTGCCGCCGGTGCTGACGCAGACCGTGCTGCTGCTGCTCGGCATTTCCCTGGGCTCGCTGGTGTCGCGGCAGTTGATCCAGCATGTCAGCGACTATCCGCTCACCATCGGCCTGCTGGCGCTCGCGACGTTTCTCTCGACCTTCGGCTCCAGTCTCTATCTGCAGCGCGTGCACGGCTGGGATCCGACCTCGGCGCTGCTGGCCGGAAGCCCCGGCGCGCTGTCGCAGATCACCCTGCTCGCCGCCGAGAAAGGCGCCGACGTCGCCGGCATCGCCGTGGTGCAGACCATCCGCGTGATCATCCTGACCGCGGCGCTGCCGCTGATCGTGGCGGCCACCGGCATTGCGGCATCCGCGCCGCCCGCCTTGCCGACGGAGGTCGCTTCGCCCTTGGGGCTCGCTGCGCTGGTTGCAGGCTCTGTCGCGGTGGCACTGCTTCTGCGCCTCGCAAAGTTTCCGGCGAGCTGGATGTTCGGCGCGATGCTCGCTTCCGCGGTGCTGCACGGCTCCGGGATGGTCGATGGCGGGCTGCCGCCCTGGATCCGCAACATCGCGCTGGTCGGCATCGGCGCGCTGATCGGCAGCCGCTTCGCGCGCATCCGGCTCTCGACCCTGCGCAGCCATGTGGTGGCCGGGCTCGGCTCCTTCACGGTCGCGATCATGGTTTCGGCGCTCTTCGTCGCGATCATCGTCATGACCACCAAGGTGCACTTCGCCGACGTCGTGGTGGCGTTTGCGCCGGGCGCGATGGACGCGATGCTGGCGCTGGCGCTGACGTTGCACATCGATCCGATCTTCGTCGGTGCGCATCATTTGTCGCGCTTCGTCTTCGTCAGCATCACGACGCCGGGCATCGTTCATCTGTTCGGACGGCCGCAGGAAGACGTGGACGACTGATGTCCTCATCCTGAGGAGCGCGCGACGCGCGCGTCTCGAAGGATGGCCGCGGGCCTCATGGTTCGAGACGGCGCTGCGCGCCTCCTCACCATGAGGATTGGCTAGGCCCGCTTGGCCGACGCCACAAAGCCCCACAACGCGATCGCGGCCATCGCCAGCGAGATCAGCACGTTGTAGCCGGCGAGCGACAGGCCGAGGAAGCGCCACTGCACCTCGTCGCAGCGGACCACCTTCACCTTGTCGAGCTGGTCGAGCACGCCGCCGCTCTTGCCGAAATCGACCAGCGGACCGCTGCAATCTGTCGGCCCCGGCCAGAACTGCCACTCGACGCCGGCGTGATAGCCGCCGAGCCAGGCGTTGGCCAGCGTCGCCGCCAGCAGGACGACGAAGCCCGCCATCAGCAGATGCCGCGGCGCGCCGCGCGAAGCAAGGAATGCGAGCAAGGCCGCCAGCGGAAGCGCGAGGTAGTAGGCGTAGCGCTGCTCGAGGCAGAGCGGGCACGGCTTGATCTCGAGCACGAGCTGGAAGAACCAGGCGCCGGCCAGCGTTGCGGCCGCGATCACCGCTATCGCAAGGGCCGCGGGCGTGGCGGGACTGGAAGCGATTCCCTGCTGTGACGGATGGGTGGCAGCAACTGTCACATTCGTCTCCTGGTCCTCTGGCGCCATAGCGGTATCGCGCGGGGCTTTTCCTGTCGAGGCGCGCCACAATCACTTCCGCGCGGGTTGACCGGTCCGGGCCTGCCGCTATATTCCGCCGGCTTCGCGCCACCGGCCCCCCAGGCTCGTGTCCGGAGGCCCCTGTGGCGGAACTGGTAGACGCGCTCGACTCAAAATCGAGTTCCGCAAGGAGTGCTGGTTCGATTCCGGCCAGGGGCACCAGACAGAAAGTACCAACATTTCTTGGTGCGTTCCAGTCAGAACGAGCACGTTACAAAGCTGCGCCAACGAGTTGCTGGCGTATGCGCGGTACGGCGAAATCGACAAACGCCCGCAGCTTCAGCGGAAGCCGATTCTGCCCGTCGTAGACGAGATGAACCGGGCGCGGCTTTGGTTCGAAGTCTTCGAGCACGACGGCGAGCCTGCGCGCGCGCACATGATCGGCAATCTGATACGACACCGCGCGAACAAGCCCGGCGCCGGAGACCGCCGCGTCGAGTGCGGCGTCGATCGTGTTCACGCTCAGGCGCGACCGGAACGTCGTGTCGATCTCGGCTCCGTCCCTGTTGAACGTCCACGTACTCAGGACCGACACGCTCTGGAAAGACACTACGCGGTGGTGCGCCAGATCATCGGGCGTCGACGGAGTGCCGTTCGCGGACAGGTAGTCCGGGCTCGCGCAGATGACGTGGCGGACCTCGCCCAGGCGGGTCGCGACCAGGGTGCTGTCAGGTAGCGCGCCGATTCGCAGCGCGACGTCGACTTGGTCCTCGAGGAAGTGGGCGACGCGATCGGTCATCACCAGGCCGACGGAGACGTCGGGATATGCATCGAGGAAGCGCGTCACCGTCGGCAGCACGTGCATCCTTCCGAACATGATCGGTGCCGTAACGACGAGGTCGCCCTTTGGCTCCGTGTACTCACCGGATGCGGCGCGCTCGGCCTCGGTCACTTGCTCCAGGATCGACTTCGCCGCCGTGACGTAAGAGCGTCCCGCCGGGGTCAGTTCCAGCCCCTTCGAGGACCGGATCAACAACGCCGCATTTAGGTGGGCCTCGAGCTCGGCGACCTTGCGGCTGACGGTGGCCAGTGGAAGCCGCAGGTTGCGACTGACCTTCGACAGGCTGCCGCTCTCCACGGCCGCGAGCAGTATCGACATGGCTTCCAGGCGATCCATGGGTTTCCATCTTGTGAGAGGGCTCCTCCCGATTTTTGCGGCTACCGAATATTTTTGGGAAGTCCAAAGTATGGGCCATGCAGGCGGCCGGATCGACCGCTAGACGCCACGAGTAAGGAAATCCCATGAACATACGCTCAATTCATCACCGAACCGCCACGGTTAACGGCCGGAAGATCTTCTACCGGGAAGCCGGCGATCCCGCCGCCCCGAACATCCTGTTGCTCCATGGGCTGCCAACCTCCAGCCAGATGTTTCGCGACTTGATACCGCAACTTGCCGACCGCTTTCATTTGGTCGCCCCCGACTATGTCGGCTTCGGCCATTCGGATGCGCCTTCGCGCGAAGCCTTCGACTACACCTTCGACAACCTGGCCGCGCAGGTCGCGGGCCTCGTCGAGGTGCTGGGGCTGAAATCCTACATTCTCTACATGCAGGACTACGGCGGTCCGGTCGGCTTCAGGCTGTTCACGCAGCGCCCCGACCGCGTGAAGGGCTTCATCATCCAGAATGCCAACGCCTACATGGAAGGCGTCGGCGAAGCCCCGAAGAAGGTGCTGCTGCCATTGTGGGAGCAACGCACGCCCGAAACCGAAAAACCCGCACGCGACTTTGTCAGCCTGGAAGGCACCAAATTCCACTGGCTGGTCGGCGCGAAGAACCCGGAAGCCATCAATCCCGACAACTGGATTCTCGATCAGGCGCTGCTCGACCGGCCCGGCACGCAGGACTACCAGGTCGACCTGCTCGAGAACTACAAGACCAATATCGGTCTCTACCCTGAATGGCAGGCCGCTTTCCGCGCGCACAAGCCGAAGACCCTGATCGTCTGGGGCAAGCACGATCCGTTCTTCGTTCCGCCTGGCGCGCGCGCCTACCTGAACGATCTGCCCGAAGCCAAACTCGTGTGGCTCGACGCCGGCCACTTCGTTCTCGACGAAAACGCGCCGCAGATCGCCGCTGAAATCAAGGCGTTCTTCTGCTGCCCCGCGAAGGGCCCGGTCGTGAGCGCCGCCTAGAGAGCATGATCCCGAAAAGCGGGCACCGGTTTTCCGAAAAAACCCTGCTCAAACAAGAGAGAGCGGGATGACGTTTCGAAGAGAAGTCATCCCGCCCTAGATCATCCTGCGCGACTGGCCGAACCGGCCGGTCCCGTTCCTACCTACCACTACCCCGTAGACCCAAGCGCGATCCGGACGGGCCGGTTCACGCTACGGGCGGACGCACGCCCAGACAACAAGGAGAAAGACCATGACCAAGCTGCTCTACATCAAGGCTTCGCCCCGCGGAGCGGACTCGAAGAGCTCGGCTCTCGCCGATGCGTACCTACAGGCGCTGCGCGCGCGTGGTCCCGACCTCGAAGTCGACACGCTCGACCTTGCCAAGGAGCGCATTCCCGATTTCGACGGCGACAAGGTCGCAGCCAAGATGGCCGTCATGTCCGGTCAATCGGACGGCGGAGCGAACAAGACCGCCTGGGACGAGATCGTCGCGGTCGCGAACCGCTTCGTCGCCGCGGACCGGTATCTGATCGCGGTCCCGATGTGGAACGGCGGCATTCCGTACCGCCTCAAGCAGTACATCGACGTGATCCATCAGCCCGGCTACCTGTGGGGTCTCGATCCGAAGACTGGATATTTCGGTCTGCTCAAGAACAAGAAGGCGGTGCTGGCGCTGACCAGCGGAGCTTATGCTCCGTCGATGCCGTCGCCTGCGTTCGGCATCGATCATCACTCCACATATCTGCGCTCCTGGCTCAACCAGGCCGGCGTCACCGACATCGACGAACTCCGCTTCCAACCGTCGCTCCTGACCGCCGATCCCGAAGCCGGCTTCAAGGCCGCCGTCGCCGCCGCGCAGTCGCTGGCTGAGCAGAGCTAAGGCACGAGCATGGAAGCGCCCCTCCCGGGGGCGCGGGCTGGCTCGCTCATTTCTGTATTAAGGAAATATCAGCGGGACTGCTCGAAATTTTGCAGACGGAACTTCGCAGTTGCAGCAGAAAGCAATACCCGCGTTGTGTCATTTGAATCACAAGCGAATCAAGCCGGCTGGGCTAAACAAGGCTGGCATGGCCGCGAACAAGGTAACGGCGGTACGCATGGGGATCTTGGCATTTCTCCTCCCGATGCCAAGCAGACTGGAGCCGTCGGGCTAACGGGCGCTGGCGGCTTCTTTGTTGCAACTCTCCGAAGGTTTCGGTTCGACCCCTGTGCCCGACTACTTTACCACCAGTTTTCCCTCGACCCGGCCGCATTCACGAACACGTCCGTCGTAGGCCCGGTAAGTTCCTGTTGTTGCGTCGTAGGTCCGAAAGGTCATGCAAAGCAACGCGCCTTTGCGGTTGGCAGTTTTGGGAGGTCTCGGCAGCGAGGCCGTCGAGGCAGGCTCGGCAGGCCGTTCATCAGGCTGAGCGGCAACCGATTTCTGCTCCCGAATGACATTTTCCTTTGCTTCGGCGGGTCGAGCAGGTTTGGCGGCTTGCTCGTCTAGGGGCTTTTCTGCTGCAGCGCCGGGGTTACTCTTCGCTATAGCTCCCGACGAGACGCTGCCGGATTTAACATCCGGCGCCGCGTTCGAGGTCGGCGACGGAGAAGCCGTGCCGGAAGGCTCTTGCGAGGGTGCCCGCGCTTCGGTTTGCGTGCGGTCCAAACATGCCAGTTGGGCCGCGCTGACCCTGTTGAAACAATTCAGACGCTGTTGCGGATCATTCAGCCCTCTGCAAACCAAATCCTCGCGGCGCGCCGATTCAGAGCACGTCTCCAATGAAGGAGACAGGTTGCCGGTCGATTGAGCATGCACAGCTCCGCTCAGCACCAAGGGTATCGCCGTGATCAGCCTTGCCAACACCATCGACATTCGAGTTACTCGTACACATCCGAGTTGCCTCCGCAGGAGAGCGGCCATAGCGCCAGCTGTGCCTGCTCTCGAGCAGTTCTGCTTTCACTGCACCCGTCGATCCTAAGCAATGATCAAAGCAATATAGCGTCACAAATTGGATCGAATGACGGCTGCCGGCACGCCGTTTCCATTCTGTGGCATTGCGCTGAAGCTTGCTTCGACACACGAATGCCGTGAAGCGAACAACATCGCGAGGCGGTACGCACCATGCGGCGAGCTGGTTCACACCGCGCGTCGTTGCGGTGACATCTCGTGAGAATAATGTGAACATTCAACAAGGCTGCCGACGGCAAGCTTCCGCAGCACATCCGGATTTCGCTCGCCCTTGCCGGCCGCAGCCAGGATGCAGCAGGCCATCTCGGCCTTGATCGCAGAAGTTCGTTTGGCTTCAGGAAGCGACGCCGCGGCCTCCTCGAGAACGCCTTTCATCAACTGGATGATTTCGGGAGAATAGTAAGCCCCGCTCGCGCTCAACATGTTCGGCCCTCCCTGACAACAAGGCGACCCTGCCCGGCGGCATCTTAGGTACGGAATTTTTATTGGCGCAACTTAATTCGCGAAGCTGCAGGCCAAGCGGGCGCCGTCGTCGCACCTGCCACGAGCGCGCGGGAACCCAAACTCCCGCTAACGCAGCTAATCGTCAAACAGCGTCAGTCGCCCTGTCCCAAAGGCTCCTCGCGGCCGAACAGCGTTCGCGGCTCGCTGCGCTCGTGACGCACCTCATGTTCGCGCCGCGCGCTTATTCTATTCTGCGCATGATGTTGCCGAAAACCGGTTCCCACTTTTCGGGATCATGCGCCTCAGATCATCGAGGCGACGCGTTCCAGGCCGATGATGCGGGCGAGCGCGCGCACTTCCCGCTTCTGGTCTTCACGCAGTTGGAATAGCAGCGGCATCGCCGCCGACTTCAACTGCGCCACCTCCTCGGAGTCCGGATCGATCGGCGGCGCGCCGGAGGCCGGATCGGCCTGCTTGGTCGAGTGCATCTTGCGGGCGATGGCGCGCAGCGCCTTCTCGACGCCAGGCCAGTATGACTCCTGGTCGGGCGTCAGCCTCAGCCGCTCCTTGATGCCGGCGATCTGCACGTCCGACAGCAGCGTGTACTTCGTCTGCACCGGCGGCTTGGCCGCGACCGGCTTTTGCTTCGGCGCAGCAGGAGCTGCGGTGACGTTCGGCACGGCGATGTCGGCAGGCGCAGCGGCGGCATAGGCCTGGCGCAGCGGCTCGGAAAGCTGCGGGGCGGCTTCCGCCTGGGCCTGCGGGTCGATCGCGGCGGTGGCGATCGCGGCGGTGGCGAGCGCAACGACCGCGAGCTTGTCCGCCTTGGCCTGCTTGTTTGACACAGGATTTCCGGACTCGACCGGCGCGGTGTAGTCGGCGCTGGCGGACGGCACACTGTCCCGGCCGATGATGGAGGTGGCGGCTGCGCCCACGACCAGAATGCAGGTCAGCGCAACAATCGTGATGGCCCGGGTCAAGAAGGTCTCCATTTCCGCCAATCGCCCGTCGCAATTCCCAAAAAAGTGAGGGTGAATTAAGGCTTAACGGAGCTGTGCAAAGATTTGGTAAACAGGAAAAAACTCCCCCAAAACACCTCGAAATCGCCCGGAATCAGGCCGCTGCTGCCAATTCGTAGGCCTGCTGGATGTCGGCGACGATCTCATGGGCCTCGAACAGGGCGTCCGGGGGCACCGATTTCAGGCTGACCGTCCAGTTGCTCCGCAGGGTGCGGGGCATGGAAATGATCTCGAATTTGACATTGCGGCAGAGCGGATGGCGGGCCAGGGCATTGCCCACCCGCCAGCGGATTTCCTCGATCGTCGCCTGCGTCCTTGGCCAGATCGCTTCCATATCCATGGCAGCCAACCCTGTTGCGGCCCCGACCTCGAAGTGGCGGCAGGCCGTCATCCCGGACTAATGTTTGGGCCAGGTATGGTTAATGGCGCGTTAAAGGCGCCGACGGGAACTCACGCCGCGCGAATGGCAGGAACAGAGGCAAGCGGAGAAGCGGTCGGCGCAGCCGCAGCGCGGCCTTCGGTGCGTGCCGGCGTGATCGCGGCCGTGATCGTCTCGCTGGTCACGCTGTCGCTCGCCACGTTCGAACTGTCGATGGGGGATTTTTCCTCGGCGCTGGTGGCGATGGTCATCGTGCCGCTGGCGGCGCTATTGTTCGTCGCATGCCTGGTCTGGTCGGCCTCGCAGCTGCCGCGCTTCCGCAAGGATGGCGCCAGGTTCGCCCTGCCTTTTGCGATCTGCGCGGCTACGCTGCTGGCGCTGCAATACGCGCCGCTGCAGCAGATCTATCTCAGCCACAACTTCTGGCGCTACCGCGCCGACCGGGAGAAGATCGTCGAGCGGGTCGACAGCGGCGAGTTGGAACCCAATGTCGATTACAACAAGAACCTGATCGCGCTGCCCCGCCGGGACGCGCACGTCTCGGCGGGCGGCGAAATCGTCATCGAGGACGTCGATGACGGCGTCTACGTGCTGTTCCTGACCTCGCGCGGGCTTAAGCACTATTTCACCGGCTTCCTGCGCGTGCCGCCGAACAGCGATCCGAAAAAGTTCTTCGAATTCGCCGACACGCCGCCGAAGCAGCTCGTGCGATACGACAAGGAATGGTGGTTCGTGGCGAACTAGGTGCCGTTGCCGAGTTGGTCCCGGCTGTCCGCCGGCGCCTCTGCGTGGCTGAATTTGCCGTAGTCCCTGATCACGGCCGCGACGCGAAGCCGATAGTCGCGGAAGACCTCATCGCGGCTTGCCAACTGGATGGCGCGATGCGGCGGGCGGTTGCGCCAGGCGTCGACGGAGGCCTCATCGCGCCAGAACGAAAGCGCGACGAGTTTGTCCGGGTCCATCACGCTCTGGAAGCGCTCAATGGAGATCAAGCCGTCGAGATCCTTCAACTGGGATCCCAGCGCTGCGCCCATGTCTAGATAGCGCTGCATCTTTCCGCCTTGCGGCTCCGCCGCGGCATCTTCCTGCTGAAACTGGTGAAGTTCATCGTCCTCTCCCTAGCACCCCCGATATTCCGGCTTGCGCCGGTCGACCCACGCATCGAGCGCCTCGCGGAGGTCATGGGTCGGCACCATGCGGGCGAACTGTTCGCCTTCGATCGCGAGCCCCTCAGCAATGGTCGCGTTGAGACCGCGCGTCACCGCGAAAAGGATGCGCGAGGCCGCGAGCGGCGAATGACGCAAGATGCGGCCGGCAAGGTCGAATGCGGACGACATCAGTTCGTCCGGCGGCACCACCTGGTTGACGAGGCCGAGCTCGCAGGCGCGCTGCGGCGAGAAGGTGTCGCCGGTGAGCAGATATTCCAGCGCGCGCTTGCGCCCGGCGAGCCGCGGCAGCCGCTGCGTGCCGCCGAACGTCGGGGGAATGCCGATGGCGATCTCCGGCTTGGCGAACAGGGCAGCTTCGCTGGCCACGGCGAGGTGCACGGCTTCCGTGATCTCGCAGCCGCCACCGAAGGCAAGACCATTGACGGCGGCGATGACCGGCTTCGGAAAAGCCTCCATTCGCGCGGTCAGCGCCTGGCCGCGGCGCACGAAGGCGCGGACCGCCGCATCAGGCCCGTGCCGCACGCTGCCGGAAAACTCCTTGATGTCCGCGCCGGCCGAGAACGCCCTGCCCGCGCCGGTCAGGATCACCGCGCCGATGGCCGCATCGTCCTCGATGCTATCGAGCAGGTGTATCAGGCGATCGATCAGCGCATAGCTCAGCGCGTTGAGTTTTTCGGGGCGATTGAGCGTGAGCACGGCGATGCGCTCGCGCACATCCATCAGCACCAGGTCGGACATAGCAAACCTCCGTAGCGAACCACATGGAGGCGGCTTTAAGGGATCGCGCCGTTTGCGTATACTCACTAGCCAGTATACACCGCGGCCATGCCGCCGAACGGAAATCCGACCCGCGACCGCATCATCCAGGCCGCGACCAGGCTGTTCTACAGCGAGGGGCTGCGCGCCACGAGCGTCGATGCCGTGGCCGAGAAGGCCGGCGTCACCAAGAAGACGCTGTATTATCACTTCCAGACCAAGGACGAGCTGATCGCGGCCTATCTCGCCTCGCGCGACCAGCCGACGCTGGCCTATTACGAGCGCTGGTTCGCCGAGACCAAGGGCTCGACCGTGGACAAGGTGCGCGGCCTGTTTCGCTCGTTCGGCAAGTCAGCCGACACCCCGCACTGGCGCGGCTGCGGCTTCCTTCGCACCATTGCCGAACTCGCCTCGACACCCGGACATCCCGCGATCAAGGCCGGCGCCGCGCACAAGAAGAAGTTCGAGGCGTGGATGGCCGACACGCTCGCGCGCGATGGCGTGCGCGATGCGGGCAAGATCGCGCGGCAGATCGTGATCCTGCTCGATGGCGCAGCCACCGTGATGCTGATCCACCGCGACGCTGCCTATGTCGAGACGGCAGGCGATGTCGCTGCGGCTCTGGTCGAGCAATCAAGCGCGGCGAAGAAGCCGGAACTCAGCGCCGTTTCTCGATGACGAGCGTCTGCGTGCAGCGACCGAAATAGCCTTTGGTGTCGGCGAGCCGCGCCGAGGCCAGCCCTGCGCCGTCGGGGCCGATCCAGGTGACGGCATCCAGCAGCACCCAGTCGCCGACCGGCTCGCGCGCCATGCTGACGGTGAGGTCGGCGTTGAGGAAGGTCCATTTGTGCCAGTCGAGCGCGCTCGAGGCGTTGCAGAAATCGGAGGCGGCCGCCGCGCGCATCGCCGCCGATATCGCCGCGCCTTCGACGATCGGCCGGTCGGCGCGGTACCAGATCGCGCCGGGCCCAATGCCGCCGAAACGGCCGCGCGCGGCGCGGATGCTCACGCCCAGCCCGAACGGCGAGTTCTGCGGCTCGGGGCGCGATTGCTCGGGGCTCGCGACATCCAGCGGCGGCTCGACGACGTCGTCGGGCAGCGGCTGAACCTGTTTCCTGATTTTCAATACGGTAGCGCCGACGGTGAGCACGCCGTTCGCATAGAGCCTGACGGCGCAAAGCTGGATCTTGCGGCCCTCGCGCAGCACCTCGGTTTCGATCGTGAGCGGCGCCACCGGCACCGGGCGCATCAGGTCAATGGTGGCGCGGGCTATCTGCATCGGCGCCGCGGTCGGGACCTGCTCGGCGGCCCACACCGCCAGCGAGGATGGCGCGCCGCCGTGCTGCATGTTCGGATCCCAGGGGCCGGCGGCATGGGGGCTGGTGACGACATTGGCGCCGTCGACGCGAAAAATGGCTTCCATCGAAAGGACTACATCTTCGCGGCGAGGCGGGTTCGGCTCAACCCGCGGCCGCGAGCGGCAGTTCGAGCCCGTTGGGGAGCTCGATATCGACCTCGAGAGTCGAGACGTCCTTTCCCCGATCCATCCGGACAATAACCTTGTCGGGATCGAGCGCAACATGGCGCGATACCGCAGCGAGGATCTCCTCCCGCAGCTTGGACAGCAGATCAGGCTGCTGCCCGAGCAATCCGCGCTCATGCGCCAGCAGTATCTGCAAGCGCTCACGCGCCACTGGGGCCGTCGCCGGCGGAGGGTCGGGGCGAGTGAACAGCCGCAAGAATTTCACGCTCATGCAGCCCTCCGTCCCAGCAGGCGGTTCATGAGGCCGACCTTGTCGGCCGGCACGGTCATTTCGACGGTCTCCCCGAGCAGGCGTCGCGTGGCATCGAGATAGGCGCGCGCCGGCGGGCTGGCGGGATTGTTGAGGGTGACGGGCGAGCCGACATTGGAGGCGCGCAGCACGTCCTGGCTTTCCGGGACGATGCCGAGCAGGGGCGAAGCCAGTATCTCCAGCACGTCCTCGATCGACAGCATCTCGCCGCGCGCGGCGCGGACGGCATCATAGCGGGTGATCAGGACATGCTTCTCCACCCGCTCGCCCCTCTCGGCCCTGGCGGTCTTGGAGTCGAGCATGCCGATGATGCGGTCGGAATCGCGCACCGACGACACTTCGGGATTGGTGACGATGATGGCCTCGTCGGCGAAGCGCATCGCCAGCGTGGCGCCGCGCTCGATGCCGGCGGGGCTGTCGCAGACGATCCAGTCGAAAGTCTCGCGCAGCTCGGCGATGACGCGGCCGATCCCTTCCTCGGTCAGCGCGTCCTTGTCGCGGGTCTGCGAGGCCGGCAGCAGATGGAGGTTCTCCAGCCGCTTGTCGCGAATGAGCGCCTGCGGAAGCTTGGCGACGCCCTGCACGACGTTGATCAGATCGAACACGACGCGCCGCTCGGCGCCCATGACGAGATCGAGATTGCGCAGACCGACATCGAAATCGACGACGACGACCTTCTTGCCGCTTTGCGCCAGCGCCGCCCCAACGGCGGCCGTCGTGGTGGTCTTGCCCACCCCGCCCTTGCCTGACGTCACAACCAGAACCTTGGCCATCCTAAAATCCTCCATACTGTTCAATTGAGCTACCTAACTAAGCGGGGTGACCCGCATGACATTGCCGTCGAGCAGCGCCTGCACGGGCCGGTTACGCAACGCGTCGGGAATTTCTTCGGCGGTCTGGTAATAGCCGTCGATCGCGAGCAGCTCGGCTTCCATCTTGTGGCAGTAGATCCGCGCCGAGGAATTGCCGTTGACGCCGGCCATCGCGCGGCCGCGCAGCGTGCCATAGACATGGATCGAGCCGCCGGCGACGATCTCCGCACCGGAGGCGACCGAGCCGACCACGGTGACGTCGCCGTCGGGGAAGACGATCGACTGGCCGGAGCGCACGGGGGTGTCGAGCAGCAGCGAGGTCGACGGCGGCTTGACCTCGGGCTTTTCCTCCTCGACCTGCACCGGCGCGTGGCGTCCGCCGGTCAGCAGCGGTGGCATGTTGCCGGTGAGCCGCGCGGCCTCGCAGCCCTCGATGCCGAGTACGCGGATGCTGCGCTTCTCGAGGCTCATCACGAGGTGGGTAATGGCCGACCCGGAAAGATCGACGGTGGAGAGGTCGAGCACCACGGGCTTGCCGACGAAGAAGCCCGGCGAGCGGGTCAGCGTGGCGTCGATCTCCTCCAGCCATTCCATGATCGGCACGACCGGGGAGAACACGAAAGCGAGGTAGGAGCGGCCTCGCAGACGAACCAGCTGGCGGGTAGGCTCAACATCAGCGTCCATGGCTCAACCCAACCTTCGTTAATGGATTGCTTACCAATCGATCGGCATGGTTAACGAAGGTTTAATGCCGTGTGGCGGCAATTGGGCATCTCAAGGGCCTTTGTTTCTCCGCAAAACGACGGGATTCGACGTCGATTGCCCCAATTTCCCGGCCGAAACGGATCCGGCGCGCTGCCGTGCAAGATTCCAGAAGTTGCCGAGCGGGCCCAACTCAACGCGAATTTGCCGCGATCTGGGCACATTAATGTCCACGACATGTTCCATCACAGTTTGGAGAGGCCGGCTTGCAGGCCGGCAAACTTCCCCGTCGCACACACGCGCGGGGAATGTTGCCAGGGGATGGGCAATGGAGAGCAGCGGGGCCGCTGCGGTCGCGGGGCATGTCCCGGACCTGAAGACCACTTCTTTCGGGCGGTGCCGCCATCGCCCGCGACTTTTTGATTCAACTTTTTTGTTAGCGGTTTTCCGATCGATCAGGACGTCGACAGGTCGCGCTCGCGCGAGACTGGCCGTCGAGAATTTTATCTACCCGCTCGATGAAAGAGTAAGAGTCACGCGTCAAAGGAGTAGCGTATGAGTGAAACAATCGACCCAAAAGCTCCTTTGAGCCCCAACGACCCGGCTTATTACGCCCCGCGCGTGCCGCGCGATCTGGATGCGTCGCGGTTGCCCAAGCTCGGCGAGACGACGCGCCCGTTCCGGCCGCCGGCAACGTCGATCACGGACACGACACTTGACGGGCAGCTTGAAAACGCGGTCCGCGACTCCCTGCGGCATCCGCTTGATCCCGAAGCCATGGAGGCGCCGCCGGAGATGGAGCGCGGCCTGCTCGGGGTCGTCGGGCGCTTCGCGGCCGCGGTGGGCGCGGCCGCCTTTGTCGCGCTGCTGTTCGTCATCGTGATCCCCTCGTTGCGCGAGCGGCCGAGCAGCGAGCCGTCCGCCGCCGAACTGATCGACTCGATGAAGGCTGCGATCTCGAAGTCAGAGCCCGTTGTCCGGATCCGCGAGGCGGAGGCGGAGCCGGCACCGCCGCCGTCGGTCATGACGACTGCGGAGAGCGGCCAGGCGGTCAGTCACGCGGAATCGGAAGTACTACTGAAGCAGTTCATGCAGTGGCAGCAGAAGCCGGCGGCAGAAGGCGAACCACGCTGATCCCGGTGATCATCATCAATCGAACATTGAACCACGCACGACCCGAAAGGGGGAAAAGATGAAAATGCCCCAACGCCTGATGCAGCCCATGAAGCATTGGAAGTGCAGTTCCCCGTTCCGCGCCGCGCTCCTGTTCGGCGTCCTCATCGCCGGCCCGGCCGGCGCCGCACCCGGAGACAAGTTCGACGTGCTGCGCGATCTCGCCGGCCGCGTCGGCGCGGTGGTCGGCTCCGCGCTGACCTGCAAGGACATCGCAAGGCCGCGCGTGCAGGTGGTGGTCGACAAGTTCACCGCCGTGATCCGGGAAGCTTCCGCCAACGAGACCGAGCGCAACGACCTGACGCAGGCGCTCGACCGCGGCGTCACCGAGGGACGCACGGCGGTTGCCGTCGGCAGGACCGATTGCCGGGCGGCCGATCGCCAGCTCGCCGACCTCGAGCGCTCCGTCTCCGGCCCCAGCCTGTCGGCGGTGATCGGGCCCGGCTCCGCGAACGCCGCACCGGCGCCAGCACCGGCTCCCGCGCCCGCCGCCGCTCCTGCGATCGCCGCTCCCCTGCCGGGGCCGGCGCTTGCCGCCACCACGCCGGGACCGGCGCCGGGCGCGACCTTCCCGCCGCCGGTGGTTCGCGGCATTACCGATCGCGAAATCCGCTTCGGCATCGCCGCGCCGTTCTCCGGCTCCGCGCGCGAACTCGGGCGCCAGATGAAGCTTGGCATCGAGACGGCATTCAACCGCGTCAACGAAGCCGGCGGCGTCGACGGCCGCATGCTGAAGCTCTTCGCCGCCGACGACGGCTATGAGCCGGC
This sequence comes from Bradyrhizobium sp., assembly GCA_035575905.1. Taxonomy (GTDB): domain Bacteria; phylum Pseudomonadota; class Alphaproteobacteria; order Rhizobiales; family Xanthobacteraceae; genus Bradyrhizobium. Next base: position 47,160 of record DATLXL010000018.1, on the reverse strand, counting down.
ACGCACCGCCGATGCCATGAAACAGCTCTACGAAAAGGACCAGGTGTTCGGCATCATCGGCAATGTCGGCACGCCCACCGCGGTCGTTGCGGTCCCCTATTCGCTCGAGCGCCGCATGCTGTTCTTCGGGGCCTTCACCGGCGCCAACGTGCTGCGCAACGATCCGCCGGATCGCTACGTGTTCAACTACCGTGCCAGCTATGTCGAGGAAACCGACGCGGCGGTTCGCTATCTGGTCAAGATGCGCAAGATCTCGCCGAAGCAGATCGCGGTGTTCGCCCAGCAGGATTCGTACGGCGATGCCGGCTTCCAGGGCGTTGCGAAAGCCTTCCGCGCGATGGGCGTCAGCGACGCCGGCATTCTGCGGCTCGGCTACAAGCGCAACACCGTCGAGGTCGACGAGGCGGTCAATCTGCTGAAGGCGCAGAAGACGCCGATCAAGGCGGTCGTCATGGTCGGCACCTACCGCGCCTGCGCCAAGTTCATCGAGAAGACAAAGGACCTGATCCCTGGCCTCACCTACACCAACGTGTCGTTCGTCGGCTCCACGGCGCTGGCCGACGAATTGATGCTGCTCGGGCCGCGCTTTGCCACCGGCGTCATCGTCACCCAGGTGGTGCCGGCGGTCTCCGGGTATTCCAGCATCGTGCTGGAGTACAAGAACGCGCTCGCGAAATACTTCCCGGGCGAGGCGCCGGACTACGTCTCGCTGGAAGGCTATGTCGCCGCGAGCGTCCTGATCCAGGGCATCAGGAAGGCCGGCCCGCAGTTCGACACCGAGAAGCTGGTCGACACGCTGGAGGCGATGCGCGAGCTTGATCTCGGCCTCGGCACCAAGCTTGGCTACGGCCGCGCCGAGCACCAGGCCTCGCACAAGATCTGGGGCACCGCGATCGACGAAAAGGGCAAGTACCAGGCGATCGAGCTGGAATAGCGCGAGGCGCTGCTTCAAACAAAAATGCCCGGGCAGGTCCCGGGCATTTCTTTTTCTGCACAAGGGACGCGTTACGCGCCACAACACGCGCCGTCATGGCCGGGCTTGTCCCGGCCATCCACGACCTTTCTTGCGCGCAAGTCCTAAGACGTGGATGCCCGGGACAATCCCGGGCATGACGCATTCCGAGAGCGGCGTATCGGTCGAAATAGCCTATGCCAGTGCGGGGTCGACGGCTTCCTCGTATTCCTTCTTGAAGCGCGCGATCAGCTCGGCGGCGGGCAGGACCTGGTCGATGCCGCCGATGCCCTGGCCGCTGCCCCAAATCTCCTTCCAGGCCTTCGGCTTGGAACGCTCGCCGGAAGCATCGGTGCCGAAGCTCATCTTGGTGGGATCGGAGGTCGGCAGATCGTCGGGATTGAGGCCCGCGTTGACGATAGAGGGCTTCAGATAATTGCCGTGCACGCCGGTAAAAAGATTTGAATAGACGATGTCCTCCGCCGACGACGTCGTGATCATCTCCTTGTAGCCCTCGACTGCATTGGCTTCCTTGGTGGCGATGAAGGCGCTGCCGATATAGGCGAAGTCGGCGCCGAGCACGCGGGCGGCGCGGATGGCGCGGCCGTTGGCGATCGCACCCGACAGCGCGATCGGGCCGTCATACCAGGCGCGGGTTTCCGCGACGAAAGCCAGCGGCGAGATGGTGCCGGCGTGGCCGCCGGCGCCGGCCGCAACCAGGATGAGACCGTCGGCGCCCTTCTCGACCGCCTTGTGCGCGAATTTCTGGTTAATGACGTCGTGGAAGACGATGCCGCCCCAATTATGCGCCGCCTGGTTCAGGTCCTCGCGCGCGCCGAGCGAGGTGATCAGCATCGGCACCTTGTGCTTCTCGCAGACCGCCAGATCGTGATCGAGCCGGTTGTTCGATTTATGCACGATCTGGTTGACCGCGAACGGCGCCGACAGCCGGTCCGGATGGGCCTTGTCCCAGGCAGCCAGTTCTTCCTTGATGCACGCAATCCATTCGTCGAGCAGCGCGGCGGGCCGTGCGTTCAGCGCCGGAAACGAGCCGACCACGCCGGCCTTGCACTGCGCAATCACGAGATCGGGCACGGAAATGATAAACAGTGGCGAGCCGATCACCGGGATCGACAGGCGGCCCTTGAACAGGCTGGGCATGGACATTGAGCGACAATCCTTCATTGGCGGCGATTTGAATGCCGCGCGTCATACCAACAAGGCTATCTTTCCACTGTCAAGTATTGCGTTTTCACGCTGGCAATGACGGCGCCGCATGGAGACCATTTCGTCCGCGCAGCGCCCTTTACAGCAACAATTTCCGGCAGCTGTTTCGGCCAGCGGAATTCGCAGCGTCATTGCAGGAGATCGGGATTGATCAGCCGCTCGAACGAGAACATCTCGTCCCATTGCGCCGGGGTCAGCAATTTCTGCTCGAGCACCACGATCTGGTGCAGCGTCTTGCCGGTCACGTAGCCTTCGCGCGCGATCTCGGCGCATTTCTTGTAGCCGAGCAGCGGCTTCATCACGGTGACGATGCCAAGCGAATTCAGCACCATGTTGCGGGTGTGCTCCTGGTTCGGCGTGATGCCGACGACGCAGTTCTCGCGCAGGCTGTTGACGGCGCGCTCCATGGTGCGGATCGAGAAGAACAGCGCGAACGAGATCACCGGCTCCATGACGTTGAGCTGAAGCTGGCCGGCGGAAGCCGCCAGCGTCACCGTGGTATCGAGCCCGATCACGAGAAAACTGGCCTGGTTGACGACTTCAGGGATCACCGGGTTGACCTTGCCAGGCATGATCGAGGATCCCGGCTGCAACTGCGGCAGATTGATCTCGTTGAAGCCGCAACGTGGCCCCGAGGCGAGCAGACGGATGTCGTTGCATATCTTGGTGAGCTTGACCGCGGTGCGCTTGAGCACGCCGGACAATTGCACATACGCGCCGGTGTCGGAGGTAGCCTCGACGAGATCGCCGGCGAGGACGAATTCGACATTGGTCAGCGTGGTCAGGTGCCGCACCGCCACCTTGGGGTAACCCGGCGCGGCGGTGACAGACGTGCCGATCGCGGTGGCGCCGAGATTGATCTCGCGCAGAAGGCTGCGCGTCTCGTAGATGCGATCGACCTCCTCGCCGATGGTGGTGCCCCAGCCGCGGAATTCGGCGCCGAGCGACATCGGCACCGCATCCTGCAGATGGGTGCGGCCCATCTTCAGCACGTGCTCGAACTCCCGGCCCTTGGCGAAAAACGCATCCTGCAACTGGCGCAGCGCGGTGATGTAGCTGTCGAGCCGCAGGATCAGCGCAAGGCGAAGCGCGGTCGGATAGGTGTCGTTGGTCGACTGGCCGTAATTGACGTGATCGTTCGGACTGACCTGCTGGTAGTCGCCCTTCTTGTACCCCAGCGATTCCAGCGCGAGGTTCGCAATCACCTCGTTTGCATTCATGTTGGTCGAGGTGCCGGCGCCGCCCTGGATGAAATCGGTGACGAACTGGTCCATCATGTCGCCGGCGATGACGCGGTCGCACCCGCTGATGATGGCATCGGCGACTATGGCGTCGAGCACGCCGAGATCGCGGTTGGCCATCGCAGCCGCCTTCTTCACATAGCCGAGCGCCTTCACGAAGTAAGGCTCCTGGCTCATCGGAATGCCGGTGATGTGAAAGTTCTCTTTGCCGCGAATGGTCTGGACGCCGTAATAGACGTCGTCGCCGATCTCGCGCGGTCCGAGAAAATCCTGTTCGATCCGGCTCATGGGCGCACTCCTGTCGTTTCGTTGGAGCGGCCGATGGACTCGGTTCACCTCTCCCGGGCGGGAGAGACTTGAACTTCCGATGCCGCTCTGGTTCCGACCTTAAGTTCTCCCTGCTGCGGCCGTGAAGCGCAGTGTCAGCCCTTGCTTACTGGCACAGCGCCTTGATCACGTAGCTTTCCGTCTTGCAGTCGCCGGGCTGGCGTTGGCGGCCGGGAATGTAGGCCTTTGGCGCGCACTTCTCGACGGCATCGGTGTCGAGACTCTTGCCGTCCTTGTAGCCCTTGCTCTGGCACAGCCTGTCCGCGCCGAGCTTGCAGTCCGCCGCACCGTTGCTCGATACCACGCAGGCCATGCGCCCGGTCACCATGGTCGAGGGCTTTGCCATGTTGGAGAGATCGTCAAACGTCTCCGACGGGCTCTTGATCTTCGGCAGCGCCGAGATCGACTTGTCCCAGAGCTTTCCGAGTTCGTTGATCAGCCCCGGATTTTCCTCGCGCGCGGGTGGCGCGGCCGGCTCCGGCTGCGGCGGCGCCGCCGCCGGTTGCTGGGTAGGCGACTGCACGCCGAGCGATGGCGGCGCGGCTTGTGGCCAAGCCGGCACGACACCCATCAGCAGCAACAGGAACGCTGTTGCAGCACAATTTGCCGGATGATGGCCTGTCCGATCCTGCATTCGACCGCCAGAGATGCGAGCCTGGGTCGGCTCAACGAAGCAAGCGCTAGACCAACCGATAGGCGATGTAGAATCCGGCGGCAAGCACGATGGCGCCGATCACGACATAGGTGGTCAGGCGCTTCTCCAGTTCCGCACGGATCACGTCGCCGTACCGGTTAAGCAGCACCGCGAGCACGAAGAAGCGGCCGCCACGCGCCACGATCGAGCACAGGATGAAAAGCCAGATATTGTAGCCGGCGAAGCCCGAGGTGATGGTAACGAGCTTGTAAGGGATCGGCGTCAATCCCTTGAGCAGGATGATGACCGCGCCCCATTCCGCATATTGATGGCGGAAGCTTTCGACCTTGTCGGTGAGATTGTAGAGTTGCATCAGCCACAGCCCGATCGAGTCGTAGAGCAGCGCGCCGATGGCGTAGCCGAGCAGACCGCCGGCCACGGAAGCGATGGTGCAGACGCCGGCGAAAAACCATGCCCGCTTCGGCCGCGCCAGCGACATCGGCAGCAGCATCACGTCGGGCGGGATCGGGAAGAACGAGCTCTCTGCAAACGACACCGCCGCCAGTATCCAGAGCGCATAGGGTTTGTCGGCGGCGGCGATGCACCAGTCGTAAATTCGCTTCAACATGGGCGCGATGAACCATCATGGCGCCGATTTGTCCATGGCGCGAATGACAGGAAATCGAGAAGATTACTGCCGCTTGCGCAGAGACTGGCCCTCCAGCGCGACAATTCGTCGCCGCGCCAGCGGCGGTGATGCCGCCTTGGGCAGTTTCGCCGCGGACTTCGGCAGCTTCTCGGCGATCCCGAGCAGGCGCTCGCGGCGCTCCATTTCGCGCCAGACGTCTTCCGGACGCACGCCGGCCGAGGCCCAAAGAACGGTCAGGTTGTAGAGGAGATCGGCGCTCTCGCGCACCACAGCCTGGCTGTCGCCATTGACGGCATCGATGACCACTTCGATGGCTTCCTCGGCGAGCTTCTTGGCCATCTTGGTGGGGCCGCGCTGAAAAAGCTTGGCCGTGCGCGACGTGGCCGGATCGAGATCCTTGGCCACGAGCACCGCCTGGTACAGCCGTTCGAGCGAATCACTCATGGCTCGAACTTAGTCAAAAGCACGCGACAACGGGTTAACATACGGCTTCAAAAGCAAAATTTACCGCCGGCCATAGTGGCCGGCGGCGCGACTTAGTCAAGGCTTGGTTACCAGCTGGCGATCGGATGGCCGCGGTAATAAGGCACTCCGGCGCGATAGCCGCCATAGTACGGACCGCCACCGTAGTAATAGGTCGGGGCTGCATAATAGCCGCCGCCATAATACCGGGGGCCGCCGCCATAATAACCGTAGGAATCGTAGTAATCGCGGCGCGAATTAGCCGCCGCGATCGCGATGCCGGTGCCGACGATGCCGGCAAACGCGGCAGCCGCAGCCGCGCCACCTCCGCGGTAGTAGCGGCGGCGGGCGCTGAAGTCGGTGGCGCCGCTGGCCCCGATCGCGGCCGTCAGGCCCTTCTCCTTCGCCGCCGGTGCGGCAATCGCCAGCGACGTCGGAACCGCCGTCAGCACGGTCGCCGCGACACCGGCGATCATGGCCGTGCGGCCCAGATGAGAGACAATACCCTTACGCGCGAACATTTCACGTCCTCCGTGGCAGCGGCCCGACAGCGGACCTTTGCGTACTAACCACGGAGCCGATATTGGGTTCCCGAAACCGAATGCAAGCTGAATGAACGGCGACGAAATCGTGGCGCTCATCCCCTGTTCACATTAAATCGAGGACAATGGGCATAATTGCCGCAGGTGTCATGATTCCTGCATGTCGACCGCGGCAAGATCGAAGCCCTGCTGTCTGTTCCGCCGTCACGTCGTGGTAAGTCCCAATGCGCGTAAACTGGTCCGACGCCATCCGCTTTGTCCTGGCTCTTCTGGCCGGCTTGAGCGGCGTAGCGTGCCTTCCCGCCCGCGCAGCAGACCCCGTCGCCATCCAGTTCACGTTGGACCGGCCGATCAACGCCGTCGCCGCGCCCTTCGTGATGGCGCAGGTCGGCGGGCTGTTCAGCGCCGAAGGCCTTGCCGTCAACATCAATACCGCCGCCGCTTCGCCCGAGGCCATCGCGCAGGTGACCTCGGGCGCGAGCGAGATGGCGCTGGTCGACATCAACACGCTGATCCGCCACCGCGACAAGGAAAAGCCCGACACGCCGCGCGCCAAGGCGGTGTTCGTGCTGCTCAACGATGCCGGCTATTCGATCATCGCGCGGAAGAGCCGCGGCATCCATTCGCTCGCCGATCTCTCCGGCAAGAGCCTCGGGGTCGTCGACGGCGACCCCGGCGCAAAAGTCTGGCCGGCGGTGGCCAGGCAAAACGGCATCAAGCCCGACAACGTCAAGCAGAGCATGATCAACCAGGCGGTGCGCGAGCCGATGCTCTCGGCCGGACAGGTCGACGCGGTCACCGGCTCGTCCTTCCTGTCAGCGATCAATCTGCGCGATCGCGGCGTGCCGGCCGACGATCTCGTGCTGCTGAAATTTTCCGACTACGGCTCGGAGGCCTATGGACTTGCCGTCATCGTCAATCCGGCCTTCGCTGCGGCAAAGCCGGAGGCCGTGAAGGGATTCATCCGCGCCACCATCGGCGGCCTGCAGCTCGCGATCAAGCAGCCGACCATCGCCACCGAGCAGGTGATCAGCCGGATGGACGGCGGCTCGCGCGAACTGGAGCTGGAGCGTTTGCGCACGATCCTGCGCGACAACGTGCTGACCGCGGAAGTCCGGCGCAACGGCCTCGGCGGTATCGATCCTGCGCGAATCGAGAAATCGATCGACCAGATCGCCGAGGATTTCAAGTTCCAGAAGCGGCCGACAGCCGGCGATATCTTCGACGACGGTTTTCTGCCGCCGCGGGACGTTCGGTTGATCAATTGAGCGAACGCGCTTCTTGTTCGCCCGTGGAGCCCGGGGGTTCCTTCGCCCTTGCCGGGGAGGGTCAGGGAAACGGGTTACTTGTTCAGCTGTGCGCCGAGGCACTTGCCGCCTAGTCGCGCTCGTTGATCCCTGCTTAGAATGAGCGCCCGATTTCCTGCGAGTGCCCGCCGTATGTCCATGATCCGCCTCTATACCCGCGTGCTCGAACTGCTCGGCAAAGAGGCGCGGCTCGGCTGGATCCTCGCCTTCGCCAATCTCCTGCTGGCCGGCGCGCAGTTCGCCGAGCCGGTGCTGTTCGGCAAGATCGTCGACGTGATGTCGGGCCGGCCGGTAACCGGCATGTTCGCCACCAGTTCGCCGTGGCCGCTGCTTGCCGCCTGGGTCGGCTTTGGCCTGTTCACCATCGTCTGCGGGGCGGCGGTGGCGCTGCATGCCGACCGCCTGGCGCACCGCCAGCGCCAGGCCGTGCTGACCGACTATTTCGAACACATCATGCAGCTGCCGCTGACCTTCCACACCGGCACGCATTCCGGCACGCTGATGAAGACCATGCTCAGCGGCACCGACGCGCTGTGGCGGCTGTGGCTCGGCTTCTTCCGCGAGCATTTCGCCGCGATCATGTCGGTCGTTGTTCTGCTGCCGCTGTCCCTCTACATCAACTGGCGGCTGGCGATATTGCTGTTCGTGCTGTGCGTCATCTTCACCGTCCTGACCACGCTCGTGGTGCGCAAGACCTACGGCATGCAGATGGAGGTCGAGGAGCACTACAGTGACCTCTCGGCGCGCGCCTCCGACGCGCTCGGCAATGTCGCGCTGGTGCAAAGCTATGTGCGCATCGACACCGAGGTGCAAGGCCTGCGCTTCGTCGCGGGCAAGCTGCTGGCCGCGCAGATGCCCGTGCTGTCGTGGTGGGCGCTAGTGACCGTGATCACGCGCGCTTCCACCACCATCACGGTGCTGGCGATTTTCACCGTCGGCATCGCGCTGAACAGCCAGGGCCTCACCACGGTAGGCGAGATCGTGATGTTCGTCTCGTTCGCCACCATGCTGATCCAGAAACTGGAACAGGTGGTGAGCTTCATCAACAACGTGTTCATGGAAGCGCCGCGCCTGAAGCAGTTCTTCGACGTGCTGGATGCGGTGCCCGCGGTGCGCGACCGGCCCGGCGCGGTCGATACCGGCCGCCTCTCCGGCCTCGTCGAGTTCCACGACGTCTCGTTCTCTTATGACGGCAAGCGGCCGGCGATCGAGGACCTGTCCTTCACCGCTTTGCCGGGCCAGACCATCGCGCTGGTCGGCCCGACCGGCGCCGGCAAGTCGACGGCGATCGCGCTGCTGCACCGCGCATTCGATCCGCAGTCCGGCATCATCAAGATCGACGGCATGGATGTCCGCGCGCTGAAGCTGACCGCGCTGCGGCGGAACATCGGCGTCGTGTTCCAGGAGGCGCTGCTGTTCAACCGCTCGATCGCGGACAATCTTCGCGTCGGCAAGCCCGATGCGACCGACGAGGAACTGCGCACGGCCGCCTCCCGCGCGCAGGCGCTGGACTTCATCGAGCGCGCGGAGAAAAAATTCGACACCCATGCCGGCGAGCGCGGCCGCATGCTGTCCGGCGGCGAGCGCCAGCGGCTGTCGATCGCACGGGCCCTGCTCAAGGACCCGCCGATACTGATCCTGGACGAGGCGACCAGCGCGCTCGATGCGGTGACCGAGGCCAGGGTCAATGCTGCTCTCGACGAAGTGATGAAGGGCCGCACCAGCTTCGTGATCGCCCATCGGCTGTCCACCATCCGCAACGCCACGAAAATCCTGGTGTTCGACGCCGGGCGCGTGATCGAAAGCGGAACTTTCGATGAACTCGTCGCCAAAGGCGGCCGTTTCGCGGAACTCGCGCGGGCCCAGTTCATGGTGCAGGAGCAGGCCCGGACGTCGGTCATCACCACTTCCAAAGAATCATCCGTGGGAACGCCCACGGAAACTCCCACGCCCGACAGCACGAAAGTCCCCGGCTGAGGCTGCCGAAATTCGGCCCATTTCGTCCACGAATTACCCACGCAAGCCTCTGTTCTCAAACGGCAACCCGGTATAGGTTGCGACTGCCGCAAGCGACGGCGCCGGACAGGCTCGAAACCTGAATCTCACATTCAAGAACCGCCTTAGAACGACGAGGCGGATTCTCCAGGACCGGAACTCGGATAGTGCAGTTCATTCGCTCGTTGCTTGGCGTCTCGCCGCTGAAATCGATTGCCGTTGCGGCAATTGCACTAACCCTTCCCAACCTTGCGCTAGCCGAAGCGTGGCTGGTGGTCGAGGCCGACAGCGGCCGCGTGCTGCAGGCAAACAACGCGACGATGCCCTGGTATCCGGCGTCCGTCACCAAGATCATGACCGCCTATGTGACGCTGAAGGCGGTGAAGGAAGGACGGCTGACGCTCGAGCAGACGCTGACGGTCTCGCCGGTGGCCGCCTCGCAGTCGCCTTCGAAAATGGGCTTCAAGCCGGGCACGCTGGTCACCGTCGAGAACGCGCTCGCCATGATGATGGTGAAGTCGGCCAACGACATGGCCGTGGTGCTCGCCGAAGGCGTCGGCGGTTCGATCGACGGCTTCTCCGCGATGATGAACCAGACTGCCCAGCGCCTCGGCATGACTCAGACCAGCTACGTCAATCCGAACGGCCTGCCGGCGGACGGCCAGATCACATCGGCGCGCGATCTTGCGATCCTCGCCCGCGCCGTGATCCGCGACCTGCCGGAATACGAATACTTCATGCACATCCCGGCCATTCGCTTCGGCCGCAGGCAGACCAACAACTTCAACAAGCTGATCGGCCACTATCCCGGCGCCGACGGGTTCAAGACCGGCTTCATCTGCGCTTCCGGCTATAACCTCGTGGGCTCGGCCACGCGCAACGGCAAGCGGCTGATCGCGGTCGTGCTCGGCTCGACCTCCGGCCAGGCACGGGCGGTGCGCGCCGCGCAGCTTCTGGAGCGCGGCTTCAGCAATACCGGCCTGTCATGGCTGCGGCCTTCGCTGGGCACGGTCGAAAGCCTCGCGCCGATCGACGCCACGCCGCCGAACCTGCGCGACGAGATGTGCGGTGGCAAGCGCAAGCGGCCGGCGACCGACGAGGATGCGGACTCGATGAGCCTTGCAAGCAGCAGCGCGGCCAGTGGCGAAGGCGCCGCGACCTTCTTCGCCGCGGGCCTGCAGGCGCCGATGCCCAAGGCATCCGAATTGCTGCTGGCGGACCTGCCCGTCGGCGAGCCGATGGTGGTCTATACCGGCCCGAAGAAGAGCGGCGCGGCGCTGATTGCCGCCGTGGCGACGGATACGGACAAGCAGGCGACCAAGCGCGCCAAGCGCACCCGGGTGGCGAAGAAGCCTGAGGACGCCGGCGAAGCCAAGCCCGCCGCGGCCAAGCCGGAGCAGAAGCCCGCTGCCGCGAAGCCGAAGCTGCAGCAGGCCTCGGCCAAGCCGGAAGCCGCAGTTGCGGCGAAGCCCGCCGCCGACAAGCCTGCCGCCGGCACGGCAGCCAAACCGGCCGCTGCCAAGCCTGCTGCGGCGGCCAAGCCTGCTGCGGCGGCCAAGCCGCCGGCTGCCGCCAAGCCCACGGCAAGTGCAAAACCCGCGGCGACCGCAAGACCGAAGCCCGAAGCCAAGCCGGCCGGCTGATCGCACGGGGCCCTGCCCGCGATTTAAGCGGCCTTTCGAGCAACCCCTGTTGCGCGACCTGACTGCCGTTAACCGCGTTGGCGCGCGGGGCAACAATGCGTCGATAACGCGCAGCCGCTTGCCATATTGTGCCGCATTGCCAATACTGCCCGAAACAAGGCGGCCCGGGCCACGTTGGCCGGCAACGCATACAACAATCCGAGAAAGTGCAGGGAGAGACCCATGGAGCGTATCTGGCTCAAGCAATATCCGGCGGGCGTGCCGTCCGATATCGACGTCACCCAATACTCGTCGCTGGTCGAATTGCTCGAGGAAAGCTTTGCGAAGTTTGCCGACCGCAAGGCGTTCATCTGCATGGACAAGTCGATCAGCTACCGCGACCTCGACGAGATGTCGAAGGCGCTCGCCGCCTACCTGCAGAGCAAGGGGCTCGCCAAGGGCGCGCGGGTCGCGCTGATGATGCCGAACGTCCTGCAATATCCGGTGGCGACCGCCGCCGTGCTGCGCGCCGGCTATGCCGTCGTCAATGTCAATCCGCTCTACACCCCGCGCGAACTCGAGCACCAGCTCAAGGACTCCGGCGCCGAGGCCATCGTCGTGCTGGAGAATTTCGCCAGCACCGTGCAGCAGGTGCTCGGCAAGACCTCGGTCAAGCATGTCATCGTCGGCAGCATGGGCGACATGCTCGGCTTCAAGGGCGTGATCGTCAATCTTGTGGTCCGCCGCGTCAAGAAGATGGTGCCGGCCTGGTCGATCCCACGGGCGGTCAGCTTCAACGAGGCGATCGCGGCCGGCCGCGGCATGAAGCTCGACAAGCCGAAGCTGACGCCCGACGACGTCGCCTTCCTGCAATATACCGGCGGCACCACCGGCGTTTCCAAGGGCGCGACGCTGCTCCACCGCAACATCGTCGCCAACATCCTGCAGAACGACGCCTGGCTGCAGCCGGCGCTGAAGAAGCCGCCGCATGTCGAGCAGCTCTTCATCGTCTGCGCGCTGCCGCTCTATCACATCTTCGCGCTGACCGCCTGCTTCATGCTCGCGATGCGCGCCGGCGGCGTCAACCTCCTGATCCCGAACCCGCGCGACATGCCGGGCTTCGTCAAGGAATTGCAGAAGTACCAGGTCAACTCGTTCCCGGCGGTCAACACGCTCTACAACGGCCTCTTGAACACGCCCGGTTTCGACAAGCTCGACTTCTCCAAGCTGAAGACCTCGTTCGGTGGCGGCATGGCGACGCAAAAGGCGGTCGCCGAAAAATGGCTCGCCACCACCGGCTGCGCGCTGTCGGAAGGCTACGGCCTGTCGGAGACGTCGCCGACGCTGACCTGCAACCCCGCCGACACCGACAAGTTCTCCGGCTCGATCGGCCTCCCCGTGCCCTCGACCTACATCTCGATCCGCGACGACGAGGGCAAGGAAATGCCGCTCGGCGAAGCCGGCGAGATCTGCGCCAAGGGCCCGCAGGTGATGGCCGGCTACTGGAACAGGCCGGACGAGACCGCGAAGGTGATGACCGCCGACGGCTATTTCCGCACCGGGGACATCGGCGTGATGGACGCGACAGGCTACACCAAGATCGTCGACCGCAAGAAGGACATGATCCTGGTATCCGGCTTCAACGTCTATCCGAACGAGATCGAGGACGTCATCGCGATGCATCCGGGCGTGCTGGAATGCGCCGTGATCGGCGTTGCCGATGCCAAGTCGGGCGAGGCGGTGAAGGCCTTCATCGTCCGCAAGGACCCGAGCCTCACCGCGGAGGAAGTCATCAAATATTGCGGCACCCAGCTCACCGCCTACAAGGTGCCGAAACAGATCGAGTTCAGGACCGAACTGCCGAAGACCAATGTCGGCAAGATCCTGCGCCGCGAGCTGCGCGACGAGAAGAAGGCGGCCGCCGCCTGAGCGGGCCGAGCGACCGGGCCGTTGTCGTGTGCGACGAGGGCCCTCCCGGGCATTCCGGCAAATGACATAACGGTGAAAGCGCGGAATCATGGCCGTTTCCGCTGTCCGAATATTGTACCGGCCCGCCGCCCGGTCTAAGAAACGTCCGCTCACCTAAGGGAGAAACATGATGGCGATCCAAGTTGGCGACAAGCTGCCGGAAGCGAAATTCCGCGTCATGACGGCGGAAGGTCCCCAGGTCAAAACCACCGACGATATTTTCAAGGGGAAGAAGGTAGCGCTGTTCGCCGTCCCCGGCGCCTATACCGGCACCTGCCACAAGATGCATCTGCCGAGCATCTTCCTCAACGCCTATGCCATGAAGGGCAAGGGCGTCGACACCATCGCCATCGTCTCGGTCAACGACGCCTTCGTGATGAACGCCTGGAAGCGCGACACCGACCAGCGCGACGAGGCCACGTTCCTCGCCGACGGCAACGCCGACTTCACCAAGGCGATCGGCATGGAGCTCGACGCCTCCGGCAATGGCCTCGGCATCCGCTCCAAGCGCTATTCGATGCTGGTTGAAGACGGCACGGTGAAGAAGCTCAACCTCGAGCCCGCCCCGGGCAAGGTCGAGGTCTCCGGCGGCGACACGCTGCTGGGGCAGCTGTAACGCACTGTAGGGTCGGTTGAGCGCAAGCGAAATCCATCGTCTTGCCGAGAGATGATGGGCTTCGCCCTGCCCACCCCACGTGCCATCACCCCCTCAGCTTCGCCATCGCCACGCCTTCGCGCGCCAGTTGATCGGCGCGCTCGTTTTCGGCGTGGCCGGCGTGGCCCCTGATCCAGTGCCAGCGCACCTCGTGCGGCTTGAGCGCCGCGTCGAGGCGCTGCCACAGCTCGGCGTTCTTGACCGGCTTCTTGTCGGCGGTGCGCCAGCCGTTCTTCTTCCAACCGTGAATCCAGCCGGTGATGCCCTGGCGCACATACTGGCTGTCGGTGGTCAGATCGACGCTGCAGGGTTTCTTCAGCGCCTCCAGCGCCGAGATCGCCGCCATCAATTCCATGCGGTTGTTGGTGGTGTGGGCCTCGCCGCCCTTCAATTCCTTCTCGACATCGCCGAAGCGCAGGATTGCGCCCCAGCCGCCCGGGCCCGGATTTCCGGAGCAGGCGCCGTCGGTGAAGATCGTGACATGCGGCTTGTCGCTCACGCCGCGCATCCGGCCGGCGTGATGCCGTAGTCGCTCAGGCTGGCCACACCCTGCTGGAAGCGCAGCTTGCGCACGTATTCCAGCGGGTCCTTCGGCTTCACCAGCGCGCCGGCGGGCACGTTCAGGAAATCGACCAGACGCGTCAGCAAGAAGCGCATCGCAGCGCCCCGCGCCAGCAGCGGCAGCGCGTTCTGCTCGGCGGCCGACAGCTCGCGGGTGCGGCCATAGGCATTCAATAACGCGCGGGCCTTGGTGACATTGAAGGAATGATCGGGCTCGAAACACCATGCATTGAGGCAGATCGCGACATCATAGGCCAGGATGTCGTTGCAGGAGAACGGGAAGTCGATCAGGCCGGACAGCTTGTCGCCGAGGAAGAACACATTGTCGGGAAACAGATCGGCATGGATGACGCCGACCGGCAAATCGTTTGGCCAGCGCGCCTCGAGATAGTCGAGTTCGCGGGCGATGAAATCGCGAAGGCCCGCATGCACCGTGTCGGCGCGATCGGCCGATCGTTCGAACAACGGCCGCCAGCCGGAGACTGAAAGCGGGTTGGCGCGGAACAGCGGAAAGTCGCGCCCCGCAAGATGCATCCTGGCCAGCGCCTCGCCGACCCCGGCGCAATGCGCTGCATTGGGCCGCCTCGGCCACATGCCTTCGAGGAAATTGATGATCGCCGCGGGCCGGCCGGCGAGCGTCGCGTAGACCCGGCCGTCGCGGTTCTTTGCCGGCTGCGGGCAGCTGACGCCGTGCTGGCACAGATGCGCCATCAGCGACAGGAAATACGGCAGGTCGCCTTCCGCCACGCGCTTCTCATAGAGCGTGAGGATGTAGGCGCCCTTGCTCGTATGCATCAGGAAGTTGGAATTCTCCACGCCCTCGGCGATGCCCTTGTAGGAGAGCAGTTCGCCGATGTCGTAGCTCTTGAGGAATTCCGCGAGATCTTCGGCGGCGACGTCGGTGTAGACCGCCATGGGAAGCCTATGCCGCGTCTGGCCGCACCGAACGCGGCAGCGGGAAGAACTCGTTTTCTTCCGCGGCCGAGACCGTCTCCACATGCAGTTCGTAGCGCTCGGCGAAGGCGCCCATGATCTCCTCGACGATCACTTCCGGCGCGGAAGCGCCCGCGGTGATGCCGAGGCTCTTGATGCCTTCGAAGCGAGCCCAGTCGATATCGCTGGCGCGCTGCGCCAGCACCGAAATCCTGCAGCCCTCGCGCTCGGCGACTTCGCGCAGCCGCTGCGAGTTGGAAGAATTCGGCGCGCCGACCACGATCAGGGCATCGACGACCGGCGCCACCTTCTTCACCGCAAGCTGCCGGTTGGTGGTGGCGTAGCAGATATCTTCCTTGTGCGGACCGGAGATGTTGGGGAAACGCGTCTTGAGGATTTCCACGATCTCCTTGGTGTCGTCGATCGACAGCGTGGTCTGCGTCACGAAGGCGAGGTTGTTCGGGTCCTTCGGCGCAAAGGTCTTGGCGTCTTCGGCCGTCTCGATCAGGGTGATCGCGCCCGGCGGCAGCTGGCCGACCGTGCCGACCACTTCCGGATGATGGGAATGGCCGATCAGCAAAATCTCGCGGCCGCGCTTGAAATGGATCGCGGCCTCGCGGTGCACCTTGGTGACCAGCGGGCAGGTCGCGTCCAGCGAGAAGAAGTTGCGCTGCTTGGCCTCGGCCGGAACCGCCTTCGGAACCCCGTGGGCCGAAAACACCACCGGGGCACTGGTGTTGTCCGGAATCTCTTCCAGTTCCTCGACGAAAATCGCGCCCTTCGTCTTCAGGCTGTCGACCACGTACTTGTTATGAACGATCTCGTGCCGGACATAGACGGGGGCCCCATAGATCGTCAGCGCCCGTTCCACGGTGTCGATGGCCCGGACCACCCCGGCACAGAAGCCGCGGGGAGAACAAAGCACGATTCTAAGGTCTGGCTTGGCTGACATAAGGGGCAATTCCCGGGACCGAATCACCCCCTGCCGGCGGGCGGGGAACGGCCTGTTTGGGTAAGGAATTGGGACCGGTTTTACCCCGTGTCAAGGCACTTTTCCTTTGGGATTGCGCCTTTTGCCGCTCAGGGCTTATATAGGATCAATTCCCGTCATCACCGATGACCAAAGACTTCGCCTCCGAAAGAGGTGGGCGGAGCGCAAAGGAGATTTGCCATGAGCAACGCGCCGCTGATGCCGAAGGCGACGGCCGTCTGGCTGCTTGACAATACCGCGCTGACCTTCGACCAGGTCGCCGATTTCACCAAGATGCACCCGCTGGAGATCCGCGCCATTGCCGACGGCGACGCCGCCCAGGGCATCAAGGGCAGCGACCCCATTTCCAACGGGCAATTGACCCGCGAAGAGATCGAAAGGGGCGAGAAGGACCCCGAGCATCGGCTGCGGCTCGAGGAGAGCAAGGTGGTGCTGCCGCCGGCCGCCAAGCGCAAGGGCCCGCGCTATACGCCCGTGTCGCGCCGCCACGAGCGGCCGAGCGCGATCCTCTGGCTGGTGCGCAACCATCCCGAGCTGAAGGATGCGCAGATCATGCGCCTCGTCGGCACCACCAAGACCACCATCGCCAGCGTGCGCGACCGCACGCACTGGAACGCTTCCACGCTGACCCCGATGGATCCGGTGACGCTGGGCCTCTGCTCGCAGATCGAGCTCGACTTCGAGGTGCAGCGCGCCGCGAAGGAAAAGCCCGTGCCGACCAATTACGGCGGTGCCACCTTGCTGCCGGCCTCCGAGACCACCCGCAAGGAAGAAGAACTGGTGGAGCGCGAGGAGAAGAGCCAGGACGATCTCAACGTCGACGCCGTGTTCGCCAAGCTGAAGACGATCGGCGGGAAGAAGGCGGAGGAGGAGTAGGCTTCCTTGCGACTGGTGAGTTTTTGCGAAACGCGGCGGATCACTCCGCCGCGTTTTTCTTTGATGGACCCGGCGCCCCTTTGGGTCGAGGACGCGGCAATTGCACAGGGCCGCTGAGGGGCGCGATAGCCTCGATCTGATTTACCGCTGGCGGCGATCTCGTAATTGCCGGAGGAAGGATGTTGAGCGGCTCCGGAGAAGCGCTTGCTGTCTTATTTTCAAGCGGCGGTGACCCGGGATGAGCAACCTGCCCTACCGCTGGCGGCTTTTCCGCGATCGCCTGCTTCTGAACTATCGTTGCCGGCTTTTGATCTGCCGGCCGCAGAAGTCCAGGCAATTCCTTTGAAAAGAAAGCTACCTGCCCCGCTCCGAGGGCTATTGCGCTTAACAGGAAGACAGCCGTAGGCCACGTCTTCGGCGGCTTAACGTAATTGATTGCTTTGGGTAGTTCGGCGCTTGATCGATGCAGGACTTCAACCACCGCACAGAGCCGGTCGAGGGCGAAAGGATTGGAGCTTTGAATCTTGGCGTTTAACCCACCTGTTGATTGGAAAGACACTTCGCCATACAAGCAAATCGGCAACTGCGTGTTGAATTTAAAGCGACGGTCGGGGCCGCCGCTCTTGTTTACGTATCGCCAAGTCTGGCCGACTGTCGGCGAATCTGGAGGCACGCGTTCTTCTTCAATGAATTTGACGGTACTCTTGGAAACTTCGAGGTCACGATAGTGAACGGCAGCTACTGATCCCTTCACAATGATCAGCGCTGCGTCGGGCAAGAAATAGATTTCATCGCTTCCCAGTCTGAGTGCCGGGAATTGCGAACGCCCCCGAATGCAATCCGGCTTTTCCAGTGTGGCCTTGGTCTTCTTTCGTTGACTGAGCGTCGTTGCCCCCGCGTTTCTCTTCCAATCCGAGGTGCCACCTTCTGCGCGGATCCGCCAAACGGTGTGACTGTTGATCAAATCCTCAAATGACTCTCTCAGTGCCTCGGAAATCTGACTGGTCGCACCTTGTGGCTCGTAACTGATTTTGACGGAACGCCGGTAACGATCGAGAAATATTCCGATCGGAACCATAATGGTGGCGAATAGCGCACTCAGGCCAATTGCGAGTTGGTTCGCCTGCAGTAGCGCGACGACAAAGATTAGAACACTAATCAACTGAACAAAAGGCGCGAGCCGAATTCTGCGGCTTACGGAGTTCAATATTGGTGCAAGCTCGCTAGCCGAATAGGCGTTGATGCTGTCGGCCGGCGCGCTCTCGATCGTGTTGAGTGAAGGGTCGATAATATCCGTCGCCGGTGCGCTCGGCTCTGGATGAAATGAATAATTTGGAAGTGGATCGGCCGCGCGAGGTTGGGAATGGGGTCTATACTGCGTCCAAGATAGCCCCGTTCCGGGGATGCCTGCGGTGACACGTGTTCCCTTAGACCCAACAGTATACCGGAGTCCACGCACGCCCAGCGAAACGGATGCCCCGCCGCCGCTAAGGTTAAGTCGAACGCCAGGTACCAGCCCGATCGATCGTCGGAATCGAAATCCCATTCCTCTGACCCCAGCGCATATTCTGGTGGCGGCCCGACTTTTTACAAGTAAAAGTTTGCAAACAAAGCTAGTCAAAATTGCCACAGGCCGACCGTCAGCCTAGGAGCGACATTCACAAAATCAGGCGAGATCGATCTCGCCCGCGACCTCATGCGTCAGGCTCACGCCGCCGATGGTGAGCACCATCTTGGCCGGCAGCTTTTCATTGCCCTTGAGCTTGCCGGCAGCAACAGCCTCCCGCACCGCCTTCTCGATCTCGCGCTGCGAAGTTTATGCCTACCTTCTTGAGAAAGCCGCGCAGGCTGTTGTTGAAGCTGTCTTCGTTCATGATCACCTCCGAAAGCCTATGGTCGCACCGGGTTGTTCAGCATCTGCTCGGCCATGTTGCGCTGGGCGCGGTCGGTGCGAGCGTTGGCGTTGCCGCGCTGGACGTCACGATTCTTGCGGCAGGTGACGTAATCGTCCGAGCCAGGCGTGCCGCTGTTGGCCCGGCAGTAAGCATCATCATCCACTGACGTGTCTTTCATGACAGGCTGGCCGCGTTCGAGGCAGCCGGCCAGAAGCGGGGCAATGAGCAGGAGCGCGAGGGGAAGGCGCATGAGCCGGGTCCGTCGTCATTTCTTCTCTGCCGGGCTTGACCCGGCAATCCATCGAAATCAAGGCATTTTCTGGGAACAGCGGACACCGCCCAGCAACAAGCCGTCATTCCGGGATGCGCCGCAGCCGCAGGCCCGGAATCCATAACCACAGGCCAGCGTTGTTCAGCAGGGTATCACCCGATCTTCGAGACCATGACCGCCGCGGCGTATGGATTTCGGGTTCGCGCTACGCGGGCCCCGGAATGACCGGCGGACTTACATCCTGCCCTTCAGCGCCGCGCCGATTTCGTCGAGCACCTTCGGGTCCTCGATGGTCGCCGGCATGCTCCAGCTCTCGCCGTCGGCGATCTTCTTGATAGTGCCGCGCAGGATTTTTCCCGAGCGCGTTTTCGGCAGGCGGCCCACCGTGATCGCGAGCTTGAAGGCGGCAACGGGGCCGAGCTTCTCGCGCACCAGCGCGACGATCTCCTTCTCGATCTCCGCGGGCGCGCGCGTCACGCCGGCCTTCAGCACCAGGAAGCCGCAGGGTACCTCGCCCTTGATCGCGTCGTTGATGCCGAGCACGGCGCATTCGGCGACATCGGGGTGCGAGGCGAGAATCTCCTCCATGCCGCCGGTGGAGAGACGGTGGCCGGCGACATTGATGATGTCGTCGGTGCGGCCCATCACCCAGACATAGCCGTCCTCGTCCTTGTAGCCGGCGTCCGAGGTCTTGTAGTAGCCGGGAAACTCCGTGAGGTAGGCCTCCTTGAAGCGCTCCTCCTGCTGCCACAGCGTCGGCAGGCAGGCCGGCGGCATCGGCAGCTTGATGACGATCGAGCCCATGGTGCCTGCAGGGACAGGCTTGGCCGCCTCATCCACCACGTCGACCTGATAGCCCGGCATCGGCACCGTCGGCGAGCCGTGCTTGACCGGCAGCATGCCGAGCCCGACCGGATTGCCGGCGATGCACCAGCCGGTCTCGGTCTGCCACCAGTGATCGATCACGGGCACCTTGAGCTGCGCTTCCGCCCATTCCACCGTCGGCGGATCGGCGCGCTCGCCGGCCAGAAACAGCGTGCGGAATTTCGACAGGTCATATTGCCGGATCAACTTCCCATCCGGGTCTTCCTTCTTGATGGCGCGAAACGCCGTCGGCGCCGTAAACAATGCGACCGCCTTGTGCTCCGAGATGACGCGCCAGAACGCGCCGGCATCGGGCGTACCGACCGGCTTGCCCTCATACATGATGGAAGTCGCGCCGTGGAGCAGCGGGGCGTAGACGATGTAGCTGTGGCCGACCACCCAGCCGATGTCGGAGCCGCACCACCAGATCTCCCCGGGTTTCACGCCATAGAGATTGAACATCGACCATTTCAGCGCGACGAGATGGCCGCCATTGTCGCGCACGACGCCCTTGGGGATGCCGGTGGTGCCCGACGTATAGAGGATGTAGAGCGGATCGGTCGCGAGCACCGGCGCGCAGTCGGCCGATTTTTTTGCCGCGATCGCGCTCTTGCGCAGCGCCGCCCAGTCGTGGTCGCGGCCGCTTGCGAGACCGCAAAGCTGCTGCGGCCGTTGCAGGATAATGCAGGCGGACGGCTTGCTGCTCGCAAGCTGGATCGCTTCATCGAGCAGCGGCTTGTAGTGCACGATGCGGCCAGGCTCGATGCCGCAGCTCGCCGAGAAGATCAGTTTTGGCTTGGCATCATCGATGCGGGTGGCGAGCTCTTTCGCGGCAAAGCCACCGAACACCACGCTGTGCACCGCGCCGATGCGCGCGCAGGCCAACATGGCGACGACCGCCTCCGGCACCATCGGCATATAGAGGATGACACGATCGCCCTTGGTCACGCCGAAATCCTGCATGACGGCAGCGAGCGTCTTCACCTCGTGCAGCAGCTCGGCATAGGTGAATTTCGTGATGGAATTGGTCAGCGGGGAATCGTGGATCAGCGCGACCTGGTCGGCGCGTCCGCCGGCGACATGGCGATCGAGCGCGTTGTAGCAGGTGTTGACCACGGCGCCGGTGAACCAGCGGCCATAGGCGCCGGTCGAGGGATCAAAGATCGTCTTCGCCGGCTCGATCCAGTCGATCTCCCGCGCCGCCTCGGCCCAAAACCCTTCGGGGTCGGCGAGCGAGCGGGCGTGGACCTCGTGATAGCGGCTGTTGTGAATGTTCATGGGCGCGCTTCCTCTGATGTCCCGATGAGCTGAACCGCCGCGGCGCATCCGGCCATGATCGGGATCAATTCAAGCGTTTTTCTTCGGTTCATTGTGACGGGATAGACAACCGTTTCAAGCTGAAATCGCTGCGGCGTTCAGTACCCGTCGATGCCGTTGATCTGCCGGCTCCGCTCGCGCATAGCCTTTTCCAGGTCATAGCCGGGCTTGCCGAACTGCGCGTTGCGGCGCGCGATGAACTCGTCCTGTTGCCGCTTCAGGAGGCGAACCGCGCGCGGGTCGCGCGCTTCCTGGATCGCCCGGACGTAGGAGCCGTAGACCTCGCGGTCGAGATCGGCGAGTTCCGGACGGGCGCAGATCGCCTTCTCGACTGGGCGGCGCGCGGCGGCACAATTGAAGCTCGGCTTGCCGGCCACGGCCTTGAGCGCGCCGAGGCGCTCCAGTTCCTGCGCCATCGACCGGTGGTTTGCCCTGGCGGCGGCATGATCCGGGTTGAGCTTCAGCGCCGCGGCGAAATCGGCTACCGCCTTCGGGCCGTTGCCCTTCTTGCGCCAGACCTCGCCGCGCGCGTTGAACACATCGGCGAGCGTCGGGTCGAGCCGCAGCACGGTGTCGTAATCGTCGATCGCGTCGCCGTATTTTTCCTTGCGCTCGAAGACGCCGGCGCGGGCGATCAATGCCTTGATGCGATCGGGCCTCGCCGTCTTCTCGCTGGCCAGCAACGGCGTGCAGAGATCCGCGATCTTGTCGTCATCGTTTGCCGCCGCCGCGGCAAGGCAAGGCGCCGGATCGACTTGCGGATCATCCTTGCCGGGCTCGGCGCCGGTGGCGAATGCCCCGTGCGCCAGCGCCGACAGCGCCAGCGCAATCGCAACCTTCCCCGCAGTCCGGCAAGTCATCGGCATGCACCGATCGTAACACCAAGTCCGTGCATCGACAGCGGCAGATTTCGGCGGAAGCATGACGAGCTACGCCCGGATCGCGTCGCGCAATTCATCAAACAGCCAGGCAAGACCGACATCCATCAGCGCCACCTTGGTCGCCGCGGCACGGATGGCGAATTTACGCGGACGCAGCGGCAGTTCGCGGACAACGACGCCAAAGCGCGCCGCATGCATCGCGGCAAAGCGCCGCGGCATCGCGGCGATCAGGTCGCTGTCGGCAACCGCCGCGACCGCCGCGCCGAACCCGCGTCTTTTCTTCTATCTGCCGTTTGCGCATTCGGAAGTGCTTGATCACCAGGCGCGCTGCGTGGCGCTATGCGGTGAGCTGGGCGACGAACACCTCGCCCACGCCAAAGGCCACCGCGACATCATCGCGCGGTTCGGCCGCTTCCCTCACCGCAATCCGATTCTCGGGCGCGAGACGATCGCGGAGGAGCAGCGCTTTCTCGATACGGTGGCTTCAAGGGATAAGTGACTCAGCTCACGGATGCTGGCCTGTCGCGTGTTGCAAACGGGATGAACCTTTTGCAACAGCGAGAGACCCAAGTTCCATGACAACCTTGATCGATGATCATAGCGCAAGCGCTGTCATAGCATCGCCTGCGCGCTTTTATTTCAACATGGCGCTGGCCTGTGCGGCCGTCGCTTTCATCGGCTTCACACCGACGTTCTTCCTGCCGCTGGCGCAGGGAAAATTGCCGCCGACGCCGTCAATCCTGATTCATGGCATCGTGTTCTTTGCCTGGTCGTTGTACTTCGTCTACCAGTCGTGGCTTCCCGCCTCCGGCCAGACCGGGCGTCACCGCTCGGTCGGAATCATCGGCGTGTCGCTGGCGACGGCGATGACCATTTTCGGATTCGCTGCGGGCGTGTCCTCGATGCAGCGCTCTGCGGCGATTGGCCAGACCGATGCGGGCATCGCGTTCTCCATCGTGCCGTGGAGCGGCATCCTGTTCTTCGCCGTCGTTTTCGCGATCGGCATCGCCATGGTGCGCCGGCCGGACGCGCACAAGCGGCTGATGCTGCTCGCCGGCATCTCGATCCTCGACGCCGCCGTGGCACGCTGGTTCCTGACCTTCCTCGCGCCTCCCGGACCGCCCGGCCCGCCGCCGGTCGCCGTGACGATTCCGCCGGCCTTCGTCGCCTATCTCCTGCTGGTGGTCGCCATCGTGCATGACTGGCGCACCCGTGGACGGCCGCATGCGGTCTATGTGATCGGCGGCATCGCTCTCGTCGCTGTGAAGCTGCTCAATCTGCCGATCAGCGAGACACACGCCTGGCACGCGTTTGCCGGCGGCATCCTGGCGCTGGCCCAGTGACATCACGCGCTGTGCAGCTCAATTGATGCTGCCCGGGAAAACCTTATGCCAAGAACTTGCCGGCGGGCTTCCTGCGCCGGCAAGGAAATTTGTGTGCAGACGTTCGCGTGGATCGTCGGGCTGCGGTCGGCGCCGTTGCACTGTCGGCGCTGGCGCAGCGCATCAGCGTGCCCGACCCGACGCTGCTTGCCGTATGCGGCGCGCTGCTGCCCTTCATTCCATCCGGACCTTCATGGGCGCTCGAGTCCAGTCTTGCGCTTGCGCCCTCACCGCAAGCGGGAGAGTTGAAACGAGAGCTAGCTCTTCACCGTGAGGCCGCCGTCCACGACGAGCTCGATGCCGGTGATGTATCTCGCCTCGTCGGAGGCCAGGAACAGTGCGGCGTTGGCGACGTCCCACGCTTCGCCCATATGCCCCATCGGCACCTGGGCATCGCGGGCGCGCCACATCGCCTCGACATCGCCCGCGGAATAGCCGGCGGCGAGTCCGGCGGAATGCTCCACCATCGGCGTCTTCATCAACCCCGGCAGGATGGCATTGACGCGGACATGGTCGCGCGCGAACTGCACGGCGGTGGTGCGGGTCAGCATGTTCATCGCGGCCTTGGAGGTGCCGTAGCTGACATAGGAAATGCCGAGATGGCGGATCGAGGCGATCGAGGAGATGTTGATGATGGAGCCGCCGCCCTGCTTTTGCATGACTGGAATCACGTGTTTCATGGTGAGGAACGCGCTTTTCAGGTTGACTGCCATGACGCGGTCCCATTCGGCCTCGCTGACCTCCACCACGTTGCCCATCTCGGCGATGCCGACATTGTTGTCGAGCACGTCGATGCGGCCATAGGTCTTGATGCAGGCCGCCACCATCGCCTCGACATCGGCCGCGCGCGAAGCATCAGCGGTGAACGCGGCAGCCTTGCCGCCCTCGGACCTGATGATGTTCATCGTCTCTTCGGCCGCCGCGCCGTTGCGGTCCACGCAAAACACCTGCGCGCCCTCGCGCGCGAAGGTCGCCGCGGTGGCCTTGCCGTTGCCCCAGCCGGGCCCGATCGAGCCTGCGCCGACCACCATCGCCGTCTTGCCCTTGAGGCGGTTCATCGCGTTCTCCCGGTTGTTGCTATCGCTCGCATGCCCGCATGGTCGTGGCGTTGGCTCCGACCGGATGGCCGAGAATGTCCGACAGCGTCCTGCATTTGCCGGCCATGCACAACCGCCATTCGCCGGCGGCGCCGGAGTTGCCGAGCGTTACTTCAGGGACAATAGGGCGCGCCGGTTTCCAGCGAAACCAGCCCCCGGAGAGCCGCGCTTCGGGAGGCGGCTCCATGCCGGCGCCGCTGCCCTTGACGCGCGCCTCCACCAGTTCGAGGCCGCCGGCCGGGGCGATGCGCCAATCTTCCTGCCATTCGACCTTCTCGATCGAATGGGTCCAGGCGAGCGTGAAGGCTGCCGCCGTGAGCATCTTCACGGCGCCGGCGGAGGCCAGGCACAGGCTCAAGCCGGCGCCACCGTGCTGCGCGCGCGCTGCCGCTGCCAGAGCACGACGACAACGGCGAGTGCGAAGCCCACGCTGTCGCTGTAGGTGAATTCGCCGAGCAGGCAGAGCGAGGCAATGAAGGCCACGGCGCGTTCGGTCCAGGTCAGGCGGGTGAACAGGAAGCCGATCGCCACCACCCCGAACAGCGCGATCGCGACCAGCGCCTTGAAGGTGGCGAAGGCCACCGCGCCGTAGAAGCCGAGCCTTGCCGCCATGGGATCGCCGGCCTGCAGCATCAGCGCCGGCGAATAGACGAAGATGAAGGGAATGACGTACCCCGCCAGCGCGATGCGCATGGCCTCCCAGCCGATCTTGTCGGGGTTCTCTCTCGCGATCGGCGCGGCCGCGAGTGCAGCGAGCGCGACCGGCGGCGAGAGGTCGGCCATGATGCCGTAATAGAACGCGAACATGTGGCTTGCGATCAGGGGCACGCCGAGCTTGGCGAGCGCCGGGGCCGCCAGCGCGGCGGTGATGATATAGGTCGGGATGGTCGGAATGCCGGTGCCCAGCAGGATCGACAGCAGCATGGTCATGATCAGGGCGAGGAACAGGCTCTTGTCGCCGAGGCCAATGATCCATGTGCCGAAGATGGTGCCGACGCCGGTCTGCGTCATCATGCCGATGATGGTGCCGACGATGGCGCAGGCCATGCCGACGGTGAGCGCCGACTTGGCGCTGTCGGCGAGCGCGTCGCGGCAGGCAGCCAGCGTGTCGCGGCCGCCGCGCGAGATGAACGCGATCAGGATCAACAGGCCCACGACGCCCATCACCGGGACGATCTCAAGGCCATTTCGCGAGACTGCGGCAACCACCAGCGCAAGCCCGACCCAGAAGATGTAGCGCAGCGCGATGTTGGAGAAGCCAAGCGTGATGCTGGCGCCCAGGATCAGCGCGACGGTGAGCGCAAGGCCCATGCTGCCGGCGTAGAGCGGGGTAAAGCCTTCGAACAGCATGTAGACCAGCGCCGCGAGCGGCAGCACGAGGTACCAGCGCGCCACCAGCGCCTTCCAGGCGCTCGGGATTTCCGACTTGTTCATGCCGACAAGGCCATGCTTGCCGGCTTCCAGATGCACCATCCAGAACGCGGAGGCGAAGTAGAGGATCGCCGGGATCACCGCGGCCTTGACGACCTCGGAATATTGCACGCCGAGCGTCTCGGCCATGATGAAGGCGACCGCGCCCATCACCGGCGGCATGATCTGACCGCCCATCGACGCCGTCGCCTCGACGCCGGCGGCAAAGGCGCGGCGGTAGCCGAACTTGATCATCAGCGGAATGGTGAACTGGCCGACGGTGACGACGTTGGCGACGCCGGAACCGGAGATCGTTCCCATCATGCCCGAGGCGAACACCGCGACCTTGGCGGGGCCGCCGCGGGTACGGCCGAACAGGCCGAGCGAGACGTCGGTGAACAGCCGGATCATACCGGCGCGTTCGAGGAAGGAGCCGAACAGGATGAACAGGAAGATGTAGGTCGCCGATACATAGATCGGCACGCCGTAAAAGCCTTCGGTGCCGAACGACAGATGCGAGATCACCTGGTCGAAATCATAGCCGCGATGGTTGAACGGCGACGGCAGGTATTGACCGAAGAACCAGTAGAGCAGACAGGCGCCGCACATCAGCGGCAGCGCCAGCCCCATCAGCCGGCGCGTCCCTTCGAAGATCAGGATCGCCAGCAAGGTGCCGACCGCGAGGTCGACGCGGGTCGGATCGCCGTCGCGTGCAATCAGGTCGCCGTAGAAGATCCACTGGTAGAGGCCGCAGGCGAAACCAAGCGCGCCGGTCGTCCAGGCCAGCGCGCGGCCGAAATCGGTCCTCGCCGTGAAGTTGCCGATCAGGCCGAAGGTGAGCAGCAGCAGGAAGCCGACATGGACGCCGCGCACCACCTGGCTCGGCAAATAGCTGAACGCGGCGACATAGAGCTGGAATACCGCAAACAGGATGCCGACGGCATAGGCGAGATGGCCCCACACGCCAGGACCAAAGCCTTCCGGAAAGCCGTGCTCGAAATTGTCGAACTCGACCTTGACCGGCCCTTCCGCTCCTTCGGCTCGCTGCTGCATCTCAGTCGTCCCCTGCCCCGCAGGGCTTATAGCACTGGCGGCATCGCCAAACAGGTCATGGGCGGGCTTGTCCCGGCCGTCCATGCGCTAACCGCGATGCCGCGGAAGACGTGGATGCCCGGGACGGTTCGAAGCCGCGCTTCGCGCTTTTGCCCGGGCATGACGCCGACGAAAGCCGGCCTCTACTTGATCAGGCCCTTTTCCTTGTAATAGCGGATCGCGCCGGGATGCAGCGGGACCGGGCTGCCGGTGGCGGCGGTATCCAGCTTGATCTCCTTGCCGGCGGCGTGCGCGTTGGCGAGTTCAGGCAGCGATTCGAAGATCAGCCTGGTCATCCGGTAGGCGAGGTCGTCCGACACTGCCGACGACGTCACCAGATAGTTGACCACAGCCGCGGTCTGCACGTCCTTGTCCTGCCCGGTGTAGGTATTCGCGGGAATGATCGCCGGCACGAAGGGCGGGCCGATCTTGTCGACGACATCCTTCGGCACCGACACCACGGTGATCGGGCTCGAGGTACTGAGGTCCTTGAGCGAGGCAACGCCAAGGCCCGCTGACTGCAAGGTGGCGTTGAGCTGGCGGTTCTTCATCAGATCGACGGACTCGGCGAACGGCAGGTACTCGACCTTGCCGAGATCCTTGTAGCTCATGCCCGCGCCGGCAAGGATCGCGCGCGAATTCAGCTCAGTGCCGGATTTCGGCGCGCCGACCGACATGCTCTTGCCCTTGAGATCGGCCAGCGTCTTGATGCCGCTTTCGGCGGTGGCGACGATCTGGATGTAGTTCGGATAGATCGCGCCGATGGCGCGCAACTTGTCGAGCTTGCTCCTGAAGCCGGCCTCCTCGTCGCCGTCCCATGCCGCCTTCAGGGAATCGCCGAGGGTGAAGGCGAGTTCGCCTCTACCCTGTTGCAGAAGGACCAGGTTTTCGACCGAGGCCTTGGTGGCCTGCACCTGGGTCTTGACGTTCGGAATCTTGTCGCTGAAGATTTTTCCGATGGCGACGCCGAGCGGGTAATAGACACCGGAGGTACCGCCGGTGAGCACGTTAATGAATCCCTGCGCCATGGCCGATGGCGCCAACAGGACAAAGAAAGAAACGACCGCAAGCGCGGTCAATCTTGATCTAATTGTCATCAAATTTCCCCTTGAGAGCGTGCGCCGGAAATTGACTGCAGAGGGGTTCGGGGTCAACGCCCTCGCTAGGCAAAATGGCGAAGGGCTGACCGGCCTTTTCTGCGGGGCGTCCAGGTTCCGTCTAATCCGAAAGTTGGTCACCGAAAGCCCCTTGCCACGGTTCCCCAAAGTAGGGTCAATGCGCGCCAAGAAGGGCCCACCCGAGGCCTTGCAGCTTCGAGGAAAGCATGGCGGCGGACCAACCATCCCGGAACAAGAATGACGAGGTCATCGCCGTCTCCGACGAAGCGCTGCAGAAGGCTGAATCCTTCGTGGAGGCCGAGGAAGGCGCCGCCAATCGGCTGATGGGCTGGGCGGGCCGGATTTCGACCGCCATCGCGGTCGCCATGAGCCTGTTTCACCTCTACGCCGCCTACGCGATCGTCCCGACCCAGGAGCTGCGCTACACCCACGTCGCCTTCACGCTGGTCTTGAGCTTCCTGCTGTTCCCGGTCGCGGCGCGGTTCCGCAACCGTGTGCGCTGGTGGGACATCGTGCCCGGCATCGTTGCCGTGGCCACCATCGTCTATGCGCTGTGGGGCGGCGAGGATTTCACCGACCGCGCCGCCGTGCCGGACCGCTGGGACGTCATCGTCGGCATCGTCTTCATCGTGCTGCTCTTGGAAGCAACGCGCCGCACCACCGGCTTGATCATGCCGGTGGTTTCGGTCCTCTTTATCGCCTATGCAATGCTGGGCCCGGATCTGCCGGCGCCGTGGACCCATCGCGGCTACGACGTGTCGCGCCTCGTCGGTCATCTCTTCATCACGCTGGAAGGCATTTTCGGCGTCGCGGTGGACGTCTCCGCCACGTTGATCATCCTGTTCACGATCTATGGCGCCTTCCTGCAGCAATCCGGCGCCGGAAAATTCTTCATCGACTTCTCGCTCGCCCTGATGGGCGGCAAGCCGAACAGCGCCGGGCGCACGGTGGTGCTGTCATCGTTCCTGCTCGGCGGTCCCTCCGGCTCGGGCGTTGCGACCACGGTGATGATCGGCACCGTGGCCTATCCGATGATGCAGAAGGCGGGCTTCGAGAAGAACGCCGCGGGCGGACTTCTTGCGGCCGGCGGTCTCGGCGCCATCCTGTCGCCGCCGGTGCTTGGCGCTGCGGCGTTCCTGATCGCCGAGTTTCTCAAGATCAGCTATCTCGACGTGATCTGGATGGCGACGATCCCGACCTGTCTCTATTATCTCTCGCTGCTGATCATGGTGGAGCTGGACGCCAAGAAATTCGGCGCCCGGGATGTGTCGTTCAAACCCGATCTGACGCTCGGCCAGATGACGATGCGCTACGGCTTTCACTTCATCTCGCTGCTCGCCGTCGTCGTGTTCATGGTGATCGGCTATTCGGCGACGCTGTCGGTGTTCTATGCCACCGCGGTCACCTTTGCGTTGAGCTTCCTGCGCAAGGACACCGCGCTGGTGCCGAAGAAGCTGGTGAAGGCGCTGGCCGACGGTTCGATCGGCGCGCTCAACGCCGCCACCACCTGCGCCTGCGCCGGCATCGTGGTCGGCGTGGTGACGCTGACCGGCCTCGGCCTGAAATTCTCCTCCATCGTCATCCGCTACGCCGGCGGCAGCCTGCTGCTGACCGCGATCTACACCTCGCTGATCGTCTGGATCATTGGTCTCGCCGTCCCCGTGACGGCGTCCTACATCATCTGCGCCGTGATCGCGGCGCCCGCGCTGATCAAGCTCGGCGTGCCCGATTACGCCGCGCATATGTTCATCTTCTATTATGCGGTGCTCTCGGAAGTCTCGCCCCCGACCGCGCTGTCGCCGTTCGCGGCGGCCGCCATCACCGGCGGCGATCCCTACAGGACCACGCTGCAATCCTGGAAATACACCCTGCCGGCCTTCCTGGTGCCGTTCGTGTTCGTGCTCGACCCGCAAGGCGTGGGCCTCCTGCTCAGCATCCCCAAGGGCGGCTCTTGGCTCGACATTATCGAGATCACGGTCAAGACCACCTTCGGCCTGATGGCGCTGGCGGCCTGCGCGCAGAACTGGGCGCTGCGACAAAATACGCCGATTGAGCGCGGCCTGCTTCTGTTGTCGGGCCTGCTGCTGGTATTCCCGAGCCTGATTGAGGCCATCGTCGAATGGCTGATCGGGCGCGACATCAGCTACACTTACTTGCCGGGCCTGATCATCGGATTCGGCGTGCTCTTGTGGCAGGCCAGAACGCGGACGCCGCAACCGGCGCCGACAATTTGAGGGAGTAGACGACCATGCGAAGAGCAACAAGAAGAGCGGCAATCCTGGCCGTTGCACTTTCCGCAGGCCTGGCCGGCATCGCCTATGCGCAGCAGAAGGTGATGTCGATCGGCACCGGCGGCACCGGTGGCGTGTACTATCCGCTCGGCGGCGCGGTGGCGAACGTGCTGTCGAAGGCACTGCCCAACGTGCAGGCCACCGCCGAAGTCACCGGCGGCTCGGTCGACAATCTCAAGCTGATCGGTGCAGGCAAGAGCGAACTCGGCTTCACGATGGCAGACGCCGCGCTCGATGCATTCAAGGGCGAGGACAAGTTCAAGAGCGGCAAGGTGCCGCTGCAGGCGCTGCTCGTGGTCTATCCGAACCGCATGCACGTCGTGACCATAGAAGGCACCGGCATCGAGAGCATGGCGGACCTCAAGGGCAAGCGCGTCTCCACGGGATCGCCCGGCAGCGCCACCGAGGTGATGGCGTTCCGCGTCATCGAGGCCGCCAATCTCGACAAGGACAAGGATCTGAAGCGCGAGCGGCTTGGCGTTGCCGAGTCCGTCAACGCCATCAAGGATCGCAAGATCGATGCGTTCTTCTGGGTCGGCGGCGTTCCGACCGCCGCCGTCACCGATCTTGCGGCAACGCCGGGCGTCAGGATGAAGCTGATCGATCATTCTGATCTCGCCGACAAGATGAACGCGAAATACGGCAAGCTGTATGCACCGAGCCTGATCAAGGCCGGCTCCTATCCCGGCTACGACAGGGACAACAAGAACACCGAAGTCTGGAACCTGATCGTGACCGGCGACAAGATGAGCGACGACGACGCCTATGCCATCGTCAAGACGCTGGTGGAGAAAAAGGCCGATATCGTCGCGGTACACAAGGAAGCCGAGAGCTTCTCGCTCGACAACCAGGTGCAGGCGCGCTCGCCGATCCCGTTCCACCCCGGCGCGCTGAAATATTTCAAGGAGAAGGGAATCGGCGGTTAAACGCCTCGGTTTCATTCTTTTTCATCGACCGCGGCTCCCTCGGGCCGCGGTCATTTCTTTGCGATGGACGCTTTGATGGGCCTTGCCACGGTTGCCCAAACAGGCGTCAATAGGCCTTAATCGGGCTTCATGCTGGGCCCAATCATGCAACTCCAGCCGGCCGGGATGTGATTGCCGAATGCGCCCGGCGCTCGACAAGCCTGGAAGCAAGCCAACATGGCAGCAACAAAGACCATGAAAAGGACCGCAGCGGCTCTCGCATTGGCGCTGGTGGCGGGGCTGGCGCTCGCCGGCATCGGCGAGGCGCAGCAGAGGCAGCTGTCGATCGGTACTGGCGATCCCGGCGGCGTGTATTTTCCGCTCGGCGGCGCGGTCGCGGGCGTGCTGGCCAAGGCCCTGCCCGACCTGCATGCCAGCGTCGAAGTCACTGGCGGCTCGGTCGACAACATCAAGCTGATCGCGGCCGGCCAGAGCGATCTCGGCTTCACCATGGCCGATGCCGCATCCGATGCGATGCAGGGCCAGGACAAGTTTCGCAACAACAAGGTCGACCTGCAGGCGCTGCTCGTGGTCTACCCCAACCGCATGCATGTCGTGACCCTAGATGATACCGGCATCAACACGTTGGCCGACATCAAGGGCAAGCGCGTCGCGACCGGCTCGCCCGGCAGCGCCACCGAGATCATGGCCTCCCGCGCCCTCGACGTGATCGGCCTCGACAAAGACAAGGATATCAAGCGCGAACGGCTCGGCGTCGCCGAGTCCGTCAATGCGCTCGCCGACAGGCGGATCGATGCTTTCTTCTGGGTCGGCGGTATCCCGACCGCGGCGATCGCGAACCTTGCCACCACGGCCGGCGTCAGGATGAAGCTGATCGACCACGCCGACATCGTCGACAAGATGAACGAGAAATACGGCAAGCTCTACAGCAAGAGCCGCATCAAGGCCGGCACCTATCCCGGCTACAAGACCGACGCCGACGTCGCCGAAGTGTGGAACCTGATCGTCACCGGCAGGCGGATGAGCGACGAGGATGCCTACACCATCGCCAAGACGCTGATCGAGAAAAAGGACGACATCGTCAAGGTGCACAAGGAAGCCGAGAGCTTTTCGCTCGACAACCAGATGCAGGACCGCTCGCCGATCCCGTTCCATCCGGGCGCGCTGAAATACTTCAAGGAAAAGGGCGTCGGCGGATAGCCGCCCGAACCTCGCGCAAGAATGTTTCGACCTGCTGCTTGAGCAAGTTGCCGTTCTCGCTGAGCTGGTTCGCCGCGGTGAGGACTCTTCGGCGCGCTTGATCAGCCTACTGAAGGCAACGGCGGCGGCCGTCGCTCACTGGAACGTCATGTCGACGCATTTCGACACGTCGGTGCCAAGGCCCGAAGCGATAGTGATGCAGCCGCGAACTTTCCGCTGCGTGTTGTCGCTGGCCCATGCCGCAAAGCCGCCGGGGCCGAAGAACGAATTGGTGTTCGGCGGCTCGGTCTCGGTGGCGTCAAAGGAATAGCTCGAATCGGTATCGAAGATCCGCGGCTTTTTCACGCAATTGCCGTCGGCCTGCACGTTGATGACTTCCTTGTTGTCGCGGGTCAGCGCCAGCGTGACCTGGCAACGCGCATATTCCGACGTCTTGGCGTTGAAGACGTAGGCGTAGGACTTGCAAGTCGCGGTGTTGAGCTTGCCGGGGGCAAGGCCCCGGCCGCAGGCGATGCGCTGGCTGCTGACGAGCTTGAAATCGTCCGCCTGCGCTAAGGAGGCCAGCGTCATGAACGACAGTGCGGCGGCTAGGCAGGTTTTCATGACGCTCATTCGAATCATCCTGTAAGATTTTGGGCAATGGATTGGCTTTCGACCGGTTCCGCAAGATAGTCGTGAAGACGATTGCGGGGAATCACAAAGTGGGAATCCGTGCGTGATGCGGTGCGAACTCAGGCCATATTGACGGAATAATCCCGTTCGTGATTTGTTCAGATACAACAGGGCGCGCGCAGCGTTGGGAAAGGGGAGCACGACCATGACACGATTTCCGACCAAAGCAATTTCGACCAGGACCTTATTGATCGCGGCCGCGCTGACGGCGCTGTCCACCTCCACCTTTCCCGCCTCGGCTTTCGCGCAAGCGGCGACCCCCTGGGAGCTGAAGCCGGACACCGGCTACGCCTACGACAAGGAAGGCAAGACCTTCTCCTACAAGATGGGCACCAACAATGCCGGCATGCTTTTGAAGGGCGCCAAGAAGGTGCCGCGCGGCACGCTGTTCTTCATCGGCCAGAACGGCCAGCTCTACATGCGTACCGGCCCCTATCTCGAGGGCGACGGCAAATTCATGTTCGGGGCGAATTGAGCCTGACTGTCGTCCCGGACAAGCGAACGAAGCGAGCGCCGATCCGGGTCCCATGACCACAGTCGGCAATTGCTTTCAGGAAGGCCGTCAACAGCTCGTTCCAACAACGAGGTCCGCGGCGTATGGGCCCCGGCTCGCGCTTCGCTTGGCCGGGACGACAGCCCGTCAAAACGCCGCCGCCAGCTCCTGCGCGCCCGGTTTGGCGCTGTTGACGTCCATCCGTTCGTCGGTGACCGCCAGCAGCTTCGCCACGGTGTTGTTGCGGCTGGCGACAGGGTTGCGCTCGTAGCCGCCGCGCTGGAAGAAGTTCGCGGTCGGCACCTGCACGCGCATCGCCTGCGGCATGGTGACCATGTCGAGCCCGGTGCCGTCGCCGGTGAGGTTCATCATCTCGAGCTCGGCCGCGGTCAGCGGCTTGGTGTAGCCCTTTTGCCGCGCGAAGATCACCGATGTCAGCAGCTTGTGCGTCTGCAGATGCGGGCCGACGTCGATGTCGAGCACCATGGCGTGCAGCGCCCAGCCCTTTTCGGTATCGGCGAGCTTTTCATGCTCGGCCCATGTGTCCGGCACCGACTGCGCGAAGGCGACCATCTTCCTGGTGACGGCGATCTTGATATCCATCGCTTTGCGCGCAGCGCCTGAAAGGGTCGCGGCCTTCTCGTGCAGCGCCCTCAGGATCTCATCGCCCTGTTCGGCGAACAGCTCGACGCTATTGGTGGTGAGCAACTGGTTGTAGCCGATAGCGGTCGATATCGGCCGGGTGCCGGGGCCGCGGTAGCCCGACTGCATGTCGTAATTGCCGTTGCCGCCGGTTTCGAACGAGTAGACCCGCACCGCCTGCTCGCGCGTCAGGCCTGCGGCGGCGGCGACGCGCGCATAGGCGCGCTTGAAGTCGCCGTCGGTGGCGGGCCGCTGCGGCGTGAACTGAAAATGATCGGATGCCGCCTGGATCAGATCCGGCACCATCGGTATCCGCTTGCGCTCGCGCGGCTCCGGCTCGGGTGCCGACGGGTCGATCGGCTTCTTCGGCCCGTTGTAAACCGGCGGATGCGTCAGCACGTAGTCGTCGAGCGTGATCTGCTGCCCCGCACGCCGCTTGGCGTTACGGCCGCGGCGCTTCTCGGCGATCGAATTCCAGTAGGCATCGACGGGCGCGCGTGCCTCTTCATATTCTTTCAGCTTGCGGCGATATTCCGCCATCGCTTGCGGCGAGGCCTGCGCCATTGCATTTGCAACGGAATCGGAAAGCGCGGGCAAATCCATCGCGCGCGCAAGCGTCGCGGCTGCAAGCAGCGCTGTCGTGACCAGACCAAGGCGAATCATTTGCAGCGGCATGGCGCTGTTTTAGCAAGCAGGGCCGCCACGTCAGCGGAAAAAGTCAGCCGGAAATGCTGCAGCTTCCGGCCCTATTCCGGCACGACGCCGCTCGCTTTGACGAGCTCCGCCCACTTTTTCTCATCCTTGTCGATGAGGGCGGCGTAGTCTTCCGGCGAGCCGGGCGTGATGTCGGTGCCGTCATTGCCGAGCTGCCGCTTCACGGCATCGGAGGCGAGCGCATCGCGCAGCGCCTTGTTCAACTTGTCGATGATCGGCCGCGGCGTGCCCACGGGCGCGGCAAGGCCGTAATAGAGCGAGGCATCGAATCCCTTGATGCCGGATTCGGCGATGGTGGGCACCTCAGGCAACAGGCCTGAACGCGCGGTGCTGGTCACCGCGAGCGCGCGCAGCTTTCCCGCGGCGACGTTGCTGTGCGAGGCCGGGATCGGCGCGAACGCCATCGGGATATGGCCGCCAAGCAGGTCGGTCAGCGCAGGGCCCGTGCCCTTGTAGGGGATGTGCACAAGCGCGATGCCGGCGGCGCGGGCAAAATATTCGCCGGTGATGTGGCTTGCCGTGCCGGCGCCGGCCGAGCCGAAATTGACCTTGCCAGGATTGGCTTTGGCGTAAGCGATCAGTTCGGCCAGGGTTTTCGCCGGGAACGAAGGATTGACCACCAGCGAATTCGGCGCGTTGCCGATCATGCCGATCGGCGCGAAATCCTTGCGCGGATCATAGCCGACATTCCTGTAGAGCGAGGGACCGATCGCGAGCGTGCCGGTATAGCCGAGCAGCAGCGTATAACCGTCCGGCTCGCTATTGGCCACCGCACGCGTGCCGACCGTGCCGCCGGCGCCGGGCCGGTTGTCGATGATGATCTTCTCGCCGAGCAGTTCGCTCATCCGCTCCGCAACGCCGCGCCCGACGATGGAGGTGCTGCCGCCCGGCGCGAAGGGGATGACGAGCGTGATCGGGCGGGACGGGAAGTCTTGCGCCTGGGCCTGGCCAAATGCAGCGATGAACGCCGCGGCGGCGAAAAGCCATTTGCGGATCGACATGAACGCACTCCCGACGACGGCACTTTTGCGCCGCATGATTGCCGAAACCCATGCCCCGCGCAACCCGCCGTTGGATTAGCGCCAGGCGAACACCGGCTGTTCCAGCTCTGCGACGCGGGTTTGCCGGCCGGCCAGCAGCTCGCTGAACTGGTAGATCAGCGCCGCAGTCGGCGCGTGGATGTGCCCACCCTGCAGGCGAAAGCGGATCACCCGGCGCGTGCTCTCGGGAATGCTGGTGAAACTGAAGGCGTCCTCCTGCTCGATCTCGTCAAGCACGATGCGATGGACGGACGCAACCTCGGCCGAATTGGGCACGATCGAAACGCCCCGCCCTGTCCACACCACGATCGGCGTGATCAGATAGCCGGAGCGGGTCGGATAATCGTCGAGCATGCC
Source organism: Bradyrhizobium sp. (assembly GCA_035575905.1). GTDB lineage: Bacteria > Pseudomonadota > Alphaproteobacteria > Rhizobiales > Xanthobacteraceae > Bradyrhizobium. The sequence goes on along the minus strand of DATLXL010000018.1, from coordinate 10,556 downwards.
GAGCACTTCGCTTTCGGGAAGTTCGAGCCCCAGCTCCTCGTGCAGCTCGCGCAGCGCGGCCTGCGTCTGCGTCTCGCCGGCGTCACAGCGACCGCCCGGCAGCGCCCATTGCCCGGTATGCGACCGCAGCCCTGCGGCGCGGCGGGTCAACAGAAAGGAGGTGCCGTCTCCCGCCTCGCTTTCGGTCAGCGCAATCGCCACCGCCGCGCGTTTCAGGGCAGGCGCCGCATCCTCGCCCGCGCGCACAAATCCCGCGCACAGCTCTGCGATTTTCCGCCGGGTGGTATCGTCGAAAACGCGGGTCATGGTGCTTGACTACAACAGGTCCGCATTCGATGAAACGTGCAACAGCACATGCCCATATGCAGGGACCGGAACGATCAAGATGCCCGACAAAGCCGCCGCCAAGCTCAAATCCGACGGCTGGGCCATCGTCGAAACCTCGGGCTTCCTGCATCTGATCGGCCCGCTCTGGCAGCGCCTCGTCGGTGGCGAACATGAATATGCGCTGATCACCGAGGACAAGCATCACAACCGCCGCGGCCTCGTGCAGGGCGGCGTGCTGATGACCTTCGCCGACCGCACCTGCGGCATGACCGCCCGCTATGTCTCGGGCAAGCCGACCCTGGCGACGGTGCAGCTCGACACCCACTTCGTGGAAGCCGGCAAGATCGGCGAGGTTCTGATCTCGAAGCCGCATGTGGTACGCTCGACCCGGAGCCTGATCTTCATCACCACGGAAGTGACGGTCGACAAGCGCGTCATCGCCATGGCAAGCGGCGTGTTCAAGATATTGAAGAACGACTCGTAGTATCCGCCGTCATTGCGCGGAGCGGAGCCGACGAAGCAATCCACTCCTTCTTCTTGATCACATGGATTGCTGCGCTTCGCTCGCAATGACGGCAAAACGGGAGGCTGAAGACAGGTGCAATATCGTCAGCTCGGCCGCAGCGGCCTGAAGATTTCGCCGATTTGCCTGGGCACCATGATGTTCGGCGGGCCGACGGATGAAGCCACCTCCTCGCGGATTATCGCCAAGGCGCGCGAGGCCGGCATCAACTTCATCGACTCCGCCGACGCGTATAATGGCGGACAGTCCGAGGTCGTGGTCGGCCGCGCCATCTCCAACAACCGCCAAAGCTGGATCCTGGCGACCAAGCTCGCCAACCAGCTCGGCGATGATCCCAATCGCGGCGGGCTGTCGCGGCGCTGGGTGATGCAAGCCGCCGAGGAAAGCCTCAAGCGTCTCAGCACCGATCACATCGACATCTACTATCTGCACAAGGAAGACCACGCCACGCCGCTGGAAGAAACCGTGCGCGCGATGGGCGATCTGATCCGCCAGGGCAAGATCCGCTATTTCGGCGTCTCCAACTACCGCGCCTGGCGCGTCGCCGAAATCTGCAACATCTGCGACCACAACGGCATCGACCGCCCGATCGTCAGCCAGCCCTATTACAACGCGATGAACCGCATGCCGGAAGTCGAGCACTTTCCGGCCTGCGGCTATTACGGCCTCGGCATCGTTCCCTACAGCCCGCTGGCGCGCGGCGTGCTGACCGGCAAATACGCGGTGGGTGCCGCGCCGGGCAAGGACACCCGCGCCGGCCGCGCCGACAAGCGCATGATGCAGACCGAGTGGCGGCCGGAGTCGCTAAGACTTGCGCAGGAGATCAAGCAGCACGCCGAGCGCAACGGCATCACTGCCGGACAATTCGCGGTGGCCTGGGTGCTGAACTCCGCCTTTGTCACCGGCGTGATCGCCGGCCCGCGCACCGAGGAACAGTGGGACGACTATTTGCGCGCGCTGGACTATCGTTTCAGCGCGGAAGACGAAGCGCTGATCGACAGGCTCGTCGTCAGCGGTCATCCTTCCACGCCCGGCTTCAACGATCCGGCGTATCCGATCGAAGGAAGACGGGCGCGGACAGGATGAGGCCTTCGCTCAGGTGAGGCGCGGAGCCTCTTCCTCCGCTTCCGCACCATCCCATACGGCGGTGGCGATCGTGGTGTCGATCAACTCGCCGCGCATCAGGGCCAGCGGGGACTTCCAGTAGATCTGGATGTTGTGCAGCGGGTCGGTCAGAACCTTGAAGACCCAAACCAGCCCGGTGAACACGCCACGGGTGACGAAGAGCTGGACCATGCGGGACAGGCCACCGCCGATGCCGACCACCAGCCAGATCGCACCGACGTGGCGAAGGAAATCGATCCGGCCGGCCGGCGGGTCAAGCAGACCGAACAGGGTCGGGAAAAAGAACAGCGCCACCGGCACGCTTCCCCAAACCACAAGCAGCACGATCTTGCGGGTCTGGTTGTAACCGACCTTCACTTGCTCCTTGTACGCGTTGGTGACCTGGTTCATCGCGTCATAGCCGTTGGGCTCGAAGAAGAAGTGACCCGTCTGTCGCGTCAGCATCGCAATCCAGCCGACGAGGCCTGCCATCGCGGCATCCGTGAACAGCAACGCGTAGCAAACCAGAAAGATCAGCGCGCTGATCAGGTGCAGCGTCTGATTGATGCGGCTTTGATGATAATAGCGGTAATCGTCCCAGCGCTGCGTGTGCAGCATTTCGGTGAAGCGACTCATCATGGTCCCCATGTGTGCATTCAATGGCGGACCCCTAGGTCGATTCCGTGAACTGACTGTGACACTAAATATATGTCACACTTGCAATATATGACCTGTATCGCAAGCCGAGGAAAAAGTGGGCCGGCTCGACCTGCAGCCGACACAGCCGGCTTGAAGGGTTGGCCGATGGTGCGACCAGCGCGGGCGTCAACGCAAAGAGCCCCGCCGTTCCCGGCAGGGCCCTTCCTCGACAAAACTTCAGTACATCCGTGAAATTCGTCGTGTGCGATCAGATCAGCGCGAGATTTTCCGCACTGGTCTTGCCGCGCATCTTGTCGGTCTTCAGGTCAAAGGACACTTTCTGCCCTTCGCCGAGGCCGGTCAGGCCTGCCCGCTCGACCGCACTGATGTGAACGAACACATCCTTGCTGCCGTCGGACGGCTCGATGAAACCAAAGCCCTTTTGACCGTTAAACCACTTCACAACACCTGTAGCCATTCCAGTTCTCCCATGGCGCAAAAGTGCCAAATGCCCGCACGACCTCCGTGCAGGCTCCGAATTCAATCCTAGCGATGTCTCGGGGAAGGAGGCGTAGGCCGCGATCAACAAGGGGCGCGATCAAATCGAATAGCGGTTACATATAGTATTTCTGCGCAATTGCAAGGGCATACAACCAAATATCTTCCCCCACGCCGATTTTCCGACCATCATCGGTTGATTTCGACCGCATGCGAGGCACCGATGGCCTTTGAAGATCGCTACGGATTGTTGCTCTCCACGAGTTCCTCCGAGGCGGCCGTGGCCTATCGCGAGGGCGTCGACCTGCTGCTCGCTGCCTGGACCGGCGCTGCCGAGGCATTTGACCGCGCGATCGCCATCGACCCGGATTTTGCGCTGGCGCACATAGCGCGCGGGCGCATCCACACCTTCTACCAGCAGGGCGATGTGGCGCGGCAGAAAGCGGCGCTGGCCCGCGAGCTGGTGGCGCGCAACGGCAGCGAGCGCGAGAAAAGCCATGTCGAGACGCTGGCGCTCGCCATCGAGGGAAATCTTCCGGCGGCGCTTGGCTCCACGCTGAAGCACATCGATGCCTGGCCGCGCGATGCCATCGTGATGTCGCTGCCGATGGGCGCGTTCGGACTGTTTGCGTTTTCCGGCATGGCCGATCACGACCAGGCGCGGGTCGATCTCTGCGCCCGCTACGCCGGTCACTACGGCGATGACTGGTGGTATCTCTATAATTACGGCTGGGCGCTGACCGAGAACAACGACGTCGGCAAAGGCCGCGCCATGACCGAGCGCTCCTTCGCGATGCGCGAGGCCAACGCAAATGCGGTGCATGCGCTGCTGCATGCGATGTTCGAGGACGGCTCGATCGACGGTGCCGACGCGCTGGTCGATCGCTGGATCCCGAGCTACGACCGCGCCGGCATCCTGTACGGCCATATCCGCTGGCACCAGGCGCTCGGCGCGCTCGAGCATGGCGATGCGGGGCGGGCGCTGCAAATCTATACCGAGGTACTGCAGCCCAGCGCCACGCACGCGCCACCGCTCAATGCGGTCACCGACGGTGCGTCGCTGTTGTGGCGCCTGCAGGCTTACGGCCACTCCATCCCCGATGGCCTGTGGGACGACGCGGCTGCGTACGCCCAGCGCGCCTTCCCGCGGTCCAGCGTTCCCTTTGCCGATTTTCACATGGCGCTGTTCGCTGCAGCCACCCGCAACCAGGCGGCACTGACGGAGCGGCTTGCGGTGATCGAGAAGCGGCTTGCCGACGGCAAGCTGCCGGCCGGGCCCGTGTTGCCAAAGCTGTTCCACGCGATGAGCGCGTTTGCCGGCGGCGACTATCGCGGCTGCGCCGAACATCTGTCGCCCGTGCTCGATGAAGTCGTGCGCATCGGCGGCAGCCATGCCCAGCGCACGCTGGTCGAAGACACCTGCATCGTCGCGCTGATGAAGAGCGGCGAGTTGCAGCGCGCCCACGCCATGCTCGACAGGCGCCTGCAGCGCCGCCCCTCGCCGCGAGACACGCGCTGGCGGTCGCAGCAGAACTGACCGCGCTATTCGGGCGGCGCCGAGCAGCCGCGCTCGCCTGCCCCACTGCCGCTGCGCCGCGGCCGCTTTGGATTTCACCGTTGCACAGAAAATTTCGGCACGCGCGGAATAAATCGCGCTGGCCGCGATTGATGCTTGAACCATCAAGACTGCGTCGAAGCGTCGCATTAGCGAAAAGTCTAGTTTCCAAAATGCCGCGCAAGCCTTTGGGTTGCCGACAATAATTAAAGGCCGCTCAGCAGGGGACGGCCGTATCACGGGAGAGAGACGATGACGAAATCCACCAGGGACAAGCGGACGTCGCGCCGCGTCTTTTTGAAGACCGCGGCCGCGGCAAGCGCCGCTGCGACAGTCGCGGCGCCCGCCGCGATCGCGCAGAGCGGGCCGATCAGCATGCGCTGGCAGAGCACCTGGCCGTCCAAGGACATCTTCCACGAATACGCGCTCGACTACGCCAAGAAGGTCAACGACATGACCGGCGGCGATCTCAAGATCGAGGTGCTGCCCGCAGGCGCCGTTGTGCCCGCGTTCGGCCTGCTCGATGCCGTCTCCAAGGGCGTGCTCGACGGCGGCCACGGCGTGCTGGTCTATCACTACGGCAAGCAGACCGCGCTCGCGCTGTGGGGCTCGGGCCCCGGCTTTGCGATGGACGCCAACATGCTGCTGTCCTGGCACCGTTACGGCGGCGGCAAGGAACTGCTCGCCAAGCTCTATGAGTCGATCGGCGCCAACGTCGTGTCGTTCCCCTACGGGCCGATGCCGACCCAGCCTTTCGGCTGGTTCAAGAAGCCGATCGCCAAGGCCGATGACGTCAAGGGCCTGAAGTACCGCACCGTCGGCATCTCCATCGACGTGTTCACCGCGATGGGCGCGGCCGTCAACGCGCTGCCCGGCGGCGAAATCGTCTCCGCGATGGACCGCGGCCTGCTCGATGCGGCCGAGTTCAACAATGCCTCCTCCGACCGCGTGCTCGGCTTCCCCGATGTCGCCAAGGTCTGCATGCTGCAGAGCTACCATCAGAACGCCGAGCAGTTCGAGATCATGTTCAACAAGGACAAGTACAACGCACTGCCGGAGAAACTGCGGGCGATCATCTCCGGCGCAGTGGACGCGGCTTCGGCGGAAATGTCGTGGAAGGCGATCGACCGCTATTCCAAGGACTACGCGGAGATGCAGGCCAAGGACGGGGTCAAGTTCTACAAGACGCCTGACGCGATCCTGAAGCAGCAGCTCGAGGTCTATGACGAGGTCGTGAAGAAGAAGTCGGCGGAAAATCCGCTGTTCAAGGAGATCCTGCAGTCGCAGCTCGAATTCGCCAAGCGGACGACGCAGTGGGAGCAGGACACGGTGGTGAGCCGCCGCATGGCTTACGACCACTACTTCGGCGCCGGCGGCGCCGCCAAGAAGCTCTGAGGCGGAAATAAAGGCTGAAACGGCGCCGTCCGGAAGAAATACCGGGCGGTGCCTTGTGTCATAGGGGGCAGGCAATAGCCCCGGAAAAATCAATACTTCGAATCGCATCACATGAACGTCCAGAGTCTCCTGCACACCATCGACGGCATCTCGACCTGGGTCGGCAAGGCCGCCGCGTGGTTGATGATGGCCCTGATGGGCGTCGTCTGCATCGAAGTCTTCAAGCGCTACATCATGAACATGCCGACGGCATGGATCTTCGATCTCAGCAACATGCTGTACGGCACGCTGTTCATGATGTGCGGCGCCTACTGCCTGGCGCAGAACGCGCATGTCCGCGGCGACTTCCTTTATTCCTCGATGCGCCCGCGCACGCAGGCCGCGCTCGATCTCGTGCTCTACTTCGTGTTCTTCATCCCGGGCATCGCCGCGCTGATCTATGCCGGCTACGACTATGCCTCGGATTCCTGGCGCATCAACGAGCATTCCAACGTCACGGCGGACGGACCGCCGATCTATCATTTCAAGACCGTGATCCCGATCGCGGGCGCGCTGATCATGCTGCAGGGGATAGCCGAGATTATGCGCTGCATCGTCTGCCTGAAGACCGGGGAATGGCCGAGCCGGCTGCATGACGTCGCCGAAATCGACGTGATCGAGGAGCAGCTCGCCAACAGCGAATATGTCGATGAGGAATCGCGCAAGATGGCGATCGAGGGCGCGGCGCGCATCGATGAGATGGCCCGGCAGCGCGGCATGGGCGGGGAAACCAATACATGAGCGATCCGGCACTCGGCCTCCTGATGCTGGCGCTTATCGTCGTCGTCATCATGATGGGCTTTGCCACGGCCTTCACGCTGATGGGCCTCGGCATGTTCTTCGGCTTCATCGCCTTCTACGACCCGTCGCACCACTGGACGCAGAACAAGGTGTTCGACCTGATGGTGCAGCGCACCTACGGGGCGATGACCAACGACGTTCTGATCTCCATCCCGCTGTTCGTGCTGATGGGATATGTGATGGAGCGCGGCGCGCTGGTCGACAAGATGTTCTATTCGATCCAGCTGGCGTTCCGCCGCGTGCCGGCTTCGCTCGCGGTCGCCACCCTGATCGTCTGCACCTTCTGGGGCATCGCCTCGGGCCTGGTCGGCGCCGTCGTGGTGCTGATGGGCGTGATCGCCTTCAACCCGATGCTGCGCGCCGGCTACGACACGCGGCTCGCCTCTGGTGTCATCACCGCCGGCGGCACGCTCGGCATCCTGATCCCGCCCTCGGTGATGATCATCGTCTATGCCGCGGTCGCGGGCCAGTCGGTGGTCAAGCTCTATGCGGCGGCGATGCTGCCGGGCTTCTTTCTCGCCTTCCTCTACCTCGTCTATGTCATCGGCTGGGCGCTGATCGATCCGAAGATCGCCCCGCCGCTGCCGGAGGAGCAGACCCGCGTCAACGTGCCGGAATGGGTCAAGAAGCTGCAGTCGCTGTATTCGCCGAATCTGTTCGTCGCGCTTGGCAAGGCGCTGGTCTCGCCCGCGCAGGCAAGGAAGCTCGAAGTCGACGGCAAGCCGATGGGCTATGGCGGAATCATCCAGAATTTTGCGATCTCGCTGGTGCCGTTCCTGCTGTCGGCCGTCACGCTGGCCGTGGTGTGGTGGTATGTCGTCATCCACCAGCAGGCCGGGGCGGACGAGGCCGTGGAAGGGCTGCAGCAGCTCGGCAGCGCGGCCGCGACACCCGAGCCGTCGGCGTCCGAGAAGGGACCCGCCACGCAGTTCTATATCGGCTTCGCCATCGCTACCCTTCTGCTCGGCTTCCTGAGCCTGCGGTCGTACTTCCGCATGGACGCCGAGCGTTTCGAGGTGCTGCGCCTGCTGACCTCCTCGGTGATGCCGCTCGGCATCCTCACCGTGGTCGTGCTGGCCGTGATCCTGTTCGGCATCACCACCGCCACCGAATCCGCGGCGGTCGGCGCCGCCGGCGCCTTCATCCTTGCCTTCCACGCCCGCACCTTGGACTGGAAGCGCACCAAGGAGGCGGTGTTCCTCACCGCCAAGACCACCGCGATGGTGTGCTGGCTGTTCGTAGGCTCGGCGCTGTTCTCGGCGGTATTCGCCATCCTCGGCGGCCAGGCATTGCTCGAGCACTGGGTGCTTTCGCTGAACCTGACGCCGCTGCAGTTCATGATACTCTCGCAGGCGATCATCTTCATTCTCGGCTGGCCGCTGGAATGGACCGAGATCATCATCATCTTCGTGCCGATCTTCCTGCCGATGCTGAAGCATTTCGGCATCGACCCGATCCTGTGGGGCACGCTGGTGTTCGTGAACCTGCAGGCCGCCTTCCTGTCGCCGCCGGTGGCGATGTCGGCGTTCTACCTCAAGGGCGTCGCCCCGAAACACGTCACGCTGAACCAGATTTTCGCGGGCATGATGCCCTATATGCTGATCGTGATCCTCTGCATGGTGATCATGTATCTGTGGCCGGGCATGACGCTGTGGCTGCCGAACTATCTCTACGGCGGCGGCTAGCTGGCCGTAGGATGGCGAGAGGCGGGCCGCCGCGGCCGCATGCGCGGGACAACTCCCTACCATCCGGTTGCCCGCCGGAACTCGCACAAGCGCCGCGCGCGCCTCGTAAGCATTCGTTAGGCAGGAACGTATTTTGCGCGGCAGGGCGGCACCGCGGCCTTTACCCGGCTTTAGATTCCTCGCTCTAAAGCGAGGGTTTGCATCTCCGGATGCGAACCCCGAGGCCATGCAGAGCCCGCAACCGGCTCGCTTCGATCGCAAGGAGCGCTTCAGATGGACGCGCAGGCAGCGCGCAGCGGCTTCGACGGCAGGCCGGGGACGATCGCGGCCCGGCTGCAGCGATCCGGGCTTTATGTCTTCCTGATCTCGCTCACCTGCGTCTATTACGTGTCCAACGGGCCGGCGATGCTCAGCCATTACGATTTGGGCTGGCACCTGGCTGCCGGAGACCTCATCCGTCAGCAGGGCAACATCCCCTTGCACGACCCCTGGTCGTTCACCGCCGGCGACAAGCAATGGCTCAACCTGTCCTGGCTCTGGGACGCGATGGCCAGCATCGTGTTCCAGTACTCCGGGTTTGGCGGCATCGTCCTTGTTGTCGTCGCATGCGGCGCGGCCATCGTTGGCTATCTTGCCTCGGTCTGCCTTCGCCAGGGCGCGTCGGCCGCCGCGACCTGCCTTTCCGTCTTTGCCGCGTGCCTGCTCTACCCTGCCTTCGAGGCAGCCCCGAATATCTATCTCGGCGCGGCGCCGAACATGGCGACGATGCTGTTCGCCGTCGTGTTTTACGGCGAGTGCCTGCGGCGAACGCGCTGGCTTCTGCTGCCTGCCATCATGGCCCTGTGGGCCAACCTGCATGGCGGCTTCCTGATCGGCTTCCTCATCATCGGCGCATTCGGCGGCGCGGCCTTGCTGAGGCGGGACTGGGCGGGTGCGAAAATCTACGCGCTGGCGGGGCTTGGCTGCCTTGCCGCGACGTTCATCAATCCGCTCGGCTGGCGCGTCTACGAGGGCTCGGCGGCCACCATCGGCCATTTCGTGCAGGCCTATATCGGCGAGTGGCGGTCCTGGTACCAGAACATGTCCATGCCGGAGAGCATTCCCGGCATCATCTACGTTGTGATCTTCGTGGTGCTGGAGCTGCGCTTCCGCAAGAGCCGCTGCCCGGTCGAGGCGCGGTTGCTGTCCTGGCTGTTCCTGTTCCTGGGTATCTACCAGTTCAGGTACATGTCGTTTTTCTTCCTGTTCTCCACGGTGCCGCTGGCGCTTCATCTCGACCGGCTGTTGCCCGATCGGCTGAACCCGTCCGAAGTCCAGAAAGCGCTGATGGCAGCCGGTATCGTCGGCGCATGCGCGCTGCCGCTGGCGTATGCAATGGCAAGGCCCGAGATGCGCTTTCCGACCATGGTTTCCGAGCAGGACGCGCGCTATCTGCAGACACATCATCCGCAGGCGCGGATGCTCAACCACTGGAACGCCGGCGGGCTGCTGATCTATCACACGCGCGGCACGGTGCCGTTGTTCGTGGACGGGCGGGCCGCGACTGCCTATCCGGACGACGTGCTGCGCGACTATTTGCAATTGATACAGGACGAGATCGACGAGGCCGTGTGGGACGGGGTGATCGCGAAATACCGGATCGATGCGGTGCTCTGGGTCAAGGCGCATGAACAGCTGCGGCAATTCCTCGTCGGCAAGCGCGGCTGGAAAGAAGAGCACGCCGGCGCGTTTGACACGATTTACGTCAGGCCGCGCGATTGAGGCTCCTTCCTTCATTGCGAGCGAACGGCATGCGGCTTCGATCTCACGGCGGGATTTCACCTGAGTCTTGCCAATTCGTCGGCCCTTTTCCGAAGGAAGGGCGCAGGGAAGGCCGGGCGCCGGATGCACCCGCAGCACCGTGTGCAATGGGTAGTAGATAAACGCACACGGCTTTGACAGGTACAGCCGGGACATCCCGGCCTTCCCCGCGCAATGGCTTTACGGCTTA
>DATLXL010000017.1:0-13221 GCA_035575905.1 Bradyrhizobium sp. | reverse complement strand
TTGCGAAGCAGGTGATCCTTCGGAACCAGACCGTCGAGACTTACCATCTCCAGCGCGGTCTGTTGCGGCGAGGGTTTGCGAAGCATGCTCCACTGAATCAAAAGTCCCCGCCAAAGGCGAGGACTTTGTCAGCAGTCTGAGATGCCGATCTTGATCGGCATCGATTTCTCCATATGCGAGATCACGAACACATAAAGGACGGCGGCGATGAACATGACGACCGGCGTGACCATGCGGGCGAACAGGAAGGTCACGTAGTGCGCCGGGCCGCGGTAGCCGGCCATCACCAGTTTCTCGCGCGCCGATTCCTGGGCGAGCCATTTGGTGAGGTTGAAATCCTCGACGACCCGCGAGACGACCTGTTTCGGCGTCTGCCGCAGCGAGACCTTTTCCGACTTGTTGAGGCGTTCGCGCTCGCGCAGACGCATTCGCTCGCGCTCGCTCGCCACCGCCTTCATGCGCTTGGCCATGTTCTCGCCGGCCAGCAGCGGCATCACCAGCGTGTAAACGGTGAGGCTCGCGGCGATCGCCGCGAGCAGCATGGTCATGAAGCGGACGTCGTGAAGTTTCGCAACCAGGAAGTCGACCATGCCAGCACCGTCAGAAGTCGAAATTGATCATTTTCTTCATCACCATGATGCCGATCGACATCCAGACGACGCAGCCAACCAGCATCAGCTGGCCGGTCGGATGGGTCCACAGCAACGAGATGTAGTCGGGCGTCGTCAGATAGACGAGGATCATCACGATCGGCGGCAGCGCGCCGATGATGCCCGCGGAAGCTTTCGCTTCCATTGACATCGCCTGGATTTTTTCCTTCATCTTCTTGCGGTCGCGCAGCACCTTGGAGAGGTTTCCAAGCGCTTCGGAAAGGTTACCGCCGGATTTCTGCTGGATCGCGATGACGATGCCGAAGAAGTTGGCTTCCGGCACCGGCATGCGCTCGTACAGCCGGGCGCAGGCGTCGCCGAGCGGCATGCCGATCGCCTGGGTCTCGATGATGGCGTTGAATTCGCTGCGCAGCGGCTCCGGCGAATCGTTCGCCACCACCTTGATCGATTCGAACAGCGGCAGACCGGCCTTGATGCCGCGGACGATGACGTCGACGGCGTCCGGCAACGCCTTGAGGAAAGCCGCTTCGCGGCGCTTCTTGAGAAACGACAGCATCCAGCGCGGCACGCCGAAGCCGAACGCAAAGGCCATGCCCACGGCGCCCGGCAGGCTGCCGGAGACCACGAGGGCGACGCCAAAACCGATAACGCCGAGCACGGCGGAGATGGTCCAGAATTTCTGCGTGCTCCAGCTGAGGCCTGCCTGCATCAGGCGCGCGCTCAGCGTCAGCTTGGTTTCCTTGGCGCGCGCCTCGAGTTCCTTCAGCGAGCCTTCGACCTGCTCGCGGCGCGACTTCTGCGCCTTGTTGTCGGCGCGCCGCGCCGCCGGCTCCGGCTTTGCCACCTGCTCGCGGCGGGCGGCGGCCTTCCGCTCGCCGGACATCAGGGGATAGATGAAAACCCAGGCGACGCCGCCCACCGCGGTGGCGGCGAGGAAGCCGAGGGCGAGGTTTTGCATGTTCATGACGTGCCTCTCATGTGGCAGGCTTTACTTCGGCGGCGTCGAGCGCCGCGGCCAGCCGCTTCTCCTCGTTGTAATACCGCGCCCGCTCCCAGAATTTCGGCCGGCCGATGCCGGTCGAGCGGTGCTTGCCGATGATCTTGCCGTTGGCGTCCTCGCCGATCAGGTCGTAGAGGAAGATGTCCTGGGTGATGATGGTGTCGCCTTCCATCCCCAGCACCTCGGTGATGTGGGTGATGCGGCGCGAGCCGTCGCGCAGGCGCGCCGCCTGCACGATGACGTCGATCGAGGCGCAGATCATTTCGCGGATGGTGCGCGAGGGCAGCGAGAAACCGCCCATCGTGATCATGGATTCGCAGCGCGACAGCGCCTCGCGCGGGTTGTTGGCGTGCAGCGTGCCCATCGAGCCGTCATGGCCGGTGTTCATGGCCTGCAGCAGGTCGAACGCCTCGGGTCCGCGGACTTCGCCGACGATGATGCGTTCGGGACGCATACGCAGGCAGTTGCGCACCAGTTCGCGCATGGTGACCTGGCCTTCGCCTTCGATGTTGGGCGGCCGGGTTTCCAGTCGCACCACGTGCGGCTGCTGCAATTGAAGCTCGGCGGCGTCCTCGCAGGTGATGACGCGCTCGTCGTGCTCGATATAGTTGGTGAGGCAGTTCAGCAGCGTGGTCTTGCCGGAGCCGGTGCCGCCGGAGATCAGCACGTTGCAGCGGACGCGGCCGATGATCTGCAGGATCTCGGCGCCTTCCGGCGAGATCGCGCCGAACTTGACCAGCTGGTCGAGCGTCAGCTTGTCCTTCTTGAACTTGCGGATGGTGAGCGCGGGGCCGTCGATCGCCAGCGGCGGCACGATTGCGTTGACGCGGGAGCCGTCGGCGAGGCGCGCGTCGCAGATCGGCGAGGATTCGTCGACGCGGCGGCCGACCTGGCTGACGATGCGCTGGCAGATGTTCAGGAGCTGCTGGTTGTCGCGGAAGCGGATGCCGGTCTTCTGGATCTTGCCGGCGACTTCGATGAACACCGTGCCGGCGCCGTTGACCATGATGTCGGCGATATCGTCGCGTGCGAGCAGCGGCTCCAGCGGGCCGTAGCCGAGCACGTCGTTGCAGATGTCGTCGAGCAGCTCTTCCTGCTCGGCGATCGACATCACGATGTTCTTGATCGCGATGATCTCGTTGACGATGTCGCGGATTTCCTCGCGCGCCGACTCGCTGTCGAGCTTGGCGAGCTGGGCGAGATCGATCGCCTCGATCAGCGCGCCGAAGATGGTCGCCTTGACCTGGTAGTAACTGTCCGAGCGGCGGCTTTCGATGACGGGCGCGGGCGGCTGCTGCTTGACAGGGGCGAGCGGCGGAGAAGCGACGGCAGGCGCCGGCGCGGCGGGTGCAGCCGAAGGCGCCGGCACGGGGGCCGAGGGCTTTACGACCCGTTGGTCGCTATCTGTACGCTTACCAAACACGACGGCACTCCGGACGGCTTATTTGCCGCGTAGCTTCCCGATCAGGGGTGCGAGGAACGAACTCTTCGGCTTCTTGGTCTCGCCGCGACCGGTCAGGCGCTGGGCGATCTGCAGGAACATCTCGGTGGTGCGATGGTTGGCGGCAATCTCCGCAATCATCTGGCCGTTGTTGGCGGCGGCGCCGAACATCTGCGGCTCGAACGGGATCGTCGCGATCGGCGGGCTCTCGATCGCCTTGGCGAACTCGGCGGCGGCGATCTCGGGCCGCTTGGGCACGCCGACCTGGTTGAGGCAGTAGAGCGGCGCGCGGTCGTTGGGCCGCGCCGCCTTCAGCAGGTCGAAGATGTTCTTGGTGTTGCGCAGGCTCGCAAGGTCCGGCGAAGCGACGATCAGGATGTCGTCGGCGCCGATCAGCGCGCGCTTGGTCCAGCCCGACCATTGATGCGGCACGTCGAGCACGATGCAGGGCATCGAGGCGCGCAGCGTGTCGAAGATGGCATCGAAGGCGTCATCGCCGAAATCATAGACCCGGTCGAGCGTCGCCGGCGCCGCCAGCAGGCTGAGATGGTCGGTGCATTTCGACAGCAGGCGGTCGATGAAGGCGGTGTCGACGCGGTCCGGCGAGAACACGGCGTCCGCGATGCCCTGCGTCGGATCCTGGTTGTAGTCGAGCCCGGCGGTGCCGAAGGCGAGATCGAGATCGGCGACCACCGAATCCAGCGCCAGGTCGCGGGCGATCGCCCAGGCGACGTTGTGGGCGATGGTGGAGGCGCCGACCCCGCCCTTGGCGCCGACGATGGCGATGATGCGTCCGACCGCCTTGGCTTCCGGCGCGGAGAACAGGTTGCAGATCGAGCGCACGACATCGATCGGGGCAACCGGCGCAATCATGTAGTCGCTGACGCCGCGGCGCACCAGCTCGCGGTACAGCGCGACGTCGTTGACGCGGCCGATCACGACGACACGGGTACCGGCGTCGCATACCGAGGCCAGCTGGTCGAGCCCGGCGAGCACGTTGTTGCGCGGCTCGGCCTCCAGCACGATGACGTTCGGCGTCGGCGCGGAGCGATAGGCTTCGATCGCGGCCGCCATGCCGCCCATCTGGATCTTCAGATGCGCCTTGCCGAGACGCCGGTCTTCTCCCGCCGACTGCACGGCAGCCGCGGTTTCGACCGTTTCGCAGAAAGCCTGCACCGACACCCGCGGCGCCGGCGCGATGTGATCATCGGACGCCGGCGTGGTCGCCTCAGGCTGTTCCTGTTCGTTCTGGCGCGCGTAGTTGATCATTTGCCTGAGTCGCTGAGTTTGGCCTTTTCGGCCTCGGGATAGATGGTCGTGGTCGACGCGCCCTTTCGGTATTTCTCGAAGGCCGCGTTACGCCGCATGGTGTAGGCCGGCGTTTCCGCGCGCGGCTGCACCAGGTCGGACGGCTCCTCGACCATCGAGGCGAGGTTGCGCTGGGAGGCGCAGCCGAAATTGTAATAGGGCTTGTTGTCGAACCAGCTCGTGTTCTTGTAGGACGGCCCGAGATCGTCCGGCCACGCGCCGCACGGGCCCGCCGTCGCCGTGATCCTCGGATAGTTGATTCGGATTGCCGCCATGTGCCGTGGATCCGCCGGCTGATAGGGGCGCACCTTGACGGCGCGCGGCGGCACGCCGGCGGCGGCGATCATGCCCTGAACCTCGCGCAGCGTCTCGTTCGCGGCGTGCGCGTTTGGCGTGCCGGTCGGCACGTCGATGCTGATGCCACCGCTGCCCTCGCGCTGCCAGGTCCGCGCCATCTCCATCACGTCGGCGCGCTGGGCGGCGGTCATGCCGCCGCGGCCGGTGCCGACGAACACGACGATGGAGCGATCGGCTTCCGTCACCGCGATCGGGTGGCGCGCGCGGTAGTCGTCCGGATAGGGTTCGGCGGCCATGATCGGGGCGTCGAAGGTCTTGCAGGAGGCCAGCGTGATGGAAAGTCCGATCAGCGTCGCCGCCAGGCGCAAGGGCCGGCCGCGTTCGGCGGGTGATTTGGCTGTGGTTGTCATCGTCGTTGCCCGCCCTCAGTCCGTGATGAAGCCATAGGTGCCGCGGTAATTCCGCGCCGGCTCGACGCGGCCCGGAACGCCATAGATGCGGTTGATGCTGCCGATCAGGTCGGCCTGCGGATCGCTCGCGTTGGAGAAGCCGTCATCCGGCCGCGACAGGTCCTTCTGGGCCACCGCGCGCACCACGTAGGGCGTCACCAGCACCATCAGTTCGGTCTGGTTGTTGACGAAGTCGCGGCTGCGGAACAGCGAGCCGAGGATCGGCAGCTGCGTCAAGCCGGGCAGGCCGTTGACCGCCTGCTTGGTCTGGTCGGCGATCAGGCCGGCCATCGCCATCGAACCGCCCGAGGGAATTTCCAGCGTGGACTCGGCGCGGCGGGTCTTGATCGACGGGATCGTCACGTTGTTGGTGCTGGTCGGTCCCACCGCCTGCGACAGCGTCAGCGAGTTTTCGTTGGACAGTTCCGAAACTTCCGTCATCACGCGCAGGCTGATGCGGCCCTCGGTCATCACGATCGGCGTGAAGTTGAGCGAGATGCCGAACTTCTTGAAGCTGATCTGCGTGGTACAGACACGCGTGGTCGGGTCGCACGAATAGCCCGCGGGAATCGGGAATTCGCCGCCCGCGATGAAGGTGGCGGATTCGCCCGAGATCGCCGTCAGGTTCGGTTCGGCCAGCGTGCGCACCACGCCGGCGCTTTCCATGGCCCGGATGGTCGCCGTCACGTTGGGGCCGTTGCCGACCGCGCCGGTGATGGTGTTGCCGGCGACGAGCGCGCGGCCATAGGCCGTGAACGGATTGGCGTTGTTGAAGCTGACGACCGAGGTGCCGTAGTTGAAGCTGCCGGAAAGGTCGATGCCGAGCTGCTTGATGATGGTGCGCGCGACTTCGGCGACGGTGACCTTGAGCATCACCTGGTCGCGGCCGCGCACCGCAATGGAATTGACCACCTTGTCCTGGCCGCCGGCCAATTTGGCGGCGAGGTCACCGGCCTGCTGCGCCTCGATCGGGCTGGCGGCGGTGCCGCTCAGCACGACGCCGTCGCCGAGGCCGTCGATCTGGATGTCGGAATTCGGCAGGATCTGCTTCAGCGCGGCGCGCACGCCGTTGAGATCGCGCTTCACCGCGATGTCATAGGCCGCGATCTGCTGGCCCGCGGAATCGAAGAACACGATGTTGGTCTGGCCGACGGCGGCGCCGATGATGTAGGCGCGCTGCGCCGAGCGGACCACCGCATTGGCGATCTTGGGATCGGCGACCAGCACGTCCTTGACGTCGCGCGGCAGGTCGATGACGACCGACTTGCCGATGCCGAGCGACAGGAAGCGCGCATTGCTCTGCCCGTCGGCGGCGGAAGGCGACGGACCGACCCGGTAGTCGCCGGCAAGCGCCGGGGTCACCACGGCCTGGTTGACCATCAGCGCCGCGACTGCCGAAAGCGACAGGGCGCGCGCCGTCAGGCGCCGCAGCGTCGATCTGGTTCCCCTGCAGGTCATTTCCGCCGTCCCCATCGTCACTTCTGCATCGTCGTCGGGTTGACGACTCCATACCGGATCACGTTGACGCTCTCGCCGCGACGCGACCGCTGCTGGGCGTCCTCGTCGAGATTCTCGACCATGTTGACGTCGGCGATGGAGCGCAGGGCCAGCGAGAGCGTGCCCATCTGGCGCGAGCGGGCGAGCGTCTCGGCCTGTTCGGGCTTGAGCTCCAGCGTCACGGTCTTGCCGACCACGGCGTTCTTGCCTTCCTGCTCCTTGGGCGCCTGGTCGATGGCCAGCACGCGCACGTTGGTCAGGATGATCTCGGAAAGGACGATGTCGGTATTGCTCCTGGCGTCGGGGTTCTTGTCGCGCCTCGTGAGCAGCACGTCGACGCGGTCGTTGGGCAGGATGAAGCCGCCCGCGCCGGTTTCCGGCGAAATTTCGGTGGAAACGGCGCGCATGCCGGTCGGCAGGATCGCGGCCATGAAGCCCGAGCCGTTCGCCTTCACCAGCTTGGGCTCGCGGATCGGCTCACCCGCGATGAAGGGATAGCGCGCGATCGAGCCGGTGATCTCGGTGACGGCGTTGCCGCGGTTGGTCCGGGTGATGAGATTGTTGCTGGCGCTCGTGGAAGGCCAGCTCTGCCATTGCAGATCGTCCGGTTTCACCGACTGGCCGAGGCCGATCTCGTTCTTCGCGACGAGAACATCAACCGTCTGCAATTGCGCGAGCGGCTGCGCCGGCGCGGGCTTGTCGTCTGACCCACTTGCAAGATATGCGGCAATGCCACCTGCAACGAGGGCAACGGCAAGGACTGCTATGCGTGCGGGATTCATACGCTTCACTTTCCACATTACTCTGCGACGCTTCCGCCGCGTGTAACGGGAGTTGACCAGCTATTCGTCAAAGCATGGTTAATGGAGCGTGAGTAAATTGCCTTAACGGAGAGTTACTTGGCAGGTGACGTGCAGAATTCAGCGCAGCGCGAAGTGGGAGAGGTCCACGGCCTTCATCCAATCCGTTTCCGGGTAGATCATCAGGGCGGCGACCGCGAGCGCGATTCCGTAAGGGATGCCGGTCTCCTTGTCGTGGAGGCGGGCGAGCCACGGTTGGCCCGCGAACACCACCGGCAGCGGCCATTGCCGGAACTGGAGCAGGAACAGGGTCAACGCGCCGCCGAACAGCGACGCGTAGAGCAGGTAGTTCATGAGGTGGGCGAAGCCGAACCAGAGGCCTGCGGCCGCGGCTACCTTGGCGTCGCCGCCGCCGACCCAGCCCCTGGCGAAGCAGATGAACCCCGCAACGAGCACGGCCGCGCCTGCGCCGACATGCATCATGATGTCGGTGAATTTCATGCCGGAACCGACCGCGACGGCCAGGAAGCCGGCGACCAGCGCCATCGATACCCGGTTCGATATCTTCATCGTGAAGAGGTCGGTCGCCGCCGCGAATGCCATCAGGGCCGGGAACAGCAGCAGGAGCGCGATGTCGAGAATCATGGATTTGCCCGGTGGACTCAAGCGAGGCGAGTGGGACGCAGCCCCGAGTGTAGCCGCCAATCGTGAACGATCGGAAAAGAGGCGGCGCCTCACCAGTGGCCGATGATCCGCGCTGCAAGCATCACCAGCGCGAGCAACAGCGAAAGGCTGACCAGCACGGCAGGATGATGGAAACGGCTCGGCGGAGCCGGGGAGTGAAACGGCTTACGCATACGCAACACTCGTCTTGTCGGGTTTCAAACAGCAAAGGCCCCGGGGAACGCCCGGGGCCCCTGAAAGCCGTCGCAACAGTCGCTTACTTCAGCGAGGTGTTGATGTCGGTGAACTTGTTCTTGATGTTGGTGCCGAGGCCGTTGACGATCGCGATGATCGCCAGCGAGATGCCGGCAGCAATCAGGCCGTATTCGATCGCGGTGGCGCCGGACTCGTCCTTCGCGAAACGGGCAAAGAGGTTCTTCATAGTCAACTCCATGTACACGTGGCTGTCGAACTCAGGTTTGGTCGAACCGGCGTTCTCAGCACCGTGACCATGCGGTGCACCCTAGGGGGGGACAATTGCGGCACGGTTAATTTGATCGCGCAAAACCCGGCGAAACCCGCTGTTGTTGCGCACAGTAAATGTGTCATTAAGGACATCGATAAGAAGCGAAATTTCCTGCGCGCGCCTTTACGATGTGCGCGATGCGCAGCTCCGTTCATGGCTCCTTAAGCGCACCGGCGTAACGCTTCGGTGCTGCTGTGGATGAGGCCCCTATGTCGAACCTGCCCCTGGAAGTCGCCGAAATGATCGGCCAGACGATCGCCAAGGTGCTGCCGGTGACGATTGCACTGGGGCTCGTCTTTGCGCTGCTGACGCATTTCTGGGCCTGCAATCCCGGCACGCCGTGGTGGCGCAAGCGCGAGCTGGTCACCGACCTCTGCTACTGGTTCTTCGTGCCGCTGTTCGCGCGGGTGTTTCGCATCGGCCTCTTGGTGGCCGCCGCCGGTTTCTTCTTCAAGCTTCATGATGCGGACGAGGTCGCCGCCTTCTTCGAAAACGGCCACGGCCCGCTGTCGGCGCTGCCGCTGCCGGCCCAGGCGATGCTGTCGCTGGTCGCGTCCGACTTCATGCTGTACTGGCTGCACCGCATGTTCCATGGCAACGGCTTCTGGAAGTATCATGCGATCCATCACTCCTCCGAGGATCTCGACTGGATTTCGGCGGCGCGCTTCCACCCGGTCAATCTGGTGCTCGGCACCATCGGCGTCGACGTCGTGCTGATCCTGGCGGGCATTTCGCCCGCCGCGATGGTCTGGCTCGCGCCCTTCAACATCTTTCATTCGGCCTTCGTGCACGCCAACCTGAACTGGACTCTCGGGCCGTTCCGCTACGTGCTGGCGACGCCGGTGTTTCACCGTTGGCATCACACCGCTCCGCAAGAGGGCGGCAACACCAACTTTGCCGGCACCTTCCCGATCTGGGACTTGCTGTTCGGCACTTTCCGGATGCCGGAGGGACAGCTTCCGGACAACTACGGCGTCGACGACCAGGCGACGTTCCCGCACGAAATCACCGGCCAGATGGCCTATCCGTTCCGCCGTCAGGCCTCGCCGCCTCCGGCTTGAAATTGCACGGAAATATCCGGCATTCTCTGCGGTCTCTTTGCGATTATTAAACACATTGTCGTCACCTTGACGTCGTCGGGCGCCGGTTCCGCCGCGTATCGCTTATGCCGGCTTGTCAACGCCCCGGAGTAGAGTATGGCGTACACCTCGCGTAACCGCGCCTCGGCGCGTTCTCGACTGCGTTCCCTTGCGTTGGGACTGCTGCTGTGGCCGGCGATGGCGCTGGCCGCGCCGGTGCCGCCGATCCCCGACTCCATCGCCGTCAGTGTCGACCAGGCCAAGCTGGTGAAGTTGCCCGGCAAGGTCGCCACCATCGTCGTCGGCAATCCCCTGATCGCCGACGTCACCCTGCAGCCCGGCGGCATTATCGTCGTTACCGGCAAGGGCTATGGCGCCACCAATTTTATCGCGCTCGACCGCGCCGGCGAAGTGCTTGTCGATCGCGTCATCCAGGTCGAGGGTCCATCTGAACAGCTCGTCACCGTTTATCGCGGCGTGGAACGCGAATCCTACAGCTGCATGCCGATCTGCCAGCGCCGCGTCACGCTCGGCGACGGCGGCGAATACTTCAAGGCGACCATCGACCAGGCCGGATCGCTCAACACCACGGTCACGGGTCAGGCCGCTGGCGCCGGCAAGAACTGATCCTGCGGCGCCTGGTCGCGCGCTTCGTTTCGCGCGCCTCGGCCGCCAGGACTTGGTTAAGGCTTGCTTAACAAGGCGGGTCGGACCGTTCGAAACGGCCGAAACATTTCAACAATCTGTTTCGGCTATTTCTGACCCCCGGGTGACTGTCACCGAAGGGATTTCAGGGATGCCCGCGTCAGACGTCTCAGCCCCGCCGAACAACTTCCTGCGCAGGTTCCTCCGCGATCGCCGCGGCACGAGCGCGGTCGAATTCGCGCTGGTCGCCCTGCCGTTCTTCGCGCTGCTCTTTGCCATCATCGAAGTCTGCATCTTCTTCTTCGCCAGCCAGCTGCTGGAGAGCGCGATCCAGGACTCCGGCCGCCTGCTCTTTACCCACCAGGCGCAGGACAACGGCTGGACCGCGCAGCAATTCAAGGACGACATCTGTCCCCGCGTCGCCGTGATGATGAACTGCGAGAAGGTCTATGTTGACGTGAAATACTATCCGGCCGACCAGATCATCACGATCAACGACCCGATATCCGGCGGCAAGTTTGACGGCTCTGGCCTCAAATACCTGCCGCCGACGGCTGGCTCGAACGGCACCGTGGTCGCGCGCGTCTTCTATGCGTGGCCGCTTTTCGTCACCGGCGCCGGTTTCAATATCAGCAACATGACCGACGATTCCGGGATGCAGAAGATGCGCCTGCTTGCGGGCACCTACGCTTTCCATGTCGAACCCTGATCACGAAGGAGGAATGGCGGTGGTGAGCAAGCTTTCCTTTCTGGCAGGGAACACCCTCGGCAAGTTCGTCCGCGACCGCCGCGCCAACGTGGCCGTCGAATTCGCCGTCATCGTGCCGCTGATGCTGACGTTCTTCTTCACCACGGTCGAGATCTCCGACGCCCTGTCGATCAAGCGCAAGGCGACCCTCGTGGCGCGCACCATGTCCGACCTTGTCTCGCAGTCCTCGAAGGTCACCGACACCGACATGACGAATTTCACCAAGACGGCCGTGGCGATCATGACGCCGTATTCGGGGACGCCGCTGAAAACCACCGTGAGCGAGCTCTATGTCGATCCCGCGACGCTGACGGCGAAGGTGAAATGGAGCAAGGGATCGGTACCGCTGGCCGATAACGTCACCGTGGCCATTCCAACCGCGCTGCAGGTCGGCGGCACCTATCTGATTTACGCGCAGGTGGAGTACAAATATACGCCGGCCGTCGGCTACTTCTTCAACAAGATCATCGGCCGCACGCTCACGGACGAGACCTTCACGCGTCCACGACAGTCGCTCTGCGTGCTGTACGGCACCCAGGCGGCCTGTCCGACCTGATCGCTGTTCCGCGTTCGCGCAGCAGCTCCGCACCAACAAAAAGGCCGCCGCCCTCGGGGCTGCGGCCTTTTTGCATCGCGATTGAATTCCAGGTCGTCCCCGGAGTGCCGCGTCAGGCGACGCGGAGATTGTCGGCTGCAGACTTGCCGGAACGGCGGTCCGCCACGATCTCGTAGGAGACCTTCTGGCCTTCACGCAGCGTGCCAAGGCCCGCGCGTTCGACGGCGCTGATGTGCACGAACACATCGTTGCCGCCGTCATCCGGCTGGATGAAGCCATAGCCCTTGGTTGCGTTGAACCACTTCACAGTACCCATGCTCACGGGGTAGTCCCTTCTCGGTATAAAATAGTCGTAGCCCATTTGCGGTGGGCTGGTGGGTTCGAATTTTTGGAAGGGTCGTCAGCGTCCCGGCTGCACCGGTGGATCAGCTAATGTCGTCCGGCCGAAAATTCAGGGGCTAATAATATTCCAATACAGGCCCCAAAACAATCCTGAGGTGCGCGAATTTTTGCTGCACGGTCCTTGTGCGCAGACGGTTCGCGCGCGCCATGAAAATGCCACGCGCGAACCCGGTTTGACGCTACCTGCGACCGCGGAATTGGCCCCGCTGCGGGCCGCGCTGGGGTCCGGGACCGGAGGAGGCCGGCCGCTCGTCCTTGTGACGGAAGATCAGGCGGCCTTTCTCGAGATCGTAAGGCGACATCTCGACGGTGACGCGGTCGCCGGCCAGCGTCTTGATGCGGTTCTTCTTCATTTTGCCGGCGGTGTAGGCAACGATCTCGTGACCTGCGTCCAGCTGCACGCGGTAGCGCGCGTCGGGCAGGATTTCGGTGACCAGTCCCTCGAACTGGATCAGCTCCTCTTTAGCCATGTTTATCTCCAGGTCGGTGGTCGGCTAGTGCTGCGGACGTCGGTTGCGGTTGGGTTTGAATTTCGGCCGGCTTTCGCGATGCAAAAAGGCGACGCCCTGTATCCCGTCGGCCTGGCCGCCCTGCGGACGTGCCGACTCATGCCGGCCGCCTTGCGAAGCGGCGCCATGATTACCACCAGCGCGGCGCCTGCGGCGAGGGCCTTTCGCGGGCAGCGCACCGTCATTGTTGCGCGGTGCGTGCGGGCGCGGCGCAGGCCTGCCGGCGCGGTGCTGCGGGCTGGGTGCGGCCGCCTCGCGCGCGGCCTCGCGGCCACCCTGGGTGC
This sequence comes from Bradyrhizobium sp., assembly GCA_035575905.1. Classification (GTDB taxonomy): domain Bacteria; phylum Pseudomonadota; class Alphaproteobacteria; order Rhizobiales; family Xanthobacteraceae; genus Bradyrhizobium. The sequence goes on along the minus strand of DATLXL010000017.1, from coordinate 406 downwards.
GGCGGTCTTCGCGCGGCAGTGAGATGCGGATCAGCCGCTCGATGTCGCGCAGATAGCCCATCTCCTCGGCGCCTGCGATCAGCGAGATCGCAACGCCCTCGGCGCCGGCGCGCGCGGTGCGGCCGATGCGGTGAACGTAGCTCTCGGGCTCATTCGGAATGTCGAAGTTGATGACGTGGCTGATGCCGGAGACATCGATGCCGCGCGCCGCCAGATCGGTCGCGACCAGGATCTTGGCGCGGCCGTCACGGAAGTTAGCCAGAGCGCGCTCGCGCTGGCCTTGAGACTTGTTGCCGTGCAGCGCGTCGGAGCGAATGCCGGCCTTTTCGAGATGACGCACGACCTTGTCGGCGCCGTGCTTGGTGCGCGTAAAGACAATGGCGCGATCGAGCGTCTCGGGCTGCAG
>DATLXL010000016.1:0-30448 GCA_035575905.1 Bradyrhizobium sp. | reverse complement strand
CGAGGTGCTGCGCATGCCCGAAGCCAGCTGCGAGGAAAACCCCGTCAATCTCGATCCGCGCATGGCCAAGCTCGCCGGCGGCGTCCACCGCCTCGACGGCCAGCTCATGGTCGTCCTCGACGTCGATCGCGTCCTCGAGCTCGCGCCGGAAATGAAGGCGGCGTAAGCCGCCGCGCCGTACGTTTAAAGTGGAATGGAAGCGTCCTGCCTGAGAACTTGAAGAAGCAAGGGGCCGAAGATGAGAACATGCCTGGTCGTCGATGATTCAAGTGTCATACGCAAGGTCGCGCGCCGGATTCTGGAAGGTCTCGATTTCCAGATCATTGAAGCCGAGGACGGCGAAAAGGCGCTCGAAGCCTGCAAGCGCGAGCTGCCGGACGCGGTGCTGCTCGACTGGAACATGCCGGTGATGGATGGCTACGAGTTCCTCGGAAATCTCCGTCGTATGCCCGGCGGGGATCAGCCAAAGGTGGTGTTCTGCACCACCGAGAACGACGTCGCCCACATCGCGCGTGCGCTGCACGCCGGCGCCAACGAATACATCATGAAGCCGTTCGACAAGGAAATCGTGACGGCCAAATTCCAGGAAGTCGGACTGATCTAGGTTTGCGTCAGATCCCGGCGGTCTCGCGGCCTTCGGCATCTCCATTTCATGAATATGCCGTTAGTGTCGAAGTTGGTGGGATCATGAGTACTGAGTTGATGAATTCTGCGGCCCATGGTGCTGTGAGGCAGGAGCCGATCCGCGTCATGGTGGTTGACGATTCGGTGGTGATCCGCGGCATGATTGCGCGCTGGATCGATGCCGAGCCCGATATGAAGGTCGCGGCATCGCTGCGCACGGGGCTCGACGCCGTCAACCAGCTCGAGCGGATCAATCCCGACGTCGCGGTGCTCGACATCGAGATGCCCGAGCTGGACGGCATTTCGGCGCTGCCGCAGCTGCTTGCCAGGAAGCGCGATCTCATCATCATCATGGCCTCGACGCTGACCCGCCGCAACGCGGAGATCAGCTTCAAGGCACTGTCGCTCGGCGCCTCCGATTACATCCCCAAGCCCGAGAGCACCCGCGAGAACGGCGCGGTCGATGTCTTCCATCACGACCTAATCCAGAAGATCCGCCATCTCGGCGCCAAGGTGCGCCGCGCCGCCGTGGCCAGCCCGCCGCTGGCGCCCGCGCTTGAGCGGCCGCAGCCGCAGGCCAAGCCCGCGCCTGTCGCCCACGCGGCGGTCCCGATCGTGCGCCGTCAGTTCGGCCTGACCGCGCCGCGCGCCCTGGTGATCGGCTCCTCGACCGGCGGCCCGCAGGCGCTGATGTCGCTGGTGACCGACATCGGCCCGGTTATCGACCGCTTCCCGGTCCTCATCACCCAGCATATGCCGCCGACCTTCACCACGATTCTGGCCGAGCATCTGGCGCGCTCCAGCCGCAGGCCCGCCGCCGAGGCGGTGGACGGCGAAACCGTCAAGCCGGGCCGCATCTATCTCGCGCCGGGCGGCCGCCACATGAAGGTGGTGCGCCACGGCACCGACGCGCTGATTGCGCTCGATGACGGGCCGCCCGTGAACTTCTGCAAGCCTGCCGTCGACCCGCTGTTCACCTCCGCGATCGACGTCTGGCAGGGTGGCACGCTCGCCTTGATCCTCACCGGCATGGGCTCCGACGGCATGCGCGGCGGCAAGGACATCGTCACCGCCGGCGGCAGCGTGATCGCGCAGGACGAAGCCTCCTCCGTGGTGTGGGGGATGCCCGGTGCTGCCGCCCATGCCGGTATCTGCGCCGCTATCCTGCCGCTCAAGGACATCGCGCCGAAGCTTGTCCAGTTGTTTTCCGGAGTTCGTGTGTGACGCCTTCAGATTATGAGTATCTGCGTAAGTTTCTGAAGGAGCGGTCCGGCCTCGATCTGTCCGCCGACAAGCAATACCTGGTCGAAAGCCGCCTGGTGCCGCTGGCACGCAGGGCGAACCTTCCCGGAATTTCCGAGCTGGTCCAGAAGATGAAGAACGGCGCGGAAGCGCTGGTCGCCGAAGTGGTCGAGGCGATGACCACCAACGAGACCTTCTTCTTCCGCGACAAGATCCCGTTCGATCATCTGAAGGACACGGTGCTTCCGGCGCTGGTGCAGGCGCGCGCGGCGCGGCGGTCCGTACGCATCTGGTGCGCGGCGGGCTCCACCGGGCAGGAGCCCTATTCGATCGCGATGATCCTGAAGGAAACGCCGGGGCTGTCGGGCTGGCGCACCGAGATCGTCGCCACCGACCTGTCGCAGGCCGTGCTGGAGAAGGCGAGGGCCGGCATATTCAGCCAGTTCGAAGTGCAGCGCGGGCTGCCGATCCAGATGCTGGTGAAGTACTTCAAGCAGCATGGCGACCTCTGGCAGCTCAATCCTGAAATCCGCGCCATGGTGCAGCACAAGCAGCTCAATCTGCTGCAGGACTTCTCGCACCTCGGCATTTTCGACGTGATCTTCTGCCGCAACGTGCTGATCTATTTCGATCAGGAGACCAAGGCCGCGATCTTCGAGCGGATGGCGCGGGTCATCGAGCCCGATGGCGTGCTGGCGCTGGGCTCGGCCGAATCCGTGGTCGGGATCACCGACGTCTTCAAGCCCTTTCCGGATCGCCGCGGCATGTATTGCCCGAACAAGGCGCGTGCCGCGCCGCGCGCCGCGGGCGCGCCGACGCTGAGGCTGGTCGCCGCTTCGGGCTAAAGTATCGCGTGCGGCAGGAAGCGCGACGTATTGCCGGTGATCGGATTTTCATCTTCGCGCACCGACAATCCGCATGGCGTATGATCGACCAGCCAGCTTCCGATCACCGCATGCTGCCCGGAAAAGTTCGGCAGCGGCACCAGGGCCTGGCGGATGAAACCTTCCGCGCCGTAGGGACCCTGCTGCTCCACCAGGGTCGAGCCGGCGCTGACCAGCGTGACATTGGCGCCCTCGCGCGAGAACAGCGGCTTGCGCACATAGGAGGTACCGAGCCTTGTGGCTTCGGGATCGTCCTCGAACCAGGCCGGCAGCAGGTTCGGGTGTCCCGGAAACATCTCCCACAGCAGAGGCAGCAGGCCCTTGTTGGAGAGGATCGCCTTCCACGGCGGCTCGATCCAGCGGGTCGGCGCCTTGGCGATGTCAGCGCCGAACTCGTCGTGGAACATCCATTCCCAGGGATAGAGCTTGAAGGCGAGCTCGATCGGGCGGTTGTCGAGATCGACGAAGCGGTGATCGTCGGCAAGGCCGATGTCCTCGATGTCGAGCATCGTGGTCGAGAGGCCGGCCTGCCGCGCGGTGTCCTCGAGATAGGCGAGCGTGCCGGAATCTTCGGTGCTTTCCATCATGCCGGCGAGATGCAGATGCCCGGTGCCGCCGAGCTTCTGCCACGCCTCGATGAGCCGCTCATGGATCGAGTTGTACTGGTCGGCGCGCCCGGGGATGATGCTGCGCTCGATCGCCTGTTCGAGCCAGCTCCACTGGAACACCGCCGACTCGAAGATCGAGGTCGGCGTATCGGCGTTGTATTCCAGCAGCTTTGCCGGATTCTTGCCGTCGAAGCAGAGGTCGAGCCGGCCATAGAGGCTGAGCTGGTCGTCGTGCCAGCTGTTCGATATCAGCGCCCAGTAGGCTTCCGGAATTTTCAGCCGCCGCAGATACTTTTCGTCCTCGACGGCCTTGCCGACAAGTTCGAGACACATCGCGTCGATCTCGGCCGTCGGCGCCTCGATCCGGCGCTCGATCTCGTCGAGCGTGAACGCGTAATAGGCGCTCTCGTCCCAATAGCGTTCGCCGTCGATGGTGTGAAAGTCGAACCCCGCATTCTCCGCTGTCGTACGCCAGTCGTCGCGCTCGGGGCAGGTGATGCGCTGCATCTAGCCGCCGCCGCCGTGATGGCCGCCGCCATGGCCGTGATGAACGCCGTGCCCGTGGATGCGGTGCGAAGTAAAGCCGAAGCCGCTGCGTGCGCGGCAATAGGGCCGCCCGTCGACACCCGGCACTGCTTCCATGCCCGGACCGCAATCGCGCCGTGGTGTGAACCCCATGGACACCGCGCCGACCGCGGCGCTTCCCATCAATGTCAGTACCACGCGGCGCGAGCGCTTCATGAATCTATCCTGCCTGCGATGAACCAAGGGCAAGGTAGTTTTGGCCAGGCGCTGCCGCATGGCAAGCGGAAGCAGATGCTCTCACGGCAAGTTGCACCTTCAGCTGCCGAAGCAGAAGTGTGACGAGAAGCTGGGAGTGAAGCCGCCGAACGCGCCGCGCCTGACGGCTCAACTTCGTTGTGTGGCGTGATGTGAGTGTGAACGAAGGGATGCGAGACGACGGCAACGATCGCCGTGCAGAAATAAACCATGACCGTGGCAGCCCGGCGAGGGATTGCAGAACCATCACGTCGTCACCCCCGGTCTGCGCCTTGACCTGCGTCTTGGCGGTCAGATTTGCACGGACCATTGGTCGGGGCGAGGCGAGGGCGCGTTCAATCCCACCAAACCTCCGCGGCCCAAAAACAAAAACCCCGCCATTTGCGGCGGGGTCCAGTCGGGAGGAGTGAGCTTACTGGCTCACCGGTACAACCCTGGTCAGGCCGGGATGCGCTCGTCGGCCTCGTGCGGCTCGCGCAGCACGTAGCCGCGGCCCCACACCGTCTCGATGAAGTTGCGGCCTTCGGAGGCATTCGCCAGCTTCTTGCGCAGCTTGCAGATGAAGACGTCGATGATCTTCAGCTCCGGCTCGTCCATGCCGCCATAGAGGTGGTTGAGGAACATTTCCTTGGTCAGCGTGGTACCCTTGCGGAGCGAGAGCAGCTCCAGCATCTGGTATTCCTTGCCCGTCAGGTGCACGCGCTGGCCGCCGACTTCGACGGTCTTGGTGTCGAGATTGACGACAAGATCGCCGGTCTGGATGACCGACTGGGCGTGACCCTTGGACCGGCGCACGATGGCGTGGATGCGGGCGACCAGTTCGTCCTTGTGGAACGGCTTGGTCATGTAGTCGTCGGCGCCGACGCCGAGACCCTTGACCTTGTCCTCGATGCCGGCAAGGCCCGAGAGGATCAGAATGGGGGTCTTGATCTTGGAAACCCTGAGCTGCTTGAGCACGTCATAGCCGGACATGTCGGGCAGGTTCAGGTCGAGAAGGATAATGTCGTAATCGTAGAGCTTGCCGAGATCGACGCCCTCTTCGCCGAGGTCGGTGGTGTAGACGTTGAAGCTCTCTGATTTAAGCATAAGCTCGATTGACTGCGCGACTGCGCTGTCATCTTCAATCAGCAAAACGCGCATGCCAGTCCCCTTTAGTCGCCGCTCCGGGCGTCAGGTCGGCCGCACACTGCGGCACACAAAACGCCTTTGAACAACTGATTCGGATCCTGACAACGATATGGTTAACAAAATCTGATTCTGTTGCGCAAGATCTAACCGTGCAATTTTTGTCGAATCGCCTTAAGATGTTGCTTCAAACCAGCTTTTTGTCACCCACCGTGTTCAAGTTCCACTTTAAGAATCTGGATTAACAGATTCTTGCGACTCGCCCTTCTTCTGGAGGGCGAGCGCACTCAGTCACCAAAGACAGTGACGTAATGATTAACGATGCGGGTAAACACGAAGTTAAGCGATCGGGCCAAACGCGGCGAAACTTAAGGGTTTCGCAATGATGGTTTTCCAATGAAGGCGGAACCTTGAAAGCACTCGCCGAGCAGATCAGCGACATCGACGGCGTCAACATTTATGGCCGCGTGGTGGGCGTGCGCGGGCTGATGGTGGAGATCGCGGGCCCGATCCACGCCATGAGCGTGGGCGCGCGCATCGTGATCGAGACCGGCGGCAGCCGCTTCATCCCGGCGGAGGTGATCGGCTTCTCCGGGGACAACGCGGTGGTGATGCCCTTCGCGGGGCTCGAGGGGGTGCGGCGCGGCTGCCGCGCCGTGATCGCCAATGCGGCCGGGCAGGTGCGGCCCTCGCCGGCCTGGCTCGGCCGCGTGGTCAACGCGATGGGCGAGCCGATCGACGGCAAGGGACCGATGGTGCAGGGCGCCTCGCCGATGCCGTACCGGAACTTGCCACCACCGGCGCATTCGCGCCAGCGCGTCGGCCGGCCGCTCGATCTCGGCGTGCGCGCGCTCAACACCTTCCTGACCTGCTGCCGCGGCCAGCGCATGGGCATCTTCGCCGGCTCCGGCGTCGGCAAATCGGTGCTGCTGTCGATGCTGGCTCGCAACGTCGATGCTGATGTCTCGGTGATCGGCCTGATCGGCGAACGCGGCCGCGAGGTGCAGGAGTTCCTGCAAGACGACCTCGGAGAAGAGGGCCTTGCGCGATCGGTGGTGGTGGTTGCTACTTCCGACGAGCCGGCGCTGATGCGCCGGCAGGCGGCGTATCTGACGCTTGCGATCGCCGAATATTTTCGCGACGAGGACAAGGACGTCATGTGCATGATGGACTCGGTCACGCGCTTTGCGATGGCGCAGCGCGAGATCGGGCTGTCCGCCGGCGAGCCGCCGACCGCCAAGGGCTATACGCCGACCGTGTTCACGGAATTGCCGAAGCTCCTGGAGCGCGCCGGTCCGGGGATGGGACACGGCACGATTACCGGCATCTTCACGGTGCTGGTCGATGGCGACGATCACAACGAGCCGATCGCGGACGCCGTGCGCGGCATTCTCGACGGCCATATCGTGATGCAGCGATCGATCGCCGAGCGCGGGCGCTATCCGGCCATCAATGTCCTGAAATCGGTTTCGCGCACCATGCCGAAATCGGCCGATCCGGCCTTCCTGCCCACCATCACCCGCGCCCGGCAGGTGATGGCGACCTATGCCGACATGGAAGAACTGATCCGTCTCGGCGCCTATCGCGCCGGTTCCAGCCCCGAGGTCGACGAAGCCATCCAGCTGCACGAGCCGCTGGAGGCGTTTCTGCGCCAGTCCAAGGACGAAAAGGCCTCCCTGCCGGACGGTTACGCCGCACTCGCGCAAATAGTCGGCCGCATGGAAACGGAACGCTAACTTTGTCAGGCCATCATCCCCAGCACTGTTTAGCCGAAGCCGGCGGGGCCCTCACGGGAAGCCGGCCTTGTCCCGTGTGTAGACGGCGACTTCTGGGGAGTATGAGTCGATGAAGTCACGAGAAACGCTGATCCGCCTGAAGAAGTTTCAGGTCGACGAAAAGCGCCGCCGCGTTGCCCAGATCGAAGGCATGATCGCCGAATTCCAACGGATGTCGGTTGAACTGGAGCGCGAGATCCAGACCGAGCAGGAGCGCGCCGGGATCAACGATCCCTCGCACTTTGCCTATCCGACCTATGCCAAGGCCGCGATCCAGCGCCGCGAGAACCTGTCGCGCTCTGCCGACGAGTTGCGCGGTCAGCTCGAAGACGCCAAGGCGCTGCTGGGCGAGGCCTTTGAAGAGCTCAAGAAGGTCGAACTGCTCGACGAGCGCGACCAGGCACGCGAGCGGGCCGAAGAGAACGCCCGCGAGCAGGCCGACATGGACTCGATCGGTCTGATGCGCGCCCGCCTCGGCGCCATCGCCTGACCAGGCAAGATCAGTCAGACGGAAATCGCAGGACCCGGGCCGAGAGGCCCGGGTTTTTCATTGATAATCGCCTGCAAACCGGCGGCTTGGTGGCCCGAAAGGGGCGGGGTATGCTAGGCCGACAGCGGCGCTCCCGGTCCGACGGCGAGGGATCGCGATGGGGGGAGTGGGAATGCTGACGCCGGCAGAGCTGGTCTGGCTGATTGCCGCGGTTGCGAAGGGCGACGAGGAGGCCTTTGAGCGGCTTTACGGCGCCACGCGCGCGAAACTCTTCGGTGTCGTGCTCCGTATCTTGCGCAGACACGATCTCGCCGAGGAGGTGATCCAGGAAACTTACGTCAAGATCTGGAACAGTGCCGGCCAGTTCAACCCTGCGCTGGCCTCGCCCATCACCTGGATGGCTTCGATCGCCCGCAACCGCGCCATCGATATCGTGCGCAAGCGGACCGAAGCTTCCCTGGAGGAAGAACCCTCGGCCATGGAAGTGGCGGCCGACTCTCCCGACCCGCTGGCGCGCCGGGAGATGACGGAAGAGTTGAAGCGGCTTTTGGAATGCGTTGGCCGTCTCGAACCCGATCGCCAGAAACTCGTGCTGCTCGCCTATTACAACGGCTGGAGCCGCGAGCAACTGGCCGCGAAATTCGAGGCGCCGGTCAATACGGTGAAGACGTGGCTGCGCCGGAGCATGCTGGACATCCGGGAATGTCTCGGACTGTAGGATTTGGAAGTGGACGAGCCCGGACTTGTGACTGATGGCCTATAGCGAAGATCATATCGCGCTCGCGGCGGAGTACGCGCTCGGCACGCTCGATGCCGACGAGCGTATGCACGTCGAGACCATGATGGCCGTCGACGAGGAGTTCGCTACCGTCGTGCAGGCCTGGGAATTCCGCCTCGGCGTCCTCAACCAGATGGTCGGCTCGGTCGAGCCGCGGCCGCATGTCTGGGACAACATCCGCAGTGCCGTCGGCCATGGCAGCGGGCAGGCGCCGCTGGTGCTGGCCGATGCGCCGCCGCCACCGCCGCCGCCTGCGCCTCCCCCTGCGCCTCCGCCGGCGATCGAGCAGCCTCCGCCGCGGATCGAGCCGGAAGCCAACGACAACATCATCGCCGCGATCGAGACGATCGCGCCGCCTTCGCCTCGGCCCGCGGCCGAGCCGGCGAACGTGATCCAGCTGAACAGCCGCATCCGCCGCTGGCGCAATGTCGCAAGCGCCGCGTCCGCGATCGCCGCGGCGCTGCTGGTGATGGTGGGCCTGCAGGTCTATCGTCCGGAGTCCCTGCCGGACAGCCTCCGTCCGACGCCGCGCACGCAGGTGGTGGAAGTGAAGACGCCGCCGCCGCCGGCCGCCGCGCAATATGTCGCGCTGCTGCAGAGCGGCGCGGGCGCGCCGGCCTTCATCCTCACCGTCGATGCGGCGACCCGCAATTTCACCGTGCGCAAGGTCGGTGCGCAGCCGGAGGCCGGCAAGAGCTATGAGCTGTGGATCGTCTCCGACAAGCTGCAGCGGCCACGCTCGCTCGGTGTGATCGGCCGCGGCGATTTCACCGCGCGTCCGGTGCTGTCGGGCTATGACAGCGGGATCGTCAACCAGGCGGTCTACGCCGTCACGGTCGAGCCGGAGGGCGGCTCGACAACCGGCCTGCCGACCGGGCCGGTGGTGTTTTCGGGCAAGCTGATCGAGACCGTGCCGCCGGCTGCGCCCGCGCGTTAGAAGCGCGGGGATTTCCTTGTTGATGCACTGACGCCGATCGCCACCGGGCGATGAACGCCGCCACGTTGTAGAAATATGCAAAGCCGGCGGCCGCCCTGACGACAGCACTGAATCCGGTCTTGCAGCGCCGCGACCCTTGCGGCCCCAAAACGAGGAAAACGCCCGTGGGGAGCGGGCGTTTTCCGGTCGTCAACTTGGGGGTAGTTGGGGTCTTCCAATATCCACGCAGCGACTTTGGGGGGCTGGTAAAGGGCTACGTGAATTCCGTAAATTCCTCAGTTAGCGAACCACTGACGCTCCCGTGCTGGTGACGACCACCGGCTTGCCGGCTTTCATCACGCGGGCGGTCTGAACTTCGTCCGACGCCGTGTTACGCGTCGAGATACCGAACCCGGCGACGAGGATGCCTGCCAAGAGAGCCACGACCACCACCTTGAGATGGGTCGTGCGATCTGCGCTGTAGATCGAGTGGTTCATGGAAGTCTCCTGCCGCCTTCCTGCCTCTATGGGATTGGTGCGCCCCATTCAGAGATCGGTTCAACGTCTTGCCTGCAACAAACGTATGAATCGCGTCGCCCGTTCCCCAGAGGCGATCACAAGGCGGTGATAAGACTTGAAAAGTCGCGACTGGAACGATCTGCCACGCATGGCTAGATTACAAATTCGATAGTTAATACAACGATATAACTAAATTTCGCCTGCGGCGCCGCGAAAAGGGTTTGGTCTGCGGCCCTACCCAGAAACCAGTTGCCTGTGGCGAAAAAGCTTCCGCGCAAATCTGTTGATTTGCGCGCGCAATCAGACGCTTCCCACTGTCTTCAACCGCGCCCGTGGGTGGATTTCCGCCTGCGACAGCACCGTGGTCTGGGAGCGGAAGCGCTCCACCAGCGAGCGGACGAACGGCCGGATCGCCGCCGATGTCACCAGCACGGGCGCCTCGCCCTCGCGGGCCGCCTGTTCGAAAGCGTTACGCACCGCGGTCATGAACTCGGAGAGCTTTGAGGGCTGCATGGCAAGGCTGCGCTCCTCGCCCTGGCCGACGATCGACTCGGCGAAAGCCTGCTCCCAGCGCGCCGACAGCGCGATCAGCGGCAGATAGCCGTTGAGGGAGGTGTTCTGCGCGCAGATCTGCCGCGCCAGCCGCGCCCGGACATGCTCGACCATGGTTGCGGGATTGCGCGAGAAGGCGAGCGCGTCGGCGATGCCTTCCAGGATGGTCGAGAGATCGCGGATCGAGATACGCTCTGCGAGCAGCAATTGGAGCACGCGCTGAATGCCGGAGACCGTGACCTGGGTCGGTACGATGTCCTTGATCAGTTCGCCCTGTTCCTTCGGAAGGTCCTTCAGCAGCTTCTGCACCTCGCCGTAGGAGAGCAGGTCGCTCATGTTGCTCTTGAGGAGCTCGGTGAGATGGGTGGAGAGCACGGTGGCGGCATCGACCACGGTGTAGCCCTTCAGCGACGCCTCTTCCTTCAGCGCGGCGTCGACCCAGGTCGCCGGCAATCCGAATGTCGGCTCCACGGTGTGGATACCGGGCACCTGCACCTGGTTGCCGGCGGGGTCCATCACCATGAACTGGTTCGGCCAGATCTTTCCGGTGCCGGCGTCCACCTCCTTGATCTTGATGATGTAGGTGTTGGCCTCGAGCTGAACGTTGTCGAGAATGCGCACCGCCGGCATCACAAAGCCCATCTCTATGGCGAGCGAGCGGCGCAGCGCCTTGATCTGCTCGGTCAGGCGGTCGGTGCCGTCGGGACCGTTGACCAGCGGCAGCAGCGCATAGCCGAGTTCGATCTTGAGATCGTCGATCTTCAGCGCCGCGGCGATCGGTTCTTCGGCGTTCGCCGCGCCTGCGGCTGCCGCCGCTGCCGGGGCCGCCGCGGCCGCCGCTTCCGCCGCCTTTGCCACGCTCTGACGCTTGCGCGCCGTCCAGGCCAGCGCGGCGGCGCCGCTGCCGAGCGCGAGGAACGGGATCATCGGAATCCCCGGCAGCATGGCGAGCACGATCATGACGCCGGCGGACATGCCGAGCGCCTGCGGATACCCCGAGAGTTGCTTCATCAGTGCCTTGTCGGCGGCGCCGGACACACCGGCCTTGGACACCAGGAGGCCCGCGGCGGTCGAGACAATCAGCGCCGGTACCTGGGTGACGAGACCGTCGCCGACGGTCAGCAGCGTATAGGTGCGTGCCGCATCGCCGAAGCCCATGCCCTGCTGCGCCACGCCGATGATGATGCCGCCGACGATGTTGATGAACACGACGAGGAGGCCCGCCACCGCGTCGCCTCGAACGAATTTCGAGGCGCCGTCCATGGCGCCGAAGAAGCCGCTTTCGTCTTCCAGTTCCTTGCGGCGCTTCTTGGCGGTCGCCTCGTCGATCAGGCCGGCCGAGAGATCGGCGTCGATCGCCATCTGCTTGCCGGGCATGGCGTCCAAATGGAAGCGCGCCGCGACTTCAGCGATACGGCCGGAACCCTTGGTGATGACGACGAAGTTGACGATGACGAGGATCGCGAAAACGATGATGCCGATGACGAAATTGCCGCCCATCACGAAGTTGCCGAAGGCCTCGATGACGTGGCCGGCCGCCGCCGTTCCCTCGTGACCATGCGACAGGATCAACCGGGTCGAAGCCAGGTTGAGCGACAGCCGCAGCATGGTGGAGATCAGCAGGATGGTCGGAAAGGCGGAGAATTCCAGCGGCGCCTGGATGAACAGCGAGGTCATCAGGATCAGGATCGACAGCGTGATCGAGATCGCCAGGAACAGGTCCAGCACGATCGACGGCAGCGGCATGATCAGTACGACGAGTATGATCAGAATGCCGAAGGCCAGCGCGATGTCGCCGCGCCGCAGCCAGTTGATGATTTCGCCGAAGCTCGGAACGCCGCCGCCCGCCGCCGTACCCTGACCCGCTGTCACATCGACCATGGTCGCCGCGTCCCCCCGATTGTGCCGCCCACGCGAGCCAAACGTCTGCGCGGCGGCCGAAGGGCCGCCGTTTCGAAATTGAGGCACCGCTGCAGCGTCCACGGGGATGTCCTCCCGCAATCAACGCGTCCGACGACACTCGACTTCACCCGGCAATTTTTGCCCGGTGTATGGTTAGCAAAGGGTTAACATCGGCTCCCCTGGCCGACATTCAGGGGCCCGGATTGAAGAGGCTCGGCCGTTCTAGCCGTCCGCTTCTCCCGTCTGCCGCGTCGTGGCGAAGATCTGCCACGTCGCCACGAACATCGCCGCCACGAGCGGGCCGATGACGAAGCCATTGAGGCCGAAGGCCTCGATGCCGCCAAGCGTCGAGATCAGCACCACGTAGTCCGGCAGCTTGGTGTCCTTGCCGACGAGGAATGGGCGCAGCACGTTGTCGACGAGGCCGATGACGAGCACGCCGTACAGGATGAGACCAATTCCGGACCAGATGGCGCCCGTCGCCAGGAAATAGACGGCAACCGGCAGCCACACCAATGCGGAGCCGATGGCGGGCAGCAGCGACAGGAACGCCATTAGTACGCCCCACAGCAGTGGCGCGTGAATCCCCAGGAACCAAAACGCGATGCCGCCGCAGGCACCCTGGGCGATGGCGACCAGAATGCCGCCCTTGACGGTCGCCCGGACGATGGTGGCGAAGGTGGTGAAGAGCTCGGTCTTCTGCTCCGCGCGCAGCGGGATCGCCTGCTTGATGCGCGCTGCCAGCGCGCCGCCGTCGCGCAGCAGGAAGAACAGCAGATACAGCATGAGGCCAAGGCCGATGACGAAATCGAAGGTATTCATGCCGAGGCTCAGCGCCTGCGGAGCGAGCACCTGGCCGCCTTTCATCAGCCCCGAGGCGAGACTGTCGCGAATGGCCGAAAAATCGGTGAGGTTGAATCGCGCGATCAGCCCGGTTGCCCACGTGGGCAGTGCGTCGAGAACCTGGCGGAGGTAAGTGCCGAAATCGTACTCGCCGGACTGAACTTTCGCCACCAGGCCTGAAGCTTCCCGGGCCAGCGAAAATGCGACCAAAGCCAGCGGCAAGATGACCATCGCGACGATGATCAGGACCGCGATGGCCGCAGCGAGGCCGCGCCGGCCACGCATCGGCACAAGCAGCCTGCGTTGCATCGGCGCAAATATCACCGCCATCACCATCGCCCAGAGGATGGCGCCGTAGAACGGCAGCAGCACCCAGGCAAAGGCCATGGTGATGGTGACCACGAGCAACAAGAAGGCCTGGCGTTCGATTCCTTGCACGAGCAATCCCGAATGGGTGGCAGTCTCGCAGGGCTAACGCACATCATCCTTTGGCGTTCGGAAAAAGAACGCCGCGCACGTGCCGGCGGGTGACGCCGGTCCGGCAGTCTTGGCGCATTGCACCGCGCGTTCGGTACAATTTGCTCTGACGGAGGCGTGCAACTTCATGCCCAATATCGCGCCATTTTGGGTTGACCGCAGGCGCAAGACAGCCGAAGTTGCGCGCGCCGTGGTAGTTTCTTCTCAATTCTCCTCATCTGCCGACCGGTTTGTTCCTGACTCGCGTCAGGCGTGGTTTCGCCTTGTCGTGGCAGTGCTGATTGCGGCCGTGGGCGCAGTGGGCATGTGGTCGGTCGTGGTCGTGATGCCGGTGGTGCAGGCCGACTTCGCGGCAACCCGCGGCGCGGTGTCGCTGGCGGCCACCATGATCTTCTTCGGCTTTGGGCTCGGCGGCGTGGTCATCGGCAAGGTCACCGACCGCGTGGGCATCGTCCCGGCGATGGCCATCAGCATTGCGTTCCTCGTCGCCTCCTATGTGCTGGCCGGGCTGTCCACGGCGCTATGGCAGTTCATCGCCGCCTCGCTGCTGATGGGCCTCGGTGCATCGGCGACGTTTGCGCCGCTGATGGCGGAAGCTTCCCACTGGTTCGAGCGCTATCGCGGCCTTGCGGTGACCATCGTTGCATCAGGCAATTACATCGCGGGTACCTTCTGGCCACCGCTGGTCAACTGGGGTGTGCAGGTTCACGGCTGGCGCACCACCCACTTCGCCATCGCCATCGTCTGTGGCGTGTTGATGACGATCCTGCTGCTGGTGCTGCGCCAGATCATCGGCGCCGGTGCGGTGCATGATCATTCCAAAGCGCCGCCACCGCGGGTCGATCTCAATCTTTCCACCAATACGCTGACGGTGCTGCTCAGCATCGCCGCCATCTGCTGCTGCGTGGCGATGTCGATGCCGCAGGTCCACATCGTCTCCTATTGCGGCGATCTCGGCTACGGCCCGGCGCGCGGCGCAGAAATGCTGTCGCTGATGATGGCGTTCGGCATCGTCAGCCGGATCGCTTCCGGATTCCTCGCGGACAGATTCGGCGGCATGGTCACGCTGATGATCGGATCGGTCGCCCAGGCGGTCGCGCTGTTCTTTTATCTGTTCTTCAGCAGCCTGCCGTCGCTGTACCTGATCTCGGCGATGTTCGGCCTGTTCCAGGGCGGCATCGTGCCGAGCTACGCCATCATCGTGCGCGAGACGATGCCGGCGAGTGAAGCCGCCACCCGCGTCGGCATCGTGATCTTCGCGTCGGTCGTCGGCATGTCGTTTGGCGGCTGGGTTTCGGGCGTCATCTTCGATCTTACGGGCTCCTATGCGGCGGCCTTTGCCAATGGCTTTGGCTGGAACCTGATCAACGTCGCGATCGTTCTGATGCTGCTGCTCCGCGGCCGGCAGCGGCTCGCGGTGGCGTAGCCCTGAGGTTCTTCCGAAGAGGGATCATGGCGTTCGCGATCAAGGCCGGCATCGACGATCCGCGCGCCAGGTATTTGCATTCACTGCGCAAAAGACCATGTATGGCGGCAAGATGATTGCCGAAGGCGACGACATCTTCCTGTTCGCGAGCGAGAACGAGGGCGGGCGGGGCTTGATCGCGCGCGGTGTCGTCACATCGGCAAAGGCAACGCCACGGAAGCCGGGTATCGTGCGCCAGACTCCCCGCGTGAGCGTCACCATCAGGCGAACCGCGCTCGCCAGGCGTCCGCTCGGGCGCAGCGAATTGAAGCCGTTTAGCGACTGGAAGGACGGCCGGCCCGAGACCGAGCTCAATTTCAAGTTCTATCGGCAGGCGACCAACAAGATCGTCGGTATCTCAGACGAGACTGCCGCATTCCTCGCCAGGTTCTTCTAGGCCGCCGCCCCGGCCTTGAGCAGCGAACATCCCGTGATCTTCAGGCTGCCGTCCGGCTGCTGCTCCAGCGTGTAAAGCGCCTCCCACGCCTCGCCCTTCTCGTCGACGATCTGGACACGCTGCGCGATCTGTCCGTTGGAGACTTTTGCCTCGCCGAACTCAAAGCTCTGGTGACGGTACACCGGCGCATAGCCCTGCTGCACCATCTGCAGGAAGATCTCGGCATTCACGAACATCTCCTGGATCGCGGGCGCCGCCTGCGCATAGGCGGTAGCGGCATCGTCGCGGGCAAAGGCCTGCTCCTGCGAACGGATCACGCTTTGCGCGGCGGCGATCTCGTCCGCGCGCACCGGCGCGGCAAGGCAAAGCAGGAAAGCGACTACGAGAACGAGGGCTCGCATGGAAATGGCTCCGGGGCGATACGGATACAGCTACGTTCTACACCCTGCGGCGGTTTCCGGCACGCCCAATCAAAGGGCGGGCGCCGCCTGGCGCCTAAACGCAAGGTCACGTGCGCCGGCTGCGCATTCGCGGCGTGCAGTCATTCGGCTCGGCCCGGTTGATCGGTTCGGCAAAAGGGATTGTAATCAGGTCAAACCGGGCAACAAATTCCGGGAGCAGGGAATGGAAGCCAACTCGCACGAAGCCAAGTCGCATTACGAGGTGATCGTGGTAGGCGCCGGCGTTGCCGGCATCTACCAGATCAAGCGCCTGGTCGATCTCGGCATCGACGCCACGGTGCTCGACTCCGCGCCGGATCTCGGCGGCACCTGGTACTGGAACCGCTATCCCGGCTGCCGCTTCGATTCCGAGAGCTACACCTACGGCTATTCGTTCTCGCGCGAATTGCTCGACGAGTGGCACTGGAAGGAGCGCTTCTCCAGCCAGCCGGAGAATTTGCGCTATCTCAATTACGTCGCCGACAAGTTCGACCTGCGCAGGCACATGCAGTTCAATTGCGCGGTCCAAGCCGCGCATTTCGACGAGACGCGCGATCTGTGGCGGCTGAAGACCGGCGACGGGCGCGAACTGACCTGCCGCTTCGTGGTGCTGGCGATCGGCCTGTTGTCGGCGCCGACGTTGCCGCGGATTGCCGGGCTCGACCGCTTCAAGGGGCAATCCTTCCACACCTACTATTGGCCGCATGAGCCGGTGGAAATCGAAGGCAAGAAGGTTGCCGTGATCGGCACCGGGGCGACCGCGATCCAGGTCATAGGCGAGATCGCCGACAAGGTTTCCGAGCTCACCGTGTTCCAGCGCCGGCCGAACTGGAGCGCGCCGCTCAGAAACAGCCCGATCTCGGACGAGGAGATGGCCGACATCCGCGCGCGCTATGACGAGATCTTCGCGGCCTGCGCCCGCACGCCGGGTGGTTTCGAGCACGAGCCCGACCGCCGCGGCTTCTACGAAGTGACGCGCGAGGAGCGGCTGAAGCTGTGGGACAAGCTGTATGACGAGCCGGGCTTCGGCATATGGCTCGCCAATTTCCGCGAGATTTTCATGGATGAGGCGGCAAACGCCGAATTCTCCGCATACATCGCCGACCGCATCCGGCGCCGCGTGAAAAATCCCGAGGTGGCGGAGACGCTGATCCCGCGCGACCACGGCTTTGGCGTGCAGCGCGTGCCGCTGGAGACCAATTATCTCGAGGCCTATAACCGCGACAACGTGCACCTCGTCGATATCAGCAAGACGCCGATTGCCGAAATCACCGAGCGGGGCATCCGCACCTCGGCGCGCGACCATGAATTCGATATCATCGTCTACGCCACCGGCTTCGACGCCATCACTGGCGCCTATGACAAGATGGACATCCGCGGCCTCGGCGGCGAAAGGCTGTACGACAAGTGGAAGGAGGGCCCGTCAACCTTCCTCGGCATGCTCTCGCAGGGCTTTCCGAACCTGCTGATGCCGACCGGCCCGCAAAGCGCATCCGCGACGACGAACTTTCCGCGCGGCATCGAAACCGGCGTCAACTGGTGCACGGCCCTGATGCAGTTCATGTGGGACCGCGGCTACACCCGCGCCGATCCGACCCGCGCCGCGGAGGATCGGTGGAGCGCGCATGTCGCCAAGATGTACGAGATCATGCTGATGCGCAAAGCCAAGGGCTGGTTCACCGGCTACAATTCCAATGTCGACGGCCATGAAGCCGGCAAGGTGCGCTACTTCGTCTACAATGGCGGCACGCCGAAATATGTCGGCATCATCAACGACGTTGCCGCCAGGGGCTACGAGGAGATCGCGTTTTCCTCGGGCGCGCCGGTGCAGACATCACCCGTCGCGGCGGGCGCGCGGGCCTAGGACTCCGCCACCGCATCGCCCCAAGGCGTCGCGCTTTCCGTCGCGCCGAAATTGCTGTCGCCCTGGCGCATCACGACGCTGGGGCAGGCGAACTTCATCGGGAAATTCTGGATGCGCGCCTCCTCGTAGTCGAAGCGGGACCGCAGTGCCTCGTGCACCGGCGCCGGCAGGCGCTTGTCGCCGATCACGATGGCGCCTTCGCTGGCGTCGATGCGCGGCTGGTGGATCGCCGCATCGAGGTCCATGCCGAAATCCATCGCAAAGGAGACGAGTTGCGCCACCGCGGGCAGGATGCGGCGGCCGCCGGAGGCGCCAACCGCAAGACGGTCGCCGCGTGCGGTCTCCGCCACCACCGGCGTGTAGTTGGTCAGGCAGCGCTTGCCGGGGGCCAGCGAATTCGGCACGCCCGGCGTCGGGTCGAACCACATGATGCCGTTGTTCATGGTGATGCCGGTCTGCGGCGTGACGAATTTCGAGCCGAAGGTCGAGAGCAGCGTCTGCGTCACCGCAGCCATGTTCCCGTCCTTGTCGACGACGGAAAAATGCGTGGTGCAGGCCGGCGCCAGGTGCTCGGCGCCGAGCGTGCGGCGGCCGTCGGCATCGCCCATGTCCGAGAGGCGCTCGCGGTAGGCCGCCTGCAGCGCCATCGCGTATTCGCAGTAAGTCGCCGCATCCGGCGCGCGGCCAGGCGACCATTTTTCCAGGCGGCGCAAGGTGGAGGCCAGCGTCGGGCCGGCGGTGAGCTCGGGCGTCGCAAACACCTTGCCGCCGCGATAGGGGATTTGCAGGGCGTCGCGATGATGGGCGCGGAATGCGGCGAGATCCTCCGCCGACAGCGCGCCGCCGGCGTCCCTGATGTCGGCGGCGATGCTGCGCGCGATGTCGCCTTGGTAGAAATCGCGCGGGCCGCGCGCGGCGAGCTGCTCCAGCGTCGCCTTCAATTTGTCCTGCGGCATGCGCACGATGGACTTGATGCCCCATTGCGCGTTCGGCGGCAGGCCGTCCAGCAGATAGGCCGCCGCACTGGCCGGATAGCGCCGCAAATCGGCGGCGGAGCTTGCGACCATCAGCGTGGTCCACCAGTCCACGAGCAGGCCTTCGCCGGCGAGTCTTGCGCCGGGCGCGAGCAATTCCTTCCACGGCATCCTGGCGTGGCGGCGATGCGCCTCTTCCATGCCGGCGACCACGCCGGGCACCGCAATCGAGCCGGGGCCGTGCAGGTTGCGGTCGTCCTTTACGCGCGGCCAGGGGAAGATGTCGGAAGCCTTGGCGCCTCCGCCGACCAGCGGATAGTCGGCGATGCGCAGGCTGTTCGGCGCACGCATGCCGTAGTCGATCACCTCGTAGCGGTTATCCCTGGCGCGGTAGAGCACCATGGCGCCGCCGCCGCCCATGCCGCTCATCCAGGGCTCCAGCGTGCCGAGCGCGAAGGTGGTGGCGATCACGGCATCGACGCAGTCGCCGCCTTCGGCCAGCACCGCCGCGCCGACTTCCGCCGCGCGCCGCGACTGCGCCGCGACGATGCCGCCTTTCGAGCTGACCGCGGGTTTGCGGATCTGTTGCGAGTTGGAGAACTGGTCCATGGGTTTGCTGCCCCGTTTTCTGCGTTTTCTTGTGCCGGCCGGACACTAATATGGACGGAGATCAAGTCAAAGCCCGCGCGAAATGGCGCATTGGCGTTTGCGCGCCGGGAATGGCACAATGCGGAAAAGCCAGCCGCAAGGGAGAACAACATGGCGGGAGTGAAGCAGGGCAGGGATGGCGCGGTCGGCATCCTCACGCTGAACGAGCCCGAGAGCCTGAATGCGATGACGCCCGATCTGCTCGGTGCGCTGCAAAAAGCCGTCGCCGAGATGACGGCCGATCCCGATATCCGCGCGCTGGTGCTGACCGGCGAGGGGCGCGGCTTCTGCTCGGGCCAGAACCTGAAAGCCTCCGAAGCGCTCGGCCAGGACATCGTCGCCGGCGTGATGAAATTCTACTGGCCGGCCTTCAAGGCGTTGCGCGAATGCCGCGTGCCGATCGTGGTCGCCGTCAATGGCGTCGCCGCCGGCGGCGGCTTCTCGCTTGCCATGGCCGGCGACATGATCGTCGCCGCGCGCTCGGCGAGCTTCATCCAGGTGTTCAGCCGGATCGGCCTGGTGCCCGATCTGGGCTCGACCTGGCTCTTGCCGCGCCTGGTGGGCCGCCAGCGCGCGCTGGAGTTGATGCTGTTCAACGAGCCGCTGTCGGCGGAACGCGCAAAGGAATGGGGCCTCGTGCGCGACGTCGTCGACGACGCGCAGCTGATGCCCGAAGCGATCAAGCTCGCGCAGCGCCTTGCGCAAGGCCCGACCCGCGCGCTGGTCGCTACCCGCATGCTGCTCGAAGAAAGCGAGCACGCCAGCTATGCCGCGCAATTCCGCCGCGAGATCGAGGTGCAGTCCGATGTGCGGACAAGCGCCGACGCGCTGGAAGGCCGCGCGGCGTTCGTGGAGAAAAGGAAGGCGAGCTTCAGCGGGCGGTAGCCAACGGCAGCGGCAAAGACGCTCGCGCTTTCGGAGCAAGGCCGGCAGAGCGGGTGCGGACCGTCAAGCCGCTTCGCATGCGCGGCACGCATGCGCGGCTGTGTGCTCTGCTTCCATCGATTGCCGCAGTTCGATCAGCGAGCGGCGCAGATTGGTCTTGATGGTGCCGGTCGGCACCGAAAACGCCTTGGCGAGGCTGTCGCGGCTCTGCTCGCGGACATAGGCGCGCAAGATCAGCTCGCGCTTGGCCGGGTCCATCTTGCGGATGGCGGCAAAGGCGACGGCGCGCCGCTGCGCCATGTCGATCTCCTCGGCGGGATCGGGCTCGCAGGCCTCCACGCGCGTGGTCTCTTCGCCGAATCCAACTGTCTCAAGCTTCTGCTTGCGCAGCGTATCGATGGCGCAGTGCCGGACGATGCTCGCCATCCATGCTATCGGCGAGGCGAGATTGGCGTCGAAGGAAGCGGCGTTGCGCCAGATGCGGACGTAGACTTCCTGCACAATATCTTCGGCGGCCTCGCGATTGCGCAGGATGCGCAGCGCCACGCCGAACAGCTTGCGGCTGGTCAGGCCGTAGATCTTGGCGAAGGCCGACTTGTCGCCGGCAGCGACCCCGGCCAGCAAGGCTGCAAGGCCGTCTTTGTCACGCTCTCCACGGATGTATCGCTGCATGATGCCCCCTGCTGCCAGACCTGCTGCCCGTCTGGAAGGGCAGCGGATATGTCGCCAAGTACAGGCCACGGCGCCGGTTTGTTTCGGCTTGCCTGCATATATTTTCGTGAAGACGATCCCGGCCCGGCCCTGAAACTTTTCCGGATTGATCCGTATCTCGCGTGCCCCTATACCCTTCCCGGCTGGACGGCCGGGGATCGGGGCAGCAGGTGTCGAACAGGGATATCGCAACCACCCTCGAGAGGGTCGCGGAGGGGGACCGGGTTGCGTTTCGAGATCTTTATAACGCGGTTGGGCCAAGATTATTCAGCATCTGTAAGCGGTTATTGAGGGACCATGACGCCGCCCAGGACGCCTTCCAGGACGTGATGGTGCGAATCTGGGAGAAGTCCCCGCTGTTCGACCGGACCAAGGGCGAGCCTATGCCTTGGATGGTGGCGCTGGCGCGTAGCGTTATCTTCAACCGTCTCGCCAGGAAGCCGGTGCCGGCTCTGTCGCTCAGCGATGACGAAGTCGCCGCCGTCGTCGATCGGGTGTCGGCGGCGGCCGATCCATCGCTGGGACAGGATTTGAGGCGCTGCCTTGGTGCCCTCAAGGAAGAGTATCGCCGCTGCGTCGTCATGGCCTACCATTATGGGCTAACCTACGAGGAACTTTCGGCGGTTTCGGCCGTACCGTTAGGAACGGTCAAAACCTGGATACACCGTGCAATCGGGCAGTTGCAGACATGTCTGAGCCAGTGAAATCGGACGACGTGCTCTCGGCCGAGTACGTGCTGGGCCTGTTGCGCGGCAACGCGTGGGAGGAAGTTTCCGCGCGTCTCAAGACCGACGATCGTCTGCGAGCATCCGTAGCCTTCTGGCAGCGGACTTTGTCAGGCATCGATGGTGCGGGGAGAACAGACGAGGCGCCGTCCTCAGGCGTGTTTGACAGCATCCTCGCCCGCATCGATGCCGAAGGCTTGCAACTGCCTGGAACCCATACGCGCCGCGCCGGCGCCGCGAACTGGCGCGAGATAGCGCCGGGCGTGATGTCACGCGTACTGCACGTCGATCGCGCCAACAATCGGCAGTCGCTGCTGATCCGCATGGCGCCGGGTGCGGTCTATCACTCGCATTCGCATGACGCGGCTGAGGAGGCTTTCATCGTCGAGGGGGACCTGAGTTTCGGCGAACTTCGCCTCGGTCCGGGCGATTATCACATTGCCGCAGCGGCCACCCGCCATCCGCCTGGCCGTACCGAGGGCGGCTGCGTCGTGCATGTGGTGACCGCTCTTTCGCATTGATTTTCCGGGAACTCTCGCGACCGCAACATCCGTAAGGATGCGGTCCGCGTGCGATCAACCTTTAGCCATGCCGGCGAAAACCGGGGTCCGGGCGCTTGTCCTTCCCGGCCGCGATCCGCTACATTTCACCAATGTCGAACGAACAGCAGCGGGATTCAATGTTGTCGGCGGAGTTTGCGCTCGGGCTACTCCGCGGCGCAGGCCGGGCTGCCGTGGAGGACGATGCGGGCCTGCGACGCGAGGCGGAAGTCTGGCAAGCCAGACTTGGGAAGCTCGACGGCGACGAAGAGGAGCCGATGCCGGCAGGTTCTTTCGAGAAGACCTTGGCGCGCATCGATCGCGAAGGGATGGCGCTGCCAGGCACAACGACGAGGCGTGCGGCCGAGGCCGAGTGGCAGCCACATGACGAGGGTATCACTTACCGCGTGCTCAAGTTGGATGAGCGTTTGCAGCGGCGCACGTTGCTGGTGAAGATGCAGCCCGGCGCGATCTTGAAATCGCATATTCACAAGTTCGAGGAAGAGTGCCTCGTGATCGAGGGCGACCTCAGATATGGTGACCTCGTGCTGCGTGCCGGCGACTATCACCACGCATGGGCTGGCGCGCGCCACGCCGACGGCGTCACGGTGGGGGGCTGCCTGCTGCACGTGGTCATCGCCGTTTAGCCGATGATGTCGCGCCGGATCTCCTCGATGCAGTCGCTGACCTTGTCGAAGCCGGCGTTTGTCTAGCTGCGCCAGATCAAAACGTCGGCGGCGTGCAGGCGCTGATTACCTCGCACGGCTTGTTGCCGATGCAGCGGAAGCGGTGCGGGCGGCGGCTCTCGAAGTAGTAGGCGTCGCCAGGGCCGAGGATGCGCCGCTCGCCATCGACCGTCACCTCCAGGCGGCCCGAGATGACGACGCCGCCTTCCTCGCCGTCATGCACCAGCGGCACCCGGCCGGTGTCGCCGCCCGGCCCGTAGCGCTCGCGCAGGATCTGCAACGCGCGGCCGAACAGGCTGTCGCCGACCTGCAGATACGATACCGGCTTCTTGCCGATCTCGGTGAGCTCGTCGGCGCGATAGAATGCCTTGCGCGGGCGTTCCGGCTCGATCGCGAAGAATTCCGCAAGCCCCATCGGGATGCCGTCGAGGATGCGCTTGAGTGCGCCCACCGACGGATTCATCTGGTTGGACTCGATCAGCGAGATCGTCGAGTTGGTGACGCCGGAGCGCTTCGCCAGTTCCCGCTGTGACAGCTTGTGGCGGCTGCGGACGAATCTGAGCCGCCCGCCAATGTCCACGCTCATCGGATTTTCCGTGTTTCAGGTGTTGCGGATCGAACAAATATGCCTCGTCCACTTCAGGAAAATCAATGGCTTGTGCGGGATCAGAAAAGGACTTGTTGAATGATTCCGGCCATGAGACCGCTGGGAGTCCTCCACACCTTATATATGGGAGTCGCCCCGTGACGGTCCACCAGATTCCAAACACCCTGGATCTCGATGCCTTCTGGATGCCGTTCACGGCGAATCGCCAGTTCAAGGAAACGCCGCGCCTGATCGCCTCTGCCGAGGGCATGTATTACACCAGCGTCGACGGCCGCAAGTTGATCGACGGCTCGGCCGGCCTGTGGTGCGTCAACGCCGGTCACGGCCGCAAGCGGATTGCGGCGGCCGTCGAGCGTCAGCTCATGAATCTCGATTACGCGCCGTCGTTCCAGATGGGCCATCCGATCGCGTTCGATTTCGCGCGGCGTCTCGCCGAGATCGCGCCGAAGGGACTGGACCGCGTCTTCTTCACCAACTCCGGCTCGGAGTCGGCCGACACCGCGCTGAAAATCGCGCTCGCCTATCACCGCGCCACCGGCCAGCCGACCCGCACGCGGCTGATCGGCAGGGAGCGCGGCTATCACGGCGTCAATTTTGGCGGCATGTCGGTCGGCGGCATGGTCAACAACCGCCGCGCCTTCGCCACCCTTCTTCCCGGCGTCGATCACATTCGTCACACCTATGATCTCGAGCGCAACGCCTTTTCGAAGGACTTGCCGAAACATGGCGCCGAACTCGCCGATGATCTCGATCGCCTGGTGGCGCTGCATGGTGCCGATACCATTGCGGCCGTGATCGTGGAGCCCGTGCCCGGCGGGACCGGCGTGCTGACGCCGCCGCAGGGTTATCTGCAGCGGCTGCGCCAGCTCTGCGACAAGCACGGCATCTTGTTGATATTCGACGAGGTCATAACCGGCTTCGGCCGCCTCGGCACGCCGTTCGCGGCGGACTTCTTCGGCGTCACGCCGGACATCATGACGACAGCGAAGGGCATCACCAACGGCACCGTGCCCTGCGGCGCGGTGTTCGCCAGCCGCAAGGTGCATGACGGCCTGATGACCGGCCCGCAAAGCCTGATCGAGCTGTTCCACGGCTACACTTATTCGGCCCATCCGGTGGCCTGCGCGGCAGGGCTCGCCACGCTCGACATCTACAAGGACGAGGCGCTGCTGACCCGCGGCGCGCAGATCGCCGAATACTGGCGCGACGCGCTGCATGCGCTCAAGGGACTGCCGAACGTGGTCGACATCCGCAATGTCGGCCTGATGGGTGCTGTCGAGTTCGCGCCGCGCAAGGATGCGGCCGGTGCGCGCGGTTATGAGGCGATGGTCGACTGCTTCAACAGCGGGCTTTACCTGCGCAACAGCGGCGACGTGCTGGCAATGTCGCCACCCCTGATCGTCGAGCGCAGCCACATCGACGACATGATGTCGATTCTGTCCGACGTCATCAAGCGCGTGGCCTGATTGTTGCTACGACCGCTGCAGGAACTTCCTTGCAGCGTGGGATGGTGCCGCGGGAGTGTCGACGTGAAGGTTCTGATCCTCGGCAGCGGCGTCATCGGCGTTACGTCGGCCTATTATCTCGCGCGCGCCGGTCACGAAGTGACGGTCATCGACCGCCAGGCCGCGCCGGCACTGGAGACCAGCTTTGCCAATGCCGGCGAGATCTCGCCCGGGTACGCCTCGCCCTGGGCCGGGCCCGGCGTGCCGCTGAAGGCGATCAAGTGGCTTCTGATGAAGCACGGCCCGCTGGTGATCCGCCCCAATCCGGACCCGGCGATGTGGTGGTGGCTGCTCAAGATGCTGCGCAACTGCACCACCGAGCGCTATGCCGTCAACAAGAGCCGGATGATTCCGCTCGCTGAATACAGCCGCGACTGCCTGCGCGCGCTCCGCGCCGAGACCGGCATCCGCTACGACGAGCGCAGCCAGGGCACGCTGCAGCTGTTCCGCAGGCAGGAGCAACTCGATCATACCGGCGATGACATCGCCGTGCTCAAGCAGTACGGCGTGCCGTATGAAGTGCTGGATCGCGACGGCTGCATCACGGCCGAGCCGGCGCTGGCGCAGGCCAAAGACAAGATCGCCGGCGGGCTGCGTTTGCCGCAGGACGAGACCGGCGACTGCCACATGTTCACCACGGCGCTGGCCGAGCAGGCCGCAAGGCTCGGCGTGCAGTTCAGCTTCAACACCGGCATCGACGGCCTGATGGTTGACGGCTCCCGCATCACCGGCATCGCCACCAGCGCGGGTGTCCTGCGGGCAGACAGCTATGTGGCCGCGCTCGGCAGCTGGTCGCGGCAGATGCTGCGCGGTATCGACGTTGCCATTCCCGTCTACGCCGTGAAGGGCTACTCCATCACCGTGCCCATCGCCGATGAAGCTGGCGCGCCGGTCTCGACCGTGATGGATGAAAGCTACAAGGTCGCGATCACGCGGCTGGGCCGACGCATCCGCGTCGGCGGCACCGCCGAAGTGTCGGGCTATTCCAGCACGCTGCACGCCGAGCGGCGCGCCACGCTCGATCACTCCCTGACCGATCTGTTTCCGCGCGGCGGCGACCTGTCCGCCGCGACCTTCTGGAGCGGCCTGCGCCCGATGACGCCGGACGGTCCGCCGATTATCGGCGCCACCCACTATTCGAACCTTCACCTCAACACCGGCCACGGCACGCTGGGCTGGACCATGGCCTGCGGTTCGGGCCGCGTGCTTGCCGACATGCTGTCGGGCCGCAAGCCGGATATCGATACGCGCGAGCTTGCGATAAGCCGCTACGAACACCGCTTCGGCTAGCGCGGCGCTTCGCCGTCCTTGGATTCCGGCACCACCGCACCGCTGTCCTTTGAAGACGCTTCGTCATCGCAGGCCGTGACGGCGCACTCGGCGGCATCAGTCACTTCGCTCGCGAGCGACCTGATTTCCGCGACGACGGCCTTGGCCGCTTCAGCGATGTCTTCCTTGATCGTCTCGACGATGCTTTCGTCACCCATCGCATTCACCATTTGCCGCCCCGCGCCAAGCTACGCTTCGTGCCACTTTTTTGCGCGATGACATATCGACACAGTGAAATTTCATCTCCGATGACGGAGAAGGTTCCGGCGTGATGACTCGGTCTCGGGAAGCGGCTAGTCGCTCTTCGCGGCTTTCTTCCCCTTGGCTTTGCCGCCGTCCTTCTTCGCCGGCTTGGCAGCCGCCGCTTTCGCTGCCTCCTCGGCGGCGTGGCGGATGGCGCGAGCGTAGGAGTCGGCGGCATTTTCGGCGGAGTTCTGCAGCCGCTTGGCCGCGGCGGCGCCGAGTTCCATGGTGCTCTTGGCCATCAGCCGCAGCTGGTCACGCTGCTCCTTGGTCCTGGCCTTGGCCGCGCGGGCCATAATGCCGGTCCGCCGCTTCTTGAGCGCAGCCATCAGGCTCTTGTTCTGGGCCCTTGCGGTTTGCCGGATGACGACGTCGAGATCGGCCTCAGCCATAGGGATCACTCTGCAGGAAGGACAAGGGTTCACTTAGCTGATCGGCTTCACAACGGCAACGCGTCGTCCACATCATCAAAGGGGCCGGCGATTGAACGCCAGCCCCTGTCGAAGCGCGATTTGGGATCGCTTACTTCTTGTATGCGGCAACCACCGCCTCGCCATCGGCGCCTGCCTTCTTCGCCCAGTCGGCGGTCAGCTGTTCGCCGATCTTTTCGAGGCCCGACTTCAGCGCCGGGGGCGGCGGCAGCACCATCATCTTGTTGGCGGCAAGCTGCTCAAGGTACCACTTGGACTTTTCCTCGGCCATTTTCCAGCCGCGCTCTTCGGCAACGGCGGCCGCCTTGAGCACCGCGTCCTGCGTCGGCTTGTCGAGCGCGTCGAATGCGGCCTTGTTGACGAAGGTGATGTTCTTCGGGATCCAGGCCTGCGTATCATAGAAGTGCGTCATGGTTTCCCAGGCCTTGGTGTCGTAGCCGGTCGAGCCCGACGTGATGAAGGCGTTGACCACGCCGGTCGCCAGCGCCTGCGCCAGTTCGGCGGCCTGGATGGTGACGGGCTGCGCGCCGACCAGTTCAGCGATGCGCGAGGTGCCGACATTGTAGGCGCGCCACTTGAGGCCCTTCATGTCCTCGAGGCTGTTGAGTTCCTTCTTGGCGTAGATGCCCTGCGGGCCCCACGGCACCGCAAACAGCACCATCAGGCCTTGCGAGGCGAGCTTCTTCTCGATGGCGGGCCTGGAGGCGAGCCACAGCTTCTTGGCCGCCGGGTAGCTGGTCGCCAGGAACGGCACGACGTCGATGCCGAACATCGGGTCCTCGTTCTCGTGGATCGAGATCAGGACTTCGCCGGCCTGCGCCTGCCCGGTGACGACAGCGCGCTTGATTTCCGGCGCCTTGAACAGCGATGCCGCCGCATGCACGGTGATCTGAAGCTTGTCGCCGGTGGCGGCGGAAACGTCCTTGGCGAACTCGATCAGGTTCACCGAATGCGGATTGTCCGCCGCATAGGCCGCCGGAAGATTCCATTTGGTCTGCGCCATCGCGGGGGCAGCAAGCGCCGCGACGCTGGCGGCGAGAACACACGTCTTGATCAGCCTCAACATCGAAAACACCTCTCTGTTAGCCAGGGAACGCCATCTGCGGCAGCACCATCACGATGGAAGGAAACACCGTGATGATGGCGACCGCCAGAACGAGCAGGAAGAAGAACGGCAGGGCGGCTTTCGCCACCGTATTGGAATCCTTGCCGCTCATGGTCTGCAGCACGAACAGGTTGAAACCGACGGGCGGGGAGACTTCCGCCATCTCCACCACCAGCACCAGGAAAATGCCGAACCAGACCAGATCGAAGCCGGCCTGCTTCACCATCGGGATGACGATGGCGGTGGTCAGCACGATCATGGAAATGCCGTCGAGCGCCGTGCCGAGCACGATATACATCACGGTGAGCGCGGCGATCAGCCCATAGGGCGAAAGATGCAGGCTGTTGACCCAGCTGGCGAGCGCCATCGGGATGCCGGTATAGGCCATCGCCGTGCCCATGTAGGACGCGCCGGCCAGGATCAAGAGGATCATGCAGTTGACGCGGGTGGCGCCGATCACGCTGGCCCAGAACGATTGCCGGCTCAGCGCGCCCTGCCACCATGCGATCGCGAGCGAGCCCAGGACGCCCCAGGCCGCGCATTCGGTTGCCGTCGCCCAGCCCATCAGCAGCGACAGGAAGACGAAGACGATCAGCAGCAGGGTGGGAATGAGGTTGAGGGATTCCTTGATCCGCTCGCGGAAGGTCATGTACGGCTCGGCCGGCGGCGTCCGCTGCGGGTTGGCAAGCGACCAGATCGCGATGTAGCCGGAGTAGAGCATCATCACCAGAAAGCCCGGCAGGAATCCGGCGAGGAATATCTGGATGATGGAGACGTTGGCCTGCACCGCATAGACCACCATGGTGATCGACGGCGGGATCAGGATGCCGAGCGTGCCGGCGCCGGCCAGCGATCCGAGGCTGAGATCCTCGTCATAGCCGCGCTTCTTCAGTTCCGGCAGCGCGATCTTGGCGACCGTGGCGCAGGTCGCCGCCGACGAACCCGAGACCGAACCGAACACGCCGCAGGCCAGCACGTTGACGTGCATCAGCCGGCCCGGCAGCCAGTTCAGCCACGGTGCAAAACCGCGAAACATCTCCTCGGACAGACGGGTGCGAAAGAGGATTTCACCCATCCAGATGAAGAGTGGCAGCGCCGCAAGCGACCACGACGCGCTGTTGCCCCACACCGTCGTCGCCAGCACGCTGCCGGCCGGAATGTTACCGCCGGCGAAATGCATGCCGGCCCAGCCGGTCGCCATCAGTGCCACGGCGATCCAGACGCCGGCGCCGAGCAGCACAAACAGAACCCCGAGCAGGATCGCAGCGATGGAGAGCAGCTCCATGTCAAACCCCGCTCTGTACGGCGCGCTCGACGATCTCCTCGGCGGTGGTCGCCGGCGGCAATTCGTAGCGCGGCGAGTTGCCGCGCAGCACGTGGATCAGTTCATCGACAAAGGCGATGAAGAGAATCACAAGCCCGCCGCTGTAGCCGAGCTGCGGAATCCACAGTGGCACGGCGACGACGCCTTGCGAGATGTCGGAGAATTTCCACGACTGCCAGGTCATGACCGAGGCGTACCAGGCGAAGAAGCCGATGAAGCCGACGCCGACCAGCAGGGCGACGATCTCGACGACATGGCGGACCTTGCCGCCGAGGCGGTCGATCAGCAGGCCGACGCGGATCATCTCGCCATGCCGGAACGTGTGCGCCAGGCCAAGGAAGGCCGTCGCCGCCATGCACCACGAGATGAAGTCGTCGCCCGCCGGAATGTTGATGCCGATCGGCCGGCCGGCCGACAGCACCATCATCAGCACGAAGATCGCAATGAGGAATAGCCCGGCAAGATAGCCGGAAAACAGGTAAAGCCGGTCCAGAAATACGCGTATCATCTGAAGTCTACCCCTCGCATGCATATTGTCCGGAAGCAATAGACGTGCCGCTCCTGGAGCCGGTCGACTTTTGGATAAGGGCCCCAGCCCCGGGCTCCGGCCGAAAGCGCCACGCGAGGGGGAAGGGCAGCTTTCGGAACTGCCTCGCACCGTCAAAGGAAGAGCCAAGAGCAGCCGGCCGTCCTCCCTGAAGCGGTATACGGCAAATCGGCGCGAGGGGCGAATCAGTTCCGATTTACAGAATCAAAAGTCAAGCCCCCATATCAAAAATATTCCGCTTTTCGGAAGCCGGAATATGTGGCATAAGCTGACTGTCCCACCCGGCAAAGGGACGGCTCGCGATCGTCACGAACCGTGCGGTGGGATGCGATGGACGCAGCGGCGCGATTGACGAGTGGTGCTCGCTGCGTACGGCGAAGTCGTGTGGTCCTGGCGCCGCGACCGTGGCGTCTATCCGGGCCTGCCTGTGCGGGCCCGGCAACGGTGACAACAAACGCCGCTCACCGGGGAGAGCACCTATAAGCCGTAAAGCCATTGCGCGGGGAAG
>DATLXL010000015.1:0-35843 GCA_035575905.1 Bradyrhizobium sp. | reverse complement strand
TTGCGAAGCAGGTGATCCTTCGGAACCAGACCGTCGAGACTTACCATCTCCAGCGCGGTCTGTTGCGGCGAGGGTTTGCGAAGCATGCTCCACTGAATCAAAAGTCCCCGCCAAAGGCGAGGACTTTGTCAGCAGTCTGAGGCCTCCGGTGACGGAGGCCTTTTTTGCGTTGAGCTGCTTGGTGCGGCTCAGACCACCGGCGATCGGCCGCCATCGACATTGATGGCGGTGCCGGTGATGTAGGAGCCCTGGTCCGACGCCAGGAAGCAGGCGAGGTTGGCGAATTCCTCCGCCGTGCCCATGCGCCCCATCGGAACGGCCTTGGCGAGGTCACGCGTGAACGCGTCGAAATCGGTATCCGGTGCCGTGTTGGCGTGCCGCTTTACCCATTGATCGCTGACGATCAGGCCGACCAGCATCGCATTGACCAGGATGTTGTGCGCGGCGCCCTCGTTCGCCATCGCCTTGGTCAGCGCCATGCCGGCCGCACGCGACACCGAGGTCGGCGTGGAGGAAGCCGCCGGCGCCTTGGCGCCGATGTTGAGCACATTGATGATGCGGCCCCATTTGCGTTGCTTCATGCCGGGCCACACCCGCCGCGACAGCCGGATCGCCGCGAACAGTTTCAAATCAAGGTCTTCCTGCCAGATCTCGTCGGTGACGCTTTCGAACGGCATCGCGCGCGAGGTGCCGGCATTGTTGACGAGGATGTCAACCTTGCCGTGGTCCTTTACGATCCTGTCGTAGGTCGCGGCAATGTCTGCGGCTTTCGCGACGTCGCAAACGTAGTCGTGCACCGGCAGTCCGTCTTTGGCGAGCGCCTCGCGCGCCGCTTTGAGATCGGCTGCGCCGCGCGCAAGGATCGCGACCTTCGCGCCGGACTCGGCAAAACGGCGCGCCACCGCGACGCCGATGCCCTTGCTGCCGCCGGTGACGACGGCCACGCGATCCTTCATCGTGATCTGCATCTTGTTTCCTTGTTTGAGATCAGCTCTTCAGCGCTTCCAGGAGTTCGTCCGGCGTCTCCGCCATCATCATGTGGCCGGCGCGGGGTATGACGACGGTGCGCGAATTCGGCACGGCCGCCGCGAGCGCCTTGCCGGCCTTGGCCGGCGTCATCATGTCGCGCTCGCCGAGGATCAGCGTGGTGGGCACCGTGATGCCGGCCGCCGCGGTCAGCGCGTTCTGATAGGCGTTGCATGCGGAGAGGTCGTTGAAGAGCACGCCGGGCCGGCACTCCTGCAGCACGCGGATCGCGCCGCTGTGCATCCAGAGCCCCGGCGCCAGGCTGCCCCCGAACTCGGCCTTGAAGCCGAGGCCCCAGATCGAGACCATGTCGATGGCGGCGGGATCGTTGGCTTCCGCGGCCTTGAGCAGATCCGGACCGACCGTCATCGCCGCCGCGGTGCCGATCAGGCTGAGGCCGGAGACTTTCGCCGGATGCCTCGCTGCGGTCTCCAGCGCAACCAGCGAGCCCATGGAATGGCCGACCAGCCTTGCCCTGGGCGCCCTGGCGGCGTCGAGCAGGGCCGCGGTCCAGTCGGCCATGTCAGATATGGTCGGCAGCGGCTTGCCGGGCGAGCGGCCGTGGCCGGGCAGGTCCGGCGCCAGCACCGAGAAACCGTGATGCGCGAACCAGCGGCTGTGCAGCGCCCAGGTCGAATGATCGAACCCCGCGCCGTGGATCATCACCACGGCGGGCAGGGACGGATCGAACGGCTTGCCGCCGGTCGCCACAAAGACGTCGTTGCCGTTGACGGACAGCTGCATGGTGTCAGGTCCTTTGCGAGGCGCGCAGCGCCTGGCCGAGATCGTCGATGATGTCCTGCGCCGTTTCGATGCCGACGGAGAGCCGCACGAGCTCCTCGCCGATCCCGGCGGCTTTAAGCTGCGCGGCGTCCATCTGCTGATGGGTGGTGCTGGCCGGGTGGATCACCAGCGTCTTGGCGTCGCCGACATTGGCGAGGTGGCTGATCATCCGCAGCTGTTCGATGAACTTCTTGCCGGCGGCGCGGCCGCCCTTGATGCCGAAGCTGACGATCGAGCCGGCGCCGTTCGGCAGCAGCTTCCTTGCCAGCTGGTAATCCGGATGATCCTCCAGTGCAGGATGCAGCACCCACTCGACGCCCTTGCTGGACTTGAGGAATTCCAGCACGGCCAGCGTATTGGCCATGTGGCGGTCCATGCGCACGCCGAGCGTTTCCACACCCTGCAAGAGATGGAAGGCGTTGGTCGGCGACAGGCAGGCGCCGAAGTCGCGCAGGCCTTCGGTGCGGGCGCGCATGATGAAGGCGGCCTTGCCGAACTGCTCGTCGAAGACGATGCCGTGATAGCCCGCATAGGGCTCGGTCAGCTGCGGGAATTTGCCCGACGCATGCCAGTCGAAACGGCCGCCGTCGATCAGCACGCCGCCGATGGCGATGCCGTGGCCGCCGATCCATTTGGTGGCGGAATGCATCACGAGATCGGCGCCGAGCTCGATCGGCTTGGACAGGTACGGCGTGGCAAAGGTGTTGTCGATCAGCAGCGGGATTTTCGCCTCATGCGCGATCTGTGACACCGCAGGGATGTCGAGCACTTCGAGCCCGGGATTGCCGATGGTCTCGGCGATGACGAGCCGCGTGTTCGGCCTGATCGCGGCGCGGAATGCGTCCAGCGCGCGCGGCTTGACGAAGGTCGTGGTGATGCCGAAACGCGGCAGGGTATGCGCCAGCAAATTGATGGTGCCGCCATAGAGCGAGGCCGACGCCACGATATGGTCGCCGGCGTTCAACAGCGTCGCGATGCCGAGATGCAGCGCCGCCATGCCGCTTGCCGTGCAGACCGCGCCGACCCCGTTCTCCAGCGCCGACAGCCGCTCCTCGAGCACAGCCGTCGTCGGGTTGGATATCCGGGTATAGATGTGACCGGCGCGTTCCAGGTTGAACAACGCCGCGGCGTGGTCGGAGTCCTGAAAGACGTAGGACGTGGTCTGGTAGATCGGCACCGCGCGCGAGCCGGTCGCGGGATCGGGATGCTGGCCCGCGTGCAGGCTCAGCGTTTCAAAGGCGGGCGGTTTGGGTGCTGGCATATCGGTCTCGCGGGGGCGGGAAGGGCGCGGCTGGTTTCTGCCATAAATCGGCGGGCAGTGTCAGCCCTGCTCCAATTGGCCGCAATGTCGTTGCAAACCGGGCCTCAAGCCTTCGTGCTTTCGCACAAGTCGGCGGAAATTTCACTGTAAAACCACGGCGGTAATGGCTAGCCTTGTTGCAGTGCGTCCCGACGGACAGTGCAAGAAAATGCCAATCAAGAACCTGCTCCCGGCATCGTTGATCCTGGCCGCCTCGCTGCTGCCCGCGTCGGCGCAGCAAAATCCAGCAGCGGCAGACGCCGAAATCCGCATCGGCAACCTGATGCCCTACACCGGTGCGCTGGCGGCGTTCGCGACCATCGGCAAGGTGCAGGCCGCCTATTTCGACATGATCAACGAACGCGGCGGTGTCGGCGGACGCAAGATCAGGTTCATCTCGGTGGACGACAGCGCCAGACCCAGGGAAGCCGTCGAGCGCACGCGCGAGCTGGTCGAACGGGACGACGTGCTCTTCATGTTCGGCTCGTTCGGCACGCCGGATAATTTGTTGACCCGGCAGTACCTCAACGACCGCAAGATCCCGCAGCTGTTCATCGCTTCCGGCGGCGAGGAGTGGGCGCATCCGCGCGCCTTCCCGTGGACCATGGGCTGGCAGCCGCCGTTCCGCGCCGAGGGACGGATTTTCGCCAATTACCTGCAGATCGCCTATGCAGGCCAGAAAATCGCCGTGCTCTGGGAGAACGACCAGTTCGGCCGCGACCTGTTTCGCGGCTTGCGCGAAGGGCTCGGCGACACCGCAAGCCTCATTGTTTCGGATATCGCCTTCGACGTCGACGGCAATTCCATCGACGGACAGATCGAAGTGCTCAAGAACAGTGGCGCCGACATCCTGGTGTTCAACGGCTCGCCTTCGATCGCCGGGCGCGCCATCCGCAAGGCGGCCGAGCTCGACTGGCATCCGGTGATCCTGCTGAACAACGCTTCCGCCTCGATCGCCAGCGCGCTGCGGCCCGCCGGCCTGCAGAATTCAATCGGCGTGATCTCGACCGCGTTCCTGAAGGATGCCGGCGATTCCATGTGGAAGGACGATCCGGCCATCAAGGAGTGGTCCGCCTTCATGGACAAGTACTATCCTGATGGCGACAAGGACGACAATTACGCGCTCTTTGGCTACGCGGCGGCCGAGACGCTGGTGCAGGTGCTGAGCCAGTGCGGCGGCGACCTGTCGCGCGAGAACATCATGAAGCAGGCCGCATCGCTCAGGGACTATCGCAGCCCCATCCTGCTGCCAGGCATCGCCATCAATACGGGACCGACGGATTTCCGCCCCATCAAGCACCTGCGGCTGGTGCAGTTCGACGGCAATGCATGGCAGCCGATCGGTGACGGCATCGAGAATGCCTTTATCACGCAGCCCGGCGACAATTGATCCCGCCCGCGCGCCGTTTATAACAGCCTGGGCGGCGCCTGCCGCATCGCCCTGACCGTCACTTCCAAGGCCAGCATGTCCCCCAAGATCGATCCCATCACGCGCTCCGTGGTCCAGCACCGGCTCGGCTCGATCGTGACGGAAATGGGCGAGGCGATGCTTCGCACCTCCTATTCCCAGATCCTCAATTCCAGCCGCGATTTCTCGCTCGCCATCACCGACACAGGCGGCCGCCTGATTGCGCAGGCCGAGCATATTCCGGTCCATGTCGGTGCGCTGCCCTGGGCGACGCGCGCGGTGGAGGAGCGCTTCAAGGACATCGCGCCGGGCGACGTCATCCTGCTCAACGATCCCTATCACGGCGGCAGCCATCTGCCCGATCTGACCGCCTTCGTGCCGGTGTTCGACGGTGGCAAGCGCCTGCTATGGACCGCGGTGCGCGCGCACCAGAGCGACATTGGCGGCGCCACGCACGGCGCTTACAACCCGGCGGCCACGGAAATCTACCAGGAAGGCATCCGCGTCCCGCCGATAAAGCTCTATGAGGCCGGCAAGCCGCGCGAAGATCTGCTCGACCTGCTCGCGCTCAACATCCGCAACCCCCGCGAATTCCGCGGCGATCTCGCGGCCATGCTGGGCGCGGCGCATCTCGGCGAACGGCGGGTGTCGCGGCTGCTGGCCGAGTTCGGCGCGCCGGTCGTGGAGGCCGCGATCGAGGCCATTCTGGATGCCGCCGAGCAGCAGGCGCGCGCGGTGGTCTCGACCTGGAAGGACGGCGTATTCCATGGCGAAGCGTTTCTCGATGATGACGGCCATGGCCGCAGCGACATCCGCATCGCGGCCAAGGTCACCAAGAAGGGCAGCGACGTCGAGGTCGATCTTTCGGAGTCCGATCCGCAGTCGACCTCCTTTGTCAATTCCTCGCACGCCAACATGCAGGCGGCCGTCGCGATGGCGTTCGCCTATCTGATCGATCCGGAAATTCCCAAGAACGACGGCGCGCTGCGGCCGCTGAAGGTGATCGCCAGGCAAGGCACCATCGTCTGGGCCGACCCCGGCCGGCCGGTAACGCTGTGCACCAGCCATCCCTCCAACGAAATCGTCGAAGCCATCGTCAAGGCGCTGTCGGCCTCTTGTCCGGAGCGCGCGATGGCCGGCTGGGGCCGGCGCTTCCGCATCGCCATCCAGGGCGAGAATCCGCGCAATGGCCGCAACTTCATCTGGCACATGTTCCAGGCGCGTCCCGGCGGCGGCGCCTCGTCCGGCGGCGACGGCTATCCCTCGATCGGCGAGTGGCACAGCGTCGGCGGACTTAAATTCGGCAGCATCGAAGTCGCCGAGGTGCGCTTTCCGCTTTACTTCCGCCATCACGAATTCCGCCCCGGCTCCGGCGGCGACGGGCAATTCCGCGGCGGGCTCGGCGTTGCCCTCGACATGGTGCTGGAGACGGAAAAGCCGGCGCGCGGCAACACCGCGGGGGAGGGCGTGCGCCATGGTCCCTGCGGCATGCTCGGCGGCAAGGACGGCGCGACGCATCGCTATCGCCTGTTGTCGCAGGGACAGCCGCCGCGCGAGCTGCGCACCAAGGAAGTCGGCATCGAGTTGCATCCCGGCGATTGCCTGGAGATACGCTCCTCCGGTGGCGGCGGCTGGGGCCCGCCGGAAAAGCGCACGGCAGCCGCGCGCAAGCATGATGAAGAACAGGGCCTCACGGCCGATCTTTCGGCGGAGTTGAAGGCCTGACCATGTACACGATTGGCGTAGACGTCGGCGGCACTTATACCGATCTTGTCGCCACGGATGGGAACGGGCGCACGGTGTTCGCGAAATCACCGTCCACGCCCGCGGACCAGTCGCTCGGCGTGATGGCGGGGCTGGAAGAGCTGGCGCGGCGGCTCGGCGTGACGCGGGCCGAGATGCTGGCCAGGACCGATCGCCTCGTGCACGGCACGACGGTTGCGACCAATGCACTGCTGGAACGCAAGGGCGCCAAGGTGGCGCTGCTCACGACCGAAGGCCATCGCGACGTCCTCGAGATGCGCGAGGGGCTTAAGCCCGACCGCTACGATCTGCGCTCGCCACCGCCCGAGCCGCTGGTGCCGCGCGAGCGGCGGCTTGCCGTGCGCGAGCGGCTCAAGGCCGATGGCAGCGCCGCGGTCCCGCTCGATGCGCGCTCGCTGGATCAGGCGATCGAAGCGACCAAAAAGTCAGGCGCGAATTCGATCGCGGTGTGCTTCCTGCATGCCTACCTCAATCCCGCGCATGAACTTGCCGCGGTCGAGCGGCTGCGTGCGGCAATGCCTGACATCACCGTGTCGCGCTCCAGCGATGTGCTGCCGCAGATCAAGGAATATGAACGCGTCTCCACCACCGTCGTGAACGCCTATGTCGAGCCGGTGGTGCGGCGCTATCTCACCAATTTGGAAAAGCGGCTCATCGAGGCCGGCTTCAAGGGCAGTCTCTTCATCGTGCTGTCGCATGGCGGCATGGCGCCGGTGGAAGAGGCCGCGCGGCTTGCCGCTGGCACGGTGCTGTCGGGCCCCGCCGGCGGTGTCTCCGGCGGCCGCCGCTGTGCGAATTTGGTCGGCATCGCCGATCTCGTGCCGTTCGACATGGGCGGCACCTCGACGGATATCTCGCTGATCGCGGCAGGCCACGCCTCGCTCTCCGCCGACGGCATGCTGGCGGGCCAGCGCATTGCGCTTCGCAGCCTCGATATCGCCAGCATCGCCGCCGGCGGCGGCTCGATCGCGAGCGTCGACGGCAGCGGCACCTTGCGCGTCGGCCCGGAGAGCGCCGGCTCGGTGCCGGGGCCCGCCTGTTACGGCAATGGTGGCACGGCCGCGACGGTGACCGACGCCAATGTCGTGCTCGGCTATCTCGATGCGTCTGCGTTCATGGGCGGCGCGCGCCCGCTCGATCGCGCGGCGTCGGAAGCTGCGGTCGATCGTGTTGCCGCTTCGCTTGGTCTAACGCGGCTGGAAGCCGCGGCCGGTATCTATCGCATGATCAATCTGAAGATGGCCGACGGTATTCGCCTGATGACGT
Source organism: Bradyrhizobium sp. (assembly GCA_035575905.1). Lineage (GTDB taxonomy): Bacteria > Pseudomonadota > Alphaproteobacteria > Rhizobiales > Xanthobacteraceae > Bradyrhizobium. Next base: position 28,296 of record DATLXL010000015.1, on the reverse strand, counting down.
TGCGTCGCGGCGTCGATCCGCGCAAGTTTGCGCTGCTCAGCTTCGGCGGCGCCGCGGGCTTGCATGCGGCGGAAGTCGCGCGCGAGCTCGAGATCAAGCGCATCATCGTGCCGACGGTGGCATCGGTGCTGTCCGCCTGGGGCATGCTGACCAGCGATCTTCGCTACGAAGTCAGCCGCACGCATTACGGCGCGGGTGGGCGCATCAGCGCAGACGAGGTGAGGGCGCTGTTCGGCGAGCTGGAAAAGCAGGCCGAAGGCCGGCTGCGCTCCTGGTTCAGCGGGCCGATCCGCATCGAGCGCTCCGCCGAGATGCGCTATGGCGAGCAGATTTTCGAGATCGATGTCTCGCTCGACGGCCTCGACTGGAGCGCGCCATCGCTGGTGGATCAGATCGAGGATCGCTTCCACCGCCGCCACGAAGAGCTCTACACTTATGCCTCGCGCGGCCAGGAAGTCGTGTTCGTCAACGCCCGCGTCGCCGCCGTTGGCGAGGTGGCGCAGCGCGGCGAGGGCGCGAAGGCGACGGCGCAGGCGTCCGCCTGCAAGCCGATGGGCACGCGCAAGGCGTATTTTGCCGGCTGGCGAGATATACCCGTCTATGCCTTCGACAAATTGCAGCCCGGTCACGCGCTCAAAGGTCCGGCGATCATCGAGGCCGAAACGACCACGGTGCTCGTCGACACCGGCGACCGCGTCAGCGTGAACGCGCTCGGCTGGCTGGATATCGCGTTGCGGTGATCGTCGGTAGGAGGAACGAGCATGCACGAAGGATGGCGGCTCGAAGTGGCGGAACATCGCATGGCGGAGCGAGATGCGGAGGCACTCGCGCTGATCCGCCAAGCCATGGAAGAGGGCGATATGTCGGCTCGTGTGATGCTGGCGAGGATGGGAGAGGATGCCGGCCTGTCACGAACTGAAGTCCATCAAATCCTTACTGATGTCGAGGCGACCATGGACCCGCATGATGTTGAAACGCACCTTCAGCTGACGAGGGCTTACGACGCGCGGATAGGCGACTTGCCATATGACGAGAAAGCGCGCCGTTGTTTTCAGCATCATCTCCGCGCGGTCGAATCCGGCGCAGGCCCGATCCATACGTTGGCTCTCGCGCGAATACTGGTCATGGGAGCGCTTGAGGTGCAACCGAACGAGCAGGAAGCGATCCGCTGGTACAAGCACGCGATCCAGCAGGGCAGCGTAGAGGCAGCACACGAACTGCAGCGGCTTTACCGCTACATCGAGAAGCGAGATCGCGGTGGTGCCGACCTCACTGATCTGGATTCGAAGAGAAAGTAGAGCTTTCAGCTCTACTTCTTTCCCGCCTGCCCGTAATTCAACAGCCCGCCCTTGCTCTTCGCCGGATGGGCGCGCAGGCCTTCCTCGTTGGGCTCGGTGCCCCAGCCCGGACGGTCGGGAATGACGAGATGGCCGTCGACAAACTCCGGCACATGGGTGAACAGCTCGTGGTCCCAGGCGAGGCGGTCGATGTCGGTTTCCATGATGCGCAGGTTCGGCACCGCGGCGCAGAAATGCGCGTTCATCATGCTGCAGAGATGGCCGTAGAAATTATGCGGGGCGACGTTGACCTCGTAGTGTTCCGCGGCAGCGGCGATCTTCATCGACTGCCACACCCCGTTCCACGGCGTGTCGATGATGGCGACGTCCATCGCCTGTTCGCGGAAATAGGGCAGGAATTCGCGCAGGCCCAAGAGCGTCTCGCAGGATGAGATCGGGTGCGGGCTCTGGCGGCGGATATAGCCGAGCGCTTCGGGATTGAAGGTGTCGATCTCGACCCAGAACATGTCCATCTCCGCGATGGCGCGCAGGATCTTCAGATAACCTTCGGTCTTGGCGTTGAAATTGAGGTCGAGCAGCAGGTCGACATCGGGCCCGGCGCCGTCGCGGATCGCTTCCAGATGCATGCAGAGATTGCGCAGCACCGTGCGGTCGACATTGATCTCAGGCTGGAAGGGCGAGCCGAAGCCGGGCCGCCAGCCGCTGGGCTTGCCGTCGGTGTAGACGAAGATGTTGGTCTTCAGCGCGGAGAAGCCCTTTTCGCGCACTTCGCGGCCGATCGCCTTGACGCCGTCGAGGCTGGTGATCGGCGGCTTGTACCAGTCGGGGTGATTGATGCGCCAGGTCGCGCAATGCGACCAGTAGACGCGCACGCGGTCGCGGATCTTGCCGCCGAGCAGCTCGTAGCAGGGCACGCCCAGCGCTTTTGCCTTCACATCGAGCAGCGCGTTCTCGATCGCACCGAGCGCCAGCGCGACCACGCCGCCGGCGGCGGGCCGCGTCGCCGAAAACAGCTCGGCATGGATGCGCTCGTGCTGGAACGCGTTCTTGCCGACCACGCGCGCCGACAGCTTTTCGATCGCTGCGGTGACGCCGGGCGCGCCAAAACCCTCGTCGTATTCGCTCCAGCCGACGATGCCGTCCTCGGTGACGATCTTGACAAAGTGGTAGTTGCGCCAGCCGGCATCGCAGGCAAGGGTTTCGACGCTTTTGACGATGGCCGTCTTGCTCATGTTTCCCGCCCGGTGCCGTGTTTTGCCCGATAACAGCAACAGAGCGGCCGGGGGTCAACCGGCGGGGGCGCATCGGGGGCTTGCCATTCCGGTGGTCGCACTGGCATTCAATAAGGTTGGATATCCTCACGCATCGCGCTCGAGTCCCGACAGGAATCGCGGCGTCCGGACGGAAAACGACCAATGCCTTTCGAGAAACTGCTGATTGCCAATCGCGGCGAGATCGCCATCCGCATCGCGCGTGCCGCCGACGAGGCGGGCCTCGCTTCGGTCGCGATCTATCCCGCCGACGATGCCGCCTCGCTGCATGTGCGCACCGCCGGTGAAGCCCATGAAATTCCCGGCCGCGGCGCGCGGGCCTATCTCGATATCGAGGCGGTGATATCGGCGGCGAAGGCGACCGGCTGCGATGCGCTGCATCCCGGCTACGGCTTCCTCAGCGAGAACGTCGTGCTGGCCAACCGCTGCGCCGAGGAGGGCATCACCTTCATCGGCCCGTCCCCGGCCGCGCTGGAATTGTTCGGCGACAAGGCCAAGGCCAAGGCGCTCGCCAAGGGCAGCGGCGTGCCCATCATCGACGGCACGGAGGGGGCGACCACGCTGGAGGAGGCAAGCGCTTTCCTTGCCGCGCACGGCGCGGTCATGATCAAGGCGATTGCCGGCGGCGGCGGCCGCGGCATGCGCATCGTCGAAGATCCCGCAAGACTCGAGGAAGCCTATGCGCGCTGCCGGTCCGAGGCGATGGCCGCGTTCGGCAGCGGCGATGTCTATGTCGAGCGGCTGATCCGCAGGGCGCGCCACATCGAGGTGCAGATCATCGGCGACAAGCATGGCGCGATCAGCCATCTCTGGGAGCGCGAATGCACCATCCAGCGCCGCAACCAGAAACTGATCGAGGTCGCGCCGAGTCCCTCGCTCAGCGAGGCGCTTCGCGCGCGCATCATCGAGGCCGCCAAGCAACTCGCGGCCGCAGCGCATTACGACAATCTCGGCACCTTCGAATTCCTGGTCGACGACGAGGCCTGCGGCAACGCCGACCGCTTTGCCTTCATCGAGGCCAATCCGCGGCTGCAGGTCGAGCACACCGTGACCGAGCAGGTGCTCGGTGTCGATCTGGTGCAGGCGCAGTTCAAGGTCGCCGGCGGCGCCACGCTCGGCTCGCTCGGCCTGGCGCAGCCCTATGTGCCGAAGCCGCGCGGCTACGCCATGCAGCTCCGCGTCAACATGGAGACCATGGACGAGACCGGCGCCACCCAGCCGACCGGCGGCGTGCTCTCGATGTTCGACCTGCCCTCGGGCCCCGGCGTGCGCGTCGATACGTTCGGCTATTCCGGCTACAGGACCAGCGCCGCCTTTGATTCGCTGCTCGCCAAGGTGATCGTGCATTCCGCCGGCGGCGATTGGGGCGACGTGGTGCAGAAGGCGGCGCGTACCTTGCGCGAATTCCGCATCGGCGGTGTCGCCACCAACATCCCGTTCCTCAGCGCAATCCTCTCGCACGCGGATTTCGCGGCCAACCACATCTCCACCGGCTTCATCGACTCCCACATCGCCGATCTCGTCGGCGCAGCCGAGAATGTCGAGACGCTGCTGGTCGAGGCGGCGCACAGCCCAACCGGCCCGGTTGAAGCTGCGTCTTCCGCTGTCCCGCCTGCCGGCTCGGTGCCGGTCCCGGCGCCACTGCAAGGCACGGTCGTCAGCATCGACGTGGCCGAAGGCGACCTGGTCCGTCCCGGCCAGCAGGTCGCCGTGCTGGAATCCATGAAGATGGAGCATCTCGTCAACGCGCCGCATGGCGGCAAGGTGACGAGGGTCGTCGCCGGCAGCTCCGGCACCACGCTGATGCAGGGCGAGGCCATCCTGTTCCTCGAACCGGTCGAACTCGACGAGCACGATGTCGCCGAGGAAGCCGAAGTCGATCTCGATCACATCCGCGCCGACCTCGCCGAGCTGAACGCGCGCCACGCCATCATCCATGACGAGAACCGCCCCGCCGCGGTGGAGCGTCGGCGCAAGACCAACCAGCGAACCGCGCGCGAGAACATCGCCCAGCTGGTCGACCCCGGCTCGTTCGTCGAATACGGCTCGCTTGCGATCGCCGCGCAAAGGCGCCGGCGCACGGTGGACGACCTGATCCGGAACACGCCGGCGGACGGGTTGATCTCGGGCGTTGCCACGGTGAATGCGGAAAAGTTCGGGCCCGAAGGCGGGCGCTGCATGGTGATCGCCTATGACTACACCGTGCTGGCGGGCACCCAGGGTCACATGAACCACAAGAAGATCGACCGCATGCTGACGCTGACCGAGCAGTGGCGGCTGCCGCTGGTGTTCTATGCCGAAGGCGGCGGTGGGCGGCCGGGCGATACCGATCGCCTCGGCATGACCGGGCTGGATGGACCGTCCTTCGTGCAGTTCGCAAAGCTCTCGGGGCTGGTGCCCGTCGTCGGTGTGGTCTCCGGCTATTGCTTCGCCGGCAATGCGGCGATGCTCGGCTGCTGCGATGTCATCATCGCCACCAAGAACGCCTCGATCGGCATGGGCGGACCCGCGATGATCGAGGGCGGCGGCCTTGGCGTCTATCACCCGGCCGAGGTCGGCCCGGTGTCGTTCCAGTCGCCGAACGGCGTAATCGATATCCTGGTCGAGGACGAGGAGGAGGCAACCTCAGTCGCACAGAAGTATCTCTCCTACTTCCAGGGCGCGACCAAGGACTGGAAGGCCGCCGACCAGCGGCTGTTGCGCCGCGCGATTCCCGAGAACCGCCTGCGCGTCTACGACATCCGCACCGTGATCGACCTGCTCGCCGACGAAGGCTCGGTGCTGGAGCTTCGCCGTAAATTCGGCGTCGGCATGATCACGGCCTTCATCCGCATCGAGGGCAAGCCGTTCGGGCTGATCGCCAACAACCCGCGGCATCTCGGTGGTGCGATCGATGCGCCGGCCGGCGACAAGGCCGCGCGCTTCATGCAGTTGTGCGACGCCTTCGACATCCCGATCGTGTCGCTGTGCGATACGCCGGGCTTCATGGTCGGGCCGGAAGCGGAGAAGACCGCCATCGTCCGCCATGTGGCGCGGATGTTCGTCACCGGTGCGAGCCTTACCGTGCCGCTGTTCGGTATCGTCCTGCGCAAGGGCTATGGGCTGGGCGCGCAGTCGATGATCGGCGGCGGCTTCCATGCCTCGTTCTTCACCGTGGCCTGGCCGACCGGCGAGTTCGGCGGGATGGGGCTGGAGGGCTATGTGCGCCTCGGCTTCCGCAAGGAGATGGAGGCGATCGCCGACCCCGTCGAGCGCGAGAACTATTACAAGGCCAAGGTCGCCGAACTCTACGCCAACGGCAAGGCGGTTTCGATCGCCTCCGTGTTGGAGATCGACGAGGTGATCGACCCTGCGGACACCAGGCACTGGATCATGGCGGGCCTGCGCTCGGTGCCGAAGCCGGAGCCGCGCACGACCCGCAAGCGACCCTGCATCGACGCGTGGTGAGCTTCGAAACCTTCGTCGTTCCGGGATGCGCCGCCGGCGCAGGCCCGGAATCCATTGCGGCAGCGTGTGCGATGAGGGGGATTGCGGGCTCTCGCTTGGCGAGCCCCGGAATGACGAGCTGATTGCGATTATGCCAACCGCAACTCGTCATACCCCTTCGCGGCGACGGCATCGCATCGCGCGCGGTAATCCGGCGCGCTGCCGGCGTAGCGTGCGACGATGCGGGTGGTCTTGCCCTCGACATTGCGGTTGATGCCGGTCATCCACGAATCGACCTCAAAGGAGAGCAGGCCGACGCCGATCTCCTTGACGTGATCGGTCCAGTCCTTGACGCCCTCGGGCGTCGCTTCAAGCCGCGTCAATCCGTTGTCGCGCGCGAAGCGGATCAGGCCGGTGACCCAGTCGACGCTGTATTCGATGCTGCGCGGAATGTTGCCGAGCGCGGTGTGCGGCCCCATCACCATGACCATGTCGGGAAAGCCGTGCACCATCAGCCCGAGATAGGTTTCGGGCCCGCTCTTCCAGGCATCCTTCAGCTTGACGCCGCCGACGCCGCGGAAATCGATCTTGTCAAAGCTGCCGGTAATGGCGTCGAAGCCGGTGGCATAGATGATGATGTCGAACTCGAACTCCCGCTCGCTGGTCTTGATGCCCTTTGGCGTGATGCGCTCGATCGGAGTCTCCTTGATGTCGACCAGCTCGACATTGTCGCGGTTATAGACCTCATAATAGAAAGTCTCGAGCGGCAGGCGGCGCGTGCCGAAACCGTGGCTCTTCGGAATCAGCTTCTCGGCCGTCGCCTGATCCTTGACGCGCTCGCGGATCTTCCGCGCGACGAAATCACTGATGGTCGCATTGGCCTTGCGATCGATCAGTATGTCGCGGAAGTTGCCCTGCCAGATGCCAAAGCCGCGCTCGCCATAGAGCTTCTCGTAATGCGCCTCGCGCTCGGCGTCGGTTACCTCAAACGCGCCGCGCGGGTCTGGCGTGTGGATGAAGCAGGCAAAGGTCTGCTGGCAGCGGGCGAAGATTGCCGGATAGCCCGCCTTGATCTTGGCCTGCGTCTCCGCGTCGATCTTGCCGTTATGCAGCGGTGCGGCCCAGTTCGCGGTGCGCTGGAATACGGTGAGGTGGCCGACCTCCGAGGCGATGGTCTGGATGGTCTGGATGCCGGTTGCGCCGGTGCCGATCACCGCGACGCGCTTGCCGGCGAAATCGACCTTCTCTTTTGGCCAGCGCGCGGTGTGGAAGGATTGTCCCTCGAAGGAGTCGCGGCCCTCGATCAGCGGCAGTGTCGGTGTCGAGAGCGGCCCGATGGCCGTAACGAGGAAGCGGCAGCGATGCACGCTGCCGTCCTCCAGGGTGATGCGCCAACTACGGGCATTCCCTTCATAGACCGCGGTGCTGACCCGGCTCCTGAACTGGATATCGCGCCGCAGGTCGAGCTTGTCGGCGACAAAGTTGCAGTAGCGCAGGGTTTCCGGCTGACCGGCAAAGTGCTCGGACCATTCCCATTCCTCGAGCAACTCCTTCGAGAAGGAAAAGCCGTAGGTGTAGTTCTCGGAATCGAAGCGCGCGCCCGGATAGCGGTTCCAGTACCAGGTGCCGCCGACGTCGGTGCCGGCCTCGAACACCCGCACGGAGAGGCCGAGCTCACGCAGCCGGTAGAGCTGGTACATGCCCGAAAGCCCGGCGCCGATGATGATGGCGTCGTAATCCGTGGCGGACGAAGGCTTCGGCGAGGCCACCATGGTTGGTTTCCTTGGGCAGGAAAAGCGCTGGCAAAGGGTACCCAAACCGTCGCCGGAGGACAAATGCCGCGATGCGGTGCGGCTGCGCGCCGGGCGGATAGATGGCGACCGAGTTGAAGGGTGATCGTCCACGCAATCGACGCAAAAAATCGATGGAACAACCGAAGGTTATGGACTAGGCTTGCTGCATTGCGGTTTCGCAGGGCTGACGTCGGTCAGCGCGCGGTCATTTTGAGAATGTCCGGCCGTTTTAGTCGCCGTGATTGCCGGCCGGCGGATGTTTTGGTGATGTTGTTGGGGCAACAATGTCGACGTTAAAAGGGTATTTCTTTCCCCGGCTGAGTGCGGACGATGAACCCGTAACCCGCAGCACGTCCAGCACGCGCTGGCGGCCGGCAGGATCGCAGAAGCAGCCCGACATAGAAGACGGCGCCACCTTCAACGTATTCGTCCTTGGCGCCCGGGGTGCGGGAAAAACAGTCTTCCTTGCTTCGCTGTTTCATTCGTTGTCCGTCCAGGACAAGGACGAAAATAATTTCGTCCTGAGCTGCACCGACATCAAGAGCATGAACCAGCTGAGGAACACGTTTCGGCAAGTATCGAAGCCCGACGGCGACTGGCCGGCCGGGACGTTCTCCAGAAACGAATATCTCTTCGACTGCGAGCACGTCAAAGCCGACAAGAAGATCAGCCTGTTCAAGTTCAGGTACTTCGACTTTCCGGGGGGATTGATATCGGAGACCAACAGCGACACGGCATATGCGTTCATCGAGTCCAACGTGTTGAACGCGGATTCGGTACTCGTGTTGCTCGATGGCAAGAAAATCCGCAATCTTCTCGACGACGTGACGCCTCCCGAAGGCGAGTCGACCATCTATGAAGATCTCGACATGATGGCGTACTTTCTGCAAAAATGCAGCGGGAAGCCGATGCATTTCGTTGTCACTAAATCCGACATTCTGAATCCAAGAACATACAGCCTCGGCAGGATCAGAAAATCCCTGATGAGGCATAAGCACTTCAGGAATATCGCCGAGCAGCAGAAGGCTCCCGCATACCTGATACCAGTCAGCGCGGTCGGCAACGATTTCGCCGTGTTTGATCCGGCCACCCAGCAGATGCGGAAGAAGCCGCAGGGACTGGTCAAGCCTACCCGCGTCGACATTCCGCTTACGCTGACCCTGGTCGATTTCCTGAAGAAAGAGGCCAGCAAGACGCTCCCCGAGGATGAGAACAAGGCCTTCTACGACTGGCTCTGGAAGCGGATGCTGCTGGCCGGACCGGTCGTGGTCAGCCTCACGGGACCGGCCGTGAACGCCGTCGTGCACGCTGCGACGAAGGAACGGCTGGAATGGTACACGCAGTTTGCCATCAGCGCGGTGGCTGCGATCTTGCTGGTCACCATCATGAAGGCGGGCGGCGCCAAGTTCCACGATATCATTGAAGGCATCAAGAAAGACATCGACGCCAGGCGGCAGAAGACCTCGGACCGCAAGTCGGCGCTGGACACCATACTTGACGGGCAGATGAGCAGGGCGCAGCGCTTCCATCGCCACAATCCGGATTCGCTGCTTTCGGGCGGCGAGGGCCAGGTGCGATGAGCGCCTGGTTGTTCATGTTCGCGGCCAGCAGAACCTCGGATTATCAATTCGTGATGCAGCCCGAGGTGTTTGACACCGAAAGCTGCGACGTGCTGCGCAGCCAGTTGCAGCTCGACGACAGCGACCCCGCCAGGCTGCGGACCGTCACGGTGCCGACGAAGCAGGCGGGCGACGTATTGTGCGCCTACCGGTCGGGTCCGGTCGACGTCAACACCGCCGACCGCGTCGATTCCGCCGGGCGCAAGCTGCTATTTGCCTATGGCGCGGTGATCGACCGGCCGACTCCCGAGGTGCTGGAGCGAATACCGCAGGCGCTCAACGCCGCACGGCCGGCGTTCGAGCGGGAGCTTGCGTCATTTCTCAACTGCAACACCACGTGGTCACCCAGGATCGAGAAAGCGCGGGAAATAACGTCCAGTCAGGCCAAGGGCGACGGGCTGCGAGGGTTGTCGTCTTCGGTCAGCATCCTGACGCTTGCACTGGTTCTCTCGCTCGGCATTACCTCGATTCTCTATTTCAAGAACCGCTCTCTTGAAGACAGGAATCGCGCTCTTGAAGAAGACAAGCGCGCTCTTCAGGAGGATAACGGCTTTCTTGATGGCAAGAGCCGCTCGCTTGACGACAAGAACCGCTCCCTTGAAGACGAAGTCAGCCGACTGAGAGGCGAGCTGGGAATTAGGAGGAGCGAAAAACTGGCTCCGGCTGACAGGTCGTCGAAATAGGCCAGCTTGCGGGAAGGCAATCGCTCAATGGCGTTGAAATTCTCCCTTGTACGGCCTGCGGATGCCGCCAAAAAGAACGGCTTCTACGGCTTCTCGTGGTCGACGTTGCTGTTTGGCCCGTTCACGGCGCTGGCCCGCCGCGACTTCGGCGGCACCCTGGCGCTGATGCTGGTTGGCATAACCGCCTGCGCCGTACTTTTTCTGATCGAGCAAAACGTTCCGCTGCTGGTGGTCCGGCTTGCGGTGGTGAACGTCGGCTTCGCGCTGCTCTACAACGAAATGCACGCCTTGCGGTTGCTCGAATCCGGTTTCGAATTCGAGGGCCACGACAGCCTGGTTTCCGCATTGCAGGCCAAGCTTCCGGTCGAGGGGCGGGCGCGCCGGATCGATCACTTGCGCGAGCGCACGCTTTTTTTCGTGATCGGCGGGCTTGCGTGTATTCAGGTCATCGCGCAAGGCCTGCCGGCGCTGCAACGCTGGTCTACCGAAAACCGGCCGACGGAGCAGAAATTGCCGGCCCCGGCCAAGCTGCCGCCGTCGGAAATCACCCCGACGCTTCCTGCGGCGCAGGACATGCGAGTAGCCGCCGCTTCGCCAACCCCAGCTCCGACCGCAATCGCTTCGCCAACCCCGGCCGCTTCTCCGCCGCCCGTGGCTTCCGCTCCGCCGCCGGCGGCCGCTTCGCCCCCACGGGAGGCAGCGGCGGCGCCGTCCCCGCTGCCCCCGCGCACCTCGGACGCTGCCCCGGCGGCCGCGCCCACCGCCTCGCGGCGGTCGGAGAGGCCGCATGCCGAAATGCTGGCCGAGTGGCAGCGCCAGTGTGACGCTGCGATGGCAACGCAATTCGACACCGATGTCCCCGATGGCGTGGCCTTCGTCGCCGACAGCGGCAAGCTCTCCGATACCGAGATCAGCAACGCCATACGGGCCTGCGAGGGCGCGCGCACGGGGCCGGGCCGGCGGTTCAACACGCAACTCGGCCGGGCCTACGCCGCACGCGCGGTGCGGCTGGCTTCTCCCGAGCACGATGCCGAGGCGCGGGATCTGATGAACAAGGCGATCACGCAGTGGAATGCGGCCGCCTCGCAGGAATCCGGGGCGGCGATGAATTTCCTCGGCGCGGTCTACAAGGGATCGTTCAACCTTTCGAACTTCGTCTTCATGCAACCGGATTATCCGGCAGCGCTGAGGTGGTGGCTGAAGGGCGATGGTGCGGGCAATATCAAGGCGACGCGCAACGCCGCCGGCCTGCTGCTGCTCGGGCCCGCCGATTTCCAGGGGATAACCCAGGATCTGCCGAAGGCGCGGGACCTGCTCAAGAAGGCCATTCAGGGCGGCGACATGACCGCCGCCAGCCTCTATGGACAGGCGCTGTTCTACAATTATCCGGTCGGGATAACGGCGGGAGTTTCCAATGCGGCCAGCGAGGGGCTGTTCTTGCTGAGGCAGGCCTGCTCGAAGGGCGATCCGCAGGCCGCCTCGTTCTTCACCACCGAAATGGCGAAGACGCGGAAGTCGATCCTGATACCCGCAACCCGGCCCGATGGCTGCTAGGATAGCGCAGCAGGCAGCCCGTGACGGCCGGAGGAATTGCGGAAACGATGATCGAGCAACGCTACCGGCTGATCGGGTCGACAGCCTCGCCATACGCGATCAAGCTGCGCGCCTTGCTGCGCTACAGGCGCATCCCGTTCGACTGGCTGATCATGACCAAGGCGCTGCGGGCCGCCACCGCGCATCTGCGGCCCATGCTGATCCCGGTGCTGCAATATCCCGACGGCAGCTATCGCGGCGAGACCACCACGCTGGCCTATGACCTGGAAGCGCGACACCAAGCGCGCTCGGTCATCCCTGACGACAAGGCGGTCGCCTTCGTCTGCGATCTGCTGGAGGACCTCGCCGACGAATGGGCGGTGAAGCCGCTGTTCCTGTTTCGCTGGTGGGACCCGGAAGACCAGGCCTATGTCTCGCGCTGGGCCGGCGAGGAGTGGTCGACCTCGGAGGCGGCGACCGGCAGCGCGGAGGAGATCGAGGAATTCCGCCAGCGCCAGATTTCGCGCATGGTCATTCTCGGCGCCACCGAAGAGAACAAGCCGCTGCTGGAGGAAAGCTACCGGCGCGTTCTGGCGGCCTTCGAGCCGCATGTCGGCATCGGAAAATATCTGTTCGGCAGCCGGCCGTCGCTGGCGGATTTCGCCTGGTTCGGCCAGCTCGGCGAGATGGCGACGGACCCGACGCCGATGCGCATCATGCGACAGCTTGCGCCGTTCACCGACCACTGGGTGCGGCGGCTGGACGATGCCTCCGGCGTCGATGGCGAATGGCATCCGCGCGAGCGGGCGCTCGGCGGCATGGCCGAAGCGCTGCTGAGAATTGCCGGCGAACTCTATCTGCCGTTCCTTGTCGCCAACGAGCGGGCCTTCGCGGCAGGCCTGGAACGGCTGGAAATCAAGGTGTGGGGCCTGCCTTACGCGCTGGCGCCTTTCAAGTACCAGGTCAAATGCCTGCAGCGCTTGCGCATGAAATTCGCCGCGCTCGGTGCCGCGGAACAACTGGCACTGAAGCCGGTGCTGGAACGCACGGGCTGCTGGCGCCATCTCGCCTGATTTATGGGTATCGCGTTGCAGCCAACGAGACGCTGCATTGCAGCAACGGCGGGAGCCCGATGCAGTCTCCTGCGTTAGCGCCGTCTGTCTCGGCGTTTGCAATGGGGAACCCCGCATGGATGCAATTTTCGACAAGATCGACGCCAACCTCGGCTGGGTTCCATCCTGGGTGGTCGGCCTCGGGATGGTCGCTCTTGCCGTCGTTTTGGCGCTGATCGTCGCCGGGCTCGGCAGTCTTGTTATCGACCGCCTGATCGGACCCCATCGTCCCGGCACGCGGCAGCTCGTGGAGCGAACATCCGGTCCGATCAGGCTGGCGATCTGCCTCGCCAGCGTCGCCTTCGTGCTGCCATTTGCGCCCTTCGAAGACCCCTGGAGCAGCGATCTCAGCCGCGGATTTGCGGTGGCCGTCATCGGCCTGATCGCCTGGATATCGATCCGCGCGATTGACCTCGGGGCAGCACGCTACCTGCAGCGCTTCCGGCTCGACAGCGACGACAACTTGCTCGCGCGCAAGCACGTCACCCAGGTGCGCGTGTTCAAGCGCGTGCTTGACACGCTGGTCGTCATCATCGCCGTGTCCACCGCATTGATGACGTTCGAATCGGTCCGGCAATATGGCGTCAGCCTGTTCGCCTCGGCCGGGGCCGCCGGCCTCATCGTCGGTCTTGCCGCGCGGCCGCTGCTGAGCAACCTGATCGCGGGCGTGCAGATCGCCATCACCCAGCCGATCCGGATCGAGGACGCCGTCATCATCGAGAACGAATGGGGCTGGGTCGAGGACATCGCATCGACCTATGTCGTCATCCGCCTGTGGGACTGGCGCCGGATGGTGGTTCCGCTGGCCTATTTCATCGAAAAGCCGTTCCAGAACTGGACGCGCGAGGCGCAGTCGCTGATCGGCGTGATCATCTTCCATCTCGATTTCGGAGCTGACGTGCCGCGCATCCGCCGCAGGCTGGAGCAGGCGGCGCGCGAATCGAAGCTGTGGGACGGCGAGGTCGTCAATCTTCAGGTGATCGATTCACATCCGCGCTCCATCGAGCTTCGCGCGCTGGTCTCGGCCCGCAATGCGCCGCAGTCCTGGGATCTGCGCTGCGAGATCAGGGAGAAGCTGCTGGCCTTTATCCGTGAGGAGATGCCGGAAGCCTTTCCGCGGGACCGCGCCTTCATCGCCCCCGCCAGCGCCGATATCGGCGAGCTCTCCGGATCGAAGGCGCGGTTCACGGTCGCGACCACCAGCGCACATAATTGAGGCGTGCGGGGCGTCGCCTTACGACTTGCAGGACGGCACCGCGCTCTCCGCCTCGTCGCGCGTCGGGTAGATCCCGTGCACGAGGTGCCCCCTGTTGTCAGCGGTGACGCTTTCCGAGCGCGGCGACGGCGCTTTCCGGATTCTTGATGCGCTCCACCAGCATGTCGATGCGGTCGGTGCCCCAGAACAATTCGCCGTTGAACACCATGGTGGGCACGCCGAACACGCCGAGATCTTCCGCTTCATCGATGATGCGATCATGTTCGGCGCGCGCATCGCCGTGCACGTAAGCCTCGAAGTCTATCGCGGAGCCTCCGATATCGCTGACAATGGCGGAGACTTCCGGCAGCTCGTCGACATCGAGCTCGTGAGTCCAGAATTTCCTGAACACCGTGTCGTGGTAGGGACGGAAAATGCCGTTGCGCTGCGCGAACAGCATGCCGGCGCTGGCGTAGAAGCCGTCATAGATGCGGCGCGGCCCCTTGATGGTCAGGCCTTGCGCGTTGGCGAGCCGGCGCGCATCCATGTAGGAGTAGCGCACCTTGCGCCAGAAATGCGGCGTGCGCTCTTCCACCGCGCCCATGAATTCGGGAATGCGCAGCGTATAGGGTCGCCATTCCAGCTCGACGCCAAGCTCCTGCTCGATCTCGAACAGCCGCTTGTTGGCGATATAGGCGAACGGGCTCTTGTAGTCGGTGTAGACGCGCAGAACGGGCTTCCCCATCGCATTTCCTCAAGCCTTGGTCTGGCGGTAATCCTCTAGATCAACGTCATGCGTCATCTGCCAGTAATCGACGAACCGCCACGGCATCGCCGAGAATACGCGGCCCTGGCCGTTGCGATAGTAGGTGGTCATGCCCGGATGGGTCCATATCATCTGCTCATGCTCGGCATCGACCTTGCGCACATATTCGTCATGGGCCGATGGCTTCACGTCGATGGCGGCAAGGCCGTGCTCGATCATCGCGACCAGGCAGGAGGTGATATAGCGGCTCTGGCACTCCGACTGGAAGATCACGCTGCCGCCATGGGCCGGCCCGGAGTTCGGGCCCAGCATGACGAACAGGTTCGGGAAGTCGGGCACGGTGAGGCCGAGATAGGCGGTCGGGTTGTCGTTTGCCCAGGCTTCCCGGAGGTTCTTGCCGCCGCGCCCGGAGATGTTGAGCCGCGCAGCCATCTCCGTGACCTTGAATCCGGTGGAAATCACGATGATGTCGTGGCTGCGCTGCTTGCCGTCGGCGGTGACGATGCCCTCGGGCGCAAAGCGGCCGATCGGCTCGGTGACCAGCTCGACATTGGGCCTGGTCAGCGTCCTGAACCAGTTGTTGTCGAGCAGGATGCGCTTGCCATAGGGCGGATAGGTCGGCAGGCATTTTTCGACCAGGTCCGGGCGGTCCTTCAGCTCGGACAGGATGAAGTCGGTCAGCTCCTCGCGGTGCCGGTCATTGCCCTTGTTGACGGCGCGCTCGGGATGCGGCCAGTCAGGGTCCTTGCGCAGGAAGGGTAGCAGCCCGTCGCCATAGCGCCAGAACATGTTGAAGCGGTACCACTGCACATAGAACGGCAAGTGCGCCAGCAGCCATTGCGCGCCCTCGGTGATCGGATCGGCATAGCCTTTTACGGGCCGCGCCCATTGCGCGGTGCGCTGGTACACGGTGACGGAGGCAACGCGACCCGCAATCGACGGCACCAGCTGCATGGCGGTCGCGCCGGTGCCGATCACGGCGACATGCCTGCCGTCGAGCTTGATGTCGTCGCTCCACAGCGCCGAATGGACTTTCTGGCCCTTGAAGGTGTCGTCATCCCTGAAGCGGGCAGGGGCGGGATCGTTGAGCTGGCCGATGGCGCTGACCAGTACCGTTGACTCGAATGTCTCTTCGCCGCCCTGGGTGTGCAGCGTCGATATCCAGCGCTTCCTGCCTTCATCCCACCGCGACGAGGTCAGCTCGGTATTCAGCCGCACATGCTTGCGGATGTCGTGCTCGCGGACGACCTTCAGCAGATAATCGTGCAGTTCCTGGCGCTGCGCGAAATAGCGCGTCCAGGGGTTACGCTTGCCGAACGAGAACGAATAGGAATGGTTCGGCGTATCGACGCCGCAGCCGGGATAGCGGTTGACGTACCAGGTGCCGCCGATCTCGGCGTTCTTCTCGACGATGGTGTAGGGGATGCCGAGCCGGCCGAGCGCCACGCCAAGCGCAATGGCGCAGACGCCGGCGCCGACGATCAGCACGCGCTGCATGGCGAGTTCGTCATCGGGCGGTCGCTTGCTCCAGCGCATCTCGCGCGGGATGAAGCCCATCTCCTCCCGCATCAGCGGCGCATATTCCGGCGTCACATTCTCGCCGAGCGTGGCGCGCATCATCCTCAGCATCAACTCGTTGCCGGGATCTGCTATCGCCGGCTTCGGTTCGCCGTTCTCGAACAGCTTCAAGACCGCGGCGCGGATTTCGTCCTGGATTTCCTTCGGCACGCCGGCATCGGGATCGGGGATCAGCCGCACGTCGCGCCTCGGCTTGTAGGGCGGCTCCAGCCAGCGCGTGTCGCCGGTCATGTGCACCAGCACCATCAGCAGCACGCGGATATCGCCCTCGGCAATGGCGGAAGCGAGATCGTGCTTCTTGCGCGGCAGTTCGATGTTCATCGTGCTGTCCTCAACTGGCCGGCGGTTCGGGCAGGCCGCCATAGGCGCCCCAGGTGGAGCCGGCATGGAATCCGCAATCGACCGGCAGATTGACGCCGGTCACGGCGCTGGCGAGCGGCGAGAGCAGCCACGCAATCGCCTGCGCCACCTCGACCGGCTCGACCATCCGGTTCATCGCGGCGTAGCGCTCCATCAGCGTCCTGTTCATCGCGCCCGAGGCGATGCCGGCTTCCAGCATCGCGGTGCGGGTGAAGCCGGGGGAGACCGCATTGACGCGCACGCCGACGCGGCCCCATTCGGCGGCCAGCGTCTGCGTCAGCTGGATCACGCCGGCCTTCGCCGCGGTGTAGGCGTGGATCGGCCCCGACGTCATGCCGGCGACGGAAGCGACGTTGACGATGGCGCCATGGCGGCGCTGCGCCATCCGCACGCCGACGCTGCGCGCCACCATGAAGGTGCCGCGGAGGTCAATGTTGACCTCGCGGTCCCATTGCTCCATCCGCACTTTTTCCAGCCGGTGCATCTTGCCAAAGATCCCGGCGGCGTTGACCAGGCCAACGATCGGCCCGTGCGCCTTCTCGATGTCGGCAATGCCGCTGGTCACGCCGCCTTCGCTGGCGACGTCGAACGGCGCCGGCCACAGGACCGCGCCGCCTCCGACCGGCTCGGGCTGGATGTCGACGACCACGACCGTGTGGCCCTGTCCGGCCAGCAGCGTGGCGGTTGCGGCGCCAATGCCGCGGCTGCCGCCGGTGACGAGGACGATGCCTTCGCTCATCTCCGCTTGCCCTCCGGCTTGATCAGCCCGCGCGTGATCAGCTTCTCGTAGGCGGTCTTGACGTGCTCCGGCACGTCGACCACGCCGCCGTCCTCCGCATAGGAGTAGCGCAGGCTGAGATAGCCGCGCCCGCCCATGAACATGTGCACGATCGCCTCGAACTCCTCGTCGCTGTAGTCGACGATGCTGCCGGCCTCGCGCGCCCGCTGCAGGATGCGAATGTAGGCGGTCGCCACGTTCTCCAGATGCTTCTGGTAGCCGGCCGGCGCGAAGAATTCCGCTTCATTCAGGATGCGCAGGAATTCCGGCACCTCGCGGATGAAATCGAAGAAGGCGGCAAAGCGCTCGATCTCCTGCTTTGCGGCGTGGCCGGTCGAGGTCCGGTCGCGGATGAAGCGCACCATGTCGACGCCGATCTTCGGCAGCAGCTGGTCGAGCAGTTCCTGGCGGTTGACGAAGTGATTGTAGAAGGTGCCCTGCGCGACGCCCGCTTGCTCGGTGATGCGGGCGACGGAAGCCTCCGCATAGCCGTATCTGCCGACCACCCGTGCGGCGGCCTCGAAGATTTTCTGCTTGGTCCAGGCGTTGCGCTCGACCCGGTTGAGTTTTGTCACTTTCACGGACGCGGCCTGTGTCATGCGGAGCTCTCGAGTTCGGCGCGCAGCACGCGCTTGAGCACTTTGCCGGAAGGATTGCGCGGCAGGCTGTCGCGGATGATCAGCTGCTTCGGGACCTTGAAGCCGGCGAGCCGTGCGCGGCAATGATCGGTCAGTGCCGGCATGGCGAGGTCGGCGCCTTCGGCCAGCACCACGATCGCCACCGGCTTTTCGCCCCAGCGCGCATCGGCAAGGCCTATCACCGCGACTTCGCGCACTTCCGGCATTTCGTAGATTACGCGCTCGACTTCGGAGGAGGCGATGTTCTCGCCGCCGGAGATGATCATGTCCTTCTTGCGGTCGGTCAGGTAAAGGAAGCCATCCTCGTCGAGATAGCCGACGTCGCCCGTGCGGAACCAGTCGCCAAAGAACGTGGACGCGGTTTTCTGCGGATCCTTCCAGTAGCCCTTGGTGACCTTCGGCCCGCGCAGGCAGATCTCGCCGTTCTCGCCGGGCGGCAGCCTGTTGCCGGCATCATCGCGGATTTCGATCTCGACATGGGCGATGGCGCGGCCGGTTGAGCCGATCTTCTCGATCTCTCGGCCCGGCTCCATGAAGGTGTCGCCGCCGACGCTTTCGGTCAGGCCATAGGCGTCGATGTAGCGCGCGTTCTTGAAGAACCCGGAAAAGGCCCGGATGCGCACCTCCGGCGTCTTCTCGCCGCCTCCGATGGTCCAGCGCAGGCTCGAGACGTCGTAACGCTCGCGGGTCGGGCAGGTGAGGATCGCCGTCGTCATCACCGGCGCGAACCAGGCAGCGTTGAGCTTTTCCCGGTCGATCGCCGCCAGCGCCGCCTCGGGCTCGAAATTGCGCTGCACCGACAGCATGCCGCCGTGCCAGAGCACGGAGATGCCGGGCAGGTCGAGCGCGCCGACGTGATAGAGCGGGCCGACCACGAGCAGGCGAGTATCGGCGTTGAGCCCGAGCGCGACGGTCTGGTCGGCGGACTTCCAGTACATGTTCTCGTAGGAGAGCATCACGCCCTTGGGGCGGTCGGTCGTGCCCGACGTGTACATCAGCCGCATCAGGTCACCGGGCTGCACGGGCTGCGCCGTTACCGGCGCCGCATCGCCCGCGACATTCACGATGCCGGCCTGCGCGGTTTCGTCGAGCAGCACCACCGGCACGCCGCCGGCGGCAATCGACGCCAGTTCTTCGTCCGCAACCATTAGCCGCGCACCGGAGTTGCCGACGATGTAGCCGACCTCATCGGCGGAGAGGCGATAGTTGATCGGCAGGAACACCGCACCGACATGGCTTGCCGCAAACACCAGTTCGAGAAAGGCGGCGCTGTTCTTCATCAGCACGGCGACGACATCGCCGCGGCCGATCCCGCGCGCGGCCAGCCAGCCGGCGACCTTGCCGATGCGCGCATCGAAGGTTGTGTAGGAAATATCTTCGCCGCGATACTTCAGCGCAGTTCGATGCGGGGTCCGCTTCGCATGAAAGGCGATGAAACTCGACAGGTTGATCATTTGCCGCTCGGGAGCCGGTTTCCGGCTTTGTTTCCTTCCCAATGAATTATGAGTCGTAATTCGTCTTTGGCTTGACGTCACCCCCTCGGCTCTGAAATCCTCCCATGCACGGAGGCGTCAGACCTCCGAACAGGTTTTTGGGAACGAAACCCCGACTAGGGAGAGGAAAATGACGAGAACCCGCAAAACGGGCATCAGCCGCCGCTCGGCCCTTGCAATGATGGGCGCCGGCGCCGCTACCCTCGCCACCCCGTGGGTGGCGCGTGCGCAGGCCAAGACCATCAAGATCGGCATGCCGACCATCCTGTCCGGCCGCGTCGCGCAGCTCGGCACTTCCTCACGCAACGCCGTGATGCTGGAAGTCGAGAAGGTCAACGCCGCCGGCGGTCTTGCCGGCCGTCAGATCGAGATGGTGATCCGCGACTCCAAGGGCCAGCCGCAGGAAGCCGCGCGCGTCGCCCGCGAACTCGTCAACACCGATGGCTGCGAAATGCTGTTCGACGGCGAAGCCTCGTCCGGCTCGTTCGCGGTGCACGAAGTGGCGCGCGATCTCGGCGTGCTCTGCATCCACACCTGCTCGGAAGCGTCCTCGCTCACCGCCGATCCGAAGCAGCATATCCCCAACGCCTTCCGCTGCGTGCGTCAGGGCATCCATGACTCCATCGTCGGCGGCAGCTACGCCGCCGGGATCGCCAAGACCAAGGGCCTGAAGAAGTGGGTAACCTGCTCGCCGGACTACGCCTACGGCCGCGACACCACCGGCGAATTCACGATGTATCTCAAGCGCTTTGCGCCCGATGTTGAGATCATCAGTGAGTCCTGGCCGAAGCTGTTCCAGCCCGACTACACCGAGGTGATCACGAAAATCCTGCAGGCCAAGCCGCAGGCGCTGTACTCCTGCCTGTGGGGCGGCGATCTGACCTCCTACATCGATCAGGCCAACATCTACGCGATGTTCAGCCAGATGGAGGTGTTCGCGGTCAACATGGCCGACTACACCGCGCTGACGGTGGTCAAGAACCTGCCCAAGGGCATCCACTCCGGCAACCGCTACATCAAGACGTTCCCGACGACGGCTGCGAACGCCGCATGGGGCGATGCCTACAAGGCCAAGTACAACGAATACCCGACCAACTGGTCATGGCAGAACGCCACCGCCGTGATGCTGCTTACGGAAGCCGTCAAGAAGGCCAATTCGACCGACGGCAAGAAGGTGGCGGAAGCGCTCACCGGTCTCAAGATCAACTGCCCGTTCGGCGCCGATGGCACGGTGACGATGCGCGCCGAGGACCGCACGCTGGTCGGCTACGCCATCGGCTGGGGCACCACCATCCCGCAGGAGCCCTATGTGCCGGAGGTGAAGGCCGGCGACTGGAAGACCATCTTCGAACTCGAAGCCGAGTGGAAGAAGAGCAAGGGCTACACCTGACGTTCAGCGCGGGCGAGGGCGGTACGCCTTCGCCCGCCCTTTGTGGTGCGGCCGGCGTTTCGGTCCGTAGAAATGGATGCGTTCCGTGGACATCGACGCGCTTACCAGTTGCCTCACCAGTACCGCCTGTCTGGTGACGCAAACCACCAGTGGCTTCATCATCGGCATGCTGCTGTTCCTCGTCGCCGTCGGGCTGACCCTGATCTTCGGCGTGCTGAAGATCACCAATTTCAGCCACGGTGCCTTCTATATGTTCGGCGCCTATTTCGCGATGTCGGCCTACCAGTTCACCGGCAGCTTCGCGCTGGCGATGCTGGCGGGCGCGGCGGGCACCGCGGTGCTCGGCCTCGCGTTCGAGCGCTTCTTCATGAGCCGCGTCTACGGCGCCGACGTCCTGATGCAGCTTCTGGTCTGCTACGCCTTCGTGCTGATCTTCGACGATGTCGTGCGCATGATCTGGGGCGTCGAGTTCAAGTCGATGGGCATGCCGACCGCCTTCCAGGTGCCGCCGCTGTTCATCGCCGGCGGCGTGGTGCCGCCTTATTATCTCGTGCTTATCGGCGTGGCGCTGGCCGCCGCGCTGGTGCTCGGCCTTGGGCTGGCGCGCACGCGGATCGGCAAGGTGATCCGCGCCTCGGCGCACAATCCCGGCATGGTCTCCGCGCTCGGCATCAACACCGGCCTGATCTATGGCGGCGTGTTCGCGCTCGGTGGTGCGCTGGCCGGGCTTGCCGGCGCGCTGGCCGCGCCCGTGCGCTCGCTTACCCCGGGCATGGGATTTTCGGTGCTGATCGAATCCTTCATCGTCACCGTCATTGGCGGCATGGGCTCGATCGTCGGCGCCCTGGTCGGCGCCATCCTGATCGGCCTGATCCGCGCCTTCGGCTCGCTCGGATTTCCCCTGTTCACCGAGGGCCTGATGTACCTGTTCATGGTGATCGTCCTGGTCGCCCGCCCGACCGGCCTGTTCGGCAAGGAAGTGGCATGAGCGAAGTTCGGGCCGAACAGGGCGCTCCCGCCATCGGCGCGGTCGGGGCCGCCGCCAGGGCGCAGCGCTACCGCGACGTGCTGATCGCGCTCGCCGCCTTCATCGTGCTGGCGATGCTGCCGATGTTCTTCGGCAGCAAGGCGCTGCTCGATTTCGTCATCCGCTGCGCGGCCTACGGGCTGTTTGCCACCTCGCTCAATCTCTTGGTCGGCTACACCGGCATGATCTCGTTCGGCCACGGCATGTTCTTCGGCCTCGGCGCCTACGGTTTCGGCCTGATCATGCAGCGCACCGGCGTGCCGATCCCGGTGGCGTTCGTGGCTACACTCGGCATCACGCTGCTGTTCGCCATCGTGATCGGCGCGATCTGCGTGCGGCTGAAGGAAATCTACTTCGCCTTTGTCACGCTGGCGTTCCAGATGCTGATCCACTCGACCATCCTGTCCTGGGCGTCGCTCACCGGCGGCGACCAGGGCCTGCGCGGCGGCATCCCGCGGCCGGTGTTCCTTGGGCTGGACCTGTCGAACCACGTGCATCTCTACGTCGTGAGCTGCGCGCTCTTGGTGCTCGGGCTGCTCTTGATGCGCCAGATTGCGCAGTCGCCGTTCGGCTACACCTTGCGCATGATCCGCGACAACGCCACCCGCGCCAGCTTTGTCGGCATCGACGTATGGCGCGCCAAGCTCATCATCTTCGTGCTGGCCGCGCTGTTCGCCTCGGTCGGCGGCATCATCATGGCGCTGTTCGTGTCCGGCGCCTATCCGGAGTTCGCCTACTGGACCATCTCGGGCGAGGGCATCTTCATCAACATGCTCGGTGGCGTCACGACATTCCTCGGACCGATCGTCGGCACCGTGTTGCTGCTGATCCTCAACGACACGGTGACGCGGTGGACCGAATACCACGGCATCGTGCTCGGCGTCGTCATCCTGTTCTTCGCCATCGGCCTCCGCAAAGGCCTGATGGATTTCGCCGTCGAATGGTACCTGCAGCGCCAGCAATCGGCAAAGGAGCGCGGCTGACCATGCTGGAGATCCGCGGTCTCGCAAAATCCTTTGGCGGCGTGAAGGCGACCGACAACGTGTCGCTGGCGTTTCCGGACGGCTCGCTCACGGCCGTGATCGGTCCGAACGGTGCCGGCAAGAGCACCTTCTTCAACCTCATCACCGGCGCGCTCAAGCCCGACGCAGGCCAGGTGCTGCTCGATGGCGTCGATCTCGCCGGGCGCACGCCGCCGGAAATCGTTCGTCACGGCATCGGCCGCGCCTTCCAGGTCGCCAGCATCTTTCCTTCGCTGACCGTCGAGGAAACCATGCTTGCCGCCGTCGGCGCCGACATGCGCCGCGCCGGCGTGCTGCGTCAACGCTTTCCGCTCGCGGAGACCCGCGGCCGCGCCGAACATGCGATGGAACTGCTCGGCCTCGCCAACAAGCGCAACCGCACCGCGGCGACGCTGTCGCATGGCGACCAGAAGCTGCTCGACATCGCGCTGGCGCTGGTGCTCGATCCAAAGGTGCTGCTGCTGGACGAGCCGACCGCCGGCATGGGCACCGAAGAGCGCTGGCGCATGATCGACAAGGTGCGCGAGCTCTGGGAGAAGCAGAGCATCACGGTGGTCTTCATCGAGCACGACATGGACATCGTGTTCAAGATCGCGCCGGAGATCGTCGTGCTGTGCTACGGCCGCATCCTCGCCAAGGGCACGCCGGATGCGATCCGGCGCAACCAGGAGGTCATCGACGCCTATCTCGGCACCGACCATCACGCGGGGGCGGTGGCATGAGCGAGGCGGTCGTGAAGGTCGAGGATCTCGACGTCTATTACGGCACCAGCCAGATCCTCTTCGGGGTCGGCCTTTCCGTGCGCCAGGGCGAGACCATGGCGCTGCTCGGCCGCAACGGCGCCGGCAAGTCCACAACCATGAAGGCGATCATGGGTCTCGCGCCGGCACGGCGCGGCACGGTCTCGCTGCGCGGGCAGGTGGTGTCGGGCCTGAAGCCGCACCGCATCGCCAGGGCCGGGCTCGGCTTCGTGCCGGAGGACCGCCAGATTTTCCCCGAGCACACCGTGGAGGACAATCTCGTGATCGGCCAGAAGAAGGGGCCGAACGGCGAGGACGACTGGCCGATCAAGCGCATCTACGAGGTCTTCCCGCTGCTTGAGCCGCTGCGCTACCGCATTGCCGGCCGGCTCTCCGGCGGCGAGCAGCAGATGCTGGCGATCGCCCGCACGCTGGTCGGCAATCCGGCGCTGCTGCTGCTGGACGAGCCGAGCGAGGGGCTTGCCCCCATCATCGTACAGCGCATCGGCGAGCTTTTGCGCCAGCTTCGCGGCACCGGCGCCACCGTCTTGATCGCCGAGCAAAACATGCATTTTTGCCTTGGCCTTGCGAGCCACGCGACGGTTATCGACAAGGGCCAGATCGTCTACACATCCTCCATCGAAGAGCTGAAGGCCAACGAGAACATCCGGCAGCGCTACCTGGCGCTGTGAAAAGGCTGCAGCGGCAAGGGAGGGAGTATGGCGGGAAAGCTGTCGCCCACGCATGAGGCCCCGTACCGGGGCCTGCGCGTGCTAGATTTCGGGCAGGGCATCGCCTCGCCCTATGCCGCCATGCTGCTCGGCGTCTACGGCGCCGACGTCATCAAGGTCGAGCCGCCCGAGGGCGACTGGTCGCGCTATCTCGGTACCACCTACGGCAATCACACCACGCTGTCCGCCGTCTATAACCGCGGCAAACGCAGCCTCTGCCTCGACATGAAGCACAGGGACGGCGTCGCCATCGCCAGGAGACTGGCGAAGCAGAGCGACGTGCTGATCGAGGGCTTTCGCCCCGGCGTCGCCACGCGGCTCGGCCTCGGTTACGAGGAATTGTCGCGCGACAATCCCGGGCTGATCTATCTGTCTGTCAGTGCGTTCGGACAGAGCGGCCCCTTTTCGAAGCGGCCGGGCTCGGACTCGGTGGCGCAGGCCTTTTCCGGGCTTGTCTCGGTCAATCCCGGCAATGACGGCGTGCCGCACCGGGTCGGCACCACCATCTCGGACGTCGTCACCGGCGTTTATGGGTTCCAGGCCATCGCCACCACGCTGTTCGCGCGGATGGCGACCGGCACCGGCCGCTGGATCGACGTCAATCTCGCGCAGTCCACGGCGGCGCTGCTCGGCCACAAGGCCGCCGAGCATGTGCTCGAAGGCGGCGCTCCGCGCGCGCTGAACGTGCCCGCCGGCACCTATCAGGCCAGCGACGGCTGGATGATGGTGACGCTGGTCAACGAGCCCCAATACAAGCGCCTGTGCGCCGCGATCGGCCGCGAGGACCTCGCCACCGATCCGCGCTTTGCCGATTTCGCCCGCCGCGCGGATTCCGCGGACGCGCTGGTCCCGCAGCTGCGGGAAATCTTCCGCACCCAGACCGCCGAGGCCTGGCTGACGCGGCTGCACGCCGCCGACATCATCGCCGAGCGGATCCATAGTCCAGGCGAATGGCTGCGCAGCGCCCATGTCGAGGCGACCAAGGCGGCGGTGGTTCAGGACACGCCCGGCGTCGGCCTCGTCTATTCGCCGCGCACGCCCGGCATCGCCAGCCTGTCCGAGGACAATCTGCGGCCGTCTCCCGACGTCGGACAGGACAGCGTCGAAGTGCTGCTGCAGGCCGGTTTCGACCGCGGCACCATCGACGATTTCGTCAGGGCCGGTGCGGTGCGCGCGGGCAAGGGAGCTACAGCATGAACGCCGGTCTGGTTCGCTATTCCGTCTCCGGCGGCATTGCCGAGATCATGCTCGACCGCGCCCCCGTCAACGCGCTGAGCATGCCGCTGATCGACGCACTGCTGGCGGCGCTCGCGAAGGCCCGCGACGACGAGGCCGTGCGCGCCGCGATCATCGCCAGCGCCCACAAGGTGTTTTGCGCCGGGCTCGATCTCGACATCGTCAGGGGCAAGCCGGGCATCGAAACCAAGAAATTCCTTGAGCGCCTCTATTTCGCGCTCAACGATACCCAGTACCGGATGGGCAAGCCAACCATCGCCGCCGTCGACGGCGCGGTGCGCGCCGGCGGCATGACGATTGCGATCTCCTGCGACATGATCATCGCCGGCGATGCCTCGACCTTCGGCTATCCCGAGATCGACGTCGGCCTGATCCCGGCCATCCATTTCGTGCAGCTGCCGCGCCTCGTCGGCAAGCACCAGGCGTTCGGCCCGCTGTTCCTTGGCGATCCCTTCGATGCCGCGACCGCCTTCCGCATGGGCCTGCTCAGCGAGGTCGTTCCGAAGGGCACCGCGCTCGACCGCGCCCGCGAGATCGCGCGGCGGCTTGCCGCCAAATCGCCGATCGTGATGAAGATCGGCCGCGACGCCTTCGTGCGCGCGGTCGATGCCGATTTCCGCCGCTCGGTCGAGAACGCCGCCGAAAGCTTTGCGCTGGTCGCAACCACGGAAGATTGCCAGGAAGGGCTCAACGCGTTCGTCGAGAAGCGGACGCCAAACTACAAGGGACGATAGCAGAATGGCCGGAATGTACTTTGAGGAGTTCGTCGTCGGGCAGGAGTTTCACCACGAGTTCTCCCGCACCGTCACCGAGATGGACAACACCATGTTCAGCCTCCTGACCATGAATCCGCAGCCGCTGCACATCGACGCGGCCTTCTCGGAGAAGACCGAGTTCGGCCAGCGGCTGTTCAACAGCCTCTACACGCTCGGCATCATGATCGGCATGAGCGTCTACGACACCACGCTCGGCACCACCGTCGGCAATCTCGGCATGACCGAGGTGAAGTTCCCAAAACCCGTGTTCCACGGCGATACGCTGAAGGCGCACACCAAAATCATCGGCAAGCGCGAGAGCAAGTCGCGGCCGGGGCAGGGCATCGTCGAATTCGAGCACACCATGACCAACCAGCGCGGCGAGGTGGTGGCGACCTGCCGCCGCAGCGGTTTGATGCTCGGCAAGCCGAAGGCGTAAAGCGATGCGCTCCATGTTGTTCGTGCCCGGCGACAGCGTCCGGAAATATGAAAGCGCCAGGAAGACCGCGGCCGACGCGCTGATCCTCGACCTCGAGGATTCCATCGCGCCGGAGGGCAAGATCGCCGCGCGCGGCATCGCGCGAAAAATGCTCGGCGAGCGCAACCCCGCGCAGAAGATGTATGTCCGCGTCAACGCGCTTGACACCGGCATGACGCTCGGCGACCTCGCCGCCGTCGTCCCGGGCCGGCCCGACGGCATCGTGCTGCCGAAATGCGCCGGGGCCGCCGACGTCAACAAGCTCGCGCTTTATCTCGATGCATTCGAGGCGGCGGCCGGCATCGACGAGGGCGCGACGCGGATCGTGACGGTCGCGACCGAGACCGCGCGCGCCGTGCTGAAGCTGATGGATTTCGAGAACATGAGCCCGCGGCTGTGGGGCATGATGTGGGGCGCGGAGGATCTGGCCGCCTCGCTCGGCGCCTCGCGCAACCGCACCGGCGGCAGGTTCAACTCGCCGTTCATCCTGGCGCGCGATCTCTGCCTGATCGCCGCGGCCGCCGCGGGGGTCGTGGCTATCGACACCATCGCCGCCGACATCAACGACCTCGAGGCGCTGAAGGCCGAATCCATCGCCGGCCGGCAGGACGGCTTCCGCGCCAAGGCCGTGATCCACCCGAAGCACGTCGACATCGTCAACGCCGCCTTCATGCCGACCGACGAGGAGATCGCCTGGTCGGAGCGCGTGGTCGCCGCGTTCGCCGGCAACCCCTCCGGGGTCGTCAAGATGGACGGCATGATGCTGGACAAGCCGCACCTCCGCGCCGCGGAAAAGATTCTGGCGCAGCGGGGGCGGTGAGAAGGGTAGGGTGGGCAAAGCGAAGCGTGCCCACCTTTCTTGCTCCGAAGCTGGTGAAGGTGGGCACGGCGCGAGAGCGCCTTTGCCCACCCTACGATTTCTGGTCGGAGCGGGTGGTCGCGGCCTTCTGACTGCGTCATGGACGTCGACGCCCATGACGCAGTAAGACTAATCCGCCCTACGAAGTGGCTGCGAGTGTTGCAGCTTCGACACGACGGGCAAATCACCCGAATCGCGTCAAGCCCTGCGATGAAAAATATTCGGCTTTACAGAAATAACAAATCAGGTCTATAACACGCCCAGCCCGCGCCACCATCAGGGACGTTTCGCGATCGTCACGGAACGTGGAGCGGGTTGCGATGGACGCTTTCCGGCGTCAGGCTTGCTTCGGCGAGCCGGACGAAACGCCGGAAGCGTACGGCGAAGTCGTGTGGTCCTGGCGCCGCGACCGTG
This sequence comes from Bradyrhizobium sp., assembly GCA_035575905.1. Lineage (GTDB taxonomy): Bacteria > Pseudomonadota > Alphaproteobacteria > Rhizobiales > Xanthobacteraceae > Bradyrhizobium. The sequence continues at coordinate 101 of DATLXL010000015.1, read as the reverse complement.
GCGTCTATCCGGGCCTGCCTGTGCGGGCCCGGCAACGGTGACAACAAACGCCGCTCACCGGGGAGAGCACCTATAAGCCGTAAAGCCATTGCGCGGGGAAG
>DATLXL010000014.1:0-3225 GCA_035575905.1 Bradyrhizobium sp. | reverse complement strand
CTAAAGCGTGATGGCATTAGGTTCGATAGCCTGAATTTTTGAGGTAGTTGGCGCATTCCTCCGGCGTAAATGCATCGAGTGCGCGGCCGATTGCGGCGCAAACGGCGTCAACGGTTCGCGCGGCAGCTTTGCGGAGCAGGTGCTTGAGCTTGGCAAAGACCTGTTCGATCGGGTTCAGGTCGGGCGAGTATTTTGGCAAGAAGATGAGTTTGGCGCCGACCGAGCGTATGAGTTGGCGAACTGCTTTGCTCCTGTGGCTACCGAGGTTATCCAAGACAACGATGTCGCCGGGTCGAAGGACGGGCAGAAGAACCTTCTCGACATAGGTGCGAAAGCTCACGCCATCGATTGGGCCCTCGATGAACCATGGCGCATCGATCCGGTCATGGCGCAGGGCCGCCAGGAAGGTCATGGTCTTCCAGCGGCCGTGAGGAACCTTGGTGGGGAGCCTGTGGCCGCGCGGAGCCCATCCCCGCAAGGGAGCCATATCGGTCCTGGTCCAGGTCTCGTCGATGAAGACCAGCCGCTCAGCTTCGACGCGGCCTTGATACTTTGTCCACTGGACGCGCCGGCGCGCCACGTCGGGACGATCGCGCTCGCCAGCCGCCACGCTTTTTTTTGAAGCTGAGCTTCTCGGCGTGCACGAAATCCCACACTGAATGGTAGTCGACCTTCAAGCCGCGTTCGGCGAGCTCGGCAACAAGCCCGCGTATGGTGAAATCGCCTTCCCTGATCCGTTGCGACAACCAGACAGCATGCTCTCCCGAAACCGCCTTCGGTTTGTAACCGCCGATCTGACTCGGAGCGACGCTCCCGGTCTCATCGACCCGCTTCATCCAGCCGATGGCCGTGCTGATCGCAACCCCAAACCGCTTGGCGGCCTGATTGCGCGACATCCCACCCTCGATCGCGGCCACGACACGTTTGCGAAGATCCAGCGAATAAGGCTTGCCCATCCATGCTGGCCTCCAACCCAGCCAACATGGTGAATCAGAAACAAGCTGATTTGGGAATCCCAAATCGATTCAAACTAACCCCATCCCGCTCTAAAGCCCTGGAACTGCGGATCCTGGAACTGCGGGCCTCGCGGAATCTCGCGGCCGTCCTGATCGATGACCGGCCCGCGCGCCTCCGGCCCCGAAACGCCCGCGTGACCGCTTTGCCCCGGGCGCGTTTTCCGGGGCGGGGTGATGATGTCGTGATCCTGCATGGTCATGAGATGGTAACGCAGTCGCAAGCTGCAAGTTGCGTCACAACACCGCTTATGACCGTCCCCTCGCCGCGTAGGCACCTATCGTCCTTGCGACAATCGCCAGCGACGAAGCAGTCCATCGCCCTGCAAGCGGGATGTGTGGATTGCTTCGCGCAGGCTGGCATCGGGCGCGGATTTGCGCGACACGCTGGCTCGCTATCAGCGTGCAGGGATTACGCCTGCACCGGCGCCGGCGCGTCGGCATATTTGTGCGCCAGCCATGACGACAGCGTGGCCGGCACGAGGCCGACGAGGCCGTAGAGAAAGAACTGCAGGATGCCGCTGTCGGGGCCGCGCGAGGAGTAGAGCAGCGCGGTGACGACGAACGCCACCACGCCCATCATCAGCATCCGGACGACCGGACCGATACGCTTGACGTGATACAGGATGTCGTCGATCGCGCCGACCATCAGGGCCGGCACGACGCCGAACAGGTAGGCGTATTGCAGCGTCTTGACGAAGACGAGGAGGAGCTTTCCGACCTCGGCGAGATTGGTGTGCTCCCAGAAGCCGGACTGATAGGTGGTGACGAACAGCAGGATGAAGCCGCCGATAAGCGGCCCCAATGCTGCGAAGATCAGATAACGCTTCATTCCGGCCCCTACGCGAGCAACCGGCCTGTCATACGACGGTTTTGCCGGTTCCAACAGGCTTGACTCGGCCGCTCGCGCAGCCGGAAGTCAACCTCATTCGCCCCACGAGGCGAACGCCTCGTTGAAGGCACGCTCGCCGGGGGCGCCCTTTTCGATGGCGATGATGGCGCGGCGCTGGTTGGTGTAGACCAGCGGGACGTCGAACCAGGAGCGCTCCTTCAGGAGCTGCAAATTGCGCGTGCGCTCCGAGTCGACGTTGGAGAGGCCGACCAGGAAGAAGCCGTCGGTGACCTTCACCGCCAGCGCCGACAGCGGCGTGCCGCGCGCCTGCTCGTTGGATTTCATCAGAATGCCCGGCACGTTGCCGACGCCGCCGCCGGAGAAATCCGGCGGCAGGATGAAAGTCAGCTCCGCGGTGTGGCTCGCCGGCAGCGACGAGTCGGTATTGCGGCGGAACGACATGGTCATCTTGAACTTGCGGTCGGGGATGTCGATGTCGGCGCGCACGGCGATGTCGGCCTTCTGGTTGCCGGTGGCCTTGATCGGTTCCGTGCGCCAGATTACCGAGCCCACATACTGCTTGCCCTTGGGATCGGACGGATCCTCGTCATACAGCACGACGCGCTGTGCGACCGGCGCGACATTGTCGGCCGACGGCTGGCCGACGCGATCCGGAATCTTCGGCCGGCTGCTCGGCGAGGCGGTGCTTTGGTCCTTCGGCGCTTCCGCCACCGACGTCGGCGACGGCTTGAACAGGCCGGTGACGGTGCCGACCAGCGACTTGCCCCAGAGAATGCCGGCGCCGACCAGGATCAGCACCACGCCGACCGCGATCGCGCTCTTGAAGGGAAATGCAGCTGCCGTGCGCGGCCGCTTCGGCTCGCGCTCGTCGGCCGAGCCGATGCGCGAGCGCGGCGGCGTCGGCGCCTGGCCCTGCGGCGGATAACGATCCGCATCGTCCGTGGAATCGTCGCCCCAGGCGTAGGGCTGATCCGGATCGGCGCCGCGATTCTCCATGCTCGGCTCGAGCCGGTCGAACTCGGGCGACGGCGAGGGCACGCTGGCGTAGGTTTTTCGCGCGTTGCGATTGGCTTGCGCCGCGGCGCGGCCAAGCTCATCGGCGTCGGCGGTGATGTCGCGGAAGCCGGGCACGCGCGAGCCCTGCTGCGGCGGCGGGGGCGGCGGACTGTTCTCGAAACTGCGGCGGGTCGGCCGGTCGCCGCGCGGCGGCAATTGCGGATCGGCTATCGGCACCTGCGGCTGTCCGGGCGGCTGCGGCCGTGGCGCCATCGGCGGCGGAGGGGCCTCGGCGCGGGGCCGCGGGCGGTCGCTTTCGGGGCCGCGTCCGGGCGGAGGCGATGGCGGCGGGGCCGGCGCGCG
>DATLXL010000013.1:0-53968 GCA_035575905.1 Bradyrhizobium sp. | reverse complement strand
CCGCCGCCGCACAGAACATCAAGAAAATCGCTCTTGCCCTGGCACCCAGGCCCGCCTGGGCCTGAGAACGCCTGCAACTCCTATCGATCCGTCTCTAAAACAAAACCCCGCCGAAATTCGACGGGGTTTGTCAGCGGTCTGCGATGCCGATCAAGATCGGCATCTGCGTCGGCGTCGCCTATCTCGGCCTGCAGGCGCCGATGCTGTTCCTCAAGAACGCCATCAGCAAGCGCCAGCTGCAGATCAAGCGGGCATTCCCCGACGCACTCGACCTGCTCCTGATCTGCATTGAATCCGGCATGTCGGTCGAAGTCGCCTTCCGCAAGGTGGCGGGCGAGATCGTGCAGCAGTCGGTGGCGCTGTCCGAGGAATTCACGCTGACCACGGCCGAGCTCTCCTACCTGCAGGACCGCAAGGTCGCCTATGAGAACCTGGCGAAGCGCACCGGGCTCGAGGGCGTCAAGTCGGTTTGCCTCGCGCTGATGCAGTCGGAACGCTACGGCACGCCGCTCGGCCATTCGCTGCGCGTCATGGCGCAGGAAAACCGCGACATGCGCATGAACGAGGCCGAGAAGAAGGCCGCCGCGCTGCCGCCCAAGCTGACGGTGCCGATGATCCTGTTCTTCCTGCCGGTGCTGTTCGTCGTCATTCTCGGACCGACCGGCATCAAGGTCGCGGAGATGCAATAGTCCGCCACCGTCAAGGCCCTGGCGCGCGAGGTTCAGTCCTGACGCCACAATCGATCATCGCCCGGCCTGGCCGGACGATCACGTATTCTTGGCATGCGATAGTCCAGGCAAGCCGTGGCGTACGGGGTCATCCCGTTCGCGGGTGACAGCAAGCTGCAGGCGGCGATGGCGGACGGTTAGTCCGACAGATCCTGCGCCACGACCGGCGGCTTGCCACGGGCGGAGACGCGCGGAGCGTCCTTGCGCGCGAGCATCTGCTTCAGATAGGCGACGTTGGCGGCGGCCTCGTCCGGCGGCAGGTCGGCGCGCGCGATGGTTTCGGCCTCGGCAAAGCGGCCCTGCAGGCCGACCGCAAGCGCAAGGTTCTGCCGCACCCGCGCATCGGCGCGGCCGGTGGCCTGGGCCTTGCGCAAAATCTCTTCCGCGCTCGCCAGGTTACGCGACAGCACGTAGGACATGCCGAGATTGGACAGCACCGAGGGCTCGTCCGGCGCCATCTTCAGCGCGCTGGCGTAGTAGCCGCGGGCCTCCTCATGCTTGCCCATCTGGTCCAGCGCCGTGCCCTGCACCGACAGGATGCGCCAGTCCGGATTGTCGGGCGAATGCGCGCGGCTCAAGACGTCAAAGGCCTTCTGGAAATTGCCGTTGTCGGCAAGCGCGCGGCCATAGGCGGCCAGCAGCGGCTTGTTGGCGGGATGGGTGAGCGAGGCCTGCTCCAGCACGGCGACGGCCTGGGCGCGCTGGCCGGTGCCGCGCAGCGCGGTGCCGTAGCGCAGCGCCGCCTCGGCGTCCCTGGGATTGGCGCGGTAGCGCTCGCCATAGACTTCGACGGCGCGGCGCGGATCGGTCTCGACGGCAGCGGTATCGGATTTGGACGTCAGCGAACCCGTGATGTCGCCCATGGTCTGGCAACCGCCAAGTCCGGCAGCCAGCAAGGCCGTGACGGCGGCGGAGCGCAACAGCCGGGCGATGGATGGACGACGCATGGCACTCTCGGGGCTCGCGGAACCGAATAGGCCAGCAATAGACTGTTAACCCTAACGGCCGGTTAATCGCCACGCTTCCGGCCCTGCCCAAAGGCGTGTAGGTAGCGTCAGACGCGCCGCAGCCCTGAGACAAGCATGCCTTCCGTATTCGAAACCGCTCCTGCCGCCTCCGCCGTTCCGATCACCTTCGCCACCAAGGCGGATTGGGACGCGATCAGGGCGGCCCTGCCCGCCGCGGCGCGGCAATTCGCCGAGGCCAACGGCTTTTCGGCCAAGCCCGGCAAATGCCTGATCCTGCCGGCTGCGGACGGCCAGATCGCCCGGGTGCTGTTCGGCCTAGAGGACGAGAGCGCAAGATCGCACGATCCGTTTCGCACCGGCGCGCTGCCGGGCCTGTTGCCGCCTGGCACTTACCGCTTCGCCAATGCACCGCATGACGCAAGGCTTGCCGCGCTGGCGTTTGCACTTGGATGCTATCGCTTCGCGCGCTACCGCAAGGTCGATGGCCCCGACGTGCGCCTCGTTCCGCCTGAAGGCATCGACGCCGCTGAACTGACCCGGATAGCGGAGGCGGCATTCCTCGCCCGCGATCTCATCAACACGCCGTCCAACGATATGGGTCCGGCAGAGCTGGAAGCCGCCGCGCGCGAGGTGGCAAAGCGGTTCGACGCAAAGTTCGACTGCATTGCCGGCGATGCGCTTGCAAGGGATTTTCCGCTGATCCACGCCGTCGGCATGGCCTCGACCCGCGCGCCGCGGCTGATCGATTTCAGCTGGGGCGACGCCGCACACCCCAAGGTGACGCTGGTCGGCAAGGGCGTCTGTTTTGACACCGGCGGGCTCGACCTGAAGCCGTCGAGCGGCATGCTGATCATGAAGAAGGACATGGGCGGCGCGGCCAACGTGCTCGCGCTGGCGCAGATGGTGATGGACGCGAAGCTGAAAGTGCGGCTGCGCGTGCTGATACCGGCGGTCGAGAATGCGGTCGCCGGCAATGCGTTCCGCCCGCTCGACATCTTCAAGTCGCGCAAGGGCATCACGGTGGAAATCGGCAATACCGACGCGGAGGGACGGCTGGTCCTGGCGGACGCGCTGGCGCTGGCCGATGAGGAGAAGCCGGAACTGCTGGTCGATCTCGGCACCCTCACCGGCGCCGCGCGGGTGGCGCTGGGGCCGGATCTGCCGCCCTACTACACCAATGACGAAACGCTGGCGGCCGACGTTGCGCGGCTGGCCCGCCAGGAGCATGATCCGTTGTGGCGCATGCCGCTGTGGCCGGCTTACGATGCATGGCTGGATTCCAAGGTCGCCAACATCACCAATGCGCCGTCCGGCGGCTTTGCCGGCTCGATCACCTGCGCGCTGTTCCTGCAGCGCTTCGTGGAGGCCGCGACAAGCTGGCTGCATGTCGATATCTACGGCTGGACGCCGTCGGCAAAACCCGGCCGCCCCGAAGGCGGCGAATGCCAGGCCGCGCGCGCGATCTACAAGCTGCTGAGCGAACGCTATGGATGATCCTCGCCTGACCCCGGCACGGCCCGAAGTCGCCGCCAAATATCTCGAGGGCAAGGTCAAGGCCGCGCGCTTCGTCGAAGGCGAGGTGTTCGAGGTGACGCAGGCGATCGCACCGCTGCGCCGGCTGCCCGCCTCCGATGCCGAGCAGCTGACGCAGGCGCTTCGCGGCGAGCCCGTCACGATCTACGACCGCAACGGCGAAGGCTTTGCCTGGGGCCAGCTCCACAGCGACGGCTATGTCGGCTGGCTGCCGGAAAGCGCGCTGGCAAGAGCTTCGGCGAAGCCGACGCACAAGGTGACGGCGCTTACGACGCTCGCCTTCCCGGGCCCGTCAATCAAGCTGCCGCCGGTCGCGTCCTTGCCGATGGGCGCGCGCCTCAACATCGCGCGCGAGGATGGAATGTTTGCCATAACGCCCGAAGGCCAGCATCTGCCGCGCCGGCATCTCGCCCCGCTCGACGCGCATTCGCCCGATTTCGTGGCGGTGGCCGAGCGCTTTGCCGGAACGCCGTATCTGTGGGGCGGCAAGAGCGCGTTCGGCATCGATTGCTCCGGGCTGGTGCAGGTGGCGCTGACAGCGGCCGGCACCGGCTGCCCGCGCGACAGCGACATGCAGTGCGACGGCCTCGGCCGCGAATTGAGCGCGACCGAATCGTGGCATCTGCAGCGCGGCGACCTTATTTTCTGGAAGGGCCATGTCGCGATCGTGCGCGATGGGGAGAGCCTCGTGCACGCCAATGCACATCACATGGCGACCGTGATCGAGAACACAAGGGACGCGATGGCGCGGATCAAGGCGGCCGGCAACGAGGTCATCGCGATCAAGCGGCTTTGATGCCGCTACCCAGAATCGCGAAAACAACCCCATGCAAAGTATGAACGGCCGGATGCCGGGGCGCGGCTACGTCGCCACGGTCCCCGCGGGCGCAGCCTCGATGCGGAAGGCGGCCGCGAACAGCGCGCGGGTGTAGTCGCTCTTCGGATTCTTGAACAGCTCCGCCGCCGGGCCCTCCTCCACCACCTTGCCGTGACGCATCACGATCAGATGGCTGGCGAGCGAGGCGACCACGCGCAGATCGTGCGAGATGAACATGTAGGTGAGATCGCGCTTGCGCTGCAGCTCGCGCAACAGGTCGACCATCTGGGCCTGGAACAGCATGTCGAGGGCGCTGGTCGGCTCGTCCAGCACCACGAAGCTCGGCTCGAGCACCGCCGCGCGCGCGATCGAGATGCGCTGGCGCTGGCCGCCGGAGAATTCGTGGGGATAGCGCACCCGCCATTCCGGATCGAGGCCGGCGTCCCGCATCGCCTTGACGACGCGGGCGTCGCGCTCGGCTTCCGTCAGCTTTGGCTGATGCACGCTGAGGCCTTCGGCGATGATGTCGTCGACCGACAGGCGCGGGCTGAGCGAGCCGAACGGGTCCTGGAACACGATCTGCATGTCCCTGCGCAGCGGCCGCATGTCCTTGAAGCGCAGCCCCTGGATGTTCTTGCCGAGAAACACGATCGGCCCGCTGGAGGAGATCAGGCGCAGCAGCGCCAGGCCGAGCGTGGTCTTGCCCGAACCGGACTCGCCGACCACCCCGAGCGTCTCGCCCTTGCGCACGGCGAGGCTGACGCCGTCGACCGCCTTGATGTGGCCGACGGTGGAGCGGAGCAGCCCGCGCTTGATCGGAAACCAGACCTTCAGGTCGTCGGCCTTCATCACCACGGGCGCATCCGGCCGGGGCGGCGCCGGATCGGGCTTTGGCTCGGCCGCCAGCAGATCGCGGGTGTAGGGATGCTTCGGCGCGGAGAAGACCTGCTCGACCGGCCCCTGCTCGACGATCTTGCCCTTTTTCATGACGCAGACGGTATCGGCGATGCGGCGGACGATGCCGAGATCGTGGGTGATGAACAACAGGCTCATGCCGAGCCGCTGGCGGATGTCGGCGAGCAGCGCCAGGATCTGCGCCTGCACGGTGACGTCGAGCGCGGTGGTCGGCTCGTCCGCGATCAGAAGATCCGGCTCGTTCGCCAGCGCCATGGCGATCATCACGCGCTGGCGCTGGCCGCCGGAGAGCTGGTGCGGATAGCTGCCAAGGCGCGTCTCCGGCTCGGGAATGCCGACCTGGGTCAGCAGCTCCAGCGTGCGGGCGCGCGCCATCGAGCCACTGACGCCCTGGTGCAGCGAGAGGATCTCGCCGATCTGCGCCTCGATGGTGTGGAGCGGATTGAGCGAGGTCATCGGCTCCTGGAAGATGATCGAGATGTCGTTGCCGCGGATTTCGCGCATCTCGCGCTCACCGGCGCGCAGCAGCTCGCGGCCCTTGAAATGGATGGTGCCTGACGGGTGCGAGGCCGCCGGATAGGGCAGCAGCTTCAGGACGGACAGCGCGCTGACCGACTTGCCCGAGCCGGACTCGCCGACCAGCGCCACGCATTGTCCGCGCCTGATCGAAAACGAGACTTGGTCGACGGCAAGCGTCTTGCCGAACGCGACCGAGAGGTCGCGGACATCGAGCAGGGGCTGGTTGGTGGCGTCCATCATGATAGCTCTTGTACGACGCGAGAGACACTCAAAGGGTCCGGCAGGCGTGCGCGAAATCCTTCAGGCAGTTTGAGCCGCGAGTCCGCAGAAAGAACCGTACGACAGCCGGCCCGAATGGCAGTCACCACGTGGATGGCATCCGGAAGTTTGGGCATCTGCGCAACTCTTCGATAATCGGCGGTCTCAATGAGAACTTCACGGCTAACTGGCTGAAGTTCGAAAGTGCGACTCCATATGATCAAGTCGAGATATATCCTTCGCTGCGCTGTCGTTGCCCTGGGCAATATCTCGGCAAGCGTTAGCTCGCTCGTCACACCGACACCGCGCTTATTGCGAAACAATTCAAAAAGGCGCCGGAGCGGTTCGGCGACCTCCGGGCTTCCTTCGACCGCATAGATGAATACATTTGCATCGAGATAGACGCGAGAGTCAGTCATCCCACTCGTCTCTCTGACGGCGCAAATCCGCATCAATCTCGTCCGCCGAACGGAAGGGCGGCCTGCGGGCAGCGAATATCTCGTCCAGACTGACGTTTCGCTCAGGAGGATGAAGCTCTTCGACGATCGTCACGGTAACCGTCGCGGCCGGATCGACTCCTTCGCGGAGGTCCTCCGGAAGCTTCGACGCGGGATAGTGTTCCTTGACAATCTTGTTCATTGCTCGCCTCTGGCGGCCAATATTAGCACAAGCCTATCGGAACGTCTTGCGCGGATCGAAGGCGTCGCGCACGGCCTCGCCGATGAAGATCAGCAGCGACAGCATGATCGCCACCGAAAAGAAGCCGGTGAAGCCGAGCCACGGCGCCTGCACGTTCGCCTTGGCCTGCGACAGCAATTCGCCGAGCGACGGCGAGCCGGGTGGCAGGCCGAAGCCGAGGAAGTCGAGCGCCGTCAGCGTCATCACCGACGACGACACGATGAACGGCAGGAACGTCATGGTCGCCACCATGGCGTTGGGCAACAGATGGCGGAACATGATGACGCGGTTGGAGACGCCGAGCGCCCGCGCGGCCTGGATGTACTCGAAATTGCGCCCGCGCAGGAATTCGGCGCGCACGAGGCCAACCAGCGACACCCAGGAGAACAGCAGCAGGATGCCGAGCAGGATGAAGAAGCCGGGCGGCAGCACCGCCGAGATGATCAGCAGCAGATAGAGCGAGGGGATCGAGCTCCAGATCTCGATCAGCCGCTGGGCGATGAGGTCGGTCCAGCCGCCGAAATAGCCCTGCACGCCGCCGGCGATGATGCCGATCATCGAGGACAGGATGGTAAGCGTCAGTCCGAAAAGCACCGAGATGCGGAAACCGTAGATCAGGCGCGCCACCACGTCGCGGCCCTGGTCGTCGGTGCCGAGCCAGTTGTATTCGAGATCGCGGCAGCCTTTGAGGCCCTTCTTCTCCACCACGGCCTTGCACTGCTCCTCGGTCAGCAGCCAGGTCGGCTTCGACGGCGCCGGGGTCGGCAGATCGAGATTGTGCGTGGAATAGGAATAGCGGATCGGCGGCCAGACGATCCAGCCGCCCTTGTCGGCGATCAGCTTCTGCAGATAGGGATCGCGATAGTCGGCCGCGGTCTCGAAATCGCCGCCGAATGTCGTCTCCGAATAGCTGACGAAGGCCGGCCAGTAGAGCCTGCCGTCGTACTTGATCATGAACGGGCGGTCGTTGGCGATCAGCTCGGCAAACAGCGAGACCAGGAACAGGGTCAGGAATATCCACAGCGACCAGTAGCCCCGGCGGTTCGCCTTGAAGTTCTGCCAGCGGCGGCGATTGAGCGGCGACATCGACAGAGGATGGCGCGCGACCGGCACGGCGGTGCCGAGCGGCGACTGCGTCGTGGTCTCGACGGGCTCCGGCGCGAGCATCGTCATCAGACCTCCCTCGCCTCGAAATCGATCCGCGGATCGATCCACATATAGGTAAGATCGGAGATCAGGCCGACCACGAGGCCGACCAGCGAGAAGATGAAGAGATTGCCGAACACCACGGGATAGTCGCGGTTGAGCACGCTTTCGAAGCTGAGCAGGCCGAGCCCGTCGAGCGAGAAGATGGTCTCGATCAGGAGCGAGCCGGAGAAGAAGGCGTGGATGAAGGCGCCGGGGAAACCCGCGATCACGATCAGCATGGCATTGCGGAAGATGTGGCCATAGAGCACCTGATGCTCGGTGCAGCCTTTGGCGCGCGCGGTCATGACGTACTGCTTGCGAATTTCGTCGAGGAAGGAGTTTTTCGTGAGCAGCGTCATGGTGGCGAAGGCGCCGAGGCCCATCGCGATCAACGGCAGCGTCAGGTGCCAGAAATAGTCGATGATCTTCCAGTACCACGGGAAGTTCGACCAGCCGTCCGAGGTCAGGCCGCGCAGCGGGAACCAGTTGAGGAACGAGCCGCCTGCGAACAGGATGATCAGGAGGATCGCGAACAGAAAGCCTGGAATGGCGAAGCCGATGATGATCACCACCGAGGTCCAGGTGTCGAAGCGCGAACCGTCGGCGACCGCCTTGCGGACGCCAAGCGGGATCGAGATCATGTAGGTCAGCAGCGTCAGCCAAAGTCCGAGCGAGATCGAGACCGGCAGCTTCTCCCCGATGAGTTGGATCACGCTGACGTCGCGGAAATAGCTCTTGCCGAAATCGAAGCGGGCATAGTTCCACACCATCAGCGCAAAGCGCTCCGGCGCCGGCTTGTCGAAGCCGAACTGCTTTTCCAGTTTCTTGATGAATTCGGGATCAAGCCCCTGGGCGCCGCGATACTTTGAACTGACGGCATCGCTGGAGGCGCCGACCTGCGGCGCACGGCCGGCGAAATCGCCGCCGGAGGAGCCGGAGATGCGCGAGGTGCCGCCGGTGTCGGCGCCGGAGATCTGCGCGATCACGCGCTCGACCGGCCCGCCCGGCGCGAACTGCACCACCACGAACGCGACGAAGAGAATCCCGAGCAGCGTCGGAAACATCAGCAGGACGCGGCGGAGGATATAGGCTGCCATTACGGTTTCGCCTGTTCGAACTTGGCGACCTTGGCGGCGTCGGTCCACCAGGTATCGGGAACGCCGCGGGCATAGCGCGGCTTGTTCGGCGGAAAGCCGAATTGATCCCAGTACGCTATCCAGAACGAGGCCTTGTTCCAGTGCGGAATCCAGTAGCGGCCGGAGCGCAGCACCCGATCGAGTGCCCGGCAGGACGTGTTGAGCTCGGCCTGGCTCTGCGCCGCAATGGCCTTCTCGACCAGCGCATCCACCACCGGATCGGTTATGCCCGCCAGATTCTTCGATCCGTTCGTCGAGGCGGACGCGCTGGAAAAATAAAAGCGCAGCGTGCCGCCGGGAAGCTGCGGGAAGACGAAGCGGTCGATGACGATATCGAAATCGAATTGCTTGGTGCGCAGCTCGAACTGCGCAGAATCGACAAGGCGAAGACTGGCGTCGATACCCAGAATGCCGAGATTCTTGATGAGCGCCATGTGATGCGGCTGGAAAGAAGGCTCGACCAGCAGGAATTCGACCGATAGCTGCTCGCCGGCGGCGTTGACGCGCTTCTTGTCCTTGACGGTCCATCCGGCTTCGGTGAGCAAGTCGCCGGCCCTGCGGAGCAGCTTGCGATCCTGACCCGAACCGTCGCTTTCCGGCGGCAACCATGCCGGGCCGAACACTTCCGGCACGACGCGGTCGCGGAACGGCTCCAGCAATGCAACCTCTTCCGGCGACGGCTCGCCTTTGGCCATCATCTCGGAGTTCTGGAACATCGAATGGGTACGCGCATAAGAGCCGTACATGATGTTCTTGTTGACCCATTCGAAATCGAAGGCGAGGCCGAGGGCTTCGCGAACCCTGCGATCGCTGAATTTCTTCCGCCGGGTGTTGATCGACCACCCCTGGGCGCCGGACGGCCGTTCATCGGCGATGACATCGCGCTTCACGCGGCCATCGCGAATGGCCGGAAAATCGTATCGCGTCGCCCATACTCTCGAGGTGAGTTCTTCGCGGAACAGATAGCTGCGCGCGGTGAAGGCCTGAAAGCCGCTTTCGCGCTCCCGATAGTACTCGTCGCGCAGCATGTCGAAATTGTACTGGCCGCGCGAAACCGGCAGGTTTTCGCCCCACCAGTTCTTGACCCGCTCGAACTCGACGAACCGTCCCTGCTCGAGGCGCGCGACGCGATACGGACCGGAGCCGAGCGGCGGCTCGAGCGTCGTCTTGTCGAACGCCCGCGTCGAATAGTATTTCTCGGAGAAGATCGGCATGGACGCCACGACCGCCGGCTGGTCGAGGCTCCGCGTCGGCGAGAAACGCAAGCGAACCGTCGCCTTGTCTTCGGCACTGGCCTCGGCCAGCGCGCTCAGCATCGACGTGTAAAACGGGTGCCCCTTTTCCTTCAAGGTCAGCAGCGAGAAGACGACGTCGCTCGCCGCAATCTCGCTGCCGTCGTGAAACGAGATTCCGCGCCGCAGACGAAAGGTGAAAACAAGCCCGTCCGGCGACACGCTCAATTCTTCCGCTGCGAGCGGATAGACGGCGTCCGGCTCATCGAACGCGCGTGCCATCAGCGAAGCGAAGGTCAGGTTCATTCCGCTCGCGGTCTCGCCGCCATAAATGTAGGCGTTCACGGAATCGAAGCTCGAGTCTCCGCCGCCGACCAGCTGGGAAAACAACCCTCCCTTCGGCGCATCCGGGTTGACGTAGTCGAACCAGGTGAAATCCGGCTTGTATTTCAGCTCTCCGAACGCCGACAGGCCGTGCACCTTCTTTCCGGCATCATTCGCCGCAACCGGCGCCGTCCGCAGGATCGTCAGCGCGCCCGCCGCAACCCCGAGAAAGTGCCGGCGAGAGAAAGCCACCATGCGCGAAAAATCCCTCACGAGCGGCCGCCGGTCCGGGCGGCCTTCTCGGCATCGTACCACCAGATCGACGGGAAGCCCGGCGTGCCGTATTTCGGCAGCTCCGCGGGCCGGCTAAAGCGGTCCCAGCGCGCGGTCCGGGTCTTCGGATAATTCCACTGCGGCACCACGTAATGGTTCCACAGCAGCACCCGGTCGAGCGCCCTCGTGGCTGCAACAAGATTGTCGCGATCCTTGGCGTAGATGACCTGGTCGATCAGCCTGTCGATCGCCGGATTCCTGATGCCGACGAGATTGCGCGATCCTCCCCGGTCGGCCGCCTTCGACCCCCAATATTCGCGCTGCTCGTTGCCGGGCGACAAAGATTGTCCCCACGACGCGACAATCACGTCGAAATCCCAGCTGCGAAGCCGGTTTTCGTACTGGATCGGATCGACGGTGCGCACGCTGACATTGCAGCCGAGCCGCTGCAAGGACTGCTGGAAACGAAGCAGCGGTGGTTCGAACGCCGGATTGGCGTTGAGCATTTCGAACGAAAGCTGCGTGCCGGTCCTGGTGTTGACCAGCTTCTGCTCGCGCACTTCGTAGTCGGCTGTCTTGAGTATCCGCCATGCCTCGCGGAAGTTCTTGCGAACCGCGTCGGAATCGCCGCCGACAGGGTTGGTGTAGACCGTCGTGAAGACCTCCGGCGGCACTTCCTTTCGTACCGTTTCCAGGATCTCCAGCTCCCGTCCCTGCGGCAAGCCGCTTGACGCGAGTTCGGTTCCATCGAAATAGCTGCTGATGCGCTTGTACTGGCCGTAGAAAATCTGCTTGTTCACTTCCTCGAAATCAAACGCGAAATTCAGCGCCTGGCGAACCCGCGGATCAGCGAATTTTTCGCGCCGGGTGTTGAAGGCAAACGCCTGCATGACGCCGCGCACGCGGTCGGGAAACTCCTCAAGCAGCACCCGCTTCTCGTTGGCGGCCGGAAAATTGTAGGCCGTCGCCCAGTCTTTTGCCCTGTTTTCGGTGCGCCAATCGACCTGGTCGCCCTTGAATTGCTCGAGCGCCACGGTGGTATCGCGGACATACTCGAAGCGCAACTCGTCGAAATTGTTGCGGCCGACGTTCGTGCTGAGGTCGCGCCCCCAATGGTCCTTGACCCGCTCGAGCGTCAGCGTTCGCCCGGCAACGAAGTCCTTGATGCGATAGGCACCCGAGCCGAGCGGCTTCTCCAGCGTGGTGGCCGAGATATCGCGCTTGCGGCCCTCGCTATCGGTGCCCTCCCACCAGTGCTTCGGCAGAACGGCGAGCTCGCCGACGATTTGCGGCAGTTCGCGATTGCCCGGCGCATCGAAGGTGAACTTGATGTCGCGGTCGCCGACTTTTTCGGCCTTCACCACGTGAAAATAGTAGGCTTCTCTTTGCGGGTCGTGCTGCTTGAACGCGTTGAACGAGAAGACCACGTCCTCCGGCGTGACCGGCTTGCCGTCATGCCATCTGGCCTCCTTGCGCAGCCGATAGATGACCCAGGAAAAATCGTCCGGATGGCTGACCGCCTCGGCCAGTTCGCCGTATCCGGTGGAAATCTCGTCGAGCGACGAGGTCATGAGCCGCTCATAGATCGTTGCGACGCCGTCTGCGAGTGCGCCCTTGCCCTGGCCGACGACGATATTGAAATTGTCGAACGTGCCGATTGCAGCCAGCCGGACAGTGCCGCCCTTCGGCGCTTCCGGATTGACGTAATCGAAGCGCTTGAAGCCGGCCGGATACTTGATGTCGCCGAACAGCGACAGCGCATGACGCCAGGCCGGCTCGGCCGCGGTATCGGCGCTCGCGGTTTCGACGAAAGGCAGCTGTCCCAGTGCCGGGGCCATGGCGGCGACGGCGCCGCTCTGCAGAAGGTGTCGTCGGGTGATTGCCAAAACGAGAATTCCTGTTTGCTAGCTGTGGACGAACAGTCCCCCGGTCCTCAAAGCCCCGATCATCGAGGACCCTATTATACGGCAAGGATTCGGTCGATTATGTTGCTTTTTCCTCATCTTGCCAGCCCGCTATCATCGCAGATGCGGCGAAACGCCCCGATAACAAGCACGCGATCCGCCGAAACGAAACGGCCAGGCATTGCCTGGCCGTTTGAAGATCGTCGCTTGCCGTGCGCGCCTACTTTGCGGCGGTCGGCAGCGGCACCGGCTTGTCGGCCAGCGTCGCCAGATAGGCGATCACGTCGGCGCGCTCGGAGTCC
Source organism: Bradyrhizobium sp. (assembly GCA_035575905.1). Taxonomy (GTDB): domain Bacteria; phylum Pseudomonadota; class Alphaproteobacteria; order Rhizobiales; family Xanthobacteraceae; genus Bradyrhizobium. The sequence goes on along the minus strand of DATLXL010000013.1, from coordinate 41,193 downwards.
TTCTGGATGCCGGCAAAGCCCATCGCGGTTCCGGGGACAAAACCCTTCGGATTGGCGATGAACTTGTTGAGATCGTCAAACGTCCACTCGCCGCCCTTGGCCTTCATCGCAGCGGAGAAATTGAAGCCGCCTTTGCCCTCGCCCTTCTTCTCGTTGACGATGCCGTAGAGGTTCGGGCCGACGCGGTTCGGGCCGCCCTTCTCGAAGGTGTGGCAGGCCGCGCACTTCTTGGCGGCGGCGGCGCCCTTTTCGACGGAAGCGGTCTGCAGCAGCTTCTCGATCGGCTCGGAAGGCGCAGCCGCAGCGGTCGCGCCACCTTCCTTCGTTTCCTTCACGGCGATCTCGAAGCCCGGCTTCTCCAGCGGCTTGGGCGTGAACACCGCCTGGGCGGCAAAGCTCGTCACCAGAACCAGGATGCAGGTCGCGAGGACGGCGCCGAGGATTTTGTTGAGTTCGAAGGAGTCCATAGTGGATCAGGCCCCAAGCCGGAAGGTCACGTAAGGCCGAAGGACACGGCCCGCGGAAAGGAAAGAGCCTCAGGAATCAGGCTTTCGCGCTGCACCCTCGGCAGGGTTGAGATATCGGTTTGCCCCCTCTCTGGCAACCCGGTAAAACGCGCCCGCTTCAGTCCGATCCCCACGATTTCCGGCCGTTTTCTGACCCGCCGGCAACCACGTTCCGATGCCCAAAAACCGCGTTCTGGTGTTGATTCCGGCCCGCATGGCGGCCACCCGCCTGCCCGGCAAGCCGCTGCTCGATATTGGCGGGCTGCCGATGATCGTCCATGTGCTGCGCCGGGCCGAGGCCGCCGGGATCGGCCGGGTGGCGGTGGCGACCGACACCGCCGAAATCGCCGCGGCCGTGCGGGCCAACGGCGGCGAGGCCGTGATGACGCGGCCGGAACACCCGTCGGGCTCGGACCGCATCCACGAGGCGATGCGGCTGCTCGATCCGGCGGGCGAGGCGCAGATCGTGGTCAACCTGCAGGGCGATTTCCCGACCATTTCGCCGGACAATATCCGCGACGTGCTGCCGCCGCTCGATGACGCCGGGGTGGACATCGCGACGCTCGCGGCCGAGATCCACACCGAGGAGGAGGCGCTCAACCCGAATGTGGTGAAGGCGGTCGGCTCCCCCATCGGCGGAAGGCGGCTGCGCGCGCTGTATTTCACCCGCGCCACCGCACCCGCAGGCGACGGGCCGCGCTATCACCATATCGGGCTCTACGCCTATCGCCGCGCCGCGCTGGAGCGCTTCGTGTCGCTGCCGCCCTCGCCGCTTGAGAAGCAGGAAAAGCTCGAACAGCTTCGCGCGCTGGAGGCGGGGATGCGTATCGACGTCACCATCGTCGATGCGGTCCCGCGCGGGGTGGATACTCCCGCGGACCTCGAAACCGCCCGCCAGGCGCTGGCAAAAAGCTGAGTGCCTGCTAGAAGCGCGCCATGACCAAGGACATGACGAAAAAGCTGACAATCGCATTCCAGGGCGAGCCGGGGGCCAATTCCCACATCGCCATCGCCGAAGCCTATCCGGACGCCAGGCCCATGCCCTGCGCGACCTTTGAGGACGCGCTGGGGGCGATCTCCAGCGGCGAGGCCGATCTCGGCATGATCCCGATCGAGAACTCGGTCGCCGGCCGCGTGGCCGACATCCATCATCTGCTGCCGGCCTCGGGCCTCTACATCGTCGGCGAATTCTTCCTGCCGATCCGTCACCAGTTGATGGCGCTCAAGGGCGTCAAGCTCGCCGACATCAAGACGGTGGAGAGCCATGTCCACGCGCTCGGCCAGTGCCGGCGCATCATCCGCAAGCTCGGTATCAAGCCGATCGTCGCCGCCGACACCGCCGGCAGTGCCCGCGATGTCTCCGAGCGCAAGGACAGGACCGTCGCGGCGATCGCGTCGCGGCTGGCGGCGCAGATCTACGGCCTCGACATTCTGGCCGAGGACGTCGAGGACGAGGCGCACAACACCACGCGCTTCGTGGTGCTGGCGCGCGAGCCGAACTGGGCCAGGCAAGGCTCGGGACCGCTGGTCACGACGTTCGTATTTCGGGTGCGCAACCTTCCCGCGGCGCTCTACAAGGCGCTGGGCGGCTTTGCCACCAACGGCGTCAACATGACCAAGCTGGAGAGCTACATGGTCGATGGCGAGTTCTCCGCGACGCAGTTCTATGCCGATGTCGACGGCCATCCCGACGACACGGGGCTGGCGTTCGCGCTGGAGGAGCTGAAGTTCTTCTCGCGCGAACTGCGCATCGTCGGTGTGTACCCGGCCCACCCGTTCCGCGCGACGTTCAGCGGGAAGGCGGAGTAGGCAAAGCTGTCGTCCCGGCGAAGGCCGGGACCCATACCGCGTGATCTATCGATTGAAGCACGCTGTAGGATGATCCAGCGCAACAACGAGCATTTGGGGTTATGGGTCCCGGCCTTCGCCGGGACGACAGCGTTTATGCAGCCGCCTTCTTCGCCAGCCCGGACGCATCCGCCAGCAGGTTGTACGACTTCTTCCGCGCCTCGTGGTCATACACCGCGGTGATGATCATCAGTTCGTCCGCTTCGCATGCCGCGATCATCGGCTGCAGCCTGGCCAGCACGGTGGCCGGGCTGCCGACGAACAGGCGCGAGCGGTTGCGCGCGATCGAGGCGCGCTCGGCCTCGCTGTAGGGGTAGGCCAGCGCTTCCTCGACGCTCGGCAGCGGCAGATACTGGCCGCGGTCGCGGCGCAGGCGGTTGAGGTCCATCGACGTCGCGAGCGCTTCGGCTTCCGCATCGGTTTCGGCGCAGACGACGGCGACCGCAAGAATGGCGCTCGGCGTCTGCCGCCAGGCCGATGGCTTGAAGCGGCGGCGGTAGCTCGTCATCGCCTCCACGGCGTCATAGGTCGCAAAATGATGCGCGAAGCCGAAACCCATGCCGACCTGGGCGGCCAGTTCCGAACTGTAATCGGACGAGCCGAGCAGCCAGATCGGCGGCAGCGGCGTGTCGTCGGGCATCGCCACGACATTGTTGTAGGGGTGACCGGCCGGGAACTCGCGCGTCTGCCACAACGTCAATTCGTGCAGGCGTTCGAGAAAGTCGTCGCCCTCGCGGCGGTCGAGCCGGCTGCGCAGCGCGTAGGCCGTGGCGCCGTCGGTGCCGGGCGCACGGCCGAGGCCGAGGTCGATGCGGCCGGGAAACAGCGCCTCCAGCATCTTGAAGCGCTCGGCCACCACCAGCGGCGCGTGGTTGGGCAGCATCACGCCGCCGGAACCGACGCGGATATTCTGCGTCACCGCCGCGATCTGCCCGATCATCAGGTCCGGCGCGGGGCTCGCGACCGAAGCAAGGTTGTGATGCTCGGCAAGCCAGTAGCGGACATAGCCGAGCCCATCGACATGGCGCGCCAGGTCGATGCTGTTGCGCAGCGCTGCGGCGGGTTTGGTGCCGGTGGTGACGACGGAAAGGTCGAGGACGGAAAGCGGGATCATGCGCGTTAAGCTAGTGCGCCGGCCGGCAGCGACAAAGGGCTGCGCTGGCGCAAATCAGGGCTGCGCCGCGTGGAGGGCGAATGATGAAAGTGGGATGAATTGTGATAGATTTGCGATGACGGGATTTGCCCAACTTACTCGCCGTGAAATCTTGTCTTCTATCTATCTGGAATGGATGATATTTCCCTTTCACTAGCCTCCAGCATTCGTCCCAATCTACGTAAAAAACAGGTCAATAATCGGGACATAAATCCAAAATTGGGCAACTTCCCAATCCTGATGGGCTGTTTGGCGGCGCGCCTTTGCCCTATTTTAGCGTTTACCCGATAGGCTTTTTCGTCGGTATTTCCGGAGCTTTCCTGGCGTCATGACCGAGTTTGCCATTCCAGCGCCCGATGGGCAGCGCGTGCTCAAGTCCCCCCGGATCTCGTTCGAGTTCTTCCCGCCCAAGACGGAGGAGATGGAGCGCAATCTCTGGGACACGGTGAACCGCCTTGCGCCGCTGGCCCCCGATTTCGTCTCGGTGACCTATGGCGCCGGAGGCTCGACCCGCGAGCGCACCCATTCGACCATCGCCCGCATCCTCGCCGAGACCTCGCTTACCCCGGCTGCGCACCTGACCTGCGTCGGCGCCTCGCGCGGCGAGATCGACGAGATCGTCGACCGCTATCATGAAATCGGCGTTCGCCACATCGTGGCGCTGCGCGGCGATCCCGCCACCGGCATCGGCACCGCCTATGCCTCGCATCCCGACGGCTACCAGACCTCGCCGGAGCTCGTCGCCGGGATCAAGAAGCGCCATCCCGATATGGAGATTTCGGTGTCGGCCTATCCGGAGAAGCATCCGGAGGCGCGCGACTTCGATGCCGACATCGACACGCTGCAGGCCAAGGTCGATGCCGGCGCCGATCGCGCCATCACCCAGGTCTTCTTCGATAACGATCTCTACCTTCGCTATCTCGAGCGCGTGCGCGCGCGCGGCATCTATATCCCGATCGTGCCGGGCATCATGCCGATGCACAATTTCAGGCAGGCGCGCAATTTCGTCACGCGCGCCGGCACCACCGTGCCGAACTGGCTGGCGGAAAAATTCGAGGGGCTCGACGACGACGCCGAGACCCGCAAGCTGGTGGCGGCGACGATTGCGGCTGGCCAGGTGCAGAAGCTGGCCAAGCACGGCGTCGATACCTTCCACTTCTACACCATGAACCGCGCCGATCTCGTCTTCGCGATCGCGCATCTCGTCGGCATTCGCCCGACCGGCGCGGCGAAGGCGGCTTGATCCATGAAATTACCGGTTTCCGCCAAGCGCGCCGCCCTGCTCGCTGCCGCGCGCGAACGCATCCTGGTGCTCGACGGCGCCATGGGCACCATGATCCAGGGCCTGCAATTCGACGAGGCCGCCTTCCGCGGCGCGCGCTTTGCGGACTTCCACCGCGACGTCCGCGGCAACAACGACCTGTTGATCCTCACGCAGCCAGAGGCGATCGAGGACGTCCACGCCGCTTACTTGCGCGCAGGCGCCGACATCGTCGCCACCAACACCTTCTCTTCCACATCGATCGCGCAGGCCGACTACGACATGTCGGAGCTCGCCTATGAGCTCAACCGCGATGGCGCAAGGCTCGCGTGTGCGGCCGCCGAGCGCGTGTCGGCCGAGGACGGCAAGCCGCGCTTCGTCGCCGGCGCCCTCGGACCGACCAACCGCACCGCCTCGATCTCGCCTGACGTCGCCAACCCCGGCTATCGCGCGGTGACCTTCGACGATCTGCGCAAGGCTTACGGCGAGCAGATCAACGGCCTGCTGGACGGCGGCGTCGATCTGCTGCTGGTCGAGACCATCTTCGACACGCTGAACGCCAAGGCGGCCCTCTACGCGATCGCGGAGATCACCGAGGCGCGCGGCATCGACGTGCCGGTGATGGTGTCGGGCACCATCACCGACAAGTCCGGCCGCCTGCTCTCCGGGCAGATGCCGGAAGCGTTCTGGAATTCGGTGCGGCATGCGAGGCCGGTCACGATCGGCTTCAACTGCGCGCTCGGCGCCGAGGATTTGCGCGCCCATATCGCCGATATCGGCCGCGTTGCCGACACGCTGGTGTGCGCCTACCCGAATGCCGGCCTGCCCAACGAATTCGGCCAGTACGACGAGACGCCGGATTACATGGCGCGCCTGATCGGCGAGTTCGCCCGCGACGGCCTCGTCAATATCGTCGGCGGCTGCTGCGGCACCACGCCGGAGCACATCGCGGCCATTGCTGCCGCTGTCGCCCCGCACAAGCCGCGCGTGATCCCGGTGATCGAGCCGCGCCTGCGGCTCTCGGGCCTCGAGCCGTTCGCGCTGACGCCGGCCATTCCCTTCGTCAATGTCGGCGAACGCACCAACGTCACGGGCTCGGCTCGCTTCCGCAAGCTGATCACCGCCGGCGACTATGCCGCCGCGCTGCAGGTCGCGCGCGACCAGGTCGAGAACGGCGCCCAGATCATCGACGTCAACATGGACGAGGGCCTGCTGGATTCCGAAGCGGCGATGGTGACCTTCCTCAACCTCGTCGCCGCCGAGCCTGACATCGCCCGCGTGCCCGTGATGGTCGATTCCTCGAAATTCGCCGTGATCGAGGCCGGGCTGAAATGCCTGCAGGGCAAGCCGGTGGTGAACTCGATCTCGCTCAAGGAAGGCGAGGAGAAGTTCATCCACGAGGCCACGATCGCACGGCGACACGGCGCCGCCGTCGTGGTGATGGCGTTCGACGAGACCGGCCAGGCCGACACGTTCGCGCGCAAGACCGATATCTGCAAACGCGCCTACGGTATCCTGGTCGAACGGCTCGATTTCCCGCCGGAAGACATCATCTTCGATCCCAACATCTTTGCGATCGCAACCGGCCTCGAAGAGCACAACAATTACGGCGTCGACTTCATCGAGGCGACGCGCTGGATCCGTCAGAACCTGCCCCACGCGCATATCTCCGGCGGCGTGTCGAATCTCTCCTTCTCGTTCCGCGGCAACGAGCCGGTGCGCGAGGCCATGCATTCGGTGTTTCTGTATCACGCCATCAAGGCCGGCATGGACATGGGCATCGTCAACGCCGGCCAGATGATCGTCTACGACGACATCGATCCCGAGCTGCGCCAGGTCTGCGAGGACGTCATCCTCAACCGCGATCCCGGCGCGGCCGAGCGGCTGCTGGCGCTGGCAGAGAAATTCCGCGGCAAGCAGACCCAGACCAGGGAAGCCGATCTCGCCTGGCGCGAATGGCCGGTGGAGAAGCGGCTGTCCCATGCGCTCGTGCATGGGATCACCGAGTTCATCGAGCAGGACACCGAGGCCGCGCGGCAGACCGCCGATCGTCCGCTCAGCGTGATCGAGGGCCCGCTGATGGCCGGCATGAACATCGTCGGCGACCTGTTCGGCGACGGCAAGATGTTCCTGCCGCAGGTGGTGAAATCGGCGCGCGTGATGAAGCAGGCGGTCGCCTACCTCATGCCGTTCATGGAAGAGGAGAAGGCCCGCAATCGCGCCAGCGGCGCGGCCGAGGGCCGCAACAGCGGCGCCGGCAAGATCGTGCTCGCCACCGTCAAGGGCGACGTTCACGACATCGGCAAGAACATCGTCGGCATCGTGCTGCAGTGTAACAATTTCGAGGTCATCGATCTCGGTGTGATGGTGCCGGCGGCCAAGATCATCGAAACCGCGAAGGCGGAGAACGCCGACATCATCGGCCTCTCCGGCCTGATCACGCCGTCGCTCGACGAGATGAGCTTTCTCGCCGGCGAGATGGAGCGGAACGGCATGAAGATGCCGCTCCTGATCGGCGGCGCCACCACCAGCCGCGTGCACACTGCCGTCAAGATCGACCCGAACTACAAGGGCGGTCCGGTGGTGCATGTCAACGACGCCAGCCGGGCCGTTGGCGTCGCATCGTCGCTGCTGTCGGCCGAGAAAAAGGACGCCTTTGCCGCGGACATCCGCGCCGAATACGCCAAAATCTCCGCCGCGCATTTCCGCGCGCAGGCCGACAAGAAGCGGTTGACGCTGCAAGCCGCGCGCGCCAATGCGGTGCCGGTGGATTTCGCGGCAACGCCGCCGAAGAAGCCGGCGTTCCTCGGCATCAAAAGCTTCGACGCTTACGATCTGGCCGAGCTTGCCGACTACATCGACTGGACGCCGTTCTTCCAGACCTGGGAACTGGCCGGGCGTTTTCCCGCCATTCTCGACGATCCCAAGATCGGCGAAGTCGCGCGCTCGCTCCATGACGACGCGCGCAAGATGCTGGACCTGATCATCAAGGAAAAATGGTTCACGGCGCGTGCCACCATCGGCTTCTGGCCGGCCAACGCCGAGGGCGACGACATCGCGCTGTATGCCGACGAGACGCGCAGGGACAGGATCGCGACCCTGCACACGCTGCGCCAGCAATTGGAGAAGCGCGAGGGCCGCTTCAACGCCGCGCTGTCGGACTTCATCGCGCCGCGCGACTCCGGCGTGCCCGACTATGTCGGCGGCTTCGTGGTGACGGCCGGCATCGGCGAGGATGCCGTGGCGGATCGCTTCAAGAACGCCAACGACGATTATTCCTCGATCCTGTGCAAGGCGCTGGCGGACCGGCTGGCCGAAGCCTTTGCCGAGCGCATGCACCAACGCGTGCGCACGGAATTCTGGGGCTATGCGCCGGACGAGGCGCTGTCGGCGCAGGACCTGATCCTCGAGAAGTATCAGGGCATCCGCCCCGCGCCGGGCTATCCGGCGCAGCCCGATCACACCGAGAAGAAGACGCTATTCGCGCTGCTCGATGCGGAGAACACCACCGGCGTGAAGCTGACGGAAAGCTTTGCGATGTGGCCGGGCTCGTCGGTGTCGGGGCTCTATTTCTCGAACCCTGCGAGCTTCTATTTCGGCGTCGGCAAGATCGAGCGCGACCAGGTCGAGGACTATGCCGCGCGCAAGGGCATGACCGCCGCCGAGATCGAGCGCTGGCTGGCGCCGATTCTCAACTACATCCCGGCGCAGGATCAGTCGGCGGCGGATCGTGCCCTGAAAGAGGTAATGCCGAAAGCGGCGCCCGCCGCCGTTCCCGCCAACGACGTCGCCTCGCATCCGCCCGGCTGCACCTGCGCGGTGCATCTGGCGTGGCGCAAGAAAGCCGTTGGCGCAGGATAGTCTCTTCCTTCCCTTGTTCCCGTGTGGGAGAAAGGGAAGTATGGAGGCCCTCATGAAGTTCTTCTCCTTCTGGCGATCGCAGGCGAGCTTTCGCGTGCGCATCGCGCTCAACCTGAAGAAGCTGCCGACCGAGGTCGTGTTCGTCGACCTCGATACCGATGCGCACCACACCGACGAATTCCGCCGCATCAATCCGCAGATGGCGCTGCCGGCGCTGGTGGAGGACGACGGCACCGTGCTGTTCCAGTCGCTCGCCATTCTGGAATACCTGGAGGAAAAATATCCTTCCCCGCCGATCCTGCCGGCCGACGCCAACGGCCGCGCACGGGTGCGGGCGTTGGCGCTGATGGTGGCCTGCGAGGGCCATCCGCTGCTGGTGCCGCGGGTGCGCCGCTATCTCGACCGCGAGCTCAATCTGCGCGACGAGCAGCAGAACGCGTGGCGGCGGCACTGGATCGTCGAGACGATGACCGCGCTGGAGGGCCATCTGGCCGGCAGCAAGGCGACCGGAAAGTTCTGTCACGGCGATATGCCGACCATGGCCGACATCTGCCTGGCCGGCCACGCGACGTTGGCGGTGATGCAGCAAATGCCGCTCGACCGCTGGCCGACGGCAAGACGCATCTTCGAGACCGCAATGGCGCTGCCGGAATTTGCCACGGCGCACCCGCTGCAGCAACCGGACACGCCCGAGCCGATGCGGCCCAAGAAGGGGTAGCTTTCCGTCATTGCGAGCGAAGCGAAGCGGTCCGCCGGCGACGCGGCTCGATTCGCGGACGCGGAGCGTGAAGGTCCCGGCGCCGGGCTTTGGCTGCGGCGCGGTGGGCATGGCGACGCCGCAGCAGTTCGAGGACGCGCCGGCCGCGGCTGAAAACGGCCCGCTGCCGCAAGCGGCCCTTGACCGATTGTCGGCGCTGCGTCAGGCGTTCTCCGGCCAGCCGCGGTGACGGCTGCCGTTTGAGGGATCGATGAACTACTCCAAGGCGCATTTCATTGGCATCGCCGGCAAGGGCATGAGCGCGGTCGCGCTGCTGCTGCGGCAGATGGGCGTGCGGATCACCGGGTCGGACGAAGGATTCTATCCGCCGGTGAGCGACTATCTGAAGAACGAGAACATCCCGTTCGCGGCGGGTTACCGCAAGGAGAACCTGCCTGACGATGCCGACGTCATCGTGATCGGCAAGAACGCCAAGCTCGTCCCCGAAAGCAACGAGGAAGTTCGCGCCGCCATGGCGAGCGGCAAGCCGGTGCGCTCGTTTGCCGATTTGCTGCACGACATGACGACTGGTTCCGAGACAGTTGTCGTGGCCGGAAGCTACGGCAAATCGACCTGCACGGCGATGCTGGCATGGTGCCTCAGGCACTCGGGCAAGGACCCGAGCTACTTCATCGGCGAGATCACCAACGGCCTCGAGACGCACGCCCATCACGGCAAGGGGCCGACCTTCGTGCTGGAAGGCGACGAGTACCCGGCGTCGAACTGGGACGACCGCTCAAAATTCCTGCTCTACAACGCCCGCAACGTGCTGCTGACGTCGGCGACCCACGACCACATCAACGTGTTCCCGACGCATGCGGACTACCTGGCGCCGTTTCGGACGCTGCTCGGCTCGCTGCCATCGGATGGCCTGCTGGTCGTCAACAGCCACGAGCAATACGCGCGGGCATTGGCAAACGACCTTGCCTGCCGCATCGTCTTCTACGCGTTGGGCGACAAGGCGCATTGGCATGCCGCCAACATCGAGCGCGGCGCGGAAACAACATTCGACCTGATGCGCGGCGGCGAGAAGATCGCGCGCCTCTCGACCCGCATGCTCGGCGATCACAACATCGACAATATCGTCGGCGTCAGCGCCATGCTGCTGGAGAAGAAATTGGTGACGCCGGCGGAAGTGAGCGACGGCATCCGCACCTTCCAGGGCGTGAAGCGCCGCATGGAACTGCTCTCGCCGTCGTCGCGCGTACCTGTCTACGAAGGGTTTGGCTCGTCGTACGAGAAGGCCAGGAGCGCTATCGCCGCGACCACGCTGCACTTCCCGGACCGGCGGCTGATCGTCGTGTTCGAGCCGCACACCTTCACCTGGCGCAATCGCGCCGCCATTGCGGCATATGACGATGTGTTTGCGGGAGCATCGAAGGTCTACATCTTCGAGCCGGCCTCCCAGGGCGCGGCCACGCATGCGCAGCTGACGCAGGAGGAGATCGTCGCGCGCACGAGGGCGGCGAATTTCGATGCGGAAGCGATCAATGATCCGGAAGACGCGTTGCAGCGGCTCGGCGGCATGCTGCGCGCGGACGACGTCGTCCTGCTGCTGACGTCAGGCGAGCTTGGCGGGCTGATCCGGAAGATTCCGCAGCTGGTCGAGGCGAAGTTTCCGGCCCAGGGCTTGGCCAGCGGCAGTTCGTAGAGCCGCGCTCGTTTGCAGCTAATATCCCGCCGGCCTCGGCTGCTTCCTGCTGCGCTTGCCCTTCGGTCCCTTGTAATAGGGATTGACCACGCAGGAGGCCGAGCGGCCCGATGCCGACGCCTGGCACTGCCCCATCGTCTGGTAGGCGCATTCGAAATAGTAATCGACAAATCCCTGATAGACCTGCAGGCAAACCGGATAGGCTGGATCGTAGGTTTGCGCCGTGGCGGGCGCGGCCGGCAGAATCAGTGCTCCGGCGATCATCGAAGCCATCGCTCCGGCAGATATGTGGGTGAGTTTCATCCCGGCTTCCTCGCGACATCTCCCGCATCGACTGTAGCGGCGGCGTCACCGCCGCCAAATTCAATCCAGCGTGACCTTGCCGTCTTCAACCGGAAAGGGCCAATCCCGTTCCGCCAGGCCGACACGGACGCGGGGGGCATGTGGGCTGGCGCCCCGGCCCGCTGCGGAAAACCGGGCCGACACGTCGAGCGCACGATGGAGGATGAAAGCCAGTTCGCCATGCGCGTCGAACACCGGGCTGTTGAACGGCTGCCAGTGACGCTCGACGAACCGTCCCGTCGGGCCGCGGACGTCGTAGCGCTGCACCGCCATGGCGTGCGATCGGCCGGTCTCGGTGACGATGCGGAGAGAGTCGAAGAGGTTGGCGGCGCCATCGGCAAAGGGATCGCCGGGATTATCGGGAAACACGTCGAACAGCTTTTGGCCGGCGACCCTGCCGGCATCGGTCATCGTCGCCGAGGTGTAGTCGTGGTTGGCGTCGACGATATGCAGGCCGGGACCCGGATCGAGCAGCAGCAGCGGCATGGGCGTGGCCTCGAACTGCCGGAGAAACCGGCCGGTGAGTTTCGGCGAAAACTGCGGTGCCGCCCGTTCCCGCGCCATCCGTCCCCGCGATTTGAATCCGGCATTCGCGGCCATCAGGGTCGCCAGCCGGCGCTGCGCCGCGAGCCATTGCCCTTCGAGCAGGTGACGCGATCGGTCCGACAGCGCCTCGGTTGCGAGCAGACGCTCGAGACCGGCTATGTTCTGCTCTTCGATAAAGCGTTGCATTGCAGGCCGTGACGAAGCAGGTGCGAGCCAATTGGGGCGCGGCCTGCCTCTGGCGCCTCTGCCAGTAGCGCATCAGGTGATGGCGGCAGGAGGCGCCTCTTCTCCGCGCGGGCTAACTACCATCGATCGAAGCGTTCCACTATCGCGGAAGACGCGGGGCCGGTTGCGCCGGGTGGCACCGTAAATTTACGGGGAAATGATCTGGCCCCGCCGTGCGCGCCATCGCAACCGCCTGATACCCCAGACATTCTTCCTAGGCCCGCTATCTACTTATGTATGCAGGAACCTAAATTCTCAATCGCCGCCTGGCGGCGCCAGCGGCTGCACGATCTCCTGGAACGGCTCCATCGCCTCGCATCGCGCGGCATGGGCCACGAGCGCTGGATACCGCGCGGCATCGAACAGCGCCGCATGCGCCTCGCTTGTGAAGCGCAGCACGCAGGCGACCGCCACGTCGGCGTGCCCGATGCGCTCGCCGAACAGATACGGCGTCTTCGCCGCCGCGCGTTCCGCTTCCAGCACGGCGAGGACGCCGCCGATCTGCGCCTCGCAGCGCTCGACCCACAGCTTGAGCTGCTCCTTGCGCAGCACGCGCTCATAGACGAGGCTGACCGCCTTGTCGCCGAGCCCGGTCGAAAGCGCACAGAGCCGCAGCTGCCGGCGCCTGGCCTCGCCGCGCGGCGGCAGCATCGCCCGCTCCGGGCCGACCGTTTCGTCGAGGTAGTCCAGGATCGCCATGCTCTCGATCAGCGCCTCGCCGTTGTCGAGCACCAGCGCCGGCACGCGGCGCAGCGGATTATATGGCGCGATCTTGTCGGCGTCGCCGAAGGTCGACCACGGCTTGTGATCGAAAGAGATGCCGTAGAGCCGCATCGCGATGGCGACGCGGCGTACGAAGGGGGAATCGTATTGGCCGATGAGGAACATGTTGCTTGTGCCCTGCTCGTTCACGCGTCATGGCCGGGCTTGTCCCGGCCATCCACGTCTTTGCATACCGAGAGCTTAGAGACGTGGATCACCGGGACAAGCCCGGTGATGACAGCTTTGCTGCGGCGAAAGGCTACTCAATGGGGAAATCGAGTTCGAGCAAGCCTTCGCCGCGGTGGTCGGCAACGAGCGCGTGGGTTTCGACCAGCGGATGGTGCAGCCTCGCCGTCAGCTTGTCGTCGGCCGCGCGGATGCGGGAGAACCACAGCCATTCCTCGCCGACGCGGCGGTAGAGGTCGCGGTGCCCTGCGAGGTCGGGCCGCCCGACATGGCGCAGCATCCACGGGCCGGGTAGTATCGGCGACAACGCCGGACGTTCGGTCATTTCGAGATGCGTTTACGACGGCGCCGATCTTGCCGGCGGCGACGTCGGAGTAGCCGTCGGGGAGGATCATGGTTGCGCCTTCTCCATTCGTCATGCCCGGGCTTGTCCCGGGCATCCAGTCTTGGCCATGGCGGGGAAGCAAGGACGTGGATGGCCGGGACAGGCCCGGCCATGACGGCGGAGCTACTACCCCTCATCGCTCGCGAGCACGCCCCTTACCGCCCTCGCCCATCCCTTCAGCTTGCGCTCGCGCGTCGCTGCGCTCATCGCCGGCTTGAAGCGGTGTTCGAGGCGCCAGTTGTCGGCGAATCTTTGCGGTTCGGGATAGACGCCGGCCTGCAGGCCGGCAAGATAGGCCGCGCCCAGCGCGGTCGTCTCCTGGATCACGGGGCGGTCGACCGGGGCATCGAGCAGGTCGGCGAGGCGCTGCATGGTCCAGTCTGACGCGGTCATGCCGCCGTCGACGCGCAGCACGTTGGCGGCCTTCTCGCCGGGCCAGTCGGCGCGCATGGCTTCGCGCAGATCGTAGGTCTGGTAGCAGACGCTCTCCAGCGCGGCGTGTGCAAGCTCGGCGGGGCCGGTGTTGCGGGTGAGGCCGAACAGCGCGCCGCGCACGTTCGGATTCCAGTAGGGCGCGCCCATGCCGACAAAGGCCGGCACCAGATAGACGCTCTGCATGGAATCGGACTTGTCGGCGAGCGGGCCGGTCTCGGCGGCGTTCCTGATGATGCCGAGGCCGTCGCGCAGCCATTGCACGGCGCTGCCGGCGACGAAGATCGAGCCTTCCAGCGCGTAGGTGCGTTTTCCGCCCAGCTGATAGGCGATGGTGGTGAGCAGCTTGTTCTTCGAGGCGACCGGCGTGGTGCCGGTGTTGAGCAGCGCGAAGCAGCCGGTGCCGTAGGTCGACTTGATCATGCCGGGCTCGAAGCAGGCCTGGCCGATGGTGGCGGCCTGCTGGTCGCCGGCAATGCCCGAGATGACGATCGGGCCACCGAACAGGGCCGGATCGCTCTCGCCGAACCTCGCGGACGAATCCTTCACCTCGGGCAGCATCGAGCGTGGCACGCGGATGATCTTCAGGAGATCGTCGTCCCACTCGCCGGTATGAATGTTGAACAGCAGCGTCCGCGAGGCGTTGGTGGCATCGGTGACATGCGCCTTGCCGCCGGTCAGCCGCCACATCAGGTAGCAGTCGATGGTGCCGAACATGAGCTCGCCGCGCTCGGCGCGTTCGCGCGCGCCAGGGACGTGGTCGAGGATCCAGGCGACCTTCGTGCCGGAGAAATAGGGGTCGATGATCAGGCCGGTCTTCTTGGAGATCGCCGGCTCGTGGCCTTCGCTCTTCAGCCTGGCGCAGATGTCCGATGTGCGGCGGTCCTGCCAGACGATGGCGCGGTGGATCGCCTTGCCGGTGGCGCGGTCCCACACCACGGTGGTCTCGCGCTGATTGGTGATGCCGATCGCGGCGATGTCTTTCGCCTTCAGCCCGGCCTTCTCCAGCGCGTCGCGGCAGGTGATGACGGTCGAGGTCCAGATGTCCTCCGGCTCGTGCTCGACCCAGCCGGAGGCCGGAAAATGCTGCGGGAATTCCTGCTGCGCGGTGGCGGCGATCGAGATGTCGCTGCGGAACACGATGGCGCGGGAGGACGTGGTGCCCTGATCGATGGCGAGGACAAAGGACATGGGGGCTTCTTCCCGGGAGGTTCTTGTGTCCGGGGAAGAAAGAGGATCGGGAAGGGAAGGTCAAGGCTGGCTAAATCGGGCTCCTTCCATGCCCGGTGCGGACGGGCGACGCGGGGCCGACCGCCGGAGACGCCTGCTACACCGACGCTGTCGTCACGCCGCCGTCGACCACGATGGTCTGGCCGGTCATGAAGGTGGAGGCATCGGATGCCAGATAGGCCACGGCGCCCGCGATTTCGTCGGGCTCGCCGATGCGGCGCAGCGGCGTGGTGGCGGTGCGGCGCTTCAGGCGATCTTCGTCCTCCCACAGCGCGCGGGCAAAATCGGTCTTGATCAGGCCCGGCGCGACGCAGTTGACGCGCACGCCCTTCGGTCCCCACTCGCCGGCGAGACTCCGGCACAGGCCGAAGTCGGCGGCTTTCGAAATGCCGTAGGCCCCGATCACGGTCGAGCCGCGCAGGCCGCCGATCGAGGAGATGATGACGACCGAGCCCTTGCCGCGCTCGGCCATCTGCGGGATCGCCGCCGCGCAGAGCCAGATGTTGCTCTTGACGTTGGAGCCCATGATCTTGTCGAACGCTTCGTCCGTGATGTCGAGCAACGGGCCGTAGTACGGATTGACCGCCGCGTTGCAGACGAGAATGTCGACCTTGCCGTAGTGCTTGGTGGTGCCCGCGATCAGCGCCTTCACCTCGTCGAGGCGCGAGATATTGCAGGGAATGACATGGGCGTCGCCGCCGCTTTTCCTGATGCCTTCGGCGACCTCGTGACAGGCGTCGGCCTTGCGGCTGGAGATCACGACCTTGGCGCCGAGCTTGGCCAGCAGCTCCGCCGAGGCGCGGCCGATGCCGCGGCTGGAGCCGGTGATGACGGCGACGGTGCCGGTGAGGTCGAACGGGGTGTTTTTCATGTCTGCTCCCTTGATTCTTGTTCTCCGTCATGCCCGGGCTTGTCGCGGGCATCCACGTTCTTTGTTCGCTGCGGCCAAGACGTGGATGGCCGGGACAAGCCCGGCCATGACGCGGATAGGGTGAGGCCGAAACGCGCTTGCGCGCCCCGGAATGGCGGAAGGAAAGAGTTAGATCAGCCCGCCTGCCTCGGTGACGCGGCGGAGGTGATAGTCGGTGTCGCCAAAGGTGTTCTCGATCATGGTCAGCCGCTTGAAATAGTGGCCGATCTTGGCCTCCATGGTCATGCCGATGCCGCCGTGGAGCTGGATCGACTGCTGGCCGACGAACTTCAGCGACTTTCCGATCTGCACCTTGGCAGCCGCAATCGCCGTCGCCCGCTCCCCGGGGTCGTCGTACTCCGACGCCATGGTGGCGAACATCGACATGCTGCGGGCCTGCTCGACGGCGACGAACATGTCGGACGCGCGGTGCTGCAGGCTCTGGAACGTGCCGATGGCAACGCCGAACTGCTTGCGCGTCTTGATGTACTCGACGGTGGTCTTGAGCGACTCGTCCATCAGGCCGACCGCTTCGGCACACAGCGCCATGCGGGCGTCGTCGACGACGCGTTCGATCAACGCGAGGCCATCGTCGGGGTTGCCGATCGCGGCATCCGCCCCGACCTCGACGCCGGTGAAAGTGATGTCCGCGGCATGCAGGCCGTCCTGGGTCGGGTACGACTTCTTGGTGATGCCATCGGCATTCGCCGGCACCAGGAATACGCCGATGCCGGTCTTGTCGCGGCGCTCGCCCTTGGTGCGTGCCGTCACGATCAAGGTGTCGGCGTTCTCGCCGTTGAGGACGACGAATTTTTCGCCGTCGATGACCCAGCCATCGCCCTTCTTCTTGGCGGTCGTGACGACGTCGTGGAGATCGTAGCGCGAGTTCTTTTCGAGCTGCGCGAAGGCAAACGTCCTGCTGCCGTCGATGATGCCGGGAACGTGAGCCGCCTTCTGCGCATCGGTTCCGCCATGGCGCAGGAAACCGCCGCCGATCACGACGGTCGCCAGATACGGTTCCAGCACCAGCGCCTTGCCGAGCGCTTCCATCACGATCATGGTTTCGACGCCGCCGGCGCCGAAGCCGCCATCGGCCTCCGCGAAGGGAAGACCGAGCAGGCCCTGCTCGGCAAGCTTGCCCCACACGGCCTTGCTCCAGCCGCCCTTCTCCTTCATGTACTTCTTGCGGGCGTCGAAATCGTAGGAGTCCGTCAGGAGACCATCGACGCTTTCCTTGAGAAGCCGCTGCTCCTCGGACAAATCAAAATCCATCTTGCTTGCTCTCTCCGGCTATTCTTATTCATCGTCATGCCCGGCCTCGTGCCGGGCATCCAGGTTCTTCGCGCGTCAACACGTGGATGGCCGGGACAAGCCCGGCCATGACGACACGTGTGTGGCCGCTCACAGCCCCAGCACCGCCTTGGCGATGATGTTGCGCTGGATCTCGTTGGAGCCGCCGTAGATCGAGACCTTGCGGTAGTTGAAGTAGGTCGGCGCGATCTGCGCGGTCCAGTCCATGGCCTCGTTGGAGCCGTCCTCGCCGTGAACGTCGAACGGCGCGGCGAGCGGGCCGATCACTTCCATCAGCAGTTCGGTGGTGGTCTGCTGGATCTCCGAGCCCTTGATCTTCAGCACCGAGGACGCCGGGTTGGGCTTGCCCTTGCCGTGCTTGTTCTCGTCGGCGACGACGCGCAGCTGGGTGAGCTCGAGCGCCTTCAGCTCGATCTCACAGGCCGCGAGCTTTTCGCGGAAGCCGGGATCCTCGATGACAGGCCGGCCGTTGGATTCAACCTTCGAGGCGAGGTCCTTGATGCGGCGGATGCGCTCCTTGGACATGCCGACGCGGGCGATGCCGGTGCGCTCATTGCCGAGCAGGAACTTCGCGTAGTCCCAGCCCTTGTTCTCCTCGCCGATGAGGTTCTCGTAGGGCACTTCGACGTCGTCGAAGAACACCTCGTTGACCTCGACGCCGCCGTCGATGGTCTGGATCGGGCGGACGGTGACGCCCTTGCTCTTCATCGAGAACACGATGAAGGAGATACCGGTCTGCTTCTTCGCGGAGGGGTCGGTGCGGCAGAGGCAGAAGATCATGTCGGCGTGCTGGGCGAGCGTGGTCCAGGTCTTCTGGCCGTTGATGATCCACTTGTCGCCCTTGCGCTCGGCCCTGGTCTTCAGCGAGGCAAGGTCAGAACCGGATCCGGGCTCCGAAAAGCCCTGGCACCACCAGTCGTCGACATTGGCGATGCGCGGCAGATACTTTTTCTTCTGCTCTTCGTTGCCGAAAGTGTAGATGACCGGGCCGACCATGCTGACGCCGAAGGCGAGCGGCGCCGGCGCCGGATAGGACTGCAGCTCCTCGTTGAAGATGTAATGCTGCACCGAACTCCAGCCGGTGCCGCCATATTCCTTCGGCCAGTGCGAGACGCCCCAGCCCTTCTTGTTGAGGATGCGCCACCAGGTGACCATCTCGTCCTTGGAGAGATGACGGCCCTCGACCAGCTTGCGGCGGGTCTCCGGCGGCACGTTGTCCTTGAAAAACTGCCGCACTTCCTCGCGAAACGCCTGCTCTTCCTTGGTAAAAGCGAGATCCATCGGATCCTCCTGTGTGAAGCTTTCTAGCCTGATGCAGCCTTGGACTGGGTTACTGGGGCCGGCTGCGTCTTGCGCAACTCGTGGCGCGACAGTTTGCCGACCGGCGTGCGCGGCAATTCCTTGACGAATTCGACCGCCACCGGCAGTTCGTGCTTGCCAAGCTTGCCGGAGAGAAACATGCGCAGCTCGTCGATGGTGAAGGGCGCGGCGCCGGCGCGCAGCGAGACAAAGGCCTTGGCCGCCTCGCCGCGGTAGTCGTCGGGAATGCCGATGACGAGCACTTCCTGCACGGAAGGATGCGTGTAGATCGCCTGCTCGATCATCTGCGGATAGACGTTGAAGCCGCCGGAGATGATCATGTCCTTCTTGCGGTCGACCAGGTAGAAATAACCGTCGGCGTCCATGTAGCCGATGTCGCCGGTGAGGAAGCGGTCGCCGACAAAGGACTCCGCGGTCTCCTTCGGCCGGTTCCAGTAGCCCTTGGTGACGTTCGGCCCCCGGATGCGGATTTCGCCGGTTTCGCCCACCGGCATCAGTTTCGTCGGGTCGTCCAGCGACACCACGTCCATCTCGATGCCGGGCAGCATCATCCCGATCGAGGCGGGCCTGTCAGGACCTTCCTTCGAATGCGCCGTGCCGGGCGAGCAGGTTTCGGTCATGCCCCAGCCGCTCTTCAGCTTCATGCCGACGCGCTGCTCGAGGATGCGCGCGACCTCGACCGGCAACGGCGCACCGCCCGAGCCGACGCTGACCAGCGAGGACAGATCGCGCTTGTCGAGATCGGGCAATGCGGCGATGGCAATCCACATCGTTGGAACGCCCGGGAAATAGGTGGCGCGCTTGGTCTCGATGTCGCGCATCACGGCTTCGACGTCAAAACGCTGGTGCAGCGAGATCAGATTGCCACGGCGGAGGGACGACAGCAGCACCACCGTCAGCGCGTAGATATGGAACAGCGGCAGCACGCAGATCACGCGCTCGATGGCGTTGCGCTCGGCGCGCGCCGGCTTGCCCCAGACGTCGTAGATCGACACCGCCGCCGTGAGGTTGCCGTGGCTGAGCATGGCGCCCTTGGGAAGGCCGGTGGTCCCGCCGGTATATTGCAGCAGCGCGACGTCCTCGACGTCGATCGCGGGCCAGACGGAGGGCTTGGTCGCGCCGTCGACGAATTGCCTGCAGGTGACGATCGCCGGGTTGTCCGGCAGCGCGGTCTGCGGCGTGCCGACCTTGCCCCAGTCGTCGTCCTCGCAGACGATCAGCCGGTCGAGCAGACCCTTGTCGAGAAACTTCAGGGCGGTCGGCAACAGCGCCGACAGATTGCTGGTGACGAGGATGCGCGCGCCGGAGTCGGTGAGCTTGTGCGACAGCGCGATCTCGCCGTCGAGCGGCGACAGATGCACGATGCGGGCGCCGGCCTTCAGCGCACCGAAGAAGTTGACCGGGTGATCCGGCGTGTTGCCGAGAAACAGCGCGACGGATTTGTCTTTGCCATAGCCGGCGCGCAGGAAGGCGCTGGCGGCGCGTTCGACCTTTGCTTCCAGCTCGGCGTAGCTGATCGGCCGGTCGCGGAATTCGAGCGCCGGGCGCGAGGCATATTCGGCGGCCGCTTTCGACAGCAGATCGGGCAGCGTGCCGCGCTCGATGGCGTCGTCCCAGCGGACGCCTTGCGGATAATATTGTTCGCCGGGACGGGTCATGCGGGTCTCAGCTTACTTGCCTGAGTTCGTCATTCCGCGGCGCGCGAAGCGAGAGCCCGGAATCCATAACCAGCATCGGAGTATGGATTGCGGGCCCGCGCCTTTCGCGCATGCCGGAATGACATGTGGTGGCACTCGTGGCCCATCAAGCCGCCTTCGACGGCGCGGCGAGCGAGGCGAAGGTGCCGCCCGCGGCCGCCAGACGCTTGAGCAGCGGCGCCGGCTCCAGCGAAGGATCGTTGGTCTCCTTGGCGTAGTAGGAGAGACGATCGGCGATGTGCTTGAGGCCGACGGTGTCGGCCCAGAACATCGGGCCGCCGCGGTAGATCGGCCAGCCATAGCCATAGAGCCAGATCACGTCGATATCGCTCGGGCGCGCCGCGATGCCTTCCTCGAGGATCTTCGCTCCCTCGTTGATCATCGGGTACATCATGCGCTCGAGGATTTCGTCGTCGCTGATGTTGCGGCGCTTCTTGCCGAGCTTCTGCAGGGTCTCGTCGATCAGCTTCTCGACATCGGGATCGGGCAGCGGCGAGCGCGAGCCGCCCTCGTACTTGTAATAGCCCTTGGCGGTCTTCTGGCCGAAGCGGCCGGCTTCGCAGAGCGCATCGGCGATTTCCGACTTGATGCCGCGGTCCTTGCGCGAGCGCCAGCCGATGTCGAGGCCGGCGAGGTCGCTCATCGCGAACGGACCCATCGGCATGCCGAACTTGGTGACGACGGCGTCGACCTGCTGCGGCAGCGCGCCTTCGAACAGCAGTTTCTCGGACTGCTTGCCGCGCTGGGCCAGCATGCGGTTGCCGACAAAGCCGTCGCAGACGCCGACCACCGCCGGAACCTTGGCGATCTTGCGCGAAATGGCGACTGCGGTGGCGAGCGCGTCCGGCGCGGTCTTGTCGGCGCGAACGATCTCGCAGAGCTTCATGACGTTGGCCGGCGAGAAGAAGTGCATGCCGAGCACGTCCTGCGGACGCCCGGTCACTTTCGCGATCTCGTCGATGTTCAGATAGGAGGTGTTGCTGGCGAGCACGGCGCCAGGCTTGGCGTGCTGGTCGAGCGCACCGAACACATCCTTCTTCACCGCCATGGTTTCGAACACGGCTTCGATCACCAGGTCGGCGTCCTTGACGTTCTCCAGGCCGACCTTGCCGTCGATCAGCGCCATGCGCTTGGCGGGCGCATCCGCCGGAATGCCGCCGCGCGCGGCGGTCGCTTCCCAGTTCTTCTGCATGATGCCCATGCCGCGCTTGAGCGCCTCGTCGCTGGTCTCGATCAGCGTGACGGGGATGCCGGCATTGGCAAAGGACATCGCGATGCCGCCGCCCATGGTGCCGGCGCCGATGATGGCGACGCGGTCGACCTTGCGCGGCTTGGTGCCGTCGGGAACGCCCGCGATCTTGGAAGCCTCGCGCTCGGCGAAGAAGGCATAGCGCTGCGCCTTGGACTGGTCGGACGAGACCAGCTTGAGGAAACCCTCGCGCTCCTTCTTCAGGCCTTCGTCGAACGGCAGCTCGATGGCGGCGCGCACGGCATCGGCCGCAGCGAACGGGGCTTCCAGGCCGCGGGCCTTCTTGGTGAGCGCAGCCACCGCATTGGTGAAGATCGAGATGTCGGCCTTGGCCGCGGCGAGCTTGGAGTCATCGTCGCGCAGCTTGCGCAGCGGGCGCTTCTCGGCGACCAGCTTGCGCGCAAAGGCTTCGCCGCCGGAGGCCGGGCCTTCCACGATCTCCTCGATCAGACCGGCCTTGAGCGCTTCCGGCGCGCCGATCGGATCGCCGGTGACGATCATCTTGACCGCGAGTTCCGGACCGACCGCGCGCGGCAGACGCTGCGTTCCGCCCGCGCCGGGGAGCAGGCCGAGCTTCACTTCGGGCAGGCCAAGCTTCGCATCCTTGACCGCCACGCGGTAATGGCATGCCAGCGCGACCTCCAGGCCGCCGCCGAGCGCGGTGCCGTGAATGGCGGCAACAATCGGCTTGGGAGAATTTTCCATCAGCGCCAGCACCTCGTGCAGGCCGGGCGGTTTCGGCGGCTTGCCGAATTCGGTGATGTCGGCGCCGGCGATGAAGGTGCGGCCGGCACAGGTCAGCACGATCGCCTTGATGCCGTCGTCGGCGATCGCTTCCTTCATGCAGTCGAAGATGCCGCCGCGCACGGCGGCGCTCAGCGCGTTCACGGGAGGGCTGTCCACCGTGACGATGCCGATGACGTCATGACGTTCGAGCTTGACCACTGCGTTCACGAGACTCTCCCTGAATCTTTTCTTCGTTTGCTAGACTTGCGTTGAGTAGCTGCACGAATTGCGTTCAGCCGCTGCGCCGGAAGTTAGTTTCGCAATGCGAAATTAAATTCCACATCTTGACACGGAGGGTTATTTTGAAGCACGTCCGTTGTCAACGAGACAGAAATTCAAGCAGGGAATGTGAAGCGTCCAGCCAAGAAAGTGGCGACCGATCGCAGCTTCGTCGTCGCGCTTTCGCGCGGTCTGGATGTGCTGCGCGCGTTCCATGCCAATGACGGGCTGCTTGGCAACCAAGAGCTTGCCGCTCGTACCAAATTACCAAAGCCGACGGTTTCACGGCTCACCTATACGCTGACAAAGCTGGGATACCTTACACCTGTCCCGCGCTTCGAAAAGTATCAGCTCGCGCCCTCAGCCATGGCGCTCGGGTATGCCGCTCTGGCAAATCTGGGGGTCAGGCATCTGTCGGAAGCCTTCCGCGAGGAAGTGATGCGCGAGACCGGCGGCGCGGTGGCGGTCGGCGCGCGCGACCGTCTTTCCATGATCTATTTCGGGCAGAGCCGTAACGGGCTGACCCTCGGCGTTCAGCTCGACGTCGGTTCGCGGATACCGATTGCAACCACCGCCATGGGCCGCGCTTATATCTGGGCGCTGCCGCCGGAAGAGCGCACCGCGCTGCTGCGCGAACTGCGCGAACATTACGGCAGCCGCTGGCCCAAGGTCCGCGACGGCATCGAGCGCTCCGGCGAGATGGTGGCCCGCCACGGCTTCGCGATTTCGGCCGGCGAATGGCAGGACGACGTGCACGCGGTCGGCGTCGCTCTGAAACTGAACGACGGAACGGGACCCTATGCCTTCAACTGTGGCGCGCCCGCTTTCCGCTTCACGGAAGACCGGCTGGTCAACGACATTGGACCGCGTATGGTCGCGATGGTAAGGAACATCGAAGCGGCGCTGGGCGGCGTCGTTGCGACAGCAAAAAAAGAAGAAAGCAAGAAGGCCAAGGGAGGGAGGACGCGTGTTGTCGAGGGGATCCGATAGCCGTTGCGCATGCGAGCGGCGGATGAATTGGCGAGTATGCCTGGGCCCGATTGCGATGGGCGCAGCAATATGACGCAGGCACAGCTCGCGCACGGCAACGCCCCCCTGCTCGCGGTTCGCGACGTCAGCGTCGTGTTCGGCGGCATCATCGCCTTGAATGGCGTCTCTTTCGACATGCAAAAGGGGCAGATCCTCGGCTTGATCGGTCCGAATGGCGCCGGCAAGACCACGCTGTTCAACTGCCTGTCCCGCCTCTACCAGCCGTCTTCCGGCGACATCCTGATGGAAGGCACCAGCATCCTGACGCGCCCGGCGCACAAGATCGCCGAGATCGGCATCGGCCGCACCTTCCAGAACGTCGCGCTGTTTCCCAATCTTTCCGTGATGGACAATGTCCGCATCGGCTGCCACGCGCGCAGCTCCTCGGACATCGTCAGCGACTCCCTCAGGCTCGCCTGGGTCCGCCAGGGCGAAGCCGAGATCAACAAGAAGGTGCACGAGATTCTCGCCTATCTCGATCTCGAGAATGTCGCTCACACCGTGGTCTCGGGCCTGCCCTTCGGCACCCAGAAGCGCGTCGAACTGGCGCGCGCGCTCGCGGCCGATCCGAAAATCCTCCTGCTCGACGAGCCCGCCGGCGGCCTCAACCACGAGGAAGTCTATGTGCTCGGCGATCTCGTTCGCCGCATTCGCGACGAACGCCACATGACGGTGCTGCTGGTCGAGCACCACATGGGTCTCGTGATGTCGATCGCCGACCACGTCGTGGCGCTCAATTTCGGCCGCAAGCTGGCCGAGGGAACGCCGGCCCAGGTGCAGGCCAACCCCGACGTGATCAAGGCCTATCTCGGGAGCAAGGACCAATGACCGCGATGCTCAACGTCAAGGACCTGCGCGCCTATTACGGTCAGGTGCAGGCCCTGCACGGCCTCAACTTCTCGCTCAACGAGGGCTCGCTCACCACGCTGCTCGGCGCCAACGGCGCCGGCAAGACCACCACGCTGCGGGCGATCTGCAACATGGTGCGCTCGACCGGCGCGATCGAATTCGAAGGCGCGGCGCTCAACAACCGCTCGACCGAAAGCATCGTGCGGCTTGGCATTGCCCACGTGCCGCAGGGCCGCGGCACCTTCACCACCATGACGGTGGAGGAAAACCTGCAGCTCGGCGCGATCTCGCGCAGGGACACCGCCGGCATCGTTTCCGACATCGAGCGCATGTATGCGCACTTCCCGGTGCTGAGGGAACGCTACACCCAGCAGGCCGGCACGCTGTCGGGCGGCGAGCAGCAGATGCTGGCGGTCGCCCGCGCGCTGATGCTGCGGCCCCGCCTGATGCTGCTGGACGAGCCGTCGTTCGGGCTGGCGCCGCTGATCGTGCGCGATCTCTTCAAAATCCTCGGCAAGATCAACCGCGAGGACAAGGTCACCATCCTGGTCGTGGAGCAGAACGCGCAGCTCGCGCTCGAACTCGCCGACCAGGCCTATGTGATCGAAACCGGGCGCATCGTGATGTCCGGCGCGGCCAAGGACATCGCCAACAACGAAGACGTCCGCAAATCTTATCTCGGTTACTGACGGAGCCAGGACAATGGAACTCTTCACCAATCAGGTCCTGGCCGGCATCTCCACCGGCGCGATCTATGCCTGCATGGCGCTGGCGGTCGTGATGATCTTTCAGGCGATCGACCATCTGAATTTCGCCCAGGGTGAAATGGCGATGTTCTCGACCTTCATGTCCTGGCAGCTGATGCAATGGTTCAAGACCGGGTTCGGCTGGGAGGAGACCTATTGGTTGAGCTATTTGCTTGCCTTCCTCATCACCCTGGCTCTCTCGTTTCTCGGCGGCATCCTGATCGAGAGGCTGCTGTTCAAGCCGCTGGCGAAAGCCCCGGTCCTGACCAACGTCGCCGGCTTCATCGCGCTGTTTGCCATCATCAACTCGGTGGCCGGACTGATCTGGGACTTCACCATCAAGGCATACCCGACCCCGTTCGGCAGCGGCCCATTCCTCGGCAGCCAGCTGATCTCCACGCACCAGGCCGGCATGATCGGCATCACGCTGCTGATGCTGACCGGCCTCTATCTCTTCTTCCAGTTCACCCGGATCGGCCTGGCGATGCGTGCCGCAGCCGCGCTGCCGGAATCGGCGCGGCTCGTCGGCATCAATACAAGCTGGATGATCGCGCTCGGCTGGGGCATGGCCTCGGCGATCGGCGCGGTCGCCGGCATGCTGATTGCGCCGGTCGTATTCCTCGAACCGAACATGATGGGTGGCGTTTTGGTGTACGGCTTTGCCGCCGCCGTGCTCGGCGGTCTCACCTCGCCGCTCGGCGCCGTCATCGGCGGCTTTCTTGTCGGCGTGTTCGAGAATCTCGCCGGCACCTACATCCCGGGCGTGGGCAATGAGCTGAAACTGCCGATCGCGCTGGCGCTGATCATCACCGTCCTTGTGTTCAAACCTGCCGGTCTGTTCGGCCGTGCCATTGTCAAGCGAGTCTGATCATGAGCGCAGCTGCAGAAGACGTCGTCACGGAAGCCCCCGCCGTCGAGGCCGTTCCGAAGCGCGCCATGACGCTGGGGACTACCACCTCGCTGGTGATCCTGGCGGCGCTGCTCGTTGTTCCGTTGTTCGTCAAGAACTTCGTCATTTTCCAGATGACGATGGTCATGATCTACGGGGTCGCGGTGCTGGCGCTCAACATCCTGACCGGCGGCTCCGGCCAGTTCTCGCTGGGCCAGAGCGCGTTCTACGCCATCGGCGCCTACACTTCGGCGGTCCTGATGGAACACGCCAACATGAACTACGCGCTGACGCTGCCGATCGCAGGCATCGTATCGTTCGGCGCCGGCTTCCTGTTCGGCAAGCCCGCGCTGCGGTTGTCCGGCATATACCTTGCGCTCGCCACCTTCGCGCTGGCGGTCGCCATGCCGCAGCTGCTGAAGCTGCATTTCATCGAGCATTGGACCGGCGGCGTCCAGGGTCTCGTGGTGCTCAAGCCGGACGCGCCGTTCGGCCTGCCGATCAGCCAGGACAAGTGGCTGTACTACTTCACGCTGGCCATCACGCTGGCGATCTATGTCGGCTCGATCAACCTGCTGCGCTCGCGCTCGGGCCGCGCCATGATGGCGATCCGCGACAACGAGATCGCCGCGTCCGCCATGGGCGTCAACGTCGCACTCTACAAGACGCTGGCGTTCGGCGTGTCCGCCGGCATCACCGGCGTCGCCGGCGGCCTCAGCGCGATTGCGGTGGCGTTCGTCGCCCCCGACTCCTACACGATCAACCTCGCCATCTCGCTGTTCCTCGGCATGGTGGTCGGCGGCGTCGGCTGGCTGCCGGGATCGTTCGTCGGCGCCGCCTTCATCATCTTCGTGCCCAACATCGCCGAGAGCATCAACAAGGGTCTCTCAGGCGCCGTGTTTGGCGTTCTGCTGTTTATCGTGATCTTCCTCGTGCCACACGGCGCCAGGCAGGTGGCCATCGTTGCCCAGCAACTGATCGGCAAACTCAGAAAGTGAACTGAGCAAGAACCAACAACAAGGAGCATCTATGACGACCCAAGCGAAACTGCGGCTGGCCGCAGTATCGGCGGCGCTTGTTACCTTCGTCGCCACCGGCGGAACCGCGCTGGCCCAGAAGAAATACGACACCGGCGCCAGCGACACCGAAATCAGGATCGGCAACATCATGCCCTATTCGGGTCAGGCATCCGCCTATGGCGTGATCGGCAAGACCGAAGAGGCGTATTTCAAGAAGATCAACGCCGAGGGCGGCATCAACGGCCGCAAGATCGTCTTCACCACCTACGACGACGCCTATTTGCCGCCGAAGGCGGTCGAGCAGGTGCGCAAGCTGGTGGAGAGCGACGAAGTGCTCGTCGTGTTCAACCCGCTCGGCACGCCGTCCAACACCGCGATCCAGAAGTACCTGAACTCCAAGAAGGTGCCGCAGCTGTTCGTCGCGACCGGCGCCACCAAATGGAACGATCCGAAGAATTTTCCGTGGACCATCGGCTGGCAGCCGAGCTACCAGAGCGAAGCCCGGATCTACGCAAAGTACCTGATCAAGGAAAAGCCGGGCGCCAAGGTCGCCATCCTCTACCAGAACGACGACTTCGGTAAGGATTACCTCAAAGGCCTGAAGGACGGTTTCGGCGACAAGGGCTCGATGATCGTCGCGGAAGAGAGCTATGAGACCTCCGAGCCGACCATCGACGGCCACATCGTCAAGCTCAAGGCGACCGGCGCCGACGTCTTCATCAACATCGCCACGCCGAAGTTCGCGGCCCAGGCGATCAAGAAGGTCGCGGAGATCGACTGGAAGCCGCTGCACCTGCTCACCAACGTCTCGGCCTCGGTCGGCGGCGTGATGAAGCCGGCGGGCTACGAGAACTCGCAAGGCATCATCTCGGCTGCCTATGCCAAGGACGGCGCCGATCCGCAGTGGGACAACGATCCCGGGATGAAGAAATTCTACGACTTCCTGGCGAAGTACTACCCCGAAGGCAACAAGATCGACGGTTCCGTGGTGTACGGCTACGGCGCGGCCCAGACGCTGGTGAAGGTGCTGCAGATGTGCGGCGACGACCTTACCCGCGAGAACATCATGAAACAGGCGGCGAGCCTCAAGGACTTCGAGCCCGACACCCTGCTGCCGGGCGTCAAGATCAATACCTCGCCGACCGACTTCGCACCGATCTCGCAGTTGCAGCTGCAACGCTTCAAGGGCGAGAAGTGGGAACTGTTCGGCGAAGTCATGAGCGGCGACGTCTCGAATTAATATTCCGCTGGGCGGTTAACCACACCGCCACATGCGACAAAAGAACAGGCCCTCCGTGACCCCGTCACGGAGGGCTTTTTGTTGCTGGCGGAAGGCAGAAGGTATTCAATCGGCGGCAATGGCCACAAAGCGCCTGTCTGCAGAACAAGACACAATCATCTTTCCCCAGGGAGACACGAATGCCCATCAACGGACTGCGGCTGGGAGCCATCTCGGCAGCCCTCGCATTGCTTGCTGCGTCCAGCAGCCCTTCCTTTGCCCAGAAGAAATACGACACCGGCGCCTCCGACACCGAAATCAAGATCGGCAACATCATGCCTTACTCGGGCGCCGCGTCGGCTTACGGCGTGATCGGCAAGACGCATGAAGCCTATTTCAAGAAGATCAATGCCGAAGGCGGCATCAACGGCCGCAAGATCAACTTCATCACCTATGACGACGCTTACTCGCCGCCCAAGACGGTGGAGCAGGCACGCAAGCTGGTGGAGAGCGACGAAGTGCTGCTGATCTTCAATCCATTGGGCACGCCGCCGAACTCGGCGATCCAGAAATACATGAACCAGAAAAAGGTGCCGCAGCTGTTCGTCGCCACCGGCGCCACCAAGTGGAACGATCCGAAGGACTTCCCCTGGACCATGGGCTGGCAGCCGAACTACCAGAGCGAGACCCAGATCTACGCCAAATACATCCTGAAGAACTATCCGAACGCCAAGATCGGCGTGCTCTACCAGAACGACGATTACGGCAAGGACTATCTCAAGGGCTTCAAGGACGGACTCGGCTCCAAGACGTCGATGATCGTCATCGAAGACAGCTACGAGGTGTCCGAGCCGACCATCGACAGCCACATCGTCAAGCTCAAGGCCTCCGGCGCCGACGTATTCATGAACATCACTACGCCCAAGTTCGCGGCGCAGGCGATCAAGAAGAACGCCGAGATCGGCTGGAAACCGGTGCACTTTCTCAACAACGTCTCCGCTTCCGTAGGTGCGGTGATGAAGCCGGCCGGCTTCGAGAACGGTCAGGACATCATCTCGTCGAACTATCTGAAGGATCCAACCGACGGGCAGTGGAAGACCGACGCTGCGATGAAGGCATGGAATGAATTCCTGGACAAATATTATCCCGACGCCAATCGCGCCGACTCCGGCGTGATGTACGGCTACATCGTCGCCCAGGGCCTCGTGCACGTGCTGAAGAACTGCGGCGACAACCTGACCCGCGAGAATGTCATGAAGCAGGCGGCCAGCATCAAGGATCTGGAGCTTGGCGGCCTGCTGCCGGGCGTCAAGGTCAACACGTCGGCGACCGATTTCGCCCCGCTCTCGCAGTTGCAACTGATGAAGTTCAAGGGCGAGACCTGGGAACTGTTCGGAGACGTCCTCGCCGGCGACGTCGGCGGCTGATCACCGTCCCTTATCGGCCGATAGGCAAGAACGAACACCCCCGCGAGCCTCGTTTCGCGGGGGTTTTCTTTTGCGCGGATAAATCGGATAACGGCCGCTCCCTGGATTCCGCACTGGCAGAACACGATGACCGACCGCCGCCCTCTCCTGCGCGCGATTTTTGATGCGGCGGTCGCCGCTGCGCATCCCGATGTGGTTCTTGGTCGGCACCTGCCGCCGCTTCCGAAGGGCCGCGTGATCTGCCTGGCCGCCGGCAAGGGTGCAGCCGCGATGGCCGTCAGTTGCGAGCGGCATTATCTCGACGGGCTCGAGCTCGATCCGTCGCGCCTGGTCGGCCTCGCCACCACCCGGCACGGCCATGGCCTGCCGACGCGGCGGATCAAGGTGATCGAGGCCGGCCATCCCGTACCCGACGAGGCCGGGCTGAAAGCCGCCGACGACACGCTGCGGCTCGCGGCCGAGGCGACCGCGGACGACCTGCTGCTGGTATTGCTCACCGGCGGCGGCTCCGCCAACTGGATCGCGCCGGTCGAAGGCGTCTCCTTTACACAGAAACAGCAGGTCAACCGCGCGCTGCTGCGCTCCGGCGCACCGATCGGCGAGATGAACGTGGTGCGCAAGCATCTCTCGCGCATCAAGGGCGGCCGGCTGGCGCGTGCCGGGCAGCGCGCCGCCGAGATCGTGACACTCGCGATCTCCGACGTGCCGCATGACGATCCGTCCGCGATCGCCTCCGGCCCTACGGTGCCGGACCCCACGACGCTGGCCGATGCGCGCGCCATCGTCGCGAAGTACGATCTTGCCATCGACGAAGCCGTGCGCCGCGCGCTCGACGATCCCAGGAACGAAAGCTGCAAGCCGGGCGATCCTGCCTTTGCCCGCGCTCGGTTCGAGCTGATCGCCAGGCCAAACGCCTCGCACGAGGCGGCGGTCAAGGTTGCCAGGGACGCCGGCTACGAAACCGTCGCGCTCGGCGCCGATCTCGAAGGTGAAGCCCGCGACGTCGCCGCCGTGCACGCCAGGATGGCGCTGCAGGCGCGCAACGAAGGCAAGCGCATCGCCATTCTCTCCGGCGGCGAATTGACCGTCACCGTGCGGGGCAGCGGGCGGGGCGGTCCCAACCAGGAATACGCGCTGGCGCTGGCAGAAATGTTGAAGGACACGCCCGACATCGCCGCGCTCGCCGCTGATACCGACGGCGCCGATGGCGGTGCCG
The DNA here is from genome assembly GCA_035575905.1 of Bradyrhizobium sp. Classification (GTDB taxonomy): domain Bacteria; phylum Pseudomonadota; class Alphaproteobacteria; order Rhizobiales; family Xanthobacteraceae; genus Bradyrhizobium. The sequence continues at coordinate 10,162 of DATLXL010000013.1, read as the reverse complement.
GCAGCGCCAGCGATCCGGCCGGGGCGCTGATCGACGCCGCAACGTTTTCGAAGATGAAATCGCTCGGCCTCGATCCCAAGGCCTATCTTTCCAACAACGACGCGACCGGCTTCTTTTCGCAGACCGGCGATCTCCTGCTCACCGGCCCGACGCTGACCAATGTCAATGACGTGCGGGTGATATTGGTGGACTAGCCCGCAGCGCTGGCCGTCCTCGTTGCGAGGAGCGCCGCGACGAAGCGATCCAGCTTTGGTGCGGCACCATGGATTGCTTCGCTCGCAATGGCGCGTCGAGACGGCGGAGCTAAAACTCCCGCGCGATCTTCGCCAGCATTTCCAGGAGCGCCGCGCGGTTGGCGGGGCCGAGCAGCTCATTGAGCCGCGCCTCATGCCTGGTGGCGACCAGCTTCTTGGCGCGGGCGAGTACCCCGCGGCCCTTGTCGGTCAGCACCAGAATGTGCGAGCGGCGGTCGTTACTCGAGCGCATCCGTGCGCAGAGGTCGCGGCTCTCCAGCCCGTCCAGCATCGCCACGAAATTCGGCCGGAGGATGCCAAGCGTGTTGGCGATTTCGGTCTGGTTGCGGCCGGGGTTGCGGTCGAGCAGCAGCAGCACGGAAAACTGCGCCGGCGTCAGCTGCAACGGCGCGACGCAATTGATGAAATCCTCGAAGATTTTCAGCTGCGCGCGCTTAAGCGAATAACCAAGCAATTCCGAGAGCTCGCCGAGCTGTAGCGCCGCCGCCTCTCCGCTGCCCGCGCCGTTCTCCTTGCGGGGCGTCCGGACCGCCTTGGCGGCGCCGGCATCGGCGGCTTTTGAAACAGTCATCGCTCGAAGCTCGCAATCCCGCTAGAAGGGTTCGGGGACTCCCTCAGGCCAGCGTTAGGCCTTGAGATTATATTTGATAATTGTTATGCAATATATCAAATACCGGTAACTTTCAACCGGCGAAATGGATGGCCGGGCGCGGCAGCAGGCCCGGTCCGGAGGCGTGAGGGGGAGCGTCCGGTCTTGAACACGACGATCATGCTGTTCCTGATCCAGGACGGCATCACCAACGGCGCGATCTACGCGCTGCTCGGGCTGGCGCTGGTGCTGGTGTTCGCGGTCACCCGCGTGATCCTGATTCCACAGGGCGAGTTCGTCACCTTCGGCGCGCTGAGCTACGCGATGCTGTGCACCGGCAACGTGCCGGGCACGGTGTGGCTGGCGCTGGCAATGGGCTGCGCGGCCTTCGCGTGGGACCTCCATGCCGCCCGCCACGCGCTGATGTCGGGGAAGATCATTCGGAGTGCAGCGCTCAACGTCGCCCTCCCTGCCGCGATCGTGGCAGCCGCCTATCTGCTCGCCGGCCGCGGCACCCCGATCGTGGTCAACATCCTGCTCGCGCTGCTGATCGTTGCGGCCATCGCGCTCTACCTCTACCGTCTCGCCTTCCAGCCGCTGGCGCACACCTCGGTGCTGGTGCTGCTGATCGCCTCCGTCGGCTGCCACCTCGCGCTGCAGGGCCTCGGCCTCGTCTTCTTCGGCGCCGAGGGCCTGCGCGGGCCGCCATTGTCGACGGCCGCCTTCACCGTGGGCGACCTGCGCTTCACCGGCCAGAGCATCGCCATCTATGCCGTCACCTTCGCCTTCATTGTCGCGCTGTGGCTGTTCTTCGGCATCACGCTGACGGGCAAGGCGCTGCGGGCCACCGCCGTCAACCGCCTCGGCGCGCGCCTCGTCGGCATCCGCACCACGCTGTCGGGACAGATCGCCTTCCTGCTGGCCGCCGCGATCGGCGCCATCTCCGGCATCCTGATCGTGCCGATCACCACGCTGTATTACGACACCGGCTTCCTGATCGGCCTGAAGGGATTCATCGCCGCGATCATCGGCGGCCTCGTCAGCTATCCCCTGACCGCCGTCGCCGCGCTGATCGTCGGAACTGTCGAGGCGTTCTCCTCGTTCTATGCCTCCAATTTCAAGGAAGTCATCGTCTTCACGCTGATCATCCCCGTGCTGGTGCTGCGCTCGCTCGCCGCTCCCGCGGTCGAGGAAGAGGGGGATTGAGGCGATGACCAGCCGCTGGCCTGTCCTCCTCTTTGCCGCGGTAATGGCGGCGATTCCCCAGATCCCGGGCGTGCCCCCGTTCTGGATCGTGCTGCTGGACAATATCGGGCTGGCCACGCTGGTCGCGATGGGGCTGGTGCTGCTCACCGGCGTCGGCGGCCTCACCTCGTTCGGCCAGGCTGCGTTCTGCGGCTTTGGCGCCTACACCACCGCCGTGTTGACCACGGCCTACGGCGTCTCGCCCTGGCTGGCCCTGCCGGCCTCGCTCCTCGTCAGCGGCATCGCCGCCGTCATTCTCGGCCTCATCACCGTGCGCCTGTCCGGCCATTATCTGCCGCTCGGCACCATCGCCTGGGGCATCGGGCTCTATTATCTCTTCAGCAAGCTCGAATTCATCGGCCGCAACGACGGCATCTCCAACATTCCGCCGCTGTCGGTCGGCTCGCTCAGGATGCTCAGCCCGGCCACGATCTATTACGTGATCTGGATCGCGGTGCTGGTTTCGGCGGTGCTGACCATGAACTTCCTGGACTCCCGCACCGGCCGCGCCATCCGCGCACTGCGCCGCGGGCACATCGCGGCCGAAGCCTTCGGCGTGCAGACCCCGCGCGCAAAGCTGCTGGTGTTCATCTATGCCGCGGTGCTCGCCGGGCTTTCCGGCTGGCTCTACGCGCATTTCCAGCGCGCCGTCACGCCGACGCCTTTCAGCGCGCATGCCGGCATCGAATATCTCTTTATCGCCGTGGTCGGCGGCGCCGGCTACGTCTGGGGCGCGGTGCTCGGAGCCGGCATCGTCGTGGTGCTGAAGGAGCTGCTGCAGAGCTATCTGCCGTATATTTTCGGCGGCAAGGCGCAGCTCGAGACCATCGTGTTCGGCATCATGCTGGTGCTGCTGCTGCAACTCGCGCCGTCGGGCGTCTGGCCCTGGCTGATGTCATGGCTGCCGATCAGGCTCGGCCGCAAGCATCCCGACACGGCTCCGACGCTGCCCGCGCGCGTGCGCTCGGCGACGGAGCCCTCCGTGCTGCTGCATGTCGAGAAGGCGCGCAAGCAGTTCGGCGGCGTGATCGCGGTCAACGACGTCAGCTTCGACGTGCAGGCGCGCGAGATCGTCGCCCTGATCGGACCCAACGGCGCCGGCAAGAGCACCACCTTCAACCTCATCACCGGCGTGCTGACATCGACCGGCGGGGCCATCTCCTTCCTCGGCAAGCCTGTCGGCAATGCACCGCCGCAGGAGATCGTCAAGCTCGGCATCGCCCGAACGTTCCAGCACGTCAAGCTGGTGCCCGACATGACCGTGCTGGAGAATGTCGCGATCGGCGCACATCTGCGCGGGTCTTCCGGCGCGATCGCGAGCATGCTGCGGCTCGACCGCGCCGACGAGGCAAGGCTGCTGGCGGAGGCGACGCGCCAGATCGAGCGCGTCGGTCTCGGCGACCAGATCCACCAGCTTGCCGGCAGCCTCTCGCTCGGCCAGCAGCGCATTGTCGAGATCGCCCGCGCGCTGTGCGTCGATCCCGTATTGCTGCTGCTCGACGAGCCGGCGGCAGGCCTTCGTCTTATGGAGAAACAGCGGCTCGCGGCCTTGCTGCGGCAGCTCCGCGACGGCGGCATGTCGGTGCTGCTGGTCGAGCACGACATGGGCTTTGTGATGGACCTTGCCGACCGCATCGTGGTGCTCGATTTCGGCACCAAGATCGCGGAAGGCACGCCAACAGCCATCAAGTCAAATCCCGACGTCATCAAGGCCTATCTCGGAGCGGTGGCATGAGCGCGCTGTTGCAGGTCGCCGACGCCCATATCGCCTACGGCAAGGTCGAGGCGGTGCGCGGCGTTTCGCTCGAAGTGGCCGGCGACGAGATCGTCACCATCATCGGCGCCAACGGCGCCGGCAAGAGCACGCTGCTCAACGCCATCATGGGCGTGCTGCGGCTGAAGGGCCGCGTCGGCTTCGCCGGCGAGGACATGGCGCGGCTCGAAATCGAGGACCGCGTCGCGCTGGGCCTCAGCCTGGTCCCCGAGCACCGCGAGCTGTTCGCCACCATGAATGTCGAGGACAATCTGCAGCTCGGCGCGTTCCGCATTGCGAAGGCTATCGCCGCGCAATCGTTCGAGCGGGTCTACACGCTGTTTCCGCGCCTGAAGGAGCGCCGCAAGCAGCTCGCCGGCACCCTGTCCGGCGGCGAGCAGCAGATGCTCGCCATGGGCCGCGCCCTGATGGGCGCCCCACGCCTGTTGATGCTGGACGAGCCGAGCCTCGGCCTCGCCCCGATCATCGTCGCCGATATTTTCCGCACCATCGGCGAGCTCCGCGCCGCCGGCGTCTCGGTGCTGCTGGTCGAGCAGAACGCGCAGGCCGCCCTCAAGATCGCCGACCGCGCCTACGTCATGGAGCTCGGCGAGTTCGTGCTGTCGGGCACCGCGGCCGACATCGCCACCAACGCGCGCGTTGCGGCAAGCTATCTCGGCTTCCAGCACGAAGGCGCCCCCGCGGTGTGATGTTCCGCGCGGGAACGACCTCATTCATTGAAGGTTGCGTGCCCACCGTTCGGCGCACCGAACAAGAAGGGCGGGCACGGCGGTTTCGCGCCTTTGCCCACCTTACGACTCGATGATGGTCCGCCCGCCTCACTTCACCAGCGTGTACTTGCCGTCCTTCACGGTCAGCAGGATGCGGGCGCGTTCGTCGACGCCGAAGCGATCCTTTTCGGTGAAGTTGTAGACGCCCTGGCTGGCGGCGATCTCGCGCTCGGTCAGCAGCGCCTGGCGGATGGCCTCGCGGAATTCCGCCGTGCCGGGCTTGCCCTTCTTCAGCGCCACCGGGATGACGCGCTCCAGCACCAGGAAGGCGTCGTAGGAGTGGCCGGCGAACTGGCTGCGGCTGTTGGGGCCGTACTTGGCCTCATAGGCCTTGTTCAGCGCAAGGCCCGGCTTCTTGGTCGGCGCCTCGTCAGGCTGGTCCTCCGGATCCATCACCGGGCCCGACGCCATCAGCACGCCTTCCGCCGCGGGCCCCGCGATACGGATGAAATCCATGCTGGCGGCGCCATGCGTCTGGTAGATCAGACCCTTGTAGCCACGATCGCGCAGCGTCGACTGCGGCAGCGCGGCGGCGGTACCGGACGCGCCGACCAGGATCGCATCGGGGTTGGCGGCGACGAGCTTCAGCACCTGGCCCGTGACCGACGTATCCGGACGCGCAAAGCGCTCTTCGGCGACGACCTTCATGCCCATCGGCTCGGCCTGGGTCTTGATGTCGTTGAACCAGAGATCGCCGTAGCTGTCGGAGTAGCCGATATAGCCGAGCGTCTTCACGTTGTTCTTCTTCATGTGGTCGTACATGACCTTGCCGATGATCGGAATCGGCTGCGGCATCGACACCGACCACTTTGCGCGCTCCGGCGTGATCGGGAACGGCGCGAGGCCGAAGTGCGGGATGTTGGCTTCGGCGGCGACGTTGGAGACCGCGATGCTCGGCGGCGTGGTCGAAGAGCCCATGATGATGTCGGCCTTGGACTCCGTCACGAAGCGCCGCGCGTTGGTCGTCGCCGTGGTGGGATCGCCGGCGTCGTCGAGCACGATCACCTTCAGCGGCACGCCGCCGATTTCCTTGGCGACGAACTCCAGCGAGTTGCGCTCGGGAATGCCCAGCGCCGCCGCGGGGCCGGTGGTCGAGACCGAAATGCCGATGACGATTTCATTGCTCTGCGCGAACGCTGCACCGGGCAGCGCCAGCGCCGCGGCAACGGCGGCAGACAGCAAGAACTTCTTCATTAACTCCTCCCTGTGGACTTTGTCCTTGTTAATCGAATATCGCAGGTGGCTTCAGCCCCTGTTTGGGCGATGCGGGACGATAATCAGCCCCGCATGAACTTGTCGATGATCTCCTGCGGCACGGCTGCGGATTTCAGCTTCCCGGCATCGTCGGGATGCTTGCCGACCAGCACGCGGGTCTCCCACGCCTCGATCGCCAGCGCGTCCTTCTTGCGCACCTTGTGCGTCACCTCGAAGCTCGAGCGCTTGAAACTTTCGATCCGGCTTTCGATGGTAATCCAGTCGCCATGGGTGGACGGGATGTAGAATTTTGCCCGGGTATCCACCATGGGAATGCCGACCAGGCCGTATTTGTGCACCAGGTCCTGCTTGGAGTAGCCGGCCGCCTCGAACATGATCGACGTCGAGTCATCGAACATCGCGAAATAGCGCGGGTAATAGACGATGTTGGCGGGGTCGCAATCGCCCCACTGGATCTGCACGTCGCGCCGGTTGACGAACATGCGTTTACCTCAGCGCGGCGCCATGCGGAGTGCGCCATCAAGCCGCACCACCTCGCCGTTCAGATAGGGGTTGTCGATCATGTGCGCGGCGAGCGAAGCGAACTCGTCAGCCTGCCCGAGCCGGCGCGGGAACGGGATCGCGGCGGCGAGCGAGTCCTGCGCTTCCTGCGGCAGGCCGGCAAGCAGCGGCGTGAGAAACAGGCCGGGCGCGATGGTGAGCACGCGGATGCCGAACTGCGCCAGCTCGCGCGCGATCGGCAGGGTCATGCCGACAATGCCGCCCTTCGAGGCCGAGTAGGCCGCCTGCCCGATCTGGCCGTCAAAGGCGGCCACCGACGCGGTATTGATGACGACGCCGCGCTCGGCCGTCGCCAGCGGCTCGAGCTTCGCCATCGCCGCCGTCGCGACACGGATCATGTTGAAGGTGCCGTTGAGATTGACCTGGATCACCCGGTCGAAATCGGCGAACGGCATCGGGCCTTCCTTGCCGATGACGCGCTTGGCGACGCCGATGCCGGCGCAGTTCACCAGCACGCGCGCCGGGCCGTGTGCCTTCTCCGCAGCGGCAACGGCCGCTTCGGCGGAAGCAGCGTCCGCAACGTTGCAGGTGACGGCGACGCCCTTGATCTCGGCGGCGACCGTCTCGGCGAGCCCTGTGTTGAGATCGCACACCGCGACCTTGGCGCCGAGCGAGGCGAGCTTGCGCGCAGTCGCCGCGCCCAGTCCCGATGCGCCGCCGGTGACGATGGCGGCCTGATCCTTCAACTGCATGTCTCTCTCCCTGACTAGATCTCTTGTGTGAGCGCGATGACCTGCGCCGGCGGGTCCCTGGCGTAGAGCGCCTCGATCAAGGCGGCGCGATGTTCCAGCACCGCACGCTGGTTGATCGACCCCTTGTCGGTCACCTCGCTGCGGTCGATCGACAGCGGCGTGTCGAGCAGGATCGCGCGCGTGATGCGGTTGGAGGAGCCGGTGGCGGTGGCGAGGAATTTTGCAAAACGCTCGCGGAAGGCGGCGCGCACTAGCGGGTCGGCGGCCACCGCCGCGATATCGTCATGGGGCAGCGTCGGATTGATCAGCCGGCAGCCGTCGAGATCGAGCACGACCAGCGCACCGACCTCGTCGCGGTTGATGCCGGTTATCACGACGTCCCGCACCAGCGGCGCACAGGCCCCGACAAAGCGCGCCCGCAAGGGACCAACGGAGACCCAGGTGCCGCTGACCAGCTTGAAGTCCTCGCCGATGCGGCCGTCGAAGTCGAAACCGGCATCGAAATCGTTCGGGTCGGCCGGCTTGATGGCGTCGCCAAGCTTGTAAAAACCCTCTTCGTCAAACGCGGCCGCGGTGAGGTCCGGCTGGCGCCAATAGCCCGGCATCACGTTCGGCCCCTTGCAGCGCACTTCCAGCTTGCCGTTGTTCGGCAGCAGCTTTGCGTCGTTGCCCGCTACCGGAAGGCCGACATGGCCGGAGCGGCTGGTGACGGGATTGACCGACATGAAGAACGGCGCGGTCTCGGTGGCGCCAAGGCCCGTCAGCATCGGCACGCGGTAACCCCTGGCCTGCACCGCGAGCTCATCGAGGCTGTTCCAGACAAAGGGCGACAGCGCCGCGCCGGAGAAGAACATCGCGTGCAGGCGGGCGAAGAATCTATCCCGCAGTGCGCTGTCGGCGCGCAGGTAGGGCAGCAGCGACTCATAGCCCTTGGGGACGTTGAAATAGACCGTCGGCGAAATTTCGCGGAGATTGCGCACGGTCTCCTCGATGCCGCCGGGCATCGGCTTGCCTTCGTCGAGATACATCGAGCCGCCATTGTAGAGCGTCAGCCCGATATTGTGGTTGCCGCCAAAAGTGTGGTTCCAGGGCAGCCAGTCGACGATGACGGGCGGCTCGTCCTTCAGGAAAGCCAGCGTCTCGCGCAGCATCACCTGGTTGGCGCAGATCATGCGCTGCGTGTTGACGACGGCCTTGGGGTTGCCGGTCGAGCCCGAGGTGAGCAGGAATTTGGCGATGGTGTCCGGTCCGATCGCGGCATGGATAGCGTCAAGATCGGGATGCAGCGGCGTCGCCATGAGATCGGCGAGCGTGGTCACGCTGCGGCCGGGTACCGATCCAAAGGACGCTGATATCTCCGTCCCCTCGGGCACATTGGCCGCCAGCGCATGCGAGAACTTGTCCGCGTTGTCGGCGAAGACGACGCCGGGCGTGAGCAGGCCCATTACGTAGCCGAGCTTGCCGTAGTCCTTGGAGATCAGCGAATAGGCCGGCGACACCGGGCAGAACGGAATCCCCGCATAGAGCGCGCCAAACGCCACCAGCGCGTGGTCGATCGAGTTGCCGGAGAGAATGACCACCGGCCGTTCCGCCGAGAGACCGCGCGTCAGCAGCGCCGAGGCGATGTGGCGGCTCGACGTCAATAGCTCGGCATAGCTGATTGTGCGCCAGCCGCCGGCTGCATTGCGCTCGGCCATGAACACGCGGCTTGGCTCGACGGCTGCCCAGTGATGCAGGCGATCGGTGATGCGCTCAGGATAGTCCGCGAGCGGCGCCTTGGGCCGCAGATAGATGGTGCCGTCGTCGCGCCGCTCGACATCGACGGCGGGCGTGCCAAAGGAGATCGCACGCAAGGGATGACTGCTCGCCCCACGCGCGCCGCTATCGACGGAGATGTGGGGTTTGACGCTCATTTGCCCGGCTTCACCTTGGCGGTCTTGTGATCGAGGAAGGCGCGGATGCGGCGTTTTGCCTCTTTGTCGCTTTGCGCCACCGTCGCCATCAGCGATTCCATCAGGAGGCCAGTCTGCGGATTGGCTTCCGCGATCATCGGAAGTGCCTGCAGCACGGCGAAATTGGTCAGCGGCGCATTGGCCGCGACGCGCTCGGCGATCTCCAGCGCCTTCGGCAATGCGCCGCCCGGCTCGGTGAGATATTGCGAGAAGCCGTACGAGGAGCCCTCCGTCGCCGAATAGACGCGGCCGGTCAGCATCATGTCCACCATGCGGGGAACGCCGATCAGCCGCGGCAGCCGCACCGATCCGCCGCCGCCGACGAAGATGCCGCGCTGGCCCTCCGGCAGCGCGAAATAGGCCGACGGCTCGGCGACGCGGATATGCGCGGAACACGCCAGCTCCAGACCGCCGCCGATCACCGCGCCCTGCAGCGCCGCGATCACGGGCACGCGGCTGTACTGGATGCGGTCGAACACGCGATGCCACATCTGCGAATGGCGCAGGCCCTCGGTGGCGTCGTGCTCGGTGAGTTCGGAGAGGTCGAGCCCGGAGGAGAAGTGATCGCCGATGCCATGGATCACGACGGCGCCGATGCCTTCGGGCAACCCGGCAAAGCAATCGCCGATGGCGAGAATGATGCCGTCGTTGAGCGCGTTGCGCTTGGCCGGACGGTTCAGGCCCACGGTCAGCACCGCGCCCTTCTGCTCGATCTTCAGCAGTTCGGATTGACCCGCAGATGTCGCGGGGGCGGCGTTTCCCATGGGCTTATTGCTTCCGTTTTGGAATAGTTATGTTGTATAACGAATAGGGCGGGGCTTAACAAGCCCCGTCATCGGCCGTCATGCAATGACGGAGGGACATGGGAGCTTATTCCCGCGGCGTGTTTTCACCCGGGTTGTGCGATTTCGTCGGCCCTCTTGCTTCCAGAGGGCGCAGGGAAAGCCGGGCGCCGGATGCACCCGCATTGCCGTGTGCTGAATTGGTAGAAGGAATGCACACGGATTTGACAGGTACAGCCGAGACATCCCGGCTTTCCCCGCGCAATGGCTTTACGGCTTATACGTACTCTCCCCGGGGAGCGGCCTTTCTTGCCCCCGTTGCCGGCAG
>DATLXL010000012.1:0-123725 GCA_035575905.1 Bradyrhizobium sp. | reverse complement strand
GGCGCGCGGGGCCGCATCGCGGGGGCCGGCGGCGCGGCGGGGCCGGGCGGCGCCGGGGCTGCGTCGGGCCGCGGATTGGCACGGCGGAGGGAATCCCGGCTGGAGCCGGATGCGCCGCTGCGTGCCTCGCGGGCACGCTGGGCGGCCTCCGATTCGACCTTGCGGACCGCCTCCTCCAGCGCCAGGCGCTCGCGAGTGATCTCGGATTCGCTAAGCGGCGGATCGACGCTGCGCAGCTGCTGGATCAGCGCGGCGCGGGCCCGCTCATACAGCGCACGGCGGCTCTCGCCCGGAGCGCTGGGGTCCAGGCCGGAAATAGCGCGTGCGATCAGCGGGTAGTAATCAGCCATTCTCTCATCAATGCGGGCTTTCCGGTAATATCCCGTTAAGCCTCAAAGGGGTTTTGAACCAGGATAGTATCCTCGCGTTCGGGGCTAGTTGAAAGCAGGGCAATTGGGCATCCCACCAATTCCTCCACTCTGCGAACATATTTAATGGCCTGGGCCGGCAGGTCGGCCCAGGAGCGGGCGTTCGCGGTCGGCTCCTTCCAGCCCTCGATGGTCTCATAGATCGGCTCGACGCGCGCCTGCGCGCCCTCGCCCGCCGGCAGATGGTCGATCTCCTTGCCGTCCAGCCGATAGCCGGTGCAGACCTGAATGCTGTCGAAACCGTCCAGGATATCGAGCTTGGTCAGCGCCAGCCCGCCGATGCCGCAGGTGCGGACGGTCTGGCGCACCAGCACCGCGTCGAACCAGCCGCAGCGGCGCGGCCGGCCAGTATTGGTTCCGAACTCCCGGCCGCGCTCGCCGATCTTGCGGCCGATCTCGTTGTCCTGCTCGGTCGGGAACGGCCCCTGGCCGACCCGGGTCGTATAGGCCTTGCAAATGCCGAGCACATAGCCGACCGCGCCGGGCCCGAGGCCCGTGCCGGTCGCGGCCTGCGCTGCCACCGTGTTCGACGAGGTGACGTAAGGATAGGTGCCGTGGTCGACGTCGAGCAGCGCGCCCTGCGCGCCTTCGAACAGGATGCGCTTGCCTTCGCGCCGCTTGATGTCGAGCAGGCGCCAGACCGTGTCGGCATAGGGCAGCAGTTTCGGCGCCATTCGTGTCAGGTCTGTCAGGATCACCGAGCCGTCGAATTCAGGCAAATTGAGACCGCGGCGCAGCGCGTTGTGGTGCGACAGCAGGCGCTCGATCTTGGTCGGCAGCGTTTGCGGGTCGGCGAGATCCATCAAACGGATGGCGCGGCGGCCGACCTTGTCCTCATAGGCGGGGCCAATGCCGCGGCGCGTGGTGCCGATCGCGGTCGCCGCGCTTGCGGTTTCGCGCAGCGCATCGAGCTCGCGATGCAGCGGCAGGATCAGCGTGACGTTCTCTGCAACGCGCAGATTGTCGGGACCGACGGCGACGCCCTGCCCCCTCAGCCGCTCCACTTCGTCGAGAAAGGCCTGCGGGTCGAACACCACGCCGTTGCCGATGACGGAAAGCTTCGACGGCCGCAGCACGCCGGAAGGCAGCAGCGCGAGCTTGTAGGTCTGGCCGTTGATGACGAGCGTATGACCGGCATTGTGGCCGCCCTGGAAGCGCACGACGATGTCGGCCTGCTCCGACAACCAGTCGACGATCTTGCCCTTCCCTTCGTCGCCCCATTGGGCGCCGACGACGACAACATTGGCCATTTCGAAAGTCCAATCCTCTGGGCTTCAACGTTCAAAGATCAAGGCACGGCTGCCGGACAAGAGGTCCCCTTCGCGCCGGATCGTGCATTGCGCCCATGCGGAAGGCCCCGCTGGGGACCGGTCGCCAAGCTTTCTTCGGATAAAGGAAGCGGGCGGCCTAGGCAAGCAAGAACGGGCGTTTTTCGGCTTACCAAACCGTTATCAAGCCATTGATATCCCCTGAAAATCTGTTCAAGGGCAGGTTAAGCTTACCCCCTGCTTTTGGACTGGTCCGACCGGCCAGGCAGCGCGGCGCGACGACGGGGTCGTTGATTGCAGCTGCGATTGCGGGAATCATGCCGCTGCCGGTTCCGATATTTCCCCCAACCGGCAGCCACGGGGCTTTTTCACATGCCCAAGACAACGCCCGCGACGCTCGCGCTGCGCAAGCTCGGTATTGCCTTCAAGCTTCATACTTACGTGTACGATTCCTCGGCCGAACATATCGGCCTGCAGGCGGCCGAGGCGCTCGACGTCGAGCCGAACCGCGTGCTCAAGACGCTGATGGTGGAAGTGGACGGCAACCCGGTCTGTGTCGTGGTGCCGGCCGACAGCGAAATCAGCATGAAGAAGCTGGCGGCGGCGATGGACGCCAAGGCGGCGAAGATGATGCAGCCCTCCGATGCCGAGCGCATTACCGGCTATCACGTCGGCGGCATCAGCCCGTTCGGCCAGCGGAAGAAGGTTCCCGTCGCCATCGACCAGACGGCCCTGAGCCACACCACCGTGTTCGTCAATGGCGGGCAGCGCGGCCTGCAGATCGAACTCGACCCGAACGATGCCGCGATTGCGGCCGGCGCAGTCATGCATGCACTGACGGCGTGATTTTCGTTCGGTTGTTCTGTTCGCATCGGCTTGCTCTGCGCCCCCTCCCCCTTGCGGTCCCCTTGCGGGGAGGGAGCCCTTCGCCCGCGCCCTTCCCAATGCGGCATGGACGCAATGCATCCGCCCCATTGATGCCTGGCAAAATTCCGTGTCACTGGCACGGGCCGGGCGACGATTCCGGCCCGGCGTGACGGCCGGGCGGGGCTTGCTTGCGGCTTGAACCGGGCCCCGAATGTCTTCTTCCGACACCAACGCTGGCGTCTCGCCGCTCCGCTGGATCGCCAACCAGCCTTATTTGCTGCTCTCCATCACCTCGGCGTGCTGGGCCGGCAATGCCGTGGTCGGCAAGATCGCGGCAGGCCACATCCCGCCGGTGACGCTGTCGTTCCTGCGCTGGTTCTTTGCTTTCCTGATCGTCCTGCCGTTCTCCTGGCGCCACGTCGCGCAGGACTGGAAACTGATCCGCCAGAAACTCGGCATCCTGCTCGTGCTCTCGGCCACGGGCGTTGCCGCCTTCAACACCATGCAATACTGGTCGCTCGAGCACACGCAGGCGATCAACACGCTGCTGCTGCAGCCGGCGGCGCCGCTGTTCGTGGCGATGTGGTCGCTCGCGCTGTTCGGCGTGCGGCTGACATGGGCGCAGGCGATCGGCATCACGCTGTCGCTGGTCGGCGTGCTCGTCATCATGTTGCGCGGCGACCTGGCCAGCCTGCAGGACATCAACTTCAACCGCGGCGACCTCATTTTCATCGTCGCGCTGCTGGTGTTCGGCCTTTATTCGGTGCTGGCCGCAAGACGCCCGGCGATCCATGGCTTGTCGTTTGTCGCCTTCACCTTCGGCTGCGGCGCGGCTTTGCTGATTCCACTTTTCATCTGGGAGCTTGGCGCCAGGCCCGTGATGGCGCTGGACGGCCCGAACCTGCTGACGCTGTTCTATGTCGCGGTGTTTCCCTCTACCGTCGCCTATCTCTGCTTCAACCGCGGCGTGGCCCTGATCGGCGCCAACCGCGCGGCGCCCTTCTTCCACCTGGTGCCGGTGTTCGGCACGGTGATGTCGATCCTCTTCCTTGGCGAGCGCCCGCAGCTGTTCCATTTCGTCGGGTTTGCGCTGGTGCTGACAGGGGTATTTGTCGCGTCGCGAAAGGCTGACGCGCCCAAAGGCAGCGAGACTCCGCGGTGACTTGTGGCGCCAAATCCGCTATCCATGAGCCATGGCATTCCGCTCCAGGAACCTCCTGATCGGCACGATCGCGCTGGCGACCATCGGCGCCTCGTTCGGCGGCGTGATCGGCTACCAGCGGTTTTCGCGAGTCAAGCAACTCGTGCCGTTCCACGTGGTGTTCGAAGGCTCGGCCTCGGGCCTGCGCCAGGGCGCCAGCGTCAATTTTGCCGGCGTGCGCGTCGGCGAGGTGCGCTCGCTGAAGCTCGACCATCCGCGTCGCGTCGTGGCAATGGCGCTGATCGACCCCAACACGCCGCTGCGGGCCGACACCCAGGTCGGCCTCGAATTCCAGGGCCTCACCGGGATCGCCGCGATCTCCTTCACCGGCGGCACGATCGATGGGCCGCCGCCGCCGGTCGACGCCGAGGGCATCCGGACCCTCACCGCCGACAGGGACGGAACGCTGACCACGCAGGAGAAGATCCGCGTGGCGCTGCGCAACGTCGACAAGGTCATCACCGAGAACGAGTCGGCGGTGAAGGACACGCTGCTGGGCCTGGAATCCTTTACCTCGACGCTGGCGGGCTCCGGCAACCGCATCACCAGCGTGATGGACTCCGCCGAGTCCGCCGTCGCCACCGTCGACAACAACTTCGGCAAGACCTACGATTTCCTGAAGACGCTCGGCAGCGACAAGTATGGCGGCGAGCTCTTGCCGACCATCGTCTCGTTTCGCGAACTGGTCGAAAGCTTCAACAAGAAGTCCGCCACGCTGATCACGGATACCCGCAAGATGCTCGGCGACCTCTCGGCTTCCATCAACAAGTCGGACCCACGGCCGCCCCGGCGCTGACCCAGGAAACGGAAACAAACGTGCTCGACAAGACCGCAACGCGCGCGCCCCCCTCCCCAACGATGACCCGCCCCGTCAGCGCCGTGCCGGCGCATTTGCGGCGCTACCTGTGCCTCGACGATTTCGAGCCGGCCGCACGGCGGATCATGCCGAAATTCCTCTATGGCTATGTGGCCGGCGGCGCCGAGAACGACGCGGCGCTGCGCGACAACCGCATTGCGCTCGAGGAATACGGCTTTGTGCCGCGCGTGCTCAACGACGTCTCCTCCCGCGACCAGACCACTACGCTGTTCGGCAAGCGTTACGCCTCGCCGTTCGGCATTCCGCCGATGGGCTCATCGGCGCTGTGCGCCTATCGCGGCGACATCGTTTATGCGCGCGCCGCAGCGGCGCTGAACGTGCCGATGATTTTGAGTGCGGCCTCGCTGATCAAGCTGGAAGACGTCATCAAGGAAAATGCTGCGGCCTGGTACCAGGCTTATCTGGCAGGCGTGCCGGAACGGATCGAGCCGCTGGTCGACCGCGTCGCGGCGGCGGGCTTCGACACCTTCGTCGTCACCGCCGACGTGCCGGTGCCGCCGAACCGCGAAAACAATATCCGCAACGGCTTTCAGACCCCGATGAAGATCACGCCGCAGGTTGCATGGGACATCGCGACCCATCCCGACTGGCTGTTCAACATCTTTGCGCGCACCTATTTCAACCACGGCATGCCGCATTTCGAGAACATGGATGCCGGCCAGGGCCCGCCGGTGCTGTCGAAGAACCTGATGCGCAATATCGGCGCGCGCGACCAGCTCGCCTGGAAGCATGTCGAGCTGATCCGCAAGCGCTGGAAGGGCAAGCTGGTCATCAAGGGCCTGGTCTCGCCGGCGGATGCGAAAATCGCGCGCGAGAGCGGCGTTGACGGCGTCCTGATCTCCAATCACGGCGGCCGCCAGCTCGACTACACCTTCGCCGGGCTGCGCACGCTGCCGGAGATCGCCGCGGAAGCAAAGGGCATGACGGTGATGGTCGACGGCGGCATCCGCCGCGGCACCGACGTGATCAAGGCGCTCGCGCTGGGCGCACATTTCGTCTTCGTCGGCCGGCCGTTCCTCTATGCCGCGGTGGCCGGCGGACAGCCCGCCGTCGAGCGCGCCATCACGCTTTTGCACGACGAGATCGACCGCGATCTCGCGCTGATGGGCATCCGCAGCATCGGTGAAATCACGCCCGATCTGGTGCGGAAGTTTTGACTTAGCGCACCAGCGGCACGATCTTCGCCGACATATCGGGCGCCCGGCTGACGCGGTAGACTGCGTTGGAGCATTTGAGCACCCACACCGCATAGTCCGGCTTCGAGCGCTTCTTGTCCCGGACCGCGCCCTGCGCCTTGTCGCAGGCAAAGCCCTGGATGCGGACCTGCGCGGCGAGTTCGTTCATAGGCTCCTGTGCAGGAGCTGCGACGGTAGAGGCGAGAACGGCAAAGGCGGTGAGTATGGATGCGTGGCAGAGGCGCATGGTGAAACCATCCATCGTGCAATCGTGGGATGGGGAGAGCGTAGCGAAACCCCTCGCGTTAGTCGATAGATGGATAGATGATGGGTTTCGCTACGCTCTCCCCATCCTACGCATTGATCTTGAACTTGCTGTACGCCTCGGTGGTCGCAATGATCACATGCTCCTCGCAGCCGTTGCGGCGGTGCGGATCGCAGTTCTTCTCATAGTCGGTCGACGTCATCATGTCGATGAAGGCGGCGATATCAGGATAGTAGACGAGCGCGAGATAGTCCCACCGGTTGCCCTCGGCTTCGCCGAGCGCCACCGCCTTGGCATCGCCCGTCCAAAGCAGCGTGCCGCCGCGCGCCTTGATCATGGGAACGGTCAATGCACTGTAGCGCAAATAGGCGTCCCAGCCGGAGCCGTCGCCATCGAGCGAGCGCTCGCGAAATCGCATCAGGTTGACCATCACGATCGGGCCCTGGTGGTCCAGCCCCTGCAAACCCCTCACATTCAGCAAATCCACGCCCATGACCCGCTCCGATAACGCTTCCGTGGCCGCGCCAACCGCGACCCCGCCCGCAAAGATTATGTCATATGCCGCCACTATCCTGAAACGTCGGGGCGGCCGCCAAGCCGCAGGATGCGCAAGGGGCGCCATATGATCACCGTTCCGGAGCTTGCGGCAGACGCGCTCGGCGAATTCCTCGGCAATTACATGCGGCGGCGCTTCGGCACCCAGAACAGCCACCTGGTGGAGATGGTGCCTTCGATTGCGCGGATTGCGCTCGAATGCATCGGCAACAGCGACGCGCTCTACCACAATGTCGAGCACACCATGCTGGTCACACTGGCCGGCCACGACATCCTGCGCGGCCGGGCGCTGCACACCCACATGCCGGCCGAAGACTATGCCCACGCCATCATCGCCTGCCTCACCCACGACATCGGCTATGTCCGCGGCCTGTTCAAGGAGGACGACAAGGACGGTTTTGTCGTCGATCCATCGGGACGCAAGGTGGTGCTGCCGCGCGGCTCTTCCGACGCGGCCCTGATGCCGTATCACGTCGACCGCTCGAAGATATATGTGATGGAGCGGATCGAGGGCATTGCCGGGCTCGACAAGCGCCGCATCGCGCGCGCCGTCGAAGGCACGCGCTTTCCCACGAGCTTTCCCAGCGAGAACGAGGAGGCCGACGAGGAAGCCGCGCTCTTGCGCGCCGCGGACCTGATCGGACAGCTCGGCGATCCCCATTACATCCGCAAGGCCAACGCGCTGTATCACGAGTTCGAGGAAGCCGGGCTGAACCGCCAGCTCGGCTATTCCTCGCCGGCCGATCTCGTCAATCTCTACCCGCAGTTCTACTGGAACAGCGTCGCGCCGCATGTGCAGACCGCGATCCGCTATCTCAACGTCACATCCAGCGGCCGGCAATGGATCGCCAATCTCTACAGCAATGTGTTCCGGGCCGAGCGCGACATCTCGCTGTCGGGGCCGCAGAAATAGCGAGCCCGCTGCGCCGGTTGCCTGACGGGCTTCCGCGGGCCGGCCGGACCGGCTAGTTTGCCGGCCAATCGCTCAAGAAGACCCTCGGGAGACGCCTGATATGACTGCCTTTCTCAAGTATTTTTCGCGTGCCGCGTTCCTTGCGCCGATTGTCATTGCGCTTCTCACGCCCGCTTCCGCGCAGGCGCCCTACCCGAACCGCAACATCACGCTGGTGCTGCCGTTTGCCGCCGGCAGCGGCACCGACACCACGACGCGCCTGATCGGCAAGGAAGTCGGCCAGGCGCTCGGCGTCAGCATGGTAATCGACAACAAGGCCGGCGCCAACGGCTCGATCGCGGCAAGCTATGTCGCCCGCTCCGCGCCCGACGGCTACACGCTGTTCGTGACCACCAACACCACGCATTCGGCCAATCCCTATCTGCTGAAGAACATGACCTACGACCCGATGAAGGATTTCACGCCGATCGCCCGCACCGGCGACCTGCCCTTCATGCTGGTGATACATCCGGACATCCCGGCCAATTCGGTCGCCGAGCTGATCGCGCTCGCCAGGAAGGAGCCGGGCAAATACTCCTATGCCAGCGGTTCCTCCTCGGCGATCGTCTCGGGCGCGACGTTCGCACGGCTCGCCGGCATTGATCTCCTGCACGTGCCCTACAAGAGCTCGCCGCCGGCGCTCACCGACGTCATCGCCGGCCGCGTCTCCATGATGTTCGTCGACGTGCCGACCGGCCTGCCCCATGTCAACGCCAAGGCGCTAAAGCCACTCGCCGTGACCACCAAGCGCAAGTCGACGCTGCTGCCGGAACTGCCAACGATGGATGAAACGGTAAAGGGCTTTGACATCACCTCATGGCAGGGCTGGCTGGGACCTGCCAACATGCCCAAGGACATGGTCGCCAGGCTGAATGCCGAAATCCGCAAGGTGATCGAGCGCCCGGAGATCAAGAGCCAGCTCGCCGAGCGCGGCATGGAAGCGTTTTCCGGCACGCCGGAAGAGTTCGAGGCGTTCCTGAAGGAACAGCTCGTGCTCTGGGAAAAGCTGATCGGCGATGCCGGGATCGAGAAGCAGTAGGGGCGACGGTTTCTCTCCGCGTCATGCCCGGGGCTTGTCCCCGGCATCCACGTCTTCAGTGCCGCGGGACGGAAGCCGCGTGGATGGCCGAGACAAGCCCGGCCACGACGCGCGAACAGAATCATCGCAAAAAAATGCCCGACGTGAGCCGGGCATTTTCCGTCGTCTGGTGCTGAGAAGCTGGTTTATCTGCGCATGATCTTGCCCGAAGACCGGTCCCCGCCTTTCGGGATCATGCGCTACGCCGCACGGACCTTGGCGAGGAACTGGTCGACCGCGTTGCGGAGCATGCCGGACTGATTGTCGAGCTCCCTGGCGTTGCCGAGCACGTCGGAAGCCGCCTTGCCGGTAGCCGCAGCAGCCGTGGTGACGCTGCCGATATTGGCGTTGATCTCGTTGGAGCCGGCCGCAACCTGCTGGATGTTGCGCGCGATCTCGCGCGTCGCATCGCCCTGCTGGTCGATCGAGGTCGAGATCGAGGAAGTGATCTCGCTCATTTGCGCGATGGTCTGGCTGATGCCGCCGATCGAGGCCACCGCCTCGCTGGTGGAAGACTGCATCGCCGCGACCTGGGCGGAAATCTCTTCCGTCGCCTTCGCGGTCTGGTTGGCCAGCGCTTTCACTTCGGAGGCGACCACCGCAAAGCCGCGGCCGGATTCACCGGCGCGCGCCGCTTCGATGGTGGCGTTGAGCGCGAGCAGGTTGGTCTGCGCCGCGATGCTGTGGATCAGCTTCACGACCTCGCCGATCTTCTCGGCGCCCGTGGAAAGCGCCTGCACGATGCCGTTGGTGCGCTGGGCGTCCTGCACGGCCTGGCTGGCGATCTCGCTGGAGCGCGAGACCTGGCGGGAAATCTCCGCAACCGAGCTCGACAGCTCTTCGGCGGCGGCCGCAACCGTGCCGACATTGTTGGAGGCGCTTTCAGAGGCGGCGCTGACCGTGGCGGCGCGCGCGCTGGCGTCGCTGGCGGTGCTTGTCATCGACTGCGCGGTGCCCTGCATCCCTGTCGCCGCGGTCGAAACCGAGCGGACGATGCCGCTGACCGAGCGCTCGAAATCGTCGGCGAGGCTTTCCATTGCCGAGCGACGCTCGGCGGCCACGCGCTTCTGGTTCTCCGCCTCGGCCTGCTCCAGCCCGCGGATGCGCACGGCATTGTCCTTGAATATCTGCACGGTCGCCGCCATCGCGCCGATCTCGTCACCGCGGCCGATGCCGGGAATGTCGCCGTCGAGCTTGCCTTCGGCCAGCGCCTGCATGCGCGCGCCGAGTTCGTCCAGCGGCTTGGAAATGCTGCGGCCGACCAGCCAGGCGATGCTGCCGGCGATGATGGCGATGCCGAGCACGGCAAGGCCGAGCAGCCAGGCAATCGGCGCCATCTTGGCATCGATGTCGTCGAGATAGCCGCCGGTGCCGATATACATGTCGAAGCCGGGAACGTCGGTGGCGTAGCCGAGCTTGCGGATCGGCACATCCGTGCCGGGCTTCACGTAGTCATAGTACAGCAGGATTTCGCCGTTCCGCTTGACGCCTTCCATCAGCTCCTGCGACAGCTTGCGACCGTTGGTCACGACGTCCATGCGGTTGGCGCCGATCTGCTTCGGATCTGGCGCCAGGATCGTGATGCCGTTGTAGCCGGTGCCGAACAGATATCCTGCACCCTTGTCATAGGTCATGGAGTTGGCGCGCTTGCCGAACTCGGCCAGCGCCTTTTCCTTGGTCAGCGCGCCGGCATCGACTTCCTTCTTCAGGCCGGCTGCCATGTTCTTGGCCATCTCGACCATTGCCTTGGCCTGATCGACGCGCGCATTCACCATCTCGCGCTTCATCAGGTAGCCTGCAAGGAAGCCGGCGACACAAAGGCCGAGGAGGGCCACACCCACCAAGATACCGAGCTTGGGGGTGATCTTCATATTCGACAGCTTCACGGGACTTCTCCGGAAAATGGGTGCCGCAAAAGGTACTTAGCGGATTGATTCGGGGCACATTACTGTGAGACCCTTTAGCGCTTCCTAACGAAGGTTCCCCGTAAAAGTCCGGACTCCGATGGAACAACCGGGAATTGCGGAAACGCAAGTAAGCAAGCATGGCTCGATCAAGAGCCATCGACAAGCAACACCGACGAGTCAAATCGGGAGCAGGAAATGCCCAAGTTCAAGGTAGTTACGCCGAAAGGCGCCAGTTTCACGGTCGCCGGCGGCGGCTACGATTACGAGCGGGAGGCGCTCGATCCCATCGGCGCCGAGATCGTCGAGGCTCCCGCCAACGAGGCGGAATTCATAGCTGAGTCAAGAAGCGCAGATGCGATCTATGCCAAGGGCATGCCGATTTCCAAGGCAATCA
This sequence comes from Bradyrhizobium sp., assembly GCA_035575905.1. Lineage (GTDB taxonomy): Bacteria > Pseudomonadota > Alphaproteobacteria > Rhizobiales > Xanthobacteraceae > Bradyrhizobium. The sequence continues at coordinate 112,758 of DATLXL010000012.1, read as the reverse complement.
TCGATGCGCTGGAAAACTGCAAGGTCATCACGCTCGGCTCGGTCGGCGTCGACAGCGTCGACGTCAAGGCTGCGACCGCCCGCGGTATTCCCGTGACCAACGTCCCCGACACCTTCATCGAGGAAGTCGCCGACCATGCCATGGCGCTGCTGCTCGCCGGCTTCCGCCGCGTGGTCGAGCAGGACAAGATGGTGCGCGAGGGCCGCTGGGCCGAGGGCCGCCCGGCCCTCCTGAAAATCCCGCGCCTGATGGGGCAGACGCTCGGCTTCATCTCCTTCGGCCGAGTCGCGCGCGCGGTGGCCAAGCGCGCCGCGCCATTTGGCCTGCGGATGATGGCATTCGATCCCTTCATCCAGGAGACGCTGATGTACGATCACGGCGTGATGCCGTCGACGCTCTCCGAGGTGCTGTCGCAATCGGATTTCGTTTCCATGCACGCGCCGGCGCGGCCCGAAGTGCACCACATGCTCGGCGAGAAGCACTTCCGGCAGATGAAGAAGACCGCGATCTTCGTCAATACCGGCCGCGGTGCGACCGTGGACGAGGAAGGGCTGATCAAGGCGCTGCAGGAAGGCTGGATCGCCCATGCCGCGCTCGACGTGCTGGAGAAGGAACCGCCCTCGCACAACAACCCGATGCTGCGGATGGAGAACGTGACGCTGTCGGCGCATGTCGCCTCTGCATCGGCACGCTTTGACGAGGCGCGCAAGCGTCGCGTGGGCTACGAATTGTCACTGGTGCTGCAGGGCATGTGGCCGGTAAGCTGCGTCAATCCGTCGGTTCTGCAGACCACCTCGCTCCGGCGCTGGCAGCCCGTCAGCATGGATCGCGGCCCGAACAGTTAACGGCGGAACCCATGATCGGCGATCATGCTGCCATGATCCCGATCAGACGAATTGATCATCATCATGCCCCGGCGAATGGGGCTTGATTTGCCGAAAGCAGGAACCGGCCTTAAGACCGGAGTACCGCAGAGACCGTCCACCGGCGGACAACGCCGGGGACAAAAAAGGGAGAGATGAACGATGTCGAATGAGATCACTCGCCGCGATGCGCTGGCGCTGGGCGTCTCTGCTGCCGCTCTCGCAGTGACTGGAGCGAACGCGCAAACCTCCAATGTCAAGGTCGCCGATGCCCCGGCGCCGAAGCTACCCATCGAAAAGGGCGCGACCCTGCGCATGCTGCGCCCGGTGCGCTTCGTGCAGGCCGACGAGGACGTGTTCCGCGCCAATTGCGCCAAGTTCACCAAGGACACCGGTGTCGAGGTCAAGGTCGACTTCGTCGGCTGGGAGGACATCAACCAACAGACCGCGGTGACGTCGAATTCCGGCGCCGGTCCCGACATCATCATCGGCTTCTCCGACGCGCCGCACATCTATGTCGACAAGCTGATCGAACTGACCGATGTCGCCGAATACATCGGCAAGCGATATGGCGGCTGGCTGCCGCTGGCGCAGACTTACGGCCAACGCAGCAAGACCAAGGCCTGGATCGGCTTGCCGTTCGGCGCGACCGGCGGTCCGCTGATCTACCGCAAGTCGATCCTGAAGTCGGTCGGCTTCGACAAGGTCCCGGAAGACCATGCCGGAATCGTCGAGCTGTGCCAGAAGCTGCAGAAGGCCGGCAAGCCGGCCGGCTTCGCGCTCGGCAATGCCAAGGGCGACGGCAACGGCTTTGCCAACTGGGCGCTGTGGTCGCACAACGCCGCCCTGCTCGATGAAGCAGGCAACATCACCATCAACAGCAAGGAGACAATAGCCGCGCTGAACTGGATCAAGCAGTTGTACCCGACCTTCATCGCAGGCACGCCGTCGTGGAACGACGTCAGCAACAACCGCGCCTACTCCGCGCAGGAAATCTCGCTGAGCGCCAACGGCGTCTCGCTGTACTTCTCGCTGAAGAACGACCCGGCCACCAAGGCAATCGCCGACGACACCGAGCACCAGCTGCTGCCGAAGGGCCTCGCCAGGACATCGCCGATGGCCGGCCTCACCCTCAACGCGATGGTGTTCAAGCACAGCCCGTATCCGAATGCCGCCAAGTCGCTGCTGCAATACCTGCTGGAGAAGGACCAGTACGAGCCGTGGCTCAACGCCAACTCCGGCTACTGGTCGCAGCCGCTCGCAGCCTATGCCGATGCCGCGGTCTGGTCCGGCGATCCGAAGGTCTCGATCTTCAAGGACACCATGCGGAGCACCTACTACGACGGCTACAAGGGGCCGATCTCGACGGCGACGGGCGCGGTCAGCGCCGATTACGTGCTTGTGCAGATGTGCGCCGCGGTTGCAACCGGGGAAAAGACGCCGGAGGCCGCCGCTGCCGAAGCCGAGCAGCGTGCCAAGCGCTACTTCCGGCGCCAGGACCGCTAGGAGACGTCACGGCAAGCGGAGCCGTCCAGTACGCACTGGACGGCTCCGCGCCATGGCGGGTGAGGCTTGAACCAGAACAGGACGCCCGATCGAATGTCCGTCACGACGATTTCGGCGCGCAGCTATGCGCAGCATCAGCCGGGCTGGTTCGCCCGGCTGCTCGACAACAAGGCGTTTCTGATCGTCATCTGCCTGACCCCGGCAATCGGGTTGCTGACGGTGTTCCTCACGTACCCGCTTGGCCTCGGCGTCTGGCTTGCCTTCACCGACACCACGATCGGCCAGCGCGGCGTCTTCATCGGCCTGGAGAACTTCCAGTACCTGCTCAAGGACCCGCTGTGGTGGAACGCGGTGTTCTACAGCATCTTCTACACCGGCGTTGCGACCATCGGGAAATTCGCGCTCGGCTTCTGGCTGGCGCTGCTGCTCAACAACCATTTCCCGTTCAAGAGCCTGCTCCGCGCCATCATCCTCCTGCCCTGGATCGTGCCGACGGTGCTGTCGGCGCTGGCGTTCTGGTGGATCTACGATCCGCAGTTCTCGATCATCTCCTATCTGCTGGTCGATGTGTTCCACGTCCGTTCGACCAATGTCGACTTTCTCGGCTCACCCTGGCCGGCGCGGTTCTCGCTGATCGCCGCCAATATCTGGCGCGGCATTCCTTTCGTGGCGATCTCGCTGCTGGCGGGATTGCAGACCATCTCGCCCTCGCTCTATGAGGCCGCCATGCTGGACGGCGCCACCGCCTGGCAGCGCTTCCGCTACATCACGCTGCCGATGATGATGCCGATCCTGGCCATCGTCATGACGTTCTCGATCATCTTCACCTTCACCGACTTCCAGCTGGTCTACGCCATCACCCGCGGCGGCCCGGTCAACTCGACGCACCTCCTGGCGACGCTCGCGTTCCAGCGCGGCATCGCCGGCGGCGAGCTTGGCGAGGGCGCCGCGATCGCCGTGTCGATGATCCCGTTCCTGGTGTTCGCGACATTGTTCAGCTACTTCGGCCTCGCGCGCCGCAAATGGCAGCAGGGAGAAGCCAATGACTGACGTAGCCGCCTCGCCGGGCAACAGCAACGTTGCCAGCGCCACGCCCGACACCATGTCGTGGGATTCCCGCGCGCGCCGGATGACGATGATCTACCTGCCGCTGGCCTGTTTCGTGCTGATTTTGCTGTTCCCGTTCTACTGGATGGCGATCACCTCGTTCAAGCCGAACGCGGAGCTTCTGAACTACAAGGAGCACAATCCGTTCTGGATCTCCTCGCCAACGCTGGCGCATATCAAGCACCTGCTGTTCAACACGGCCTATCCGACATGGCTCAAGACCACGATGCTGGTAGCGGTCGGATCGACCTTCCTGTCGCTGTTCGCTTCGACGCTGGCGGCCTATGCGATCGAGCGGCTGCGCTTCCGCGGCAGCCCCTATGTCGGCCTCGGCATCTACCTCGCCTACCTCGTGCCGCCGTCGATCCTGTTCATTCCGCTCGCGACCGTGATCGTGCAGTTCGGCCTGTTCGACTCGCCGCTGGCGCTGATCCTGGTCTACCCGACCTTCCTGGTGCCGTTCTGCACCTGGCTCTTGATCGGCTATTTCAAGTCGATCCCCTATGAGCTCGAGGAATGCGCGCTGGTCGACGGCGCGACACGGCTGCAGATCCTGCGGCGCATTACGCTGCCGCTGGCGGTGCCCGGGTTGATCTCGGCCGGCATCTTCTCCTTCACACTGTCATGGAACGAGTTCATCTACGCGCTCGCCTTCATCCAGAGCGGCGCCAACAAGACCGTACCCGTTGCGATCCTGACCGAGCTTGTGACCGGCGACGTCTACCAGTGGGGCGCGCTGATGGCAGGCTCGCTGCTCGGCTCGCTGCCGGTCGCGCTGTTCTACTCGCTGTTCGTGGACTACTACGTGTCCTCGTTGACCGGCGCGGTGAAGGAATAGCGCTCAGCGTCCGAACCGCACGGGAATCGTGAACGGGACCGAGTTGTAGGAAATCTCCGGCGGAATCGGCGGAAACGATCCGCCGCGCACCATCGCCATCGCTGCGGCGTCGAACGCCGGAACGCCGGACGAGCCCCACCTGCTGTATTGCGTCTTGAGTGCGGCTGGCAGGTGCTGCAACACGTGCAGCTGCTTGCTGGCTATCAATCTTGACGATGCGGGCCACCCCGCACGCATCGCGTGCAACTTGGCTACGTCGCGGTGCGGGAACCGCCAATCACTGCAGGGCGCTGTTTATATCGATTGTAAACTGCGGCGGTTGGATTGCACGGCAATCGAACTATACAAAGTTTCGGCTGCAGAAACTTTGGGGCGCAGAAGAAAAGATGGCGACGACTTCCGGAGATAACGTCGGAGGCGCTGCAGAAAGTGCTCCTCCTGCAGCGCGCTCGATACCGATGCACGGCAACCGGATCGATAGCCGCGAGCTATTCGCGACGGAGCGCGAGATCATCATCGTCCACGGCGAGGAAACCTACCGGATGCGGCTGACCTTGCAGAACAAGCTGATTCTGACCAAGTGACCGCCGTCATGACAACTTGTCGCACCCTTGTGCCGCTGCTTGTCGCGGGGGCATTCGACGGGAACTCCGCGCTTGCGGCCGGCATCACCGTGCACGACGCGCGCGACCGCGACGTTCGTATCGAAAACCCCGGGCGCATCGTCGCCATCGGCGGCGCCATCACCGAAAACCGCGCGCCGAGTGCATGACCAGGACGGAGCCGACGATCGCACGCAATTGCGCGAATTGCGCGGCAAAGTAGCAAAGCCGGTACGGGTGATGTTCGTGATGTCGCTGCTCAATAGCCGCCGCAGGCGTTACCGGCGTTTCGATCGCCGCGGCGCTATAGCGTAGGAAGTGTCTTTCGACGGGTCGGGCACGTCGCATCCATGATGACAATCCCATAGCCGGGTACGCGGGGCGCGCGCGGGTCGCGAACAGGGAACCGGCGGGGCTCGCCGCCGTTACAGGCATGGGAACCCTGCGGAGGCGTGATGGCCAAGGAGCGAGCTAGCGACTGCGAGGCATCAAAGGTCTCGAACTCTTGCGAAGCGTCAAGGGTCTCGAACTTCATATCGCGAGGGCAAGCGCTTGCCATCCGCGTCGTGACGAGGTGACCGTGTCCCCGATTGTAGATGCGCCGCCAACCACCCGGCAGTCTGCAGCCGACAGTATCGAAGCCATCTTGCAGATCGAAAAGGAGGACAGGCAGGAACTCGCCCTCCTGCACCGCGTGTTTCACGCGATCGGCGCGTTCTTCGGCACAATCCATTTTATCGTTAGCCAATGCGTGCTGATCGCCGTTTGGATCGCGCTTCACGAGGTTTATCCGCGGCACGCCTGGGCTGTTGACCCGTTCCCCTATCCGTTGCTGGCGACCTTCCTGTCGATCGAGGCCGTATTGCTCACCTCCTGCGTGTTGATCCGGCAGAATGCCATGGACCGTACCGCGGAACGGCGCGACCACATCGAACTCCAGATCAACTTGCTCGCCGAAAAGGAAGCGACGCGCGCACTCCATCTTTTGGGTCGAATTGCCGACCATTTGCAGGTGCCTGACACGAGGGATTCGGAGCACGACGAGCTGGCGAAGGAGACGCCCGTAGAGGTCATCGCCCGCGACGCGAAAGCGCGCGAAGGCCGGGAGCACTAGCGTGAGGCGACCGGAACCTAACCGCGCTCCGTTTTGTTGGGGTTCGGAACGGCTCATTCGGCAGGAGGGACATCATGGAAATCGAGCTTGAAGAGCGCATCCGTCAGCGCGCGTACGAATTGTGGGAAGACGCCGGGCGGCCCGAAGGCGGCGCTGAACATTTCTGGCATCAGGCCGAGCGCGACATCACAAGCCAGCCGCAACCTGGCAGCGATCCCCTGGCTGTGCCGCGGCTGGATTAGATCGATCATCGCGCGGGGTGTTTATGGGGGGACATGTGACTGCACCAAAACGAAATACACACCAGTCGCTTCTTGGCGCGGCGCTGCTCTTGAAGCGCTCCGCGATCCGCGAGGGCAAGCCTTTCCCGCTTGGCGCAACGTGGGACGGGCTCGGCGTAAACTTCGCCTTGTTCTCGGCTCATGCGACCAAGGTCGAGCTGTGCCTGTTTGACGAAAGCGGCGAAGAGGAAATCGAGCGCTATGAATTGCCGGAATATACCGACGAGGTCTGGCACGGCTATCTGCCCAGTGCTCGGCCGGGAACGGTCTACGGCTATCGCGTGCATGGTCCCTTTGAACCGGATGCCGGTCATCGTTTCAACCCTAACAAGTTGTTGATCGACCCGTACGCAAAGCAGCTCGTGGGGCAATTGCAATGGGGCCAATGGCTATTCGGCTATCGCTTGGAACATCCGGAAAAGGACAGGTCCTTCGATGAGACAGACAGCGCTCCCTATATGCTCAAGTGCGTCGTCGTCGATCCCGCGTTTACGTGGGGGCCATCCCGCAAGCCGGAGACGTCCTGGGAGAGAACCATTGTCTACGAGATGCATGTCAAGGGATTCACGCAGCGTCACCCGCTGATCCCGGAAACAGACCGCGGCACTTTCGCGGGGCTCGCTCATCCCGTTATCCCGTCCTATTTGCGTTCGCTGGGGGTCACGAGCGCCGAGCTTTTGCCGGTGCATGCGTTCGTCGACGACAGTTACTTGATCGACAAAGGGCTCCGAAACTATTGGGGCTACAACTCCATCGCATTCTTCGCGCCCGAAGCGCGCTATCTCGGCCGAAAAAATCCGGACGAATTCAAGAGGATGGTCAACCAGTTCCATGCTCACGGAATCGAGGTCATCCTTGATGTGGTCTATAATCACACCGCCGAGGGCAATGAACTTGGGCCCACCCTCTCGTTCAAAGGCATCGACAACGCGAGCTACTACCGCCTCCTTCCGGATAATCGCCGCTACTACATCAATGACACGGGCACCGGTAACACCGTCAATCTCTCGCACTCCCGCGTTCTCCAACTGGTTGCGGACTCGCTTCGCTACTGGGCGGTCGAGATGCGCGTCGATGGTTTCCGCTTCGATCTCGCAACGATCCTTGCACGCGAACCCTACGGATTCGACGAGGGCGGCGGCTTTCTCGATGCCTGCCGGCAGGACCCCGTTCTCTCCGGCGTCAAGCTGATTGCAGAGCCCTGGGATATCGGCCCGGGCGGCTATCAGGTGGGACAGTTTCCGCCAGGCTGGGCTGAGTGGAACGACCGCTTTCGGGATACAGTGCGAAGCTTCTGGAAAGGCGATGGCGGCATACTGCCGGATTTCGCGCGGCGCATTTCGGGCTCTGGCGACCTTTTCAACAAGCGTGGGCGCAAGCCATGGGCAAGCGTCAACTTCGTGACGGCCCACGACGGGTTCAATCTCAACGACCTCGTCTCCTACAACGACAAGCATAATGAAGCGAACGGCGAGGATAACCGCGACGGTCATTCCAACAATCATTCGTGGAATCACGGTGCTGAAGGCGACACCGAAGATGCGGCCATTCGCGAGCTGCGCGAGCGGCAGAAACGCAATCTGCTTGCGACCGTGCTGCTCTCGCACGGCACGCCAATGCTGCTGGCTGGTGACGAGTTCGGCCACACGCAAAAGGGCAACAATAACGCGTACGCTCAAGACAACGAGATTAGTTGGCTGGACTGGCTAGGGATAGCGGCATCCGGTCGGGAGCTGCGGGAGTTCACGCGCCGCCTCATCGCCGTGCGCAAAGCCTTTCCAATTCTCTTCAGGAGCAGGTTTCTGGTGGGGCAGCGCAACGAAGAGCTTGATGTTACCGATGTGACATGGCTCACGCCGTCTGGGACCGAAATGGAAACGGCAGATTGGGAAGACGGCAATGCTCGCTGCTTTGGCATGCTCCTTGATGGCCGCGCGCAAGAAAGCGGTATCAAGCGACGCGGAGCGGACGCGACGTTGCTCCTGACATACAACGCTCATCACGACCTTGTCCCGTTCACCTGTCCCGACGTGCCGGATGGAAGGCATTGGGTCAGACTGATCGATACCTCAGAACCGACCTCTCCGTTGATCGACGTTCCCTTCGGTCAGATCCTGCCTATGGCGGGGCGCTCTCTGCGTGTATTCGCGCTTGCCACCGAGGCGGTCCTGACGAGTGATCTGCGCCAAGGCGTCAGCTCGATCCTGGATGTCGCTGAGCGGCCACTCGCCGAATAAAGAGTGCATGGTCCAGGGCTGATTGCGCGAAAAACCGATTCAGTCAATCCGTCGTCGCCGCATACCAGGAGACCGAGCCGTTCTTGCCGTCCCGTCGCCAGGTCGATCGTCCCTCGACGATCAGGTCGGCGCCACGCTCGACAAGAAGAGCCAAACGGGCGATGGGCTTGATCGCTCCAAGCCTGGGTCGATGGCAGTTCGTCTTCGACCGCGACTTTTTCCATGGCTCTATACAGCGTCTGAGCGCCGCAGGGCACCGCCCCGGCGAAATGCCGCAAGCCCATCCACCGTTGTCATAGATACGTCATCAATATGTCAGTCCGCCGTCACGCAGGTTCCTGACAACACCGCACACCTCTACCCAAAGGGAGATAAACCATGCGCGCATCACTGCTCGGCACCGTTGCGTCCGTCCTGCTGCTTACGGGGGCGGCATTCGCGCAGGAAAGCGAATTCCCGGCGACTCTCAAGGGTCATGCCGTCCTGCCGGCGGAGAGCTTTGTCGACGTTCCCCCGGATGCGCCTGCCGACCTCAAAAACCCCGGCAAGTACACCACCGGCAAGCGCGTCACCGCCCTCGGCAGCGTGATGGGCAAGTCCTATGAGCGGCCGACCGGCGTGTCGCTGCCGTTCAAGGGCCAGCCGCTACAGGGCCATTCCGGCATCAAGTCGATGGGCAACGGCGAATTCTGGGTGCTCACCGACAACGGCATGGGCTCGCGCTACAACTCGGCCGACTCCGCGCTCTATCTCAACCGCTACAAGATCGATTGGGCGAACAGCAAGGTCGAGCGCCAGGAGACCGTGTTCCTGCACGATCCCGACCGCAAGGTGCCGTTCCGCATCGTGCACGAGGACACCGCCAAGCGTTATCTGACCGGCGCCGATTTCGACACCGAGGGATTCCAGATCGTCGGCGACAACTTCTGGATCGGCGACGAGTTCGGCCCCTACATCCTGAAGACCGACAAGACCGGCAAGGTGCTTGCGGTGTTCGAGACAATGGCCGACGGCAAGCCGGTGCGCTCGCCCGACCACTGGTCAGTGCAATCGCCCGCCGCCCCGGGCGCGAGCTATACCACCGTCAACCTGCGCCGCTCCAAGGGCTATGAAGGCTTTGCCGGCTCGAAGGACGGCAAGTTCCTCTATGGCCTGCTCGAGGGACCGCTGTGGGACGCCGAGAAGAAGGACTGGGAGAAGGTCGACGGCAAGGAAGCCGCGCGCATCCTCGAATTCGACGTCGCCGCGGAAAAATTCACCGGCCGCTTCTGGCACTATGTGTTCGAGCAGAACGGCAACGCCATCGGCGACTTCAACATGATCGATCCGACCAACGGCCTGATCATCGAGCGCGACAACGGCGAAGGCACCGCCGACAAGGCCTGCCCGCAGGGCCAGCGCGGCGAGAACTGCTTCCCCGATCTCGCCAAGTTCAAGCGCATCTACAAGGTAGAACTGTCCGACGCCAATGTCGGCAAGCCCGTGCGCAAGATCGGTTACATCGACCTGATGAAGATCAAGGACCCGGACAAGAAGGCGAAGAAGCCGCTCAATGACGGCGTGCTCACCTTCCCGTTCTTCACCATCGAGAACGTCGACCGTGTCGACGAGACGCACATCATCGTCGGCAACGACAACAACCTGCCGTTCTCCTCCAGCCGCGACCCGAACAAGGCCGACGACAACGAGTTCGTGCTGCTGGAAGTGGCGGATTTCCTGAAGGCGAAGTGAGCGCGTCTGTTCTCCTTCTCTTCGCTTGCGGGGAGAAGGGCGGATGAGGGGCTGCTTCCGCGCCTCTCCCCGCAGGCGGGCCGAGGTGAGGACACACCGATCGACCCACAAGAAACAGCGCGGCAATGCCGCGCTGTTTCGACTCTGGCAGATGCTTTCGAGCTTACTGATAGATCTCGAACAGTCCGGCGCCGCCCTGGCCGCCGCCGATGCACATCGTCACCACGCCCCACTTGGCCTTGCGCCGGCGGCCTTCCTGCAGGATGTGGCCGGTCAGACGCGCGCCGGTCATGCCGAACGGATGGCCGATCGCGATCGAGCCGCCGTTGACGTTGTACTTCTCGGGATCGATGCCGAGCTTGTCGCGCGAGTAGAGGCACTGGCTGGCGAACGCTTCGTTGAGTTCCCAGAGATCGATGTCGTCGATCTTCAGGCCATGGCGCTTGAGCAGCTTCGGCACGGCGTAGATCGGGCCGATACCCATCTCGTCCGGCTCGCAGCCGGCCGAGGCCCAGGCCACGAAGCGGCCCATGGGGTTAAGGCCACGCTTTTCGGCGTCCTTGGCTTCCATCAGCACCACCGCGGCGGCTCCGTCGGAGAGCTGGCTGGCATTGCCGGCCGTGACGTATTTGCCCGGGCCCTTGACGGGCTCGAGCTTGGCGAGACCTTCCAGCGTCGTTTCCGGACGGTTGCACTCGTCCTTGTCGACGACGTAGTCGACGATGCTCTCGGCCTTGGTCGCCTTGTCGACCACCTTCATCTTCGTCTTCATCGGGACGATTTCGTCCTTGAACTTGTTGGCCTGCTGCGCGGCGGCCATGCGGCGCTGCGACTCCAGCGAATACTCATCCTGATATTCGCGGCTGACCTTGTAGCGCTCGGCGACGATGTCGGCGGTGTCGATCATGGCCATGAAGATGTCGGGCGCGACCTTGAGCAGTTCAGGATCGATCGATTCCTTCGGCGAGCCGCCGCCGGGGACCGAGATGCTTTCGACGCCGCCGGCGACGATGCAGTCGGCGCCGTCCGAGCGGATCGAGTTCGCCGCCATCGCGATGGTCTGCAGGCCCGAGGAGCAGAAGCGATTGACCGACACGCCGGCGGTCGACTTCGGCAAGCCGGCAAGCAGCGCGGCCTGGCGGCCGATGTTCGGCGCGCCATGGGCGCAATTGCCGAGATAGCAGTCCTCCACATAATCCTTGGCGACGCCCGCGCGCTCGACCGCATGCTTGATCGCATGCGCCGCAAGCGACATCGGCGGGGTGATGTTGAATCCGCCACGGCCGGACTTGGCCAGACCCGTGCGGGCATAGGAAACGACTACGGCTTCACGCATTTTTCTCTCCCTTTAGCTGGCCGGTTGCGGCTCATATCGTACGAATTTCTTACCGATGGCAACAAGAATACCGTCCGCAGGCAGGCCCGGCGGGCGGAATTTTTTCGATGCCAAACACTGGTTTCGCCGAGCGGTATTTTCCGGCAACGCAAGCGCCAACAATTCCGCAGGGCGAAACTGTCGGCGAAGCTGCCCGCTTCAGGCGCAGCGGCCCTCGCTGAGCACGCGGCGCAGCAGTTCGGCGGCGTTGCGCGCGCCGACCTTGCGCATGATGCTGGCGCGATAGCCTTCGATGGTGCGCGAGCTGAGGCCGAGCTTGCGCGCCGCCTCCTTGTTGGTCTCGCCGACCACGATCCGCTGCAACACCTCGCGCTCGCGCGGGGTGAACGGCTCGCACCCCGGCAAACGCGTCACGATGCCGTGAGCCGCCTCGGCGCTCGCCTGCGCACGTTCCGCGATTGCCGCTTCCATCCGTTCGACGACGTCGTCGCCATCGAACGGTTTCTCGAGGAAATCGGCCGCGCCGCTGCGCACCGCTTCCACGGCGGTTGCGATGTCGCCATTGGCTGACGTGACGAAGACCGGCGCCCCGCAGTTTTCCTCGCGAAGCTTCTTCAGGAGTTGGAGCCCCGAGCGCTCCGGCATCTGCACGTCGATGAAGATGCTGGCGGGAGTTCGGGAGCGAAGCTGTGTCAGCAGCGCAGGTCCGTCGGCAAAGCAAATCACCTCGTAACCCGCCGCGACGAGCGTTCGCGAGAGCGCCGCACGTGTTGCTGCGTCGTCGTCGACAACGAAGATTTCGCCCCGGGAAGTCGCGTTCCACGGCATAGTCTGACCTCGATGTGTTTTCTATGGCAGAACCGGCGTTGCCCCGGCCAAAACGGCCGCGGACGGTGATGCAGCACGGCGGCAAAAGCCCGCCGCGTTCGACGATTCCTGACCCCGTATCTATACGGTTGGGCCCATTGTTGTTTTACATTCGGGGACATATACTTTACATTTCGGGACATCACGCTGCATACCCGCCATGAGTGATCTGATACGTAGCGCAACCCTTACGCACTACCCGGATGTTGCCCGGTCGGTGGGCATCGATCCCCGGGCGATGATGCGCAAGGTCCGCCTGCCGCTGGAGACGCTCGATCGCCCGGACGTGCGGATTGCCGTGAGCAGCATGCGCCGGCTGCTCGAAGCCTCCGCTGCCGCCTCAGGTGTCGAGGAGTTCGGGCTGTTGATGGCCGAGCGCGGCGCGCTGGCCAATCTCGGCCCGGTGGCGCTGGTGGTGCGCGAGCAGGCCACGGTCGGCGATGCCCTGAACGCGCTCGCCCGCTTCATCCATATCCACCATGAAGGCATGCGGCTGCTGATCGACCCGCAGGGCGACGTCGTCACGCTGACCATTCGCCTGCGTGGCGGCCAGCCGCGCGCCCCGCGGCAATCGTCGGAGATGGCGCTGGGCAGCCTGCACCGGATCATCCGTGCGCTCGCCGGCGAGGGCTGGCGACCGCTGGAAGCGCATCTGACACATCCGCCGCCGCGCAATCGCAAATATTACCGCAGCTTCTTCGGCTGTCCGGTCCGGTTCAGCGCGGAGAGCGACGCGCTGGTGATCGCCGCGCACGATCTCGAGCAGGCCATCCCGAGCGCGCATCCGCTGATCGCGAACTATCTCGAGATGCGCGTCGAGGCAATCGACGAACGGCCGAAGCAATGGGACGCGCGGGTCGCCGAGGTGGTGCGAACGCTGCTCGCGGACGGCGATTGCTCGGTGGAGCGCGTCGCCGGGCAATTCGGCTGCAACCGCCGCACCATCCACCGCCACCTCGCCGAATGCGGCACGAGCTTTTCCGAGATCCTCGATGCGGAGCGCGCCGACCTCGCGCTCCGCCTGATCGAGGATCGCGGCCGGCCGCTCGCCTCCGTTGCCGAGATGCTCGGCTTCTCGGCACAGAGCGCGATGGCGCGCTGGTTCAAGGGCCGCTTCGGCAGCAGCGTTACCGAATGGCGCAGCGACGCGCGCGAGCGGGCGCTAGCCGCTATCCGCCGCTGGTGATCGCGGCATGCTCATCCGGCAGGCGTCATCACGACGCCCTTGTCTTTGGGCCATTTGATCCGCCAGGCAAAGCCGATGTCCTTTACCTCGCCCGCCCTTGCCTCGAACGCCCATTCCAGCACGCCGCGCCTGTCGCGCAAATTGGCCGTGGTCGGCGGCGTGGTCGAGGGCAGCATCTCGACCACGATCTCCTCGTTCTCGCTGACCGGAAGCTGGTCTTCGATCGCGATCCGGATCGGGAAGTCGTGACCGTTGCGCACGGCAGTCTTGAAGGTGCGCTCGTCGGTCTTGGAGGTCGTCACCAGGAGGCCCGTCGACCCTTCACTTCGCTTGAGCACGGTTCGCTCGATCTTGATCTTGTCGTCGGGGCCGAAGCCGAGCCGCACGGTTTCGTCCTTGCTCGCGGCGATCATGTGACCGCGACCGACGAAGGCGCCGTCGCGATAAATCGCGACCCGGCCCGGCAACAGCGGCGCATCCTCGGGCTGCTTGAAGCTGGCTTCGAGGAACGCGGTCGGATCGAGCACCGGCACGGAGCGCACGAGCAGATCGGGCGCAATCGATGCCGTTGCGATGCGCAGGCTCTTCGCTCCTTCGGCCGCGCCGATACTGACGCGGCCAGGTATCCTGAAGGTGACTTGGAAGCCATTGGCTTCCACCGCCGCTTCCTGTTCTGCCGCCGGCTCCCTCGCAGGTTGCGGCGGCGGCACAGCAGCAAGCGAACGCTGATCGGCCCGATAAGGCATGTCTGCAACAGAGTCTACCGTCGGTCGCGGCACTTGCGGATATTGCACGATCAACGACTTCAAGTTCGGCGCATTGCCGCCGCGGCTGGTTCGTACGGTGGAAACGCCGAGCGTGACATTCGACCAGTCTTCGCCCGTGTGCTGCGTGATCTCGGCGCGGCGCACCAGTTCGAGCGCGGGCTTGCGGTCCTTCGTTCCGGTTTCGAGGCGCGCATCGTAGAGCGGCGCCCAGCGTGCATTGCGCACCGCATAGGTCACGCGCAGCGTCGTCCTGCTCGCGGCTTGCGCGGCAAGATCGATGCGGACTTCGAGCTTGGCCGGGGGCTTCGCCGTGCGATCGGATTCCAGACGCGCGACCTCACGGTCGATCTCACGCTGCTTGCGCTGCGCGTCGCGGATGGCGGTGTCGGCGGCGGCGACTTCCTCGGACACCGCGGCAAAGGCCGCGCGCCACTCGGCGAGCGGACGCGCCTCGCCCTTCTCGCCGAGCCCCGCGGGGGAAGTCTCGGCAAAGCGCGCGGCAAATTTGCGCCGCGCTTCCGCCGCCGCAATCGCGCCCTGCCAGTTGGCGCGCTCGTCCTTCAGCGCCTCGAGGCGCTTGTCGATTTCGGAGAGGTTCGCGGGTGGCACCGGACGCGGCGGGCGCGTGTCGATCGCGCCGATGGTCAGCTTGGCGCCCGCCTCGCCTTCGACCCGCAGGGAGCTCGGATCCAGCGTCAGCGGAAAGTCTTTCGCCACCAGCGTGTTGTCGCCGGCGGGAAGATCGAGCGTGATGACGCGGGTGACGGTGGCGCCATCGGGGTAGACGGTAACGGCATCGACTGCCGAGGAGACGTCGAGATCGGCCGCCCCGGCGGGCGTGATGGCCATCGCCGCCAGCAATACCAGCCCGGTCGTGGCAAGATGAGTTGCAATCGTCCGCATGAATACCTCCCGATTTGCGCCAAGTTTCGCGCGCGCCCAAGCGGGCACGAAAATCGCGCCCCCTGCCCTTGAGACGCGACGGGGAAGCAGCCGGTTCGATTGCGGTAACGATATGGCGCCTCCGCGGCCGGGCCGCGGCGGCTGCGGTCGCGCGGCTAGAACGCCAGCGCCTTGGCCTGCTTGACTTGCGGGAGCTTTGTGACCCGATCCAGCACCTGCTGCGGCACCGGGCCGTCGATTTCGACCAGGGCGATGGCGTCGCCGCCCTGCTTGACGCGGCCGAGATGGAAGGTCGCGATGTTCAGCTTCGCATCGCCAAGCAGGCTGGCGAAGGCGCCGATGAAGCCCGGCTTGTCCTCGTTGGTGACGTAGATCATCGACTTGCCGAATTCGGCGTCGATGCGGATACCCTTGATGTCGACCAGCCGCGGCTTGCCGTCGTGATAGACGGTGCCGGCCACCGAACGCTCCTGCCGCTCGGTGATGACCGTGACAGTAATCAGGCTTTCGTAGTCGCTCTGGGCGGCGCGCACCACTTCGTCGACCACCATGCCGCGCTCCTTGGCCACGATCGGAGCGGAGACGACGTTGACCTCGCCGAGCATCGGCCGCAGCAGGCCCGACAGCACCGCCGAGGTGATCGCCTTGATCTTCATCTCGGCGACCTGGCCCTCATAGGTGATCTGCACCTTGAGGATGCCGGTCTCGGTGAGCTGGCCGGCAAAAGAGCCGAGCTTTTCCGCAAGCTCGATGAAGGGGCGCAGCTTCGGCGCTTCTTCCGCGGTGATGGACGGGAAGTTGACGGCGTTGGAGATCGCACCGCTCAAGAGATAATCGGACATCTGCTCGGCGACCTGCAGCGCGACATTCTCCTGCGCCTCCGTGGTGGAAGCGCCGAGGTGCGGGGTGCAAATCACGTTGGGATGGCCGAACAATACGTTCGAGGTCGCCGGCTCCTCTGAGAACACGTCGAAGGCCGCGCCCGCGACATGCTTCGAGTTGAGCGCATCGACCAGCGCCTGCTCGTCGACCAAACCGCCGCGGGCGCAGTTGACGATGCGCACGCCCTTTTTCATCTTGGCGATCGCGGCAGCGTCGATGATGTTCTTGGTCTTCTCCGTCAGCGGCGTGTGCAGCGTGATGAAGTCGGCGCGCTTCAGCAGATCATCGAGCTCGACCTTCTCGACGCCGATGTCCTTGGCGCGCTCCGGCGAAAGGAATGGATCGAAACCGATCACCTTCATTTTCAGCCCCTGGGCGCGGTCGGCCACGATCGAGCCGATATTGCCGCAGCCGATCACCCCTAACGTCTTGCCGGTGATTTCCACACCCATGAAGCGGTTCTTCTCCCACTTGCCGGCTTGCGTCGAGGCATCGGCCTGCGGGATTTCGCGCGCCAGCGCCAGCATCAATGTGATCGCATGCTCGGCGGTCGTGATAGAATTGCCGAACGGCGTGTTCATCACGATGATGCCCTTGGCGGTGGCGGCGGGAATCTCGACATTGTCGACGCCGATGCCGGCGCGGCCGATCACCTTGAGCTTCGTCGCCTTGCTGAGAATCTTCGCCGTCGCCTTGGTGGCGGAGCGGATCGCAAGGCCGTCATAGTCGCCGATGATCTCGGCGAGCTTGTCCTTGTCCTTGCCGAGATTGGGCTGGAAGTCGACCTCGACGCCACGGTCCTTGAAGATCTGCACCGCGGCGGGAGAGAGTGCGTCGGAAATGAGAACTTTCGGTTTCGACATGGCAATGATCCGTTTTGAGTATCGGGCAGTCCTGGCCGAAGCGCCGCGAGGCGCGCAAGGCAGGGACTCATGCTTCGTGCTGGTAGCGACGGATCCCGGCTCGAGGCCGGGACACGAACCAGGCGTCAAGCCGCCTTCGGCAACGCAGCCTTGGTCTCGGCAAAGGCCCAGTCGATCCACTGCGTCAGGATCTCGACATCCCTGGCCTCGACGGTGGCGCCGCACCAGATGCGCAGGCCCGCCGGCGCATCGCGGTAATGCGCGAAATCGAAGCCGGCATTTTCCTTCTCGACCAGCGCGACCAGCTTCTTGCAGAAGTCGGCCTGCGCATCCGCCGAGAGGGAGGTGATCGCGGGATCGACGATCTTCAGGCACACCGAGGTGTTGGAGCGGATCGCGGGATCCTCTGCCAGGAAATCGATCCATGGCGTCTTCGCCTTCCAGTCGGCGAGCGCCTTGGTGCTGGCGTCGGCGCGCGCAATCAGCGCCTTGAGGCCGCCGATCGACTTCGCCCAGTTCAGCGCATCGAGATAGTCTTCGACGCAGAGCATCGAAGGCGTGTTGATGGTCTCGCCGACGAAGATGCCCTCGTTGATCTTGCCGCCCTTGGTCATGCGGAAAATCTTCGGCAGCGGCCAGGCCGGCTTGTAGGTTTCCAGGCGTTCTACCGCGCGCGGGCTCAGCACCAGCATGCCGTGCGCGGCCTCGCCGCCGAGCGCCTTCTGCCAGGAGAAGGTGACGACATCGAGCTTTGGCCAGTCGAGCGGCTGGGCAAACGCGGCCGACGTCGCGTCGCAAATGGTGAGGCCTTGCCGATCTGCCTTGATCCAGTCGGCATTCGGAACGCGCACGCCGGAGGTGGTGCCGTTCCAGGTGAAGACGATGTCGCTGGCGGGATCGACCTTGGAGAGATCGGGGATGTCGCCGTAACCGGCGTTCAGCCTGGTGACGTCCTTGAGCTTCAATTCCTTGACGATGTCGCTGACCCAGCCTTCGCCGAAGGATTCCCAGGCGAGCGTGGTGACGGGTCGCGCACCGAGCAGCGACCAAAGCGCCATTTCGACCGCACCGGTGTCGGACGCCGGCACGATGCCGATGCGATAGTCCGCCGGCACTTCCAGCACCTCGCGCGTCAGGTCGATGGCAAGCTTCAGCTTGGCCTTGCCGATCTTGGCGCGGTGCGAGCGGCCAAGCGCTGCGTCCTTGAGATTTTGGGGATTCCAGCCGGGGCGCTTGGCGCAGGGGCCGGAGGAAAAATGCGGCACGGTAGGCCGCAATGCGGGCTTCGCCACGGTCATGATCTATCCTTCCAGATAGCAAGCCTCCCGTTGGGGGGAGGTGTCCCGCCGCGGTCATTACGAGAATCGCTCCTTACCGTCAAGGAGCTTTGCGTCCTTCACGGCTGATTGATCTGAATCATGCTCGGGCTGGAGCGGAGAAGCCGAATGCACCGAGAGCAATTCCGCCGCATCCGCAACGAGTTTCATTGCCTTCCGCCGGCTGGTGAAGCGGAGAATACTTTGATCGTCGGCAAGAACGACGTACTCGCAGCCCTGCTTGCGAATAGAATAACGCGCCATGTCATGTCCCGTTCTGCCCAAGCCGCGCGGGATACGCGGCAAATAAGGCGTCGTTCCTGCGGAGCGAATGACAAGGTCGTCGTTGGTTTATCGATTGTTAACGGGATCGCGCACCGACAAAACGACCGCCGACACCGCCGCGGCGGCAGCACAATCCGGTCGATCTTGCGTCATCAGAATCGGCTCGTCATGCCGACATGGCTGCGGCCAAAGCCGAACTGCTCGTAGAAGGTTGGCATCGCCATCGACACGCTCGAACGGGTCGAAATAACATCCCGGCAGTGGGCGCTCCAGCCGTTCGCGCGGTCCGCACAAAGCGTCATCCGCCAGCAGCTTCACGATGGCCTCGACGTCGTCGCGGCAGGCCCGACGCATGCTGACGGTCATCGCCTGGCTCACTTCGCCGGCGGAAGGCCGAGCACTTTCTCGGACGCGCCGATCCAGCGTTGCACGGACGGATAGCCGGCCAGATCGAAGCCGCCCTCATGCGCAACGCGGGTATAGGCGAGCAGCGACACGTCGGCGAGCGAGGCCGCCTCCCCCGCCAGGAAGCGCGACGACCCGAGATGCTGCTCCATCCGCGCCAGCGCAGCATATCCGCGCTTGACCTTCTCGGGATCGAGCTCGGAAGCGGGCTTCTTGAGATAGACCATCTGGAAACGGCAGACCGCGATATAAGGCTCGTGGCTGTACTGCTCCCAGAACAGCCACTCGTCCATCCTGGCGGCGGCGTAGGCATCCACTGGAATGAGATCGCTGCCGCGCGCGAGATAGCGGATGATGGCATTGGACTGCGCCAGCGTGCGGCCGTCGTCGAGTTCGACCGCCGGCACCTGGCCGGCGCTGTTGAGCTTGAGAAACTCCGGCGTGCGGGTCTCGCCCTTCATGGTGTCGATATCGATCCAGCGATAGGGCAGCGAAAGGTGATCGCAGACCCACTTCACCTTCAGGCAGTTGCCGGAATTTGTATCGCCGAAAATCTTGATCAAGATGCGCCTCCTCGCCTGGAGACGGCATCGGAACAGCCGCGCCATTTCATGTCAAGGCGCGCGCGACCTTGCGATCAGAACTTGTAGCCGACGCCGAGCTTCGCACTATTCAGCGCGATCGGCGTATCCTTGATCGGCGTGAACTTCGTGTATTCCCATTCGGCGCGCATGAAGAGGCCAGCCCACAGGCAATATTCGAAGCCGAGACCAGCCGTCCAGCCTGCAACGAATGCGTTGACCTTCTGCTCGCTGGCGGACAGCGACAGGGAAGGAACGGTCGTAAAGACCGGCGCCAACGAGACCGTGACGGTGTTGCCGAACCCGTCGATGATTGTCTGCGTCTCGTCGTCCCGCCGCACCACGTTGCTGCTTATCGAACGATAAACATCCATCCGTCCGACAGCAACGCCGCCGAACATATAGGGCATCCAGTTGCCGGCCGCCCATCCCGCGCGCCCGCGGAAAGTCGTGATGTCCTTGATCGTCACCGAGGCGGTGCCGGCGAGCGTCGTATTGTAGGAATAGGTGTGGTTGGGCGGCGCCGGCGTTCCCGGCGGATTCGGAATCGCGAGCGATATCGAATTGGTCGACGAACTGGACACCTTGTTCAGGTAGCGGTAGTTGGCTTCGACGCCGAGGACGACATCGTCCCACTGCCAGTTGCGGCCGACAAATGCGCCGAAGCTTGTGCCCTGAATGCCGTTCTTGGTCAGCACCGACCATTGCGACGTCGGCTCCTGAAGGATGCTGTTGCGAAAAATGTTGTTGGACAGCGAGACGAGGCTGCGGCTGAAATCCATGTTGGCGGATTCATAGCCGACCTGGCCACCAACGTACCAGCCGTCCCAGTTGCGCACGGTGGTGCTCAGGCCGCCCGGAGGCAGGCTGCCGCGGAGAACCGGCAGATCCGGCATGTCGGCCGCGTGAGCGCCGAATGCCATCCCGACCATTGCCGTCGCCAGCACGAACCTACGCATCGCAACGCTCCATGAACTCTCTAACTTCCGCGATGATCATCGCCTGTTAACCCTAATAATTCGTTTCGCCCGCGCCGTGCGTGGCGCGGTCATGCGCGAAAGCCATGCGAGATGCGCAAAGCAAAACGGCGCGGGAGAAATCCCGCGCCGTCGGCAGACATTAACAAGAGCGAGAAGCGATCAACCCTTGCGGACCAGCGGCGGCTGATAGACCGGCGGGTTGTACAGATCCCAGCGCACGCCGAGCTTGAGGTCGTGCGAGGTGATGTTCTTGAAGGTGGTCGGGTTGTAGATGGCGTTGACGCCGTCGAAGGTGCGCAGGTCGCCGGTCAGGCCGTTGCCCATGTCGAGATAGCGATAGGCGAGTTCGACCGTGAAGTTCGGCGTGACTTTGTAAGCGACACCGGCGTGCACCGCCCAGGCGAAATTCCACTTCGAGACGTCGTCGGCGAGCGCCAGGCCCGGCAGCGCGCCGCCGCCGTTGTTGGCGATGCCCGCGTCGGTGAAGTTGGCGATCGAGACCCGCGCGCCGCCGACACCGGCGCCGATGAACGGGGTGACGCACCACCAGGTGCCGAGATCGACATAGGCGTTGCCGAGCACGACCCACTCCGACTTGGTGGCGTGATAGGTGTCGGTGCCGACGCCGCCGGCATAGGTGATCCGGTCGGTGCCGTGGAATTGCGAGTTGCCGCGATACTCACCCGTGACATCGACGCGGAACCAGTTGTTGAAGCGATAGCCGGCGCCGATGCCGAAGATGCCGGCGGTGTTGAAGGTGTTCTTCTGCACCGAGGTGAAGTTCTTGGCGTCGAGTGCGTTGTTCAGGCGTTCGACGCGCTGGTTCGAGAAGCCGATGTCGCCGCGCAGATACCAGCCGCCGAAATCTTCGACCACCGGGGGCGCATAGGCGGGAGGAGGTGCAATCGCCATGTCGGCGGCAGAGGCCGCGGACGAGATCAAGGTGGCGGCACTGGCGACAATGAAAAACTTAACGCTACGCATTGGCTTCGTCCCTTTGTCCGGTGAGGCACACAGGACGCCTCACAAATCCAAACTCACGGTCGGGACGATGCCAGCAAATGTTTAAGCGGCACTTAACCCTAATTATTAAGGTTGATGATTTCTGACGATCCCTCGCCCGCCGTGTCGGGACGATCGCGAGCGATGCTATCGCGGCATGGCAAATGCGGCGATGCCCGTCGAGGTTGCTAACGATGTGTTGATGCGGCACGCCGGCGTTTACGCCTGCGCAACCTCGCAGCGCAGCTGCTTCGGCATCTTCGGCTGCGATGCACTTACGCCGCGGCCTGCCCGAGCGCGTGCACGATCTCGTCGACGACTTCCTCGACCATCATGCGGTCGTCGCCTTCGGCCATCACGCGGATCACCGGCTCGGTGCCGGAGGGACGGATCAGCAGACGGCCGTGGCCGTTCAGCCGTTTCTCGCCGGCGTCGATCGCCGACCTGACGTCGGCATCGTCAAGCGGCTTGCCGCCCTTGAAGCGCACGTTCTTCAGTATCTGCGGCAGCGGATCGAAGCGGTGACAGACTTCGGAGACCGGACGGCGCAGCTTCTGCACCACCGCCAACACCTGCAGCGCGGCGACGAAGCCGTCGCCCGTCGTCGCATAGTCCGACAGGATGATGTGGCCCGACGGCTCGCCGCCGAGATTGTAGCCGCCCTTGAGCATCTGCTCGAGCACGTAGCGGTCGCCGACCGGCGTGCGCACCATCTCGAGCCCGTGCCCCTGCAGGAAACGCTCGAGACCGAGATTGGACATCACGGTCGTGACGATTCCAGAGCGGGCAAGCCGCCCTTCTTCCTTCCAGCTCTGCGCGATCACCGCCAGCAGCTGGTCGCCGTCGACGATGTGGCCGCGCTCGTCGACCAGGATGACGCGATCGGCGTCGCCATCGAGCGCAATGCCGATATCGGCGCGCATCTCGCGCACCTTCCTGGCCAGCGCTTCCGGCGAGGTCGAGCCGCACTCCTTGTTGATATTGAAGCCGTCGGGATCGACGCCCATCGGCACGACATCGGCGCCGAGCTCCCACAGCGCTTCCGGCACCACCTTGTAGGCCGCGCCATTGGCGCAATCGATCACGACGCGCAGGCCATCGAGCGATAGCTCGCGCGGCAGCGTGCGCTTGGCGAATTCGATGTAGCGGTCATGCACGCCGTCGATGCGGCGGGCGCGGCCGAGGCTCGCGCTCTGCGCGAGGCGTCGGTCCATCGGCTCGTCGAGCATCTGCTCGATCTGCTTCTCGACATCGTCGGACAGCTTGAAGCCCTGCGGGCCGAACAGCTTGATGCCGTTGTCCTCGAACAGGTTGTGCGAGGCGGAGATCATCACGCCGAGATCGGCGCGCATCGACTTGGTCAGCATCGCGACCGCCGGCGTCGGCATCGGGCCGAGCAGCAGCACGTCCATGCCGACGGAGGTGAAGCCCGCAACCATGGCGTATTCGATCATGTAGCCTGACAGCCGCGTGTCCTTGCCGATGACGACGCGGTGGCGATGCTCGCCGCGCTGAAACACGAGGCCGGCCGCCTGTCCCACCTTGAGCGCAAGCTCCGGCGTGATCAGCCCGTTGGCGCGGCCCCGAATGCCGTCGGTACCGAAATATTTGCGGCTCATGAATCCCCCAGAACACCGAGGCGCCCACCACCCGGCAGGGAGCCTCCAATGCCCGCTTTGATAGCGTGCGAGGGGTTATAAGCCCTGCGACGCTAAATTGACTTCAAAAAATATGATGAATCATTACCGTGGAGGCAATCCGAAACCGCGGCCTAACTCTTTGTTTCCACTTGTATTAGCGCCGCCGACGGAACCCGCGTCGCAGCATTGCCCTGGCGCTTGACGTGGTGGTCGCCTTTCGACGGCGCCGGCTGGGTGACGTTGACCGGGTCCGAGGCCGGAAAGGTTTCTTCCAGTCCCTCCTCCAGGGCCTCTTCCAGGCGGCGCTTCTCCGCATCGTCTGCGGGCTTCCCGGTCGCTCGGCTCATGGCTTTCTCCCGCTGCTTCCGCCCGGATTTGGCGGACGGCTCAAGCATGCTAGATGACTACGAAAGCCGCCAGGACAAGAAGGGCCGGGAATGTCCATGAAGCACGTCACCTGCATCGAAGATCTGCGCCAGCTGCACAAGCAGCGCGTGCCGAAAGCGTTCTTTGATTATGCCGATCGCGGCTCCTATACCGAGGACACACTGCGCGCCAATTCGGAAGATCTGCAGCAGATCAAGTTCCGCCAGCGCATCCTGGTCGACGTCTCCAAACGCGATCTCTCCACCACCATCCTCGGCGAGCCCGCCGCGATGCCGCTGATCCTCGCGCCGGTCGGCCTGCTCGGCATGCAGCACGGCGACGGCGAGATTCACGCCTGCCGCGCCGCGCAGGCCGCGGGCATCCCGTTCACGCAGAGCACGATGTCGATCTGCTCGATCGAGGATATTGCAGCGGCCGTCGACAAGCCGTTCTGGTTCCAGCTCTACGTCATGAAGGACCGCGGCTTCATCAAGGCATTGCTGGAGCGCGCCATTGCCGCCAAATGCAGCGCGCTGGTGCTCACCGTCGATCTGCAGGTAATCGGCCAGCGCCACCAGGATATCAAGAACGGCATGACGGTGCCGCCGGAGTGGTCGCTGTCCAAGCTGATCGATTTCGCCACCAAGCCGACCTGGGTGGCCGGCGTGATGCGCGGCAAGCGCCGCACCTTCGGCAACCTCGCCGGACATCTGAAAGTGAGCGAGGACATCACCGCGCTGTCGACCTGGATCAATTCGCAGTTCGACACCTCGCTGAACTGGAAGGACATCGACTGGATCCGCAGCATCTGGCCGGGCAAGCTGGTCCTCAAGGGCATCCTCGACGTCGAAGACGCGGAGCTTGCGGCCAAGACCGGCGCGCAGGCGATCGTCGTCTCCAACCATGGCGGCCGCCAGCTCGACGGCGCGCCGTCCTCCATCGAGGTGCTGCCTGAAATCGCCGACACCGTCGGCTCGCAAATGGAGATCATGTTCGACGGCGGCATACGCACCGGCATGGACGTGATGCGCGCGCTGGCGCTCGGCGCGAAATCCTGCATGATCGGCCGCGCCTATGCCTATGGCCTCGGCGCCGCCGGGCAGGAGGGCGTCGCCAAGGCGATCGATGTGCTCGGCAAGGAGCTCGCCACGACGATGGGCCTGTGCGGGGTCAACAAGATCAGCGAGATCGACGATCACGTGCTGGCCATCTAGGTTGCCGAGGGAACAGATGTCGTCGCGGCGAACGCGGCATTCGCAGGCCCGCGCTACGGCTCGGTCGGACACACGTTCTCGTTCCCGCGGCATGCATGCCCGAGGTTCTTGCATCTCGTGGTCCTCTCTTGAACAGAGGACGCAGGGAAAGCCGGGCGCCGGCGGCACCCGCAGCACCGTGTGCAATGGGTAGACAAGGACGCACACGGGTTTGACAGGTACAGCCGAGACATCCCGGCTTTCCCCGCGCAATGGGTTGACGGCTTATACGTGATCTCCCCGGTGAGCGGCCTTTATTGTCACCGTTGCCGTCCCCGCACAGGCAGGGCGGATAGACGCCAGGGTCGCGGCGCCAGGACCACACGACTTCGCCGTACGCGGCGCTCCTTCGTCCGGCGGCGGATTGATCCCTTTCGGAAAACCAAGCTGCACGCCTGAGATTGCCGCGTCCATCGCATCCGCACCCAACGTTCGTGACGATCGCGAAACGTCCCTCTTGTGGGTGCGAGACGGGCCTGGTTATAGCCCGATTTGAACGTTCTGAAAAGCAGAATATTTTTCATCGCGGGGCTTGACGGCTTTTTGTGATTTGCCCGTCGTGCCGAATTTGTAACAATAGGCGGCCTGCCTGAGCGCTTCGAAAACAAGAGAGAACAGACGATGCGGCCTTACATCATCTGCCATATGGGCACGTCCATCGACGGACGCCTTCACCCGAGCCGCTTCACTGCCCCTATCGCAGGCACCGCGGACGTCCTGCGCGGCCTTTATGAGAAGGTCCACGACCAATTCGGCGCCGATGGATGGATCATCGGTCGAAAGACGCTGAGCGAAATGGCCAAGGGAACGGAACGCCCCGCCGGCGACGTGCCGAAGGTCGTGCGTACAGCGCATCTCGGCGCGCGCGGCGGCCGCAAGCTTGCGATCGGCATCGACCCTTGCGGCCGCGCGCATTACGGCAAGGACAATATCGGCGGTGATCATGCCGTCGCCGTTCTGGGAGAGCAGGTGTCCGACGCCTATCTTGCCGAACTGCGCGACGACGGCGTCTCGTATATTTTCGCCGGCCCTCAGGGTAAGGACCTGCCGGGCGCCATGGAACAGATCGCCTCCCTGTTCGGCGCCAAGACGCTGCTTCTCGAAGGCGGCGGCACCATCAACGGGGCATTCCTCAAGCACAAGCTGATCGACGAGTTCTCGACGTTGATCCGTCCCGCGGTCGACGGCGTCGCCGGATCAGACAGCATCGTCGACTACCGCGGCCCCGAGGGAGATCGTCCGGGCGCCGGGCAATCGCTCCGCCTCACCCATTGCGAGGTGCTGGAAGGCGGAATGGTGTGGCTGCGCCACGCCGTGGAACGCGTCTAAAGCGCGATGAGATCTGGATGAATCATCACCGCGATTCAGGTTGTTGTTTGAGCATGATCTTTTCGGAAAACCGCTTCACGCTTTCCCGGATCATGCTCCGGTTTCATTACGACCTGCGTCGCGGGTCGATCTTGCTGGTCTGGCGGTCGCCCCAGCCAAGGACGAAGGCAAAGGTCGCGAAAACTATCGTGACGGCAACAACGACCACGATGGTGTCGACGGGCATCGGCTTTCTCCATACTTCGCGGAGAAAAGCCTAGCTCAACGGGCTAGAAGCGTTTTTGATGTCGATCAAATCCGAAACGCCCCTGGCCTCGAACTGATGCAAGGCATCACATCGGCGGCGTGATGCCGTCGCGGCCGACATTGACGCGGTTGGCTTCGAGCGTGCCGTCTTCCTTCTTGGCCGCGCCGAAGATGATGAGCTTGGCGCCGGGCTTCAGGCATGGCCTCCCTCCGGGTTGTTGCGCCCGCAGGGAGCAACCCTGCACCCTCCGCCATATTCGAGGGCCTGGCGTGGAAAAATGCAGCCCTGCAGGCAGCCGCGCGGTTCCCGGGTCCAAGTGAAATCAAGATTCCTCCGCTTTTGGACCGCGATGGCAGGGTAGCGGTCGGCGGTGCCATTGAGGAGTTATTGCGCAATGCCGGCGAATGACGGGTTTGATCCGACCTATTCCGTGCCTCGGTTTCTTGCCGAGCCTGCCGGGCCCTGTATCGACGATGCGCCCGAGCAAATCGCTCGCCCATCACGAGCGCTCAAGGCAAGCCTGTTGATCGCGGCCGCCGCGTCGGTTGGCATCGCGGCCCTGGCGGCGGGAAATCCAATGGCGCTCCTTGCGGACGTGTCGGCGGCGCTGGTCGGTGATGCGTCGTCGCTGTCGACGCCTGCAATTCAGACGGTTGCCGAAGCGCCGGCCTTTGCCATCGCCCAAACCATGCCGCCGGCCGCAACGGGCGCGCCGGCCGGGGACGCGGTTGCCGCACCGGAGCCGGCTGGCAAGGATCAGGCTGAAGACAGCGCGGCAGCGTCCGACATCCTGTTCAAGCAATTCCAGGCCTGGGCGGCGGAGCAGAATGCGCAGACCGCCGGCGGGCTCGCACAGCCCGCTCAAGAGCCGGCACCGCGCGTGCAAGCCGATCCGGCACCGGCACCTGCCGCGAAGAATGCGCGCGCGCCGTACCGGCTTGCGAAAAAACGCCAGCAGATCCGGACGGTCCACAACGCCCGGGCGGAAGCACGCGCGCAGGATTTGCGAAAGCCGGTCCGCCGCGCGCCCGGTGCACGCGCAGAACGTCCTCTTGTACAGGATGCCCGTGCGCAGGAACAGCCGGTGCAGGACGCCCAGGCACCGGGGTTCACGTCCATCTTCGGACTGCGCAACTAGTCTTACTGAGTCAGGGGCATGATCCGGAAAAGTGTGAAGCGATTTTCCGAAAAGATCATGCTCAAACAGCAAACCAAAGCGCGATGATGATTCATCCAGATCTCATCGCGCTTTACTCAATCGCCGACCTGCAAGAGCAGGCGGATGTCGGTGCTGGCAACCGTGCCGCGATTCATCGTGATGACGGCGAGATCGACGACGTTGAGCGATTTCGGGCGATCATAGACATACTTGATGTGCCACATCGGGCTGAGGTCCGGCGTGACGATGAAGTCCCTCGATCGCAGCGCCCGCGTCATCAGCCTGGTCGCATCCCGGTTGCTGAGCGGCGCGTGCAGGAGCGCGTCGATCATCGCGGCCAGCGTCGTGCCATTCGTCAGCATGGCGCGCGCGGTGTCGTCACCATGGACATGCCTCAATGCACTGACAATCGCCGCGACGGTTTGCGGGTCGCGCATCGCTGACCTCGCCTGATCGGCAAAAAGCAAACGTCCCGCCGCGCGTCTTGGCCGCCCGGCGGAAGCTCGAACGTGTCGAGCGATTGCGTCGGCCCCACGGCACGCATGATGAGATCGTTGCTGTCCACAGGCAATTTGCCCAAATCGAAACAGGTCTGCCCGAATACGCATCGCAGTTTGCCGCCGCAATAAGCACGCATCTGCCGTCATGGGTTCCGCGCCGTACAGAAAAACAACAGTCGTGTGAAAAGGAGAACGCCGCGCGCGAAACGGGATTCCATTCCCGCCAGAATGTGGCCTGATGGGGTCGCCGGATAGCTCGTTTGATTCGCGAATTAGTGACAGTCCACAATGGAGGCTGCCATGAAAGCGTTCAGTCGCGTACTGACGTTCGGTGTTCTTCTGCTGTCCTTCGGAGCCGGCGCGCACGATGCGTCGATGCCGCACCATGAATGGTTCAACAAGCAGGAGATGACTCCGGCCGCGCGACAGCGGCTCGGTGTTCCCTGGAAATCCTGCTGCGACAACGGCGATGTCTTCAAGACACGCTTCCGGGTCGGCGAAGATCGCTCGGACCAGTGGCAATACCTGAAGGATGGCGAGTGGAAGACCATTCCGCCCGACATCATCAAGGAAGAAGATACCCCCGATCACACGCCCGTGCTGTTCATCAACAAATATACGGGAGTGGAGCTTTGCTTCTTCGTGCCGCAAGGAGGGCTTTGATGAACGGTCTGGACCCGATCCCGCATCTGAAAACTTCGCAGACACCCCTGGACTCGCGCCTCGGATGCCCGGTCTGCAATACGCACTTCCTGGCCAAGCACGGTCACTTCTTTCTCACGCACTGGTATGCCGAAAACGAGCACGGCGAGCGCGAGCGAAAGGCCGGATATTTGTGCTTCGACAAGCTTGCCTGCATCCTCTGCTTCGTGAACGACGAAGAATCCGGCCATTGCTGATCGGGTGGCCGGCGGCATTCGCTCGCCGGCCTGCCCGAACCGGTCTATTGCACCGCGATCGGGGACACGACGGGCAAGGCAATGGCGCCGGAGCGGCCGGGCATCGGAATCAGCTTTGACTGGCGAAATTGGCAAAGCTGGCGTGAAGGCGCGTTAACCCGCTGTTAGCCGTGGCGCAACCCTCGCCGGAACGAAGCAATTTGCTTCAAATTGTTTCGGCACGGAGGGAACGCACATGGACCGTATCGCCCATCTCGAAGACCAGATTGCCCGCGCCGAACGGCTGGCGAGCAATATCCTCGACACGCTCGCCACCGAGCGGCTGAAGGCCTATGCGGCCGACTGCAGGCGGCAGCTTGCCGCGCTGCGCCGGCTGCATCGGGAAGCTGCGTGAAACCGGGGCGGCATCCCCCGATCACATCGGCGGCGTCAGCCCGTCGCGGCCGACGCTGACGCGATTGGTCTCGAAGGAGCCGTCGGGCAGCTTCTTGATGAAAGCGATGACTTTCGCTCCCGGCTTCAGGTCGCTCCTGTCGGCGGGAACGTAGGTGACGAGCGGCGTCTCCGGTGCGACCTGCACCTTCTTCTGGCCGCCGTTGTACTTGATCAGCAGCGTGTGGCCGTCATTGCCCACCACGGACTCGGCAACCGTCGCATTGGTCATGCTGCTGTTGGGGCGCAGGTCATACGGCCGCGAGCCCTCCCCGGTGCCGCGCATGTCTTCCGGGAAGACGTGCACTTCGACCGCGTTCTGCACGCCGCCCGGGCCCGGCACCGTGGTGGTGCCGATGAAGGAGCCGACCTTGATGTCGGCCAGCGCAATTTTCGCGATGCCGACGACGCGGGCGTCAGGCGTCATTCGCAGCGAAAAATCCTCGCCGCCGCGCGACTTCACCGCCAGCACGTCGCCGTCGATGCCTTCGACGGTGCCGCGCACGCGGCTCGGCGTCGGCGGCTGCTGGGCGATGGCATAGATGGTCGAGGCCGTCACCATCGCAACGGCAAACAGCGGACGGATGAAAGCAAGGCGATCGTCGGGCATCGGGCACTCTCCGGGGACGGCGCTGACCTGGACATTGACCCCGGCGTCGCAACGATAATTCCCTCACAAGGATGCGAGGGCGCCCGCCCCGGCACCTCACGCGTGCTTGAGATCGGCCTCGACCAGGGCGCGGAGTTCCGCCGTGACCTGCGGGCGGCGGCCGAACCACAATTCAAAGCCGCGCACCGCCTGATGCAAGAGCATGCCGAGGCCGTCGGCAGTCCTGAGCCCCCGCGCCTGCGCTGCGGCGAGCAACTCCGTCTGCAGCGGCACATAGACGAGATCGGCGATGACGGCATGGTCGGGCAGTCTCGCGCTATCGATCTCGAGCCGCGGCTGGCCGTGCATGCCCAGCGACGTCGTGTTGACCACGAGGCCCGCGCGCGCCAGCCGTTCGCCGATCGTGTCCCAGCCCGCCGGATGCACGCTGGCGCCGAACCGATCGGCCAGCGTGCGGGCGCGCTCGATGGTGCGGTTGACGATATGCACGGTCTTGATGCCGCGCTCGACAAGCCCGAACACCACCGCGCGGGCCGCGCCGCCGGCACCGAGCACCAGCGCTTCTTCCGCCTTGTCCCAGCCCGGCGCGCTGGCGTCGAGGTTGTTGATGAATCCTTCGACGTCGGTGTTGGTGGAACATAGTTCGCCGTCCGCAAACCACAGCGTGTTGGCGGCGCCGACCGCCTGCGCGCGCGCATCGGGCTTCGACAGCGCCAGTGCCTGCTCCTTGTGCGGGATGGTGACGTTGGCGCCGACAAAGCCGCGCAGCGACAGCCGCAGCACGAAGTCCTTGAACTCGTCGGGCGGCACGGCCTCGATGACATAACCGCCCTCGATGCCGAGCGTGCGCAGCCAGTGGCGATGGATCAGCGGCGAGCGCGAATGGGCGGCGGGCC
This sequence comes from Bradyrhizobium sp., assembly GCA_035575905.1. Taxonomy (GTDB): domain Bacteria; phylum Pseudomonadota; class Alphaproteobacteria; order Rhizobiales; family Xanthobacteraceae; genus Bradyrhizobium. The sequence goes on along the minus strand of DATLXL010000012.1, from coordinate 81,775 downwards.
ATCCGATCAGGCAGGCGGCGGGCGGTCTGTTTGCCGGTGTCATGCGTCCTGCATCGAACAAGCCGCGCGTGCTGTCAATCCGGACGCCTGGCGCCCGCAGCGATCGTTGCGGCCAGCACCAGCGCGACGGCCCCTGCAAACCAGATCGCACCGAGATTGAAACGGCGATAGGCCAGCGCGCCGACCACGGCGCCTGCGACAAGCGCCGCCCACAGCAAGAGGTTGGGCAGCCAGCCCCAGCGCGGACCGCCGGTCATTGCCCCAGCCAGCAGCTGGCCAACCTTGACCAGCGCGCCCGTGACATAGGTGAGGCCCATGCCTCCGCCGCCGTCGATCTGGAATACGGCGTTCTCCAGCCCCATCGCCAGCACGATCGCCGCAACCGCGAGGGATTGCTGGCCAAGGTGATGGGCCAGTCCGGCGGCCAAGAGCAGCAGCGCTTCGATCAGCAGCAGAACGACCTGACGATGGGCCAGCCGGCCGAGCACGATCAGGCTGCCGATGGCGGCGCCTCCGACAAACAACGCGATCAATCCCAGCGCCTCGAGCGCGCTGCGCCATTCGCCCTCGGCAAGGAAAACGCCCATCCGGGTCGAATTGCCGCTCATGAACGAGACGAACAGGCCGCCGAGATGCAGGAAGCCGATGCCGTCTACATAGCCGGCGAGCGCGCTGAGCGCACAGGCGAGCAATATGTTGTTGCGGGAATCGAGCATGCGGGCCGCATCTTGCCTGCTTCGCCGGGCAGGCGGAAGACGCTCAGGACGCTGCCGCGTCAGCCTTGTCTGCCATCCGTTCGTTGTGCCCCTTGATGTCGGCGACCGCGCGCGCCACCGTCTCGCGGAATCGGGCGCGCGGCGGGCTGACGCCGTGGGTGATCAGTTCTCTCCGCACGGCGTATGAGGCGCCGGTGATGAACAGGCGGATGCCCTGGCGCCGCGCCCGTGCCGCCACGCGGCCCATGGCGTTGGCGGCGGTGGAGTCCAGGAACGGCACCGCGGAGAAATCGACGACAAAGGATTTGCGGCCGTCCGCGATGCTGTCGAGCACCGCACCGACCGTCGACGCCGCACCGAAGAAGAAGGCGCCGGTGATGCGATAGACCAGCACGTCGGGATCGGCGGCAAGGCTGGCGTCGTAGCGGCCGCGCTCCTCGGCGTCATCCGTATCGGCGCGGTCGCGCACGGCGATCGGCGCCGCCGACTCGATGCCGGTCATCTGCGCCATGCGGTTGATGAACATCACGGCGCCGAGCGCGAAGCCGACCAGAATGCCTTCGGTGAGATCGCGAAAGATCGTCAGCCCGAAGGTCGCGAGCAGCACGGTGGCATCGCCCCATGACGAGCGCAGCAGCACGGCGAATTCCTGCTTCTCCGCCATGTTCCAGGCCACCACGACGAGCACGGCGGCCAGCGCCGACAGCGGAATGAAGCTCGCCAGCGGCGCGCCGACCAGCATGAAGACCAGCAGAAACAGCGAATGCAGCATGCCGGAGACCGGGCCGCGCGCGCCGGCGCGGACATTGGTGGCGGTGCGCGCGATGGTGCCGGTAACGCAGAGCCCGCCGAACAGCGCCGATCCGATATTGGCAAAGCCCTGCGCGACCAGCTCGCAGTTGGAGCGGTGACGGCGGCCGGTCATGCCGTCGGCGACGACGGCCGACAGCAGCGACTCGATCGCGCCGAGCAGCGCGAAGGCGATGGCATCGGGCAGCACCGCGCGCATCTTCTCGATGGAAAAGGCCGGCAGGGCGGGTGTCGGCAGCTGGCGCGGAATGCCGCCGAACCGCGTGCCGATGGTCTCGACCGGCAGCGCCAGCGCCCAGGCGGCGAGCGAGGCGACCGCGACCGCGATCAAGATGCCCGGCCAATGCGGCCGCCATTTTCGCAGGCCGACGATGATCGCGATGCTGGCGAGGGCGACGGCGACGGTCGTAGGCCGGATGGTGCCGATCCCGCCCGCGAGCGCCTCCAGCTTGGCAATGAACTCGCCGGGCTCCTTGCCCGGCAGCGTGATGCCGAACAGCTCCTTCAGCTGGCTGGCGAAGATGATGACGGCGATGCCGGCGGTGAAGCCGACCGTCACCGGATAGGGAATGAACTTGATGTAGGTGCCGAGCCGCAGCAGCCCGCCCGCGATCAGGAACACGCCGGCCATCGTGGTGGCAAGCAGCATGCCGTCGACGCCGTGGCGCTCGACCGTCAGCGCCACCAGCACGATGAAGGCGCCGGCGGGCCCGCCGATCTGGAAGCGGCTGCCGCCGAGCAGCGATACCAGGAAGCCGCCGGCGACGGCGGCATAGAGCCCGCGATCCGGGGTGACGCCGGAGGCGATCGCAATCGCCATCGACAGCGGCAAGGCGACGATGGCAACCGTGAGGCCCGATATGACATCGGCGCGGAAGCTGGCAAGGCCATAGCCTTCGCGCAGCACCGTGACCAGCTTTGGCGAATACAGTTCGGCCAGCGTCGGCTGACGCTGCCGATGATCATGCCCTGCCCGCACGCCCGAGACGCTCATGCCCACAATGCTCCCTGCATCGTGCGGCGCACGCCCGATGCCAGCTCGCCTGGTTCAGCATGATCTTTTCCGAAACCGGTTCCGCTTTTCGGGATCATGCCTGAAGGCGCGGCGGTCCCGGCTCCTTGAGACGAACACCGCGCCCGCCTTCGTCGCTGCGCGCGTGCTCGCCGATCAACGCGACGCCGGCCCGGTCGAGCGCGTCGACGACCTTGGTCAAGGTCACGACCACGCCGCGCACGGTGCCGGCGCTGGCTTCCATTCGCTGAATGGTCGGCAGCGAGACGCCCGCAAGCTCAGCCAGGGCTTTCTGATCAATCCCGAGCAGCGCCCGCGCCGCCCGCATCTGGAAAGACGTAATCACAATGGCCTCACGTGCCAGCTAGCATAGATGATATCTGATGTATTCTCAATGATGTATAATGCATCAGAAACGCCGGTGCACAAGGGGGCAGGCGCGCGCCGGCGGCGCGAAGCCGCCGATCGACTGTGGCTGTTGGCGATGAGGTCGCGCGCCCCCCCCCCCCCGCAGCCGCGGCGGGCCCGCGATCAAGCCGGACTACGCCGCGTCGCGATGTGCGGCGATGATCTTGTCGGCGTCGCGGCCGGTGACTTCGGCCATGCGGTCGAACTGCCGGGTGAAGCTGCCGGCGCCTGCGGTGGCCGAGCGCAGCTCGACGATGAGATCGCCGATCTCCGCTTCCGGCATGGTGGCGCGGACGCAGTCCCAGCCGCTCCAGCCTTCGCGTGTGTCGAAAGACAGGATTTGGCCGCGCCGCGCCGACACAATGGCGTTGACCTTGGCGGTCGCCTCCGTCGGGCAAACGATCTCGACCACATGGATCGGCTCCAGCAGCACCGGTGCGCATTGCGGCAGCGCTTCGAGGACGCCGCCGCGCGCCGCGGTGCGGAACGCAAGATCCGATGAATCCACGCTGTGATAGGAGCCGTCGGTCAGCGTGACATGCACATCGACGACGGGGAAGCCGAGCGGCCCGCGCGACAGCGCATCCACGACGCCTTCCTCGACCGCAGGGATGTAGTTGCGCGGCACCGCGCCGCCCACCACCTTCTCGGCGAACTCGAAGCCGGTGCCGCGCGGCAGCGGCTTGATGTCGAGCACGACGTCGCCGAACTGACCATGGCCGCCGGACTGCTTCTTGTGCCGGCCGCGCTGGGTGATCGTCTTGCGAATGGTCTCCTGATAGCCGATCGCCGGCGGATGCGATTTGATGCTGACGCCGAAGCGGTCTTTCAGCCGTTCCGTCGCCACCCGCAGATGCATCTCGCCCTGCCCCCACAGCACGATGTCGTGGGTGCGCGCATTCTGCACCATGGTGAGCGAGGGATCCTCCTCGTTGAGGCGGATCAGCGCCTGGCCGAGCTTGACGTCGTCCTTGCGGTCGCCGGCCGCGATCGACATCGCCAGCACCGGCGAGGCCGGCTCGATCCTGATCAGCGCCTTCGGCGCGCGCTTGCCCGCCGACAGCGTGTCGCCGGTCTTCACCGCATCGAGCTTGCCGAGCGCGACGGTGTCTCCGGCCTCCGCCGACGTCCGCTTCGACTCGTTGGCGCCGTTGACGCCCAGGATGCCGGAGACGCGGCCGCTCCCGCCCGAAGACGACAGCAGCGTCGCGCCGTCGTCGAGACGGCCGGAGAGCAGGCGCACCAGCGAGAGCTTGCCGCCGTGCAGCTGGTGCACGGTCTTGAACACACAGGCCAGCGCTTCCTGTTGCGCGGATACGCCAAGGCGCTTTGCGGTCCCGGCAACGCCGGGCGCCTCGTGGCGCAGCGCCTTCATCAGGCGCAGCACGCCGTTCTCGCGGGCGGCGGAGCCGAGCAGCACCGGGCAGATCAGCCCTTCGCGCAGCTCGCGGGCGAGATCGTCGAACACGGCATCGCGCGGCGGCTGGATGTCCTCCAGCAATTGCTCCATCAGCGCATCGTCATGGTCGGCGAGCTTCTCCAGCATGGAGAAGCGCGCCTCCTTTTCGCGGTCGAGATTGCCGCCTTCCAGCGCAACCACTTCCGACGGCTTGTGCTCGCGGTAGATGAAGGCGCGCTCGAGTGCGAGATCAACGAAGCCTTCGATCAGATCGCCGTTCCAGATCGGGATCTGCCGCAGCACCAGGGGCGTGCGCGAGGCCGGCTGCAAGGTCGCGAGCGTCTCGCGGATGCGCTTGTTGGCCTTGTCGATCTTGTTGAGGAACAGGAAGCGCGGGATCTTCAGATCCTCGAGCTCGCGCAGAATGATTTGCAGTTGCGGCAGCTTCTTCTCGTCCGCCTCGCAGACCACGATGGCGGCATCGACGGCGGCAAGCGCGGCGCGCATGTCCTGCGCGAACTCGACGGATCCGGGACAATCGATGAAGGTGTAGCTGTCGCCCATGAAATTGACCGAGGCGGCGGACAGGCCGACGCTCATCTTGTGATGGCGGGCTTCGGGACTGGCATCTCCGTAGGAAGTTCCGGCATCGACGCTGCCGGCTTTGGCAATGGCGCCTGTGCGCGCCAGGATTGCTTCGAGAAGGGTGGTCTTGCCGCTTTGGAAAGGGCCCACCAATGCAATGCACCGTGGACCCGATTCCTTATTGGCTGGGGGACTTCTGACGTCTTGTCCCATATGCCGCCTCCTTCAGTGTTGAAGTCGGCCCGAGATTGGGTCGGCGGCTTCAATGCTCCGCCCGTCCCGCAATTTTGGCAAGCGGGAAAATGTCAGTGGCATGACAGAAGATTTTTCGGATGCAATGCAGCGTGCATTGCAACGACGGTGCGGGTCGCTTTACCTCTCCCCGGCGGGAGAGGTGAAAGTCCGAAACCGATTCGTCCGCGTCAGCGGCCCGGACGCAGTTCCAGGCTTTCAAGACCGGCCGCGATGGCGACGCCGACCTGGCCCTGCACGCTGAGCGGCTGCAGCGCGATGGAATTGTTGGAGCCGCCGACCAGCAGGTTGCCGCCGACGCCGACGCCGAGCGTCGCGCTGCCCTGCGCGCCGGCATAATTGCCGGCGAGATCGCCGGGACCGAGCTGCGCCACCGGCGCGAACACGCCCCAGGCCAGCGCCGATTCCTGCGTGATGCCGAGATCGAGCCCGACCTTGCGGATGGTCGCGACATAGAAGTCGTCCGGCCGGCCCGCGGCGCGCAGCACGCATCCGAGATTGGTCACGGAGCCGACGATGAACCCGACGCTGGCGCCGCCGCGGCATTCCAGCACGCCGACCTGCACGTTCGACTGCTGCGCGGAGGTCGTGGCGACCGATGCCGACAGAGCGAGAGCGAAACCGGCTAGGGCGAGTGGGCGGCGCATGAACAAATCTCCGGGATTCAAGTAAAGTTGAAGCAGGAAGCTGCCGATCTGGCGCGGCCTCTATGGCACACCCGGGGCAGAATTACACCCGTCATTCCGGGGCGATGTGAAGCATCGCGCCCCGACTCCATAAGCCGGGGCGCGGTTATCGCGAAGACTGGCTACCCTCTTTGAATCAACGGCCTTCGGGGATTAGGGATTCCGGGCCCGGCTCTTCGAGCCGCCCCGGAATGACGGCACACAACGAAGAAGGCCCGCTCGCGCGGGCCTTCCGAACGCTAAGGAACCGGCCGCTCAGCGAAGATTGCCGCAGAAGCGCTGGATGCGCTTGCAGGCCTCTTCGAGATCGGAGGTCTTGGTCGCATAGGAGATGCGGAACGCCGGGCCGAGGCCGAAGGCCGAACCCTGCACCACCGCAACGCCTTCGGCTTCCAGGAGCTCGGTCACGAAGTCCTCGTCATTGGCAATCACCTTGCCCGACGGCGCGGTCTTGCCGATGGTGCCGGCGCAGGACGGATAGACGTAGAACGCGCCTTCCGGCCGCGGGCACTCGATGCCGCCGGCCTGGTTCAGCATGCCGACCGCAAGGTCGCGCCGCTCCTTGAACACCTTGTTGTTGGCGGCGATGAAATCCTGCGGGCCGTTGAGCGCCTCGACGGAAGCCCACTGCCCAATCGACGACGGGTTCGAGGTCGACTGCGACTGGATGGTCTGCATCGCCTTGATCAGTTCCGCGGGACCGCCGGCATAGCCGATGCGCCAGCCGGTCATGCAATAGGCTTTCGAGACACCGTTCACGGTCAGCGTGCGATCGTACAGCTTCGGCTCGACCTGCGCCGGCGTCGTGAACACGAAGTCGTCGTAGACGAGATGCTCGTACATGTCGTCGGTCATCACCCAGACATGCGGATGCTTGACCAGCACGTCCGTGATCGCCTTCAGCTCGGCGCGCGTGTAGGCCGCGCCGGTCGGGTTCGACGGCGAGCACAGGATGATCCACTTGGTCTTGGGCGTGATCGCCTTTTCCAGATCGGCCGGCTGCAACTTGAAGCCGTGTTCGGCGGTGCACACGATCGGCACCGACTCGCCGCCGGCCAGCGCCACCATCTCCGGATAGCTCACCCAGTACGGCGCGGGGATGATCACCTCGTCGCCGGGATTGATGGTGGCCATCAGCGCATTGTACAGCACCTGCTTGCCGCCGGTGCCGACGATGACCTGGTTCGGCTTGTAGGTCAGGCCGTTCTCGCGCTGAAACTTGCCGATGATGGCTTCCTTCAGCTCGGGAATGCCGCCGACGTCGGTGTACTTGGTCTTGCCGGCCTCGATGGCGTGGATCGCCGCGAGCTTGATGTTGCCGGGCGTGTCGAAGTCCGGCTCGCCCGCACCGAGGCCGATGACGTTCCGGCCCGCCGCTTTCAGCGCGCGTGCCTTATCCGTGACCGCGATGGTCGCGGACGGCTTCACACGGGCGAGCGAGGCAGACAGGAAGGACATCATTTTCTCCTGGTCGGGCAGGCGTCATGGAACGCAGAAATCCACGACTGTCGATGATCGGAATGCCTGCACCCTAAGGCGCATCTCGTTGCACCGCAAGGAACTTTCCTTGATCGGTGCAAAGTTTAGCCCGGCTCGGTGCAAGCTTCAGGGAACGTTAAAGCCGGGCCGCTACCGTCGGCGCAACATTCATAAATTTCCGCGGCGAAATGGCTCATTTCTGGCAAGGACTGAGAAGCGGCGACTGGCTGACGGCCGCGCGTGCGCGCGGCTACAGCCTGATCCTGCTCGTGGTCTGCACCCTCGCCTTTGTCGGCTGGATCGCGGTATCCGACGGCCTGATCGACCGCAACGGCAAGCCGCTCGGCACCGACTTCTCCAACGTCTACGCGGCGGGCGCGCTGACCTGGCAGGGCCGCACCGCCGAAGCCTATCAGCCGCCGCTTCAGCATGCCGCCGAGAAGGCGATCTTTGCAGGACGCGACGTGCCGTTCTACGGCTGGCACTATCCGCCCTTCTTCTTCGCCATCGCCTTCCTCGTCGCCACGGTCCCCTATGCGTGGGGCCTTGCGCTATGGCTGGTTGCGGGTTTTGCAGCGTATCTTGCGATGCTGCGCGCGATATTGCCGCGACCCGAAACATTGCTGATCGCAGCCGCATTCCCCGCCGTGTTCATCAACATCGGCCACGGGCAGAACGGCTTTCTCACCGCCGCGCTGCTCGGCGCTGCGCTGCACCTGTTCGACCGCAGGCCGTGGCTCGCCGGCGTCCTGATCGGCCTGCTCGCCTACAAGCCGCAATTCGGCGTGCTGATCCCGGTCGCGCTGCTGGCGGGACAACGCTGGAACACGATCGCTGCGGCGGCGGCGACCGTTGCTGCGCTGGTTGCGCTGAGCCTTGCCACGCTCGGCGGCGATGTCTGGCACGCCTTTTTCGACTCCATGAAATTCACGCAGAACACCGTGCTGGAACAGGGCGGCACCGGCTGGGAAAAGATCCAGTCGGTTTTTTCGGCCGCGCGCAATTTTGGCGCCGACGTGCCGACGGCCTACGCTATACAGGGCGCGCTGGCGCTGTTGCTCGCCGCCAGCATCGCCTGGCTCTGGCACAGCGATGCCGCATTCGAGCTGAAGGCCGCCAGCCTTGCGCTCGGCAGCCTGCTCGCCACGCCCTACGTTCTCGATTACGATCTGGTGGTGCTGGCGGTGGCGATCGCTTTCTTCGCGCGCCACGGTTTCGCCAACGGCTTTCGCAATTACGAGATCAGCCTGTGCGCGGCCGTGTGGCTCGTTCCGCTGCTGTCGCGCCCCGTTGCAGGTGCCACCGGCATCCCGCTCGGCCTGATCGTCATGCTAATGTTTTATGGATGTGTGCTGCGCCGTGCGGTGCATGATCACGCGATCGCAAATACCGATCACCGGCTGGCGAAAGCGTGATTGCGATTTGTCTTGCCGTGTTCCGCACGCTATTGATCAGATCGTTTTGCGATACCGCACTGCGGTAGTGAATTCGACTTTTTCCAATTGCCTGCCCTTGCGGCACGCCTGCTTCGCTATCATTGTTTAGCCGTGTTGAGGCGCGACAAGCCGGCTCACGCACTGGTTGATTCCTCGATCGAAACGAGAGTGAATGTACAAGCTCTATTCGATGCAGCGCTCGGGCAACAGCTACAAGGTCCGCCTGGCGCTGGCGCTGCTCAACATCCCCTATGAGGCTGTCGAGATCGACATCTTGCGCGGCGAGAGTCGCACGCCGGAATACCTGGCGAAGAATCCGAGCGGGCAGATTCCGCTGCTGGAAGTCGACGGCCGCTACCTCGCCGAATCCAATGCCATCCTGTGGTATGTCGCCGCCGGCACGCCGCTCTCGCCGGAGAGCCGCCTCGAGCGCGCCGAAGCGCTGCAATGGATGTTCTTCGAACAGCATGCGCTGGAGCCGAATATCGGCGCGGCCTATTTCTGGCTGTCGCTGGTGCGCGGCGGGCGGGAACTGCAGACGCACGCGCTGGAGGACTGGATGGAGCGCGGCTATGCGGCGCTGCAGGTGATGGAGAACCACCTCAAGACCCATCAGTACTTCGCCGCCGGCCAGCTCACCGTCGCCGACATTGCGCTGTACGGCTACACCCATGTCGCAGACCGCTGCGACTTCGACCTCTCCACCTTCTCCGCCATCCGCGCGTGGCTGCGCCGGGTCGAGCAGAGCCCGGGCTTCGTCGCGATGGACTGGATGCCCGGTGCCGAACTCGAGGATGAGCCCAGCGTGGCGGCCAGCGCCTGACGCAATTTCTTGTGAAGTCTGGGTATAAATACCGAGGAAAACGCGGAAACCTTCAGGACAGCCACCGTTCCGCCACCATCGGGCAGGCCGTCGCCGCAATCCTGCCTGCGCTGCGCGCCATAGTGCGAGGCGTCGCGGGTGATTCGCCAGCGATGGAAGGAATTGGACCATGATCCGGTCGTCCGGCGCTGCCGGCTTTGCCTGCCGCCCTGCGCCTGTTGCGTCGCCCCGCTTGATCAACGCCGTCGCGGCCTCGCTCGCGTTCGGCGCCGCCTCGCTTTGTCTGATTTCCACCCTGAAGGTGCTGGCGATCAAGCTGATGGCGATGCCGGTCCCGATGTGATCGGGCGTTCAGCCGCGCTTGCCTTCCGGAACCAGCCAGCCGCGATTACCGTTCATCGCGATACGATGATGATCAAGACGCCCGTTCAACTTGTGACGACCGTGCTCTCGGCAGCGACGCTGCTCGCCGGATCGCTGCTGCTCGTGTCAGGCACGCGCGGCCAGAACAATTCGTTCCAGTCGTCGGCCGGACAGCTTGACGTGCAGACCTTTGCCAGCGGGCTGGTACATCCCTGGGCGCTGGCGCTCCTGCCCGACGGCAAGCTGCTGGTGACCGAGCGGCCCGGCCGCATGCGCATCGTCTCGGCGGAGGGCCAGCTTTCGCCGCCGCTGAAGAATGTGCCCGAGGTGTGGGCGAGCGGCCAGGGCGGCCTGCTGGATGTGATCATCGACAAAGGCTTCGCGGACAATCGCACGATCTACTTCTGCTATTCCGAGCGTAGCGGCGGCGGCGGCCGGACTGCCGTCGCGCGCGCAAGACTAGACGACGGCGCCGGACGGCTCGACGACACCAAGGTGATCTTCCGCCAGCAAGGTCCGCTGTCATCGGGCAATCATTATGGCTGCCGCATCGCGCAAGCGAGCGATGGCAATCTGTTCGTCACGCTGGGCGAGCATTACAGCTATCGCGACGAGGCGCAGAATCTCTCCAATCATCTCGGCAAGCTGATCCGCATCACGCCGGATGGCGCCGCGCCACCGGACAATCCCTTTGTCGGGCGCGACGGCGCCAGGTCCGAGATCTGGAGCTATGGCCACCGCAACCAACAGGGCCTCGCGATCAATCCGGCCAATGACGAGCTCTGGGAAGTCGAGCACGGCCCGCGCGGCGGCGACGAAGTGAACTTCATCGTCAAGGGCAAGAATTACGGCTGGCCCGTGATCGGCTTCGGCATCGACTATTCCGGCGCCAAGATTCATGAATCTTCCAGCAAGGACGGCATGGAGCAGCCGGCGAAATACTGGGTGCCGTCGATCTCCCCTTCGGGCGCGACGTTCTACACGGGAAGACTGTTTCCCGGGTGGAATGGCAGCCTGTTTGCCGGCGCGCTGTCGGGGCGGATGCTGGTGCGCCTCGCCATGAACGGTCATGCCGTGACCGGCGAGGAGCGGCTGCTGCAGAACCTCGATGAACGCATCCGCGACGTCCGCCAGGGCCCGGACGGTGCGCTGTGGCTGTTAACCGACAATTCAGCAGGCCGTATCTTGCGGGTGACGCCGGCCACGAAATGAGGCGCGCCTTGTGAGCGCGGCGCGGGCACGCCGCGACCAAGGGGACATGGATCGCCCGCCTCTTCGTCCTTGCATTTTCGGCCTGGCTCCGCGCCCGATCTGCCGCGCAAATCGACCTATCCGCCGGGGAGAGGTGGCACATCACCACTTGTGAAAGATCAGGAACGCGCCGAAAGCGATCGAGGCGAAGCCGAGCGCGTGATTCCAGCCCAGCGGCTCCTTCAGGTAGAGCACCGAGAAGCCGGCGAATACGACGAGCGTGATCACTTCCTGCATCGTCTTCAGCTGCGCCGCGGTATAGACCGCGCTGCCCCAGCGATTGGCCGGCACCGCCAGCCAGTATTCGAAGAAGGCGATGCCCCAGCTCGCGAGGATGACGAGTACCAGCGAATGATTCTTGTATTTGAGATGGCCGTACCACGCGAAGGTCATGAACACGTTGGAGGCAAACAGCATCAGCACCGGCAACAGCATCGGCGAAATCGTGGGCATGGACGTCCCTTTCGAAATTCCAGCGTGAACGCGCGGGCAATGACGCGGGTTCCGCGGCCTTTGAATAGCATTTGATTTCAACACCCGCGAAAGGCCGACGAGCCCGGTACGGTTGCCTTAACGAACAGGCCGGAAATCTCACAACTGTTGCGCGAATGCGGCAAACTGCCTGTTCGAGTTTCGTCTTGATACGAGACCATGCAGATCGACTGGCGTGCAATTCTCGGCCCTGGCCTGACGACGTTGGTGGCGATACTTGCCGTCGTCGTCGACCGCCATTTCGTCATCGTGCCCGATCCGGCGCCGCTGTATGTCTGCATGGTCGCGCTGGCAAGCTCGATCGCCGGCATCGCCTCCGGCCTGGTGAGCGCTGCGCTGGCCGTGGTCTTCGCCGCCCTGTTCCTCCTCAATCATCGCGCTGCGCCCGGCTACGACATCAACGACATCGCCGGGATGGGGCTGCTGGCGCTGGCGGCCGGCGGCACCGCGTTGATCACCGGACTGCTGCAGCAGAAGTGGACCCGCGCTTTCGCCGCCGAGCAGCAGCAGCACGCAACCTCCGCGCGGCTTGCCGCCGCGCTCGACGAAGTCGACATCGGCATCGTGCTGCTCGGCGCCGATACCCGCGCGGAGTTCATCAACCGCGCCTTCCGCGACTATTTCGCGCTGCCGGACGAGATCGCCGACAGCCAGCCGCCCTTCATCGCGTTGATGTACCATGGCCGCGATACCGGCGCGTTTGGACTGCCGGAGGAACAGTTCGCCCATTTCATCGCTGCGCGCACCGAGATGATGCGCGCCGGGGATTCCAGGCCGATCAGCATCAATCTGGCCGACGGCCAGGTGCTGCGCTTTTCCTGCACGGCGCTGCCCGACGGCGGCCGCATGCTGAGCTACACTCCGATCACCGATCTCGTGCGCCACAGCGATGCGCCGGCGATGGCCGAACACTACCTTTCGCTGCGCAAGGGCTTGCGCCCGCCCTTCCCCGACAGGCACGCGGCCGAATAGGGCGCGCGTTTTTTCGCACACCTGGTCCCACATTCCATCGCATGGAACAGGGCGCCACGCGCGACAAGAGACTCGCGAGACCTGTGGCCCACCTCACACGCCAAAAAAGCATCGTCGGATAACCTGAAGGGGGCTGTTGTTACAACGGAGACCGACCGTGCGACGCATCACTCGATTCACAGACAACCTTGGCGACGAAGATCGCCGCAGCTATCGCCGGTGGACCAGCGCGCTGTTGCTGTCCTATGTGGCCGCCATCGCCATTGCGTTCGGCGCGACGTACTTCGGCAAGCCATCGGGCGACCAGCAGGCGGCCAACGAAACCCAGGTCGCGCGGCTGAAATCCGTATCTAGCTCGACCGCCAGCGCTTCGTCGCGCGGATCGACCAGGCCGTAGCCCCCGCTACCCCACGTTTTTCAGTCCATTCATTTCTGGAAGGCGCAAGAACAATGCAATACGGCCATCGCCTGCTTTCGATTTCACTCCTTGCCGCAATAATACAAGCGCCGATGCCGGCCCTCGCCGGTCCGAACCACGTCCAGTTCTGCTGGGCGGTCGGGAAATTCGACAGCACGATCTATTTTGCGGAAGTCGAGAACCGCGAGGACCGGCAACCCAGTTTCGAGCAATTGCTCGATATCTCCGGCATCGAGCACTATCAGGTGCAATGCACGGTCTCCGAGACCCAAGCGCATCGGTTGATGCGCGCGCGGCTGATGAAGCAATGGCTCGATTCCGAACTGGAAACCGTCGACACCACATTCCTGTCCGACCTCGACTACTAGGCGCGGGATAGACAATCCCGGATTATTCGGTACATCCGGTAGAGCGCATGCGGCGCTGCCGGGAGCATCATGTCCAGCGATCTCGATATCCGCCCTGTCGCGCGACAGGACTACGAACAATGGCTACCCCTGTGGGACGGCTACAACGCCTTCTACGGCCGCTCGGGCCCGACCGCGCTCGATCCCGAAGTGACGCGGATGACGTGGCACCGCTTTTTCGACGCCTACGAGCCCGTGCATGGTCTCGTCGCGGACAGCGGCGGCGAGTTGCTGGGGCTGGTGCACTATCTGTTTCATCGCTCGACCACCGCGATCCAGCCGTCCTGCTATCTGCAGGACCTTTTCACGACGACACAGGCGCGCGGCAAGGGCGTCGGCCGGGCGCTGATCAACGGCGTCTACGACCGCGCGCTGCTGGCTGGATCGCCCCGCGTCTACTGGCAGACGCACGAGACCAACCATACGGCGATGCAACTTTACGACAAGGTGGCGGAGCGTTCCGGATTTCTTGTTTACCGAAAGATGCTCTGAAACCCCCATAAAAGACTGTGGATAAATACAGACAGCTGTCACCGGCGCGTAATATAGAGCCGCTAGGTTTCGCATGCGTCTGATCAGGCCCCCCGTCTCAGATCACACGCCCCAGCGGTCCCCGTCAGTCGCCGCGTCTGACCGGGGCCGCACTTTTTTGAGCGCCCCGCAGCGCATCACGCGGCCCAGTCATGCAGGAGCGCCGGTGCGATGGCACCTTGCCGCGATGCGGGCCCCGGGTCACAATTGCGCGCCTTCCTTCCGCCCGCTTCCTACTTGCCTTCGCGCTGCACAGGACAAATCATGCAAATTCGCAATCTCGGCAGCTCCGGCCTGCGCGTTTCCGCCGTCGGTCTCGGCTGCAACAATTTCGGCCAGCGCACGGACCTCGAAACCTCGCGCGCGGTGATCCACCGCGCGATCGATCTCGGCGTGACACTGTTCGACACCGCGGATATCTACGCCGGCATGGGCGGCTCGGAAACGGTGCTCGGCACCGTGCTCGGCGATCGCCGCAAGGATATCGTGCTGGCCACGAAATATTCCAAGCCGATGAGCAATGACGGCACCAAGCAGGGCGCCTCGCGCCGCTACATCATGGAAGCGGTGGAAGCGAGCCTGCGGCGGCTGAAGACCGATTACATCGACCTCTACCAGCAGCACGACTACGATCCCCTGACCCCGATCGACGAGACGCTGCGCGCGCTCGACGATCTCGTGCGGCAGGGCAAGGTACGCTACCTCGGCAATTCGAACTTTCCGGCCTGGCGCATCGCCGAGGCCGAGCATGTCGCGCGCGCGATGAACACCAGCCGCTTCGTCTCCTGCCAGGACGAGTACAGCCTCGTGGTGCGCGACATCGAGAAGGACCTGCTGCCGGCGGCGCAGCAATACGGGCTCGGCCTGCTGCCGTTCTTCCCGCTGGCGAGCGGGCTGCTGACCGGCAAGTACAAGCGGGGTGCGCCGGCGCCGGCGGACACGCGCTTCGGCAAGGCGCCGGCGCTGAAAGACCGCTACGTCACGGCGCGCAACGAGGACATCGTCGAGAAGCTGCAGGCCTTTGCGCATGCGCGCGGCCACACCATGCTGGAGCTGGCATTCTCGTGGCTCGCGGCGCGGCCGCTCGTGTCGAGCGTGATCGCCGGCGCGACGCGTGTCGAGCAGATCGAGCAGAACGTGAAGGCGATCGAGTGGCAGCTGACGGCCGAGGACATGGCCGAGATCGACAAGATCACGAAGGGGTAATCGGGCAACCGGCGCGGCTTGCCGGTTGCAGGCCGCCGCTCTTCCCTGCGCCGTCTTGATCTCGGGCGCGTGGCGGACGATAACGCCGTTCCGGGTCACCCGGAACATTGCCTGAGAGAAGCCTGTCCGCGTTATGACAAATCGGTCAAACAGCCCGCTGCCGCGCCGCATCGCCTGCTCGGCCTGCGGCACGGAATTTTCCTGCAGCCTGTCCGGCAGCTGCTGGTGCGCGGATGAATCGTTCCGTCTGCCGATGCCCGTCGACGCCAGCGACTGTCTGTGTCCGGACTGCATGCGCAGGCTGGCTGCGGAGCAAGGACAAGCGGTTTTGCGCGCGTAGCGAAGCAATCCCCGTCTCAACAAACGCGAAGCGACAAAATTACCGTCATGCCCGGGGCTTGTCTCAGGCATCCACGTCTTGGAGACAAAGGAAGTCGTGGATGGCCGGGACAACCCCGGCCGTGACGAGCAGAGAACTTTACCGCACCACCGACGCCGTCTGGCCGAACAGGATCTTCCGCTCTTCCTCGGTGCGGATCGCGGGCTGGCCGAAATTCGGATTGATCTCCTTTGCTTTGGCGTAGGCGCGTTCGGTCGCGGGCCGCTTCTGGATGGTCTCCAGCCAGCGCTTCAGATGCGGGAAGTCATCGATGTTCTGGCCCTGGTTCTTCCAGCCGACCACCCAGGGATAGGACGCCATGTCGGCGATCGAATAGGCGCCGGCAACAAACTCGCGGTCGGCGAGGCGCTTGTTGAGCACGCCATAGAGACGGTTGGTCTCGTTGACGTAACGGTCGATGGCATATTGCAGTTTCTCGACCGCGTAGTTGCGGAAGTGATGGTTCTGCCCCGCCATCGGACCGAGGCCGCCCATCTGCCAGAACGTCCACTGGATCACGTCGTAGCGGACATGGAGGTCGGCGGACAGGAATCGGCCGGTCTTCTCGGCGAGATACAGCAGCATCGCGCCGGATTCGAAAATCGAGATCGGCTTGCCGCCGCCGTTCGGCTGATGATCGACCATCGCAGGGATGCGGTTGTTCGGCGATATCTTCAGGAATTCGGGCTTGAACTGCTCGCCCTTGCCGATCTGGACCGGGAAGATCTTGTATTCCAGTCCCGTCTCCTCGAGGAACATCGTGATCTTGTGGCCGTTCGGCGTGGTCCAGTAATAGAGGTCGATCATGGCGGCGATCCTGCGCTCGTGAACCCTGCACCGCAAAAAGATGCGAATGCATGAATTTGAGCGGAGCGACCCGCGGGAGTCAATGGCCGGGCGGCCGCCGGCGCGGAAATGTGATGCCCGTTGGGCGCAACCGCAAAGAGCCCGGCGTGCAAATCGCGGCGCAGGAGTTTTCGCGTTGCGATATTCGAGACTAGCGAACTGTTTCAAACGCCGGCGGCGCCACCACGCTCGCGTAGCGGCGCTCGGTCGGCATCACGAGACGAAACGCGCGCAGGCTTGGCTCGTGCCACTGCGCCAGCATGGTGCCGCAGACGGCGCAGTTTTCCTGTCCGGGTTTTCCCTGCACGGAAACGGCTTCCGCCATTTCGTACGACGCTCCGCAAGAGGAGCAAATGATTCCTGTGATCTTCATGTCCCGAATCCTACGCCACACCCCGGGACATTTGAGCTACACCATGTTGGCAACTCAATGACAGATTGGTCAAGGTTGCATTGCCGAAGCACGAAATCTACGTCGCAGCGATGTCAGGAAAGCTTCACACCGAATCGGTTGCGCCAACCCGTCCGTGCATCCGCAAAAATTTCTCGCCTCCGGCGGTGACGGTAACGCGCAAGCCATCGGCTGTCGGCCGGCGCGCCACATAGCCGCGGTCGACGGCGTCTTCCCATATCGTCAGCCGCGGGCACGACGTGCGCCAGGTGTCGATCACCTCGGCATAGGGCCTTGGCTCGCGCGCGATCCATTCGACGAGATCGAGCAGCAGCGCGTCCGTCGCGTTACCCATCGCATCCTCCTTCACGCCTTGAGGTACGGGCCCAGCAGCAGCCAGCTGCCATGGCCGATATAGTAGCAGGCGATGGTGGTGATCAGCCGGTTGGCCCAGGTGCGAAACTGCAGATCGCTCATCGCCTCGAGAATCCGCCGCGCCAGCGTGGTGCCGAGCATCGAGGCCGCCACCGCGACGACGGCCAGCACCGGATCGAGCGAGGCCGCCTGATCGATGATGCCGCCGAAATAAACCAGCTTCGTCAAATGGCTTGCGACCTGACAGGTCGCCTTGGTCGCCACCACTTCCTTGCGGCCGAACCTGCCGCCGAGAAAGAAAGTGTCCATCAGCGGACCGGACACGCCGGTCATCAGCATCAACCCCATGCAGATGAAGCCGTAGAACGAGCCTTGCCAGACGCTGTCGGGATTAGGCGTGATGCTCGCGGGCATCATCCGCGCCATGAACGGCGTGATGCCGAGCATGAGCAGCGCGATCGGCTTGTCCGGGACATAGCGGGTCAGCGACCAGGCCCCTAACGCCAGCGCGCAGCCGATCAGATAGACCGCGACGGGCCGCCAGCGGATGTGCTCCCGCCACAGGAAGGCGCGCCAGCCGTTCGAGGCCATCTGCGTGATGGCATGCAGCACCATCGCCGAGGGCAGCGGCATGATGGCCAGCAGCACGCCGATCAGGATCAGTCCGCCGGCCATGCCGAACAGGCCCGACAGGAACGCGGTCCCCACCATCAACAGTCCGAGCGCGGCAATGAGCAGCGGCGTCATGGCGATCCTGAAGTTTGTCCTCCTCACCCGGATCGCATGTTGCGACGCGATACGGTCTTTTCCCGCGCGGGAGGCGAGGTGGAAGACGGCAGCACCTGAATCAATTCGAACAATCCGTCTACGGGTGTGCCGTGCTTGTCGCAGCGGCGCAAACTGAGTTATCTTGCCCTGGCATCAGTTTTCCTGAGGGTGAAGGACTTGCGCCGGCTGCTCTTCCTCAACGGCATCAAGGCATTCGAGGCGGCGGCGCGCACCGGCAGCTTTGCCGCGGCCGGCGGCGAGCTCAACGTCTCCGCCGCCGCGGTCAGCCGCATGGTGCATCTGCTGGAGGACCGTCTCGGCGTCGCGCTGTTCGAGCGCAAGGCCAACAGGCTCCTACCCACCGCGGCGGGACGTGCCTACCAAAGCGGGCTGACGCCGATCTTCGATGCGCTGGCCAGCCTGACCGCGCAGGTGACCGCGCCGGCCAGCCTGCGCGTGCTCACCATCGGCGTCGGCCCGACCTTCCTGATGAAATGGCTGATCCCGCGGCTCGCTGATTTTCGGAAAGAGGAGCCGAACATCGACGTGCGCATCACCACCGGCGGCGCCGGGGTGCCGTTCGGGGAGGACTGGAGCTGCGGCATCCGGCTCGGCGACGGCGACTGGCCGGGACTTACCGCCGAGCCGCTGTTCGCGGCGGACCTGACGCCGGTATGCGCGCCCCGGCTTGCCGCCGGGCTGAAACGCGCGAGCGATCTGAAGGGGCCGAGCCTGCTGCGGGTGGCGCATTCGCCGGACGACTGGCCGCTCTGGCTCAAGGCGGCGCAGGTGCCCCGTCTTTCCGCGCGCGGGCCGGAATTCCAGTTCTACGGCCAGGCGCTGCAGGCCGCGATCGACGGGCTCGGCATCGCCATGGGTATCCGTCCCTATATCGACGACGATCTCGCCGCCGGCCGCCTGGTCGCGCCGTTTGCCCTCGGTGTGCCCAAGGGCATGCGCTGGTATCTGGTCTATCGCAGCTTCCGCACCGAGCAGCGCGACCTTGCCGCGTTCCGGCGCTGGATCATGCGCGCCGCGGCCGAGCCTGCCGCGCGCCGCAAGGGGATGCGCCATGCCGGATGAACGCGTCGGGACGCTGGTGATCGGCGGCGGCAAGGCCGGGCTCACCATGAGCCACCGGCTGAAGCAGCGCGGCCTGTCGCATCTCGTGCTGGAGCGCCGTCGCATCGCCGAGCGCTGGCGCAGCGAGCGCTGGGACGGCCTGCGCTTCCAGTTTCCCAACTGGTCGGTGCGGCTGCCCGACTTTGCCTTTCCGCATGACGATCCCGGCGACGACGCCGCGGACCATGCCGGCCACATCGCCGCGCGGCGTTGAGCGCGCTCCCGCAATTTTGCGGAATTATGTGAGCGGCTTCACAAGCCGCGCCGCGGTTCCATGTTTTCTTGCCGTTGCGCGAGAATCCGGAGGGCGGGATGAGCAGCCTCTACAACGGTTTTGACATCGAATCCTTCGAGGCCGGCACGGGCCTGTGGCACGCGCGGATCCGCCGGGCCGACCACCGGCCGGTGGTGATCGATGGCATCGCTTTCGCCGAGATCGAGATCGGCTTTGCCTGGCACGATCCGGAAGCCGCGATCGCCGACGCCAAGAGCCACATCGAGCGCTGCGGGCTGCGCAGCGAGGGGGACGCCGATGTCACGCATTGAGCTCGACCGCGCCGCTTCCACCGATCCCGCGCAGGCCGCCTGCCCGGACTGCAACGGCGACATGACCCTGCTCAAGATCATTCCGGGCCGTGCCGGACGCGGCGGCTGCGAATACTGGACCATGCGCTGCACCAGTTGCGGCGGCATCCATCTCGACATCGTCGAGCCGGCAAGCGCCCCGCCGCTTTCCTGAGCCTGCCGGCGACATCGCCTCCCGGGGGGGCCTGCCTTTGGGGAATCAGCCGCCGCCGGCCACGCCGCGGACAAACGCCGCGGCACGGCTGGAGATGGCGCTCGCCAGCGCACGCTCCGACAATCCGCAGAACATGCCGATCAGGATGGCGATGGATCCCGTCGCCTTGAAGGAGTCCGGCCCGGTTTTCAGGTTTCCGATTTCGATGTTGACCGCACCGGTCCAGAACAGAAGACAAACCGTCAATGTCAGCGCGACCACGAACACGATCCGAAGCGGCGCATCAAGCAGTTCTTCTTCCGGAGAGGCTAGTTGCTCGAATGTCAGGTTGACCTGCCGGACGGAGAACGAGACCCAGGTTCCGGCCGCGGCGCCAACACCCGCAAGCAGGAACGTCTTGTGCACATCCCACCATGAGCCGGCCCCCTTCCACAGGATGACGCAATAGACCAGCAGGAAAACCGTTACGAAGCCAGCCGCCCAGAAGCCGAGCCGGCGCACATAGCGGTTCATGATCTCCTCCGCTTCGCGCGCAACGAACTCCGCCTTCAGGCTGGCCAAGGCGAGCTTGGCAAGCCCGGTGTGCGGGCCCTCGAGACCAAGCCTGCCGATCTCGGCGAGCTTGTTGATGTACTCCCCGAGCAGGGCAAGGCCGCGTTGCTCTTCCTCTGCCTTTGCGAAGAAACGCTTGGTGGCCCGGGCTCGGACTTGCCGGCACACGCTGAGAACGACCGTCTTGGCGTTCATGATCTGGACGAACAATTCCTGCTTGTCCGAGGACGGCACGTTGTCGGGAGCCGGAAGGCCCGACTCGACGGGGATGCTCAGGTCGATGTTGTAGCCCGCCTCACGGCCGAGGCCCGGCGTCACCCGGACCGAGAAAAGCGGCCGGGCAAGACGATCGCGCAGCGCGCGGTAGCTGCCTGTAATGAAGGAAACATTGCCTGCCGCCACCCGCGAATCCAGGCCTTCCTTCCAATAGTCGAAGTCTTTGGTGAGTTCCCTTGTTGCGTCGGCCCGCTGCGTACGGCGCACCATCAGCGCAGCTTCTGAATAGTTCGCAGCAGCGTCCTCTCGTTCCTCTGCCGCGAAGGTGTCGAAAAGTTCGGAGAGCTGGTCCAGATATGCCTGCTCGTCCCGGTTCAAGCCGACACCGGATACGGCAAACAGACCGGGAGATTTTTCGACCAGCTTGATGTCGGGAATGTTCTTTACGTACTCGTCCTCAATGACGGCATTGCGTTCCTTTGCCTGCACGGCATCGATAGCTCCGGCGGCAAGCTCGTCCGCCTTGGCGCGAAGCTTCGTACATGCGCCGCCGCGCCCATCCTTTCTCGCGGTTGCCAGCGTGTCACGAAGCTTCACCGAGCGGTCAGCCGCCTCATCCGCAGCCAGTTTATCGAGGATGCGCGCGACGTCGGCGAGGTAGGCTTTCTCTTCGTCCGTCAATTTATGCGCGGGGTCGACGTCGACCTGAAAATCTCCCGCGAACCGTGAATTGGGACGGTCGTTGACGAAAAAATCGGGCATCACTTTCGCTTCTTATTGGGACAGTTGGTTTCCTTGCAATTGATTTGCAGCAGTGGCACCCCGCTGTCACCGGAACGGCCGGCTTCCCGGCCGAACGACGTGCCGCGATCGACACCTTTGCGCAGGGCGCCGCCAAGCCCGCCTGCCCCGCCCGCCGTGTCTCCCCGGCGACGCACGATGTCCGACGGGAATTCGCGCGAGCCGGCCACCTGAGCGCCGCCCTGGAATTCGCTCCCCTGCGTGCCTGGCCCTGGCAGCAAATCCAGCAGTTCCTTGTGAAGCATTTCCTCATAGGGCGTGAGATCGTCCCGACGTCCGTTCAATTGATCGAACAATAGCTGCAGTGCCGGGCTCAACATCGACGCTCTCCTGCCAAAGCCCATAATAGGTAGCGGTCTCGGCCCAGATCAACCGATAATTGCTCCCGGCCGGGGGCCTCTTTCGTTCCCGCGCGCAACGTCCCATATTTGCCCAATGGCGAAGAAACCCGACACTCCGAAAAAGCCCGGCAAAGCCCCGAAATCCAAGGCGCACCGCCCCGACGTCCAACCGATCGGGCCCGCGCTGGCCGAGTTGCTCAATCCCGCGATCAACCGCGGCGATGCCGGGCTCGGCTCGGGCACCGGCTTGCGGCCGCCGCCGGACAATTCGAAAGACCGCCGGGCCGGCGGCGAGGCTGCCGCGCATCGCGCCCGTGCGTCGACGCCAAGGGACTTCCCGCAGGATTCCTCCAAGCCAATGCCGCTGCGGCCCAACCCGCAGCCGATCGGCGCAAGGCAATCGACCGAGACCGGCGGCTTCGATGAAGCGCCGCAGGCCAATTACGGCACGTCCGCCATCATCCCGACTCTCGATCCGGAACTGGCGCGGCAATTGGGATTGCCGACCGCGGAGGACGACGAGGCCGAGCTGGCGCGCCCGCCGCGCAACAAGATGGAAGCGCTTGGCGTCAAGGCGACCGCCGAGGCGCTGGAGAATCTGATCCGCGACGGCCGGCCGGAGTTCCGCAAGGACGACGGCTCGCTGAAAGTGTGGACGCCGCACCGCCCGCCGCGCCCGGAAAAGTCCGAAGGCGGCGTGCGTTTCGAGATCAAGTCCCCCTACCAGCCGAAGGGCGACCAGCCGACCGCGATCGCGGAACTGGTGGAAGGCATCGAGCGCAACGAGCGCACGCAAGTCCTGCTTGGCGTCACCGGCTCGGGCAAGACCTACACCATGGCCAAGGTGATCGAGGCAACGCAGCGCCCGGCGCTGATCCTGGCGCCGAACAAGACGCTGGCCGCGCAGCTTTACGGCGAGTTCAAGAACTTCTTTCCCGACAACGCGGTGGAATATTTCGTCAGCTATTACGACTACTACCAGCCCGAAGCTTACGTGCCGCGCACGGACACCTACATCGAGAAAGACTCCTCCATCAACGAGCAGATCGACCGCATGCGCCACTCGGCAACGCGGGCGCTGCTGGAACGCGACGACGTCATCATCGTCGCTTCCGTCTCCTGCATCTACGGTATCGGCTCGGTCGAGACCTATACCGCGATGACCTTTGCCCTGAAGAAGGGCGAGCGCATCGACCAGCGCCAGCTGATCGCCGACCTCGTCGCACTGCAATACAAGCGCACGCAGCACGACTTCACCCGCGGCACCTTCCGCGTCCGCGGCGACGTCATCGACATCTTCCCGGCGCACTACGAGGACCGTGCCTGGCGCGTCAATCTGTTCGGCGACACCGTGGAGAACATTGAGGAATTCGATCCGCTCACCGGTCACAAGCAGGATGAGCTCGAGTTCATCAAGATCTACGCCAATTCGCACTATGTGACGCCGCGCCCGACCCTGGTGCAGGCGATCAAGTCGATCAAGAGCGAGCTGAAACTGCGGCTCGACGAGCTCCACGGCCAGGGCCGGCTGCTGGAAGCGCAGCGGCTGGAGCAGCGTACCACCTTCGACCTGGAGATGATGGAAGCGACCGGAAGCTGCGCCGGCATCGAGAACTATTCGCGCTATCTCACCGGCCGCCGGCCGGGCGAGCCGCCGCCGACGCTGTTCGAATACGTCCCCGACAACGCGCTGGTGTTCGCCGACGAAAGCCATGTCAGCATTCCCCAGATCGGCGGCATGTTCCGCGGCGACTTCCGCCGCAAGGCGACCTTGGCGGAATACGGCTTCCGCCTGCCCTCCTGCATGGACAACCGCCCGCTGCGCTTCGAGGAATGGGACATGATGCGCCCGCAAACGGTTGCCGTGTCGGCGACGCCGAGCGGCTGGGAGCTGAACGAAAGCGGCGGCGTGTTCGTCGAGCAGGTGATCCGCCCGACCGGGCTGATCGACCCGCCGGTCGACATCCGCCCCGCCCGCACCCAGGTCGACGATCTCGTCGGCGAGGTGCGCGCCACCGCGCAAGCCGGCTATCGCTCGCTGATCACGGTGCTGACCAAGCGCATGGCGGAGGACCTCACCGAATATCTGCATGAGCAGGGCATCCGCGTCCGCTACATGCACTCGGACATCGACACCATCGAGCGCATCGAGATCATCCGCGATCTTCGTTTGGGGGCGTTCGACGCGCTGGTCGGCATCAACCTGTTGCGCGAGGGCCTCGACATTCCCGAATGCGCGCTGGTGGCGATCCTCGACGCCGACAAGGAAGGTTTTCTGCGCAGCGAGACTTCGCTGATCCAGACCATCGGCCGCGCCGCGCGCAACGTCGACGGCAGGGTGATCCTCTATGCCGACCAGATGACCGGCTCGATGGAGCGGGCGATTGCGGAGACCAACCGCCGCCGCGAGAAGCAGGTTGAATACAACAAGGCCAACGGCATCACGCCGGAGAGCGTGAAGAAGTCGATCGGCGACATCCTCAACTCCGTCTACGAGCGCGACCATGTGCTGGTCGAGATCGGCGACGGCGACAAGGGCTCGGGATGGTCCGACGACGTGATCGCGATCGGCCACAATTTCGAAGCCGTGCTCGCCGACCTCGAGACGCGGATGCGCGAAGCCGCCGCCGACCTGAATTTCGAGGAAGCCGCCCGCCTGCGCGACGAAGTCAAGCGGCTGCGCGCCACGGAACTCGCCGTGGTCGACGATCCCACCGCCAAGCAGAAGGCCGTCACCGGCCGCGCCGGCGCCTACACCGGCACGAAGAAATACGGCGACGCCGCGAATTTGCCGGTCAGCACGATGAAGAAGAAAACCGTGCAGTCGGCATTGAAGGCGAGCGGCGGCGGCAAGTCCGGCTCCCGCGTACACAAGCCGCATCTCGACGAGATGCACGGCCCGGAGTCGCTGCCCTACCGCCCGGGCGGCGCGCTGCCGGCAAAGCCGTTCGGCGATGGCAGCCGCATCATCCAGCCGACGGACTCGCGCCAGTCGGGCCCGGAGTTCGGGCCGACGCCGCGGTCGAGTGGAGGAGCGCCGGGGAA
This sequence comes from Bradyrhizobium sp., assembly GCA_035575905.1. Classification (GTDB taxonomy): domain Bacteria; phylum Pseudomonadota; class Alphaproteobacteria; order Rhizobiales; family Xanthobacteraceae; genus Bradyrhizobium. The sequence continues at coordinate 56,954 of DATLXL010000012.1, read as the reverse complement.
GCGGGGCGGGTGGAAAAAGAGGTAGATCACAAGACTGTGGACAGTAAGTCAGCAATGACTTGATTTTATTGCTTTTTTATGAGAACAAATAGAGAACTTATTCACAGGGGTGATTCTCATGAATGTCCATGCGCCGGTAGTGCGTTTGCGCGCGGATAATCAAGCCAAAATGGCATGTGAGGATAACCTCGACTTTATGCGACGATTACCGAGTGGGTCGGTCAAGTTGATCGTCACCTCGCCCCCATACAACATTGGAAAATCCTACGAGAAGAAGGATTCGCTCGAGAATTACGTGAGCACGCAAGCTCAGGTAATCTCTGAATGCGTGAGGCTTCTGGACGACAAAGGCTCGATCTGCTGGCAGGTCGGCAATCATGTTCAGAATGGCGAAATATTTCCGTTGGACATCATTCTCTATCGCATTTTCAAAGACCACGGACTGCAGCTTCGCAATCGGATCATTTGGCATTTCGAGCACGGCCTGCATTGCTCGAAACGTCTGTCGGGTCGGCACGAGACAATTCTCTGGTTCACAAAAACCAACGACTACACATTCAATCTCGATCCAATCCGCGTTCCGTCCAAATATCCAAACAAGAAGCACTTCAAGGGTCCGAAGGCCGGCCAGCTCTCAGGCAACCCGCTCGGAAAGAATCCCGGAGACGTTTGGATATTTCCCAACGTAAAGAACAACCATGTAGAGAAGACGTCCCATCCTTGCCAATTTCCGGTCGAGCTAATCGAAAGACTAGTACTCTCGTTGACCAATCAGCGAGATAAGGTCTTTGATCCATATATGGGGGTCGGCTCTACGGTCGTCGGGGCGGTAAAACACAACCGCTACGGGCTGGGTTGCGATGTGGTGCCAGAATACGTCAATATCGCCTGGGAGCGGCTTCACTTGCTTCGAGCGGGTCTACTCAAGACGCGGCCAATGGATCGGCCGGTGTATGACCCGACAAAGCCGCGCGGCGGGCATGGATGAAGTATGAAATATTTAGCTATCGGTTTGCTGAGGAAATACTCCAGCATGAGAAGCATGCTCAATGCTGGAATGAGGTTATAGGGGCGATCGGCGGCGCACCACTTTTCATTTTTCCAGGTAAATCGAAGAACAAGCGACTTGATGTTGTTCAACAACTCCAGAATACGTACTTTGACAGGAAGTTAGCAATCGAATCGGGCTGGGAGTTTCATCCCATTGCGACAAGGATTCCGAACAGCAATTTAACTGCAGACTTTAGGAAGAACTTTAACGGCCTTGAGGTTCAAGCTGAGATTCAGTTCGGCAATATGTCGCGGTGGTATAGCGACATCTTCAAATTTCAAGCTGCATACAGCGAGTCACTCACTCAAGCTGCCATAAGCATCGTTCCGATGTCATCTCTCGCAACCCGGATCGACTCGAATGTTGCGAGCTTTGAACGTGCGAAGAGAGAGCTTCCGTCTGCCAATCTCTCCATTACATTGCCTATCTTGCTCATTGGCGTTTCAGCCGACAACAACACGCCAGTTATTGACGTCTCAAAATCGGGATTCGCTAGTCTCAAGGACATTGCTGGCCGCGGGAAGCTCAATAATCGATGGCGCATTGTAAATGCGGCGTTTGAGAACCTGCCGATTGAAGCCATCGACGAAACGTCGCCAACTGGTCCCACTCTAGCGATTCCCTCAGACGAGGACGACGATAGCGCGGAGTAACCCATAATGGCCTGGTTCCTGAACGTCTATCACTGCGACCGCTGTCGTCGCGTTTGGACCGACGAGTGGTCCTGCCTGTGCGACGATGAATGTCCGCATTGCGGCTTTCGCGATATGTCGCCGGTGAAGAGCAAGGACCTTACCGAATTGATCTTGCCGGCTGGGAAGGAATTCGTCGTTATGCGGTCGCCGGAGTCGGCCGAGGATGATCCCGATTATGAGGAGATCGGACGCTTTCCCACGCGCGCCAAGGCGCGGGAATTTCTGACCTCGATTGATCGTGGCGAGTAAGCGGGCGGGTCATGTCTGGATCAAACCATTACAGCCTTGTTCTGCCGCTTGCCGCCACCCTCCTTTTCTCGGCTACCCCCGCGCTCGCCCAGGACGCCACCACCCGCGCGCTGCTCGCCACCTTCTGCGATGCCGGCAACATCAAGGGCGACACCTGCACGCATGCCAAGGGCTATCCCGTCTCCGGCAAGCGCAACTGCGAGGTCAAGCTGCTGAAGGATCGCTTCACGGGCCGCTTCGTCGCGAACGGCAATCCGCTGCTTGTGGTCAATTACGACAGCGGCTGCGAGGCGCGGGCCAATGACGATGGCGGGTCGGTCGTGTTCGAGCAGGTCAAGGGGCAGTACAGCTTCGTCGGCTTCCAGCCGGGGGCGCGGGTCAACGACTGCATCACGGTGCCGCGCGGCGAGAAGCAGGACTCGCTGGTCTGCCTCGCCGGGCACATGGGCCAGGGCTATCTGGAGGGCGGCATCGCGCTGATGTCGTTCGCGCGCGACTACGGCAAGGGCATCGGCATCAAGTACGATTTCCTGCTGCGGGCGACGGATTCGACCGGGGCCGCCGGCGCCAATGTCGTGACCTGCAGGAAGAAGCCGCCGGCGTGGTTCGAGCTGTCGAAGCTTTCCGCCGGGCCGCGCAAGGAGACCGTGGCGTTCGATGCGACCTTTGCCGATGCGGAGACGGTGAAGACGGCGTGCGGCAAGGGCTTTCCCAAGCCGAAGGAGATTTTCGGCACGCTTGCCAAGGGCGATGCCTATGTGCCGCCGGGATTCGAGAAGAAAGGGCGCGTGATCATCGATCTCGCCACGCGGAAGGTGTTGCCGCCGGGGTGAGGGGTAAAGGTCTTCTGCAGGGACGAGCGCCGTCACCCGGAACCCATCTGGCGATGCGTTCCGACCTCTCCGACGGGACACCTTCGACCTGGTGGAGCAGGTGCTGGAGCGCGACCTCTCCGCCATGCCGACCGCAAAGCCCGCCGGAATAGCCCGAGCCGGCCCGCGTTCACCATTTCTTGTCCCGCCCTGAACTTGTTGCTGCGCCCTTGCGACCCAGCACCGGGCCGCTCCGGGCCGATGGTTGCGTCAGGGACCAATGAAGATCGCGTTGCTGGTTCTGCTGGGCCTGGTTCTGGGCGCCCTGGGGGGTGCGGCGCTCGGCGTCGGCGCCGGCCTGGGCTGGGTCGAAATCTTCAAAACCTCGAGTTTTGAAGGGGATAGCGGCATGCTGGTGTTCTTCACCTTCATGCCGGCGGGCGCCATTCTCGGGGGGCTCGCCGGCGCCGTCACCTTCGGCGTGCTGGCCTGGCGGGACGCCGAAATCGCCATCGAGCGGCCGCCAAGACCGCCGTGGAACCGGTAGCATCCACCGCATTTGTGCAATGCAAAAAAGCCGATTGGTTTTATGAAACCTTGGCCCTATTTCAGCGACCAACAGTTGAATGAGATCGAGCCGCCGCCCCGGCGTCACTGAGGACGCCGCAGGGCCTGTCGGCCGTTCGTTACCCAGTCAGGAACCGAACCCAAAATGACAGAGCATAGCCTCTGGCGTTTCTCGCGCGCATTGCACCGCGCGATCAACGAGCGCCAGTTCGCCGACGTCGAGAATCTGATCGATGAAGATATCGACTGGACCATTCACGGCCCGGTCGAGCTGCTTCCGTTATTCGGCTCGCGCCACGGCAAGGCCGCGGTGATGGAGGTGCTGCGGCAGATCGCCGAGAAGGTGCGCGTGCACCGCTTCGATCGCGAACAGATCATGCTGGGCGCCGAATCGGCCTCCTCGATGCTGCGCTACTCGCTGACGCTGCTGGACACCAACAAGCCGGTGCGGTTGCGCATCGCGCATTTCGCCCAGTTCAGGAACGGCCGGCTGTTCAACATGCGCATCCTGATCGACAGCCACGATCTGGTCGAGCAGGCGGTATTTCCGCCCTACGCGCGGACGGTCGCCGTATCGGCGTGACCACCTCTCCCCGGCGGGGAGAGGTGAAATTTCAGTGACACTGCAGTTCAATCTAATTTCATCGCGCTTTCGCGGCGAGCCAGACGCCCCGCCACAATTCTGCGCCAGAATGACCGCATCTAGGTCGGCTGGAACCGGGCAGGGTCATGAAGTCCACGATATCGATGCGGCAATGGCGGCTGCTTGCGCTGGCGGCAGGCTTTGGCCTGCTTTCGGCAACGGCGCTGGCGCAGTCCCCTCCCGCGGCCGAGGGCGACGACGAGGCCGGGGAAACCGGAGCGCCGGCGCCTGACAAGAAGGACGAGGACATCCTGAAGGATGTCGATATCGACAAGCTGGACTGGAGCCAGCTCAACATCGACGCCTCCCTGCTCAACCTGCCCTCGGCCAGGGCCCGCGCGGCGGCAAAGAGCGCCGCGAGCGACGGCGCGGCGTGGTCTTCCAACGCCGGCGGCAACGGCGCCGCTTCCGTATCGGTCAAGCAGTCGATCTCGCCGTTCTGGGACGCCCGGATCGGCGCAGACATGATGGTGGTCAACCCGCCCCAGGGCGCCACCAGCGGCGACCTGCTGCGGCAGAAAATCTCGCCCAACGCACCACCGGAAAATTCTTCCGGAAGCGCCTGGGCCGCGATCACCGCGCCCGGCGTCGGCTCGATCTGGGACCAGACCTCGGTCGAGGCGCGCGTCGATCCAGCCTCCGAGCAGGGCAAACTCGGCACCAGCCTCAAGAAGTCGGTGCCGCTCGGCGACAGCTATTCGCTGACGCTGCAGAACGGCTACAACGTGATCCAGCAGGGCCTGGTGCCGGTGCCGGGCGTGCCGGCGCATCCCTCGCGCAATTACGAGACCGACCAGTCGGCCAAGCTGTCGATCGGCGATACCGGCACCAGCTTCACGGCCGGCCGGTCGCTGTCCTCGAGCGACGACAGATGGCTCGGCAAGGTCGGGGCAGAACAAAAGCTGTTCGACGGCGTCACGGTGTCGGGATCGATCGGCGAAACCCCAAGCGGCGCCACCAGCAAGAGCATCAGCGCCGGCTTCAAGCGCAGCTGGTGATTCGGCCAAGACACCGTGGCGGAAGGCATTTTCCCGCCCCTTCCGCCCCTTGAATCAACCCAGCATCGCCGCAGATCGGCCCAGATGCGGTCAAATTCGGCACGCCTAGATGACCGCGCAATCAACATTCGTCGTGCGGGGAACGTCCGCGCTCGTGCCACGCGAACAAAGGGGAATAGCCGATGAACGCTCACAATCGTGCCGAACAGATCGAAGAGAACGTCGAACTCGATGACGACGCGGCCTCGCAGGTCGAGGACGGAATCCGCGAATTCGTCCGCAACGATGTTGCCTATCTGCGCCGGCCGCCGATCGCGAGCCCGGAGACGGTGCCGATGGATTCCAGTGCCGAGGCGACCGTGACCAACGTCAATTCGCTGATCCAGCGCGTCGCCGGCACCTCGCTTGCCGAAATCGAAAAGCTGATCGCCGAGCTGGAGAGCCTGCGCGACCTGCTGCACGCCGAGGGCCAGCGCGTCCAGCGCGAGATCTCCGGCTACGCCCAGCTCAGCCACGCCGCGATGAAGTCCACCCGCATGATCGCCGACAACGTCACGCAGTGGAAGCGCGCCGCGGACGGCCTGCGCAACGGCTGATCATCGCCCCGTCAAACGCCGCCGCCCTCCCCGCCGGAGGGCGGCGGTGTGTTGTCGAGGGCCGGAAACCCGATCCGGAAAAAAAGAAGAAATCAAGATCCGATTTGAACGCGATTGCCGCAGGCAGCGGCCAGCGGCGGGCGTCCATTCAGTTCTGGGGCAAATCCGATGGAAAGCATCCGTCCGAACGACAGCGAGCCGATTCCGGTGCAGGCCTCGCAGCACCACGTCGGAACCATCCTGCTCCGCTTCATCGGAATATTGTTCGCAGCCGTCGCCGTGATGGCGCTGCTGTGGAGCGACGGCGGCTAGCGCGAGCACCCCGCGGCAATCGCACGGGGCATGCGCCCAACAAGACGCCGCTAGTAGTCGGCGTCGGCAACGATCGTACGGCCGCCGCCGCGCGAACCGGCGCCGTCGGCATACCCCTTCGCCACAACGCCGGCCGCGAGCATCACCGCCAACGTCACCGTGGCGAAGATGAAGCCGACAAGCTGCAACGCACCGCGATCCGCCATGATAGTCCCCCGTCCGTCGGCGGGGACTATTGCCTCGATAGGTTCACAATGCGTTAGCGCAAACGCGTCCCTGCCCAACAGGATTAATTGCGCGGAAACGGCGCAGCCGCGCGGTAACCATGTTGGGCCGCGTCAGGCGGCCGGCGCATCGCGCAGCGGCACGAAGGCGGTGGCGCGGATGGAATAGACCTCCTCGCCGCGCTGGTTCACCCCGCCGGTCCGGGTCTGGACGATGCCCCAGCCCGGACGCGATTCGGATACGCGCTTGGATTCGATCCCGGTGAAGAAACTGACGGTGTCGCCGGCCAGCACCGGGCGGATCCAGCGCAGATCGCGAAAGCCGGGCGACGGACCCCACACCGCGACCTTCTCGCCGCGCGCAACGGCTTGCTTCACCCGGCGTTGTCCGTCGGCGACCAGGAGGCTCATGCAAGCCGAGCCGACATGCCAGCCGGACGCGGCAAGCCCGCCGAACAGCGAGTTGCGGCCTTCCTCCTCGTCGAGATGAAAGCGCTGCGGGTCGAATTTCCCGGCGAACTTCCTGATCGACTCGGCCGTGAAGGTGTAGGCGCCGATCTCGCGGCGCATGCCGATCTCCATGTCCTCGTAGAAATTCATCGGCCCTGCTCCGTCGCCACGACTGCGCGTCTGACGATGATCGGCGAGGTCATCTCGCACAGCGCCAAACCGGCCGCATTGCGCGCGGTGCATTTGAAGGTGACGATGCCGGTCTCGGGCCTGCTCTTGGAGACGCGCGCTTCGGTGACGTCGACATCGAGCGAGATGTCGTCGTCCGGGCGCAGCGGCGCCATCCAGCGCACCTCGCTGACGCCGGGCGAGCCGAGCGAGGCGGTGCGGCCGATGAAGCCGTCGAACAACAGGCGCATCATCACCGAGCAGAGATGCCAGCCCGAGCCGGACAGCCCCTTGAGCATCGAGCGGCTGGCCGCCTCGTCGTCGAGATGCATCGGCTGCGGATCGAATTCGCCCGCAAACTCCAGTATTTCCTCGCGCGTCACGCGGCGCGGACCGAACGTGCCGAAACGGCCGGGGTTGAAGTCTTCGAATGTCAGCGTGGTCATGTTGGGGAATTGCCGGAAGGAAGCCCGATTGTGGCCGTTATTTGCGGCAATCACAACCCGACCAATCGCATGGCGTATGGGCGTTCCGATTCGGGGCCGATCCGGACTTGTTCGGGCGATTTTCGGCGCCAGCCAGCGGCAAATTCGACGCAACCTAATCTGCCTTCAGGCTGGGGGAAGACCGTGTTCGATCTTCAGGATCTGTTTCAGTGGGACCGTTTCATCACGCCCACCATCATCAAGACGTTCTACTGGCTGGCGATCGGCCTGATCGTGCTGTTCGGCATCTACGGCATCCTGCAGAGCCTGGCCTTCATGGCGATCAGCCCCTTTGTCGGCTTCGTCTTGCTGCTGTCCTCGATCGCCAGCGTCATTGTCGGCATCGTGTTCTGCCGCATCGCCGCTGAATTCGTCCTGATCGTCTTTCGCATCAACGAGCACCTCGGCGCGATCCGCGATCAGGGTGGGATGCATTGATCCGGTCGCGCCGTCAGGCCGGAATAAAGCAGGCCGTGCATTTATAGCGCGCTTATATCTCCGACCCTTTCGCCGGCTGGTTTTCCTATGCGGCCACGATCATCGTTCCGCAAATGGGACGAAGAACCAGGATGCACAGGGTCGAGACGATCGACCTCGCCGTAACGGTGCTGGGCCTTGCGGGCTTTCTCGGCTTTCTCGCAGCAGCGCGCTTGAACGACAGCTTTCCGTTCGACGTCGCCGCGCTGGTCTGGTTCGCCGGCTTCGGCGCCGTCAAGGCAGGTTTGCCGCTGCTCTTTCAGAAGCGCGAGGACGCGGAGCATCGCCGGGCTGAACGACGCACTAGGTATTGAAGCGGAAATGCATGACGTCGCCGTCGGCGACGACGTATTCCTTGCCTTCCAGCCGCAGCTTTCCGGCATCGCGCGCGCCGGCTTCGCCGCTCAGCGCGACGTAATCGTCATAGGCGATGGTCTCGGCGCGGATGAAGCCTTTTTCGAAATCGGTATGGATCACGCCGGCCGCGCCAGGCGCCTTGGTGCCGCGGTCGATGGTCCAGGCGCGCGCTTCCTTCGGACCGACCGTGAAATAGGTGATGAGGTTGAGCAACTGGTAGCCGGCGCGGATCAGCCGGTCGAGGCCGGCTTCCTCCAGCCCGAGCGTATCGAGGAATTCGGCCCGCTCCTCGCGCGACAGCGTCGCGATCTCCGATTCGATCTTGGCGGAGATGACGACGGCGACCGCGCCTTCCTTGCTGGCGTGCTCGAACACCTGCCTGGAGAAGCTGTTGCCGTCCTTGGCCGAGCTTTCCTCGACATTGCAGACGTAGAGCACGGGCTTCGAGGTGAGCAGGCCCAGCATGCGGAAATTGCGCTCTTCCTCGGGCTTGCGCTCCATATTGCGCGTCGGCTTGCCCTCGCGCAGCAGCGCCAGCGCGCGGTTGACGAGGTCGAGCTGCTCCCTGGCGTCCTTGTCGTTGCCCTTGGCCTTCTTGGCAAGGTTGTCGACGCGCTTCTCGAGGCTGTCGAGATCGGCCAGCATCAGCTCGGTCTCGATGGTCTCGATATCGGCCAGCGGGGCGATCTTGCCCTCGACATGGGTGACGTCGGAATCCTCGAAACACCGCACGACATGCGCGATCGCATCGACCTCGCGGATATTGGCGAGGAACTGGTTGCCGAGACCTTCGCCCTTGGAGGCGCCCCGCACGAGCCCGGCGATATCGACGAAGGTCAGCCGGGTCGGGATGATCTGCGCGGACTTGCCGACCTCGGCCAGTTTGTCGAGGCGAGGGTCGGGCACCGCCACCTCGCCGACATTCGGCTCGATGGTGCAGAACGGATAGTTGGCCGCCTGCGCCGCCGCCGTCTCCGTCAGCGCGTTGAACAGCGTCGACTTGCCGACATTGGGCAATCCGACAATACCGCATTTGAATCCCATAGCCCGTCCTGAAGTCCGTTCGCGATGTCAGGCGCCGCCCTTGTCGGCACCGTTATCGCCATTGTCCAAAAATCCCTTTGCCAGCAGCGCCAGGTGCACCTTGTTCTGGAACGAGGAGTCCTGTCCCTTGGCCAAGAGCGCGGCGTTGTCCGCAATCGCCTCGCACAGCGCCTCCACCCACGGCCGGTCGGCTTTGGCGAAATCCGACAGCACATGTTGATGCACCAGTTCCTTGATGCCGGGATGACCGATGCCGAGCCGCACGCGGCGATAGTCATTGCCGATATGCGACGAGATCGAGCGCAGGCCGTTGTGGCCCGCGATGCCGCCGCCGACTTTCACCCGCACCTTGGCCGCCGGCAGTTCGAGTTCGTCCTGGAATACGGTGACGTCACCGGCCGCGATCTTGAAGAAGCTGGCCGCCTCCTGCACGGCGCGGCCCGACTCGTTCATGTAGGTGGTCGGCTTGAGCAGCACGACGCGCTCGCGATCGATGGCGCCTTCCGAGGTCTCGCCCTGAAAACGACGGCGCCATGGTGCGAAACCATGACGCCGTGCGATTTCGTCAACCGCCATGAACCCGATGTTGTGCCGGTTCTGCGCGAATTTTGCGCCGGGATTACCGAGGCCGACAAACAGGCGCATGACGCGGCACCCTCGAGAGGGTCCCGCTTACTTCTTCTTGTCGCCGCCACCGGCAGGCGCCTTCGCACCTGCCGCTGGAGCCGCACCCGCAGCCGGCGCACCGGCAGCCGGAGCCGCGCCTGCGGCCGGAGCCGCCGCGCCCGCAGCCGGAGCCCCACCGGAGGCGGCAGCCGCGGCCGCCTTCTGCTCTTCGGCGTAGCCGGAGGGCGGCACGATGGTGACCAGCGTCGCATCCGCGCGGGTCAGCGACTTCACGCCGGCCGGCAGCTTGATGTCGGTGAGATGCAGCGAGTGGCCGATTTCCAGATGGCTGGTGTCGGCCTCGATATATTGCGGGATGTTGTCGACCGAGCATTCCAGATCGAGCGCGTGGGCGACGATGTTGACGGTGCCGCCGCGCTTGACGCCCGGCGAGCCCTCCGACTTCACCACATGCAGCGGCACGCTGATGCGGATGGTGGCGCCTTCGCCGAGGCGCATGAAGTCGACATGGATCGGGAAGTCGCGCACGGGGTCGAGATGGAAGTCGCGCGGAATCACGCGGTGCTTCTTGCCCTCGAGGTCGATGTCGTAAATCGTGGTGAGGAAGCGGCCGGCGAGGATACGCTGGCGCAGTTCGCGGTCCTCGACCGAGATCGGAGTCGGGGGCTGGTTGTTGCCGTAGATCACTCCGGGAACTCTCCCGGCGCGACGCTCTGCCCGGGCGGCCCCCTTGCCGCTCTTCGGACGCGCGGTCGCCTTCAATTCCTTGACGGTCGTCGCCATTGCGTTAAGTCCTTGTTTTGTAGAAAGATATAGGCCGCAATCGCGGCCTATTGCGAACCTCGCAGCAAGCCTCCAGGGGTGCGGGGGCTGCGAAGTTGCGGGCTTTTAGCCCCAAAGTCCCGAAATGACAAGGAAATGTGGGGCCGTATTCGCCGGGATAAAGGCCTGCCTTTCCCCATCCGTCATGCCCGGGCTTGTCCCGGGCATCCACGCCTTTCTTCACGGTCCAAGAACGTGGATGACCGGGACAAGCCCGGCCATGACGGGGATAGAGCGATGCCACCCTATCCCGTCGGCGTGATCCCGGCCTTGGCTTCCAGCACGGCGATGCGCGCCTTCAGCGCCTCATTCTCCTCGCGCGCCAGCCGCGCCATGTCCTTGACGGCCTCGAATTCCTCGCGCTTGACCACATCCAGATCACGCAGGATGCGTTCGGCCTGGTTGCGCATGACCGCATCGACCTCGCGCTTGACGCCCTGGGCGGCGCCGGCGGCGTCGTTCATCAGGCGTCCGATCTCGTCGAAGAACCGGTTGGTGGTCTGGGTCATCGCAAAACTCTCCGCTTTCCGCTGCCGAATGACGCGTCCAAGACAAGCGTAAGGACAATGGCGATCCCGGCCCTTTAGTTCAAGACCGGCATGCCGCCCCTTGCCTTGTCATGATCCGGTTTACTTGCAATCGTATTCAACGCGCCAACGAAAAACAGAATCAGCCAGCCGCGAGCGAGTTCCCCATGATCGATCAGCAAGTCGAAATCGCCACCAAGGACGGCAAGACCACCACCTTCATCACCCATCCCGAGCGCGGCGGCCCCTTTCCGGTCATCATCTTCTACATGGACGCGCCGGCGATCCGCGAGGAACTGCGCGACATGGCGCGCCGGCTCGGCACGTCGGGCTATTACGTGATGCTGCCCAACATGTATTACCGCGCCGGCGTGATGGAGCTCGGCCCGATCAACCCCGATCCGCAATCGCCGGAACGCAAGCGCATGTTCGAGCTGATGCACTCGCTCACCATTCCGCTCGTCATGGAAGACACCAAGGCGCTGCTCGCCTATGCCGAGGGGCAGAAGGCCGCGAACACGAAAATCGTCGGCACCGTCGGCTATTGCATGAGCGGGCGTTACGCGGTGAACGCCGCCACGCATTTTCCCGATATCGTCAAGGCGGCCGCCTCGGTCTACGGCGTGCAACTGGCGACAGACCAGCCGGACTCGCCGCACCTCGCGGCATCGAAAACCAGGGCCGAACTCTATTTCGCCTGCGCCGAGACCGACATCTATGCGCCGCAGGAAATCATCGACAAGGTGACGGAGGGCATGAAAGGCACCAGGAACGAAGTCGAGGTCTATCCCGGCACGCATCACGGCTTCGCCTTCCCGAAGCGGCCGGTCTACCACCGCGACGCCGCCGAGCGGCACTGGGAGCGGCTGCTTTCGCTCTACCGCCGCAATCTCGGCTGATCTTCAACCGCATGCCCTTCCTCGCCATCACCTTCCCCACGTTCGATCCCGTCGCGATTTCGCTCGGGCCGATCGCGATCCGCTGGTATGCGCTGGCCTATATCGGCGGCATCGTGCTAGGCTGGATCTACGCGCGCTCGCTGCTCAAGAACGAGAAATTGTGGGGCGGGCCGGCGCCGATCACGGTGACGCAGCTCGACGATTTCATCCTCTGGGTCACGCTCGGCATCATCGTCGGCGGCCGCTCCGGCTACGTGCTGTTCTACAACCTGCCCTTCTTCATGCAGAACCCGTCGGCCATCTTCAAGCTATGGGAAGGCGGCATGTCGTTCCATGGCGGCTTCATGGGCTGCGTCGTCGCGGTGATGTGGTTCGCACGCAAGAACGGCGTGCCGATCCTCTCGCTCGGCGACATCACGACCGCGGTCGGGCCGATCGGCCTGTTCCTGGGGCGGCTGGCCAACTTCATCAACAGCGAGTTGTGGGGACGGGTCACCGACGACAGCGTACCCTGGGCGGTGATCTTTCCAAACGGGGGTCCGCTGCCGCGCCATCCAAGCCAGCTCTATGAAGCCTTCCTCGAAGGCATTGTGCTTTTCACCGTGCTGACGGTGATGATCCGGATGGGCGCGCTGAAGCGGCCCGGCCTGATCCTCGGCAGCTTCATCCTGATTTACGCGCTGGCGCGCATCACGGGCGAGATGTTCAGGGAGCCCGATCCGCAGCTCGGCTTCCTGTGGCGCGGCTTAACCATGGGCATGCTGCTGTCGCTGCCGATGATTGTCGCGGGGATTATTCTTATAGTACAGGCATGGCGGCGCAAGGGAACCGCCGCCTAACGTGCTTGCGGGCGACGAGAATGCCGGTTCGCGTGAAGAAGATGCGCCATGCCAACGGTTAATTTCATTCAAGGCTGAACGTGTCCGAAATTTCACCGCTGCTGAACGAGATCAAGAGGCTGATCAAGTCGTCGGGACCGATGCCGGTCTGGCGCTACATGGAATTGTGCCTGATGCATCCGCAGCATGGCTATTACGTGTCACGCGATCCGCTGGGGCGCGAGGGCGATTTCATCACCGCGCCGGAAGTCAGCCAGATGTTCGGCGAGTTGCTCGGCCTGTGGGCCGCTTCAGTGTGGCGCGCCATCGGCCAGCCGCCGCTGCTGCGGCTGATCGAACTCGGACCCGGCCACGGCACCATGATGGCGGATGCGCTGCGGGCACTTCGCATCCTGCCGCCGCTCTATCAGTCGCTGACCATCCACATGGTGGAGGTCAATCCGGTGCTGCGCGAAAAGCAGCGCGAGACGCTGTCGGGCACGCGCAACATCACCTGGCACGACAGCATCGACGACGTGCTGGATGGCCCGGCGGTGATCTTCGCCAACGAATATTTCGACGTGCTGCCGATCCACCAGGTGGTCAAGCGCGAGACCGGCTGGCACGAGCGCACCGTCGAGCTCGACAAGAACGGGAAGCTCGTATTCGCCCATGCACCCGATCCGATGCCGCGCTTCGACGTGCTGCTGCCGCCTTTGGTGCGCGCCGCCCCGGAAGGCGCGGTGTTCGAATGGCGACCGGACAGCGAGATCATGAAGATCGCGCGGCGCGTGCGCGAGCAGGACGGCGCGGCGCTGATCATCGATTACGGCCATCTGCGCAGCGACGCCGGCGACACCTTCCAGGCGATTGCCCGTCACAGCTTCACCGATCCGCTGACCAATCCGGGCCAGGCCGACGTCACCGCGCATGTCGACTTCCAGGCGCTGGGGCGCGCGGCGGAAGATATCGGTGCGCGCGTGCACGGGCCGGTGACACAGGGCGATTTCCTCAGGCGGCTCGGCATCGAGGCGCGTGCGGCGACGCTGACGGCCAAGGCTGCGCCCGAGGCGGCGGCCGAGGTGGAGAGCGCGCTGAAGCGGCTTACCGATACCGGCCGCGGCGGCATGGGCTCGATGTTCAAGGTGATCGGCGTCTCGCAGCCTGGTCTGCGCGAGCTCGCGGGCCTGTCGGACCAGCCGCCAAACGAAAGGGGCAACGAGCCATGATGCTGGGCTCGTCGCTGCTGGCAGCCATTCCCGGCCTGCGCCATGCCTTCTTCACCAGCGAAGGCGGCGTGTCCGAGGGCATCTATGCCAGCCTCAACGGCGGCCCGGGATCGAACGACGATCCGGCAAGAGTGGCCGAGAACCGCGCGCGCATGGCGGCACATATGGGCGTGACGCCGGAGAATTTTCTCACGCTGCACCAGATCCATTCGCCCGACACGGTCGTCGCCATCGGCCCATGGAACGGCGCGCGTCCCAAGGCCGACGCCATCGTCACCCGCGCCGAAGGCCTTTCGATCGGGGTGACCACGGCCGATTGCGGCCCGGTTCTGCTGGTCGATCCCAGCGCACGCGTGATCGGCGCGGCGCATGCCGGCTGGAAGGGCGCGCTGGGCGGTATCGTGGAATCCACCATCGATGCGATGGAAAAACTCGGCGCCGACCGCCGCGCCATCATCGCCTCGATCGGCCCGCTGATCCGCCAGCACTCCTATGAAGTAGGTCCGGAATTCATCGAGCGCTTCCTCGATGCTGACGCTGAGCATGCGCAATTCTTCCTGCCGGGCGAACGCGCCGGACATGCGATGTTCGACCTCGCCGGCTTCATCCGCATGCGGCTGGAAAATGCCGGCGTGCTCATGATCGACGATCTCGGCATCGACACCTATTCCGACGCGCGCTGTTTCAGCTATCGCCGCTCCGTGCACCGCAATGAGGCGGACTACGGCCGTCACGTTCATGCGATCGCGCTGGAGCGGGAGTAGTCCCCGACCGCAGAAACCGTCCCAAATTGAGGCAAATCCGGCGGATTTCGCAGCCGGTTTTCTTCCCGCCCCTGTGTCCTGCTCGCCCTAGACGTTAACAGCCATTAACGATATCGCAGGGGCAATGAGGCAAGCATCACCAAGACTTTGCGCCGCCACGCGCGCGGCGATCGCCACCGTGCTGCTGGCAGCCTGCGCGCTCGGAGGCTGCGCCGGCTCGGGCGGCGGCGCGCCCGGAAATGCGTTTGCGATGGCGAGCAGCGGCGGGGCCGCGACCGTCACCTTCGAGTCCATCGACGGCCCACCGCCGCAGGTGTTCGACCGCATGGTCAGCGTGCTCGACAGCGAGTCCAAGCTGCGCAACCTCGCCATCGTCTCGCGCGAGAATGCGGCGACCTACCGCGTGCGCAGCTATCTGTCGGCGCAGATGGTGCGTGGACGAACCACGATCGCATGGGTCTGGGATGTTTATGACGGCGGCCAGCAGCGCGCGCTGCGCCTGTCCGGCCAGGAGCCGGCCGGCAAGGCAGGTCGCGACGCCTGGGCCGCCGCCGATGACTTGGTGCTGCGCAAGATCGCGCAAGCGGGCCTCAGCGGGCTGAGCAGCATGGTCAACGGCACGCCCGCCGACGCGCCGCCCCCTCCCGCCGTGCCGACGGGAAAGCGCGGGCCTGCGGTCGCCGCCATGGAGCCGGCCGTCCAGGCGCTGGCCTTCGACGCCCACTAAGTTTCTCTGACCGAGCCATGAGCGCCATGAACAGGTCGAGGCCGCCAAGCGGCCGCCGACCGATGTGTTGAAACGATTGAATCGCGCTGTCTCGCGCTGACGAGCTTTCCCGAACTCGGCCCCCAACGCCCGGATATTCGCGCCAGATGCCCCGGATGCCCGTCATCGATCGCTGGCTCGCGTTATACCGAAGCGCGGGGCGACGTGCAGATCGTCAGCAACGTCGATGGCGCGCGAGACCTCACGCGCATCTCAATGCGAGAGCGCCCGTAGCGGGCTCGCGCCTGGGCCGGAACTCGTGGCCCGCGCCCTCACCAGCGGTTAAGTCGGGAGGCATTTCGGCCCTTCTTTTGCCCAGGAAAAGCCGGGTACCGGGTTGCCAGCGACACTTTGTCCCTGATATCTGCTGCCTATCGAAACCCGCCGGAGAGTGACACGCGAGATGCTGAACGTCGTATCCAGCAAGGCGCGGGGAGAGGCATCAATGTCGGCCAAAAACGGCTCGATCAAGCTGATTGCCGGCAATTCCAATCCCGTGCTGGCGCAGGCGATTGCAGACGGGATCGGCGTGCCGCTCACCAAGGGTGTGGTCCGGCGTTTCGCCGACATGGAGATATTCGTCGAGATCCAGGAAAACGTCCGCGGCTCGGACGCCTACATCCTGCAGTCGACCTCGTTCCCGGCGAACGACCATCTGATGGAGCTTCTGATCATCACCGACGCGCTGCGCCGCTCCTCGGCGCGCCGCATCACGGCGGTGATCCCCTATTTCGGATATGCGCGGCAGGACCGCCGCTCCGGCTCCCGCACGCCGATCTCGGCCAAGCTGGTCGCCAACCTGATCACCGAGGCCGGCGTCGACCGCGTCATGACGCTCGACCTGCACGCCGGACAGATCCAGGGCTTCTTCGACATCCCGACCGACAACCTGTTCGCCTCGCCGGTGATGGTGCGCGACATCAAGGAGCGCCACGATCTTTCCAAGGTGATGGTGGTCTCGCCCGACGTCGGCGGCGTGGTGCGCGCGCGCGGCCTGGCCAAGCGCATCAACACCCCGCTCGCCATCATCGACAAGCGGCGCGAGCGCGCCGGCGAGTCCGAGGTGATGAACGTGATCGGCGAGGTCGAGGGCTACACCTGCATCCTGGTCGACGACATCGTCGATTCCGGCGGCACGCTGGTGAACGCGGCGGATGCGCTGCTCGTCAACGGCGCCAGGGATGTCTACGCCTATATCAGCCATGGCGTGCTGTCCGGCGGCGCCACCCAGCGCATCGGCGCCTCGAGGCTGAAGGAGCTCGTCATCACCGACTCCATCCAGCCGACCGAGGCCGTGAAGCAGGCCCCGAACATCCGCTCGCTGTCGATCGCCGGCCTGATCTCCGAGGCGATCCTGCGCACCGCCGCAGAAGAGTCGGTGTCGAGCCTGTTCGACTAGATTTGTTGGGTGGGCAAAGCGCAGCGTGCTCACCATTCCTGCGAACATCTAACGCGCGGGCGGAAGGCAGGCACGGCGCAAACGTGCCTTTGCCGACCTTACGAATCTACGCCATCACGATCCGTGGCCGGGCCGCGGCACCAGATTCATGATCGTGCGCGTAAGACCGCCGTCGACGATGATCTCGTCGCCATTGACATAGGACGCGCCATGGGAAGCCGCTCGGATGCGGCGAATTTTCGGCGAACTGGTGTCCTATAGGGAGGGAAAGTGACGATCCTGATCGGACGCGCTTATTGCGCGCGGTAGGCGTCGACCGCATGCGCGACAAATATGCCGGCGCTGAACAGACCCATCACAACTGCTGCAATCTCAATCATGACACTCATCCTCGCGCCCAGCCCGCGCTGAATTCTAATGAAGCGATAGACGCTGATTTGTTTCAGGATGACTTCGCCGAGTTACGAAAATGGTTTCGTCGCTAGGGCGGCAAAGGTTCCGTCGCCACATTGCCGACACAGGGTCACAAGTTTTTGTCCCGCCGCGCTCACCAGTCGAGGATGCAAACCCGACAAGGCAACGTACTTCAAAACAGGCGGCATGAAACAGCCCGCATCATTTGCCGCCGCCCCGGTACGAGTATTGGAGAACGGTCATGGGTGAAGTCATCAAGTTTGTCACAAGAGCTGAACTCGAACGCATGCGTCTTGCCCGCATCGCGCGCACGAGAAGTGGCGGCCTGTCGCAGTCAACCGCTTCGGTCAGCGAGCAGGCTCTGAAGAATGAGCTGGCAGACAGTTGATCCGCAAGGCAACAAGCCTGTGGCTCACCGCGTTTCCTGGTGCGGCCACGCGCCGCGTCGGGCGTGAGCGCCATACGTTCGCCGTTCAATTAGGTCGAGAAAGCGATGTCCGCTAGACGATTCCCGCGGCGACCTGGCCGCGCAGCCGCTCCAGGCTGTGCAGCGTGTCGGCGCAGGCTTGTGCGACTTCGACGCCCTTGACCGCGAAATGTTGGCGGAAGAAATCGTCGTGCACCGCGCTCGCCTGGAATTGCTGCGGCGTCAGCACCGCCGAGAACACCGGCACTTCCGTCCGCAACTGCACGTCCATCAGTGCCCGGATCACGGCGTCGGCGACATATTCATCGTCCACGACAAGCGCTGCCGCGACGATGGCGGTGTAGCGGCGGGTCTTGGCGAGAATCTGCACGTGCAACGGGATTTCGAACGAGCCCGGCACCTCGAACACGTCGATATGGCTGATGTGGCGCGCCGCCATCTCGGCAAGAAAGGCGATGCGGCATTGCTCGATCACATCGCGATGCCACGCCGACTGCACGAAGGCGACACGCTGCGGCTTGACGAATGGCGGATGCGCCGGCGGCGAACGATCCGCGCCGGCAGGCTCGGCGGATCCGGCAGTCTCTTGCGACGTCTGATTCATGGTTCTCCTCAAGGACCAGAACCAGGGCACACGGAACGACGGCGCTTGCGCGAAAAGCGATCCGCGAAAGGCGCCGCAAACCGTTCTCTTTCATCCGGACTGTGACCGTCGGCTTCGGCTTTGCACCGAATCTGCTGACCCTTCCTCCCCATAAGGAGAGAAGAAGGCGCTCGCGGGCTTGGGCGCTCGCCCTTACCGCCGGTGGGGATTTTCGCCCCGCCCTGAGAACATCGGCTGGCCCGGGATGGACCAGCCTGCTGCGAACTATAAGGCGCGCTTGCCGCCGGGCAAGGGCCCGCGGTGCGCGGCCGCAGCAGGTCGCCATGCCAAAAACCGAATCCCCAACGTCCTGAAACGCCCAAACCGGCCCCGTCAAATCGTTAACGGACCGCTAATGCGGCGTTTCCGATTCCGGTTTGTTCCAATGGTTAACAACAGCCGCGATCAGTTGTGGATTCCACAGCCGATTTTGTTGCCGGACTCCGGCGATGGTTGCGCGGATTCCGCAAATCACATCACTTGATCAGCGCAGGCCCCAAAGATGCTCATCCGTGAGCCGATCGGGGGATTGCCGCAGCGGCGACACCAAGCGTCACGCGCGCGAGCCGGTCCCCTTTCGTGTAGCAACCAAACAAAGAAGACAGGTCGAGACGGAAATGTCCCTCCTCGAAGGCATCGTTGATTCACGAACCAACCCGCTTGCGGTGGTCGAAGACATCGCATCGGACAACAACTGGGCTTTTGAACGCTCCGGCGAGGACGAGGTGACGATCGTCACCAAGGGCCAATGGACCGATTATCAGCTCGCCTTCACCTGGATGGGCGAGATCGAGGCGCTGCATCTGGCCTGCTCCTTCGACATGAAGATTCCACAGGCCCGCCGTGCCGAGGCGCAGCGGCTCACCGCCGCGATCAACGAGCAGCTCTGGATCGGCCATTTCGACCTGTGGACCCACACCGGCATGATCATGCACCGACAGGCACTGGTGCTGCCGAACCGCATGACCGCCTCGTCGGCACAATGCGAGATCATGCTCGACGGCGCCATCCACGCCTGCGAGCGCTATTTCCCCGCCTTCCAGTTCGTGGTCTGGGCCGGCAAGTCGGCGCAGGAAGCCATGGACGCGGCGATGTTCGACGTCCACGGCGAGGCATGAGGGCGGCCGCGCCGTAGACCGCACAAACGGTGTGGTCGCGGCCTGGTGCGCAATTGCGCACGGGGGGCCGGGACCCATACTCCGTGACGTCAATTGTTGCCGCACGTGCTTGTTGCGATCAGCTCCCTCCACTACAACCGCCTGTGGTTATGGGTCCCGGCCTTCGCCGGAGCGATAGCTGTTTTGTGGTGATAGCGTGAGCAACACTGACACACTCAAGAACATCACCGGCACCATCGTGCTGGCCGGCGCGGGCAAGATGGGCGGCGCGATGCTGACCGGCTGGCTCGCCGGCGGGCTCGACGCGAAGCGCGTCGTGGTGGTCGAGCCGCTTCCGTCCGACGAGATCAAGGCGCTGGCCGCCAAGGGCGTGAGCCTCAATCCGTCGCAGGCGGCCGCGGCCGACACGCTGGTCGTCGCGGTGAAGCCGCAGACGTTCCGCGAGGCAGGGCCGGCGCTGAAGCGGTTCGTCGGCGCCTCCACGCTCGTGGTCTCCATCATGGCCGGCACCAAGATTTCCGCGCTGGAAGAAGTCTGCGGCGGCATGGTGGTGCGCGCGATGCCGAACACGCCGGCCGCGATCGGCCGCGGCATCACCGTGGCGGTGCCGGCAAAGAACGTCAGCGCGGCGCAGCGCGCCACGGCAGACGCGCTCCTGCGCGCCACCGGCGCGGTGGAATGGGTCGACGATGAAAAGCTGATGGACGCGGTGACCGCCGTGTCCGGTTCGGGCCCGGCCTATGTGTTCCTGCTCGCCGAAGAGCTGGCGCGCGCCGGCGTTTCGGCCGGCCTGCCGGCCGAGCTGGCGACAAAGCTGGCGCGGGAAACGGTCGCCGGCTCAGGCGAGCTGCTGCATCGCTCCGATGTGGAGGCAGCAATCTTGCGCCAGAACGTCACCTCGCCCGGCGGCACCACCGCGGCGGCACTGGAAGTGCTGATGGCCAAGGACGGAATGCAGCCGCTGATGATCCGCGCCGTTGCGGCTGCGACAAAGCGATCGATCGAACTGGCGAAGTGAATGCTTCACAGGGTGGGCAAAGCGAAGCGTGTCCACCTTCACGAGCGCGCTCTAACCGGTGGGCACGGCGCTACGCGCCTTTGCCCACCCTACGGCACCGAGCAAGCCGCTACTTCGCCAGCCGCTCGTTGAATTTCGCGACGTTGATCAGGCCGCGGGCGTGCTCGCCCTCGCCGAGCTTGCGCGCGCCCTCGAAGGCGGCGACCTCGAAGCGGATGACGCGGCGCTCGACCGCGATCACCTTTGCCGTGGTGCGCACGGTGGTCCCCACCAAGGCAGCGGCGAGATGGCGGATGTTGACCTCGGTACCGACGGTGACCCAGCCCGGCTGCAGCCTGCCGCGGATGGCGTCACCCGACGTCAGCTCCATTTCCAGGATCATCATCGGCGTGGCGTAGACCATCGGCATGCCCGGCACGAAATGCCCGACCGTGCGCTCCGCCGGCACGACGAGCATGCGCTCGGCGCTCATGCCGACCTCGATTAACTCGCGTGCGTCCATGGAAACTTTCAGAAATTGCCGTCATTTCGGGGCGCGCGGAGCGCGAGCCCGGAATCCATACTCAGGACGGTGGCTACAGGTTCCGGGCCTGCGCCAAGTGGCGCATCCCGAAACGACGTGAGGATGGAGGCCTACTTCTTCGCAGCCGCTGCGCGCTCAACGAACGTCTTGCCGCCCTTCATCTTGTGGGCCAGCGGCGCCTCGTTGATCTGGATCACGACCGCATCGGCGTCGACGCCGAGATTCTTCACCAGCGCCTGGGTGATGTCGCGCATCATGCCGGCCTTCTGCTCGTCGGTGCGGCCAGCGGCCATGCTCACGGTAATCTCAGGCATCTTCTTCTCCCTTTTTTGTTTTCGTCATGGCCGGGCTTGTCCCGGCCATCCACGATCTTCCTTATCAAACAAGACGTGGATGCCCGGGACAAGCCCGGGCATGACGCCGGAAATGAATGGCTAACCCCACCTCACGTCATGCCGCGCGAGAATCTTCCGTACTGCCTCGACAAGTTGATACTCATCGGCCTCGACCTGCGCCTCGGCCTGTCGCTTCAAATATTCCTCGCGGTCCTTGATCTCGGTCAGGCCGGCGCCGAGGATCAGGTCCTTGATCTGCACCTTGCCCTTCGCCTTTTCGTCCGGGCCCTGGATGATCACGCATGGGCTATTGCGGCGGTCGGCATATTTGAGCTGGTTGCCCATGTTCTTGGGATTGCCGAGATAGAGCTCGGCGCGGATGCCGGCGCTCCGCAGGCCGGCGACCATTTTCTGGTAGTCTGCGACGCGGTCGCGGTCGAACACGGTGACCACGACCGGGCCGAATTCTTTTCCCGTGTCGAGCTTGCCCAGCAAAGTCAGCGCCGCCTGCAGCCGCGACACGCCGATGGAGAATCCGGTCGCCGGCACCGGCTCGCCACGGAAGCGCGAGACAAGGCCATCATAGCGCCCGCCGCCGCCGACCGAGCCGAAGCGCACCGGGCGGCCCTTCTCGTCCTTGGTGTCGAGCAGCAGTTCAACCTCGTAGACCGGGCCGGTGTAGTATTCGAGGCCGCGGACGACGGAGGGATCGATCTTGATCCGGTCCTCCGCATATCCCGACGCCGCGACCAGCCTGGCGATCTCTTCCAGCTCGCTCACGCCGGCCTGACCGACTTCGCTCTTGGCAAGATAGATATCTGCCGCGGCAATTGCTTCTCTCCAATCATCGCGCTTTTCGGTGATGGCAAGAACAACGTGAATATCCACTGCGGTTAAATTGGCGCCCTTCGTGAAGTCGCCCTTGCCTTCTTCGCCGCCATCCCACCGTCCGGTGCCGAGCAGCTTGCGCACTTCTTCCAATGGAAATTTATCGAGCTTGTCGATCGCGCGCAGCACGGTCAGCCTTCGGGCTGCGTTCTCCTCGCCCACGAGCCCGATCGCTTCGAGAACACCATCGAGCACCTTGCGGTTATTTACCTTCACCACGTAGCAGCCGCGGGGAATACCAAGCGCTTCCATCGTGTCCGCCGCCATCATGCAAATTTCGGCATCGGCTGCGGCGGCTGACTGCCCGGAAGACGCAGTGCCGACCGTATCCGCATCGAACTGCATGAACTGTCGCAAGCGACCGGGACCCGGTTTCTCGTTGCGATACACGTAGCCGAACCGATAGCTGCGATACGGCAGCACCAGATTTTCCGTGCCGTACCGCTCGGCCACATAGCGCGCCAGCGGAGCGGTCAGGTCGTAGCGCAGCGAGATCCACTGCTCGTCGTCGTCCTGGAAGGAGAACACGCCCTCGTTCGGCCGGTCCTGGTCGGGCAGGAATTTGCCGAGCGCGTCGGTGTATTCGAAGGCCGGCGTCTCCACCGGCTCAAAACCGTAGCGCTCATAGACCTCGCGGATTTTCTCGACCATCGCGCGCGTGGCCGTGATCGCGGCGGGGCCACGATCTTCCAGGCCGCGCGGCAGGCGTGCCCTCAGTTTCTGCGGCTTCTTGGGTTTGTCCTTCATGGGCGGCGTTGGTACCAGCCGACGCGCGACGCGGCAACCGGCTGCTGGCGCTGAAATGAAACGCGTCATGCCCGGGCTTGACCAGGACAAGCCCGGCCATGACGGCGAAGGCCGAAGGCGTGGTGGCGGAATAATTCCGCAGCCCCTTCACAGCACCTTTCGGATCCAGTTGTGCGGATCGGGCGCGCGGCCGTACTGGATGTCGACCAGTTGCTTGCGCAGGCCCATCGCGACCGGCCCGGCGTTGCCGCCGTTGATGAGGAATTCGCCGCTGGTGGAGCGCACCTTGCCGATCGGCGAGATCACGGCCGCGGTGCCGCAGGCAAACGCCTCTTGCAACCTGCCGCTGGCGGCATCGGCGCGCCACTGGTCGATCGAATAGGCTTCCTCGCGCACCTGCTTGCCGGCGTCCCTGGCGAGCTTGATGATGGAGTCGCGGGTGATGCCCGGCAGGATGGTGCCGAGCGGCGGCGTCAGCAGCGAGCCGTCGTCGAACGAGAAGAACACGTTCATGCCGCCGAGCTCCTCGACATAGCGGCGCTCGAGCGCATCGAGGAACACGACCTGGTCGCAGCCATGCTCGATGGCTTCGGCCTGCGCGCGCAGGCTTGCCGCGTAATTGCCGCCGCATTTGACGGCGCCGGTGCCGCCGATCGCCGCGCGCGTGTAATGCTCCGACACGAAGATCGAAACCGGCGCGGGCCCGCCCTTGAAATACGAGCCGACGGGGGAAGCAATGACGGCGAAGATGTATTCCGCCGAGGGCTTCACGCCGAGGAAGACTTCGCTGGCGATCATGAAGGGCCGCAGATAGAGACTGCCCTCGCCGCCCGGAATCCAGGCAGCATCGATGCGCACGAGTTGCTCGACCGCATCGATGAAGACGTCTTCGGGAAGCTGCGCCATCGCCATGCGATCGGCTGAATCCCTGAAGCGCCGCGCATTGGCGTCGGGGCGGAACAGGTTGACGCCGCCATCGTCGCGCTTGTAGGCCTTCAGGCCTTCGAAAATTTCCTGCGCGTAGTGCAGCACGGCGAGCGCCGGATCGAGCGGAAAATTGGCGCGCGATTCGATGCGCGCATCATGCCAGCCCTTGCCCTGGGTGTAGCGCACGATGGCCATGTGATCGGTGAAGACGCGGCCGAAGCCGGGGTCGACCAGCTTGGCCGCGCGGTCCTTCTCGGACACCGGGTTTGCGGTGGGCTTGATCTCGAATTTCATTGCGCCGCCTCCTGGTAGGGGCGCGGCCTTGCTGGCCAAGGAAACCGCCGAGGACGCTGCCATGGGTATTCTCCCGGATGGGCGCGAACACGCGCCGCTTGTTGGTTCGCCGGGCCTCGCCACCCCGTCTTGCGGCGGGTTACCACAGCCGCACGCCCGCATGACATGCTTTTGCGCCATGGCGAAGTCCAGTATGTTTGCCGATATGCCGCTCGACAATCGCACGGTAGTCCAATTCGCCGGCCTCGGCCGCCATCGCTGGCTTTCTCTGGCCGCCTCAAACGCTGTTGCTAGTGAAACGAAATAATGTTTCGTAGCAAACGGTTAGTTTTGTAACATTGAACCCAAGATATGTCAATATGGCTGACATAAATTTCTCAAGGCCGGCCGCCCAGCCCGATTCGCGCGGCGCCGAGACCCCTTCCGGTGCCGCCCGTTCGGGCGAATTGCGCTGGGATATCATCGAACTGCTGTTCTTCGCCTACCGCGACTTTGTGGGCGACGCCGATCACGAGCTGGAGGCATTCGGCTTCGGCCGGGCGCATCACCGGGTGCTGCATTTCGTCCACCGCTATCCCGGGCTGAAGGTCGCCGACCTGCTCGATGTCCTGCGCATCACCAAGCAGTCGCTGGGGCGCGTGCTCAAGCAGCTCTTGGATGAGGGCTACATCATCCAGAAGACCGGCAACAACGACCGCCGCCAGCGCCTGCTCTATGCAACGGCCAAGGGCGAGCAGCTGGTCGGCAAGCTGGCGGGGTTACAAACCGACCGCATCAACCGCGCGATAGCCGATATCGGCCCGGCCGGCACCGAAACCGTGCGCCTGTTCCTGCGCGCGATGATCGACCGCGACGATCCCGACAAGGTGCTGGAGACCATCTTCGGCGGCGGCAAGCCGGCGGCGAAACCATGAATCCGAGCGCAATGATGGCTGCAGCCAGGCCGCCGGCGCAGCCGGCCGACGACGCCCCGCATGTGCTGCTGGTCGATGACGACCGCCGCATCCGAGATCTCTTGTCACGCTTCCTCTCCGGCGAAGGCTACCGCGTCACCACGGCGTCCAGCGCCAGCGACGCGCGCGCCAAGCTGCTCGGCCTGCATTTTGATTTGCTGATCCTCGACGTCATGATGCCCGGCGAGACGGGTTTTGATCTGGCGCGCTTCATCCGGCAGTCCTCCACCGTGCCGATCATCATGCTCACCGCGCGCTCGGAGTCGGAAGCGCGCATCGAAGGCCTGCAGATCGGCGCCGACGATTACGTGGCAAAGCCGTTCGAGCCGCGCGAGCTGGTGCTGCGCATGGGCAATATCCTCAAGCGCAGCGCGCCGCCGCAGGTCGCCGCGCTGGAACAGGTGGCGTTCGGGCCTTACGTCTTTCATCTCGAGCGCGGCGAGCTGCGCCAGGGCGATGAGATCATCCATCTCACCGACCGCGAGCGCGAGATGCTGCGCATCCTCTCCGCCACGCCCGGCGAGACCGTGCCGCGCGGCGCGCTGACATCGGGCGGCACCGTGAACGAGCGCGCGGTCGACGTGCAGATCAACCGCTTGCGCCGCAAGATCGAGCACGATCCGGCCAATCCGCTGTTCCTGCAGGCGGTGCGCGGCATTGGCTACCGCCTGGTCGCCTCACCCTGAGCGGTACCGGCAAATGAGCACGCTCGACACCGGCATCAATCTGATCCGCACCGCCTCGCAGCGGGTGTCGGCGGCCAATAACCGGATGAGCGGCAAGCTCAAGAGCTGGATGCCGACCGGCCTCTACGCCCGTGCGCTGCTCATTATGATCGTGCCGATGGTAATCCTGCAGTCGGTCGTGGCGTTCGTGTTCATGGAGCGGCACTGGAACACGGTGACGCGGCGCCTGTCGGCTGCCGTGGTGCAGGACGTCGCCACGCTGATCGATGTCTACAAGGTCTACCCGCAGGACAAGGACCGCACGCAACTGCGCCGCATCGCGCAGCAGCGGCTCGGCCTGGTGGTGGATTTCCTGCCCGCCGGCGACATGCCGCCCCCGGGCCCAAAACCGTTCTTCTCGCTGCTCGACCAGACGCTGTCGGTGCAGCTCGGACGGCAGATCGCCCGTCCGTTCTGGATCGACACTGTCGGCAAGTCCAATCTGGTCGAAATCCGCATCTCGCTGGACGATGCCGTGATGCGCGTGTTCGCGCAGCGCAGCGCCGCCTATGCCTCCAATTCGGAGATCTTCCTGTTCTGGATGGTCGGCACCTCGTCGATCCTGCTGATCGTCGCCGTGCTGTTCCTGCGCAACCAGATCCGGCCGATCCTGCGCCTTGCCGACGCCGCCGAAAGTTTCGGCAAGGGCCGCGAAGCGCCGAACTTCCGGCCGCGCGGCGCCCGCGAGGTGCGGCGCGCGGCGCATGCGTTCCTCGAGATGAAGGGCCGCATCGAGCGCTCGATCGAGCAGCGCACCGCGATGCTGGCCGGCGTCAGCCACGATCTGCGCACCATCCTCACCCGCTTCAAGCTGGAGCTGGCGCTGATCGGCGACAGTCCGGAAGTCGACGCGATGCGAAAAGACGTCGACGAGATGAGCGCGATGCTGGAAGCCTATCTCGCCTTCGCACGGGGGGACTCCGGCGAGAACGCACAGCCGACCGACATGGCAGCGGCGCTGGAGCAATTGCGCGGCGACGCCGAGCGCCACGGCCACAAGGCGACCGTCGCCTTCCACGGCCTGCCGGTGGTCACCGTCAAGCCCGCCGCGTTCAAGCGCTGCCTCGCCAATCTCGTCAGCAACGCCGCGCGCCATGGCAATGCCATCGCCATCACCGGCCACCGCGACCACCGCTATCTCACCGTCACCGTCGATGACGACGGACCCGGCATTCCGCCCGCGCTGCGCGAGGAAGTGTTCAAGCCGTTCCTGCGGCTCGACGACGCGCGCAACCAGGATGAAGGCGGAACAGGTCTGGGCCTTGCCATCGCCCGCGACATCGCCCGCTCCCACGGCGGCGACATCACGCTCGGCGACAGCCCGATGGGCGGCCTGCGCGCAAGCGTGCGGATTCCGGTTTAGCCTTGCGTCGTTGGCAGGGCATCCGGCTCAAGAAGCCGTTAGGGGTCCTCGCTCCTCACTCGGCGGCGAGACCTATTTCCCTGATCACGCGGCCGTATTTGGCCAACTGGTCGCGCGTCATCGCACGCAATTCTTCCGGCGAATTGCCGCGCACCGCAAAGCCCAGCTCCTCCAGCTTGCGGCGGACTTCGCCATCGCCGAGCGCTTTCACCACCTCGGCATTGAGCCGCGCGATGATGTCCTTTGGCGTGCCGGCAGGCGCCAGCATCGCGAACCACGAATTGAACAGGAAGCCGGGCATTCCAGACTCCGAGACCGTCGGCACGTCGGGAAACTGCGCGAGGCGCTTTTCGGTCGTCACCCCGATCAGCCGCAACTGGCCGCCGCGCACCAGAGCGGCGACCGTTCCCAATCCCTGGAAGCCGACGGGAATCTGCCCTGCCGCCACATCGGTCGCCGCCTGCGTCGCGCCCTTGTAGGGCACATGGGTCAGCGAAATGCCGGCGGCCGACGCAAACATCGCCATCGCCAGATGCTGCGGACTGCCGGGGCCGCCTGAACCGTAGTCGATCTTGCCCGGCGCCGCCTTGGCGGCCGCGATCAGATCGGCCGCGGACTTGAAGCTGGATTCATTGCTGGCGATCAACCCCCATTCCACCACGGCAACCAGCGACACCGGCTCAAAATCTTTCAGGATGTCCCAGCGCATCTTCGATTGCAGATGCGGCACCATGGTCATGATGCTGTCGTTGAAGCCGCCGATCGTGTAGCCGTCGGGCTCGGCGCGCGCGACCTGTTCGGCCCCGATCAGGCCGGACGCGCCGGGCTGATTCAGGATGACGATCTGCTGGCCCATGTTGTCGGCCATCTTCTGCGTGACGATCCGCGCGGCGACATCGACGGCGCTTGCCGCCGCCAGCGGCACGATCATCTTGATCGGCCGGTCGGGATAGCCCGTTTGCGCAAACGCGGATGTCGCGGACAGCAGAGCGCAGGCCAGCACAGCCGCAAGCCAGGACCGCATGCTTCCCTCCCTTGTCGTGTCAGCGGTTCTGTCGCCGCGATGCGAGCGAGAGTGCGACGAATATCGAGGGTTGGCAATCCGTCCGGGATGTCATCTCACGGTGCGCCCAGATCCGCCGCCGGAATCATGGCCGCGCAGGTGGCGGAGCATTGCGAGAGTGGCGCAGCAGAGCCGTTGCAGGCAACGGCCGCGGCTGGCGCCGTGCGCGGCCGTCCCATGGGTTACCAATAGCGAAACAGGTCGTGGACCAGCGGAAAATCTATCTCAGCTTCCGGACTTGGTGGTGACGGCGTTCGCCACACGCGCGGCTTTGTCCGAGAGTTCAGAGGCCGCAGCTTTCAACCGGTCCGGCGTCAGACCCTGCTGTTGGGCCTCGTCAGCCACGGCGGCCGCCACTTTTTCACCGAAGGCGGTTGCGCGCTCGACCTGCTCGCCTGCGATTTCGCTGGCTTTTTGCCTGACGAATTCGCTGCTCTCTCCGAGGTACTCACCCTCGGTTTGCGTCGTGGGGATGGCGGCCGCAATGGCTGCGCCAATCGCCAGCCCCACGGCGCCGATCGCAAGCGGTTGCGACCTGAAGAGGTCCGTCAGGCCGTCCCTCGCATCATCAAACAGGTCGCCAGCACGGCCGGTATAATCCGAAGCTGAACCCACGATCCGCTCGCCCACGTCCGCCACTTCCTCCATCGCCTGCTCGCCTTGACGGCGGATCGCGCCTGCCGCTTCGCTGGCGGCTTCACCGATGTTGCGTGAGCCCGAGCGTACACCGGAAGCGGCGCCTTCCCAGGCGTCCCGCGCGACATCCGGCAACTGATCGATGCCGCTTCTCTTCACCAGCTCAACAGCGCGCTGCGACCGACCCGTAAAGAGCCAGAGCGCACCCATGCCGATCAGCGCCGCCGAAACCGGATTGCTGCGCGCGGCCTCGCCGAGGTCGCGGACAAATCCGCCGATGTGTTCGGAGCTGTCACTCATTTCATCATCTCCTTTGCGGCAACCTTGTCGCGCCGCAGCTGGTCCAAAGTCACGGACGGCTTCAACGCGTCTCCGGTCATCCGGCTGATGCCAACACCGATGAGGATAGCAGCAAGCAAGACGGCAGCTCCGCCCGTAATCAGGTAGGCGACAGGATCGGAGAAGCCGGCATGCATCATCGCTGCAGCCGCAGAGAACAGCAGCAGCACAAGGGCAGGGATCAGGATGACGGCGCCGGCGCCGATCAAGGCGGCCGCGCGTGCCACCTGGCTCGCCTTGCCCGACACTTCCGCCCTGGCGAGATCGAACTCGTTTCCGATCAACTTGGCCAGCTGGGCGAGAACATCACTGAATAGTTCAGGAATGGAGCGATCTGTTCGGCCGTTCATGGCGATTATCCGTGGTATTCCGACTGCGACCGATTTTCCCGACCGCCCGCGTCAGCCTGCCCGGAGCCGGACGTCGTGGCCGGAGAACTTTTCAGGAAGCGGACAACCGCAAACCCGGCAAGCGCCGCCAGGCCAAGAAACGCCGCCGGCTGGCGTCGCGCAAAGGTTTGAGCATTGCTGACGAGATCCTTGAGTTCACCGGTCCTGATCGAATCCGAGACATTCTCCACCTGACTGGCGGCCTGGCGGATGAACTTGCCGGCCACAGGCAGGTCGTTGTCAAATTCGCGCGCCGCGCGGCGCATCGTCTCCGCCAGCTTGCCGACATAGTCGGCGCCGGCGCCCTTCTGCTCGGACATCGTCTCCCTGAGCCTGTCGGTCGCTTGCGAGGCGACGTCCTTTGCCGCGTCGGCGAGTTCCGAAGCCTGTTCCTTCAGCTTCTCGCCGGAGGTCCCGGCCAGATCGGAGGCTTTTTCCTTGAGTTCCCGACCCGCGGCAACGGCTTGCTCGCGCAAACCCTGATCCCCGCTGGCGCCGCTGCTCCCGCGGCTCGTCTGTTTGCCGCCCGTCTGCAATGTCTGATCAGCCATTTCGTTCTCCTCCAGCCGCGTCTGCGTTCTGATGATCTTGATTCCCGGGACTTGCCTGGTTCTGGTTCTGGTCCGGATCAAATGCAGTGGTTACGGCTCGCTCGGCGACACGCTTCACCCGCCGGCTCACATCCTGCACGCCTTGCGCCAGCGCTTCGGGCGTCAGTCCTTGGGCGGAGGCTTGCTGTTCCACATTAGCGAGCATCGCGCCGGCAACTCCCTTGGCCGACTCAAGTCCGGTGGCGGCTGCCTGCCGGGCTTTGCGGGCGACCGCGTCGCTTGCTTCCCCGAACAGGTCTTGCTCGGTGCGCGATTTCGGCAAGACACTGGCGATCAGGCCACCGAAAAGCAGGCCGACGCCCGCCACCAACAGCGGATTGTTCTGGATCGTGTCGGCGGTTTGTCGCCCGGCCCGGGAAAGACTGTCGCCTGCCGCCGAGAGCCGCTCGCGCGTGGTGTCGAGAAACTCGCGGCCCATTTCCGACGCCCGCGTTTGAGCGTCGCGCACCGTGTCTTGAAGTTGCAAGGTCGTTTGCCGGGCGGTCTCCGAGGAGAGAGTTGTCGAATGCGATGTCTGATCCGCCAGTTCGCTCGCCCGAAGAGAGGCCCGACGCGCGGTCCCTGCGATCGCGTCTCCGGCCTCATCGAAGGCCTCGGCGGCCCTCCCCTGGACCTGCGAAACCGCCTGCACGGCCTGATCGCCAAGCTGCGAAGCCTGGGCGCGAAGCTCGTCGACCCCGCGGTACGCCTCTTGTGAAGCATCGGCAGCCAGGTCGGAGGCTTTCTGGGTCAATTCCCGACCGGTCCTGGACCCTGCGAAAAACAACCCGGCACCGATCATCAGGATGGGAAGCGGGATCGCCCGCGCCACCCGGATCAGCGGATAAGCGACGCTGGCACCGACCGCGATCGCCTGCATCGGATTCCGCCGGGCCGCTTCCGTCATTTCAAGGTAGAGTTGCTCGCCGCGGCTCTTGATATAGCCCGACACTTCCGCCTTCAGCGCATCCGGTCGCAGACGGTTCTTGATGTCGGTCGCCGCATCGCTGACAGTTCCGCGCAGTTCCTCCACTGTTGCCGTGAAAGCGGCGCGTGTCTGCTCGGTCTCGCGCCTGATCTGGCTAAGTGAGCGCGTGTCGCTCTCGTTCATTTCTTCATCCTCCCGAGTCCTTCAGGGGCACAATTCGAAACGATGAGCTGCGTTCCTAATGGACGAGCAGTACGAGAGGTGCCGCGAGCGCAGACGAAACGAGATGTCAGCCGACGTCCGGCAAGGGCCACCGGGTGGCACCTGTTCGCACCATGACGCTCAATTCGCTCAGTGTGAGTAGCTCGCTCAAGCCAACCGCCCGAACACGCAGCACCGGCGTGCTCCGTTCATGGGCGAGGAAAATGCGGCGCTTGCCTGCATCCGCGGAATACTGTCGGCCGGTCGTTAGGAACCCGGACAATGCGCGACCATTGACGATGTGCATTCCGCATCTCCACACCCTCCGAGGTCATCATGTATCATCACGTCAAGAAGCTCATGTACACCGTGCGGGTCGATGAACCCGATCCTCGCTTTGGCAACATGCTGCTCGAACAGTTCGGCGGCGCCAACGGCGAGCTGGCCGCCGCGATGCAGTACTCCATTCAAGGCCTGAATTGTGAGGACCCCGACCGCAAGGATCTCCTCATGGATATCGGGACCGAGGAACTCAGCCATCTTGAAGTCGTCGGCTGCCTTGCGCGGCTCCATCTCAAGCCGACGAAATTCGACCGAGAAAGAGCAGAGGCCGATCCGCTGGTCGCCATCGCCGGCGGCGGCGGCGTCAACTTGTTCAACTCGCAAGGCAATCCCTGGACGGCGGACTATCTCAAGATCACCGGCGAGCTCGACGTCGACCTGCGCAGCAACATCGCGGCCGAAGCCAGGGCAAAGATCGTCTATGAGCGACTGATCAATTTTTGCGATGACGCCGGCACAAAGGACGCCCTGCAATTTCTCATGACCCGGGAAATCACCCACATGAAGGCGTTTGCGGCGGCGCTCCAGAGCATGGAGAAGCCGGCGTTCTCGATCGGCCGGATCGCCCCCACGCCCGGCCTTGTCAATCAGTTCTTCAACGATTCCACCGGTTCAGGCAGTGAGGGCGAGATCGATACCCGAGGTCCGTGGAATGAAGGCGGCGACTGGGAATTTGTCGAATCTCCGGCGCTTTCGGCGCCCAACGCCGATGCCAAGCCGCCGATCAGGACCGAAAGCTCTCCGCCGATGGCTCCCCAGGGTATCAGCGACCTCCTGCTCGATGAACTCCGGGACATTCTGCACGCCGAGAAGCAGCTCACCAAGGCACTGCCGAAAATGGCAAAGGCCGCCCGGTTCGACCGTTTGCGCGAATGCTTCGAGGAACACCTGGTCGAAACCGAGGGTCAGATCGAACGGCTCAACGAGTGCTTCTCGCTCCTGGGAGAAACGGCCCGCGCCAAGCCTTGCAAGGGCATGATGGGGCTTGTCGAGGAAGGCCAGGAAGTGATGGAGGAGGCAGAAGAAAAGGAAGACGCCGTCGCGGATCTCGCCTTGATCGGAGCGGCGCAACGGGTGGAACACTACGAGATATCGGGCTACACGACCGCCAAGAATCTCGCCCAGCAATTGCGCCATAGCGCGATCGTCGCCCTCCTCTCGAAGTCGCTGGCGGAGGAAGAGAACGCCGACCAGCTTCTCAACCAGATCGGGCGAAGCCTGATGTCGGTTGCCAAGATGCCCGATGCGGTGGAGCAGAGCGAGGAAGCCTAACCGTTTCGCGAGCGGCACAAGCCGCAGGCGGCCCTGCTTTGCGAAATCGGCCCGGCCTCGCGGCCGGGCCGATTGTTGTTTGATCCACGCCCCGGGATCAAGCGCAACGTTCGCACCGGCGCTGAAGCATCGCCCGGCCCGAACAAAAATCCCCGCCGCATTCGCGCGACGAGACCGCGCCTGCCGCGAGGTATATCCTTGCAAGTCGGTATGTTGCGTTGCCAATTGGCAACGCACCGCACGCAGCTTTGTGAGTCGCTTGCTGCTCCCGCCCGATCAGGCCGGGGGTTTTCCGCTCCAGGAACGAACGTCGGCGAACATGATTGACAAACGGTATCGGTATTTGTCCCCCGCGAACGCCGATACGCTCGCGAGAGAGCGGCCCGGCCTTGAGTTTCCCTAGACGCTCAGGGTCGGGTCTCCCGGTGAAACGACGCGCAGCTCATGACGCAACATGCCGTGAGCAACACACTGCAATATCGCACGATGGGAACGTTCGTTTGTGCAGCCGCATTGAGCATCGGGGTGCACACAACAAGGAACGTGATCATGATGAAGACATTCACAGCGGCTGCCATGCTCTGCCTTTCGACCTCACTCGCGGTGGCCCAGGCCGGCGGCAACACGGCCGGAGGCAGCTCGCAATCCGGCGGACCGGCCGCCAGCAAAACCACCACGGGCGACTCCATGGATGGGCGCACGACCGGCGGCCGCGACAGCAAGATGATGAAGGACGGCGCCCGTGGCACGACCGGCATGTCCACGAGCGGCTCCAGCGCACCGTCGAGTTCAGGCAATGTCGGACCGGGTACCAACAACAATAGCGGACCGCAGAGCGGCGGCCGCTGACAGCCACGGGCTTCCGCGAGGCCGCTCTCGCGGAAGCCTGTTTTGCGGATGCGTTGGAGGTCGCCGATCCGGTGAAGTTGCGGCACTCTCTCTGGACGACGATCCGCACCTGGAGGCGGTCCTCGCGCACCGCCTCAAGCGATTCGAGCTCCAGCTTGCCCTGTGATTAAGGGTCCCTGCGTGCGCAGGAACGATAGAGTACGATAGAGGTACGCGGGCGCTACTTCGCCTTCGGCATCATCGCCTTGAACTTGTCGAGATCCATCACGTTCATCTTCATGCCGCCCGCCATCACGATGTCGCCCGGCTTCTGGTCCGCCTTGCAGCCGCCGACCCACTTCGCCTCGATAGTGGTGGTGGAGTCGTGCGTGCCGCCCATCGCGCCTTCGCTGTGCGCCGTCGACTTCACCGTGTAGGCCGAATTGAAATCGCCGATGATCTCGGCATGCGACGTGACGGTCATGCCGGCGACGCTGCAGACGGAATCGCTGACATAGCCGCTTGCGGTCTTCTTGATGTCCTGCTTGGAGCAGGTTTCCCGGCCCGCCGAGAACGACCCGCTCATCCGCCGGTCGGTGATGGCGTCGGTGCAGTGCTGCAGGGTCGTCTCGGGAATCGCGCCGCCGCTACGCACCATCTTCATTTCCCAAAGGCCGGCCTTGCGGATTGGCAGTTCCTCGGCGAACGCGGCGCCTGCCGGCAACAGCGCAAGCAGGCAGGCGGCGGAGGCGAGCGAGAGGGCATGTCGCGTCATGGGGCGCGCTCCTTCTTGGCAACGTTTGACGAGGAGTCTATCAGTATTTTGTGACGAGCGGTCGCTCGGCGGCGCCATAGGGCACCCAGCGGCATGCAAAGGAGATGTAACCGCCCTCATAGGCCTGCACGGCGAGGAATTTCGCCACCTTGCCGTAATAGGCGCAGTGGTCGACCGCGATCTGGCGCGCGTCACTGGTCTGGGCCACCGAGAAGGCGATGATGCCGCCGGTGTCATTGCCCTTGATCGGGGGCACCCAGTCGGCCTGCGCCGCCGATGCCAGCATCCCGCAAAGCGTAACCAGGCTGGCTGCCACAATATTTCGCATCGCCGACTCCTTTTTCGCAATCGCACCTTAGAGCGCCTCGCAAGCCCTGAAAAGAACGCACAGGCTTGCCTTCGTCGAACTATCCGCGGGTGTTGCCGCGCTGCACTTGACGCCCCGGCCCCTTCGCGGCACCGTTCCGGCAAATATCATTGGCGGATTCCCATGCGCGACCTGTTGAATTCCTCGAAGAAGCCTGCCCTCGGCGCCCTGGTGTCCGTTGGACTGCTTCTTGGTGCGTTCGCCGAGGCCAGGGCCGCCAACCCGCTGGAGCTTAACTTCTGGCTCAACGGCCCCCGCTATGACGGCAACGTGAAGCCCTGCGAGGCGGCGCTGCCGACCATCACCTCGCAGTTTGAGGAGAAGGAAAGCACCTTCTGGAATTCGCGGCTGGTGATCACTGCCTACGGCAATATCCACGAAACCGCGTTCCGGCCCTGGCAGTCCGACAACATACCGCGCCGTTTCTGCTCGGGCGAGGTGATGCTCTCCGACGGCCGGATGCGCCAGGTGCATTACTCCATCATCGAGGATGGCGGCTTTGCCGCGTTCGGCCAGGGCGTCGAATGGTGCGTGGTGGGTCTCGACCGCAATTGGGCCTTCAACCCGGCCTGCAAGGCTGCAAAGCCCTGATCTGATCCGGCCGGTCCCGGCGCTGACGGCGTCAATCGCAATTTTGTTCTTGAAATGTTCTCATTCTCTGCTACCGTCCGTGACGGTCGGTGTGAGGGCGGGGTGATGCTTCAATGCTTTTCGATGCAGGCGCGCCGGCGGGCCGTCTCGCTGATCTTCCGGGTCGGTGCGGCCTTCCTCGCCCCGTTTTTTCCCGGCCCGGCATGGGCTCAGGACGTCCGCCAGAACGCCCCCGGCGAGTTCGATTTTTATGTGCTGGCGCTGTCTTGGTCGCCGTCCTTTTGCGAGGCGGCGGCCGAGCGCGGCAATGCCGGCCGCTCCAGGGCGCAATGCGGCGAGCGGCCATTCTCCTTCGTGGTGCACGGGCTGTGGCCGCAATACGACCGCGGCTATCCCGAATATTGCAAGCGCCCCGCCCCGCGGCTGGAGCGCAATGTCATGGTCTCGATGCTCGACCTGATGCCGGCGCCGGGGCTGATCTACAACGAGTGGGACAAGCACGGCACCTGCTCGGGACTGGGCACGCGGGCCTATTTCGAGACCATCCGCAAGGCGCGCGCGGCGGTGAAAATCCCCGAAGAGCTGCTGCAATTATCGACACCAAAGATGATCTCGCCGGAGGATCTGGAGGCGGATTTCATCAAGGCCAATCCGGGACTGACGGCGACCGGGATCTCGGTGGTCTGCGATTCACGGCGGCTCAGCGAGGTGCGCATCTGCATGAACAAGGACCTGCAGTTCCGCGCCTGCGACGAAAACGACCGCCGGGCCTGCAACCGCGACAAGGTGCTGATGCCGCCGGTGCGCGGCGGCTAGCTCCATCCTCCGTCATTGCGAGGAGCGCAGCGACGAAGCAATCCATCGTGCCGCAAAGACGTGGATGGCCGGGACAAGCCCGGCCATGACGAAGTAGAAGAATTTGCATGAACTACCGCCACGCCTTCCACGCCGGCAGTTTCGCCGATGTCATCAAGCACATCGTGCTGACGCGCATCCTGCTTTATATGCAGGAGAAGCCCGCCGCCTTCCGCGTCATCGACACCCATGCCGGCAGCGGCCTCTACGATCTCACCGGAGATGAGGCGCAACGCAGCGGCGAATGGCTGACCGGAATCGCCCGCATCATGCAGGCGCGTTTCTCGGAAAAAACGCTGCCGCTGCTGACGCCCTATCTCGACATCGTCCGCGCGTTCAACACCGGCGCTGAGCTGAAGGCCTATCCGGGCTCGCCGCTGATCGCTCGGGCGCTGCTGCGGCCGCAGGACCGCCTCACCGCCTGCGAGCTCGAGGGCGGGGCGCGCCGGGAATTGATCGATGCGCTGCGGCGGGACGATCAGGCCCGGGTGGTCGATATCGACGGCTGGACTGCGCTCTCCGCCTACGTGCCGCCGAACGAGCGGCGCGGGCTTGTCGTCATCGATCCGCCGTTCGAAGCCAAGGACGAGTTCGAGCGGCTGGCGGACGGCTTCCGCGCGGCGTTCGCGAAATGGCCGACCGGCAGCTATCTGCTCTGGTACCCGGTCAAGAGCCGGCGCGCCGCCGACGAGTTGGCGCGCCATGTCGCGCACGCGGCCGCCGGCGCACGGCCCGCCGGCAACTGCCTGCGGCTGGAATTCTCAATCGCCCCGCAACTGACTGGCGGCCCGCTCGCCTCCACCGGCCTTCTGGTCGTCAATCCACCATGGACCTTGCTCGCCGAGCTGAAGGCTATCCTGCCGGAGCTGGAAAAGCCGCTCGGCCAGGGCGGCGCCGGCCGCTTCCGCCTGGAGACCCCCAAGCCCTGAGAAGCGTTGAAACTGCTATTCCGGGTGCCCCCAAAGGCCCGCCGCGGCCATCAAAGCCATAGGCAACCCGCCGGGAACCGTATTATGCTCGTCATGTTGGGACTGGCTTTACGTTCCGCTTCCGCGAATGGTTGCGGCGGAGTGACAAGGCCTAAAAACAGCCGGGCGAGGGCCGCAAATTGCCTTGCGGTTCGTCAAGGTGGCCATGCTTTCCGGCAGCGATTGTCCGGTCGAGCCGAACGCGGGATGCGCGACGGCAAAAGCAGACGGGGGAGGTTTCCCGATGGCCATGACAGGGACGGTCAAGTTCTTCAACGGCGAACGCGGCTACGGCTTCATCAAGCCGGACGACGGCGGCCGCGATGTGTTCGTACACATCACCGCGGTGGAACGGGCCGGGTTGAAGGATTTGACCGAAGGACAGCGCATCAGTTTCGAGGTCGAGCCGGACAAGAAGGGCAAGGGCCCGAAAGCGGTCAATCTCGTGGTTTCCTGAGAACCGCATTTCCGAGCCGAGACAGGAAAATCCCGGCCGCTTTCGGTGGCCGGGAGGTTGTTACGCCAGATATTTTGATTGAAGTGCTATTGCGCCGAGAAGCGATAGTTCACACCCGCGCGTATCGTGCCGAAGCTGAGGCCGTGCGAGGCGCCCGTGGTGACGAAATTGCTGCTGGCAAGATCGACATAGAGATATTCGATCTTGGCGCTCCAGTTTGGCGCGAAGCCATATTCGGCGCCGACACCCGCGGTCCAACCGACATTGGTGTGCGACTCGGTGAGGCCGAAGGTGGTCGCGCGCAACTCGCCGAGCGCAAGACCGAGCGTGCCGTAGACCAGCAAATTGTTGAAGGCATAGCCGCCGCGGCCGCGCACGGTGCCGAACCACGGGTTCGAGAATTTCCAGGCGGCGAACCTGTCGTCCGCGCTGGAGCCCTGGATGTCGGCTTCGATGCCGAAGACCCACGGGCTGGTCCGCTCCTGCCAGTTGAAGCCGCCCTGCACGCCACCAGCGAAACCGCCCGGCTTCGCCCAGACATTGTCGACGCTGCCCCAGGCATAACCCACATTGCCGCCAAGATAGGGACCGGCCCAGCTGTAGGCGTTGAGCGGCTGGTTGACCGTGTAGGGCGGGCGCGAATTGTAGAAGTCGGCAGCCTGCGCCTGCATGCTGCAGCCTGCTGCCAGCAAGACGAGCGCGCCCAACCCAACCCTGGACATCGGTACTCTCCACCACGCAACTCACCGTGACCCAGCGCGGCGCAAAGCGCCGGCGTGGTTACGGAATTCCAGCCGTTTCGGGTAAGAATTATCGAGAGGTTTAAATTAAAGGTTCGTTAAGCGGAGTTACCGGGCGCTTAGCATTCTTAAAAATGTGTTACTTGCCGGGATCTCGACCCCGCCCACGACGCGGCTGGCGACACCAAACGCCAATGCATAAATCCGGCCCATGAGAGACGATTCCAGCGATCAACCGGCGCCACCGCCACGCAAGGGCAAGCCCGGTTCCGCCAGCGACATGCCGCCGCAGGATGCGGGCGCCGACATCGATCCGGCCACGGCAACGGCCGAGGACGATGAAGAAGCACGCCTGCCCGAGATGCCGGAGGAACCGGCAGATACCATCGCCGAGGGCGGGCTGACGGCCGGACATGCTGCCATCGAGAACGCGGTGCGGCTCGCCCCCACCTCGCCCGGTGTCTACCGCATGCTCAATGCCGCCCATGACGTGCTCTATGTCGGCAAGGCCAAGAACGTCAAAAAGCGCCTGACATCCTATGCGCGGGTCAATGCGCCGCTGCCGGCGCGCATCCTGCGCATGATCGCGGCGACGACCAATGTCGAGATCGTCTCGACCACGACCGAGACCGAGGCGCTGCTGCTCGAGGCCAATCTGATCAAGCAGCTGCGCCCGCGCTTCAACGTGCAGCTTCGCGACGACAAGTCGTTTCCGTACATCCTGATCACCGGCGACCACTGGGCGCCGCAGATCCTGAAACATCGCGGTGCGCAGAGCCGGCCCGGGCGCTATTTCGGCCCGTTCGCTTCCGCCGGCGCCGTCAATCGCACCATCACGGCGCTGCAGCGCGCGTTCCTGATCCGCTCCTGCACCGATTCGTTTTTCGAGAGCCGCAGCCGTCCCTGCCTGCTTTATCAGATCCGCCGCTGCTCCGGCCCCTGCACGCGCGAAATCGATTTTCCCGGCTACACCGAGCTCGTGCGCGAAGCTACCGAGTTCCTGTCCGGCCGCAGCCACGCGGTGAAACAACTGCTTGCGGCCGAGATGGAACGGGCGGCCGGCGAGCTCGAATTCGAGACCGCAGCGACCTTCCGCGACCGCCTTGCTGCGCTGTCGGCGATCCAGTCGCAGCAAGGCATCAACCCGCGCGGGGTCGAGGAAGCCGATGTGTTCGCGATCCACCAGGAAGGCGGCTATTCCTGCGTCGAAGTGTTCTTCTTCCGCACCGGACAGAACTGGGGCAACCGCGCTTACTTCCCGCGCGCGGAAAAGACGTTCACGCCCGAGGAGGTGCTGAGTTCCTTCCTCACCCAATTCTACGACGACAAGCCGCCGCCGAAACTGATCCTGCTTTCGCACGAGGTCGAGGACACCGCGCTGCTGGCCGACGCCTTGTCCGTCAAAGCCGGCTTCAAGGTGGAAGTCTCCGTGCCCAAGCGCGGCGAGAAGAAGGAAATGACCGCGCACGCATTGACGAATGCGCGCGAGGCGCTCGGCCGCAGGCTCGCCGACACCGCAACCCAAAGCCGTTTGCTGCAGGCGATGGTCACGACGCTCGGCCTGCCGCATGTCCCCAAGCGCATCGAAGTCTACGACAACAGCCACATCCAGGGCGCCAACGCGGTCGGCGCGATGATCGTGGCCGGCCCCGACGGCTTCATGAAGAACCAGTACCGCAAGTTCAATATCAAGTCGGAAGGGCTCACCCCGGGCGACGATTACGCAATGATGCGCGAGGTACTGCAGCGCCGCTTCAAGCGGTTGCTGAAACCGGCCGAGGGCGACGACGGCAAGCCGCGCGACGACGATTCGTTTCCGCAATGGCCCGATCTCGTTATCATCGATGGCGGCCGCGGCCAGCTCAATGCGGCGCGCGAGATCTTTACCGAGCTCGGCGTCGACAGGGTCACGCTGCTCGGCGTCGCCAAGGGGCCGGATCGCGACGCCGGCCGCGAGACCCTGTTCTTGCCGGAGCGCGAGGCGATCAAGCTCGAGCCGCGCGATCCCGTGCTGTACTTCATCCAGCGGCTGCGCGACGAGGCGCATCGCTTCGTGATCGGCTCGCACCGCAAGCTGCGCAAGAAGGACATCCGTGAGGCGGGCCTGCAGGAAATCCCCGGCATCGGTCCGTCACGCAAACGTGCCTTGCTGCTGCATTTCGGCACATTGAAGGAGATCGAGCGGGCTTCCATCGCCGATCTCGGCAAGGTTCCGGGGGTAAGCGCCGAAAGCGCCCGGCGGATCTTCGAGTATTTCCATACCCAGCCCGGCTAAACGCGGATTTGACGTTATACTCTCGTCATCTCCCACCCCCCATGTGAGCCAAGGTGTTGACCTCGCTGCTTCCCCGGTATTGGTAAGACGGATGAACATCGCCACCACCAGAAGCCCGTCCAAGACCTTCTCGATCCCGAATATGCTGACGGTCGGGCGGATCGCCGCCATCCCCGTGGTGGTCGGCTGCGTCTACGCCCAGTCTCCGATCGTGAACGGCCCAATCTGGCTGCGCTGGGTGGCGCTCGCCGTGTTCATTGCCGCCGGCATCACCGACTACCTCGATGGCTATTATGCGCGCATCTGGGACCAGCAATCGGCCTTCGGCCGCATGCTCGACCCGATCGCCGACAAGCTGCTGGTCGCCTCGTGCCTGCTCATTCTCGTGGCCGACAGCACCATCCATGGCTGGTCGCTGTGGGCTGCGGTCGTGATCCTCTGCCGCGAGATCCTGGTCTCGGGCCTGCGCGAATATCTTGCCGCGCTTCGCGTCAGCGTGCCCGTGACAAAACTCGCAAAATGGAAAACCACGGTCCAGCTTGTCGCCATCGGATTCCTGATTGCGGGCGATGCCGGCGACCGGCTCGTTCCCGCCGTCACGCTGATCGGCACCGTGCTGCTCTGGATATCTGCGATGCTGACGATCTATACCGGCTGGGATTATTTCCGCGCCGGCATCCATCATCTCATCAAGGAGGATGAAGGATGAAGGTGAAGTATTTCGCCTGGGTGCGCGAACGGATCGGCAAGGCGGAAGAGACCATCGAGCCGCCCGCCGACGTTCGCACGATCGATGAGCTGATGGCGTGGCTGTCGCGCCGCGGCGAGCGCTACGCCCACGCCTTCGAGAGGCCAAAGGTGATCCGCGCCGCCATCGACCATGCGCATGCGAAGCCGGACGCCGCGATCGCGGGCGCCCGCGAAGTCGCCTTCTTCCCGCCGATGACCGGCGGCTGAGTATTCCGCCGTGAGCGTGACCGCGACCATCCGCATCCAGCAGGCCGATTTCGATATCGCGCAGGAAATCGCCGCGCTCGGCAAGGGCCGCACCGACATCGGCGCGGTCGTCAGCTTCAGCGGCATCTGCCGCGGCACCGAGGGAAACGAGCCGATCGCCGCGCTGACGCTCGAGCATTATCCCGGCATGGCCGAGGAGGAGATCAAGCGGCATGCGGATGAGGCGATCTCACGCTGGCCGCTGCAGGGGCTCACCATCATCCACCGCTTCGGCCGCATCGCGCCCGGCGAGAACATCGTGCTCGTCATTACCGCCTCCTCGCATCGGCGGGCCGCGTTTGAAGCCGCCGAGTTCCTGATGGATTATCTCAAGACCAGCGCGCCGTTCTGGAAGCAGGAAGAGAGCGCACGCGGCAAGAGCTGGGTCGAGGCGCAGGGCCACGATGACGCGGCCGCCGCACGCTGGACGAAATCCTGATGGCAAGACGCGCGAAGCCAGTCGCCAAGCGAGGCCGTCCCGCTGCGAAGCCGCCGAAAGTCGGCGCCGGTGAACTGCAGACCCTGCTCGATTTCCTCCGCTATGCGGTGAGCCGCTTCGCCGAGGCCAGGCTGGTCTTTGCCCACGGCACCACCGATCCCGTTGCAGAGGCCGCCTTCCTGATCTCCGAGGCGTTGCATCTGCATCCCGACCAGTTCGAGCAGTTCGCCCATGCCCGCGCCACCGCCGCGGAAGGCAAGAAGATCCTCGACCTGATCGAACGCCGCGTCTCCACGCGCAAGCCGGCCGCCTATCTCGTCAACAATATCTACATGCGCGGCCTGCCGTTCTATGTCGACGAGCGCACCATCGTGCCACGCTCCTTCGTCGGCGAACTCCTGGACTCGCATTTCGGCAGCGACGGCGAGGATTCGACCTCGCTGATCGGCGATCCCGCCGAGGTCGCAAGCGTGCTCGACCTCTGCACCGGCAGTGGATGCCTTGCAATCCTGGCCGCCCGCCATTTCGCCAATGCCGCGGTCGACGCCGTGGATATTTCAAAGGACGCGCTGGCTGTCGCGGCACGCAACGTGGCCGATCACGGCCTCGGCGACCGCATCACCCTGCACCGTGGCGATCTCTTCGCCCCCCTTGCCGGCTCCCGTTACGACCTCATCATTGCCAACCCGCCTTATGTCGATGCCGAGGGCATGGCCGGCCTTCCCGCGGAATGTCGCGCTGAACCTGCGCTCGCCTTCGACGGCGGCGCCGACGGGCTGGACATCGTCAGGCGGATCCTGACTGAGGCCAAGCCGCATCTTGCACCGCAAGGCGGGCTGCTCTGCGAAATCGGGCGCGGGCGCGACAATCTCGAGGCCGCATTCCCGGAACTGCCGCTGCTCTGGCTCGATACCGAGGATTCCGAGGGCGAAGTGTTCTGGATTGCAGCTTCCGATCTCTGAGGCATCATCCGGAAAAAGCGGGCACCGGTTTTCCGATCAAGATCATGCCCCCAAGCATGGCTCCGGTTGCGCGAAAATATCTACGCTATGCCGCATTTCGCCTTCGCCGCGAAGCTGATAGCCTTCATCCCAGCCGAAGCGCCCGCAACG
Organism: Bradyrhizobium sp.; assembly: GCA_035575905.1. Taxonomy (GTDB): domain Bacteria; phylum Pseudomonadota; class Alphaproteobacteria; order Rhizobiales; family Xanthobacteraceae; genus Bradyrhizobium. The sequence continues at coordinate 13,437 of DATLXL010000012.1, read as the reverse complement.
CACAAAAAGAGGCCTCCCATGCTCGACAAGAGCCCGACCAAGTCCGTCAACGTCCCCAACGATCTGGCTGCGCACTGGATGCCGTTCACCGCCAACCGCGCCTTCAAGAAGGCGCCGCGGCTGCTCGCGGGCGCCAAGGACATGCATTACTTCACCGTCGACGGCCGCCAGCTGATCGACGCTGCCGCCGGCATGTGGTGCACCAACGCCGGTCACGGCCGCACGCAGATTGCCGACGCCATCGGCAAGATGGCGGCGACGCTGGACTACGCACCGCCGTTCCAGTTCGGCATTCCGCAATCCTTTGAGCTCGCGAGCCGCATCGCCGACCTCGCGCCCGCGGGCCTCGATCACGTCTTCTTCTGCAACTCCGGCTCGGAGGCGGCCGACACCGCGCTCAAGATCGCGCTGGCCTATCACCAGCTCAACGGCCAGGGCGGCCGCTCGCGCCTGATCGGCCGCGTCCGCGGCTATCACGGCGTCGGCTTTGGCGGCACCGCCGTCGGCGGCATCGTCGGCAACCGCAAGATCTTCGGCTCCCTGCTGGCGGGCGTCGACCATCTGCCGGCGACCTATGACCGCGAGAAGCAGGCCTTCACCAAGGGTGAGCCGGAATACGGCGCGCATTTCGCCGATGCACTGGAGGACCTGGTCAACCTGCATGGCGCCAATACCATCGCCGCCGTGATCGTCGAGCCGATGGCGGGATCGACCGGCGTGATTGCCGCGCCCAAGGGCTATCTCAAGCGGCTGCGCGAGATCACGCAGAAGCACGGCATCCTCCTGATCTTCGACGAAGTCATCACCGGCTTCGGCCGGCTCGGCTTCTCTTTCGCCGCCGAGCGCTATGGCGTGCTGCCGGACATGCTCACCTTCGCCAAGGGCGTCACCAATGGCGCAGCGCCGATGGGCGGCGTGCTGGTGCGCGACACCATCCACGATGCGTTCATGACCGGTCCGGAGCATGTCGCCGAACTCACCCATGGCTACACTTACTCGGCGCATCCGCTCGCCTGCGCCGCCGGTCTCGCCACCCTCGACATCTACCGCGACGAAAAGCTGTTCGAGCGCTCCAGCAAGCTCGAGCCGAAATTCGCAGACGCCGTCATGTCGCTGAGGAGCCAGCCCAATGTGGTCGATATCCGAACCATCGGGCTGACCGCCGGCATCGATCTTGCGCCGTCCGCCGACGGGGTCGGCAAGCGCGGTTTCGCCGGGCTCAACAGCGCCTTCCACGACCACGACATCATGCTGCGGTCGGTGGCCGACACGCTGGTGCTGACCCCGCCCCTGATCATCACCGAGGACCAGATCGGCGAGGTCGTGGACAAGGTCGGCAAGGTGATCCGCGCCATCGCCTGACGCGGCCAGCGGAACAGGCCGGAACCGATCCGGCCTGTGCCCGTCCCGCCATAGACACAACGCCGCCGCCCGTCGGTCACCGGCCGATGCCACTATCCCTCCGAATCAGCATTGATGCTAAGGTCGCGCTCGCCTTGCGGGAGCGCACACGACACCATGTTTGAAAGATTCGCTGTTTTTCCGGTTGGGGGCGTCCCGTACGTGAGAGCCATGCGCGCGCCATGATCCGTATTTCCACCATCTTCATCGCCATCTGCATGGTGCTGGTCGCCGCCTCGCTGGGCCTCGTGCTGTATTCCTGGGCCAACATCAGCGGCTATGAATCCGCGCTGGTGGCGCTGACCGCGCTGACATTCCTCATCCTCTACAACGCCGTTTCCATGCGGCTGCGCGACCGCACCGATGTCGGCGGCCAGATCGCCGATCTCTCCCGCGGCACTGCCGACCTCGCCCGCCAGGTGGCGGAGTTCGGCCGCAGGCTTTCGGCGATCGAGGGCAAGGTGATCTCGGCCAATTCCGCCGGCGCCGACCGCATGCAAGGCGTGATCGGCGAAATCAACGAACTCGGCGTGCTGGTCAAGCAGCTCGCCAGCACGGTCGCGACGCACGAAGAGATGCTGGCTGCACCCCCGCCCGCCGCACCCGCTCCGCCGAGCCGGCCCGAAATGCAGACGGTGCTGTCGCTCGAGACGGAGACCGTGCCATCCGCCGCGGCCGAGCCGGCAGCGGGCGCTGCTCCGGCGGCACCTTCGCGCAGCCAGAACCAGCTGATCTCCGCGGTAAAGAACGCGATCGAGGAGAACCGGCTCGACATCTATCTGCAACCGATGGTGACGCTGCCGCAGCGCAAGGTGCGCTATTATGAGGCGGTGACCCGGCTGCGCGACGACAAGGATCAGGTGCTGGTCGCCGACGACTTCATCACCACCGCGGAAAGCGCCGGCCTGATCGGACGGATCGACCATTCCGTGATGCTTCGCTGCGTGCAGGTGCTGCGCCGGCTGATGGTGCGCAACAAGGACGTCGGCGTGTTCTGCAACGTGTCGGCCACCACGCTGACCAACCCGACCCATTTCGCGCAATGCCTGGATTTCCTCGAGGCCAATCGCGCGCTGGCGCCCTCCTTCGTGCTGGAGTTCAAGCAGGCCACGCTACGCAAGTTCGGCCCCAACGAGACGGAAAATCTGGCCGCGCTGGCGCAGCGCGGCTTCCGTTTCTCGATCGACCATGTGACCGACCTGCGTTTCGAGCCGCGCGAGCTTGCCGACCGCGGCGTCCGCTTCATCAAGGTGCCGGCCTCGCTGCTGCTCGATCCCAAGCAGAGCTCGACCTCCGACATCCACCCCTCCGACCTTTCCGATCTGCTCGGCCGCTTCGGCATTGACCTGATCGCGGAAAAGATCGAAGGCGAGCGCGCGGTCGTCGACCTCCTGGATTTCGACGTCAGGTTCGGACAGGGATTCCTGTTTGCCCCGCCGCGGCCATTGCGGCCGGAGGGGGCAACTGCTACCGGCGGGGCACCTGCCACCAAGCCCCAGGAAGCCAATGGTCCCGGCAATCCGGCCCCTGCCGATACTGCAGCCATCGATCCGCCGCCGCGCGCGACCGGCAATGCCGCACTGGCGCGCCGCGCCGCCGGTCCGGCCTGACCTTCGTCTCAAGCCATGAGCCTGCGCTTCGTCGACAGACTGCGCGACGTCATTGACGGCGTCGAGGTCGTGCTCAGCGACATCTGGGGCGTGGTGCATAACGGGCTGGAGTCGTTTCCCGACGCTTGCGCGGCCTTGCACAGCTATCGTCAGGAAGGCGGGGTCGTCATCCTCATCACCAACGCACCGCGCCCGGCCGACTCCGTGCAGCGGCAATTGCGCAAGCTCGGCGTTGCCGACGAGACCTATGACGCCATCGTCAGTTCCGGCGATCTAACCCGGCATTTCGTGGCGGATCACCCCGGCGAGAAGCTGTACTGGGTCGGCCCCGAACGCGACAGCTCTATCCACCGCGGCCTCGACCCCGTGCTGTCGGAGCTCGACAGCGCCGACTACATCATCTGTACCGGCCTGTTCGACGACGAGACCGAGTCCGCCGAGACCTACCGGCCGATGCTGACGAAAGCGCTGGCGCGCAAGGTGCCGTTGATCTGCGCCAATCCCGACATCGTCGTCGAGCGCGGCGACCGCTTGATCTATTGCGCCGGCGCCATCGCCGAACTCTACCGCGAGCTGGGCGGCGATGTCGTGTTCTACGGCAAGCCACACCGGCCGATCTACGAGCGCGCGATGGCGCTCGCCGCCGAGCGGCGTGGCCATCCGGCCGAGCTCCGCCATGTGCTGGCCATCGGCGATTCCGTGCGCACCGATCTCGCCGGCGCTCACGGTTTCGGGATCGACTGCCTGTTCGTCACCCGCGGCATCCATGCCGAGGAATTTGCCGGCATCGACCAGCTTGATTCTGCGTCCGTCAAGGAGCTGTTCGGCCACCCGCCCCGCGCCTTGATCCGCGAACTGCGCTGGTAGCGTCGGAAACGATGGTGCCCCGCGCAGGCGCTTCACGGCCGCGCGCCCCGACTTGAAGCACTTGTTGAAGCTCTTAATCCAATAACGCAGATACCCGGGACAAGGCCCGGGCATCAGACAAGAAAATCAAATCCGCTGGTCAGACCTGCGCCATCGACATGTCAGGGAAGACCGCCTCGATCTTGGTCTTCAGCGTCGCCGCATTGAACGGCTTGACAATGTAGTTGTTCACGCCGGCCTTCTTGGCCGCGATCACGTTCTCGGTCTTGGATTCCGCCGTGATCATGATGAACGGCGTGGTCGCCAGATTAGGATCGGCACGCACTTCCTTCAGCAGGTCGTATCCGGTCATCGGCTCCATGTTCCAGTCGGAAATCACGAGGCCGTACTTTTTGCCGCGCATCTTGTTCAGCGCCGCCGAACCGTCGCTGGCATCATCGATGTTCTCGAAGCCGAGCTGCTTCAGAAGATTTCGGATGATGCGGATCATGGTGCTGTAGTCGTCCACCACCAGAACCGGCATCGACAGATCCACCGCCATCTTCACTTCCCCCAACGCGTTAGGCCACAGATTCATATACAGGATCGCGCCACTGGCGATCCGCCTTCAACGCTTAGCATCGAGCCGCTAAACAGGGCGTTAAGCCGACCGGCGCGGGAAGGTAGGTAAAACACCTGTTTTGCTGAACAATTTGGCGCCGCTTGACTTGCCCCGCCCCGCCAAGCCACGGTCCGGCCGCATCCCCGGGCCGATCCGGGAATCCACCTGAAATGGACCAGAATCCCCGAAAAATGCCGCCCGCATTCACCGTTATCCGCGACACCACGCCCGCTTCCGCGATCCCCAAGGGAGCGGTGGTGGCGATGGGCAATTTCGACGGCGTCCATCTCGGCCACCGCGCCGTCATCGGGGCCGCCCTGCGGATGGCCGGCGTCCACGGTAAACCGGCTTTCGCCGTGACGTTCGAGCCCCATCCGCGCAGCTTTTTCAGCCCCAACAGCCCGCAGTTCCGCCTGACCACCGAGACCAACAAGCTGCGGCTGCTGGCCGGAGCGGGCCTCGCCGGCGCCGTTGTCATGACCTTCGACAAGGTTCGCGCCGGTACATCGGCGCAAGACTTCATTTACCACGATCTGATCGAGCGGCTCGGGATCAGCGGCATTGCGGTGGGCTACGATTTTCATTTCGGCAAGGGCCGGGTCGGCTCCCCGAGCCTGCTGGTGGCCGAGGCTCCCAAGCTTGGCATCGAAGTCGACGTGCAGGCCCATGTCGACATCGACGAGCGGCCGGTGTCCTCCACCGCCATCCGCATGGCGCTGGCCGAGGGCCAGATCGCGGATGCCACCACCATGCTGGGCGGGCCGTGGTTCGTCACCGGCACCGTCGTCCATGGCGAAAAGCGCGGCCGCGATCTCGGCTTTCCCACGGCCAACATCCGCCTCGACAGGAATTGCGAGCTCAAGCACGGCATCTACGCCGTGCGGGTCGGCCGCGGCAGCGAACGCCTCGATGGCGTCGCCAGTTTTGGCCGCCGCCCGACCTTCGACAACGGCGCACCGCTGCTCGAAGTATTTCTGTTCGATTTCAAGGGCGATCTCTACGGCACCGAACTCGATGTTGCCTTCATCTCCTTCATCCGTAACGAACTGAAGTTCGACAGCGTTGACGCCCTGGTGGCGCGGATGAACGAGGATTCCGCGCAAGCCCGCGCCGATCTGTCGGCCGCGCCCGATTCGTATCCGAGACTGGGATCGATCGGTTGAAGACCGAAAAGCGAAAGATGCTGGCGGGCGAACTCTATCGTCCCGATGCCGAACTGGCAGCCGAACAGGCCGCCACCAAGGCCTGGCCCGTTCGCGACAATGCCGCGCTGGCGGAGCGGCCATCGGCCCGGCACGCACTGCTGCGCGAGCGCCCTCGCCCATGTCGGCACTGAAGCCAAAGACCCCGGCTAAGTCGTTTCGACGCCTGCGGCCCTTTGCGATTTCTGCCCTCGCCTGCTATGGAAACGCCATGTTCGCGCGGCGCATCATAGGGATTAGCGGCCCGGCTTCCGCCTGAGCTTTGGCTCGGCGCAAGACCGGGGTTTTCCTGTTCACCCGCGATCCCAGCGATCAGGCGCCGCTTCCGAGCCAAATCAGAGCATTCATGTCCGAAAAGCCACAAAAGTCCGATTCCGCCGACTATTCCAAGACCCTGTTCCTCCCGCAGACGGATTTCCCGATGCGCGCCGGCCTGCCGCAGCGCGAGCCCGAGATCCTGAAATACTGGAACGAGATCGATCTCTACCAGAAGCTTCGCAAGGACGCCGACGGGCGCGCGAAATTCGTGCTGCATGACGGCCCGCCCTACGCCAACGGCAACATCCATATCGGGCACGCGCTGAACAAGATCCTCAAGGACGTCGTCACCAAGAGCCAGCAAATGCTCGGCTTCGACTCCAACTACGTGCCGGGCTGGGACTGCCACGGCCTGCCGATCGAGTGGAAGATCGAGGAAGAGAACTACCGCTCCAAGGGCAAGCAGAAGCCGGACTTCCGCAACTCGGCGGCGATGGTGGAATTCCGCCAGGAGTGCCGCGCCTATGCGACGCACTGGCTCAACGTGCAGCGCGAGGAATTCAAGCGGCTCGGCATCATCGGCGACTGGGATCATCCCTACGCCACCATGAGCTATCCCGCGGAAGCGCAGATCGCGCGCGAACTGATGAAGTTCGCCGCCAACGGCACGCTCTACCGCGGCTCCAAGCCTGTGATGTGGAGCGTGGTCGAGAAGACCGCGCTCGCCGAGGCCGAGGTCGAGTACGAGGATTACCAGTCCGACATGGTCTGGGTGAAGTTTCCGGTGACTTCGCCTGCCCACGGCGCGCTCGCCAATGCCTCGGTGGTGATCTGGACCACCACGCCATGGACATTGCCCGGCAACCGCGCCATCTCTTTCTCGCCGAAGATCGCCTACGGCCTCTTTGAGGTCACCGATGCGCCCGCCGACAACTGGGCAAAGACCGGCGACCTGCTGATCCTTGCCGACGCGCTGGCTGCAGAAGTGTTCAAGCAGGCGCGCGTGACGTCGTATGAAAAAGTTCGCGATGTGCCCGGCGATACGCTTGATGTTATCGAGTGCGCCCATCCGCTCAAGGGGCGCGACGGCGGTTATGAATTCATCGTGCCGCTGCTGGCCGGTGATCACGTCACCGACGACACCGGCACCGGCTTCGTGCACACCGCTCCCGGCCATGGCCGCGAGGACTTCGACGTCTGGACCGCCAATGGGCGCGAGCTGGCGGCGCGCGGCATCAACCCGACCATCCCCTACACCGTCGACGAGAACGGCGCCCTCACCGACCAGGCTCCCGGCTTCGCCGGCAAGCGCGTCATCAACGACAAGGGCGAGAAAGGCGATGCCAACGAGGCCGTGATCAAGGCGCTGATCGAGGCGGGCGCGCTGCTCGCGCGCGGCCGGCTGAAGCATCAATACCCGCATTCCTGGCGCTCCAAGAAGCCGGTGATCTTCCGCAATACGCCGCAATGGTTCATTGCGATGGACAAGGACATCGTCGATCACGGCAAGGCCAGGCCCGGCGACACGCTGCGCGCCCGCGCGCTGCACGCCATCTCGGTGACGCAATGGGTGCCGCCCGCGGGCCAGAACCGCATCAACGGCATGATCGTCAACCGGCCGGACTGGGTGATCTCGCGCCAGCGCGCCTGGGGCGTGCCGATCGCGGTGTTCGTGCGCGAGAAGGGCGACGGCTCGGCTGAAATCCTGCAGGACGAGACCGTCAACCAGCGCATCGTCGAAGCCTTCATGGAGGAAGGCGCGGACGCCTGGTATCGCGACGGCGCGCGCGAGCGTTTCCTAGGGCAACGTGCGAACGAGGACTGGAAGAAGGTCGACGACATTCTCGACGTCTGGTTCGATTCCGGCTCGACGCACGCGTTCGTGCTGGAGGACCGCCAGAACTTCCCCAATCTCGGCCACATCGTGCGCAAGATCGACGGCGGCAAGGACACCGTCATGTATCTCGAAGGCAGCGACCAGCACCGCGGCTGGTTCCATTCCTCGCTGCTGGAATCTTCCGGCACGCGCGGCCGCGCGCCGTATGACGTCGTGCTCACCCACGGCTTCACGCTGGACGAGAACGGCCGCAAGATGTCGAAGTCGCTCGGCAACACCGTCGAGCCGCAGAAGGTGATGAAGGATTCCGGCGCGGACATCCTGCGCCTGTGGGTCTGCGCCACGGACTACGCCGACGACCAGCGCATCGGCCCCGAAATCCTGAAAAACACCGTGGAGACCTATCGCAAGCTGCGCAACACCGTCCGCTGGATGCTCGGTACGCTGCACCATTTCAAGCGCGACGAGGCGGTGCCTCACAAGGACATGCCGGAGCTGGAGCGGCTGATGCTGCATCAGCTCGCCGAGCAGGCCCGCATCGTGCGGCAAGCCTATGCCGACTTCGACTACAAGACCGTTGTGGCGAGCCTCGCCGCCTTCATGAACAGCGAACTGTCCGCGTTCTATTTCGATATCCGCAAGGACACGCTGTACTGCGATCCACCGTCCTCGCTGGCGAGGAAGTCGGCGCTGACCGCCATCGACCTGATCTGCGCCTCGATCCTGAAATGGCTGGCGCCGGTGCTCAGCTTCACCACCGAGGAAGCCTGGCAGCTCTATCGCAAGGATGCCGCGCCTTCCGTGCACCTCACGCTGTTCCCGACCGACTTCGATTCCTTCCGCGACGATGCGCTGGCCGGCAAGTGGGACACCATCCGTGACGTCCGCCGCGTCGTCACCGGCGCGCTGGAGCTCGAGCGCGCCGCCAAGAAGATCGGCTCGTCGCTGGAAGCCTCGCCCATCATCCATGTCGCGCACAGGGAACTGCTGGCGATCCTGTTCGATGTCGATCTTGCTGAAGTCTGCATCACCTCGAATTACGAGGTGCGCGAAGGCGCGGCCCCCGCCGGCGCGTTCACGCTGCCCGACGTCAAGGGTGTTGCCGTCGTGGTCGAGCGGGCGGTCGGCACCAAATGCGCGCGGTCGTGGAAGATCCTGCCCACCGTCGGCGAGGACGAGGAATACCCCGACGTCTCGCCGCGCGATGCCATGGCGCTGCGCGAATGGAAGGCGCTGGGAGTGACGGTGTGACCCGTCCGCTCCGCGCCGGCATCCTGGCGGCCGTCGTCGCGCTCGTGCTCGACCAGGCGAGCAAGCTGTGGCTGCTGCATGTGTTCGATCTCGGCGGGCGCGGCGCAGTGCAGGTGACGCCGTTCTTCGATCTCGTGCTGGCCTGGAATGTCGGCATCAGCTTTGGCTGGTTCCAGCATGACGGCTGGCTCGCGCAGGCGATCCTCACCGCGGTAAAAGCCGCCGCTGTGGTTGCGCTGGCAGTCTGGATGGCCTGGTCACGGACGATGCTCGCCACCATCGCGCTTGGCCTCATCATCGGAGGGGCGATCGGCAATGCCATCGACCGCTTCCTTTACGGTGCGGTGGTCGATTTCGCCCTGTTTCACGTCGAAATCGCCGGAAAAACCTTCAATTGGTATGTGTTCAACGTCGCCGACGTGGCGATCGTTGCCGGGGTAGCGGCCCTATTGTATGATTCCATTCTGGGGGTACCCGCCGCAAAAGCGCCCTGATCCGGGCCGATACGAACCCTCCAATGTCGAAATTTGTGAGCAGGAACAGCGCGATGCTCAAGATCGAAGCGAGCGGATGGATGGTGCGGACAAGGCTTGCGCGGGCAGCCTGGTTCACGGCTGCGGCCCTCGGCATCGGCCTCGTCATGGCCGCCGGACCCGTGCGCGCCGCCGACGATGACGACGAGGACGACAAGACGTTCGAGGAAAAGATCATCGAAGGCCTGATGCGCGGCATCGGCGGCACCAACATGGAAAACCGCGGCATCGATTATCGCGAGCGCTCGCCGCTGGTCGTGCCGCCCAAGCTCGACCTTCCCAAGCCCGGCGCGGCCAACGTCGAAGCAAAGGTGCCGAACTGGCCAAAGGACCCCGACGAGCAGCGCCGCAAGGCAGCGATCGCCGCGCGCAAGAAGGCCAACAAGGATCCGATCGAAGCCAGCCGCATCCTCACGCCGAGCGAACTGGCGCAGAAGGGCGGCGGCAAGGCTTCGGGCGAAAGCGTCGGCGATCAGCCCGGCGGCAATCCCGGACTAAACGCAATTCTCTCGCCGTCGCAGCTCGGCTACACCGGCGGCTTCAGCGGCATGTTCGGCGGCAGCAAGACCGAGACCGCGCCGTTCAAGGGCGAGCCGACGCGCGACTCGCTGACGCAGCCGCCGACCGGCTATCAGACGCCGTCGCCGAACTTCGCCTACGGCACCGGGCCGAAGGAATCGCTCAACAAGGAATACAATCCCGCCGCCGGCAAGTATGGCGAATAGTTAAGCTTGTCTCTCGCCTTCGTGACGCTGGCCGGCACCCCGCGCCGTGTATATCGCGCATAATTCCGGACGATTTTGTCCGGGCTGTCCCGACAGGTCCTGATGTCTTCAAAACGCCTCGCGCTCGCGCTCCTCACTGCCCTGCTGCCCGGGTTTGCCGGCAACGCAATCGCCCAGACCAGCGGCAAACCGCAGGCGCCCGCCAGCTTCACGCTGCCGAACGGCCTGCAGGTCGTGGTCATCCCCGATCACCGCACGCCCGTGGTCACGCAGATGATCTGGTACAAGGTCGGCTCCGCCGACGAGACGCCGGGCAAGTCGGGACTCGCGCATTTCCTCGAGCATCTGATGTTCAAGGGCACCGCGAAGTATCCGGCCGGGGAATTCTCCAGGACCGTGCTTCAGGTCGGCGGCAACGAGAATGCGTTCACCTCGACGGACTATACCGGCTATTACCAGCGCGTTCCGCGCGACCAGCTCGCCCGCATGATGGAGTTCGAGGCCGATCGCATGACCGGCCTCATCCTCAAGGACGAGAACGTGCTGCCCGAGCGCGACGTCGTGCTGGAAGAGTTCAACATGCGTGTTGCCAACAATCCGGATGCGCGGCTCAGCGAGCAGATCATGGCCGCGCTCTATCTGAACCATCCCTACGGCCGCCCGGTCATCGGCTGGCGGCAGGAGATCGAGAAGCTCGACCGCGAGGATGCGCTCGCCTTCTACAAGCGCTTCTACGCCCCGAACAATGCGATCCTGATCATTGCCGGGGACGTCGAAGCCAATGACGTCCGCCCGCTGGTGGAGAAATTCTACGGACCTATCCCCGCGCAGCAGGCGATCCCGGCGCGCCGAGTCCGGCCGCAGGAGCCGATCCCGGCCGCGCCGCGCACCGTGACGCTGTCCGATCCGCGCGTCGAGCAGACCAGTGTCCGCCGCTACTATCTCGTGCCGTCATCGACAACAGCGGCGGCCGGCGAAAGCGCTGCGCTCGACGTGCTCGCCCAATTGATGGGCAGCGGCTCGAACTCCTATCTGTACCGCGCGCTGGTGATCGACAAGCAGCTCGCCATCAACGCCGGCGCCGGCTACCAGGGCACCGCGCTCGACCCGACCCAGTTCCAGATTTCGGTGTCGCCGAAGCCCGGGGTGGAATTTTCCCAGATCGAGCAGGCAATCGACGCCGTCGTCGCCGAACTGTCGCAGAACCCGCCGCGCGCCGAGGATCTCGAACGCGTCAAGACGCAACTGATCGCGGAAGCTGTGTACGCCCAGGACAACCAGGCGACCATGGCGCGCTGGTACGGGGGCGCGCTGACGTCGGGCCTTTCCATCGAGGACATCCGGAGCTGGCCGGACCGCATCCGCGCCGTCACCGCCGAACAGGTGCGCGACGTCGCGCAGAAGTGGCTGGACAGGAAGGCTTCGGTGACCGGCTATTTGGTCAAGGACCAGGCGCCCAAGCGCGAGGAGAAACGTTCGTGAGCTTTCTGATCACCCGACGCGCCGCGCTGATCGGCGGCGCCGCCGCGCTTGCGCTGACCTCGCTGTCCGCTTCGCCCTCGCGGGCCGCCGCGAAAATCCAGCGGCTGGTCTCGCCGGGCGGCATCGAGGCCTGGTTCGTGCAGGACGCCACGGTGCCCCTGCTCGCCATGGAATACGCCTTCGGCGGCGGCGCCGCGCAGGATCCGGCGGCCAAGGCCGGCGTCGCCAACATGGTCGCGAGCCTGCTCGACGAAGGCTCCGGCGACATGGATTCCAAGACGTATCACGAGCGGCTCGACCGCCGCGCCATCGAGCTCAGCTTCAGCGCCTCGCGTGACACCTTCCGCGGCAGCCTGCGCATGCTGAAGGAAAACAAGGACGAGGCGTTCGATCTGCTGCGCTCGGCGCTGATGGCGCCGCGCTTCGATCCTGCCGATGTCGAGCGCATCCGCAACCAGGTGATGTCGAGCCTGCGCCGCGACTCCACCAATCCGACCTCGCTGGCAGGCAGGAAATTCCTCGAAGTCGCCTATGGCGATCACCCCTATGGCCGCCCCGCCAACGGCACGCTGGACAGCGTGCCGGCCATCACGATTGCGGACATGCGCGACTACGTCGCACGCGTGATCGGCAAGGACACGCTGCGCATCGCCGTGGTCGGCGACGTCGATCCCGACACGCTGGGCAAGCTGCTCGACAAGACTTTTGGCGGCCTGCAGGCCAGGACCAATCTCGCCCCGGTCGCCGAAATTGCCGCGGCCAAGCCGCCGCAGCGCGCCTTCATTCCGCTCGACGTGCCGCAGACGGTCGTGACCTTCGGCGGTCCCGGCATCATGCGTCATGACCCCGATTTCATGCCGGCCTATGTTGTCAACCACATCCTCGGAGGCGGCGGGCTGTCGTCGCGGCTCTACCGCGAAGTTCGCGAGAAGCGCGGCCTGGCCTATTCCGTCTATGAATCGCTGCTGTGGATGGATCGCTCCGCGCTGTTCATCGGCAACACCGGCACCCGCGCCGACCGCGCCGGTGAAACCATCGAGGCTATCGAGCAGGAGATCCGCCGCATCGCCGAGGAAGGTCCGACCCAGAAGGAGCTCGACGACGCCAAGTCCTATCTGAAGGGCTCGCAGATGCTGGCGCTCGACACCTCCTCAAAACTCGCGCAGGCGCTGCTGCAGTATCAGCTCGACAAGCTGCCGATCGACTACATCGAAAAGCGCAACGGCTACGTCGATGCCGTCACGCTGGAGGATGCCAGGCGCGTCTCCAAGCGGCTGTGGGGCCAGGGCCTGCTCACCGTGGTCGTCGGCCGTACCCCGCAGGCCTCGGCGCAGCCCGCAGCCCCGCTGAAGGCAAACTGAGCTTTCGCCGCGCAACACTTCCGTTGTAGCTTACCCCTCTCCCCATCCCTCCCCCGCAAGGGGGGAGGGAGCCTGACCGGCGTGCGCACCTCACGATAGGTGTGCAGCTCGTTTTGTTGGGGACGAGTGAGAGGACGCACCGGCGGAGGTGTTCCCTCCCCCCTTGCGGGGTAGGGCTATCGCATATGGGCCAGGACGGAGAGAAGGAAGTCGTTGTTCCATCTGGCTTGGAGCATTTTGTGGCTGGTGCGAATTGGGCCAGGTGCAGCTTGCAGGGCATTGAGGGCCAGCTTGCGGATGGCGGCGAGA
>DATLXL010000011.1:0-133788 GCA_035575905.1 Bradyrhizobium sp. | reverse complement strand
CGAGGTGCTGCGCATGCCCGAAGCCAGCTGCGAGGAAAACCCCGTCAATCTCGATCCGCGCATGGCCAAGCTCGCCGGCGGCGTCCACCGCCTCGACGGCCAGCTCATGGTCGTCCTCGACGTCGATCGCGTCCTCGAGCTTGAAAACAAGGTCCAACAAGCTGCCTGAACTGAAACAAAAGACATTTCAAGATCGGAGAACAAAAATGAAGACTTGTCTGGTGGTTGACGACTCGAGCATCGTTCGCAAAGTCGCCCGTCGCATCGTCGAGGCGCTGGGCTTCCAGGTCATCGAGGCGGAGGACGGCGTCGAGGCGCTTGTCCACTGCAAGAAGGCGATGCCCGAGGCCATTCTGCTCGACTGGAACATGCCGGTGATGGACGGCTTCCAGTTCCTCGGCACCTTGCGCCGGATGCCCGGCGGCGAAGAGCCCAAGGTGGTGTTCTGCACCACCGAAACCGGCATCGACCACATCACCCGCGCGATGGGCGGCGGCGCCAACGAGTACATCATGAAGCCGTTCGACAAGGACATCGTGATGGCCAAGTTCCAGGAAGTCGGACTGATCGAGCTCGGCGAAGAGACGGTGGCCTGAAGCAGTCCCTAACGTTGAGAGGTCTACAGTGAACCCGACCGAGTATGAGTATCTGCGCAAGTTGCTGAAAGAGCGCTCCGGCCTCGACTTGTCCGCAGACAAGCAATATCTGATCGAAAGTCGTTTGCTGCCATTGGCGCGCAAGGCCGGGCTCGCTGACATCGCCGAACTCGTGCAGAAGCTGCACGGCGGCTCCAGCGCGCTGATCACAAGCGTGGTCGAGGCGATGACCACCAACGAGACCTTCTTCTTCCGCGACAAGGTTCCGTTCGATCATTTCCGCGAGACCATCATGACGGAGATCATCAAGGCGCGCGCAAGCCGCCGGAGTGTCCGCATCTGGTGCGCCGCGGGGTCGACCGGCCAGGAACCCTACTCGCTGGCGATGTGCCTGAAGGAGATGGGCGCGGCGCTGAGCGGCTGGCGGATCGAGATCATCGCCACCGATCTCTCGCAGGAAGTGCTGGAGAAGTCCAAGGTGGGCCTCTACAGCCAGTTCGAGGTGCAGCGCGGCCTGCCGATCCAGATGCTGGTGAAATATTTCAAGCAGACCGGAGAATTCTGGCAGATCAATCCGGAGCTGCGCGCAATGGTGCAGCACCGGCAGCTCAATTTGCTGCACGATTTCTCCCAGCTCGGCACGTTCGACGTGATCTTCTGCCGCAACGTGCTGATCTATTTCGACCAGGAAACCAAGATCAATATTTTCCAGCGTCTGTGCAAGGCCATGGAAGCGGACGGCTTCCTGGTGCTCGGCGCGGCGGAAACCGTGGTTGGCCTCACCGACGCCTTCAAGCCCTTTCCGGACAAGCGCGGCCTCTACAAGCCGAACGATGCGCGTGTGGCAAAGGTGCCGGCTGGCATGACGAGGGTCTCGGCCGCAGCGGGAATGTGATCGATGGCAGACGACCAAAGGGTAACGGACCGCGTTACCTTCAGCCGCGGTTACGACGTCTGCATCATGGCCATCGACGGCACCTGGCGGCGTGACTGCGTGCTCAACGCCATCTCGGAGATGGATGCGACGCTCGCGGTGGAGGGCTCCATCCAGGGACTCAATCTCAAGGAATTCTTCCTGCTGCTGTCCTCCACAGGACTAGCCTACCGCCGCTGCGAACTCGTGCGCGTCAACGGCACGGAGATGGACATTGCTTTCCTGAAAGGAAAGAACGCCAAAAAGCGCGGGGGCGCCTCCCGCAGGGACGCCGTGGTGGCGTGAGCCGAGCTAATCTCTGTGCGACGATGGCCGCCGTTCGGCCGGAATGGGGCTGCCAGGCCGGCGGCAGGGCAGCGCCCTGGAATTCATGCGCACGCTCGCCCGTCGTCACCGACTCCAGAAGGGCGCGGGGCAACGCTCAGCCCGATATCGCACGCCTGCTGGACCGCATGGGCCAGCGTGTACCTTGGCGTCATGTCGTCCAGCCCGACAATATCGTCGGTCGCAATCGTCGTCGGGCGCCCCGCCGGCAATCTCCGGTTCGAGCAGCCGGAGGCTGTTCATGACCTGCTCGATAACCGACGCCAGGTCGGAGACGACAGTATTATATTTCGGGGCCCGACCTGCGAATCCCGCCTGGACGCGGGCGTCTCCTGCTGCGGTACTTGTGGGTTAAGTCCACGTCCCGTACTAATACGGAACGTACGAATCCGGGACCTATGGTTCCGTTCGGCCCAGTGCGCGTCATTCTTCAGCACGGTGGACGAGGGCACATGTCCGAAAAGACTGCTTCACGTGGCGAGATTTTCGTTGTCGACGACGATCCCGCCGTTCGCGATACCCTGTCGATGGTGCTGTCGGCAGGCGGCTACGAGGTGATCTGTTTCGCCGACGGCGCGGCGCTGCTTTCGGTAGCACGGAGCAGGACGCCGTTATGCATCCTGCTTGACGTGCATATCCCCGGCAAGTCCGGCCTCGATATCCTCAAGGAACTGCACGGCGAGGATTATCCAGCACCGATCTTCATGATCTCCGGCCAGGGGGATATCTCCATGGCGGTGAGCGCCATCAAGAACGGCGCGCTCGACTTCATCGAAAAGCCGTTCCGCGGCAGCGAGATCGTGGCGCGGCTGAACGAGGCGATCGACGCCTATGCGCGCCGCAAGGCGGGAAGCGCGGGCTCCAATGTCCAGGCGCTGCATTTCCCCGGCCGCGAGCCGCTGACGCGGCGTGAGCGCGAGGTGCTCGAGCAGTTCACCAAGGGCGCCTCCAACAAGGAAGCCGGGCGCCATCTCGGCATCAGCCCCCGCACGATCGAGGACCATCGCGCCAACATCATGAAGAAGCTCGGCGCGCGCAACGCCGCCGATCTCGTCCGCATCGTGATGACGGCCTCGCGCAACGCCTGAGCCGCCGCCTGTCAGTTCGCGTCATGCGCCGTCGCCGAGCGCCTTGCGGATCATGCCGGCGAGCTCCGACTTGCGGTAGGGCTTGGCCAGCAGCAGCACGCCGGCATCGAGCCGCCCATGATGGATGATGGCGTTCTCGGTATAGCCTGACGTGTAGAGCACCTTGGAGCCCGGGCGGCGCCGTTCGATCTCGTCGGCAAGCTGGCGGCCGTTCATGGCGCCGGGCATGATGATGTCGGTGAAGAGCAGGTCGAAATGCCCGCCGGCATCCACCAGCGCCAGGGCCTCCGCCGCGTTCGCCGCATCGAGCGTCACATAGCCGAGCGAGTGCAACTGGGTCAGCACATAGTCCCTGACCAGCTTGTCGTCCTCGACCACCAGGATGGTTTCATGTCCGCCCTGCACGGCCGGCAGGGCCGGTTCGGCGGCGACGGCCGCGCCCGTGCCGGGCGGCAGGTACATCTTGATGGTCGTGCCGTGGCCTTCCTCGCTGTAGATCTTGATGTGGCCGGCCGATTGCTTGACGAAGCCGTAGACCATGGAAAGGCCGAGGCCCGTTCCCTCGCCGGGGTCCTTGGAGGTGAAGAACGGATCGAACACCTTGTCGAGGATGGCGGCGGGAATTCCGACCCCCGTGTCGCTCACCGCGATCATGACATAGCTGCCCGGGCGGATATCGTCGTTGTTGTGGGCATAATTTTCGTCGAGCACGACGAAGCCGGTCTCGAGGATCAGCTTGCCGCCGTTCGGCATGGCGTCGCGCGCGTTCAGCGCGAGGTTGAGCAGCGCGGTGGTGAGCTGGCTGGGATCGACGGTGGCGACGCAGACTTCGTCCTCGAACGCCGATTCGATCTCGATCTGCTCGCCGAGCGTCGCGCGCAGCAGCTTGGCGGTGTCGATGATCAGGGTGTTGACGTCGGTTTCGCGCGGCTGCAGCGGCTGCTTGCGGGCGAAGGCGAGCAGATGCTGGGTCAGCTCGGCGCCGCGCGAGGCGGCGGCGTCGATCATCCGTGTGATGGCGGCGAGCTGGGGCTCGTCTGCGACGGCTTCCGCCAAAATTTCGATCGTGCCGGTGATGACGGTGAGGATGTTGTTGAAGTCGTGGGCAATGCCGCCGGTAAGCTGGCCGACGGCCTCCATCTTCTCGGCATGGCGGATGCGGTCTTCCGCAGCGATCTTGTCGGTGAGGTCGCGGATGAAGCCGTTGAACACGATGCCGTCGCGCTGCCGCAGCTCGGTGATCGAAAGCTCGACCTTGATCTCGCTGCCGTCGCGACGCAGCGCCTCGATTTCCAGGCGTTGCCCAAGAATGCGGCCTTTGCCCGTGAACAGCAGGTTTGCAAGGCCGGCGTGGTGCGCGGCGCGGTGCCGTTCTGGTATGATCATCTTGGCCAGCTTCGCTCCGATCGCCTCGCTGCGCGACCAGCCGAAGATTTTCTCGGCCTGGCCGTTCCAGTCCGTGATGCGGCCGCGTTCGTCCATCTGCACGAAGGCGTCCAGCGCGTTTTCGATGATGCCGCGCGCCAGCTGCTCGCTTTCGCGCAAGGTCTGCTGCACCTGCAGGCTTTCGGTCATGTCGCGGCCGACGAAGAAGAAGCGCTTCACCGGCTCGGACCACGTCCCGAGCCACGATAGCTGCACGGCATGCCCGTCCTTGTGGTAGACACGCGTGTCCGACATCCGGGTGCGTTCGCCGCGCCGCGCCGCGCGCATTTCCGCGCGCGAGGTCTCCAGATCGCCGGGGTGGATGAAGTCCTCGCCGCTGCGGCCGATCATCTCGTTCGGCCGGTAGCCCAGAATGGTTTCGCAGCTCGGGCTGATCTGGACCAGGAAGCCGTGCGAATCCATCACCAGGATCAGGTCCTGCGAAGTTTCGAAGATGCGGCGGCGTTCCTCGGTCTGCTGGTGCAGCGCCAGCCGGGT
Organism: Bradyrhizobium sp.; assembly: GCA_035575905.1. GTDB lineage: Bacteria > Pseudomonadota > Alphaproteobacteria > Rhizobiales > Xanthobacteraceae > Bradyrhizobium. The sequence continues at coordinate 128,923 of DATLXL010000011.1, read as the reverse complement.
GCGATTGGTTTCGGTAATGTCCCGCGCAACCTTGGAAACGCCGACCGTCGCCCCCGACGGCGACTTTATCGGGGAGATGCTGAGCGACACCTCGACCAGGCTGCCGTCCTTGCGGCGGCGGGAAGTCTCGTTGTGTTCGATCTTCTCGCCCCAGCTGATCCGCCGCAGCGCGTCGCCGACTTCAGCGCGCCGTTCCGGGGGAACGATCAGGTTGATATTCTCGCCGATTGCTTCAGTCGCGGCGTAGCCGTACAACCGCTCGGCGGCCGAATTCCAGCCGGTAATGCTGCCGTCCAGCGACATCGTGATGATGGCGTCGTTGGAGGACTCGAACGCCGCGCTGAACAGGCGCTCGCGCTCGGCATGATGATCGCGCGCGGCCTCGGTGCGGCGGTGCTCGGCCACTTCACGTTCCAGCTCCAGGGTCTTGGCATTGGCCTCGCCGATCACCCGGGCAAAGGCTCTCGCGAGCACGCCGGTCTCACCACCGGCGTCCACCGGTATCGCGCTCGCTCCGCTCTCTCCGGCATGCTCGACCGCCGCGGTCAGCTTGACGATGGGACCGATCAGCGAGCGCGCGATCAGGGGCGCGAGCGCGGCGGCGCACAGCACGGCAATCAGGCCGACCAGCAGCGAGCTATTGCGGATCGCTGCAGCCGGCGCCATGAAGGCGGCGTTCGGTGCCTTTTCGATCATCGCCACCCATTGGCTGCCGGCGAGAACGACAGGGGCGAACGCGACGCCTTCCGGTTTGCCGTTGCGGTCAGGAACCATGCGTGCTGTGCCTCTCGAACGGCCGCGCAACTCCACGAAGTCCGGCCAGTCGTTCACCCAGTCGCTCGACATGCCCTTCTGCCAGCCGAATTCGCGCGACGGCTCGGGATGAACCAGATAGCCGCCTTGGGCATCGACCACATACGCGGTCTCGCCCGGCCGTGGCGATTTTCGCACGCGGTCGAGTGCAGGGCCCATGTCGACGTCGATCACGACGATGCCGTACATCTTGCTGCCGCTGAAGATCGGCGTCGCCACGCGCAGGGTCGGGACCTCGGGCCGGACGATTGCCCCATTCTCCTCGTTCAGCTCGATGCGGGAGACGTAGATTTCGTCCGGCGCCAGCTTGATCGAAGCGCGGAACCATGGCGCCCCACCGACGCGGCGCAGTTCGTCGTCGGAGGCGGCGCGCAATGCGCCGTTCGGTGCCGAGCGGTCGACCCGGACGATTTCGTGGCCACCGTCCTCGACACCAATGAAGCGCATCTGCGCATAGGCCGGCTTGACCGCAAGCTGCGCGGAAAGACGGCTGGTGAGCCGGTCGCGCCAGAGCGTCTCCTTGGTGCCATCGACGCGATCCATTCCGTCGTTGAGACGCGCGCGCATCAGGCCGGCCACGGCGGCGAGATCGCGGAAGATGATGATGTCGCCCGCTGCGTTCCGGGCGGTCGACTCGAGATCGGTCGCAACCAGGCGAGAATGGGTCTCGAGGCGATCGAGCACGCGTGGCAACAGGCTCTGCTCGAGATCGCGATAGCTCAGCCATCCGACCGCGGATACCGCGATCGCGACAAGCAGGATCATCGCGACGGCAAGCCTCGTGGTGAGCGTCATGTTGCGCTACGCGCCGTTTTACCCCCGTTGCGCCGCGGCATTGCTGCATCATGCCGGAGCAAATCGTTCCGGTTATCAGCGACGATGAACGCTTTGCCGCCGCAAGACAAGCCGCAAGATGGCAACAGTGCGTTATCCAAGAGCGCCTCTTCAGTCGTTCAGATATTCCGGATGGCGGCCGCGAATTTGCGCAAGCTCGCTCAGCGTTCCCGACAAGTGCGTCCGCAGATGCTTCTGCGCCTCGTCCGGCTCGCCGCCGGCGATCGCCCTGGTGATCAGCTTGTGGTGCCGGACGATGTCCTGCGCCTTGCCCGGCGACGGCAAATGCAGCCGGCGCAGCCGGTCGATGTGACCGCTGCGGCTGCGCACCAGCGTCCATATCTCCTGCTTGCCGGCGGCCTCGTAAAGTTGAGCGTGGAACTCGTTATCGGCGGCCATGAATTGCTCGAAGGCGCCGGCCTTCAGGAACTGCTGTTGCCGTGCGATCATGGCGTTGAGCGCGGCGACCAGCGTCGCATCGGTTTTCAGCGCGAGCACGCGCACGATCTCCAGCTCCAGCGCCTGGCGCAGGAAGTGCGCCTGCTGCGCGCGGTGCACGTCGATGCGGCTGACGACCGTGGCATATTGCGGAAACACCTCGACCAGCCCTTCCTCCTCGAGGCGCATCAGCGCATCGCGGATCGGTGTCGAGGAAACCCCGAACTGCTCGGCCAGCGCTGCGCGTGACAGCGGCGAGCCCGGCGGCAGCTGCAGCGCGATGATCATGCCGCGCAGCCGCTCGAACACCTGCGGCGCCGCCTGGCGGTCGCGGTCGAGCCGGCCGCTGGATCGCGAGGTCACGCGGCGCCGGGCGACGACGGGTTGATCCATTGAAATAGCCGGACTGCCCAGGGAGGACTTGCCACAAATGCACTAATACATTAGTGCACTGCCGCGAGACGGTCAATCCGCGGCATTCACGAGGAAATGCGCAACGAACAGGATGACGCGCACCGTCGAAACACCGTCCAGAAGCGGGGCAACCAGACATGACCAGGAACAAGAGCCCGGACCAGCTGCGCAGCGCGCGCTGGTTCGCCCCCGATGATCTCCGCGCCTTCGGCCACCGTTCGCGCGCGATGCAGATGGGATACGCGCCGGAGGAATGGAAGGACCGCCCGGTCATCGCCATCCTCAACACATGGTCGGATGCGCAGCCCTGCCACATGCACTTCAAGAGCCGCGTCGACGACGTCAAGCGCGGCGTGCTGATGGCGGGCGGCTTTCCGATGGAACTGCCGGCGCTGTCGCTGTCGGAATCGCTGCTCAAGCCGACCACCATGCTCTACCGCAACATGCTGGCGATGGACGCCGAGGAATTGCTGCGCGGCCACCCGGTCGACGGTGCGGTGCTGATGGGCGGCTGCGACAAGACCACGCCCGGCCTTCTGTTGGGGGCCACCAGCATGAACATTCCGACCATCTACCTGCCGGCAGGCCCGATGCTGCGCGGCAACTGGAAAGGCAAGACGCTGGGCTCGGGATCCGACGCCTGGAAATACTGGGACGAGCGGCGTGCCGGAAAGATCTCCGACAAGGACTGGGTCGATGTTGAAGCCGGCATCGCCCGCAGCTACGGCACCTGCATGACCATGGGCACCGCCTCGACCATGACAGCAATCGCCGAATCGATCGGCATGACGCTGCCGGGCGCCTCCTCGATTCCGGCGGCTGACGCCAACCACATCCGCATGGCTTCTGAATGCGGGCGCCGCATCGTCGAGATGGTGTGGGAGGACCTGACGCCCAAGCAAATCCAGACCCGCAAGGCGTTCGAGAATGCCATCACGGTTGCGATGGCGATGGGCTGCTCCACCAACGCGATCATTCACTTGATCGCGCAGGCGCGCCGCGCCGGCCAGGACATCGGGCTCGACGACTTCGAGACGGCGAGCCGCAAGGTGCCCGTGATCGCCAATGTGCGGCCGAGCGGCGACACCTATCTGATGGAGGACTTCTTCTATGCCGGCGGCCTGCCGGGATTGATGGGCCGCATCAAGGAGCATCTGCATCTCGACTGCATCACGGTGACCGGGAAATCGCTCGGCGACAACATCGCGCATGCGGAAGTCCATAATGACGACGTCATCCGCACGATCGACAATCCCATCTACAAGGAGGGCGCGCTCGCCGTGCTCAAGGGCAACCTCGCGCCCGACGGCTGCGTGATCAAGCCCAGCGCCTGCGAGCCGCGCTTCCTGAGGCACACCGGCCCGGCGCTCGTGTTCGACCATTACCCCTCGATGAAGAAGGCGATCGACGATCCCAATCTCGACGTCACCGCCGATCACGTGCTGATCCTGCGCAACGCCGGCCCGCAGGGCGGGCCGGGCATGCCGGAATGGGGCATGCTGCCGATCCCGACAAAACTGGTAAAGCAGGGCGTGCGCGACATGGTGCGGCTGTCGGACGCGCGCATGAGCGGCACCAGTTATGGCGCCTGCATCCTCCATGTCGCGCCGGAATCCTTTGTCGGCGGCCCGCTGGCGCTGGTGCAGAACGGCGACCGCATCACGCTCGATGTCGCCGCGCGCACCATCCATCTCGATGTGCCGGAGGCCGAGCTGGCAATACGCCGCGCGGAATGGAAGCCCCCGGAACGACGCTTCGAGCGCGGCTATGGCTGGATGTTCTCAAGACACATCAAGCAGGCGAACGAAGGCTGCGATTTCGATTTCCTCGAGACGGGCTTTGGCGCGCCCGTCGGCGAACCATCGATATACTGACCCGTCATTTCCGGGGCGCGGCAAAGCCGCGAGCCCGCAATCCATACTCGCGATGGTGATTGTGGATCCGGGCCTGCGCCAACGGGCTCAGCCCGGAATGCCAAAGGAGAGAGACAGGACGATGCCGAAACTCAGCGACGCGACCCGCACCAAGTTCAAGGGTATTTCCACCGCCACGGTGGCGACCGCCCTGTTCAAGCGCGGACTGCGCATCCAGATGATCCAGGACGTTCGTCCGCTCAGCGCGAACCAGCCGACGCTGGTCGGCGAGGCCTTCACGCTGCGCTACATGCCGGCGCGCGAGGACCTCAACAGGATCGATGTGTTTCGCGACCGCTCCCATCCGCAGCGCAGGGCGATCGAGGATTGCCCGCCCGGCGCGGTGCTGGTGATGGATAGCCGCAAGGATGCCCGCGCGGCTTCCGCCGGCGCCATCCTGGTGACGCGGCTGATGAAGCGCGGCTGCGCCGGCGTCGTCACCGACGGCGGCTTCCGCGATTCCGCCGAGATCGCAGCGCTCGGCTTTCCCGCCTACCACCACCGGCCGAGCGCGCCGACCAATCTCACCCTGCATCAGGCGATCGAGATCAATGTGCCGATCGGCTGCGGCGATGCGCCGGTGTTCCCGGGCGACGTCATCCTTGGCGATGCCGACGGGGTCATTGTGATCCCCGCGCATCTGGCCGACGAGATCGCGGAGGAGACCTTTGAGATGACCGCGTTCGAGGATTTCGTCACGGAGGAAGTGCAGAAGGGCCGCGGCATCTTCGGACTTTATCCCGCGACCGACGAGAAGACGCTGACCGATTTCGCTGCCTGGCGCAAAGCCAGGGGACGATAGACGGGCGATCGGCCCGAACGAGAAGCTGGTCACAACAGCCGGTGCGAGCCGCCGGCGATCAGGCAGCCGACCAGTGCCGGCGAGACAGCCTGCGTTGCCGCGGCTACGCCTCCGGCTTGGCAGCGAGGCCTGCCGCCCAGAGCGCAAAAGCATAGACGATCGCGACCTCGTCAAGCCGGTTGAAGCGGCCGGAGGCGCCGCCATGGCCCGCGCCCATGTTGGTGCGCAGCAGCACCGGGCCGCCGGACGCCATGGTCGCGCGCAGCCGCGCAATCCATTTCGCCGGCTCCCAATAGGTGACGCGCGGGTCGGTCAGGCCGCCCATGGCGAGGATGGCGGGATAGTCCTTGGCCGCGACATTGTCGTAGGGCGAATAGGACAGAATAGTGCGAAAATCCTTCTCGCTTTCGATCGGGTTGCCCCATTCCGGCCATTCCGGCGGCGTCAGCGGCAGCGTGTCGTCGAGCATGGTGTTGAGCACGTCGACGAACGGCACTTCAGCAACGATGCCGGCGAACAACTCGCCGGCGCGGTTGGCGACCGCGCCCATCAGCATGCCGCCGGCGCTGCCGCCATGGCCGACAATGCGCCCGGCGCCGGTGTATTTCGCGTCGATCAGCGCTCGGGCGGCGGCGGCGAAATCGTCAAAGCTGTTGGTCTTCTTCTCGCGCTTGCCGTCGAGATACCAGCCCCAGCCCTTGTCCGAGCCGCCGCGGATATGGGCGATTGCATAGACGAAGCCGCGGTCGACCAGGGACAGACGGTTGGCATTGAAGGACGCCGGCATTGCCATGCCGTAGGAGCCGTAGCCATAGAGCAGCAGCGGAGCGCTGCCATCGCGCGCAAAATCCCTGCGGTGCAGGATCGACACCGGCACCTCGGCGCCGTCATGCGATTTCGCCATGATGCGGGTGGTGACATAGTTTGCAGCATCATGGCCGGAGGGAATCTCCTGCCGCTTGCGCAACACGCGCGTGCGCCGGGCCATGTCATAGTCGTAGACTTCCGACGGCGTCGTCATCGACGAATAGGAAAAGCGCAGATTGGTGGTGTCGAACTCGTAGCCGCCCATGGTGTCGAGCGAGTAGGCGGCTTCATCGAAGGCGATGGCGTGCTCCTCGCCGGTCGCGAGATCGCGGATCACGATGGCCGGCAGCGCATTGGCACGCTCCAGCCGCACCATGTGGCCGGCATAGAGCTCTACGTCGAGCACGTAGATGCCCTCGCGATAGGGGACCAGGTCGCGCCAGTTGGCGCGTTCCGGCGAGGCGAGCGGTGCGGTCACGACCTTGAAGTCGATCGCGCCGTCGGCATTGGTGAGGATGTAGAGCTGATCGCCGTGGTCGTTGGCCGAATACTGTACGCCTTCCTCGCGCGCCGCGATCAGGCGCGGCGGCGCATCGGGATGTTCGAGATCGATCAGCCTCTGCTCGGATGTCTCGTGATCGCCGCCGGCGATGACGCAAAAGCGCCCGCTGGAACTCTCATGCAGGTGAGTGAACCAGCCGGAGTCCCCTTCCTCATGAACGAGGATGTCGTCGGCCTGCCTTGTTCCGAGGCGATGCCGCCAGACCTGCATGGGACGGTGGTTGTCGTCGAGCTTGACGTAGAAGAAGCTCTTGCCGTCCTTGCTCCACACGACGCCGCCGTCGGTCTCCTCGACGAGATCGTCAAAATCCCTGCCGCTCGCCCAGTCGCGCACGCGAACGGAGAAATATTCCGAACCCTTGGTGTCGGCGCTCCAGGCCTGAAGCTTGTGATCGGGCGAATGCCGGCTGCCGCCGAACTTGAAATAAGTGTAGTCCGCCGCCAGCGCATCGCCGTCGAGCACGATCGCGGCCTCGCCGCCATCGCGCGGCATGCGGCCGAACATTTCGTGCTGTCCGCCTTCGCGGAACTTGCGGAAATAGGCGTAGGGCCCGTCCGGCGAGGGAACGCTGGAATCGTCCTCCTTGATGCGGCCGCGCATTTCGGCGACCAGCTTCTTCTGCAAGGCCTCGGTGTGACCGAGCAGGCTCTCGGTGTAGCCGTTCTCTTCCTCGAGATAGCGGCGGATATCGCCATCGAGGATCGCCGGATCGCGCAGCACCTCCTGCCATCTCGTATCCTTCAGCCAGGCATAATCGTCCGTGACGGCGATGCCGTGGGTGGTGAAGGTATGCGGCCGGCGCGGCGCAACGGGAGCGTCGTGCGGTGTATTGGCTGATTTCGGCTGGTTCACGCGGGTCCTCTTCAGGGTCGCGGCGGGAGCCGCGATTTCCCGCTATATTGGCGTTGAGAGGCGGAATTGCCAGCGAATTACGGCCCCTGCCCGGGGTTGTTGGCGGTGTGCTGGTGTGCTTAGGGTTCGCCTCTTGCGCGCGATCAGGCCCGATGCTCTTCAACTCCTACGCTTTCATCTTCCTGTTCCTGCCGATCGTGCTGGCCGTCTACTTCTGGCTGGGACGGCGCAGCAATCTTGCACCGGTGATCTGGCTCGCGCTGGCCTCGCTGGCCTTCTATGCGGTCAGCAACTGGCAGTTCGTGGCGCTGCTGCTGGCCTCGATCGCCTTCAATTACCTGATCGGCTATCTCCTGATCGCAGCGAAGCTCGCGCCAGCCGCGCGCTTTGGCGCGCTGACCGCCGGCGTTGCCGGCGATCTCGCCGTGCTCGGCGTCTTCAAATACGCCGGCTTCTTCGCCGCCAACCTGAACGCGCTGCTGGCAACGCATTTCGTGGTCAACATCCTGCTGCCGGTCGGCATTTCCTTCTACACCTTCACGCAGATCGCATTCCTGGTCGATGCTTTCAGGGGCAATGTCGCGCGCTATGCGTTGCCGCATTACGCGCTGTTCGTGACGTATTTTCCGCATCTGATCGCGGGGCCGATCCTTCACCACAAGGACATGATCCCGCAATTCGAGCGCGAGGAGGCCAGGCATCCGCAGGCACACCTGATCCTGTGCGGCCTCATCATCTTCGCCATCGGCCTGTTCAAGAAGACGTGCCTGGCCGACGGCATCCAGCCGCTGGTGGCGCAGGCTTTCGGGCCGAACGTGCCGACCTTCGATCAGGCCTGGATCGGCGCGCTTGCCTACACGTTCCAGCTCTATTTCGATTTCTCCGGCTATTCCGACATGGCAATCGGCATGTCGCTGATGTTCGGCATCTTCCTGCCGCTCAATTTCAACTCGCCGTACAAGGCGACCTCCATCGTCGACTTCTGGCGGCGCTGGCACATGACGCTTTCGCAGTTCCTGCGCGACTATCTCTACATCCCGCTCGGCGGCAATCGCCATGGCAGCCTGCTGCGCTACGCAAATCTCATGATCACCATGCTGCTCGGCGGCCTCTGGCATGGCGCGGCCTGGACTTTTGTGGTGTGGGGCGCGCTGCACGGCGCCTATCTTTGCGTCAATCACGCCTGGAGCAATTTTGGTCCGGCGGTCTCGCCTCGCTTCGCGAAGGCGACGAATTTCGCGGCGTTCATCCTGACCTTCCTCTGCATCGTCATCGCCTGGGTGTTCTTTCGCGCCGACAGCATGGCCTCCGCGCTATCGGTGCTGTCGAAGATGACCGATCCTGCCAACATCGCCTTCGGCCGCGGCGAGATGGCCTATGCGGCCTTCATTGCGATCTATGCCGCGATCGCCTGGTTCGCGCCGAATACGCAGGAGATCATGGGCTACGACCACAAGAACCGGAAGGTGGGCGAGAATCTGCGAGGAGCGCGGCTACGGCCGCTGTACCTGTATGCTGCGGCCGCCGTGCTCGCCTTCGGCATTCTCGGAATTCAGCAGCATAGCGAATTCATTTACTTCAGGTTCTGATGAGCATCGCTGCGAGAAACATCATCCGGCTACTCGTCGCCAGTGCGGCGATGATCGCGGCTGCCGCGCTGCTGACCTTTACGGTCGATCCGCTGCAGCTGTTCCGCCCCGCGCGCCTGTTTCCGGCGATGTACTCGCCTGACACCCGCATGCAGAATGCAGGTCTCGTCCGCAGCCAGCCATTCGACACCGTGTTCATGGGAACGTCGCTGGCGATCCATTTCCGGCAGAGCGACATCGACAGGTCGCTCGGCGTGCATTCGCTGAAGCTGGCCATGACCGGCTCGAACTCGCGCGAGCAGAGCTTTGTGCTCGATGCCGCCCTTCGGCGCCAGCCGAAGCGCGTGATCTGGCAGATCGACGACTGGGTTTTTCGCAACGCGCCGGAGATCGACGCGAATATCCATCTGCCCGCCAATCTCTATCGCCGCAATGCCGCGGGCCTGGCCGAATATTTGCTCTCCGGCGCCATGGCGCGCGAATCGCTTTGGCTCGCCTTGCGGTCGATCCCGCCGCTGACGCCGCTGGTGGCAAGGGCCACCAACGGCCTCATGTTCAAGTTTCCGATCTCTGACGTCGACGATATCAACGCGCTGCGCCGCGATACCGATATCGGCGCGGCCTACAACAAGGCGAAGGCGGTGGCGGAGTTTAACAGCATCACCGCTCCGTCGCGCCGGCACAGCCTTTCGGAAGGTTATGACCTCGCCACGATGATCGGTGGTTTCGAGCGCGATGCGATCGGCTTGGTTACGAAGTACCCGGATGTCCAGTTCGACATCTACTTTCCGCCCTACTCGATCCTGCAATTCGTGGCGATGCGCGATGCCGCGCCGGGAATGCTGAAGATTACCCATGATTTCTCGGCGTACGCGTTCGATCGGTTGTTGCGGCTTCCCAATGTCCGGCTTTACGATTTCCGCGCCGTCAAGGAGATCACCCATGACCTCGACAACTACTTCGACGTGATCCATCATTCGCCGGCGGTGGACCTGAAAATCCTGTCCTGGATCGCGGAAGGAAAATACCGCGTCAACGCTCGGGCGCCGCTGGCCTCGCTGCAGCAATTGGAAGCCCAGGTCGAGGCGTATCGCCTGGAACCCTAGGCGTTACGCAGCCTGGCGCCCGCGCTGCCGCCGAACATCGGGATGCGGTTGACCGCGAGCACCACGGCAAAGGTGATCACCAGCATGGCAATGCCGAGTACCGCGATGGCGGCAAGATCGCCGCTTTCGTTGAGATCGTAGATCAGCACCGACAGCACCTTGGTCTGCGAGGTGAACAGGATGATTGCCGCCGAGAGCTCGCGCATTACGCCGATGAAGATGAAGCACCAGGTCGCGATCACGCCGGTGCGCAGCAGCGGCGCTGTGATACGCCACAGCGTGCGCAGCCGCCCCGCGCCGAGAATGCGGCTGGCCTCCTCCAGTTCAGGATGGATGGTCGCGAAAGCCGCCTGCAGTTGCTGATAGGCCGACGGCAGGTTGATGGTGAGGAAGGCGATCAGCAAAATCCACAGCGTGCCGTACAGCACGAAGGGCGGACGCGTGTAACTGAGGAACAGGCCGACGCCGAGTACGATGCCGGGCACCGCGACCGGCGCGGTGGCAAGAAAGCCGAGCGCGCGCGAACCCGCGATGACGCGGCGGGTGGTGACGTAGGCGATGACCAGCGCCAGGATGGTGCCCACGGTGGCGGTCGCCGTACCGAGGATCACGGTGTTCTTCAGCGCAAGCCGGGTCGACGACAGCTCGGTGAAGACGAAAACGATGTTGTGCAGCGTGAAGGTGCCGGGCGTCACCAGCGTGGTCGCATTCGGCGAGAACGCAGCGTTGAGCAGCGCCAGATAGGGCAGGAACACCGGGTTGAGCAGCATGACGAGGCAAAACGCCAGCGCGAGCCAGCGCCAGCCTTTCAGATCGACCCGCCGCGGCGGGCCGTATTTGCCGCCAAGCACGGAATAGCCGCGGCGGCCGAGGATGAACTGTTGCGCCTGCAGCAGGACGATCGTCAGCAGCAGCAGCGGAACGGCGGCGGTTGCGGCGAGTTCGAGCTTGGGCGGATACTGGAACAGGCTCCATATTTTGGTGGTCATGGTATGGAAGCCGGCCGGCAGCGCCAGGATGGCGGGCGAGCCGAACAGCGTCATGGCCTGCAGGAATGCGATCAGCGCGCCCGCCACCAGCGCCGGCAGCGCCAGCGGAATGGTGATGCGCCGTGCCGTGGTCCACGCCTTGCCGCCGAGGATGGCGGAAGCGTCCTCCAGTTCGCCCGGCATGTTGTCCAGTGCGTTCGCCACCAGGACGAACACGAAGGGAAACGTGTAGCAGGAGATGACGAAGATGATGCCGGCGAGCGAATAGACGTTGAACAGGAATGCGTCGGACTCCGCGCCGGTGAGATGGCGGTATAGCTGGTTGAGCAGCCCGCTGTTCGGCGCCGCCAGCAGCTCCCATGCCACCGCGCCAAGGAAGGGCGGGGTCACAAAGGACGCCGTCACCAGCGCGCGGATGGTCTGCCGTCCCGGCATGTCGGTGCGCGACACCAGCCAGCTGATCGGCGCGGCCACCACGCAGCAGATGGCCGCCGAGGTCGTTGCGATGATCGCGGTGGTGAGCAGCGGATCGAGGAAATCGGGATCGCTGAACAGCGTGACAAAGTTCTGCAGCGTCGGCCGCCCTGCCTTGTTGGTGAATGCGAATACGGCGAGCCACGACAATGGGAACATGATCAGCGCGACAAGGATGGTCGCAAACAGCCAGAGCACGGGCTTGGACCAGTCGATGCGAGCTTTTGCGGCGACGGCGCTATCGGCGAGGGTCATGCGCGCCGTCTCTCCATTTGTCATTCCGGGATGCGCCGGCGGGCGCAGGCCCGGAATCCATACCCGCGAGGGTGGTTATGGATTGCGGGCTCGCGCTTGCCCGCGCCCCGGAGTCACGCTTTTTCTTCGGTTCGCGCATGCTTCACACCCGAAACAGCCGCGCGTAGCGCGTCTTGATTTCTTCAGCCATTGCCTCCACGCCGGCCAAGTCTTCCTTCATCAGCTTGATGTCGGTGATCTTCCGCCGGCCGGGCCTGGACTGCACCTGCGCATGCACGGAATGCTGCGCGGTGAAGTCGATGAAGAATTGCTGCGTCTCGCGCGTATGCAGCCACGCCTGGAACAACCGCGCGGCATTGGGGTGCGGCGCCGACGCAAAGATCGCGGTCGGTCCCGAGATGGTCGGCGTGCCTTCGGTGGGATAGATCGGCTCGACCGGCTGGCCGGCCTCCTTCAGCAGCACCACGTTGTATTCGTTGCCGTCGGCCATGATGGCGCGCTCGCCGAGCGCCAGCTTCTTCGGCGGGTCGGTCGAAGATTGCACCTGCATCACGCGCTGCTTGGCGAGCTTCTCGTAATAGCCCCAACCGAGCTCGCGCACGATCTGGAACGTCGAGGTCATGATCGTGCCGCTATAGGCGGGATGTCCCTTGACCATCTTGCCGGCCCATCTGGGATCGAGCAGGTCGGCAAAGCCTTTCGGCGCGTCCTCCGGCTTCACCAGGTTGGTATTGTAGGCCATCGACGACAGCCAGATGCGCGTGTGCGCGTACATGCCGTCGGGGTCGCGATACTCCGCCGGAAAATATTTCGCGACGTCCTCCGGCACGAAGGCGGCCAGCCAGCCGTTGTTCTTCCAGGGAATCGTGTGCGAGGCATCCGAGGTGTTGATGACGTCGGCGGCGCGGATGTTGCTGGCAAACTCCTGGTCGATGCGCTGGAACAGCCGCTCGGAGCCGGAGCGTTCGATCTGCACCGAGATGCCGGGATACGCCGCCTCGAACGCCTTGCCGAGCTTTTCGCCGACCGGCAGATCCATCGACGAGTACAGAACGAGCTTGCCTTCTTTCTTCGCGGCTTCCACCAGGGCGGGCGTGATCGCGGTCGGCTCCGGCGCCGCCGCCTTCACCGATGCGGAGATGACGGTGAGGCCGAGCGCCGCGGAGCCCTTGAGGAGATCGCGGCGTGAAAGTACTTGTTTCATGGCGTCCTCCGCTTGCTGTTTTACCGGCTCAGGGCCCGGCATCGATCCGGCAGCAGGGAGAGCCAGACTTCGCCGCCCTTCTCGACGGCTACATCGGTCGGCGTGACGACCCGAAGCGAATCGCCGCCGGCGGTCTCGACCACATAATCCCGGCTGGGGCCGAGATAGACCTGCCGCGTCACCGTCGCCTTGATCGTGTTGTCGTGCGATGCCGGCGCCTGCGTCGATAGCTTGATGTCATGCTGGCGGATCGCGACGGCCGCCGGCTGGCCCGCAGTCAGTTTCGCCCCTGTGACGCGCAGCGTGCTGCCGGCAAAGGACACGTGGTTCTCGTCCTGCGCAGTACCCTTGAGCACATTGCTGGCGCCGATGAAGCGCGCCACGAATTCGGACTGCGGGCGGGCATAGATCTCCTCGGGCGTGCCGAGCTGGTCGATCCTGCCGCCGTTCATCACCGCGATCAGGTCGGCCGTCGTCATCGCTTCCGATTGGTCGTGGGTGACGTAGACGGTCGTGTAGCGATACTCGTCGTGCAGCCGGCGAATTTCGAACCGCATCTCCTCGCGCAAATTCGCATCGAGATTGGAGAGGGGCTCATCGAGCAGCAGCGTCTCGGGCTCCACGATCAGTGCGCGAGCGAGCGCCACACGCTGCTGCTGCCCGCCGGAAAGCTCGCCGGGATAACGCTGCGACAGCGGTTCGAGCCTGGTCGTGCCGAGGATCGCCGCAAGCTTCCTTGCAATGGTGTCGCGGTCCGTCTTGCGCAGGCGCAGGCCGTAGATGATGTTCTCCGCAACCGTCATGTGCGGCCACAGCGCGTAGCTCTGGAAGATCATCGACATGTTGCGCTGCTCGGGCGGCAGCGTGCGCGCCTTTGACGACACCACCCGGTCGCCGACATGGATTTCGCCGTCGCTCGGCTCGAGAAATCCGGCGATCAGCCGCAACGTGGTGGTCTTGCCGCAGCCGGAAGGGCCGAGCAGGCAGACCAGCTGTCCATGGTCGATCCGGAGGGAGACATCATCGACTGCCGCCAGCGCACCGTAGCGCTTGGTCAGCCCGCGCAAAGCAACCGACGCCAATCCATGCCTCCCGGTAACCGCCGCCCGGATCTGCGTCCGTGCTTGGTATGCCAGTAAGCCCTAAATCGGTCGCGGCGGAAAGGGTCAGGCGCTCACGGTTTCGCCGAGCCATTCGATGGCGGCTGTGGTTCCGCCCTTGCCGTGCGGGATTTGCAGCGCATTCAGCGCCACCTCGATCACGCTCAGCGTCCCCAAAATCATCGGCGCGTTGACATGACCCATATGGGCGATGCGGAACGCCTGGCCGTGCAGCTCGCCAATGCCGACGCCCAGCACGACGCCGCATTTTTCCTTGCAGAAGCGATGCAGCGGCAGGGGATCATGGCCGTTCATGGTGACCGTGGTTACCGTGTTGGAGCGCGCGGAGGCTTCTGCGATGTTGAAGCCCAGCACCTGTCCCTCGGACCAGGCCGACACCGCGCGCCGCACGGCCTCGCCGAGCAGACGGTGGCGCTCGAATGTATTCTCGAGACCTTCCGCGAACAGCATGTCGATCGCCTTGCGCAGTGCGTACAAGAGATGCACCGGGGCAGTGCCGGCATATCGGCGGTAGTGCTCGGTACCCTCGCGCTCGGTCCAGTCCCAATAGGGCGTGCGCAGGTTCGCCTTCTTGTGCACCTCGCGGGCGCGGTCGCTGGCGGAGACAAAGCCGAGCCCGGGAGGCGTCATCAGGCCCTTCTGCGACCCGGACATCGCCACATCGACGCCCCACGCGTCCATCTCGAAGGGCATGCAGCCGAGCGAGGCGACGGTGTCGACCATGAACAGCGCCGGGTGGCCGCTTGCCTTGATCGCCTTGCCGATCGTCTCGATGTCGTTCCAGACGCCGGAGGCGGTATCGACCTGCGCCACCAGGATCGCCTTGATCGTGTGCGCCTTGTCCTGCCGCAGTCGCTCCTCAACCTCGGCCGGCCGCACGGCGCGGCGCCAGTCGCCCTTCAGTACTTCGACTTCGACGCCCATCAACTCGGCGGCATTGCCCCAGCCGATCGCAAACCTTCCGCTCTCCAGCACCAAAATCCTGTCGCCGCGCGACAGCACGTTGGAGATCGCCGCCTCCCAGGCGCCGTGGCCGTTGGCGATGTGGATGTAGGACCTGTTTTTGGTCTTGAACAGCTTGGATAAATCGTCGTGCAGGCCGTCGCTCAGATCGACCATTTCCCGGGAATAGATATCGAGCGCCGGACGGTGCATCGCCTGCAGCACTTCGTCGGGCATCGTGGTAGGCCCGGGGATGGCCAGAAATTCCCGGCCCGCGCGAACGGTCATTTGCGGTCTTCCTTGTGTGGATTTGCGGCCATGCTGGCACGGCAGCGCACAATTTCAAAGGGCCCCCGAGCGGTACATTCATGCAGAATTGCAGCGAGTCGGGACAACGCTCAATTCCTGATGGTTTCGGCGATTTCGCGCCAGATTCGATCCTTGATCTCGGTCGCCAGCGGGCTCGGCAGGATGTTCACCGGTGCGGTGCTCTTGCGGCAGGCCTCGACCAGCCGCAAGATCCATACTTCGCCGTCGGTGTAATAGAGGTCGCCGCCGCCATTGTGGCCGGCCAATGTCGGGCCGATGCCCGTGACCTGATATTTGACGGTCACCATACCGGCGGCTTCGAGATCGCTCGCCCACGTTTTGCGTTCGAGATCGATATCGGCATCGATGCGGTGGGTGACCGCACCGGTGTAATGGCTGACACCCACGCCGCGGTCCATCGTCGCCGCGCCCAGCCACACCGGGCGATTCTCCTGTCCGTCGTCTAGCACCTTCCATAAGCGGACGTGATTGCGCCGGTCGGCGCTGGCGCCGATCGGTTTTTCGAAGGCAAGGTCTTCGCGCCGGTCGAGATAATAGAGGTTGCTTACCGGAGCGTCCTTGTAGGGGCGGTCGAGCAGCACGCTGCCGACGATCTCGATGGAGGACTTCAGCGTGATCGGGACGGCCGGATACCAGCCCGCCGCGTGCATCGCGCAGCTGACATCGGCTTTGTCCCCGATCAGCCCGACATTGATGGGATCGCCGGGAATGCCCTGACCCGTGCGCGTCACCATCGGCAAATCGGCGAGGCCCTTCTGGTGCTCATGGTGCGTCCACAGCAGCGGCAGCACGATGTAGGCGAGCAGGATATAGACGACCATCGTGAACAGAAGGACGACCGATGCGCGCCGCAGCCGGCTGACCCGCTTGCGCTCTTGCGTATCGATGTCGGTGGTCAGCGCCGGGTCTCCCGGCAACCGGCGGCTTCGGCTTCCTCGACCGAGCAGAACCAGCGTGTGCCCTTGGCGATCCTCATCTGGATCTTCGCGTACCAGCGGCTGGTCGGCTGGTGAAAGATGCACTCGCCGGAGCTGTTGACGTTGCCCTTTATGGTGCAGTCGGGCGAGGGCGCAACCGGGCCGGACGCTGAGGCCAGCAGGATGCTTCTGGCGCTTTCCGGCGGCTTCACCGTGCCGAGCACGGCGGTCTTCTTGTTGCGTACGCGCCAGTCCCACGGCGCGATGAAGGCGCCCTGCCACATGCCGGCCTTGGCTTCGCGCGCGATCTTTTCGTCGGGCTCATAGTCTTTCGAGAGGCGGATGAGGGCGAGCGCCCAGCCATTCTCCGCCAGCCATTTCTGGATGTCCTCGCCATCGGACTGGCAGCGCGCCACGGTGCGGCCGCGCCGGTCGACCGCACGCGTCGTGCAGGTCCAGCTCTTGCCGCCGAAGCGCTTGATCAATTCGTCGCGCGCGGCAACGCCGCACGCCCAGCGCTCGCCCTTGGTGTTCAGGCAAAGCTGATCGGTGGAGGGGGCATCGACGCCGCCGAGCCGGATGCGGGTAGAGCCGATCTGGACCTGGTCGGCCTCGCGGATTTTCGGCACTCCGGTGATCTCGGCCGCGCCGGCTGCGGCGGGGCTGAGCAGGACCAGCAAAATCAGCCAAAATCGTCTCGACGTCATCGGTACTCACCGGCCCAGGATTTGTGTGGTTGTTTGATTGTGCGGGCAAACCGTCCAGCGTGCCAGCGGAAGGGGTGACGTGCCATCCTCAATTTCGCGCGATAACCTGCGCGTGACCACCTGATGCCGCCCGGCGGAACGTTTCTTGCAACGCAGCAAGGCGCAGTATTGGAGATAAGAATGAACCTGTTCCACCGAGTTGTTGTCGCCGCCGTATCTCTCCTCGTTGCCACTGCGGCGCATGCGCAAGGCTGGCCGACCCATCTGATCAAGGCCACCATTCCCTTTGGCGCCGGCAGCGCCACCGATGTCGTGCCGCGCCTTGTGTTCGAGCGCCTTTCCGTCGAGCTCGGCCAGCCGATCGTGGTCGAAAATCGCGCCGGCGCCGGGGGCACGGTGGGGACGGCCGCGGTCGCCAAGGCCGAGCCTGACGGCTACACCATCCTTGCGCATTCCTCGGCGCATGCGATCGCGCCCGCGGTCTATTCCAATCTGAGCTACGATACGGCGAAGGATTTTTCCTCGGTGCTGATGATCGGCTCGCTCGCCAATGTGATGATCGTGCCGAAGAGCCGGCCGTGGAAGACCATCCAGGATTTCATCGCCGCCGCCAAGGCGAAGCCCGGATCGATCTCGTTCGGGTCGGTTGGTATCGGCAGCGCCGTGCACATCTCCGCGGAGAAATTCCTGCGCGCCGCCGGCATCGAGGCGACCCACGTGCCATACCGCGGCGGTGCCGAGGTCATCGCGGATATTCTGGGCGAGCGTATCGACCTGTATTTCTGCCCGCTGGCGACCGCCTTGCCCTTGATCAGGGAAGGACAGGTGAACGCGCTGGTGGTTTCCTCCGACAAGCGCGCGGCCGATCTGCCCGACGTGCCGACGCCGGCGGAGATCGGCCTCAGCAATGCCGCCTCGGTGATCTGGATCGCGGTATTCGCGCCGGCGAAGACGCCGCGCGACATCGTCGAAAAGCTTCACGCTGCGGGCGTGAAGGCCTTGGCCGATCCGGCAACGCAGGCCGGCCTCAAGAAGCTCGGGGTTGAGCCGATGCCGCTCGGCTTGAAGGAGATCGACGAACTGGTCGCACGCGACGTCGCCGCCAATATCGAACTCATCAAGGCGGCCGGCATCAAACCGTAAGGGGAGGGTTGCGGCCGGGACGGCTTGAGGGGAAGCGGGAGGCTGGCTACAAACTCCCGGCCGTCCCCTCCCTCCGTCCCGGACACTCGCATGAGCACGCTTTTCTTGCCGATCCAGCTGCGCGACCTGAAATTGTCCAACCGCATCATGGTCTCGCCGATGTGCCAGTATTCGGCCGTCGACGGCTCGGCCACCGACTGGCATTTCACCCACATCAATTCGCTGGCGCTGTCGGGCGCGGCGATGTTCTGCATCGAGGCAACACACGTCGAAGCCATCGGCCGCATCACGCCGGGCTGCCTCGGCCTGTACAGCGACGACAATGAAGCGGCCTTGAAGTCGATCCTGGCTTCGGTGCGCAAGCATTCCAGGGCGGCTGTAGCGATGCAGCTTGCCCATGCCGGCCGCAAGGGCTCCAGCGCCAGGCCCTGGGATGGTGGACAGCTGCTTTCGCCTTCCGAAGGCGGCTGGCAGACGGTCGCGCCTTCCGCCGTGCCGCACAAGGACAGCGAGGCGCCGCCGGTTGCGCTCGATGACGCGGGTCTTGCGCGTATCCGCGACGCCTTCGTCGCGTCGGCCAAGCGGGCCGAACGACTCGGCATCGATGCGCTCGAACTGCACGGCGCCCACGGCTACCTGATGCACCAGTTCCTGTCGCCCATCTCCAACAAGCGGACGGATCGCTATGGCGGGAGCCTGGAAAACCGCATGCGCTTCCCGCTCGAAGTCTACGATGCCGTACGCGCAGTATTTCCCGAGCACAAGCCGATCGGCATGCGCGTCTCTTCGACCGACTGGGTCGATGGCGGCTGGGATGTCCAGCAGACCATCGAATTTGCCAAGGAGCTGAAGAAGCGCAACGTCGACTGGATCGACGCATCGTCCGGCGGCGTGTCGCCGCTGCAAAGGATCGCGCTCGGCCCCGGCTACCAGGTACCGTTCGCGCAGGCCATCAAGGAGGCGACCGGCGTCGTCACCATGGCGGTCGGCCTGATCACCGAAGCCGGGCAGGCCGAGCAGATCGTCGCTTCCGGCAAGGCCGACATGGTCGCGCTCGCGCGCGGCATGCTCTACGACCCGCGCTGGGGCTGGCATGCCGCTGCCGAGCTCGGCGGCGAGGTGGCCGCGCCCCCGCAATACTGGCGGTCGCAGCCGTCGACCCAAAAGGCGCTGTTCGGCGCCACCACGTTCGGCGCGCGCTAGTTTCGCGCGCTGCGGCGCACCGTCAAAATTCCGCCGCAACCAAGGCGGGTACTCTCGCTTGCGCGCACAAGACGCGCCCAAAAAGCAACGCGAGAGGAAATCCCCATGGAACTCGGCTATTTTGCGATGCCCTCGCATCCGCCGGAGTGCGGATTGAAGGAGGGTCATGACTGGGACCTGCAGGTTCTGCGCTGGCTCGACGAGCTCGGCTACCAGGAAGCCTGGATCGGCGAGCATCACACCGCACCCTGGGAGCCGCACCCGTCGCCGGACCTGCTGCTGGCCCAGGCGTTCCTGCAGACCAAAAACATCCGCCTCGGTCCGGGCGGTTTTCTCTTGCCCTATCATCACCCGGCGGAACTGGCGAACCGTGTCGCCATGCTCGACCACCTTTCCGAAGGCCGCCTGAATTTCGGCGTCGCCGCCAGTGGCCTGCCGAGCGACTGGGCGATGTTCAACGTCGACGGCATGTCGGGCCAGAACCGCGACATGACGCGCGAGGCGCTGGAAATCATCCTGAAAATGTGGACCGAGGATGCGCCCTGGACCCACAAAGGCAAGTTCTGGACGGTGACCAAGCCCGAGCCGATGTTCGATTTCCTCAAGCCCCACATCAAGCCGAAGCAGGCGCCGCATCCGCCGATCGGCGTTGCCGGGCTGAGCAAGGGCTCCGACACGTTGAAGCTCGCCGGCGAGCGCGGCTTCATCCCGATGAGCCTCAACCTCAACCCGGCCTATGTCGGCAGCCACTGGGAGTCGGTGGAAGCAGGCGCGGCGAAAACCGGGCGCAAGCCGGACCGTGCCGACTGGCGGCTGGTGCGCGAAGTCTTCGTCGCCGATACCGACGAGGAGGCATGGAAGCTGTCGGCCGGCGACATGATGGGCCGCATGATGGGCGAGTACTTCCTGCCGCTGCTCGGCCATTTCGGCTTCAAGGACTACCTCAAGCACGCCCCCGACGTGCCCGACACCGACGTCACCGTCGAGTACTGCGCGCGGCGCAACTGGATCGTCGGCTCGCCGGCGACGGTGGCCGAGAAGATCGAGACCATCTACCGCGATGTCGGCGGTTTTGGCGTGCTGCTGGTGTTCGGCTTCGACTACAAGCACAAGCCGGAAGCCTGGAAGCATTCGCTGTCGCTGCTCAAGCACGAGGTGCTGCCGCGGCTGCAGCATCTCGATACGCGGCTTGGCAGGGCGGCCTGAGGCTGCGGTGAGTGACACGGGGCGGCGCGCATGCGCGCAGCGCCGTCCCGCCTTCCGCCGGCGCGGTTGTGCTTCGCAAGCGACTGTTGTTGGATGACCGCCAACAACGAGAGAGCGCCACGATGCTGGACAAGCCCGCGCCTGCGGTCGAGGGAACGCCGAGGGATGCCGCCGAGCGGTGGGTGCGGGCGTTCGGCGCCGCGCTGCTCGCGCGCTCGGAGAGGGCTCTCTCCGGATGCTTTGTTGACGATAGCCACTGGCGCAATCTGTTCGGCATCTCCTGGCATTTTGCGACGTTCAGCGGACGGGAAAATCTCGTCCGCGAGCTCTCGACCCGTGCGCGCGATGCCGGCGCCGCCGATTTCCGGATCGACGCCGCCGCGCTCGCACCGCGCAAGGCGGTGGTCGCCGGGCGCGACGTGATCGAGGCGGTGATCCGCTTCGACACCGCCAACGGCCCGGGCCATGGCGCGATCCGCCTGCTGCCGTCGCCGGGCGGCGAGCCGAAAGCGTGGTTCATCTCGACCTCGCTCGATTTCGACCGCATCGTCGCCGCCCGTGCCGGCGAGCAGGCATCGACGTCGCACATTCGCGACTTCGCGGAGGCCGACTGGCTCGACCGCCGCCGCGAGCGCGCCGCCTACAACAACCGCGATCCGGACGTGCTGGTGGTCGGCGGCGGCCACACCGGCATTTCCGCCGCGGTCGAAATCCAGCGCATGGGATACTCCGCGCTGGTCGTCGACCGCGAGGAGCGGATCGGCGACAACTGGCGGCTGCGCTATCGCGGGCTCAAGCTGCACAACAAGACGCCGGTCAACCACCTGCGCTACCTGCCGTTCCCGGTGACCTTTCCGGACTACATTCCAAAGGACCGGATCGCCAACTGGCTCGAAAGCTATGTCGACATCCTCGATGTCGATTTCTGGACCCGCACCTCCTTCGAGGGCGCGAGCTACGACGCGGCCACCGCGCGCTGGACGGCGCGGCTCGTCCGCGACGGCGCCGAGCGCGTGCTGCATCCCAAGCACATCGTGCTCGCCACCTCCGTCAGCGGCTCTCCGAACATCCCCGCCATCGACGGCATCGACAATTTCAGGGGCCCCGTTCTGCACTCCTCCCAATTCAAGGCCGGCCGCGAGTGGCAGGGCCGTCCGGTCGTCGTGTTCGGCACCGGCACCAGCGCCCATGACATCTGCCAGGAGCTGCAGGCCGCGGGCGCCCTCGTCACCATGATCCAGCGCAGCCCGACCATGGTGGTCAATGTCGAGCCGGCGCAGCTCTACGACCGCACCTATCTCGGCGACGGCCCGCCGATCGAGGTGCGCGACATCATCAATTCCGGCGTGCCGCTGCCGGTGATGAAGATGGCGCACAAGATCATCACCGGCGAAGTCAAGGCGATCGACGCGCCGCTGCATGCGCGGCTGGAGCAGGCCGGTTTCCGCCTCGAATTCGGCGAGGACGGCACCGGCTGGCCGCTGAAGTTCCGCACCCGCGGCGGCGGGTATTATTTCAATGTCGGCTGCTCCGAATTGATCGCGGATGGAAAAATCCGCCTGGTGCAGTTTGCCGATATCGATGCCTTCACCGCCGATGGCCTGGAGCTGAAGGACGGCTCGGCGCTTCCCGCCGAGCTGTTCGTGCTGGCCACCGGCTACAAGGGGCTCGATCACCTCCTGGAAAAATTGTTCGGCGGCGAAATTGCCGCGCGGGTCGGGCGCGTCTGGGGTTTTGACGAGGCGAGCCAGGAGCTGCGCAACATGTGGACCCGCACGCCGCAGCCCGGGCTGTGGTTCACCGCCGGCGCGTTCTCGCAGGCCCGCATCTACAGCCGCTACATCGCGCTGCAGATCGACGCGATCGAGCGCGGCGTGCTGGCGAAGCAGCTCTCATAACCTCCGTTGCTCTCTCTTTCGTCATGGCCGGGCCTGTCCCGGCCATCCACGTCCTTCGTGCCGCGATGAAGGAAGTCGTGGATGCCCGGGACGAGCCCGGGCATGACGCGGAGTTTCATTTGAGCCGTCATCAATCCGCAAACCCCACATAATGCACGAAGCTGCCATTGGCCTCGCGGTCGGAGCGGACTCCGTTGGCGGCAAAGTCGTCGTCGGGATAGCCCATCGCGACGCAGGTCATGATCACCTGATCCTCCGGGATCTTCGCCACCTCGCGCACGATGTCCGAGCGCATGATGCCCTGGCCGTTGATCACGCTGCCGAGCCCGCGGTCCCAGGCCGCCAGCACGATGCCGTAGCACAGCGCCCCCAGGTCGAAATGCACGACGGCGCCGGGATCGAGCTCGCGGTCGTAGGTCAGCACCAGCGACACCGGCGCGTCGAACTGGCGGAAACCGCGCAGCACCCAGTCCTGCCGCATCGGCTTGTCGTCGCGCGCTATCCCCATCGCGCCGAACAGCTTCTTGGCGATGTCGACCTGCCGCATGCGGTGCACGCCCTGGTACTCGCCGTGGCTGATGATGTCGCGCTTCACTTTCGCGCCGGCCATCATCTCCTCCATGTTGCGGCGGCGCACTTCCTCCAGCGGCGCGCCGGTCAGCGCATGCACATGCCAGGGCTGCGTGTTCATCGACGACGGCGCGCGCTTTGCGACCTCGATGATCTCCTCGATGACCGCGCGGGCGACCTGTTGCTTCTTGAAGCCGCGCACGCTCTTGCGCGACTGGACGAGTGTCTCGAATTCCATTTCCTCAGCCCCTGTTATTCTTTGCCGCCGTCATGGCCGGGCTCGTCCCGGCCATCCACGGCTTTCTTCCCGGTACTAACCAAGTCGTGGATGCCCGGGTCAAGCCCGGGCATGACGCGTTGAGAGAGTGTGCCCGCGTTGCGGAATATCCAACGTTCCGCTCATCCTGAGGAGCTCGCGCTTCGCGCTCCTCACCATGAGGGTCGGGGAGTTGCTCGTCACAAAACCAGCACCTATTCTGCCGCCAACCAAAACCAGCAACAGCCAGGGAAGCCCATGCCCGCTCCGCTCGATCCCGCCATCGAAAAGATCATGCCGCTGCTGCCGCTGCAAAATCTCGCCGGCATGACGCCGGGCAGCGCGCGCGAGGAGCTGCGGGCGCTCGCCGCGGCGCGGGCCAACATTCCGCCGCCGCCGGTGGCGAGCGCCGAGGACGGCAGGGTCAAGGGCGCGGCCGGCTTCCTCGCGGCGCGGGTCTATCGCATGGGGCCGGCCAAGGCGCCGACCGTGGTGTTCTTCCATGGCGGCGGCTGGGTCGCGGGCGATATCGAGACCCATGACCGGCAGGCGCGCTGGCTCGCGATCGAGACCGGCGCGGTGGTCGTCTCCGTCGATTACCGCCGCCCGCCCGAGGTGCGCTTTCCCGGCGCCTTCGAGGATGCGTTTGCGGCGCTGCGCGACGTGGTGGACCGCATCGCCGAGTTCGGCGGCGATGCGGCGCGCATCGGCGTCGGCGGCGACAGCGCCGGCGGCAATCTCGCCGCCGCCACGGCGCTTGCCGCGCGCGATGCCGGAATAAAACTCGCCGCGCAGCTTTTGGTCTATCCGGTTACCGACGTGCTCGGCAATTACGCCGACGCCGGCGAGAACGCGCGCTTCGCATCGCGCAAGGAGAATGCCGAAGGCTATTTCCTGTCGCGCGCGGTGATGGAGTGGTTCGCCGGCCATTATCTCGCAGACAAGGCGCACGGCGCGGACTGGCGCGCCTCGCCGCTGCGCGCGAAAAATCTCGCAGGGCTTGCGCCGGCGGTCGTCACCACCGCCTGGTTCGATCCGCTGCGCGACGAGGGCAAGGCCTATGCCGATGCGCTGGCGAAGGCCGGCGTCGCCCTGAAATATCATGCGGGCGAGGGGCTCATCCACGGCTATTTCGGCCTTGTCGATGCGAGCGAGGCGGCGCGCGCCGAGGCGCAGCGCGCCCGCGCGGATTTTCGCGCGATGCTGGAGCAGGGCGCGTAGCTCTTTCCGCTGTCGTCCCGGGCAAGCGAAGCGCGACCCGGGACCCATAACCACCGGATTGAGTGGTTGAAGCGAGCTGGAGCTCCAGCCTTCGCCGAACTTTGCCCTGTGGTTATGGGTCCCGGATCGGCGCTCGCTACGCTCGCTTGTCCGGGACGACAGCGAGGGGGCGGCGATAGTGGAGCTCGCGCGACGGCAGCGCGTCCCAAATCCGTAACAAGAAAACTTTCCCATTTGTGAAACAGCTCATCGGCGCAATCGGCGGTGGACGTTAGTCTGCGCGTCATATTCGCGGGTGCCGGCGTCCGGCATCCTGCTTGCATCGAGATCGACCAATGACATTTCGCAAAGTGGAATTTTCGAATGCCCAACATTTTGGCGGAACTTCCGATCGAGCAATACACGCTGCTGTTCTGCGTCATCGTCGAAGCGCTGATTCCGCTGCTGATCTGGCTGCTCTGGGATCTGGAGCGGCGGCGGCAGCGCTGGCTCGGCTCGCTCGGCCGGCTGACGCTGCTGCGGCAGCGGCCCTGATCGCGGACAGCCGCGGTTCGTAAGCATGTGCGGATCACACAAGCCGCCGAGCCGGTATTACATCCTGGCTGCACTCGCGATCGCGGTCGTGATCTGGCTGGTGATGGGTGCGCCGGGCACCGGTCCCGCGCCATGGCCGTTCGAGATCGCGCGCAGCACCGCAGGGCACCGGTAGCTCTCCGTGATTGCTTTGCCGCCATCGCGCGCAAGGACGACGAGGCAAGCTCCGGTTCCCGTTCTTCGACAGCCTGCGCGGCGACACGGCTTCGCATTGCCGCGGCGGGTTTTCGCCCGGGCCTTGCATCGTCGGGCCCTCGCTTTCGGGAGGAGGGCGCAGGGAATGCCGGGCGCTGGCTGCGCCCGTGGCCCCCGTGCGAAAAAAGTGCACGGGGCGGTGACCACAGGTTCAGCCGGACGACACCGGCATTCCCTGCGCAATGGCTTTACGGCTTATACCGCGCTCTCCCCGGTGAACGGCGTTTGCTTGCCACCGTTGCCGGGCCCGCACAGGCAGGCCCGGATGGACGCCACGGTCGCGGCGCCGGGACCACACGGCTTTGCCGTCCGCCTGCTGGCGTGTCGTCCGGTGAAGCATCACCGCACGCCCCAGACGGCCATCGCAGCCCGCGCCTCGTATCGTGACGATCATGATCCGTCCCTCCTGATGGCGCGAGGTGCGGTGCTTATGGCATGAAATTGTGTTTCTGAAAAGCGGAATATTTTTGCGCGGCGGGCTTGACGCGATTCCGGGGTGATTTGCCCGTCGTGGCGCGGAGGCAACACTTGTTGCGCCCGCGCCGCAAATTCCGCGGCGGACAAAGAGGCGACAGCGGGAACATCGCCGGCACAATTATCCCGGCACGGCGTCCGGCTGTCATGCGCGGTTCAGTCCCGGTTGGTACTGTCCCGGCTTTACAACCTGGCACGCCACTTCGTAACGTCACGCCGCCCGGTCTTCAGAACGAGCACTTCAGCGAGGTAACGCCCATGCAGCCTGATCCCATCAAGCAGGTGGTTCTGGATTTCGACGGCACCTGCACGCAGATCCCGCCGGTCTACGCGCACTATCTCGAGCTCTATCTCGTCGGCCTCAACGAGGCCGGCTTCAAGGTCTCGCCGCAGGAATGGCAGGACGCGCAGGCCGTGGTGCGGGCGCACTCGCCGGAAGCCGGCTGGATGCTGGCGGGCTGTCCCGCGGCGCCGGCGGCGGCGGACCCCTATATCATGGCCGACGAGGCCGCGAAGCTGATCCTGCGTCAGCGCAAGGATGCGCGGCCGCTGCCGAACATCAACGCAGCGGCCTATGCGACGGCGGTGGCGCCGTGGCGCGACGACGCGCTCGACACCTTTGCCGCGATCGTCGGGCGCGGCGCGCGGATCATCATCGTATCGAACTCGAGTTCGGCCTTCATCTCGGGCAGGCTTGCGCAATTGCTGGAAGCGCGCAAGGATCTGCAGGACAAGATCACCGTGCAGAGCGATGCCGGCAAGTTCCGCATCTGCGAACTCACTTGGCCGGATACCGGCGCGATTTCGGCGCGGGACGCCGCCCGCTTCAAAGCTTTGCCCGCGGCCCACCAGGGGCTTCTGCAGCGGCCGCTGTATCTGCGCCGCGGCGCCTATTTCGAGGCGATCCACCGCGCGCTGGCGGGCGACCTCGCCGCGCTGTCCTCGACGCTGTTCTGCGGCGATGTTTTCGAGATGGACCTGGCGATGCCGCACGCGCTCGGCGCGCGCGTGCACCTGGTCGACCGGGCGGCGCCGTTTTCGACCTACGCCTACGAGCGCAGCGCGCTGGCCGCCTGCGGCGACCGCGGCCGAGGCAGCGTCGAACTGGGCGGCGTGCTGGAGTGGTTCAATTGAGGGGCACGGCGGGGTGATGCGGCCTGCGTCGCTCGCCGAAAACTCCCGCCGTCGTCCCGGACCAGCGAAGCGCGATCCGGCACCCATAACCACAGGGCGCGGTTTTGCGAAGGCTGTGGCTTCAGCCGTTATTGACGGGTGCTGGCATCGTGTCGAGCTAAGCTACCTTAGAAAACGAAAGGATGACCTCGCGACGCATCCGTGCTCCGAGCGCGTCAGGCGCATTTTGGGAAGTGGGTGGGGGCAAGTAGCGGCGATTGGCAGGCAAATGCCGCGCGCGACGACCCTCGGTCTTCAAGCCCGACATTTCCGCTACTGCCGACACGATCTTTGCATTCGGAATGAAAGTACCGCGAACGGTGTTCTCGCCGACGACGTACACAGCTCGTCCTCTTGGAGAGAGAACGCGTGCGGCTTCCATCACCGCCTGGCGCATATCGTCGATGTAATGAGCGAGGACTGCTTCGTGCCGTGAAGAAAGCTTAGGGCTGAGCCTAAGTGACGTGATTATCTTTCCAATGTCCTCATCTTCACGAGCCCCCTTATCTCCACTTTCTGCGCCGACGCTATCACCTCTAATGCCGCTAAGCTCGTTTACTGAGTAACCCATCCATACAAGGGAGAACTTGCTACAACGCATGTAGTCAATCGCATTGAGATAAGGAGGCGAGGTCAAGACAAGATCAATCGTTCCATCCTGCAGAGGAAGCTTGCGCGCATCTCCCAACTTTGCTTTCGCCGCCGGCCCCCGATCTCGTTGATCGCGTCCGATACAATTCTTGAGTACTTGCTTTACTGCCGACGGAAACTTGTCGAACGGATCGATTGGTGCGCGACTGAACGCCTTGTGAGGTCGGCTATGCGACAAATCCATCGCCAAGGAAGCGCCGGCTTGCTTGGTTATGATAAGGCGAGAGAATGCGCACCAGAGAGTGTCGCGAATGCGGGCGTCTCTTACGCTTCGTATTGCAGTTGCAAGACAAGTTAGCTGGCGTCGCGTGTGACCATCGAACCAGTATCTGACGAAACTGCGCGTTTCGAGATCGGCCCAGCGGGGATAAGCGTCCGCTAACTTGCAGTTGGATAATCTCGCTTCGGCTCTCTCTAGCACGTCGCGCGCCTTTCTTTCGACTCCGGCGACGTCAACCGAGGTCGTCCAGACGCGAGCAAGGAGAACTGCCAGAGGATCGATATCAATGCCGAAAGCAGTATGGCCACGAGCCCGAGCAACGGCAAGCACAGTGCCTGACCCCATCATCGGGTCGAGTACGCGAATAGGTTCGGGTTCAGATGCTAGAATGTCCAGTGCAATGCCCGGGGCCATTCTGGCTGGAAAAGGATGGACTGGCTCACGCTCTAGTATTTCATAGATGGTCTTCTTGAACGTCTTGCTCACAGTTGGCCCCAATTGCGTTCAAGTTCAGTGATGTGGTTGCAGACCGGTGCAGGTCAGCTAGCCGTAAACCGTTCGCGGACGCGCGCTTTCATTGTTTCGGGAATTACATTTATTCCGCGCGCTACCTTGTATTGCAGTTCACCTCTATTCCCTGCGATCTCGTACTGAGTGCGCGGCGGTCTACTGATACTAACCCAGGCGTTTTCGCTCTCTTGAAAGCTCACGACGGTATGCAAATCGGCGAATGATAGCGTGACTAGACCATCGGTCCCGCACACGAAAACAGCAAACGAGTCCGGAAATCTGTGCTCCAGATCAAGAAGATCTGAAGCCTGTTCGATTGTGAAAGTAAAGCGCCACGGCGACATCCGTTTTGTGGAGTGTTTGACATAAACGCCCACTCGGCCATTCACCACGAAAGCCGTAATGCGTCCTTGACGCTCGAATGGGCGAAATGAAGCGGAGTAATCACTCTCGATGACCAATTGTCGAAGGACCACACCCTGATAGAATTCGTATTCATCCAGCATGTTTCACATTCTTCAGGAAAGTGATGTTTCCGTTGAAGCGATAGACGAGTCGGGCCTTCCCTAGATCGTTAAAGAAAACCTTGAAATGGTGCAAGGCATCTGGGGCATCGCGCTTAGCTTGACCGAAAAGACCTTTCTTACGTTCGATCTTTGTCGCGTCAGCATCTCGCATGTTCTCGACTCGGCTTGACTCGTGAATCGCGATTGAACTCGGTCCATTGGGGAGCAGTCGCTCAACGTATCGGATCAGATAATCGGGGAGCGCGTCGGCCCCAAGCTCAGTCTGCATCGCGCGGAGACATGTCAGGGGATTGTTTGTCTTGCCGATGATGCGCTTGACTTCATCTGTATAATCGAAAATTGGGAAGCTCATTTCACCTCTGTCGAGGTCAACGTTTGCCTTGTCGATACTGGTGGAAGCCGCGGTGGCAATGCGACTGTCGGCGAGCCAGACGGGAGAGCCTTTCTTGGTTTTTATGGCTTCGAGAGCAAGTTTGTGAAACACGAAGCAGCGTTGCCAATCTACGTATAGCGTCTCTGGAATGGTCAGCTCAAAATGCGGTAGATGCTTTTTCCTCGATCCAAACATTCGGGCGCGTTGAATGTAAGTGTCCTGTTGGATCTTGTGCTTGGAATCGCGTGTAAAGAACATGGATAGAAGGTTGTCGAAAGTGACGCCCCTGGAGACGATGTTGCCGCCAATAACGAAAGTGAACATTGCTGCGGGCGAAGTCGCGGATTTGAAGTCGACGTTCTTGTCTCTTTCGCTGTTCATAATGATAGTTGTCGTTTGATCGCAATTCTTGACGATATACCCGAGGATGCGACCTACTTGATCGGCGCCGTATAGCTTCCCTGCAGTTTTGTCGAGCTCGTGCATATAGCTCTCGAACTTTTTCGAATGCACATTGGCCAATGCATTCATTACATCGTCTATCGGCTTTTTGTCTGACCGGTGGTCCAGCTTCTTGCCGCTTGTGTGGATGAGCATCGAGAAATTCTCATCTACACCAGTCGAAAGGTTCAGGGCGGCAACCCGTATCAGGAAGCGGAAGATCGCATCCCGCAGATATTTTGGGCTATCATCTGTATCCGGGAGCGTTTGTAGCGAAAACTTCACGTCCCCCGTATCGAGCGGAAAGAAAACGTCCTGTCCGGTATACGCGTCATGAGGGGGGAAATTGACCCACTTCTCGTTGTCGTTATCGAAAGTGTTGTTGAGGTCGAGGCGAGCCGGAGTTGCAGTAACGCCGATGTAGATTCCATCGTGGCGGATAAGCTGTTTGATAAGGGCGTTTATGCGAGTGACATCGCCCTTATTGATTAGCGCATTCGGGGTGGCAAAGTCGGCTTCATCGTCGATTATGATTTTCTTGCCAACTTTCTCGAGCTTCTGGTTGAGCTTCGCTAAATCGCTGGCGTTTTTCTTGCAGAAAATTACATGAAAGCCGTTGGCGAATGAATATTCCGGCTCGATCACGTCAGAAAAATTGCGAGCGGCGGGCGAAAGATTGGAGCGTTGAAATCGATCAAGATTTTGCTGAAGCAGTTGCACGCTATCATTGAGCAAATGAATAACGATGCGGTTGCCATCGTCTAGAAGCTTAGCGGTTAGACAGATCATCATTTCTGTCTTCCCGCTTTGCGGCTCGCCGTAAATTACGAAGGACGTGGTACCCGAATTAAGAGTGTCGCAGGCACTCGAAACGGCAGCTTCGATGCAGGAAGTTTGCTTGTTCAGGGCGCGAATGCGATTCAGTTGCGCCTTATAGCGGTCGCGCTGCGACGCGATCTCCCGTAATTCTTCGATGTTAACAGTCAACTACTCCCCCTAAGTTGCATTTGTCTGCCGCGATGATGATAGCGGGTATCCGCATCTCGGCAAGGCGCTGCAATTGGCAGAAAGAGGCATTTGCTCACAAAAAACGGCCGGATCGTTTCCGACCCGGCCGTCACTAAACTTTTACACTGCGCCTAAGCTCTCACGCTACCGGACCGCTACTCGCCCCAGTCAGCCCCAGGCTCCGTAAGCTTCAGCTCGCCTTCTTCTCCTCGGCGGCGCCGCCGACCTTCTTCTCGATCGCCCGCTTCAGTTCCAGTGCGCGCGGCGAGAGGTTGGCGGCGCGGGCCTTGAGCAGGAACGCATCGAGGCCGCCATTGTGGTCGACGCTCTTGAGCGCATTCGGCGTCACGCGCAGGCGCACGTTGCGGCCGAGCGCGTCCGAAATGAAGGTGACGTTGCACAGGTTCGGCAGGAAGCGCCGCTTGGTCTTGATGTTCGAATGGCTCACCTTGTGGCCAACGAGCGGGCCCTTGGCCGTCAGTTCACAGCGCCGCGACATGATCGGAAAATCCTCTTCCATCCCCGCCTTGCCGGCGCGCTCATCGCGCCCGCGGGGGTCCAAAATCTCGTCCATTTCCAGGAACGGCGGACGTATAGGGGCGGCGCGGCGTTCCGTCAAGGTTTTCGGGCCCGGAAACCGCGCGCCCGAGGGCGGTTCGGCTTGGATTTCAGGGCCTTAACCCACCATATAAAGGGCGCAATCGACTCCGACATGGAAGGGGCCTTTATTTTAGCGAGTTGCCGGGCCGATTTTGCTGCCTAGATACCAGCAGGCCCAGAACAGGACCCGTTCTTGAACAAGTTGCCCCGCGTTCCCCTGCGGCTGTCCGCGACAGCCTGGCTCGCCAGCGTTTGCGCGGCGGCGTGCCTTGCGCTGGCGCCGCTGCCGGCATCGGCGCAAGGCAAGCTCGAGGCGCATTACGAGGCCTCGCTCGCCGGCATCGCCGTCGGCAAGGGCACCTGGGGCATCGAGATCAGCGACGACTATTATTCGGCGAGCGCGCAAGGCGCGACTGCGGGGCTGTTGAAGGCGTTTTCCGGCGGCACCGGCTCGGGCTCGGCGCAGGGCCGGATCGTCAACGGCGCGCTGGTGCCGCAGAACTACGTGGCGACGATGTCGTCGAAGAAATCCGAGACCATCAAGATCAATCTCGCCAACGGCAACGTCCGGGATTTCTCGATCGATCCGGAACCCCCGGTCGATCCCGACCGCGTCGTCGTCACGGCCGAGCACAAGAAGGGCGTGGTCGATCCGATGACGAGCTCGCTGGTGCGCGTATCGGGCAATGGCGAACTGCTCGGGCCCGACGCCTGCCGCGGCGGCTCGTCCGTGTTCGACGGGCGGCTGCGCTATGACCTGAAGCTCGAATTCAAGCGCATGGAAACGGTGAAGGCGGACAAGGGCTATCACGGCCCCGCCGTGGTCTGCGCCATCTACTTCACGCCCGTCGCGGGCTACATCCCCGACCGGCCGGTGATCAAATATCTCGCCACCGAGCGGCGCATGGAGATCGTGCTGGTGCCGATCGCGGGCACCCGCGTGCTGGTGCCGTTCCGCCTTTCCATCCCGACGCCGTTCGGCAAGGCGGTGCTGGAGGCGACGCAGTTCAACACGGTGGCGATCCCGCCGCGGCTGGCGAAGACGCAGTAAACCCATTCTGCGTCATGGCCGGGCTTGTCCTGGACGAGCCCGGGCATGACGAGCAGTGAGAGCGGATCACGACAGCGCGGAATCCCCGTTGACTCTTCCCCGATTCTGATTCGACTCGGGCCCGCGCAAAATTTAAGGAATCGCCGCCGCAAACCATGCCTTGTTCGCCTGCCGCAAACTTGATCTAGTGCCTCCTTCGCCGCTGCCGCCGAGATGTTGCGGTGAACGAAGCAGGAGCCGGCCAGAGTCAGCGATTCGGGCCTCTTTCGTTCCAGACTCGTTCGCAAGGCTTAAGAAAGCGACGCCGGATGAATTCGAGTAGTCGCAAAGTGAGACAGATCGGCGCAGAATGCCCTCAGTGAATCAATGGGTTCCCGTTTTCCCCGTAGCTTTCCCGCCGTCCCTCGTCGCGGGCGAAGCGAAGCTATCGCGCTTGGCCGCACCGAAAAGAGCTGGATTGCTTCCGCCTTCGCTCTTTGCAGCCAGGGCGGACAAGCCGTCGCTGCGCGCCCCGCAATGACGGAACAAACACTCGTACATAGATAATCCGACAAGATGGCCTTCTCTCCCTCTCACGCCTCGTTCGGCAATGGACGGGCGCCCGGCGCCGGCGTTACCGCCGTGCTGGGGCCGACCAATACCGGCAAGACGCATCTGGCGATCGAGCGGATGCTCGGCCATTCCTCCGGGCTGATCGGCCTGCCGCTGCGGCTGCTGGCGCGCGAGGTCTTCAACAAAATCGCCGACCGCGCGGGCAGCGAAGCCGTCGCGCTGATCACGGGCGAGGAGAAGATCAAGCCGAAATCGCCGCGCTACTGGGTGTCGACCGTGGAGGCGATGCCGCGCGACATCGACGTGTCGTTTCTCGCCGTCGACGAAGTGCAGATCGCCGCGGATCTGGAGCGCGGGCACGTCTTCACCGACCGCATCCTGCACCGCCGCGGCCGCGACGAGACGCTGCTGCTGGGCGCGGCGACGATGCGGCCGATCATCGAGAAGCTGCTGCCGGGCGCCTCCATCATCACGCGCCCGCGGCTGTCGACCTTGGAATTCGCCGGCGACCGCAAGATCACGCGGCAGCCGCGGCGCACCGCGATCGTCGCGTTCTCCTCCGACGAGGTGTACGCCATTGCCGAACTGATCCGCCGCCAGCACGGCGGCGCGGCGGTGGTGCTCGGCTCGCTGTCGCCGCGCACGCGCAATGCACAGGTGGCGATGTTCCAGAACGGCGATGTCGATTATCTGGTCGCCACCGACGCGGTCGGCATGGGGCTCAATCTCGACGTCGATCACGTCGCGTTCGCGTCCGACCGCAAGTATGACGGCTATCAGTTCCGCCGCCTGACGCCGGCCGAGTTCGCGCAGATCGCCGGCCGCGCCGGGCGCGCGACGCGCAACGGCACCTTTGGAACGACGGGCCGCTGCGCGCCGTTCGAGCCGGAGCTGGTGAATGCGCTGCAAAACCATTCCTTCGACAGCGTGAAGACATTGCAATGGCGCAATTCGCGGCTGGATTTCGCCTCGCTCGGTTCCCTGCAGGTGTCGCTGGCGCTGCCGCCCAATCATGAGGCACTGACGCGGGCGCCGATCGCCGAGGACATGCGCGTGCTCGATCACGCCATGCGCGACGGCGAGGTGCGCGATCTCGCGCATGGCGCAACAGCCGTCGAGCGGCTATGGGATTGCTGCGCCATTCCCGACTACCGCAAGATTTCGCCGGCCGCGCATGCCGAGCTCGTGACCACGATCTACGGCGATCTGATGCGCAAGGGCCGCATTCCCGACGCCTGGTACGCGACCCAGGTCGACCAGGCCGACCGCACCGACGGCGATATCGACACGCTGTCGGGCCGGATCGCGCAGATCCGCACCTGGACATTCGTGGCCAACCGGCCGGACTGGCTGGCCGACCCCGAGCACTGGCAGGGCGTCACGCGCGGGATCGAAAATAAATTATCGGATGCGCTGCATGAACGGCTTACGGAGCGTTTCGTTGATCGCCGTACCAGTGTATTGATGCGCCGCCTGCGGGAGAATACGGGTTTGAATACGGAGATCGGCAAGACCGGCGAGGTGATCGTCGAGGGCCACACCATCGGCCGGCTCGACGGCTTTACCTTTGCGCCGGATGCGGCGGAGGCCGGCAGCGATGCCAAGGCGCTGCAGGCGGCAGCCCAGCAGGTGCTGGCGCGCGAGATCGACGCGCGGGCGGAGAAGCTCGCGGCGGCGGCCGACGATCAGTTCATCCTGACCAGCGACGGCACCATCCGCTGGACCGGCGATGCGGTGGCCAAGCTGGTGGCGGCCGAAGAGGCGCTGCATCCGCGCATCCGCATCATCTCCGACGAGCGGCTGACCGGCGCGCCGCGCGAGGCGGTGCAGAACCGGCTCGATCTGTGGCTGAAGACGCATATCGAGAAGCTGCTCGGGCCGCTGTTTGCGCTGTCGAAGGCCGAGGACGTCACCGGCATCGCGCGCGGCATCGCGTTCCAGCTGGTGGAGGCGCTCGGCGTGATCGAGCGCAACAGGATCGCGGCCGAGATGAAGGATCTCGACCAGCCCTCGCGCGCGCTGCTGCGAAAATACGGCGTGCGGTTCGGCGCCTATCACATCTATTTCCCGGGACTGCTGAAACCGGCGGCGCGCGCGCTGGCGTCGCTGCTCTGGGCGGAGAAGCAGAGCAATGTCGATCTTTCCGCGCTGTCGAGCGCGCAGCATCTGGCAAGCTCCGGCCGCACCTCGTTCGCGGTCGACAAGACCTTGCCGCGCGATGCCTATCGCGTGCTCGGCTATCGCCAGTGCGGCGAGCGCGCGGTGCGCGTCGACATCCTGGAGCGGCTTGCCGATCTGATCCGCCCGGCGCTGGCCTGGAAGGAGACCGCGCCCGGCGCGAAGCCGCCCGGCGCTTTCGACGGCCGCGGTTTCGTGGTGACGCAGGCGATGACCTCGCTGACGGGCTCGGCCGGCGAGGACTTTGCCTCGATCCTGCGCGCGCTCGGCTACCGCATGGACCGCCGCCCGCCGCTGCCGGAGAAGCCGGCCGAGAAGGTCGAGACGGCGGCTGTCGATACGCAGCCGGTGGTGCAGCAGGAAGTCTCCGCCGATCCGTCGCCCTCACTCGCGCTGCTGCCCGAGCTCAACATGGGCTTTGCGGCGAACGACAACGCGATGCCCGCGCCCGCCCCGGTGCAAGCCGAAGCGGCCGCCGCCGACACTGCCGCGCCCGAAGCCGTCGCGGCAGCGCCGGTCGCCGAGGCTGCCGCGCCCGAGCCCGTTGCCGAAGCCGCCGCTGCAGAACCGGTCGCTGCCGACGCGCCGCTCGAAGCGGCGAGCGAACCTGCCGCTGCCGGAGCACCGGTTGAGGCGGCGTCGTCCGAGCCTGCGCCGGCCGAAGCAAATCCCGCGGAATCTGCGGCGGCCGAAGCTCCGTCTGCCGAAGCTGCCGCTGCGCCCGAAGCCGCGGCCGAGCCCGTGCTGGTCGAAGTCTGGCGTCCCGGCGGCCGTCACGAAGAACGCCGCCCCCGTCCCGAGCAGCGCGGCGGCCGCAACCGCCACCGCGATCAGCGCAGGGACGGTGCCGCGCCGGCGCAGGCCGGCGATGCGGCCGCGGCATCCTTCGCGCCGCCGGCCGAGGGCGAAAAGTCCGGCGAGCATCGCGGACGGCGGGGCCGTCACCGCGATTTCAGGGTCCCGCGCGAGGGCGGCGGCGAAGCTGCGCCGCGCGAAGGGGCTCCGCCGGAAGCCAAGCGCGAGGAGCACGGCGACCGCCGCGAGCGCTTTGAAGGCAAGGGCCGGGACGAGCGCCGCGACAAGTTCGAGCGCAAGGGTGGCGAGCGCGGGGATCGCGGCGGCCGCGATCGCGAC
Source organism: Bradyrhizobium sp. (assembly GCA_035575905.1). Classification (GTDB taxonomy): domain Bacteria; phylum Pseudomonadota; class Alphaproteobacteria; order Rhizobiales; family Xanthobacteraceae; genus Bradyrhizobium. The sequence continues at coordinate 92,676 of DATLXL010000011.1, read as the reverse complement.
AAGGGCGGCGGCCGCAGGGACCGCGAGTCCGGTCCGTCGCACCGCCAATATGCGTCGAGCGCCAATCCGCGCGACAACCGCGCCGCCGATCCGAACTCGCCCTTCGCAAAACTCGCGGCGCTCAAGGAGCAGCTCGCGCGCAAGGACTGAGCCTCGCCTGACAGGGAGCGGGATTGGACAGACAGCGTCTCGACAAATGGCTGTGGCACGCGCGGGTGGTGAAAGCCCGCAGCACCGCCGCCAGCCTGATCGAGAGCGGTCATGTCCGCATCAACGGCGTGCGCGAGAAATCGCCGGGTCATGCCGTGAAGCCGGGCGACGTCATCACCGTCGCGCTCGACCGCACGGTGCGGCTGATGAAGGTCGTCGGGTTCTCCGAGCGGCGGGGCGATGCGGGCGCTGCGCGCGCGCTGTACGAGGATTTGAAATCCTCCTCCGGATAGCCATCTGGGCGCGGGGAGCAATGCATGAAATCCGGCCGTTTTCGCCGGCCTGCTTCCCTTGCGGCAGCGCACGTCCTGCGCTACGCAACCGCTGCAATATTACTGTAATAGGACCGTTCCGGAGCCCTGGATGACTTACGTCGTCACCGAAGCCTGCATCAAGTGCAAGTACACCGATTGCGTCGAGGTCTGCCCCGTCGATTGCTTCTACGAGGGCGAGAATATGCTGGTGATCCATCCGGACGAATGCATCGATTGCGGCGTGTGCGAGCCCGAGTGCCCGGCCGACGCCATCAAGCCCGACACTGAGCCGGGGCTGGAGAAGTGGCTCGAGGTCAACGCCGAATACGCCAAGAGCTGGCCGAACATCACGCAGAAGAAGGAGTCGCCGGCCGACGCGAAGGACATGGAAGGCGTCGAGGGCAAGTTCGAGAAATTTTTTTCGCCAAACCCGGGAACCGGCGACTGATTCGGCGGTTGCTCTAAAGGCCCAGCTAGGACCGTTTCGGGCCTAATAAAAGGCGCGTATTTAACCCTAATTGTGTAAGAGAGTGTCAAAACGGCCCCGGAAGCGCCCGGAATCGGGCGTAAATCTTTGATTTTTGCGGAAAATGTGCTATATTGGGCACAATTTAGCCGAACCCGTCAGCCTCGCTTGGCCCCTATGGGTTCCCGTCAAAAACCTTGAAACAGGGGCGTGGCAGTTTCCCGCGCACAGGCTGTGTCACAGAAAACGCGTAAACAGAGTGCTTCCAAGACCACGAAGAAAACCGCTGCAGCGAGCCGCAGCTCGAAGGGCCGTGCCAAGGCGTCCGTGAAGGTCGCCAAGAAGGCAGCGGCTGCAAAGTCCTCCAATAAAAGAAGCGCAATGTCATCCAAGAATGCCAAGACTGTCGCGAAAGCGGCTGCGTTGAAGTCGTCTGCTTCGAAGGCCGTCGCGAAAACTGCTGCCAAGCCTGCCGTCGCTACCAAGCCAGCCGTTGCCACCAAGCCTGTTGCCGCTGCCGCTCCGAAGGCTGCCGTGAAGCCGCCGGTTCCGCCGCGCGTGGAGGAGAAGAAGCCGCTGACCCAGCGCCAGGGCTTCAAGACCAACGAGTTCGTGGTTTATCCGGCGCACGGCGTCGGCCAGATCCTCGCCATCGAGGAGCAGGAGATCGCGGGTGCCAAGCTCGAGCTGTTCGTCATCAACTTCATCAAGGACAAGATGACGCTGCGCGTGCCGACCGCCAAGGTCGCCAATGTCGGCATGCGCAAGCTGTCCGATCCGGCGCTGGTCAAGAAGGCGCTCGAGACGCTGAAGGGCCGTGCCCGCGTCAAGCGCACGATGTGGTCGCGCCGCGCCCAGGAATACGAAGCAAAGATCAACTCCGGCGATATCGTCGCGATCGCGGAAGTCGTGCGCGACCTCTACCGTTCGGAATCGCAGCCCGAGCAGTCCTACAGCGAACGCCAGCTCTATGAAGCGGCGCTCGACCGCCTGTCGCGCGAGATCGCGGTGGTGCAGCACTCGACCGAGACCGAAGCCGTCAAGGAAATCGAGAGCCAGCTCGCCAAGAGCCCGCGCCGCGGCGCCAAGGCCGAGGGTGACGCGGTTGCCGAAGGCGATGCCGAGGGTGAAGACGATGCCGAGACGGAGGGCGACGATGCCGCCGTCGAGGACGAGGCTGCCTGAAAGAATCCCAATACCTGAAGCGAAAAGCCCGGCAGCGATGCCGGGCTTTTTGTTCGTGGGGGCGCTATCGGCGCCGGCAGGAATGCGCCACAGCCGGCGGCACGAAGCAATCCAATTTTCCGCGTGCCTCGCTTTGCATTGCTTCGTCGCCTCGTTCCCTGCCATGACGGGACGCTGCCTTTCCTGCGTAATAGCATGGCGGGGGCGAAGCGAGGCCCATCATCACGGTGCCGGTATGACGGGCACGGGTTTGGCTGCGCTCCACCCATCCTGCGAAGAAGCTGCGATCAATCCACTACGATCTTCACGCGGTCGCGCACCTTGACCTGGGCGTTCGCCTCCAGGCCGTTGAGGATGCGAAATCGCTCGGCCGGGCGGTCGACGCCGCTCATGCGATGGGCGAGCGATTCCACGGTGTCGCCGGGCTGCACCGTGATGATCTTGATGCGCAGCGGGCGCGCGGCCTGGATTTCTTCCAGCGTGAGGCGGCGGAACGAGTTGACGGTCTCGCGGGCGTTGCGATCGCTCTCGGTGGTCTTCTGCCGCGAGGCGAAGATGAAACGATACACGTCGGCGCCGAAGCGAAGCACGTAGACCTTGAAGTGCCACTGGTCGCCGCTGGCGGTGGCCGAGGCTGCGGGAAATCCGTTGACGGTCAATTCCTCGACCGAGCTCTTGTCGACGTTCTCCATCCAGCCGGAATTGAGATAGGCCCCGAGCGATTGATCGGCCGTCACGCGCACCACGTCGAAGCGCATGGCCTGCGTGCCGCCGTCGCGCACGCCGATCACCGCCTGCGCGGTGTTGTCGAGCGTGAAGGTGTCGGGCGCGGCGAACGTGAAGCCCAGCTTGGGATGCAGGAAGCGGCGGCCGCGCACAAAGCCTTCGCTGGGATCCTCGCCGTAGACGATGTTGTCGATGGCGGCGAGATACGCCTCGCGGTCACGCTCGCCGGTCTGCGGCGAGGTGTATTGCCGGGCGCTTGCCCGCGCGTTCTGCACGCGCTCCGGGGTTGCCGGATGCGACGACAGGAAGTCCTGCGACCGCGGATCGATCTGGACCTTGCCGGCCTTCAGCGCGGCATTGCGCTCCATCGCGGTGAGGAAGCGCGAGGCGCCATAGGGATCGAACTGCGCCTTGGCGGAAATGCCGACGCCAATGCCGTCGGCCTCGAATTCCTGTGCGCGCGAGAAGCTCGCCATCGTCAGCTTGGTCTTGGCGAGCGCGAGCGCAGTCAGGTCCGGATCGTTGCTCAGATCGGTGACGCGCGTCACCACCGCGGCCTTCTGCGCCTGGTCCTCGCGGATCGCCGCGTGCTTGGCCAGGACATGCGCCATTTCATGCGAGAGCACGGAGGAGAGTTCGGAAGTGTCGCTGGCAAGTGCGATCAGGCCGCGCGTGACATAGAGCTGGCCGGTCGGCAGCGCAAAGGCGTTGACCGCGCCCGAATTGAGGATGGTGACGCGATAGGCCTGATCGGGCTTGTCGGAGGCGGCGACGAGACGGTCCACCGTCTTGCTGATCAGCGCTTCCAGCTTCGGATCGTCGTAGACGCCGCCGTAGGAGGATAGGATACGCTCATGCTCGCGCTCGGAGGCCGGCGTCTGCGCCACGGTGCGGTTCGGCTTGGCCGGCGTCGAGGAGAGGGTCGGTCCGGGCGTCTGGAACCGGGCGAGGTCGCCGCAGGCCGACAGACAGGCCGCGGCGCAAAGGAGCGCCGGCGCCGCCCAAAGGCTGCGGCCCTTCCGTCCCATCCGCTGTCCTGTCCCTGTCACTTCAGCGCGTCTCTTCTGCGCATGATCTGATCCGTACCTTATTTTGGGATCATGCCGTTTGTCAGTTCACGAGCAGTTCGATCTGCCCCGGCCGGAGCACTTCAATTCTCGGCCCGGTCCGGGTTTCGATGAAACCGCGTACCCGAATCCGTCGATTTTCGAGGGACTTAGGCGTCATGCTGACCGCCTCGAAAGACGGTAACACGCGCCGTGAGATCGTCACAGCGAAATCCCGTGTCCAGTTGCGGCCGAAGTTGAGGTAAGTCGTTGCCCCGGCCTGCCGGACCGACAGAACCCTGCCTTCCACCAGCATAAAGCGCCCATTCCCGACCAAGATATCGCCGGCACTTTCCGCGTTTTTTGTGGCCGAGTCCCCCGACCAGATGCCCTTTTTTGCGGTACGTGCGTCGGCCTCGGCTGCGAACAAGGCGGCCGTGCAATCCTTGTCGGGTATGTCCGCGGCGGCGAACGCTTCGCCCTGCGCCAGGAGCATGGCTTGCACCGAACGCTCCGTGCCGGCGACGAAGACGAAAGCGGTCTGCCGGCCGTAACGATCGGGCGCATCGTCATCGGCCCGCAACGCAACCTCGCGATCGGCGATGAGCGCCGAGAGCGCGGCGGTGCTTCTTGCGGCTTCTGGTGAAACCGGCTCGATGCCGGCCAGCTTTATTTCGCGGCCGTCGGCGAGGCGAAAGCTGCGTGCATCGATCACGCCGGCGACGCGGCCTGCGCCTTGCGCCTCGAACGAGCAGGGCGCCGCCAATGCGGACGGGATCACGGCAAGCGATGCCAGCGCTGCGAGCGCGGCAGTTCGCAATCGACGGGCGCGGCTGCGGCTGTATGCTGGCGACATCGGGCCGGAAGGCTAGCCGAATTCGCGAGCGAGGGGGAGACCATGGAGATCAACGGCATCGCGCACATTTTCCTGACCGCGGCGAATTTCGACCGTGCCCGCGATTTCTATCGCAAGCTGCTGCCGTTCCTCGGGCTCAAGCCGGTGATCGATTCCGACCAGGTGTATTATTGCGTCGGCGGCCGCACCGCGGTAGCGGTCCGTGCGCCTTCTCCGGAGCATGCGGGCGCCGTCTTCGATCAGAACCGGATCGGGCTGCATCACCTCTGTTTCCGCGCGCGCGAGCGCGCCGATATTGACGAACTGCATGCCTTCCTTGCCTCGATCGGAACGAAAATCGTCCGCGCGCCGCGCGAGGATTCCTGGGCGCCCGGCTATTACTCGATGCTGTTCGAGGACCCCGACGGCATCAGGCTCGAGATCAATCACGTTCCGGGCAAGGGTCTATTGAATGAAAAATGAGCCATTCCGCTAAGCGGAAATAGCGGCTGCGCGCATGACGGACGGCATGGCCGCGTGGCTTGCTGCGCTGGTGGCCATGCGGCATGATCGTGCCAACGCGAGGCGCAAAGCCAAACGGCAAGAAAATCAAGGGGAGGTCTCCATGAAACGGATTGTTGCGGGCGCGTTCGCCTGCGCGCTGGCGATGTCGGCAACCGCGGCGCTGGCGCAGTCAAGACCTCCTCTCAAGCTCGGCGGCATTCTCGACATGTCCGGCCTCTATGCCGACATCACCGGCCCCGGCAGCGAGCTCGCGGCCAGGATGGCGGTGGAGGATTTCGGTGGCGAGGTGCTTGGCCGCAAGGTCGAGATCGTCGTCGCCGACCACCTCAACAAGGCCGACGTCGCCGCCAACATCGCGCGCGACATGCTCGACAATCAGGGAGTGGAGATGATCTTCGACGTTGCCGCCTCGGCCACTGCGCTGGCCGCCGGCGAAATCGCGAAAGCGCGCAACAAGCTCATCATGTACAGCGGACCGGCGACCATTGCGCTCACCAACGAGGCCTGCGGTCCCTATACGATCCACTACACCTACGACACCTTCGGTCAGGCCAATGTGACCGGCCTTGCGGCCGTCAAGTCCGGCCTCGACACCTGGTTCTTCCTGACCGCCGATTATGCGTTCGGACAGGCGCTGGAAAAGGACACCACCAACGTGGTGCTGAAGAACGGCGGCAAGGTGATCGGCAGCGTGCGCCATCCCCTCAACACGTCGGACTTCTCGTCCTTCCTGCTGCAGGCGCAGGCCTCGAAGGCCAAGGTGATCGGGCTTGCCAATGCGGGCGGCGATACCATCAACGCGATCAAGCAGGCCGCCGAATTCGGCTTGATGAAGGGCGGGCAGAAGGCCTCGCCGCTGCTGGTCTTCATCAGCGACATCGACAGCATCGGCCTGGAGACGGCGCAAAGCCTGCTGCTGTCCGAGGCCTTCTATTGGGACCTCAATGACGAGACGCGCGCGTTCTCCAAGCGCTTCTTGGAGCGCAACAGGCAGCGGCCGCCGACGACGGCGCAGGCCGGCGTCTATTCTTCGGTCGGCCATTATCTTAAGGCGGTAAAGGCGGCAGGCACCACCGATCCCGCGCTCGTCATGAAGGCGATGAAGGAAACGCCGATCAATGACATGTTCGCCAGGAACGGCAAGATCCGCGAGGACGGCCGCATGGTGCACGACATGTATCTGTTCGAGGTGAAGAAGCCGTCGGAGTCGAAAGGACGCTGGGACTACTACAGACTGGTCGGCACCGTTCCGGGCGACCAGGCGTTTCAGCCGCTGGAAGCCTCCCGCTGCCCGCTGGTGAAGAAATCGAATTGAGACCGAGACCCTCTCGCCGTTGCTTCGCTGCTCGCAAGACGGCTGCGGAATGAAAAATCCATCAAAACAATAGGCCAACCACCATGAGCGCAAACGAAATCGTCCAGCAGAATCTCGACAAGGGCCTGCTCACCATCACCATGAACCGGCCGGAGCGGCGCAATGCGCTCAGCCCGGAGATGACGCGCGGGCTGGTGGATGCGGCGCGGCGCGCGGCCGAAGATCACGAGGTGCGCGCCGTCCTGATCAGGGGCGCGGGCGGCACCTTTTGCGTCGGCGGTGACGTCAAGTCGATGGCGGAGGGGCGGGCGCCGCTGCCGTTCGAGGCGAAGCTGGCGAATTTGCGCAAGGGCATGGAAGTCTCGCGCATCCTGCACCAGATGCCAAAGCCCGTGGTGGCGCAGCTCGATGGCGCCGCGGCAGGCGCGGGCCTGTCGATTGCGCTGTCCTGCGATCTGCGGGTCGCCAGTGCGTCCTGCAAGATCACGACCGCTTTTGCCAAGGTCGGCTTTTCCGGCGATTACGGCGGCACCTATTTCCTCACCCAGCTGCTGGGCAGCGCCAGGGCGCGCGAGCTCTATCTGTTGTCGCCCGTGCTGACCGCGCAGGAGGCCTTCAACCTCGGCATGGTCACCAGGGTGGTGCCCGATGCCGAAGTCGAGGAAGCGGCGCGCGAGCTTGCGATGTCGCTGGCGGAGGGGCCGTCGATCGCGCTCGGCTTCATCAAGCGCAACATCACCAATGCCGAGAACCTGCCGCTCGAAGCCTGTTTCGACGGCGAGGCGATCCATCACACCCGCGCCGGCGAGACCGCCGATCACAAGGAAGCGGCCAAGGCCTTCGTCGAGAAGCGCAAGCCGGCATTCCAGGGGGCCTGATCATGGCGGAGTACATGCGCCTGCGGCAGATCTGCCTGGTCGCGCCGCATCTGGAGCCCGTGATTTCGGACATCGCCGCGATCATGGGGCTCAACGTCTGTTATCGCGACGGCAATGTCGCGAAATACGGCTTGGAGAACGCGCTGCTGCCGGTCGACACCATCCTGCTGGAGGTCGTGGCGCCGACGCAGGGCGGCACCGCCGCCGGCCGCTTCCTCGACAAGACCGGCAATCGCGGCGGCTACATGGCGATCTTCTGCTGCGAGGATCCGGATGCGCGCGGCGCGAAAGCCAATGCGATGGGCGTGCGCACGGCTAACGTGATCACGCATGCGCCCTATCACGGCGTGCAGCTCCACCCGCGCGACTGCCGCGCCGCCTTCATCGAGTTCAACCACACCGCCGGCAGCGATGACGTGCTCGGCCGCTATCCGCCGGCCGGCCCGGACTGGCATAAGTCCATCCGCAAGGACACCACGCTGGCGTTGACGGACGTGGAGATGCAGAGCCCGGATCCGCAGGGGCTGGCCGAGCATTGGGGCAAGATCATCGGGGTCGCCGCCACCAAGGGCCCGGACGGTCCGATGCTGAAGGTGCCGAATGCGATATTTCGGTTCGTGAACGGGCCTTTGGATTTGATGACGGGGCTGACGTTCCGCGTCGCCGATGTCGTCAAGGTACGCGAGGCAGCCAAGGCGAAGGGCTACAAGGTCGACGGCGATGCTTTCGATCTTTGCGGCGTGAAGTTCAGGCTTGCGGCTTAAGAATAATACGCTCCGTCTTGCACAATCTAGGCGCGTATGCCTAAATTGATGCCGTGGGACGAGGAAACAGCGAGGCGGTTGCCAACCGCGCGCTGCGTTCCTCGATTTGGAATTGGGCGTCTTCCAATCAAGACGGGGCATATGCGGTTGAAAGTCGGGGCGCTGCCCCTTTTGCTTGCCGGATTTTTGCTGGCGAGTTGTGCGAGTCCACGTGGACTCGATGAAGCGCCTTTGCAGATGCCGGCGTTAAAGCCCGGTTTCGGCCGCGTCTACTTCACCCGGCCAGCCGAATTGGTAGGATCGGCCATTCAACCCGAGATTCGGATGAACAATGAAGTCGTCGGCAGGTCTGTGCCCGGCGGGTTCTCTTTTGTCGACCGCCCGCCAGGGAAATATGCCGTGACGACCGCAACCGAGGTCGAAAATGTGGTCACGTTCCAGTTGGCGGCCGGAGAGACGAAGTACATCAAGACGGCAGTGACACCCGGCATACTTGTCGGGCATGTCACGCCGACGCTCGAATTCCCCGAGCAGGGACAATCCGACATAAGCCGCCTCAGATACGTCGGCCCTGCCTTCTGACAATAAACTGTCATGACGCGGGTCCGAGCCCGCTGTTGTCGGCGGATCAAATCCGCCGGACACTGTGCCGGTTGTGCGGAAGGGAGCGGGAAGAACTCACCGCCCCTTGAAATTCGCCACGCGCCGCTCGGCGGTGGCCTTCACGCCCTCCTTGAAATCTTCCGTCGCGCGCAGGCGCGATTGTTCGGCGAGTTCGTGGTTGGTTGCGGCCAATACGCGGTCGGCGAGGCCCGCGCGCATGGTGGCGCGGGTCGAGAGCAGGCCGAGCGGAGAGCATTCGGCGATTTCGTTGGCGAGCTTCATCGCCTCGCTGCGGACCTGGTCCTGCGGCACGCAGAGATTGGCGAGGCCCATCCTGGTGGCTTCCTCGCCGGTGACGCGGCGGCTGGTGTAGAAAATCAGCTCGGCGTTGTTGCGGCCGACCAGTTCGGGAAGCGTCGTCGTCAGACCGAAGCCGGGATGGAAACCGAGCTTGGTGAAGTTGGCGGAGAAGCGCGCCTCGGGGCAGGTCACGCGGAAGTCGGCCGAGACCGCGAGGCCAAGACCACCGCCGATCGCTGCGCCATGCACGGCGGCGACCACCGGCTTCTTGGCGCGGAAGATGCGGACCGCGTGCAGATACAGGCTGTTGATGGAGCCGAGGCTGTCGGCGGGATCGCCCCGCTTGGTGGCGGCGGCCTCGGCCGCTTCCTGTTCCTGGCGCTTGGGATCGCTGAAATTGGCGCCGGCGCAGAACGCCTTGCCTTGCGCGGCGAGAACCGAGGCGCGGATTTCGACGTCCTGGTCGAACTCTTCCAGTGCGTCGGCGATCTGGTTGATCAGCGAGATGTCGAAGAAGTTCAACGGCGGCCGCCGGATCTCGATCAGGCCGACGTGGCCGTGCTTCTCGACGCCGATATCGGTGTATTTGCTCATGACGTTTCCTCGTTGAATTCGCGCAGGCCCGGCCGCGCGCCTAGCGCAAGCCAAGTCCGCGCGCGATGATGCCGCGCAGCACTTCGGTGGTGCCGCCCTGGATGGTGAGTTTCGGTGCGGTCTTGATCGCGAAGGACAGCTGCTTCTCCAGCGTCTCGCGGTTGGTGGCGGTCTCCTCGACGAAGGCCGCCAGCTCGCGCACGCGGTGCGGCAGTTGCTGCTCCCAGATCGTGCCGATGTCCTTGACAATGGAGGCTTCCACCACCGGCTCCTTGCCGGCCTGCAGCATGCCGGCGACGGAAACCGACATGCGGCGCATGGTGTGCACCTGCGCCACCAGGCGGCCGATGCCCTCGGCGCTGCGGGTGTCCGGATTCTTGCCGACGGCGCGGACCAGCTCGGTGAGCACATAATAGGTTTCGAGAAAGCGCTCGGGCCCGCTGCGCTCATAGGCGAGTTCGGACGTCGCCTGCTTCCAGGCGCCGTCGACTTCGCCGAGCACGTGATCGTCGGGCACGAAATAGTCGGTGAAGACGACTTCGTTGAATTCAAACTGCCCGGTGATCTGGCCGATCGGATTCACCTGGATGCCCGGCTGCTTCATCTTGACCAGAAATTGCGTGAGGCCGTGGCGGCGGTTTTCCTTGGTCGGCGGCGAGGTCCGGAAGATCGCGATCATGTAGTCGGCGATGTGCGCCGACGATGTCCAGATCTTGGTGCCGTTGATGAGATAGCCGCCGTCGGTCTTGGTGGCGCGGGTCTTCGCCGCGAACAGGTCCGAGCCGGAGTTCGGCTCGCTCATGCCGATGGCAAAGCAGATCTCGCCCCGGCAGATGCGCGGCAGGATATCCATCTTGATGTGCTCGGGCGCGTATTTCAGCAGCACCGGGCCGCTCTGGCGGTCGGCGACGAAGAAGCGCCGCGTCGGCGCGTTGGCCACGCGCATCTCTTCGGTGACGACGTAGCGCTCGAGGAAGGAGCGCTCCTGGCCACCGTATTTTTTCGGCCATGTCATGCCGAGCCAGCCCTTGGCGCCGACCCGGCGGGAGAATTCCGGGGCGTCGGTGTCCTCGCGGTTGGGCTGGTGCGGATCGAAGGTGCCGGCGGCGATTTCCTCGGCGAGGAAGGCGCGCACTTCCTTGCGGAGTTGCTCGCACTTTTCCGGCAGGCGGATCGGATCGAAACGGAGGGCTGCGGTCATTTTGTCTCGTCTCTCTTGATCAGCGCGAAGCCACCAGGGGCCACAATTCATCGGCGCCGCGCTCGGCAACGAGCTTGCCGAGCTCGACGGCCCAGTAGCTCTCGGAGCCGAAATCGTCGCGCCAGGCGAGTGCCCGCAGCGAGAAGCGGTGCAGGATGTGCTCGATGGTGAAGCCAATCGCGCCGTGCACCTGATGGGCGATGGCGCTACCCTTTTCCGCCGCTTCCGAGCAGCGGATTTTTGCGGCGGCAGCCTCGAGGAACACGGCGTCGTCGAAGCCCTTGGCGTTGGCGATCGTGTCGGCGGCGGAAGTGGCCGCGGCGAGAGCCGCCGCGGATTCGCCGGCGAGCTTGGCGAGGTTGTGCTGCACCGCCTGGAACTTCGAAATCTTCTTCTCGAAGGCGACGCGCTCGTTGGAATAGCGCACGCTGATTTCCAGCATCGCCTCCAGCGCGCCCGCGATCTGCAGCGAGCGCACCACGCCGCCCATCAGCATCAGCCGGGTCTGTTCAAGACCCTTCGGCGCCGGCCTCGTCGCAACGGGCTCGACCTTGTCGAGTACGACCGTGTCGCTGTCGTCGCCGCCAAGTCCGATGCCGGCTTCGATCCGGCATTTTGAGGCATCGACCAGCGCGATCGAGTGACCCGCCAGCACGGCGAAATGTCTTGCCGCCTTGGCAAAGGGCACGTTGCGGGCGCGGCCCGAGAGGGTGCCGTCGGCGTTCTCGATGATGCGGTCCCGGGGCGTGGCCGGGACCACCGTCATCTCGCCCTCAGGCGATGAAATCTTCGCCTGTGCCAGGAGCCAGCCGGCAAGCATGGTTTCGGCAAGCGGCACGGCAATGGCGTGGCGGCCGGCGGCGTTGAGCACCGCAAACCCTTCGGCCAGGCTCGCGCCGGAGCCGCCACAGTCTTCGCTTACCCAGGCCAGCGGCAGGCCGGCTTCGCTCAGCGCCTGCCAGAGCGGCGACTTCCACCCGCCCTTCTTGTCGTGATTGATGGTCTGGGCGTCGGCGAGATCGGCGAAGATCTTCTCCGCGGTCTCCACGACAATGTTCTCACTCTCCGCCACGGCGCTCCCCGATGTTGCTTGGCTATCCCGGCAGCGGCTTCGCGCGCCAAGGTGCGGTCTGTTCTTGCGCTTAATGATGGGGAAAAGCCATAGGCCTGACAAGCGCCGGAAGCAGGGCCGGTTGCGCAGGTGGAATATGCCGGGCGTGGCAGGCCTTATTCCATCGAGCGGAGTATCGACTTGCCCTGACAGGCCGCGCAATATGGTATGCCAGCGCCGGAACAAGGCGCTCGAAACAACAAGAGGAATCGGATGTCCAAGGATGGTTTGTACGCGATCGTGACGGGATCGGCTTCGGGACTGGGGGCGGCGACCGCGGCCATCCTGGCAGGCGGCGGCGGCAAGATGATCGTCAACTATTCCAACAGCAAGAAGGAAGCCGATGAGACCGCGGACCTGTGCCGCAAGGCCGGTGCCGAGGTGCTGGTGGTGCAGGGCGACGTCTCGCGCGACGAAGACTGCAGGAAGATCGCGGCGGCCGCGAACGGCTGGGGCAAGCTCGACATTCTCGTCAACAATGCCGGCACGACGAAGCATGTGCCGCATCACGATCTCGACGGGCTGTCGGCGGAGGATTTTCAGCGCATCTACGCCGTCAACACCATCGGTCCGTTCCAGATGGTCCGTGCCGCGCGCTCCCTGCTGGAAGCCGGCGCCAAGGCGAGCGGCCGCGCGTCGTCGGTGGTCAATATCTCTTCGGTTGCGGGCATTTCCGGCGGCGGCTCGTCGGTGGCCTATGCCGCGAGCAAGGGCGCGCTCAACACGATGACGCAATCGCTGGCGCGCGCGCTGGCGCCGCTGATCCGCGTCAACACCGTATGTCCCGGCTATATCGATACGCCCTGGTTCACCAAGGGCCGCGGCGAGGCCGGCGCCAAACAGGTGCGCGATGCCGTGATCGCGCGGGTGCCACTGAAGTCGGCGTCAACCGCCGACGACATCGCGCAGCTCGTGTGCTTCCTCGCGCTGCCGCAGTCCGGCCAGATGACCGGCGAGTTCGTCCGCATGGATGCGGGGATGCATTTGATCCAGTGAGGGCTGCGGATCCGGCGAGGTCAACTGCCGGCCTCGCCCCATCATTGCTGTGCTGCGAAGCAATTCATGGTGCCGCAACCACGGAGATGGCTTCGCGGCTACGCGCCGCGCAATGACGGCGGAGATCCCGTCACTTGTTCCAGTCCGGTATCGCGCCGCGCGCGACCAGCCGGTTCCAGATGAACAGCACCAACAGTGCGCCGATGGTGGCGGTGATGAAGCCGGCGCCCTGGGCACCGGGACCGGTGTCGTACCAGCCGATCGTCTGGCCGATCCAGGTCGCCAGGAACGCGCCGGCGATGCCGAGCAGCGTGGTCAGGATGAAGCCGCTCGGGTTGTTCGCTCCGGGCGACAGCATGCGCGCGATGATGCCGGCGACGAAACCGACGACGATGATCCAGATGATGCCGCTCATGGTGAACGTCCTTTTTCTAACGTGGTCAGAGCCGGCCCAACAATTCCTGCTCGCTCGGCAGCCGCCCGTCCGGCGTGAGATGATCGATCACGCTGGGCAGATACTGGCTGAGGCCCTGCAGCAAGTCGTTGCGCGAAAGCCCCGCCTGCGCAGCGATGGCGTCGATCTGGTCGGCGCCGAGCGCGCTGGAGAGATCGCTGGGCGAGATCGGCTTGTTCTCACCCTTGCCGACCCATGAATCGGCGACCTCGCCCTGGCCGCCCTGCTGCAGCTGCTTGACGAGATCGCCAAGCCCGCCGGAAAGGATGCTGCCGGCCGCACCGCCCGCCAGCAGGCCGCCGAGCCCGCCCTTGAGCAGATCGCTCATGCCACCGGCGCTGCCGCCGGGCATGCCGGCATTGATGGTCTTCGGAGTAGGCGCGGGCGCCGGAGCCGGCTGAGCGCCGGGCTGGCTGCTGTTGCTGCCGCCAAAATGCTTGACCGCTTTCCAGGCCAGCAGCGCCAGGATCGCCATTGTCATCGGCGACATGCCGCCGCCGGCATCCGTGCTCGGCTTGGAGGGGCCGCGCGGGCCGTTCTGCATGCCGTTCAGTACGTCGAGCAAACCCATGGTTGTCTCCCGTAAGCTTCCTTGCCCCGCGGCCGAAGGATAACGGTGCGCGATGACGGTTACAAGGCAGGGCGCCCGCTTCGATAGGCAGCCGCCGGGCGGTCTGCTATCGAAGGTGAAGCCGACAGGAAGGAACGACTGAATGAATTCTGAACGGCCGATCGGCATCGCAGGGGCGGGCAGCATCGGCTGTTTCGTCGGCGGAATGCTGGCGGCCGGCGGCCGCCGCGTGGCGCTATTGGCGCGGCCGCGGGCGATCGGCGAGATCACGGCGAACGGGCTGCATCTGACCAGCTTCGAAGGTCTTGACCGGCGGCTTCCGGCCGATCAGTTCGTCCTGTCTGAAAATCCTGGAATCCTTGCCGATACTGCCATCGTGCTGGTGACCGTGAAGAGCACCGATACGGCTGCAATGGCCGACATCCTTGCCAAACACGCGCCCGCCGACGCCGTGATCGTCTCCTTGCAGAACGGCGTCAGCAATGCCGCTCTGCTGCGCGAAAGACTGCCCGGCCGCCGCGTGCTCGGCGGAATGGTGCCGTACAACGTGCTCGCGGCCGGCGAGGGGCGGTATCACCGCGCCACTTCCGGCGACATCGCGATCGAACAGGATGCGGACGGCACCGCGGAAAAGCTCTCGGTGCCGGGGCTGAAGGTGCGTACCACCGACAACATCATGGGCGTGCAGTGGGGCAAGCTGCTGTTCAACCTGAACAACGCGCTCAATGCGCTGGCCGATCTGCCGCTGCGCCGGCAACTGGCGCAACGGCCATGGCGCAGGCTGTATGCCGACCAGGTGGAGGAGGCGCTTGCCGCCATCAAGGCCGAAGGCATCAAGCCGGTTTCGACCGCGCCGCTGCCGGTCGGCTGGATGCCGCCGCTGCTGCGGCTGCCCGATGCGCTGTTCGAGACGGTGCTGGGCCGCACCATGAAGATCGATCCGCAGGCGCGCTCCTCGATGTGGGAGGATCTGCAGCGCGGCCGCCGCACCGAGATCGATTACCTGCAGGGCGTCATCACCGAGATCGCGGCAAGGCGCGGGCTTGAAGCACCGCTGTCGCGCCGCATCGTCGAACTGATCCGCAAGGCGGAGGCTGACGCGAAGGGCTCGCCCGGCCTGACGCCCGAACAAATCCGTCCCTGACGGGCTTGCCTTGAAATAGCGCGGAAGCAGCACATTTGTTGCGGCAGTGGAGGGATCACCATGAAGCCCGTTTGGCTGGCACTTTCGGTGCTGATGGCCGCTGCGCTGGCATCGCCCGCCCAGGCTGTTCCGCCGACGGCGACGCCGTCGCCCGGCTACGATAAACGGCTGCAGGAAAGCCGCGGCGGCGGCTCGGCCACCACCATCTACACGCCGGCGCCGCGACCGCCGAAGCCGAAGTCCAGGAAGCCGCCGCAGCAGTAACCGCGCGGCAGGTGCGGGGACGCCAGCGGCAAGAGCGGGGTCAGCTCCGCTTGCCTTTTTCCTTCGGCGGCGGCGTGGCGCCGAACAGCCGCTTGAAATCGTTGATGCTCTCCGACAGCCGCGGCCACTCGCAGGAGAACGTGCCCTTGACGCAGCTGCTCATCGAGCGCGTCCGCGGTGCAGGCTGCTTTAACGGGCTTGCCACCGGCACCGGCACCTTCTCGGTGCTGCGCAGCGCGACTTGCTGCAGCTGTTGCTGCTGCTTTTCCTGATGCTTCGCCGCGAGCGCGGCGGCGGCGCTGTTGCGGCGCTCGCGCTCGAGATGGGCGATGTATTCCTCGTCGATCTTCTTCTGCTCTTCCGGCGTCGGATTCGGCCCCGCAATGTCGAAATTGCGGTTCTGCATGAAATCGTAATAGGTATAGCCGCCGCCCGGCTTGCGGCGGCCGGCGAACTTGGCGTTGCATTCGGAGAGCTTTGCGGCCGTTTCTTCCTTGGTCGAGGCCTTGCCGGCAAGCGCCGCGCAATCCTCGAAATCGGACGGCGTGCTGCGCCACCATTGCGCGCGCGCGGAATCCGGCGCCAGCACCAGCAGGCCCCCGATCGCGGCAACGAAAAGCAACGCGCCTGACGCGGTTCGCAAGGGTAGAAGTCTCACACCACAATTTCCGGGAGATTGTCGCCCATTCCCGAGCGGCTTGTCACCCCTGAACCGGGCATTTTTCCGGCAAACCCCAGATTTGCCTGCATTGTGCAGGCGGAGGATTGATATTCCTCTGCTTTTTCACGCGCGGCCCAAGCTGCGACGATCACGACCGGCGGGCCCCCGTTGCTTTTCGGCACGCCGGAACGCTACGATTCGCCCAAAAGAATAAACAGGGAGGCGATCATGTTCACACGGTTGGGCGGCATCACTTCATTCGCGGCGGCACTGCTGGCGCTCGGGGGCATCGGCGATGCCTTGGCGCAGGCGATCACGCGGCCGGTCACGCTGGTGGTTCCGTACTCCGCCGGCGGCGGCACCGATACCGTGGCCCGGCTGATCGGCAACCAGATGTCGCGCACCCTCGGCCAGCCCGTGGTGATCGAGAACGTGGTCGGCGCCGGCGGCACGCGCGCCAATGAGCGGGTTGCCCGCTCCGACCCCAACGGCACCACGGTGCTGATCAACCATGTGGCGCTGCTTGCCGCCCCCGGCCTGTTCACCAACCTGCGCTACGACACCGCAAAGGATTTCGAGGCGATCGGTCTCGTCAACAACGCGCCGATGCTGCTGGTCGGACGCAAGACCATCCCCGGCGAGCAGCCCAAGGATTACGTGAACTGGATCAAGGCGCAGGGCGCCAAAGCCAACTTCGCCCATGGCGGGATCGGCACCAACAGCCATCTCTGCGGCGTGATGATGGGCAATGTGCTCGGCTTCAAGCCGACCTTTGTCGCCTATCGCGGCTCCAATCCTGCCATCACCGACTTGTTGGCGGGACAGATCGACCTGCTGTGGGACCAGGTCACCAACGCGATCCAGCAGGTGCAAAGCGGGCAGCTGCACGGCATCGCCATCACCTCGACCACGCGGCTCGACGAATTGAAGGACGTGCCGACCACGGCCGAACTCGGCATGCCCGAGATCAACTACACCATGTGGCACGGCCTCTATGTGGTGAAGGGCACGCCGAAGGAGATCATCGCCGCGCTCAACGACGCCTTGCGCAAGGCGGTGTCCGATCCCGATGTGGTGGCCAAGTTCAAGCAGCTTGGAACGGTGCCGTATCCGGAGAAGGAGATGTCGCCGGAGGCGCACGCCCGCCTGTTCGCCGCCGACCTGCCGCGCGTGGCCAAGCTGGTCGAGGCATCGGGGGCCAAGCCGAGCGAAGCGCAGTAGCGGGCCGCGCATGACTGTTGTGTGACGATCAATCCGACTAACGGCCAATGCGACTAACGGCGCGTTGGCGTTCACGCTCGCGTCATGTTTGCTGCCGGGGAAATTTTCGCTTCTGGTCGGTGTTGCTGCAATCGGGAATGTCCCCGGGAGGACCGCATGAACAAGCCTGCCTGCTTCGTTGCCACCGTCGCCTTGATTGCCGGTTTTGGCCTGACCGCTGCGCGTGCCGAAATGATCACATTGAAGGCCGACCTGAAGGGCTCGAACGAGGTGCCGCCCAATTCAAGCCCCGCCACCGGCAAGGCGGAGGCCACCCTCAACACCGAGACCAAGGTCCTGACCTGGACCGTGACATTCAAGTATCTCACCGGGCCGCCCGTCGGCGCACACTTTCATGGCCCGGCCGAGTCCGGCAAGAACGCCGGCATCGTTGTGCCCTTCAGGACGCTCGAGAGTCCAATTCAGGGCACCGCGACCTTGTCCGACGCACAGGTCGCCGATCTCCTGGCCGGCAAGTGGTACGCCAACATCCACACCGCGGCCAATCCTGGCGGCGAGCTGCGCGGCAACATGGCGAAGTAGGAGTCAGGCGACCTTGGCGGCCGAGCGGACCGCGTCCTCGGAAAACGCCCCGGCCTGACGCCGCGCCAGAAAACCGTCGAACTTTGCGAACGGCAGCGGCGGCGAGACCAGGTAGCCCTGGCCCTCTTCGACGCCGCAGGCCACCAGCGCATCGACCTGCTCCCGGGTCTCGATGCCCTCGGCGATCACGGTCATGCGCAGATCCCTGGCCAGACGCACCAGCGTGCCGATGATGGTCGCGGCGGCGCCGTCCTGGGTGATGGTGTCGACAAAGAACTTGTCGATCTTGATGATGTTGGCGCCAAGCGCCTTCATCTGAGACAGCCCGCTATGGCCGACGCCGACGTCGTCCATGGCAACGCGGAAGCCCAGCTCGCGCAACTCCGCCACCACCGTGGCGGCCTTCTTGAGGTCGGCAAGCTCGGCGCGCTCGGTCACCTCCAGCACGATCTGCCGTGCGGAAACCTTCGCGCCGCTGACGACGCCCCGCAATGTGCCGATGAAGCCGTCGCTGAGCAGATGATGCGGCGCGATGTTGACGGAGACCTTGAAATGCTTGTCGTCGCGCAGGCGCGGCTGCAATTCGCCGAGGGCCGTCTCCAGGATCTGCCAGGTCATGGCTTCGATCCGGCCGCTGGTCTCGGCAAGCGGAATGAACTGCGCCGGCGGAATGACGCTGCCGTCCGCGCGTATCCAGCGCGCCAGCACCTCGCATCCGTGCACGGCCCCGCTGCGCAGGTCGAAGGTCGGCTGGTAGAACGGCTTGAATTCGCGGCGCGCCAGGCCGTTGTCGATGTCGGCGATCGGGCCTTCGATCTTCGCGGTTGCCCGCGTCAGCAGCACGCCGAACAACAGCCCGAGTGCGGCTGCGACGAATATGGTCGGCCAGTAGGACTCCGTGCGCCAGTGCATCAACGCGCCGCGTTCGACGCGCAGCGAGGCTTGGATCGGGTAGCGCGGCGACGGCTTCGCGAAGCTGACGGCATCCAGGAATTCGCCGGGTGACTGCTGCGGGAATTGCCGGATGGCGGCGCCGCTAGAGAGCGTCAGCGATACTTCGCTGTTCGCACGCAACTCGGCGGGCATGATGTCGAACATGCCGGAATCGATGCCGAGGATCGCCACCAGCGATCGCTTGTCGTCGATGTCCGTGAGAACGCCAAGTGCAATGCCATTGATCTGGTCGACGCGGAACAGCAGGACGGGTTGACTGGGCGAGGGCAGCATGTCCGACCGCTCCGCCCAGCCATTGTCGAACTCCAGCGTCTCGGCGTAGGCAGAGCAGACGATTGATCCGTCGCGATTCACCAGGCGGATGTCCTTGACCCCGGAGCGCTGATAGACCTGAAAGCGAATGGCCTGCAGCGACGCCGGATCGCAGCCCAGCGTGCCACGCCTGGCGAGGTCACCCAGCGTTGCCGCGCCGAAATCGACCGCGGCCTCGGACCTGCGAAGCGCCACGTCGGTCAACTCCAGAAGCTGTCCTGCCTGCTGCCGTGCAATGACGCCTTCGGCGGCGAAATGCCCGCCCATCACGAAAGCTGCGAGGCTCGCCAGGACCATCGTGATCTGCAGGACGCTGGGAAGCCGCAGTTTCATAAGACTCTACTCTGACCCCGAGGCGCCCACCCTAGGCAGCAGCGGCTAAGAGTAAGTTTACACGCCGGATTTCGCCGCGACCGCGATCGGCCGAAGGAACCGCATGCGCATGCGTTCGCGACGGATGGATGCCGGTCGAGCGTGCAAACCTGCCGACGTTTTCGCCGCGCTGCGGCAGGCCGGGGCGTCCGCCGGTAGCATTTGCCGGACCTTTACCAATCGCCGTATTTTGCGCCGTATTTTGCGCCGGAGTTTGCCCGCCGCTCGACTTAAGGATTGCTTAACCAATGAAATCCTGCCGCGCGTCTTGCTGCATGGGCTTGCGCCCGAATCAGCTACAGTTCCGACAGCACATTGATCATCTGGCCGAGCCGGAATGACCGAGCGGGAAATTCAGCAGCACATCGCCACCTTGCAACGGTGGCTGGCCGGCGCATGGCGCCGCCTCGGCGATCCCTCGCTCACCATATTCGAAAAGCGCGAGCTGCGTAACCAGATGAGGCAGGCTGATGCCGCACTCCGCCGATGCCTTGCGCTGTCGTCTCGGCTGAAGTCCGCGCGAACGACGCAGGCCACGCTCGACAGCCCCCCGATTGCCAAGCCGGAACTGCGGTTCCTCGCCTGAACAGTCCCCGCCGTCAGCGCAATTATCGCATCCCGCCCGGCTTCCGGTGAAGCGCCCGCTCTGGTATGAGGCAGCTTCGCGGTCCCGTAGCTCAGCTGGATAGAGCGGCGGTTTCCTAAACCGTAGGTCGCATGTTCGAGTCATGCCGGGATCGCCAGTTTTCCATGGCTTGTAACAACCTGGCCCAAGCGCGTCCGCGCGCCGCGGAGCCCCGCTCCTCGGTTCGCGTCTGTGGGCAAGGCGGCCTTCGCCGTGTCATTCTGGTGTGCGAGAAGAGCGCTGATGGCAAGCGCCGAAGCCGAGGGGAGCGACCAATATGAGCGTTACGATTGCAATGCCGGCGACGGCAAAGGCCGATGCCAAATTGATCGCGGCGTTCAAGGACGCGCCGACATCCATCATCTCGGACAATCTGTCGCGTCTCGCCGGCTGCGTCGGGCTGAAGCCCTTCCATCGTACCGGACGACTGGTCGGCACGGCCTTCACGGTCAAGACCCGGCCCGGCGATAACCTTGCCATCCATCGTGCGCTCGAAATGGTAGGTCCCGGCGATGTCATCGTCGTCGATGGCGGCGGCGATGAGTCGCGGGCGCTGATCGGCGAGATCATGAAAAACATCGCGCAGTGGCGCGGCGCCGAGGGTTACGTCATCGACGGTGCGATCCGCGACGTGGCGGCGTTTGCCGGCGACGATTACCCGTGCTTTGCGCGGTCGGTGATCCACCGCGGTCCCTACAAGAGCGGGCCGGGCGAGATCAACGTGCCGGTCTCCGTCGGCGGCATGGTGATATCGCCCGGCGACATCGTGGTCGGCGACGAGGACGGCGTGGTGTCGTTCACGCAGGCGGCCGCGCCGACCCTGCTGGAGGCGGTGAAGGCGCAGATCGCGCGCGAGGAAGCAACGCTGGTGTCGATCCGCGAGGGCCGCTATCAGGGCAGCTATGGCAAGAGCTGATCGGCACAAGAGAAGGACAAAGCGATGAGCCAGCGCGAGGAATTCCACAATCTCGACAATCCGGTCGACGGCCTGTTCCGCGAACTCGCGGCCGGCGTCACCACCCGCATCTTCTCCGGCGAGCAGGCGATGCTCTCGGTGGTGGTGCTGGGACCGCATGCCAAGGGCACGCTGCATCATCATCCTGAGGAGCAATGGGGTGTGCTGCTGGAGGGCTCGGCCATCCGCGTTCAGGGCGACGAGGAGATCGAGGTAAAGAAGGGCGATTTCTGGCGCACCCCGGGCAATGTGCCGCATACCATGCGCGCCGGACCGGAAGGCTGCCGCGTGCTCGATATTTTCAGCCCGCCGCGGCCGGAATACAAGAAGCCCGGCTCGGGCTTCGGCACGACCTGACGAGCCGCAAGACAAACCAGCGCAGCAATGCTTGGAGGATGCGATGATCACGAGACGTGGGCTGCTCGCGGGCGCGGCGGCGCTGGCGGCGACACCGGCATGGCCGCAGGGCTCCACCATGACGCTGGTGGTGCCGTTCCCCCCGGGCGGCTCGACCGACGCATTGGCGCGCATGCTGCAGGCGCCGCTGCAGGCCAAGCTCGGCCGCACGGTGATCGTGGAGAACAAGTCCGGCGCTGCCGGCTCGCTGGGCGCACTGCAAGTTGCCAAGAGTGCGCCCGACGGCTCGTCGCTGCTGGTGACGTTCGACTCGCATGCGGTGATCCCGGCCATCCTCGAAAAGCCGCCGCTTGATGTCGAAAAGGATCTCGTGCCGGTGTTCCTGGTCGGCACCGCGCCTTACGTGATCGCGGCCAATGCCGACACGCCCTACAAGACGTTTGCGGATGTCATCGCCGCGGCCAAGGCAAAGCCCGGCACGATCAAATATGCCTCGGTCGGCATCGGCACGCTCGGCCATCTCGCCATGACCCTGCTCGGCAACAAGGCCGGCGTCGACATGCTGCACGTGCCCTATCGCGGCGGCGGTCCCGCCATGAACGACGTGCTTGGCGGCCATGTCGATCTCATCGCCGGCTCGGCCGCGCTGATCACGCCGCAGCTCGACGGCGGAAGGCTCAGGCCGATCCTGCAACTCGGCCGCGAGCGGCTGCCGGCACTCAAGGACACGCAGACCGGGATCGAGGCTGGCTTCCCCGACGTCGAGGCGCTGGCCTGGTGGGGCGTCTTCGCACCCAAGGACACGCCCGCCGATGTCACCGGCAAGATCGCCAGGGACATCCACGAAATTCTCGCCGAGCCCGCGGTGACCGCAAAACTGCGCGAGACGCAGATGATGACGCTGATCCTCGGCGATGCCGCCGAGTTCAAGAAGTTTTTCGCCAGCCAACTCGAATTCTGGGGCAAGGTCGTTCGCGACAACAACATCAGGGCGACCGGCTGACGCCGCCCGCGGGCGATGCGATGGGTTCTGCGCAGGAACTGGAATTTGCCGTCGGCAGCGCCGGCAATGTCTCGGCGCTGCTGCTACGGCCAAAGGACGCGCGGGCCTGCTACGTCTTCGCCCACGGCGCCGGCGCCGGCATGCGCCACGCCTCGATGGAAGCGATCGCGTCGGGCCTCGCCGAGCGCGGCATCGCGACGCTGCGCTATCAGTTTCCCTACATGGAGAAGGGCGGCAAGCGGCCCGATCCGCCTGCGCTGGCGCAGGCCGCAGTGCGCGCGGCGGTGGCCGAGGCTGCGAAGCTCTGCGCGGGACTGCCGCTGCTCGCCGGTGGCAAATCCTTTGGCGGGCGGATGACCTCGCAGGCACAGGCAAAGGCGCCACTCGAAGGCGTCAAGGGCGTGGCCTTCTTCGGCTTCCCGCTGCATCCGGCCGGCAAGCCGTCGTCGGATCGAGCCGAGCATCTCGTTGAGGTCAAGATACCGACGCTGTTCCTGCAGGGCACGCGCGATGCACTGGCGGATTTGAGCTTGCTCAAGCCGGTCGTCAAAGGCCTCGGCAGCAGAGCCACGCTGCACGTCGCCGAGGGCGCCGATCATTCCTTCCACGTGCTGAAGAGCTCGGGCCGCGATGACCGCGAAGTGCTGGCGGAGATCCTCGACGCATTCGCGGCCTGGGCAGATGAGGTCTTGCGCTGATCTCCCTGCCTGTCGTCCCCGCGAACGCGGGGATCCATAGCCACAGGGGCGGCGTTGTGAGAAACAGCCAGGGCTTCGGCCTCGCATCACCGCGTCCCGCGGTTCTGGCCCCGGATCGACGCCCGCTTGTCGTTGCGCGTCCTGTATTCGCCGCTACGATGCGCGCATGACAAGGATACTGATCGTCAATCCCAACACTACCGCATCCATGACCGCCACCATCGCGGAAGCCGCGCGTGCCGTCGCTGCGGCCGGCACCGAAGTCGTTGCGGTCACCTCGGCGATGGGGCCGGCTTCGATCGAAGGCTTTTATGACGAAGCCTTTGCCGTGCCCGGGCTGATCCAGGCGCTGCAGAATGCACCGGATGCCGATGCTGCGATCATCGCCTGCTTCGACGACACGGGGCTCGACGCCGCGCGCACGGCCGCGCGCTATCCCGTGGTCGGGATTTGCGAGGCCGCGCTCGTCACCGCGGGGCAGGTTGCCAAACGCATCGGCATCGTCACCACGCTGCCGCGCTCGATTGTGCCGCTGGAAGAGCTGGCGCGGCGCTATGGCTTTGCCGAGCGGGCCGCGGTGACCGCCTGCAATGTGCCGGTGCTCGACCTGGAAAAGCCGGGCTCCGGCGCGCGCGGGAAGCTGGAAGCCGAGATCGTGCGCGCCCTGGACAAGGGCGCTGACGCCATCGTGCTCGGCTGCGCCGGCATGGCCGACCTGGCGCGGGCGCTGTCGAGCAAGTTCGACGTGCCCGTGGTCGACGGCGTCGCCGCGGCGGTGAAGCAGGCCGAGGCGCTGGCGGCGCTAAGACTGACGACGTCGCGGCGCGGCGCCTACGCGACGCCGGGCGCGAAGGCCTATTCGGGAATTCTGCAGGCGTTCGCGCCGAAGTGAGGCTTTAGATTTCATTGCAAGCAGCGAAGAGACGAAAGCAATCCAGCCTGCGTGCCGTATGAAAGGAAGCCGGATGGCTTCGCTTCGCTCGCAAATGGCGGGGGTCAAGCCGATGAGCGCGGCCCGTACACCTTGTCGCGCAGGCGGCGCATGCCGGCAAGCCAGCGGCCGCGATCGGCGGCCTTGCGCACCATGTATTCCTGCACCTGCGGGTGCGACAGGATCAGGAAACGCTCTTCCTCCATCGCATCGAGCACCATGCGCGCGACTTCCGGCGGCTGCATCACGCCGTCCACCCGGGCCGCGCTCGGGCCGGGCGTAGTCATGCCAGTTTGCACCGATTGCGGACACAGCACGGAAACGCGGATGCCGCGGTCGCCATATTGAATGGCCAGATGCTCAGCGAGCGCCACGGCTGCATTCTTGGTCACGCCGTAGGGCATCGAATTGAGCGAAGCGAGCAGGCCCGCCGCGGACGCGGTATTGAGCAGATAGCCGGAGCCGCGCGCCAGCATGCCGGGGACCAGCGCGCGCGCCGCGAAGACGTGGCTCATCACGTGCACGCGCCAGCTCACGTCCCAGTCGGCGTCCGGCGCCGTTTCCTGTCCCTTGCGCGACAGCCCGGCATTGGAGAAGAATACGTCCACCGCGCCGTACTTGGCCTCGGCCGCCGCGATCAGCGCCTTGATGTCTTCCTCGAGACCGACATCGCAGGTGACCGCGAGCCCGTCGATATCGCCGGCGACGGCGGCGAGCCGCTCGCGCGAGGTCTTGAGATCCGCGACCACGACGCCGCGCGCGCCGGCCGCCGCATAGGCGCGCGCCACCGCCTCGCCGATGCCGCTGGCGCCGCCGGTGACGACGCAGACTTTTCCTTTGACTTGCATGGCGGTTTCCTCGCGTTTCCTTTGTCGTGTCGATCAGGGCGCGTACAGCCCCTTGTCCCGGGCGCGCTGAATGGCCAGCGCGCCCATCAGGTCCATCATCGGCGTCACAAGGCCGGCCTTGCGTGCAAACGCCGCCGGCGCGCGCACCAGCGCGTCGATCTCCATGGCGCGGCCGCGCTCGTAGTCCTGCAGGATCGACGGCTTGTGGTTCGGCGCCGGCCCGGTGCGGGTAACGCGCCTGACGCCGGGATAACAGCTCTGCGCGATAGAATTCGCTTCATCGAGCAGATGCGGGATCACGTCGGCCAGCGCCGGGTCGTCGCGCACCGCTCGCGCGGTCTGGCCGGTGAGCAGACACATCACCGACATCGACATGTTGGTGAGCAGCTTTGACCAGATCGTCTCCCTGATCTGCGCCACCGCGGCGGAGGCGAATTGCGCCGCTTCCAGCACGCTGCGCAGCCGCGCAATGCGCTCGCCCTCGCGGTCGTCGCATTCGCCAACCAGCAGCATGTTGCGCTCGGGCGAGACGTTTTCAACCACGCCCGGCGCAATTACCTCGTTGGATGAGAAGATCACGCCGCCGATGATGCGCTCCCTGGGGATCGCCGCGCGCAGGGCGCCGTAGGGATCGAGAAAGCCGAGGTCGGGCGTGGCGGGATGGTCGGCGGCAAGGCCGATCTCGTACCACCAGGGAATGCCGTTCTGCGCGAACACGATCGCGGTGTCGTCGCCGAGCAGCGGCTTCGCGCCGTCGGCAAGCGCCGCGACGCCGGTTGCTTTCAGCGTGCTGATGACGAAATCCTGCGGTCCGAGATCGGCAGGATTGTCCGAGGCATTCACCGTCGCCTTCAATTCTTCGCTGCCGATGCGCATGGTCAGGCCGTTCTTCCGCACCGCGGCCAGATGCGGCCCCCGCATCACGCAGGAGACCTCGTTGCCGGCGCGCGCCAAGCGCAGCGCCAGATGGCTGCCGACGGCGCCCGCGCCGAAGATACAAATGCGCATGGAAAATCCCGTTCACGGATGGAGCGCCAGTTTCCACGTCCTCGCCCCCGCGCGCAACCGGATCGTGTCATGCGGCCGGCGCGGCCGGCCTCGGCAGAAAGTGATGGATCGCAGCGCGCACCCTGCGCCATAGTGCCGCTCAACCATTGAAGCGGAGGAAGCGCGCGATGTCGGCCAGCCCAGTCCTTTGGAATCTCGATGACCGCGGGGTCGCAACCGTCACGCTCAACCGGCCGGAAGTCAACAACGCCTATGACGCCGCGCTGATCCAGGGCGTGCTCGCGGCGATGGACGATCTCGGCGGCCAGCCGCTGCGCGTCGTTTTGCTGAAGGGCAATGGCCGGCATTTCCAGGCCGGCGCCGACCTGCGCTGGATCAACAGCGTGCGGGCGCAGTCGCCCGCCGATAATGAAGCCGCTTCGCGCGCGACCTTTGAAGCGGTGCAGCGGCTCAACACGCTGCCGGTGCCGACGGTGGCGCTGGTACAGGGCGGCTGCTTCGGCGGCGGCACCGGGGTCATCTCGGCCTGCGACATCGTGATCGCGGCCGACAACGCGATGTTCTCGATCACCGAGGTGCGCTGGGGCCTGACCGCGGCGATCATCATCCCGCAGCTGTGCGACGCCATCGGTGTGCGGCAGGTGCGCCGCTATGCGCTGACCGGCGAACGCTTCGGGGCCGAGGAGGCGCGCCGCATCGGACTCGTGCACGAGGTGGTGAAAATGGCCGAACTCGACAGCGTCGGCGACAAGGTGGTCGAGCAGCTTCTCGCCAACGCGCCGGATGCGCTGGCGGAAACCAAGCGGCTGGCCATGGAAAGCTCGTTCGGCGGCATGGCGGTCGACGATGCGGCCTACGCGCGCCTCGTCAGCCTGCACTCCGCCAAGCGCCAGACCGCGGAAGCCGCCGAGGGGCTGGCGTCGTTTGCGGAGAAGCGCGCGGGGCGATGGAGCGCGAAGGCGTAAGGTCAGCAGCCGCGGCAGATGCCGCGCATGCTGCGGTAGACCTCCGCATCCTCGCGCCGCTGCAACTGCATGGTCTCGAAATCGCTGGTCGTTGCCGCCGGCTGTTCCGGCTTGCGCCTGGCCGCAAGCTCGGCCTCTTGCCGCTTGTAACAGGCTTCGCGTTCCGCCTTGGCCTGGATGAACCGGCAATTCTGCTCGACCGCCCGCGCGGGCGCGGCGAGCACAAGCAAGGCCAGCGGGAGTAGCAGACGCAGCATCAAGGTCTCGGTCCTGTTCGGGCCGTTTTCCCAATTCCGGCTATCCGGGGCAAGGCCCGCTCCCGGCGGCGGGCGACTACTTGAAGCTCGCGATGAAGGCGGCGAGGTCGGCCGCGGCATCCCTGCCAAGCCCGATATCCGGCATCTTCGGATGCGGGGCGAGCAGGAAGGTCGCCACCCTTGCTTCGTCGAAACCGGGTTTCCTGGCGATGCTCGCAAACGCCGGCGCCTCGGTTACCGCCATCGGCTGGTTGGCCGCGATGGCGTGACAGGTCTGGCACCATCGTTCGGCAAGTATCTTGCCGTTGCCGGCGTCACCCGCCGCGGCGTCCGACGTGGTTGCCGCAAGCGCGGCCAGTAGGGTGGAAAGGCAAGCTGCGATTTTCATTGCTGCACTACATGTTCCGCTGACCGCGCGATGCAGGGCCGTCAATTGCTCGGCGAGCATGGCGCGATGCGGCTCGTCGGCGGGAATTCGCGAGGCCGAAGCGGCGAGCTGGGCGAAAATTTCGGCCAGCAGCCCGTAATTGACATGGATGTGGACGGACTTGCGCACGTCGGAATCCCCGGGGTGCTCCAGCACCAGGCCAACCCCGACGGGGTCGAAGCGGGCCTCGAAGCGAGACGATCGCTCGAAGGTACCGCTGTAGAACTTGTCGGGATATTCGAGGGCAACCTCGGCCTTGTCCAGGATTTGCTTCATCGTCGGCTCCGGGGGACGGTCACGAAACTAGACCATGTGAAGCGGCCGTGGTTGATTTGGCGCAAGAGCCGATGGCAAAAGCCGTCGCTCTTTTCAGGATGCTCAAGGGATGATCGGATTGCCGCCGGGAACCATAACAGAACCTGCACGACAGGTGCCCCTCTACGGCGAATACGAAGTCGCCGTGCTCGGCGGCGGGCCCGCCGGCATTGCGGCCGCCGTCGCGGCAGCGCGCGCTGGGCGGCGCACGTTGCTGATCGAGCGCTACGGGTTTCTCGGCGGCATGGGCACGGCGGCCGGGGTCACCAATTTCTGCGGGCTGCATGCCAACGTGCATGGCGAGATGCACCGCGTGGTGCAGGGGATCGCCTCCGATCTGCTTGACCGGATCGACCGGCTCGACGGGCTGAACGCGCCGCATCTGATCCTCGGAAAAATCCTGGCGCAGGCCTATGACACGGCGGCCTACAAGGTCGCGGCGGACGATCTGCTCGTTCAT
Organism: Bradyrhizobium sp.; assembly: GCA_035575905.1. GTDB lineage: Bacteria > Pseudomonadota > Alphaproteobacteria > Rhizobiales > Xanthobacteraceae > Bradyrhizobium. The sequence continues at coordinate 64,283 of DATLXL010000011.1, read as the reverse complement.
CACAGAGTGGACATTCTCTTCCACGCGCTTGGCGCCGGCGTCGTCATGCATGACGAGCGCCGCGTCGACGCGCTGATGGTGGAGACCAGGGCGGGGCGAAGGGCGGTGCGCGCCGATATCTATATCGATTGCTCAGGCGACGGCGATCTCGCGGCCTGGGCCGGCGCGCGGTTCGAGGTCGGCGACGACCAAGGCCACATGCTGTTTCCCTCCATGATGTTCCGCCTTAACGGCGTCGATCCACAGAAGGCAGGCGAGGCATGGCGGGCCATCCCGGCGTTGATGGAGCAGGCGGAAGCCGCCGGCACCCACAAGTTCCCGCGCAAGGGCGCGATCGTTCGGCCGCAAAAGTCCGGCATCGAATGGCGGGTCAACTTCACGCAAGTGTCGCGCAGCGACGGCCGCGCCATCAACGGCATTGAGCCTGACGAGCTCACCCGCGGCGAAATCGACGGCCGCAGGCAGGCGATCGAAGCATTCGAATTCCTGCGCACGGTGCCGGGCTTCGAAAAATCCTACATCGTCGATCTGCCGCCGCAGCTCGGCATCCGCGAGACGCGGCGCGTGATCGGTGGCTACATGCTGTCCGGCGAGGACGTGCTCGGCTGCGCCTCGTTCGAGGACTCCATCGGGGTCAATGGCTGGCCGATGGAGTCGCATGTCGCGGGCGATGTCGTGTTCAGGTTCCCGCCGATTCCGGAATCTCGCGGCTTCAACCAATTGCCGTACCGGATGTTGGTGCCGGAGCGCATCGATAACCTGCTGGTCGCCGGCCGGTGCGCCTCGATGACCCATGACGGGCAGTCGGCCGCGCGGGTCTCCGGCGCCTGCCTTGCGATGGGAGAGGCAGCCGGCGGCGCTGCCGCGCTGGCGCTGTCGGGCAACACGATTCCGCGAGACATTGCGGTCGAAAAGTTGCAACAACAGCTAAGAGAGCAGGGCGCTTTCGTCGGGCGGGACCAGAAGGTGCCAGAAGGCCTGTAGGGCGGCTTGGCGCAGCCTGACCGCCGATGCGGCAAGACGGCGGATTACGCTTGAGCTGATCCGCCCTACGGAGCGTGGAGGGAACGTGATGAGGGGACTATTGCGGCTGGCGCTCGCAGGCCTGCTGACGGTGGCGGCGGGCGGCCTCGCGCGGGCCGACGATGCGGAGAAGGCCAGGATCGGCGTGCTGCGCCTGTCGTCCTCGGCGCCGGTGTTCATCGCGCAGGACAAGGGCTATTTCAAGGAGGCCGGGCTCGAGGTCGAGCTGAAATTCTTCGACGCGGCGCAGCCGATCGCGGTCGCGGTGACGTCCGGCGACGTGGATTTCGGCATCACGGCGTTCACCGCGGGGCTCTACAATCTCGCCGGCAAAGGCACGCTGAAGGTGATCGGCGGCATGAGCCGCGAAAAGGCGGGCTATCCCCTGATCGGATATTTCGCCAGCAACGTCGCCTGGAATGCCGGCCTCAAGTCGCCAAAGGATCTCGCCGGCAAGCGCGTGGCGGTGACGCAAGTCGGGTCCAGTTTCCATTACTCGCTCGGCCTGCTTGCCGACAAATACGGCTTTCGGCTCTCGGACGTGAGGGTATTGCCGCTGCAGTCGCTGTCGAACGCCGCTGCCGCGCTAAAGGGCGAGACCATCGATGCGGCGCTGCTGCCGGCCTCCACCGCGCGTCCGCTGCTGGAAACGAACGGCGCAAAGTTCCTGGGCTGGGTCGGCGACGAGACGCCGTGGCAGTTAGGGGCGGTATTCGCCTCGCCGAAGACGCTGGGCAATCCGCAGATGGCGACCAGGCTGCTCGAAGCGCTGGTGCGCGCCGACCGCGAATATCACGACGTGATCCTGGCATCGGTGAAGGACGGCAAGGCCGAGATCAACGATCAGACCAAACCGTTGCTCGAGATCATCGCCAAATACACCAACCTGCCGGTCGAGCAGGTGGTCGGCAACTGCGCCTATGTCGATCCGGACGGCAAGCTCGATGTGAAGAACGTCGCCAACCAGATCGAATGGTTGCAGGAGCAGGGCTTTGTCGACAAGGGATTTGGCGTCGACAAGATTCTCGCTAGGGACTACGTGAAGCCGGACTAGTTGTTTCGTCATGGCCGGGCTTGTCCCCGCCATCCACGCGCTTCAACGCCAAGAAAGATGTGGATGCCCGGGCCGAGCCGGACAAGCCCGGCCATGACGTGGAGAGACCGGGACAAGACATGGACCTGATCGCTGACCATATCAGCCACCGCTTCGGCAACCTCGACGTGCTCGACGACGTCTCGTTCACGGTGCGCGCGGGCGACGTGGTGGCGATCGTCGGTCCATCCGGTTGCGGCAAGAGCACGCTGCTTTCCATCCTTGGCGGCCTGCTGCAGCCGAGCTCCGGTGCGGCGGAGCTGCGCGGCGCACCGCCGGCGGACAGCCTCAATCCGCTGACCTTCGTATTCCAGGATTTTGCCCTGCTGCCGTGGTGCACCGCCGAGGAGAACGTCGCCTTCCCGCTGCTGCACACGTGGCTTTCCGCCGGCGAGCGCTGCGCCATTATCGACGACGCGCTGCGCCGCACCGGGCTCACGGATTTCCGCGGCGCTTATCCAAAGCAGCTTTCCGGCGGCATGCGCCAGCGCGTCGGCATTGCCCGCGCGCTCGCGGTGCGGCCGGCGATCCTGCTGATGGACGAGCCGCTGTCGGCGCTGGATTCGCAGACCCGCGAGCTCTTGATGGAGGATTTCATCCGTCTGCTCGCCGATGGTGCGATGGGCGCGGTTTATGTCACGCATAATCTGGAGGAAGCCGTGCGGCTCGCCGACCGCATCGTGGTGCTGTCGCGCCGGCCGGGCCGTGTGCGCGAGACCGTGACCATCCCGGTGCCGCGCGGCGAGCGCAGCACGGCCGAGGCGCGCAGCCATTTGATGACCGTGCAGGGCGAGTTGTGGTCGCTGATCCGCGGGGAGGCGATCGACGCCGAGCGCGAGGTGCAGAATGCTTGACCGCGCGCCGCAGCAGGCGGAGGACGCAGCCGCCAGGAAGCCGCGGCCAGTCGAATTTCGCGGTGGCGGCTTCGTGCCAGGCGTCGGACGCCGCGGTGGCTGGACCGCGCTCGCGCTTGTGGTGGCGCTGTGGCAGCTCGCCGGCAGTGCCGGCTGGGTGAATCCGCTGTTCCTGCCGCCGCCCTCGGCCATTGCGGTCGCGCTCTGGAAGCTCGCCGTCTCCGGCGCGCTGTTGCAGCACGTTTCCTGGTCGATCATGCGGATCGGCGCGGGCTGGATCATCGGTACCGCGGCGGGTGTCCTGGCCGGGTTTGCCATCGGTCTGTCGACACTGGCGCGCAGCGTCGGCATCACCTTCATCTCCGCGCTGTTTCCGATCCCGAAGATCGCGCTGCTGCCGCTCTTGATCCTGTGGCTCGGCATCGGCGAAGAGCCGAAGATCGCGACCATTGCGCTCGGCGTGTTCTTCTCCACCGCGATCTCGGTCTACAGCGGCGTCGATGCGGTGCCGCGCAATCTCATCCGCATGGCGCAGAGCTTCAACGTGCCGTTCCACGCCATTGTGCGGCGCGTGATCTGGCCGGGCGCATTGCCGTCGATCCTCGCGGGCTTCCGCATCACGTCGTCGGTGGCGCTATTGCTGGTGGTGAGCGCCGAGATGATCGGTGCGCAGTATGGCATCGGCGCCTTCGTGCTGCAGGCGGGCAATCTGATGCAGACCGATCAACTGCTGGCAGGCGTGGTGATCCTGTCGGTGTTCGGGCTGGCGGTCGGCAAGCTGATCAATTTGCTCGAAGCGCGGCTGCTGCACTGGCGGTGAACGTGCCGGCAATCTAGTCACAGCCGCCGTCATGGCCGGGCTTGACCCGGCCATCCACGTCTTTGCGTCCTGTGGAGAGAAAGTCGTGGATGCCCGGGACAAGCCCGGGCATGACGAAGGAAAGAGCGGTGCGACCTCACGCGTTGCCGCGGTCCTCGCGGAACAGGTCGAGCTTCTGCTGCACCGGGCGGTCCGAGAAACTGAACAGCACCGAATCCGCATCGGCTTCGTGCGTGACCCAGCGCCAGCTCGGCACCACGAACAGGTCGCGCGGGCCCCATTCAAAGGTCTGGTCGCCGACGCGGGTGCGGCCCTTGCCTTCGATCGCGGCGAACACCGTGGCGTCGGTCGAGCGATAGCGTGCGGTCTTGAAGCCCTTCGGCAGCAGCTGGATGAAGGTGCCGATGGTCGGCATGGCGTAGTCGCCGGTCTCGGGATTTGAGAATTTCAGCTTCAGCCCGTGGCAGGCATCCCATTCGTTGCGGGCCTTGGCGCGCTCCAGCGCCTCGCGGGTGTGGGCGTAGGGATAGTTGAAGATCGGCGACGTCTTCGACTTCCTGGTTTCGCCGACCGGCAGCAGGTTGTGGCCGTAGCGCGCAAAACTGTCGCCGGCCGGCTTCGAAATCTGCTGCTGGTCTTCCTTCGAGCCTTCGGCAAAGGACGCATCGAGGAATTGCACGATCGGGATGTCGAGCCCGTCGAGCCAGAACATCGGCTTGTCGGTTTCGTTGGAATGGTCGTGCCAGGTCATCGACGGCGTGATGACGAAGTCGCCGGGCTCCATCGCGGTGCGTTCGCCGTCGACGGAGGTGTAGGCGCCATGGCCTTCCAGCACGAAGCGCAGCGCCGACTGGCTGTGGCGATGCGCCGGCGCGATGTCGCCGGGCACCACCATCTGCACGCCGGCGAACAGCGACGTCGTGATCTTGGACTGGCCGCGCAGGCCCGGATTTTCCAGCACCAGCACGCGGCGCTCGGCTTCCTTGGCGGTGATGAGCTTGCCCGCCTCGTTCATGTAGTCGCGGATTTCGTCGAACTTCCAGAGATACGGCTGGCAGGCGCTGCGCGGTTCGGGGGTGATGATGTCGTTCATCACATTCCACAGCGCGGAAAGGTTCTGGCCGTCGATCTTCCTGTAAAACGCCTCGCGTTCCGGCGTCTTCTGCACCGCTTCCATGCTGGCCTCCCTGATCGCTGCCGTTGGTTCAATTTGATTGACAGTATACTGACGATATGACTAGCGTCAACCAAGCGAACGACAAGAAAGCGGGGAGGTTCTTTTGAAGCTGCACGGCTATTTTCGCAGCAGCGCGGCCTATAGGGTCAGGATTGCCCTGAATCTCAAGGGGCTTTTCGCCGAGCACCTGCCGCACCACCTTCGCAAGGGCGAACAGACCGCGCCGGATTATCTCGTACTCAACCCGCAGGGGCTCGTCCCGACGCTGGAAGACGATGAGGGCGGCGTGCTTACCCAATCGCCCAGTGCGCGCCGCTTCGGCGTGGACGTGGCGGCGTTTCCGCGGCTGCTGCAGGCCGAGGCGGCCGCCAAGGCCATGCAGGAATTCGCCGACGCCGCGCCGGACAGGCAAAGCGATGCCGAATAAGCCCATCACCATGGACGCGGTATATGCCGCGCCCGGCTATCTGTTCCGCCGCATGCAGCAGATCGCGGTCGCGCTGTTCATCGAGGAATGCAAGGCGTTCGACCTCACGCCGGTGCAATATGCGGCGCTGATCGCGATCCACACCCACCCCGGCATCGATGCGACGCGGCTGTCGGCGGTGATCGCGTTCGACCGCTCGACGCTCGGCAGCGTGATCGAACGTCTCGAGATGAAGAAGCTGATCGAACGGAAGCCGTCGGACGGGGACAAGCGGGTCAAGCTGCTGTACCTGACCAGGGCGGGCGCGGCGATCCTGCGCGATATCACGCCCTCGGTCGAGAAGGCGCAAGCACGCATGCTGCAGCCGCTGAAGGCGGCCGATCGCAAGATGCTTCTTCGGCTGCTCACCCAGCTTGTCGATCTCAACAACGAGTCCTCGCGCGTGCCGCTGCGCGCCGAGGACGCGCTCGAACATCTCGGCAGGTCGGGCTGATGGCGGCGACCGGCGACAAACCGGTGCTGATCGCCGGCGGCGGCATCGGCGGCCTTGCGACCGCGTTGGGGCTTGCGCAAAAGGGCATCCGTTCCATCCTGCTCGAAAAGGCCTCGAAGCTCGGCGAGATCGGCGCCGGCATTCAGCTCGGGCCCAACGCCTTTCATGCCTTCGATTATCTCGGCGTGGGCGAGGCCGCGCGCGGCATGGCGGTCTATATCGATCAACTGCGGCTGATGGATGCCCTCACCGCCGAGGAGATAACCCATATCGATCTCGGCGGGGCCTTTCGCGCACGCTTCCGCAACCCTTACGCCGTGGTGCATCGCGGCGACCTGCATGGCGTTTTCCTGCGCGCCTGCGAGCAGAGCGACCTGATCGAGCTGCGCGTCAACTCGGAAGTGGTGGGCTACGAGCAGGACGGCTCGTCCGTGACCGCGATGGTCGCAAGCGGCGATCGCGTTACGGGATCGCTGCTGATCGGCGCGGATGGCTTGTGGTCGAATGTCCGCAAGCAGGTCACCGCCGACGGGCCGCCGCGGGTGTCCGGGCACACGACGTATCGTTCGGTGATTCCGACCGGGCAGATGCCGGAAGACCTGCGCTGGAATGCGGCGACGCTGTGGGCCGGGCCGAAATGCCACATCGTGCATTACCCGCTCTCGGGATGGAAGGTGTTCAACCTCGTCGTCACCTATCACAACGACGCGCCGGAGCCGGTGGCCGGCAAGCCGGTATCGGAGGAAGAAGTGATGAAGGGTTTTGCGCACGTACATGAGCGCGCGCAAAACATCATCCGTCACGGCAAGGACTGGAAGCTCTGGGTGCTGTGCGACCGCGATCCCGCCGAGCGCTGGATCGACGGCCGCGTCGTGCTGCTCGGCGATGCCGCGCACCCGATGTTGCAATATTTTGCGCAAGGCGCCTGCCAGGCGATGGAGGACGCGGTGTGCCTGTCGCACATGCTGGCGAACCACGACGACCACGCAGCCGCGCTGGAGGATTACCGCGCAAAACGCTTCCCGCGTACCGCGCGCGTGCAACTGATGTCGCGCGCCATCGGCGAGCACATCTACCACCCCGCCGGCGAGCACGCCCGCCTGCGCAACGCCGTCATGGGCGCCAAATCGCAAGCCGAATGGCGCGACGATGTTGCGTGGCTCTACGGCGGGACGGGGCTCGGGAGCTAGCCAAACTCCTGCTGTCGTCCCTGGCAAGCGAGGCGCGATCCGGGACCCATAACCACAGCCGGTTGTTGGTTTGGAAAGCTGGAGCCAAATCGCGCTTCAGCAACGCAACGCGGTGGTTGTGGGTCGCGGATCGGCGCTCCCTCCGCTCGTTATCCGGGGCGACAGCGAACTTGCGGTTGCGGCTACAAGCGCAGCAGCGCCTGCCGGTCGATCTTGCCGGTGCCGGTTTTCGGCAGTTCATCGATGTACAGCACCTCGCGAGGATATTTGTACGGCAGCAGCCTCGCCTTGACGTAATCCTGCAGCCGTTTCGTGGTGTCGCCTTGATCAGCCGCGCGACTGTTCATCACCACGACCGCCTTCAGCGTCATGCGGCGGTCGGCCAATTCGGCGGCGAACACGGCGCATTCGCGCACGTCGGGATGATCGGCGAGGCACAGCTCGACCTCGAGCGGGTAGACCCACTGGCCGGAAATCTTGACCAGATCATCGGCGCGGCCGCGGAAGAAGTGAAAGCCGTCGGCATCGCGCACGAAGCGGTCGCCGGTGTAGATCCAGCCGCCGTCGCGGATGGTTTCCGCCGTCTTGTCCGGCCGGTTCCAATATACTGGCGTGTTGGAATCGCCGCGTACCCACAGAATGCCTTCCTCGCCGTCGCCGACGTCGCGGCCGTCCTTGTCGCGCAGGGCGAGCTCGTAGCCGGGCACGCGCAGGCCCGCGGCGCCGAGCTTCTTCTTTTCCGGACGGTTGGACAGATAGATGTGCAGCACTTCGGTGGAGCCGAGGCCCTCGACGATCTCGATGCCGGTCAGCGCCTTCCAGCCGTTGAAGACCTCGGCAGAGAGGATTTCCGCCGCGGACAGCGCCATCCGCAGCGAGGAGAAGTCCGTCGCGGCGGCGTCCGGGGCCTTGGTCAGCGACGTATAGAGCGTCGGCAGACCGAAGAAGACGGTCGGACGGAATCGTTCGATCGCCGCGAAGATCGTCGCAGGCTTCGGCTGGCCCGGCAGCAGCAAGGTCGCCGCGCCGACCGAGAAGGGAAACGTGATGGCGTTGCCAAAACCGTAGGCGAAGAAAATCTTTGGCACCGAGAAGCAGATGTCGTCGGGCTTCAGCTTCAGCACGTGCTGCGCAAAGGCGAGTTCGGAATAGGCCATGTCGTGCTGCAGATGCACGATGCCCTTGGGCCGCCCGGTCGAGCCGGACGAGTACATCCAGAACGCCATGTCGTCGCGGCCGGTGCCGGCCTCTGCAAGGTCGGACGGAAAGTGCTTCAGCCACTGCTCGGCCGCGAGCGCATTCGCCACCGCATGTTCACTTGCGGCGCCGCCCACCACGATCAGCGTGTGAAGCGGCGTGTCCTTGCAGGCCCCCGCGTCGAAACGCGCAGCGAATTCGGCATCGGCCACCGCGACTTTCGCCGCCGCATCGGAGAGGTAGAATTGCAGCAGATCCGGCGGCGTCAGCGTGTTGATCAACAGCGGCACGAAGCCGGCGCGCACCGCGCCGAAGAATGCCGCGGGATAGGCCGGCGTGTCGTCGAGGAACAGCAGGATGCGATCGCCGCGTGCGAGCCCGAGCGATCGGAAGCCGTGGCCCCATTGCGCGGCCGCGGCGCACAACTCGGCATAGGTCCGCGTCCCGCCGGGTCCGGTCAGCGCCAGCCGCGCGCCGTTGCCGCGCGCGAGATTGTCGAACAGGATCCGGCTCGCGTTATATTGCTCCGGCACCGAGAAACCGATCTCGCGGGCGCCCGGGCAATCCCGCGGAACCTGATCGATGATCGTGTCCGTCATGCCGGGCTCCTCGACGCTTCATAGCGGGCCATGAATTGCGGCGACATCGCACGCAGCCGCGCATTGTCGATGCGGCCCGAACGGGTGATGTAGCTGTAGGTGAAATCCATCAGGCCGAGCTTCATATGCTCGGGGAAGCTCTCGTACCAGTCGGCGCTGGTGCGCGCGGCGGTAACCAGTTTTTTCACGATCGGCTTGCGCTCGCGCTCGTAGCGCGCCAGCGCCGCGGCGATGTCGGTCTCCGCCTCGAGCGCCTTGGTCAGCGCGATCGCATCCTCGATAGCCAGCCGCGTGCCGGAGCCGATCGAGAAATGCGCGGTGTGCAGGGCGTCGCCGATCAGCACCATGTTGCGATGCGACCAGCGCTCGTTCCAGACCCAGGGAAAATTGCGCCACACCGACTTGTTGGAGATCAGCCTGTGGCCATCAAGCGTTTCCGCGAAGACTTCCTCGCAGATCGCCTGCGATTGCTCGATGCTCATGTGCTCGAATGCGTAAGCCTGCCAGGTCGCCGCATCGCATTCGACAAGGAACGTGCTCATCGTTGGCGAGTAGCAATAATGATGGGCGTTGAAAGTGCCGCGTTCGGCGGTCACAAAGGTCTGCGACAGCGTCGCGAAGGTTTTTGTGGTGCCGTACCAGGCGAACTTGTTGCTGGAGTGGGAAACCGAAGCGCCGAACTCCTGCTCGAAAGTGCGGCGCACCAGCGAGTTGAGGCCGTCGGCGGCGATCACCAGATCGTAGCCGTCAAAGCGATCGATGGAATCGATCATAGTCTCGTAATGCGCCGCGACGCCGACGCTGCGCACACGCGCCTGCAGCAGTGTCAGCAGTTCGAGCCGGCCGATGGAGGAAAATCCAATGCCGTCGATCTCGACGCTTTCGCCGCGCAGATGGATGGTAATGTTGCGCCAGCTCTCCATCTTCGGCGCGATGGCGTCTACTGTCTCCGGATCGTCGGCGCGCAGGAACTCCAGCGCCTGATCCGAGAACACCACGCCGAAGCCCCAGGTGGCGCCTTCCGGATTCTGCTCGAACAGATCGACGACGGCCCGAGGGTGCCGCCGCTTCCATAGATAGGCAAAGTAGAGGCCGCCCGGGCCTCCGCCGATCACGGCAATGCGCAACGCTTGCCTCCCTGATTGACAGTATACTTACAATTGGGAGGCAATGTAGCGCCCGGTTGAAGCGGGCGCTACAGGAATTTTCGAAGGCCGGTCAGGTCAGACGCAGCGGCGCACCTTGACGCCGTTCACAACGACCCATTTGCAGGCCACCACCGGGGCGGGCTTGCGGACCACGACCGCGCCGCGCGGACCGGCACAGCCGGCGCGCACCACGCCGTCGGCGCAGACCACGGCGCTGGCGGTGCGCGATTCCACGGTCATGGTGGCGGAAAAGGCGAGCAGGGCGGCGCCCGCGAGCAGCAATGAACGCATGTAATTTCTCCTCCAATGGTTGTTGCCGGGAATGTTCTGCGGTTTGAAAATTACTTTTTCTGGCTCTCTGCTTCGGCCAGCACCTTCTTGCAGGCCGGCGTCAGCTTGTCGCTCTCCTTGGCGAGGCAGGCGATGATGCGCCCGCCGCCGGGGACCACGCTCTTGCAGTACTTCTCGTAGTCGCCCATGCAGGCGTCGCGCTGGGCGGCGGTCAGCTCCTGAGCAAATGCGCCGGATGCGAACAGCAGGGCGGCGATGGCGATGGTGATGCGCGGCATTGGTCGTTTCCTTTCTTGAGTGATCCCCCGGGACCCCACAAAAGTCGCGTCTTGTGCCCGCTTGCCTGCCGGCGGCGGACCCGTTGTATTGCGCCGGTTTCGTTCGATCGATTGCCCTCGTAAGGAGACCTTATGGCCGATTTCCAGACCCGGTGGATGACCTTCTATGCCGACAAGATTGAACCCGCTTACAAGGAGATGGTCTCCCACATCGAAAAGCTGATCATCGGGACCCTGATCGTCTCGGCCGGCGCACATGTTTCCAGTGACGAGCCGTCGATCCAGTTGTTCGGCTATCTGCGCCACAGCCTGGTCGGCCGCGGGGTGATGCTGATCGGTATCGTCATCCTCGCGCTCAATTTCATCGACGGGCTCTACAAGCTTGCGAAAGTGAACCGGCATCTGGCGTGGCAGGTCGCGATGTCGCTGGTCTACGTCGCGGTATCGGTTCGCCTGATCCAGCTTATCCTTGCGTTTCGCGGTGGAGGGGACTAGCCGGCGGCCGCGGGCGACCGCCGGTCTGTTCGAGCGCGATCCTGCGCGTTGCCGGCTTAACGCGCCATGAACGGCGTCAGCACGTCCTTGCAGGCGGGCGACAGATCGGCGGCGCGGTTCGAGATACACTGCATGATGCGGCCGCCGCCGGGCGCGACGCCGGCGCACAGCGTACGGATATCGCCGCCGCAGGCCGAGCGCATGACGAACAGTTCTTCGCGCGGCAGCATCGGGCGCAGCACGATCACGGTGGCGGTCGCCTCAGGCGCAGCGTTGGCTGCGGCCGGAGCGCCGCCGCTGGCCGCAGGCGCAGCGCCGCCGCCTGCAGCCGCAAGCGCCTTGCTGCAACTCGCCGACACCTTGGCCTTGTTCTTCTCGAGACATTCCAGCGCCGGTGCGCCGCCGGTCGGCACGCCCGCGCAAACCTTGGGATAGTCCGAGCGGCAGGCGGTGCGGATCGCCGAGACCTGCGCATCGGTCGGCTTGCCGGCCGCGGGCTTGGACCCGGTCTTTGCTTCACCCTTTGACTCAGCCTTTGACTCAGCCTTGGGCTCCGCCGCAGGCTTGGCCGTCGTGGTCTCGGTCTTCGGCGCCGCTGCCGGCTCGCTCTTCGGCGCGGCAGACGCCTCGATCGCCTTCACGGCGCTGGCGCATCCCGAAGACAGGCTCGACATGTTCTTGGCAAGGCACTGCAGCGCTGCCTCGCCGCCCGGCTGCACGCTGGAGCAATGTGCCATGAAGTCGGAGCGGCAGGCGGACTTGACGGCTTCCTTCTGCGCCTCGGTCGGTTGTGCGAATGAGGGGTTTGCAACGGCAGAGGCTATGGCTGCCGCGAGCGCGCAAAGCACGACGTCACGCTTCAACGTGTCGAACATGTGCAATCATTTCCTTTTTCGTTTTTTTTCCGGAAGTCGCCGCTTGGACCTAATTTTTCACCGGCTAAGTCACAACAACTTTCGCGGGCGGCATCATTTTCGGTTTCGGGTTCCACTGCAAGAAGATTGTTGCTATTTTTGTGGGGTGGCGGCGGGCCGCGTTCAGACTTGAGGCCCTCTAGAACAATTTATAACCGGGGCACATAAATGAGGCATGCGCGCACGCTGAAGATGAACGGCTTTTCGCGGTTGCGACCAGGCGTCGCGATACGCGCTGTATCGGCGATCTCGGCGGCCATCGCATTAACGGCGTGCGAGCAGAATGCGTATGTGCCGCCGCCGCCGCCCAAGGTGGAGGTCGCCGTACCCGCGCAGAAGAACATCACGCGCTTCATCGACGCCACCGGCAATACCGCGGCGGTGAAGTCGGTCGATCTGGTTGCCCGTGTACAGGGCTTCCTGCAATCGATCGACTACAAGGACGGTACGGGCGTCAAGGAAGGCACCACGCTGTTCACCATCGAGCCCGATACCTACAAGCTCAAGCTCGAACAGGCGCAGGCCGCGGAAGCCGGCGCGCAGGCCTCGCTGAGACAGGCCGAAGCCGACTACAAGCGCCAGGTGGATCTGGTGCAGCGGCAGGCGGTGTCACAGGCGACGCTGGATACGTCGACCGCCAATCGCGACAATGCGCAGGCCAATCTGCAGCAGGCGCAGGCCAACACGCGGCTTGCGCAGGTCAATTACGGCTACACCACCGTCACAGCACCTTTCGACGGCATCGTTTCCGCGCACCTCGTTTCGGTCGGCGAGCTTGTCGGCGTCGCATCGCCGACGCAGCTCGCCACCATTGTGGCGCTCAACCCGATCTGGGTGAACTTCACGGTCAACGAGCAGGATGTGCTCAAGGTCCGCGAGGAGGCACGCCGCCGCGGCATGACAGTGGACCAGTTCCGGCAATTGCCGATCGAAGTTGCGCTGCAGACCGATACGGGATTCCCCCACAAGGGGCATCTCGATTACGTATCGCCGACCCTCAACCAGTCCACCGGCACGATCTCGGTCCGCGGCATCCTCGACAATCCGGACCGCGTGCTGCTGCCGGGCTTGTTTGTCCGCGTCCGCGTGCCGTTCGACAAGCAGGAGAATGCGTTGCTGGTCCCTGACGTCGCGCTCGGCGCCGACCAGGCCGGCCGCTATCTGCTGGTCGTCAACAATGAGAACGTGGTCGAGCAACGCAAGGTGACGACCGGTCAGCTCGACGGCGAGCTGCGGGTGATCGAAACGGGGCTCAAGCCGGATGACAGGGTGGTGATCGGCGGATTGCTCCGCGCCATCCCCGGCCAGAAGGTCGATCCGCAAACGAAAAAGATCGAGTCCGGCGCCACGGCCGCAAAGTAGGAGCCGGCCATGATCTCGAAATTCTTCATCGAAAGGCCGGTCCTTTCCAACGTCATCGCGATGCTGATGATCCTGATCGGCGGCGTGTCGCTGTATAACCTTGCGGTCGCGCAATACCCGGATGTGGTGCCGCCGACCGTGCAGGTCAGCACGCGCTATCCCGGCGCCAGCGCGAAAACCGTGATCGATACGGTGGCACTGCCGATCGAGCAGCAGGTCAATGGCGTCGAGGACATGCTGTACATGCAGTCCTACAGCGCCGCCGATGGTACCTATAACCTGACGGTGACCTTCAAGATCGGCACCGACCTGAACTTCGCGCAGGTCCTGGTCCAGAACCGCGTCTCGGCGGCGCTGTCGCAGCTGCCGACCTCGGTGCAGAACCAGGGCGTCACGGTGCAGAAGAAGTCGACGTCGATCCTGCTGTTCGTGACTCTCACTTCGCCGAACGCGACCTACGACAGCCTGTTCCTGTCCAACTACGCCACCATCAATCTGCGCGACGAGCTGTCGCGCCTGCCCGGGGTCGGCAACGTCACGGTGTTCGGCGCCGGACAATATTCGATGCGGGTGTGGCTCGATCCGAACAAGCTGCAGGCGCGCTCGCTGATGCCGCAGGACGTGATCCAGGCGATCCAGCAGCAGAACCAGCAGGTGACGGCAGGCCAGGTCGGCGCGCCGCCCGCCCCGGCCAATCAGGCGTTCCAGTACACCCTAAACGTCGCCGGCCGGCTCGACGACAAGTCACAGTTCGAGGACATCATCGTCAAGACCGGCACCAATGGCGACGTCACGCGCGTGCGCGACGTCGGCCGGGTCGAGCTCGGCGCGCAGACCTACAGCCAGCGATTCTCGCTCAACAACAAGCCGGCGGCCGGCATCGGCGTGTTCCAGTCGCCGGGCGCCAACGCGCTCGACGTCGAGAAGGCCGTCGAGAAGAAGATGACGGAGCTCGCCAAGGCGTTTCCGCAGGACATCAAGCACGAGACGCCGTTCGATACCACCAAGTTCGTCAACGAGTCGATCAACGAGGTCTACAAGACGCTGTTCGAAGCCGGCATTCTCGTGCTGGTGGTGATCCTGATCTTCCTGCAGGACTGGCGCGCCATGCTGGTGCCGGCCACTACCGTGCCCGTCACCATCATCGGCGCCTTCGCCGCGATGGCCGCGCTCGGCTTCACCGTCAACCTGTCGACGCTGTTCGCCATCGTGCTCGCCATCGGTATCGTGGTCGACGACGCCATTGTCGTGGTGGAGGGCGCCGCGCACAATATCGAGCAGGGCATGAACGGCCATGACGCCGCGATCAAGGCGATGGATGCGCTGTTCGGGCCGATCATCGGCATCACGCTGGTGCTGATCTCGGTGTTCTTGCCGTCGGCCTTCCTGCCGGGATTGACCGGCCGCATGTACGCGCAATTCGCGTTGGTGATCGCCGCCACCGCGCTGCTCTCGGCGATCAACGCCGCGACCTTGAAGCCGACGCAATGCGCACTCTGGCTGCGCCGTCCGGTTCCGCCGGAGCAGCGCAACTGGTTCTATCGCGGCTTCAACGCGGTCTATGACCGCGTCGAGCGCGGTTACGCGCGGCTGATCGGCTTCCTGGTCGGGCATGCCACCGCGTCGGTCGTGTTCGCCCTGATCCTGATCGGCGCTGCCGGCTATGGCATCTCGCGCGTGCCGACCGGCTTCATCCCGATCGAGGACCAGGGGTACCTTTTGGCGGCCGTGCAACTGCCCGACGGGGCGTCGCTGGAGCGGACGCAGCAGGTGCTGGACCGGGTGCAGGAGATCGCCAGCAAGCAGCCCGGCGTCGACCAGATCATGACCATTGCCGGCATCTCCGTGCTCGACGCCAATTCGAGCCTCTCCAATGCCGGCGTCGCCTATCTGGTGCTGAAGGAATGGAGCGCGCGCGGCAAGGGAGAGGACCTGCGCTCGCTGTTCGTCGGCCTGAACGACAAACTGTCGGCGATCGAGCAGGCCCGCGTGCTGGTGATTCCGCCGCCGCCGATCCAGGGTATCGGCAACGCCGCGGGCTTTGCCATGCAGGTCGAGCTGCGCGACGGCAGTTCCGACTACAACAAGCTGCAAGCCATCACCAACGCGATCGTCGGCAGCGGGCAGTCACAGAGCGCGCTGCAGCGGGTCTCGTCCTCGTTCCGCTCCTCGGTGCCGCAATTCAATGTCGAGATCGACCGGGTCAAGACGCAGACGTTGCACGTCACCACCGACCAGGTCTTCCAGACGCTGTCGTCCTATCTGGGCGCGTCCTACATCAACCAGATCACCAAGTTCGGCCGCACCTTCCAGGTCTACGCCCAGGCCGAGTCGCAGTTCCGTCTCACCACGCGCGACATCGAGAACATGATGGTGCGCAACTCGAACGGCGACATGATCCCGATCGGTACGGTCGCGACGATCACGCCGGCCGTGGGTCCGTCGCTGATCAGCCTGTACAATCTCTATCCGTCGTCGACGGTCATCGGCCTGCCGGCCACCGGCTACAGTTCCGGCCAGTCGATGCAGCTGATGGAGCAGCTTGCCGACAAGACGCTGCCGCGCGGCACTGCCTATGAATGGACGGCGATGTCGTACCAGGAGAAGGTGGTCGGCGGCCAGATCTACTTCGCTTTCGCGCTGGCGCTGCTGCTGGTCTATCTCGTGCTCGCCGGCCAGTATGAGAGCTGGTACGCGCCGATCTCGGTCATCCTTGCGGTGCCGCTGTCGCTGATCGGCCCGATGGCGGTGCTCAATGCGCTGCGCATCGAGAACAACCTCTACACCCAGATCGGCATCATCCTCCTGATCGCGCTGTCGGCCAAGAACGCGATCCTCATCGTCGAGGTGGCGCTGGAGCTGCATGTGCGCGACGGCAAGCCGCTGTTGGAATCCGCCGTCAACGCCGCGCGCGCGAGATTCCGGCCGATCCTGATGACGTCGTTCGCTTTCATTCTCGGCGTGCTGCCGCTGGTGCTCGCCACCGGCGCCGGCGCCAATGCGCGCAAGTCGATCGGCATCACGGTGTTCTCGGGCATGCTCGCCTCGACCTGCCTTGCGGTGCTGTTCGTGCCGACATTCTTCGTCGTGATCCAGCGCTTCGAGAACTGGCGCGCCGAGCGCAGCGGCAAGAAGGTCGGCGTGCAGCGAAGGCCGGAATCAAGTGCGCCCGCTGCGACTGGACACTAAAGCGCGATGAGATATGGATGAATCATCATCATCGCGCTTCAGCTTGTTGTTCGAGCATGATCTTTTCGAAAAACCGCTTCACACCTTTCCGGATCATGCTCTGGGCAGGCTACGAGCGCATCTTGTGAGAGACGCACCGTCGGCAGGGCTCCCCTCTCCCGGATTCCCGGCAAGGGGCGAGGAGAAGAAAGAGACTACACCCGCACCATCCGCTTGCCGCGGTTCTCGCCGGCCAGCAGCCCGATCAGCGCGGCCGGCGTGTTCTCCAGGCCGTTGATGATGTCTTCCTGCACCTTCAGCTTTCCGGCCTTCACCCGGCCCTGCAGGTCCGCCAGGGCCTGTTCGTTCTGGTCGGCGAAATCCATGTAGATGAAGCCCTGCATGATCAGCCGCTTCACCACGATCAGGCCGGGCACGCCGCGCGGGCCGTGCGCGGAGGGCACACCGTCATATTGCGAGACAGCGCCGCAGCAGGAGATGCGGCCGCGGTTGTTCATCTGGGCGATGCAGACTTCGAGGATGTCGCCGCCGACATTGTCGAAATAGACGTCGATGCCGTTGGGCGCCGCGGCGCGCAGCGCCTTGAAGGTGGCACCGTCTTTGTAATCGACGGCGGCGTCGAAACCGAGTTCGGACGTCAGCCACTGGCACTTGTCCTTGCCGCCGGCGATGCCGATGACGCGGCAGCCCTTGATCTTGGCGATCTGGCCGACGATGGAACCGACCGAGCCGGCGGCGGCGGACACCACGACGGTTTCACCTTGCTTCGGCTTGCCGACCTGGAGCAGGCCATAATAGGCGGTGAGGCCGGCGACGCCGAACACCGAGAGCAGATGGGACATCGGCTCGATCTTCGGCATCTTCTGCAGCGCCTTGGCGGGCAGCGCCGCGTAGTCCTGCCAGCCGGTATCGGCGAACACGAGATCACCCGGCGCGACGCCTTGCACCTTCGACGACACCACCTCGGAAATGCTGCCGCCGGACATCACCGAGTTCGCCTCGACCGCGGAGCGGTAGGTCGCGCCGTGCATCCAGGCGCGGTTGGCGGCATCAAGCGAAATCAGGCGCGTGCGCAGCAGCGCTTCGCCGTCCTTCGGTTCCGGCACTGCGCCGTTCGTCAGCTTGAAATGCTCAGGGCCGAGCTTGCCGCTTGGCTTCTCGACCAGCAGGATCTGGCGGTTGACGGATGCACTCATGGCGTTCTCTCCCCTCAGCGTGACCATTCTTGAAGCAGTCGGCTTGCGTTGAGGCAACCGACTGCACGCGTTGTGCGCTACGGCGGCAGCAATTAGAGTTAATCTGAACAGGTTCGCGCGCGCATGGCCACTATTCCCGGCCGCGGGACGTGATGAATTTCTCCTGATCTTTCCGCGTCCGCGGCAATTTATTTCTGCAGCGCGGGTCTTCGGGGCAAGTTAATTGCGTGATCCCGGTCGCGCCGTATCGAACCTTCATCGCCTGTAAACCGACTGCCATTGCGTGCCCTCGTTTGTGCACCAGATGAGGTTGACTGTCGCGGCAAATGACGCGATGGACAGCGCAAATGGCGGGATTTTTTCGGAGGTTTTTCCTCTGCCCGCGTGAGCACGCAGTGGTCGAAATTCACGGATAAACGAAGACAATGAGCGCGTTCTACCGAGAAAAGGTCCTGGCTGTCCGCCACTGGACCGATACGCTTTTCAGCTTCCGGGCCACCCGCGATTCCGGTTTCCGTTTCCAGAATGGGCAGTTTGCCATGATCGGCCTCGAGGTCGACGGCCGCCCGCTGCTGCGCGCCTACAGCATGGCGAGCGCCAATCACGAGGAAGAACTCGAGTTCTTCTCCATCAAGGTCGCCGATGGCCCGCTCACCTCGAAGCTGCAGAAGATCAGGGAAGGCGACACCATCCTGGTCGGCCGCAAGGCGACAGGCACGCTGGTCACCGACAACCTCTTGCCCGGCAGCCGGCTGCTGCTGCTGTCGACCGGCACCGGCCTTGCGCCCTTCGCCAGCCTGATCAAGGACCCGGACGTTTACGAGCGATTCGATAGCATCGTGCTGGTGCACGGCTGCCGCCAGGTTTCCGAGCTTGCCTATGGCGAGGAACTGGTGGCGCGCCTGCGCGACGACGAACTGTTCGGGCCGCTGCTGCAGGAAAAGCTGCTGTACTATCCAACCGTGACGCGCGAACCGTTCCGCAACCGCGGCCGCATCACCGATCTCATCACCTCGAACCAGCTCTTCACCGATCTGCATCAGGGCCCGCTGGATATCGAGGCCGACCGCATCATGATGTGCGGCAGCCCGGCGATGCTGGAAGATCTCAAGCGGCTGTTCGAGACGCGCGGTTTTGCCGAAGGCGCGAACCACAAGCCCGGTCACTTCGTGATCGAAAAGGCGTTCGTGGAACGCTGACTCGCCGTTTCCTCCTTCGTCATTCCGGGACATCGCGCAGCGATGGTCCGGAATCCATAAGCACCGTCGTGAGTAAGGATTGCGGGCTCGCGCTCCGCAATGACGGGGGGATAGCCTGCCTTCCCGACCCGCTGCTATAAACCTCCCGAACGCCGCGCGCTACATGATGCGGCGAGGGAGGAATCTGTGTCCGCAAGCGACGATGCCAACCCGCGCAAGACCGCCTTCGTGCTTGCCGGCGGCGGCAGCTTTGGCGCGATCCAGGTCGGCATGCTGCAGTCGCTGGCCGCGCATGGCGTCACCGCCGATCTCGTGGTTGGCTCCAGCGTCGGCGCACTGAACGGCGCGTTCTATGCCGGCGATCCCACGGTGAAGGGGATGGAGCGGCTCGCCGACGTCTGGCGCGGCCTGCGCCGGCGCGACGTATTTCCGATCACCTGGCGAACGATGCGCGCGTTCCTGTGGCGGCGGGATTTTTTGATCTCCCACGAGGGCATTCGCAAGCTGATCGAGGCTCACATTCCCTATCAGCGCCTGGAGCAGGCGGCGTTGCCGGTTCACGTCGTCACGACCGACATCATCACCGGCGACAGCGTGGTTTTCTCGGAAGGCCCGACCAGCGAAGCCATCGTCGCCTCGACTGCCATCCCCGGCGCCTTTTCGCCGATCCGCTACAAGAACTATTATCTGGCCGACGGCGCTATCTCCAGCAACACGCCGGTCCGCGTCGCCGTCGCCAAGGGCGCGCGGCGGCTGATCGTGCTGCCGACCGGCCATGCCTGTGCCAACGATGCGCCGCCGGTCGGCGCGGTCGCCAACGCGCTGCACGCCTTGACGCTGCTGATCGCGCGCCAGCTCGTGAACGAACTGGAAAACCTCGGCCCCGGCATCGAATACTATGTGGTGCCGCCGCTCTGTCCGCTGGTCGGCTCGCCCTATGATTTCGCGCGCACCGCGGAGCACATCGACCGCGCCTTCCGCAGCACGGACGCCTGGTTGGCGCGAAACGGCCTCAGCAAGCAGGACATTCCGCATGAGCTGCGCCCCCATGAACATTGACGTCGCCGCGCGGCGCGCCTTCGTTGCACTGCAACAGGCGTCATGCCCGACCGGACACCAGGCAGATTGATTACCCGGCCGGGGAAACGGTAGCCTGCCGGCGTCCGTATTGTCCGGTGTCATATCCAAGAACGCCCTGGCCGGATATCGTATCCGGCACATCGGGAATCGCCGCTTCGACGAGCGGAAAACCAGAACAATCCGGCGTATCGCCCGGGGGTCACATGGAAACGCTGCTGCTTCCGTTCTCGCCACGCTTCATCGTCCTGACGATCTGCGCGGTCATCACCGCGCTGCTGATCGGGGAAGTCATCTTCGACCCCGAATGGTTCGACTTCCTGCTGATCCCGATCATCATTTTCGGCGGCCTCACGGTGCTCGGCATTCGCGACGTCATGCAGAAGCCGCACGCGGTGCTGCGCAACTATCCGATCTCCGCCCATATCCGCTTCCTGCTCGAGGAAATCCGCCCCGAGATGCGGCAGTATTTCTTCGAGAGCGAAAAGGACGGCATGCCGTTCTCGCGCGATACCCGCGCGGTGGTGTATCAGCGCGCCAAGATGGTGCTCGACAAGCGCCCGTTCGGCACCCAGGAGGACGTCTACCGCGAGGGCTATGAATGGATGCACCATTCGGTCGCCCCGAAGGTCTCGTCGGGCGAGAAATTCCGCGTCACCGTCGGCGGTCCGGATTGCGCAAAACCCTATTCCCTTTCGGTGTTCAACATCTCCGCCATGAGCTTCGGCGCGCTTAGCCCCAACGCAGTGCGCGCGCTCAACGCCGGTGCGAAGAAGGGGGGATTTGCGCATGACACCGGCGAGGGCGGCGTCAGCCCCTATCACCGCGAGGCCGGCGGCGACATCATCTGGGAGGTCGGCTCCGGTTATTTCGGCTGCCGCAACCGCGACGGCAGCTTCAATCCGGAGCTGTTCGCTAAGATCGCCGGTGACGAGCAGATCAAGATGGTTGAGCTCAAGATCAGCCAGGGCGCCAAGCCCGGCCACGGCGGCGTGCTGCCGGCGGCGAAAGTATCGGAGGAAATTTCCAAGATCCGCGGCGTCGCCATGGGCGAGGATTGCATTTCGCCGGCGAGCCATCGCGCCTTTTCCAACCCGCTGGAGATGATGCAGTTCGTCGCCGAGATGCGCCGGCTGTCCGGTGGCAAGCCGGCCGGCTTCAAGATGTGCGTCGGCCATCCCTGGGAATTCCTGGCGATCTGCAAGGCGATGCAGGAAAGCGGCATCTATCCCGATTTCATCGTGGTCGACGGCAATGAGGGCGGCACCGGCGCCGCGCCGCTCGAATTCATGGACCATCTGGGCATGCCGATGCGCGAGGGCGTCAACTTCGTCCACAACGCGCTGATCGGCATCGGCGCGCGTGATCGCATCAAGATCGGCGCGGCCGGCAAGATCGCGACCGCTTTCGACATGGCGCGCGCGATGGCGATCGGCGCGGACTGGTGCAACTCGGCGCGCGGCTTCATGTTCGCGCTCGGTTGCATCCAGTCGTTGAGCTGCCACACCGACCGCTGCCCGACCGGCGTTGCCACGCAAGACCCGCTGCGCAACCGCGCGCTGGCCGTGCCGCACAAGACCGAGCGCGTCTATAATTATCACCACGCCACGCTGCACGCGCTGGCCGAGTTGCTGGCCGCCGCCGGCCTCGAACATCCGCGCGACCTGCGCCCGATCCATTTCTCGCAGCGAACGTCGACGACGGAAGTCCGCACTTTCGCAAAGCTCTATCCGGCGCTTCGTCCGGGCGAACTGCTCGACGGTACGCAGGACCCGCGGTTCCGCGACGCCTGGGCGATGGCGCGGCCGGATACGTTCGCGCCTGTGGGGTGACTGATACGGTTGCTGGCATGGTGCCTCAGGCGATGCCGCGCCGCCTGCCGCATTGCCGCGCCGTCCGCGAACTCCCTGCTCAACCAGGATCGCCCATGCCGGTACAGCTCCGCGACCGTGGGCCCGGTCAGGCCCGGGATGTCGCGCTCGAACCGATAGCCGATGGCTTGCTGCGCTTAGGCAACGTGACGATAGCCGACAGGAAATCCGTTCAGCTTTTCGCCGTCCAGCTTCAGCTCGGCTGACGGATCGATCGGATCGAGCCGATCCTTCTCGTAGATCGGTTGCCGCAGAACGACGCCCGAGGTGCCCGCAGAGTCAGTCATGCGCCAGGCCCTCACGTTGTCCCCGGTTTGCTCGCGATGCCGGCGACGTCTGCTTACAGGATGGCGGGATTTCCAGCTACGCGCCGCCGGATTGACAGGACCGGCTTCAAGGTCTTAATTGAAGCTACGGGGAATTGCGATCTCCCCGCGAGGCGACATGCCCAAGAATCGCGTCCGCTTTTTTGCAAAGGACGCAACATGTCTTCGTACACCTCCATCTCATCCGAAAAGCTTGCCCGTCTGATCGGCACCGCCAGGGCGCCGACCTTGATCGATGTTCGCATCGACGAGGATTTTGCTGCCGATCCGCGCCTGATTCCGGGCGCGCAGCGGCGCTCCCATCGCGATGTGCAGGACTGGGCGCCGCGATATACCGGCCAATCGGTGGTCGTTATCTGCCAGAAGGGCAAGAAGCTCAGCGAGGGTACTGCCGCCTGGCTGCGACAGTGCGGCGTCGCCGCCGAGTCGCTTGAGGACGGCCATGTCGGCTGGACCGAGTCGCAGAAGCCGGCGGTGCCCGGCGACAGGATTCCCGGGCGCGATGCCCGCGGCCGCACCGTGTGGGTGACGCGCGAACGGCCGAAGATCGACCGCATCGCCTGCCCGTGGCTGATCCGCCGCTTCATCGATCCCGCGGCGGTGTTCCTGTTCGTCAAGCCGTCGGAGGTGGAGGCGGTTGCCGAGCGTTTCGATGCCGCGCCGTTCGACATCGAGAACGTATTCTGGAGCCATCGCGGCGAACTCTGCACGTTCGACGTGATGGTCAAGGAGTTCGGCCTTTCAACGCCGCCGCTGGAGCGGTTGGCGACGATGGTGCGCGCGGCCGACACCGCGCGCCTCGACCTGTCAGCGGAAGCGCCCGGCCTGCTTGCCGCCTCGCTCGGCCTCTCGCGCATGTTCGACGACGACCTCGAGCAATTGAACGCCGGCATGGTGCTCTATGACGCACTCTATCGCTGGTGCCGCGACGCGACGGGCGAGACCCACAACTGGCCAACCGGCAAGGTGAAGCCATGACCGAGATCGCTGCTGACACGGAAGAGAAGCCGGGCGCGTATGCGCACGGCATCTCCTTTCGCGATGCGCTTGCCGTCTGGGTACGCGTGGCCATCCTCAGCTTCGGCGGCCCGGCGGGCCAGATCGCGGTGATGCACCGCATCATCGTCGAGGAGAAGAGGTGGATTTCGGAAGGGCGTTTCCTCCATGCGCTGAATTACTGCATGCTGCTGCCCGGGCCGGAAGCGCAGCAGCTTGCGACCTATATCGGCTGGCTGCTGCATCGCACGGCCGGCGGCCTCATGGCGGGCGGGCTGTTCATCCTGCCCGGCATCATTGCCATCATGGCGCTCAGCTACATCTACGCCGCCTGGGGCAATGTCGGCTTCGTGGAGGCACTGTTCTTCGGGTTGAAGGCGGCCGTGCTCGCCATCGTCATCGAGGCGGTGGTGCGGGTCGGCAAGCGCGCGCTGCGCAACCGGGTGATGATTGCGCTTGCGGCGATCGCCTTTGTCGCGATCTTCTTCTTCGCCGTGCCGTTCCCGGTGATCATCATCGCGGCCGGCGTGATCGGCTTCATCGGCGCGCGGCTCGGCCGGCCGGAATTTGCGTCCGTCGAGCACGGCGGCGGCAAGAATGCCGCCGTCATCGACAGCTTGCTCGGGGAGGGGATCCCCGACCATGTTCAGCCAAGTGCGGCGCGTACGCTGCGCGTCAGCGTCATTTGGCTGGCGCTCTGGCTCATCCCGGTGGCGGCGATCGTGGTCGCGCTCGGCACGGGCAACGTGTTCAGCCAGATCGCGATCTTCTTCTCCAAGATGGCGATGGTGACGTTCGGCGGCGCCTACGCGGTGCTGGCCTATGTCGCGCAGCAGGCCGCCGACTACTATCACTGGGTGCAGCCGCGCGAGATGCTGGACGGGCTCGGCATGGCGGAGACGACGCCGGGGCCGCTGATCATGGTGGTGCAGTTCGTCGGCTTCATGGCCGCGTTCCGCGATGCCGGCGCTTTGCCGCCGATGCTGGCGGCAACGCTCGGCGGCCTGCTCGCCACCTGGGTGACGTTTACGCCGTGCTTCCTCTGGATCTTCGCCGGCGCGCCCTACATCGAGAGGCTGCGCGGCAACCGGGCGCTGGCCGGTGCGTTGTCGGCGATCACGGCGGCGGTGGTCGGCGTAATCCTCAACCTGTCGATCTGGTTCGCGCTACACACGCTGTTCCGGCAAACCTTTGAGATCAGGAGTTTCGGTCTTGCCTTCGACGCGCCGGTGCTGTCCAGCGTGGATGTCCCGGCGCTCATCCTTTCGATCGCAGCGGCGACGGCCATCTTCCGCTTCAAGATCGGAATGCTGACCGTTCTCGCCGCGTCCTGCACCGCGGGCATCGCGCTGCGGGTGACAGGAATCGTTTGAGGGGCACGAGCCGCCGGGAGTTCTCCTCCTGGGTAGCCCGGCCTGCTAAGCGCGATGAGATCCGGATGAACCATCATCGCGCTCTGGGTTGTTTGTTTGAGCATGATCTTTTCGGAAAACCGCTTTACACCCTTCCGGATCATGCGCTCTAGCGGCAGGCCGGATAGCCGAAGCGCTTGATGATTTCGCTGCCCGAGATCGAATGAAACTCGAACGTATCCATGAAATGGTTCGCGGTGACGTATTGCTGCAAGGCGGCGTTGTAGGTGCTGAGCATCTGCTGCGTTCGGGCAGGGCTGATAATGCCTTTCTCCCGGGAGCCGCCGGCGTGAAACAGCAGCGTGGCGCCGGGCGACACGCATACGTTTCGAATTGACAGAAACATGGTGCAGGCGGATTGGCAGTGGCTGTCGATTCGAAAGCGCTCGCCGGATGCGTTGTACTGCTGGATCACGGACTGGAATTGCGCAAACTCCGCCGGGTTGCGCGCGCCGTAGCCCATGCGCAAGGAAGACACGGAGCCGTCGGCGCAGGTTGCCTCCACCGTGCACAAGATCGATGCGCAAAGGACGCCCAAAACGCGTGCCGAATGCGGCCAGTTGTTCAAGGCGCCCTCCCATGTCGACAAGGTTCGTGGTGCTTGGTTCGTGGCTGATCGACAGTAACCGAAGCCCGCGGGTAGGGGTATGGCTCCTCGGAAGGTGTGAACCGTATCACCGGGCTGTGATCAGCCGATGCGGTGCATCGCAGCAAAAACGGGGAACCAGCGGCTTGGCCTCAAAACTCCCCGTGCAGGCGGCCCGAGAAGATGTGGACCGGGCCGCGGTCGGCGTTGTAGGCGGGGTTGGTGATGAACTGGTAGTCCGCGGTCAGCGTGATCGCCCTGGTCAGCGCGTAGGCGTAGTAGGTTTCGAACACGCGCTCCTTGCGGTAGTTGAGCTGGCCGTCGCCGATCAGCACGCCAAGGCCGCCGGCGGCGATGAAGTCGCGGTGATCGCGCGACAGCGCATTGATGGCGCCGCCGATGCCGATCACGTCGTCCGGCCGGCCCCATTTGGTACCCTTGACCGAAAGGCCCGTCGACAGCGAGGCGTCGATGTCGGTGAAGGCCATGATCTCGGTCTTGCCGTCGTTCCAGCTCCAGCGCGCGAACAGGCCGAGATCGTCGGCCAGCGCCTGCTCGAGATTGAAGACATAGCCGTATTTGATGCGGCCGGTGCGGGTCTGCGCGATGTCGAGATTGAGCGCGGGATTGTCCAGGGTCTCGCGATAGCTGCCGGAGAAAGCGCTGTTGAGCCAGGCGATGGTGCGCAGCTTGCCCGGCAGCGAGAACAGCTGATAGCGCGTCTCCAGCTCGAGCGCATAGGTGCCGCGCTGGAACACCTTCATGTCGAAGCTGTTCGCGTTCGACACCGAGTCCATCAGGAAGTAGCCGGCGCGCAGCGCCCACTGCTTCTGGTTCAACTCCGCAGTCGCGCCATAGGTCAGGCCGACCTTGTCGGCGGCATAGTCGAAGGCGCCCGGCGCCCACATTGACCAGTTGATGAAGTCCTTGCGGGTGTCCTTGGCGTAGGCATTGCCGTCGAAGATATCGAGCACTGGAAACTTGCCGACCTGGATGGTCAACCGGTTGACGTCGACCTTGTTGGCGAGCTGCAGTTGTCCGCTGGGAAGTTCCTCCTGTTCGCCGCCGAAGCCGAAGGTGTGGCGATAGAACAGGCGCGAGGTGTTGTAGTGCGGATAGGGGAAGTTCGACTTCTGCGCCTCGCCATTGGAGAAACCGCCGAGGCCGACCGTGTCGTTGAGGCCGAAGCCCTGCAGCAGTTCGGGATTGTAGTAAACCTCGCCGCCGTCCCAGAGCCTCATGTTGAGAAACAGGCTGTTGCTCCAGGTCGCCTGCACTTGGCCTGCCGGCGTCAGGCTGTTGGTGCCGCTATAGGGCGCGCGGAACGGCCCGTAGCCCTGCGGCAGATAGGTGGTCTGGCCGTGGATTTCCCAGCGCGGGGATTCCGGGTCGGTGATGTCGATTTGTGGCGACCATTTCGGCGAGCCCGGCCAGTCGAACTTGCGATTGAGCCCGAGCCGGAGCATGTGCAGGTCGTTGATGGAGCTGTACTGCACCGCGCCGGTCGGGAAGCTGACACTGGCCCGCTCGAACTGGCTGTATAGATATTCCAGCCGCACTGTCCAGTGCGGCGCGAAGGCGTATTCGACGCCGGCGCCTGCGGCCCAGCCGGTGCGCAGGGCGATATGCTTTTCCTTGAGACCTGTTACACCGGGCGTGTTGACGAAACGCTCGCCCATATAGGCGAGTCCGGCCGTCGCATAAAGCAGCCAGTGATTTTGCGCGTAGCCGATGCGGCCCCGTACGGTGCCGGCATAGTCCCATTGCTCGATGAAGTCGTTGCGCGGCGTCGAAATCAGCGAGGTGATCGAATTGGAGGCGAGGTAGCTCGGAAAGGTCAGGTCGGCTTCGACGCCGAACAGGAAGCCCGACGACAGCCGCCAGTTATAGCCGCCCTGCACGCCGCCGATCACGCCGCTGAAATTGCCCGACGTTGACGTCGGTGCCGGATCCCGCAGTGTCGCGCTGCCGTGGCCGCGGCTGTAGCCGGTGTGCCCGCCGATATAGAAACCCGTCCAGTCGAACACGGGCTGCCCGAAGGGCGCCTTCACCGCCAGCTTGAGATCGGCCGCCTGCGCAGAGGCACCCAGCGTCAGCGCGCCGAGCGCGGCGCCGGCAATCCAATGTGACCGGTTCAGCTTGCGACTCATCTGCGAACTTCCAGCGCTCTCAACCACCACTGCAACATTTGCCGGTTCGCCGCCACCATGCGGTGGTGCCGGATAAGCAAAGCCTGTGGGTTGTTGCCAAATTGCCTCCGGCTCGGGCCGGATTGCTGGACGGCCCCAAAAATTCCCCCACGCCCCGCGCACAGGGGTATTTTTATTGCAAGTAATTCGCAATAGTAACTAGCGCGAAAGGTCGCACCTCAGGGGCGAGCGGCTTGCGACTGACGTGTGACAAAGTTTTTTCGCTCGTCACCAAAAAAGAAGTGACCCGCCCAGGGGGACGACCTGGGCGGGTCGGGTTCGACACGGGGTGGATGAGGCGCCCGTGCCGGACGCAGCTCCACGATGGTGTCGATCTGTCAGAAGTTGCAGACGCGAACGCTGTACATGTACTGGCCGAACGCATCGTAACGGGGCGCCCAACCACAGCGACGATAGCCGCCGGCGTAGACCGGGCCGCCGCTGGCGGCGATCGCAGTGCCGACGATGGCGGCGCCGACGATGGCGGGACCGACCCAGGGCTTGATCGGATAGGCTTCGGCCTTGGTCGTGGAAGTCGCGAGCGAGCCCGCGACAGCGAGGGTAGCGAGGGCGAGAGCGGCAGTCTTGGTCTTGATCGACATGGGTGACTCCATCCTGTTTCAGGAGCGGCGCCGTTGTGGCCCGCATGCCCGTTGGACGGGGTCATTCCGGAAGCGGTTCGATTCGCCTGCCCGTGCCCAGCACGGATGGAGAAAATATCGTTAATACAAGGGCTTGGAGTTCTTGCCGGGGCCGGTGGCCAGCCTCATCACGTCGAAGTTATCGACATCGCGCAGCAGCTCGCAAAATGCCCGCGCACCATGATCGACCAGTTGCTCGCCCTTTTCGGCCGAGGCTTGCCGGGCATCGCCGACCGCGCCGCAGCTGTTCAGATCCTGCGCCTGCCAGGCGAACGGCGCGGGCCGCCGTGTGGAAAGCCAGCGGAATTCTTTGTCCATCGCGGCTGCGGATGACGGAAAGTCTGCGATCGCATCTTTTTTCACGGCGTGCGGATAGCGCGCCAGCATGATCGATGTTTCCACCGCGCCGCCGTGAATGCCGTGACGCAGTTCCTCTATGGAGAAAAGTCCCTCCGGCGCGCCGAAGCGCGACCAGCTGGTGGTGACCGCAAGCATGCTGTGGTGTGCGCGCAAGTCCTGCGCCACCAGCATCATCGCGGCGCTGTTGCCGCCATGGCTCGTCACCATCACGAGCTTCCTGAGGCCTCTGCGCGCAACCTCCTCGCCGATCGCCATCCATTGCTTCAATGCGGCTTCGGTCGAAAGCGTCTGCGTCCCCGGGAAATCGGTGTGCTCGGTCGAGATGCCGATCCGCTGTATGGGGAGGAAGCTGACCGGCAGGTCCGGCGGCAGCAATTCCTCGACCTGCGCCAGATAGGCCTCGCCGATCATCACGTCGGTCTCGAACGGCAGATGTGGCCCGTGCTGCTCGGTCGCCGCAAGCGGAAGCACCGCGATCCAGCGCGCCGCCTCGGTTGCGGCAACTTCCGGCCAGGCAATCGCGGTCCAGTCGCGGGGCGGGTTCATAGTGACTATTCGAAGCGTTTCTTTACGGCCGATTGCAAGGTAGTTTGGGTTGCCTTCCGCACGCATTCGCGCCGGCCTCCCATCATGGGCCATAATGATCGACGGAGTCCAACCATGAACCCGGCCTTTTTGCCGCGAGCGTTAACCGTCGCATTTGCCGCCTTGCTGGCGGGGCTGGCGCCGGTGCGCGGCCAGACGCTGGACAAGGTGTCGTTCGGAACCAACTGGGTGGCGGAGGCCGAGCATGGTGGCTTCTTTCAGGCGGTTGCCGACGGCACCTACAGGAAATACGGCCTCGACGTCACCATCGTGCCCGGCGGTCCCAACGTGAACAACCGTGCTCTCCTGATCGCGGGCAAGCTCGATTTCTTCATGACCGCGAATACGCTGCAGTCTTTCGATGCGGTTGCCAACAAGGTCCCGGTGGTCGCGGTGGCGGCGGTGTTCCAGAAGGATCCGCAGGTGCTGATCACGCACCCGGAGTTCAAGGTCACCAAGATCGAGGACCTCAAGCCGCTGACACTGTTCGTCTCCAAGGAAGGCATCACCAGCTACTTCCAGTGGCTGAAAAACGAATACGGCTTCGACGAGCGCAAGGTCAGGCCCTATACCTTCAATTCGCAGCCGTTTCTCGCCAACAAGCAGAGCGCGATGCAGGGCTATGTCACCTCCGAGCCGTTTGCGATCGAGAAGGTGACCGGAAAGAAGCCGGGCGTGACCTTGCTCGCCGATTACGGCTTCAATGCCTATTCGACCCTGATCGAGACGAGGACCGAACTCACCGACAAGAAGCCCGATCTGGTGCAGCGCTTCGTCGATGCCTCCATTATCGGCTGGTACAATTATCTCTATGGCGACAATGCCGACGCCAATGCGGCGATCAAGAAGCTCAATCCCGAAATGACCGATGCGCTGCTCGCCTATTCCATCGCCAGGATGAAGGAGCACGGCATCGTCGATTCCGGCGACACGCTCAAGAACGGCATCGGCGCGATGTCGGACGCGCGCGTGGCGAGCTTCTTCGACAAGATGGTGCGCGCCGGCGTCATCAAGGGCGATATCGATTTCCGCAAGGCCTACACGCTCCGCTTCGTCAACAAGACGGTCGGGCTCGAATTGCGGCCGAAGAACTGACGTGGTGTCCCAAGGCGTGACGCTTTCCAAATCAGAATCCGGCATGACCGTCCCGGCGGTGCGGCTGCGCGGCGTCACCAAGATCTATGATCGCGGTGTCGCCGCGCTCGGCCCGCTCGATCTCGACATCGCTCGCGGCGAATTCGTCTCGCTGCTGGGGCCGTCCGGCTGCGGCAAGTCTACCGCGCTGCGGCTGATCGCGGGGCTGGCGGCGCAGACGTCCGGCACGGTCCAAATGGCGCGCAACGAGCAGGCCGGCGCCGCGCAGCCGATCGGCTTCGTGTTCCAGGAGCCGACCCTGATGCCGTGGGCCGACGTCGCCGCCAATGTGCGGCTGCCGCTAAAGCTGGCGAATGTGCCGCCCGCGGATGCAGACAGCCGCGTCGCGGCGGCGCTGGCGCAGGTGGGCCTTGCGGAATTCGAGCGCAGCTATCCGCGCGAGCTTTCCGGCGGCATGAAGATGCGCGTCTCGCTGGCGCGCGCGCTGGTCACCGATCCCGAGATTCTCCTGATGGACGAGCCGTTCGCCGCGCTCGACGAGATCACGCGCTTTCGCCTCAACAACGAGTTGCTGGCGCTGTGGCGCGATTTGCGCAAGACCGTCGTCTTCGTCACCCACTCCGTGTTCGAGTCGGTCTATCTCTCCGAGCGCGTGCTCGTGATGAGCGCCCGGCCGGGCCGCATCGTTGCCGAATTCCGCATCGCGACGCCGGAGCCGCGCGGCGAGGAATTCCGCACCTCCGCCGATTATGCGGCGCTCTGCCGCAAGGTTTCCGCTGCGCTGGCGCCGGCTTACGAAGGACGGGGCGCGTGAGCACCGCGGCTGCACCGGATGTGAAGCGCAGGCAGGCTTCCCCACTGCGCATCCTGCCGCCCATCCTCGTGCTCGCGGCCGGGCTTCTGGCGTGGCAGCTGGCGGTGTGGCAGTTCGACATCCAGCCCTATACGTTGCCCGGGCCGTGGCTGGTTCTGCAGACGCTGGCGAGCGACCGGGACGTGCTGCTGGACTCGCTGTTGGTCACGCTCGTCACGACGCTGGAGGGCTTCGTCTGCGCCGCCGTCGGCGGCATCGCGCTGGCCCTGTTGTTCAACCGGTCGCGGCTGC
Source organism: Bradyrhizobium sp. (assembly GCA_035575905.1). Taxonomy (GTDB): domain Bacteria; phylum Pseudomonadota; class Alphaproteobacteria; order Rhizobiales; family Xanthobacteraceae; genus Bradyrhizobium. Next base: position 33,095 of record DATLXL010000011.1, on the reverse strand, counting down.
TGGAATATTCGCTGTTTCCATACGCGGTGGTTCTGCAGGTGACGCCCGTCATCGCGATCGCGCCGCTGCTTCTGATCTACCTGCCGCAACAGGTCGCCGTCGTGGTCTGCGCCTGGATTGTCGCGTTCTTTCCCGTGCTGGCCAACACGACGCTCGGGCTCAAGTCGGTCGACCGCAACCTCGCCGGCCTGTTTCAGCTCTATCGCGCTTCGCCCATGCAGACGCTGCGCTACCTGAAGCTGCCGGCGGCACTGCCCCATATCCTGGGCGGCTTGCGCATTGCCGGCGGCCTGTCGCTGATCGGCGCGGTAGTCGCGGAAATCGCCGCAGGCTCTGCAGGCGCGGGCTCCGGGCTTGCCTATCGTATCGCCGAATCCGGCTACCGGTTGAACATACCCCGCATGTTCGCAGCGCTGCTTCTGCTGTCGGTGGCCGGGATTGTCATCTATGGCTTGCTGGCGCTAGTTTCCCACCTCGTTTTGCGGCGCTGGCACGAGAGTGCGCTTGGAAAGGAAAGCTGATGGCGGCCAATATCTCCTCCGACAAGATCGACCTGGTGATCTACGGGCCGATCAGGCCGATCCTGGAAAACGGCTTTCCCGACCAGTATGTGGTGCACCGCGCCGAGACCGGCGACCAGCTCAATCAACTATCTGCCGATGTGAAGGAGAAGGTCCGCGGCATGGCCGTGACCTATCACACCATGCACACCGGCAAGGAAGAACTGTCACAATTCCCCAAGCTGGAAATGGTGGCGAGCTTCGGCGTTGGCTACGATCATATCGGCTCGGCCTACGCCCGCGAGAACAACATCATCGTCACCAACACGCCCGATGTGCTGACGGAGGAAGTCGCCGACGTTGCCATGGGCCTTCTGATCGCGACGCTGCGCGAATTCGTCAAGGCCGACAAATATGTCCGCTCCGGCCTTTGGCAGACCCAGAACTATCCGTTGAGCGTCGGCTCGCTGCGCGATCGCAAGGTCGGCTTTATCGGCATGGGCCGCATCGGCCAGGCAATTGCCCGCCGGCTCGATGCGTCGCGCGTGCCCGTGGTCTATCACTCGCGCAAGCCTTCGGCCGATGTGTCCTACCAGCATTATCCCGATCTGATCGAGATGGCGAAAGCGGTCGACACGCTCATGATCATCGTGCCCGGCGGCGCCTCGACCGCGAAGATGGTCAATGCCGAAGTGTTGAAGGCGCTCGGTCCGCGCGGCGTGGTCATCAATGTCGCGCGCGGTTCCGTCGTCGACGAGCCGGCGCTGGTGGCCGCGCTGAAATCCGGCACCATTCTGGCCGCCGGACTCGACGTGTTCGCCGGCGAGCCGTCGGTGCCGGACGAACTGAAGGCAATGCAAAACGTCGTCTTGCTGCCACATATTGGCTCGGCTTCCGTGGTAACGCGAAACGCCATGGATCAGCTCGTGGTCGACAATCTCAAGAACTGGTTCGCCGGCAAGCCGCCGCTGACGCCGGTCGCGGAAACCCCGTTCAAGGGACGCTGATGCGCCTGCATTCCTTCATCGCGCTCCTCGCATTGCTTGCGTCCGCGCTGCCGGCGCAGGCGCAGCAGCAGGACGCGCTGAAGAAGGAGATGATCGGGCAGTGGGAGCTCTCGACCACCGAACGCAGCAAGACCTGCGTCGTCACCATGAAGAACGAGGGCGCGGCGCAGGCGCTCAAGCTCGAGCTCGAGCCAGGCTGTGCAGCCGCGCTTCCCTTCACCAGGGACATCACCGCCTGGAGCGTGGCAGGCCTCGACATCATCCGCCTGCAGGACGCTTCCGGCCAGCCGGTGATCGATTTCACCGAGGTCGAGAGCGGCATTTTCGAGGGCCTGCGCCAGGGCGAGGGCGTCTACATCCTGCAAAATCTCGCCGCCGCCCGCTCGCTCGCCAAGTCGATGGACCAGATGATCGGCGACTGGCAGATCGTGCGCGGCAGCGGCAAGCAGCTCTGCGGTCTGACGCTGACCAACACCGAGGCGACCGCCGACAATTTCCAGGTCTTCCTCAAGCCGAAATGCGATCCGGCGGTTGCCGCCTTCGGGCCGGTGCAATGGCGGCTCGACCGCGGCCAGATCATCCTGATGTCGAAGACCGGCGAGACCTGGCAGTTCGAGGCCGACGACAACGCGCAGTGGCGTCGCGTGCCCGATACCGCCGACGCCCTGATCATGCTGCGTGTGCAGTAGCGGTATCAGGGAACCGCGAGTTTTTTGCCGCGACGTGTCGATCCGGCTGCAGCCGGTTCGTCGTATCCAGCAGCGAGACCGAATGCCGGCGCCCCGCCCGCAACTCGCAAGCCACGGGAGTTTTTCATGCGCTACATGTCCATCGTTACTTCCTCGCAGCCGAACATGGGGCCGACGCCTGCCCTGATGGAGGCCATGGGCAAGCTTGCCGAACGCGAGATCAAGGCCGGCCGGATGATCGACATGGGTGGCTTGATGCCGCTACAGCAGGGGGCGCGAGTTTCCATCGAAGGCGGCAAGCTGCGCGTCACCGATGGCCCGTTCGTCGAGGCCAAGGAGGTGATCGGCGGCTACGCGATCTTCGAGTTCCGCGACATGGCGGAAGCGCTCGCCATGACCAGGGAGTTCATGCAACTCCACATCGATCACATGCCGGGCTGGGAGGGCACTTGCGAAGTGCGCCCAATGGCGGGCCACGGCGTCAACACCCAATGCGGTGACGTTGCGGCGGCCGTGAACGCCTGATGCGGCGGCGCAACCGATCCAGTCGGCGGCCATGACCGCCGCCGACATGCATGCCGCTATCCTCGCCGCCTGGCGCGTGGAGCAGACGCGACTGATCACGTCGCTGTCGCGAATGCTGCGCGACGTGCCGCTGGCGGAGGAGCTGACCCAGGATACGCTGGTCGCCGCGCTGGAAGCGTGGCCGTCCTCGGGCGTGCCCGAGCGGCCGGCCGCGTGGCTGATGGCGACCGCCAAGCGCCGCGCGCTCGATCATCTGCGCCGCCGCAAGATGCTCTCGCGCAAGCACGGAATGCTGGCGCTGGACCTCGAGCGGGAGCAGCAGGCGATGCCGGACCTCGACACCCCCCTCGATGACGACATCGGTGACGAGATGCTGCGCCTGATTTTCACCGCCTGCCACCCTCTGCTGTCGCGCGATGCCGCCGCGGCGCTGGCGCTGCGCATGATCTGCGGGCTCACCACCGGGGAGATCGCGCGCGCCTTCCTGGTACCGGAGGCGACCGTCGGCCAGCGCATCGCACGCGCCAAGCGGACGCTTTCGGAGTCCGGCCTCGCTTACGAAACCCCGCATGGCGATGCGCTCGCCGAACGGCTCGCTTCCGTGCTGGAGGTCGTCTACCTCATTTTCAACGAGGGCTACACCGCCTCGCGCGGCGACGATTGGATGCGGCCGCAGCTCTGTCACGAGGCGTTGCGCCTCGGCCGCGTGCTGGTCTCGATCGCCCCGCGCGAGCCGGAAGCGTTCGCTTTGCTGGCGCTTATGGAATTGAACGCCTCGCGCGCGGCGGCCCGCGTCGATGCCGAGGGCGAGCCGATCCTGCTGCTGGAGCAGGATCGCTCGCGCTGGGATTTTCCGCAGATCCGCCGCGGCCTCGAGGCGCTCGGCCGGGCGCAGGCGCTTGGCGGCGACGGCGGCTATTATGTGCTGCAGGCCGAGATCATCGCCTGCCACGCCCGGGCCGATACCGCCGATGCCACCAACTGGTCCCGGATCGCCGCGTTGTATGGGCGGCTTGCCGCGCGCGTGCGTTCCCCGGTCATCGAGCTCAACCGCGCCGTCGCCGTCGGCATGGCGGAGGGTCCGCAAGCCGGCCTTGCGATCATCGAAGCCATCGCGGGCGAGCCGGCGCTGTGCAATTATCATCTGCTGCCGGGCGTGCGCGGCGACTTCCTGCAGAAGCTCGGCCGCCACGACGAGGCGCGCGCCGCATTCGAACTGGCTGCCGAACTCGCCGGCAATCGCCGCGACCGGGAACTGATGCAGCGCCGGGCCAAGAGTATCGTAGGGCGGATAGCCTAGCGAGGCGCATCCGCCGCATTCTTCCTAAGAGCCTGGTGGATTGCGCCACCGCCAATCTAATCGTCTCTGCTCTACTTACGGCGGCAGCCCGACATCGTGCAGCGCCTCGACGAGGCGCTCGCGGGAGGCCAGCGGCAGCGGCGGCAGCCCGCACGACACCTTCACGAGCGTCAGCTCGGGATAGGCCTGCCGCAGGCGGCGAATGCTGTTGGAAGCCTCCGGCCTCGCGCCGGCGAACACATAGGCCGGACACAGGGTCCGGTGCATCCATGCCAATGACGGATGCTCGGCCAGCGCGCGCTCCTGCCACTGCGCAGCCTCGCGGAAACGGCCGGCGTTGAAATGTGCGACGCCAATGCCATAGAGATTGTTGACGGCCAGCGCGTCGGTCGGCGCCAGCTCCAGCGCGATCATGAACCGCTCGATCGCGGAATCGTTGCTGCCCTTGTAGACATCGATCCAGCCGCTGCGGCCCCAGGCCCAGGGCGAACCGCCGTCCATGGCCAGCGCCTTCGCAATGACCTGCTCGGCCGCGTCGTCATTGAGCAGCGACAGCGCGTTGCCGACGATGGCGAGCACGGTGGGATCGGCGCGCAGCGCCAGCGCCTTGCGCGCATATTTGGCGCTCAGTGCGCGGTCGGCGGTTGGAACGGAACCGAAATAATAGACCACGCGCTGGCCGTGGGCCCAAGCGGCGAGCGCAAAGGCCAGCGGATTTTCGGGGTCGCGCGTCATTGCCTCCTGCAGCAGCTCGATGGCACGCGCATTGCCGCGCTCGTCGAGCGACAGCACGCCTGGCATGGCGCGCAGGGCCAGATCATGCGCGGTTAGTTCGCGGTCCGGCTTGTTCAGCGCGCGCTCAATCTCGGCGGTGCGCAGGCTCGGGTGCAGCGCCGCCGCCAGCCGGGTCGCGAACTGCTCGTCGAAGGCGGCGGCCAGATCCCGGTCGCCCTCGATGCGGTGCGCCCACAAATGACGGCCGGTCTTGCGGTCGATCAGGCGGAAGACCAGCCGCGCCTGCGCGCCCGTGCCACGGATCGTGCCGGCAAGGTGGTAGCGCGCCGATCCAGCTTGCGAGGTCGTGGCGACGCCGGCGCGCGCCAGCGCGGTCGCGATCTCGTCGCCGATGCCGCCCACCGCCGCATCATGGCCGGGGGCGGTCTCGATGGCTCCGATGCTCACGATCGGCCGCTCGCTGCCGCTGCAAATCGTCTGCCGCTGCGCCGACACGGTGTTGCTGAAGATCGCCTGGCGTTTGAGAGTCTGGGACGGCGTCTCGGCGTAGCGCTCGCGGTATTCGATCGAGAACCGGCCGAAATGCGGAAAGCCGCAAGCCGTCGCCACGTCCATGACCCGCGTGCCGGGCCGGCCCACGAGGAGCTGCCTCCGCGCCGCGTCGAACCTGATATCGCGCAGCGCTTCATGCGGGCTCTTGCCGAGAAAGGCCTTGAACTGCCGTTGCAGCGCGCGGGCGGACAGCCCGGCCGCCCGGGCGAGCTCGGCGATGCCGATATCGCGCTCGATGCCGCCTTGCATGAAGTCGAGCGCCCGGCGCACCGCGCGCGGCAGCACGGCTGCGCCGGGCGACGTGCCTGACGAGCTGTCGTCCTGCCCGATCACTGCAATGGTCCTGCGTATTCCGATGGGGGCACCATAATCTGATTTGTCTTGCCGGGCCGCCAAAGGTTTCGCCAAGCGGATAGCAGTGTCGCAATTTGGACAGGCAGGAACGCCAGTTCCACATACCTACCCTCACGGCAACGCGCGGTTCCGGCGTTCCGAGACGCAAATCGAGGGAAAGGCCCCATTTTCAGTCTCCATCCCGCTTCTGCGCCTCGCGCCGCAGGCCGTTCTGGCGGCCCGAAGTGCAACAGGATCGCCGACAACACCACCGAATTTCGCTGCAAGTCCCACCCCAACAGGAGAGATGACATGAATATCCAGACCCCCGCCGCAACCGACCTCGCCGCCGTCAAGGCCAAGCAGCAGGCCACCTGGGCCTCCGGCGACTATGCCGTCATCGGCACCACCTTGCAGATCGTCGGCGAAAATCTCTGCGAGGCCGTCGATCTCAGGAGCACCCAGCGCGTCCTCGACGTGGCCGCCGGCAACGGCAATGTCACGCTCGCCGCGGCGCGCCGCTTTGCCGACGTGGTGTCGATCGATTACGTCGGTGCGCTGCTGGATCGCGGCCGCGAGCGCGCCAGGGCCGAACGCCTGCCGGTCGAATTCCGCGAGGCAGATGCGGAGAATCTGCCGTTCCCCGACGCCAGCTTCGACGTTGTGCTGTCGACCTTCGGGGTAATGTTCACCGCCAACCATCCGCGCGCGGCAAGCGAACTCGTCCGCGTCTGCCGTCCCGGCGGCAAGATCGGTCTGGCCAACTGGACGCCCGACGGCTTCATCGGCCATCTCCTGAAGACCGTCGTCAGGTTCGTGCCGCCGCCGGCGGGCGTGAAGTCGCCGGTGATGTGGGGCAAGAGGGAATATCTCGAGGAGGTTTTCGGCGGTGGCGTCGCCATCTCCGCGCCGAGCCGGCACTTCGTTTTCCGCTACAAGTCGCCGGCGCATTTCCTCGACATTTTCCGTACCTATTACGGGCCGACGCACAAGGCGTTCGGCGCGATCGATGCCGCCGCACAGCAGCAGCTGCAGGCCGACCTGATGGCGCTGATCGACAACTTCAATACCGCCAGGGACGGCACGCTCGTCATCCCCAGCGAGTATCTCGAAATCGTCATCACCAAGCGCGCCTGATCGCTTGCTGGAGGGCGCGGGGAAATTCCGCCGCGCCCTTCTTCGTCGGAAGGGACACCATATGAGTGCCACCGCCATCGATCGCGCGCGCGAACATCCCTATGGCTGGGTCATTGTATCGGTTGCGACCATCAGCCTCGCGCTCGGCTTCGGCGCCGGCGGCGTGGTGTCCGTGCTGATGAAGCCGCTGGAGCAAGAATTCGGCTGGTTCCGCGCCGATATCTCCATGGCCTACACCGCCTACAGCCTTGGCGCCGCGATCGGTGGCCTGTTCTGGGGCGCGCTGTCCGACCGGATCGGTGCAAGACCCATCGCGCTGATCGGCACGTTAGGCATGTCGGCGGGACTCGCGGCGCTGAAGTGGCAGCACTCGTTGTGGCAGCTTGATATCCTGTTCTTCCTGATCGGGTCGGTCGGTTTCGCCTGCCTTTTTACGCCGCTGACGGCGCTGACGGGATTGTGGTTCAACGCGCGCAAGGGACTTGCGATCGGCATCGCCACCGCCGGCGGCGCGTTGGGACAGGGCGTCGTGCCGTATTTTGGTCGGCTGCTGATCACCGAACTCGGCTGGCGCGACGCCATGCTGGCGCTCGGCGCCGCGTTCCTCGTCATTCTCATCCCGCTGATGTTCCTGCTGCGGCCTGCGCCGATCGTTGCACAGCCCGCCGGTCATTCTGCGGCCCGCGACACCAATCTCTGGAACGTGCCGCACGCCGTCGCGCTGCCTTGGCTCGGCCTTGCGGCGCTGTTTTGCTGCATCTGCATGACCGCGCCGCAGGTGCACCTGATTCCGCTCGGCATCGACATCGGCTGCAGCCCCCAGACCGCGGCGGGCCTGCTGCTCACCGTGATGGTGACGGCCGTGTTCGGCCGGCTGTTCTTCGGCTGGCTCGCCGATCGCATCGGCGGCCTGCGCTCCTATTTCCTGGCCTCGCTGGCACAGACCTCGGTGGTGTTTTTCTTCACGCAGACCAACAGCATCGCCGTGCTGTACCAGCTCTCGGTGTTGTACGGCTTCGGCTTTGCCGGCGTGATGACGTGTCTGCTGATCTGCTCGCGCGAGGCGGCGCCGGTTCGCCTGTCGGGCTTTGCGATGTCCGCAGTGGCGACCATCGGCTGGCTCGGCATGGGCCTCGGCAGCTACCAGGCCGGCTACTTCTACGACATCAGCGCGAACTACCGCCTGTCATTCGGCAACGCCGCGGCCGCGGGCGTGGTCAACCTGCTGATCGTGGCGGCGCTGTTCTGGTATCGCGCGCGGGCGCATCGGACGGGCGGCGGTAGTAGCGCTCAAACTGAGCTGAAAGCCGTCTAAATCAACCGCATTCCCTTCAGGCTCGCGTGCCCGTTCTTGCCCACGATGATGTGGTCGTGGACGGAGATCCCGAGCGGCTTGGCGATGTCAATGATGGCCTTGGTCATCTGGATATCGGCCTGCGACGGCGTCGGATCGCCGGAGGGGTGGTTGTGCACCAACCAAATTGGCAAAGGAATTCTATTTAAAAACAATCATTTAGTCGGTCCGGCATCTCGAGCTGGGGTATGTAATGGGGATGAGGTCTTCGTCAGATAGCTCGATAAGACCGGCTGATCACGCGGTCGCACACTAACACGCTCTAGATCACGGTGTTGCATGGATTCCGCATCGACACTCACCTGGAATGAGCTCTGAGCACGACGGAAATTGCCGCGAGATTCGGGTGGTCTCGATCGACTAGCTGGTGCCTAACCAGAGTCTAAGCGTTATCGACGATTCGACGCAGTACGCCTGCCGTCATCAATTCTTCGACCGCTATCAGCGTGTCGGTGATCGTAGGGTCATTGTGGCCCTTGGGGTTACGGATCTCGCCGAACGCTCCCGTGAACAGATCGCAGCGAGCTACCCTGCGAGAACGCGGCGCTGCCAAATCACGAAGAGGCCCATTGTCGGGGTCAAAAGCTTTCTTCATGAGCGCGGCACCAAAGTCCGTGTTAGCGAGCCCACCTTTTGCCCGCACGGCGACCTCGAGCGATTTGAAGGCTTCAAAAATTGCCGTATCATAGTCACCGACAGAGAAAGCGTTCCAAGCGGCATCGGGTAAGCTTGGATGAAACATCTCGCGCGTGAACTTCGTCCGCATTCGGACACCCGTGTAGTCAGTTGCCGCGTGTGCACTCCTGCCCTTGGCCGACGGCACGCGATATCCATTTTTGCCGTTGTGAGAATCGGGCTCCTCGATGAGGCCTGCGTCATCCAGCCCTTTCCACGCCCTGGTAACAATGCGCTCCAGGTCCGATTTGGTTTGAACGCTATATGCGTAACCGCCAGGCTCAAGCAGCATCGTGGGAATCGCGTCCCGCGTTATCATGGGATGCATTCCGTCTGCGCAATATTCGACGACGCAGCGCAGCAGCGTGCGCTCGACGTCAAGCTCTGGTGATGCCCGCAGTTGCTCGACGCTGGGATAATGCGCAAGGATCACGTTCATAAAGAGATTCGGCATATTTCAGAGTCCGGCTGCGGCTGATCGCACAATCGTATCAGCCTGTTTGCTCACTCCGCAATATTCTCGTTGTTCCCGCCTAGGACGCACCGATCGGGCGGCGGTGAGCTGCCGTGTCGGCGCTTGGCACAGCCAGCAGGATAGTTGAAGCTATTGGACCACTGCGACGCGAATTGTCTTGAGAAGTATGGAACATCGCGCACCGATCCGTCTATGATGTCTTCGCCTGTTCGGCCAAAGCCGCTCCAGGGGGCCAATGAGTAATCGAGACGAATTCTCGCAAAAGACAAAAGATGTACTCAGGCTTCGTGCCAGCAACCTCTGCTCATTCCGTGGTTGCAAGCGTACGACTTCGGGTCCGAGCGATGAATCGCCTGATGCCGTCAACATGACCGGCAAGGCCGCGCATATTCATGCAGCCGCCCCTGGCGGACGGCGCTATCTCGCCGCGATGACGCCAGAGGAGCGCGCGGACATTTCGAACGGCATTTGGGTGTGTGCACATCATGCCGATCTTATCGACAGGGACGAAGTCACCTACACGGCTGACTTGCTTCGCGCGATGAAGCGCGAGCACGAACTTAACTGCGACCGCAGGCATCGTGACGCGCTACAGGCTGGCGAAGCCTCTCCCGACCTTGTCGCTATCGGACCAGACATAATCTTCTGCGGCGAGTTTCTCGGCGCCGACAGATCGCAATGGCGATTACATTTAGAGGATTTTGTCGACGGGGATCTACACAACCTGCTCACGTTCATCGAACGCTTTGACCGCACTCCAACGATAGATCGCTACGTCCTCATCAACTCGTTCGGTGATGGGCGCGTGCTGAGTGCGGCACCGTCCATCAGTAAGGAGCCCGCCGGCGGCTACACGCTAACTTGTGCGGTATTTCCAAGTGCTGAACGAATCAGCGCAGCTGAACTCCCAACGGATTTTGCACTGTCCGAGGACCATGATCTCATGCCGACGGAGAATGGCGGCATAGCCGAGGTCGCCGGCGTGGATGCACTGCCACAAACCATAAAGACATGCCTTTCGAGTCAAAAGGGCGAGAGCCCCTTTCATAAGGACTTTGGCACGCGATTCGCCGAATATTTTCGTCTGCTCGCAGGTTCGCCCTGGTTCGAACAAATCCTGAAATTGGAAGTCATCCGTCAGGCCGCAATCCCCTATATTGATCCTCTCGATAATCGCCAATACACGCCCTTCCTATGCGTCGAACGAGTTTACGGAATCGAGCTGCTCGCCGACGTTCCTTCTGGTAATTGGCTGCCGATTCGGGTTGACCTCGAAGTGAGGGGCCTTGGGCGGTGGCAGCGCGAACTGTCCGTTTGTGTGCCAAAGGAGGAGGCGAAACGGTCGTCTTGGGATGAATTGATGGCCGGCCCTTTACCTCCGATACAGTCCTGAAAATGAAAACGCATTGGCGATGATCAGCGTCGGGAACGTGCGAGCCGAGCACGTTTGGCTAACGGCGCGAGGCGAGTATCTATGGCCCTTGCCAGTGCTGATCAATTATTCCTCGCCGGGTGTTTGCCTCCGAAATCAACTGCCCGAGGAAGCCGGCGCACACGCCACAAGCCCACTCAACAATTTCCTTGTCCGATTGCGTCTTGGCGTGCGCCGCTGGCTTCGGTTCGAGCGCATCGATGTAGGTCTTGCGCAAGAACTTCATCTTCTCGTCGATTTTTTTTGAATCGAGGTTATGCGCCATCTCGTTGCGCAATTGGTTGATGGCCCATACGACGGCCCACATTTCGTCCTTGTCGCGTTTCAATCCAAGCGACACCGCCAGGTGTCCCTTTGTGTGAAAGTTCATGTTCACGTGGTTGAGCTGGTCCGGATGAAAGACGCAGGCTTCGATAAAGGCGTCGAGCTGCTCTTCCATTATGAGGTGTCCTTCAAGGACTGCCAGCCTCAGCTCGTCAATTCTTTTCTTGCGCTCTTGTCCCGCCGCGACTCGCTTCTCAATTTCGGCTTCAGTTAGTTTCATCAGCACTACCCCTCCTGCGAACGGCCGACGCTCCATTACCACAGGTGGTGTCTTTCCTCTGAGGTGATATCGCGTAGAGAGCGCCCCCAACCCGGCTATCGCTCATACTGCGCTAGTCAAACTTAGGTCAGACTTACTGACGTAGACGAAATCAGGGAATCGATGTAGCTACCGCCCCCGTCAGAGAGGTCGTGCTGTGCTTCAGTTCAGCGCTGCCGAGCTGGTTATCGGCGCGGCGGCAGGAAAAGGTGAAAAGCATCACTTCATCCCGTCCTTCTATTCTCGCGAATGGGCCGGGCCAGATGGGCGTTTGTGCGAGTACAGCCGCCCTTACAACGAAGTGAAGCCGCGATGGACGCATCCCGACGGGACCGGGTACGTCCGCGGGCTTTACACCGTGCCGAACAACCATCCCTACGTTTCCGAATACATCGAGCGTCATTTCTTCAGGATCACCGACGACGGTGCTGCCCGCGTAGCGCAAAAGCTGAGAGCCGGGTCTCCAATTGATTGGTTTTCCTTAGACCGCAGCTCGTGGTCGCGATTCATAATTTCCTTGATGCTGCGCAATCCCGAACATGTCGCGCGCATGGCCGCCGAGGTGGTCAGCTTCTACGATCAGACCTCGAGCCAGTACAACAATGCGAAATATCTGGAGATCAGGAAGCCAGACGACCCCGAAACCTTCGAGGAGTACGCGGCGCAGAGCGCCGTTCACCCAGCTGGACGTATGAGCGCATACGCGCTGCAAACGATCATCGACAGCCCCCAGATGGGCGGCCATTTGAACCAAATGCGCTGGAGCCTCGTGACGTTCAAGAACGAACGGCACTCCCTGTTAACTTCGGACCGACCGATAATCATGACGAATGGCCTCATCGGTGCGGATGACCACTTGGTGCTTCCGCTTGGACCGCGCATGCTCTTCATCGCGACCAACGACATCGAAACCGAAAATAAGATACGGACGGTCGATGCAGGCATCATGATGGCCCAGGTCAACGACCGGGTCGCATCCCAAGCGCGCAGGTACGTCTACGGGGCCGACAATAAGCAGCTCCGGTTCGTCGAAAACCGGCTCGGGAGAAAGTGGCCCTCAACGCCGCTTGAAACGCGCGTCCCTGCCTGAGGGTGGGGAGCGCAGGGAAACGGCTTAGGAACTGTGCTGGCGCGCCCGCACGAGGTTGTCGATTTCCAAGTGGTTCAGCTTCATGCCACCGAGCATCATAAAGCTCTGCTCTTGGTACGCGCGTGGCATGCTGGCGTAATGATCCAACATCTGCTCCCGGGTCCCGCTGTCGATCATTCGATCGTCTTCAGCGCCCGGACGCTTCCTGTGAAGCGAATAGGTATCGTTCATACCAACTCCATTTACTGCGACTCACTTGACCGAAGTTTATCACTGATTGGGAGCCATTTCTTCCCTACAAGGATCGTGTTCAGGCCGATCAAAGCGCGGGAGCCTTACATGCCGGAAACGGACGACGTCGAACGCCTGGTTCGTCGTATTCAAGCCTCGGCGGGATTGGCAGTCGTCCGCCGCACTCGGGCTAGAAACTTCAGCCTATGCATGTTCACTATGAACGCGCGTGAGCTCGAGCGCGGTTTCCAGATCATTCAGGCAAAAAGCCTCGAGTTGGTCTCCACCGACGACAAGCAAGAGCTGCATCAATTAAGGGGCGAGGTGAGCCGGCTTTTGCATAATTTCCTCGCAGCAGCCAAAACGCTCGTGGATCACACGCGTGTATTCATGAGGGCTTATTATTTGGGAAGTCCGCTGGAGAAAGCGTACCAGGACAAGATAGCTGCGGAGATTGCCAACGACGAACTTTGTCGATTTGTGCATGACCTCCGAAACTACATGCTTCACTGTGGCGCGCCCCCTCTGTCGATTTGGAGCTCCTTAGGCGCGGATCGCAAGACGCAAGCAGGAGTTAGTTTCATAATTGCTCCACTGACCGAATGGAACGGATGGACGGCTCCAAGCAAAAGGTTTCTCGACAAGCAGCGCCGAGACTTTGACGTAGATGACGTTGCCCGCATCTATTCCCAAAAGATCGTAAGTTTGCATGTTTGGTTAGATGGCTTGTTGAGCGATTGTCATCGGAGTGAAATGTCCGAGCTTCGAGCCTTGGAGAATGAGCTGGCTTCTTTATCAAAGTTCTATCGCCCTGAGGCAGACGCAGGAGCTTGGAGCAATTGGCGGGATCCACCTAAGCTCAGCGGCCTTCCGTGGATTCCGTAGGGACGAACAATATGCAGCGCTGTCTATTGACTGTCGTCCAAATCTGAGCCGGCGTCTCCCTTCTGCTCGGTGCGCTGCTCTTGGAGGCGGATTGCCTCGCCACGCAATTGATCGAGGAGCGCCTGCGTTCGTCCATCATCCGGCTTCGTATACTTGCCGCAACCGCAACTTTCGCCAACTATGAAGACCTCACCGCAGTCCTCGCAACAGTGAGCGTCGACGGTTGTGTTGCACCAGAAACAGACTGGCTTGTCGTGATAACCCATCACGAGCCAATCTTGCCGACACTCAGGGCAGCGCAATGTCCCACCAAACTCTTCCGGTAAGTCTTCCTCCTTCTCGTTCCAGTTTGGCCACTCCTTCTTGGCCCATTGGTTCAACCGGTATTCGGTCATTCCGCGGCTCTCGTTGTATTCGAAGACGCGGCGGTTGATGTCACGCAGTATCTTGGGGTCAATTTTGTCGTCGAGCTTCCGCTCAAAAACAAACTCCACGAAAAACAAGATGAATTTGAGCGACGCGGCGATGGTTACATCGTCCTCCTTTTCGTTGTGGTCGTATCGGTGATGCTCGATGCGGTTCCTGATCCGTTGAATATTCTCAATCGTTTTCGTTTCTTCGTCCGGTATGCCGAGGCCGAGATTTTCTAATCGGGTCAAGGCTTCTCGCACGCCGACCGTCATTGCATCGTCCGTGATCCTGGCGTCGATATTCTTGTAAATGAGGATTGGGTTCGTCTGCGCCAACCGCTCCTTGAGCAGCAATTCGATTGCGTGAAAGATGGTCAGGATGGCGTGTTTTCGGCTGGAATAGCCATCTTCCTTCAGGAAGAACTCCATACCGATGCGGAGCGAATCGATCGCGTTCTCGTAAATCGGGCTTGCGGCGTCCTTTTTCTTCACGACCTTCTTGCGTCCCATGTGTCCACCCAAACTCTTGCTACTGCCTTCCATTCGCCCGGGCTGCGCGTGCGGCGAGGTCCGCCAATTCCGCTCCAGCCGGGTTGGCCGCGACTCGCTTCCCAGCGCAAAGATGCGTTGGGCGCTGAGACCTCATGTAGGAGGCGTCTCGGAAGCCTTCGGAATCCGAGCTGAATCGCCGCACATCACCAGGTTCTTCTGATCCCAGGCATCGAGTTGATCGGCAGGGTAGAGGACCGCCTTGCCAATCTTCACGAAGGAGGGGCCTATGCGCATAGCTCGCCAATTGCGCAGCGTTCCAATGCTGATCTCGCCCCGATAGCGTTCGCTCACTTCTTCCGGCGTAAGAAATTTGGTCGACATTCATATCTCCTGACGCCTCGCCAGCCTTTCGCCGAACCAGCTCTATCGACGGCCGCGAATCACAGTGGGCGCCTGTGGCGCACGTTCCCGCTCGCATAGACATGCGGGCGCAACGAACGATTGAAAAGAGCGGAATCCCTTCGATCGTAGAATAGGCTGCAATTGGCGGGGTACCGATGCATTCGGCGCTCACGCTTGGGCCGCTATTCAGACCAAGGCGAATACTCACATGATATTGAAATCGTTGGTTAAATTACACAGGAGTTTCCGGATATGCTCGGCGCGCCGGTCGATCGGCTTGCAAATTTTGCAGGCCTAATGACACAGGAATCCATCCTAAAGGCCCCCCTCTGGGGATTGCGGCGACAATCCGACGGGAAGGCTGGGTCCAGTCGCATCCGCGAGCTCGCCAAACTAGAATGCTCGCGTGATAATCGATTCGATCTATCCCACCGTGGCTACGGACGATTTCGCACGTCGCTTCTCACAGCGCGGCGGAAATCTCATGTGGCTGCTCGGAGCCGGTGCCTCCGCGGCCGCCGGCATCCCGACGGCATGGGACATGATCTGGGAGTTCAAGCAGCAACTCTACGTCAGCCAGCGCCGCGTCTCCCCGAAACAGGTCGCCGACCTCGCCAATCCGGCCGTCCGACGCGAACTGCAATCGTTTATCGACGGCATCGGCAGCCTGCCCGCCCCTGGTTCGCCCGACGAATATGCAGCGCTCTTCGAGTCCGTCTATCCGAGCGAGGCGGACCGTCGGACATACATCGCCTCGAAGATCAGCGGCGCCAAACCTTCCTACGGGCACGTTGCATTGGCCACTCTGATGAAGGGCGCGCGTTGCCGTCTGGTCTGGACGACCAATTTCGATCCTCTGGTCGCAGACGGTTGCGCGAAGGTCTACGGCGGGACCGGTCAGTTGACCACGGTGGCGATCGAGACCGGGAGCCTCGGGCGAGACGCCATCGACGAGGGACGTTGGCCCGTCGAGGTCAAGATTCACGGCGATTTCCGATCGCGCCGGCTCAAGAACACCGGCGACGAACTGCGCGAACAGGACGCGAAACTCAGAGCGCTCCTGATCGATAGCTGCAGCCGGTGGGGACTCGTCGTGACGGGCTACAGCGGTCGCGACGAGTCCGTCATGGACACGCTCGAAGCGGTGCTCGAACGCGACGCCTGTTTTCCCGCCGGCCTCTTCTGGCTCCATCGCGGCGAGGACCCGCCGTTGCCGCGCGTCCAACGGCTTCTCGCCGCCGCCGCACGCAAGGAGATCGACGGCGGTCTCGTGCCGATCGAGAATTTCGACGAGACGTTGCGCGATCTCATGCGGCTCGTGCCGGACCTGGACACGACGGTACTGGACGAGATCGCATCCGAACGGAGGGTTTGGTCCCCCGCCCCGCGCCCGACCGGGAATCGGGGCTATCCGGTCGTCCGGCTCAACGCGCTCGAACTGACCGGGACGCCGACCGTGTGCCGCCGCGCCGTCTGCAACGCCGGCGGCGTGAGGGAGATCAAGTTGGCGATCGAAGCGTCGGCCCTGCCCGTCATCGGCACCCGGTCGAAAGCGGGCGTGCTGGCATTCGGCGCCGACGCCGACGTCAGAGCTGTCCTCTCAGCATACGAGATCGAGAGCTTCGACCTACACCCGATTGAAGCCCGTCGGCTGCGCTACGACAGCCACGAGCGCGGCCTTCTCCGCGAAGCGTTGACCCGAGCCCTCACCCGCGAACATCGGATGACTGCCACCCGTCGCAGAAGCGCCGACCTGCTGGTGCCGGCGTCCGTCGACGACGAAAAGTGGGCGCCGCTGAAGAAGCTGATCGGAAGTCTCGGTGGGATCGTGCCGAAGCAACCCGAACTGAGATGGCAAGAAGGCGTGGGGATCAGGCTGGATTGGGCGGACGAGCGACTTTGGCTTCTGCTCGAGCCGCGCACCGTGTTCGAGGGCCTCTCTCAGGCGAACAAGGCCGCGGCCACCGATTTCGCGCGCGAACGGACCGTCAGACGCTACAATCCGGCTCTCAATGCCTTGCTCGAATTCTGGTCGACGCTGTTCGCGTCACCGCAACGCGACCTTCCGGCGCTCGGGGTCAGCGCAGGCGTGGATGCCGCCTTCAGGCTGGGAGACGTCACCGCGTTCTCGGGGAGAGCCCGCCTATGACGAGCGAGATATCGCCTCATTTGTTCTTTCCCGAAGCCAGGCTGGCATTCCACCCCGACCGCGCGTCGGACGTGGATCTCCATCCTCTGCGCGGTCTGCTGCGGTTCGGGCCCTATTCATCCGGTCTCGTTCCCGATCCCATCCGGATCGCGACGATCGCACCTGCACAGCAGGGAACCCGGCTCTACGGCTTCATGAAGGAACTGGCGTCCCAGTACAAGCCGACGGAGCGCAAGGACTACCTGCCTCCCTGGCCCGGTTTCCGCAAAGCGTTCAATCTCGACATGCGCGGGGCGGTCAAGGATTGCCATATCGAGCTGGACGACCGGCTCGAAGGTGAGATAAAGGACTCGGCCGCACCCCATGTCGTGCTGGCGGACCGCTTGCTTCGCGCGATCCGATCGCTGGAGGCCCGTCGTGACGCGTTCGACATTGTCTTCATCTACATTCCGCAAAGCTGGGCGGCCGGGTTCTCGGGAGCGGACGGCGACGACTTCGATCTTCATGACCACCTGAAGGCCGCAACCGCAGCACGACGCATTCCGATCCAACTCGTGCGCGAAGACCGCGCGCTTGCCTATCCAGACCGTGCGAGCGTCATGTGGCGGATCGGCCTTGCGATTTACGCGAAGGCCGGCGGCATTCCCTGGAAGCTTGCGGATTCGGATCCTGAGGCCGCCTACATCGGTCTCTCCTATGCGCTGCGTCCGACCGAATCGGACAGGCCGCGCTTCGTCACCTGCTGCAGCCAGGTGTTCGACGCGGAGGGAGCTGGTCTTGAGTTCGTCGCCTACGATGCCCACGAAATCGATGTGCAGCGCGACAATCCGTTCATGTCGCGAACGGAGATGTTCCGCGTGATGGGACGATCGCTGGATCTGTACCGACGACGGCACTCGGGCCGCTCGCCCCGGAGAGTGACGGTGCACAAGACGACGGAGTTCAAGAAGGACGAGATCGATGGCTGCATGGAAGCGCTCCATCTGTGCGAAGCGGTCGACCTCGTGCAGGTCGTGGAGGATATCGGCTGGCGGGGTGTCCGCATCGATCGCGACCGGCAAACCGGCAAAGGCAAGCCGACGGGTTATCCGGTCGACCGCGGCACCCTGATTCCGCTCGGAGACCGCGAGTGCCTGCTCTGGATGCACGGCGACGTGAAGGGCGTCGCGGAGCGCTCGTACTACCAAGGCGGTCGCAGCACGCCTCGTCCGATACGGCTGGTCCGTCATGCAGGCCACGGGTCGTGGGACGAAACCGCTCGCTCGGCTCTCGCGCTCGCAAAGATGGATTGGAACAACGACGCGCTGTACGACATGCTGCCGGTGACGATGGCCTACGCCAAAACGCTCGCACGCGTCGTCAAACGAATGGACGGACTAGGCTCCGCCCCCTATCAATTCCGCTTCTTCATGTAGCCGTCAACGCCTCCCGCGCATCGAATGACGATGCGCAGTCAGCAGCGGTCGAGCTCGCGGTATTCGAGCTGTCGCTTCCGCTTCGGTGGTCGCAGGAATCCACGTAACGATCAGGTCCCGCGAGCCTTCGCCGCTGCGATGGACAGGCCTATCTAGGCGGCCTCCTTATCCTCCTTGTCGGGTCCGCGCATGACGATCTTAAGCGCATCGTCGGGAAGGGGGCGCTGCAGTACCTTCGCCTCGTCCCAGGGCGCGCGCATCCAGACGTCGCGCTCCTCTTCGGTCGTCAGGATCACCGGCATCGCCTTCGAATGGATCGGCTCTACGATGGAGTTCGCCGACGTCGTGAGGAATCCGTAGACCAGGTGGGGCCCAGGGATCGGCTTCGATTTCGTGCCTCGGGCACCCTTGAATTCAGTCCAAATGCCGGCGAAGCAGAACAGCGGCCGGCTGTCGTCGAGCGCGAACCACACGACATCTTTCTTTTTGGTCTCTGGATTCGGTTCGGGCGCGTATTCGGCAAAGCTGTTCGCGGGCACCAGGCAGCGGCTCTCCGGTTTTAGCCAACCGCGCCAGTGGGGCGAGGACGTATTACGAATATTCGTCACCGGCGGACCGCCGATGCGCGGCGGGGGCGGCATTCCCCAGCGCATCAGCACCATCTCTTCGGCGTCGCCAGCATTGCGGATAACAGGCGCCGGGTAGTCTGGAAAAACGCCGGGCATAGGCGGCAGGTTGCCGACGTACCGGTTCATGCGCCGGAACAAGCCGGCGATCGCTGCCTGGTTCGTGGTGATCGAATACAGATTGCACATCTTGGCGTTCACTCCCGGCGATCAGGACACCTTACTCGCCGCACTTCGTTCGAACGACCGCATCATGATGCGGTCGAGGATCCTGCCGGCGCTGGCTCGAATTTTCCGCAAGGTATCCTCCGGTATGGGGGGCAGTTTGTACGCCGCCACAAGATCGGTGAGCTCCCTGTGAACGTCGGAGCGAAAGCCCCGCGGGTCGTCCGCCATCTCAGACACGATCTGAAACAGCGTCATGAGCGTGAACTGGATCGCCATATCGGCTCCCATTTGCTCGGCCTGGTCGTCCGTCACGAACGAATGTTTGTCCTGATGTTTCATCGCCGCCTCGCCTCGCTCTACCATCTATCCGCTGTAAGTCCGAAAGCGACCGCGCGCGTAGGCGTGCGATACGGCCCTCATCAACTCGGCGATCTCGGATTCCAGATGATTGTTCGCGACGAGCAACGCGCGCACAGCCGCGCGCATATCGCCATCGCAAACGGCGATCGCCTGATCGACGGCGGCCTCCAGCCCATCGTCCCGCTCGTTCGGTTGAGAGACCGAGGACATGTGCCGTTCCAGGTTGACCGTCGACACCTCATGTTCTTATTTTGTTCTTATGGAGTCAAGCCGACGTTTCAAGCCACCCTGGACCCTGATCCGGGAGAATTCCGAGTGCTACGTCGTCAAGGACGCCAACGGCGTGACCTTGGCGTGGCTTTATTGCCGCGATGACGCTCAGCGCTACAGCTTCGGCGTGAGCAAGCTCTCATCAGATGAGGCGCGGCGGATCGGCAAGGCGATCGCGCGCATTCCCGAGTTCATGATGCCGCGCCAAGGTTTTTATCCGCGGGGCGGCGGACCGCGATGGCGCGCCGATCGGGCCTACCATGTTGCGCTGGAAGACCGCTACATCCGCGAGCACTGGAATGAGATCTACGCTCTTTGCCGTCTGAACAGCCTGCCGTTCAACGCAACCGGTGAAGTAATAGAGAACGATGGCGTGTGGAGAGTTTATGAGTTCGCCTGGCAGATGGACGCAATCTTGTTCTGGGAGCGCTTCGAGGGGCGCTGGCTGCGTGGCACGGAGTTTCACTATCCCGAACGGCCCGAAAACCTGCCGTCACTAAAGCCGCTCCAAAACTGGCCGAAATTCGATCCGCGTAATGTGCGATAGTCGCTGGAACCCAAGATCATGAGCAAGTGCCGAATTCTAATGTTGATGCTTCTGTTGCCGCTGAGCGGTGCCTTGGCGGACGATTTGGTCGGACAGGCCAGCGTCGTCGACGGCGACACGCTGGAAATTCACGGCGTGCGTGTCCGGCTGTGGGGCATCGACGCGCCGGAGAGCACCCAACTTTGTCGCGGCGAAGATAGTTCTCTGTATCGCTGTGGCGCACAGGCAGCAAACAGCCTTGATGCATTCATCGCCCGTCGCCCGATCAACTGCCTACCAGTGAATCTGGACCCCTATGGTCGCACGGTCGCGACCTGTTCGGTCGGTGCCGACGATCTTGGCGAATGGCTTGTCAGAAATGGTCTGGCGTTGGATTGGCCAAAATATTCGAAGGGCAGATATGACGCCGCTCAACGCAATGCTGAGCGCGCCGGCCGCGGTATGTGGAAAGGCAGCTATGTCGAACCGTGGCTCTATCGCGCTTGCATTCGCGCCAATGGGACGCCGTCCGCCTGCTCGGATGATGCAAACGCGCATCCCTGACAACCTGCCGCTTTTGCCGTTAGGCCTGGATCCCAATCACGCTCTCTCTCGCAACCGTTTGAGAATTTCACCAGCGGAAGAGCAGGACGATGTAGGGCGTCTCCCTTACGGGACCGGGCTGTCGGCTGCGCCGAAACCCCGCCTTTGGGCAGGTTTTCGCCCTTCGGGCTTCCATCCCTGACGCTGGAGCACCGTGCTGCCGCCGTCGGTCGGCGAGCCCGTGCGGCCGATATATAAAGAGTAAGAGTGTGGCCACGGGGTGCCGTGACGGGTTGAAAGCCGCGAGAGAGGCTCGCAGCGCCCGTCGCGGAGACCCGCGATGTCCAAACATCACCTTCGGGCGCGCACCGGTGACGGCCGGGCGAGCCTTTATGACGAAATCACCGACAAGATCATCTCTGAGCTTGAGGCCGGCCGTGTGCCATGGGTTCAGCCTTGGGGCACCGCTGCGGCAAAAGCTAAGCTGTCGATGCCCAAAAATGCTTCGACGGATCGGTCGTACAGCGGCATCAACGTTTTGCTGCTCTGGGGGAGCACGATCGAACACCGGTTTACCGGACAAAGCTGGCTGACCTTTCGCCAGGCGCTCTCGCTTGGCGGCCACGTGCGCAAGGGCGAGCGTGGCACGGCGGTGGTTTACGCCGACCGCTTCGTGCCGAGCGGCGAGAAGCGACGCGCTGCTGAGACCGGCGAAGAAGCGCAGCCGATTCCATTCCTCAAACGCTTTACCGTGTTCAACTGCGATCAGTGTGACGAACTCCCCAATGAGATCGCAACCGTGGCACCCCTGCCACCGCAAGGCCTGATCGAATCGAGGGTCGAAGCACTCATCGAGGCCACGGGCATCGATTTTCGCATCGGCGGTAATCGTGCGTTCTACGCACCGGCCGAAGACTACGTGCAGGTCCCACCACCACAGGCCTATTTCGAGCCAATCAACTGGCATCGCACCGCGCTCCACGAACTCGGCCATGCGACCGGGCATCGCTCGCGCCTCAATCGTGATCAGAGCGGATTTTACGGCACCAAGAAATATGCTTTCGAGGAATTGGTGGCTGAGCTTGCTGCTGCGTTCGGGTGCGCATCGCTCGGGATTGTGCCGACCGTCCGTCACTCCGACTATATCGGCTCCTGGCTGGAAGTTCTGCGCGAAGACAATCGTGCCATCGTGCGTGCAGCGTCGCAGGCGAGCAAGGCCGCGGATTATCTGCTCGGCTTCGTCCCCGATCTCGCTCCAGCCGCAGCCGCGGAGACACTGGTGGGCGATCACGAGGCGGCATGATGTCTAATCCTCCCTGATCCGGGGAGAGTGAGAGGAGCGGACGCTTTTCGCGACGGGTTGGAAGCCAAGAGAGAGTCTCCTGGCAGCCCGTCGTGGAGAGTGCAAATGACGAAAGTCCAAAAGATCACGCTGTCGCCTTCGCGCGACATTCCCTTCAACAAGCTGGTCCTGAGCCAATCCAACGTGCGGCGGGTGAAGGCCGGAGTCTCGATCGAGCAACTCGCCGAAAGCATTGCCCGGCGCACTCTGCTGCAGAGCCTGAGCGTTCGAGCAATCGTCGACGGTGAGGGCACCGAGACCGGCATGTTCGAGGTGCCGGCTGGCGGCCGGCGCTACCGCGCCCTGGAGCTTCTGGTGAAGCAGAAGCGCATGGCAAAGACGCAGGCTGTGCCGTGCGTTGTCCGCGAGGGCGGCATCGCGGAGGACGACTCGCTCGCGGAGAATGACGAACGCGTCGGCCTGCATCCGCTGGACCAGTTCCGAGCGTTCAAGACTCTGACCGATGCCGGATTGACCGAGGAAGACATTGCCGCGCGCCACTTCGTGACGCCGGCGATCGTCAAGCAACGCCTGCGGCTCGCGTCGGTGTCGCCGAAGCTGCACGATGTCTATGCCGAAGACGGCATGACCCTCGAGCAGCTCATGGCGTTTTCTGTCACGGGCGATCACGCTCGACAGGAGCAAGTCTGGGAGAATGCCAGTCGCTCCGGCCATGATGAACCATACCAGATCCGACGAGCGTTGACGGAAAATACTGTCCGCGCCTCGGATCGTCGCGCCCGCTTCGTTGGTGTTGACGCTTACGAGCAGGCTGGCGGTGCCGTCGAGCGTGACCTCTTTCAACATGATGATGGCGGTTGGCTGCAGGACGTCGCGTTGCTCGATCGACTCGTCACCGAAAAACTCACCGCCGAGGCCGAGACCGTCGCCAAGGAGGGATGGAAGTGGATTACGGTTGCCCTGGACTTCCCCTTCGGTCATGCCACGGGCCTTCGGGAACTCGATGGCAAGCCTGCCGACCTCACGGCGGAGGAGCAGGCGACCATCGACGCCCTCAACGCCGAGCATGCCAAGCTGGAATCCGACCACCAGGACGCCGACGAGCTGCCCGACGACGTCGATCAGCGCCTCGGTGAAATCGAAGCAGCCCTGATGGCGTTCGAAGAGCGCTC
The DNA here is from genome assembly GCA_035575905.1 of Bradyrhizobium sp. GTDB lineage: Bacteria > Pseudomonadota > Alphaproteobacteria > Rhizobiales > Xanthobacteraceae > Bradyrhizobium. The sequence goes on along the minus strand of DATLXL010000011.1, from coordinate 9,756 downwards.
GATCATCTATGATCTCGTCGACATCTCCCGCGCCGGCGTCTTCGTGAGCATCGATTCCGAAGGACGGCTCTCGGTGGACCGGGGCTATGTCCGGCCCGAGGACGAAGCGCCGCGGGAAGATCCGGCCGTCGGGCAGGATACATCGTCGAGCGACGGCCAAGGGCTTGGTCGTCCCGATGTGCAACGGACAGCCATCTCGGTTGCGGGCGGTACCGCCGATACCGAGGATGATGACGAGGATGCCGCGCGACCGCTGCCGGATCGTCTCATCATCGAACTGACGGCACATCGCACGCTGGCATTGCGCGATGCACTGGCAGAAAGCCCCGCCATCACCTTCCAGGCCGTGCTGCACAACTTCGTGCTGACTGCCTTCTACCGGTTCGCTAGCGCCGGGAGCTGTCTCGAGATCGGACTTCGTACACCGACGTTCCCGACTCAAGCTCCCGGGTTGAGGGAAAGCGCGTCGGCGAAAGCCGTCGAGGCGCGGCATGAGTCCTGGAAAGCGAGGTTGCCCAAGGATGAGAAGGACCTATGGGACGCACTGACCGCCCTCGACGGCACGGCACAGGCATCCCTGTTCGCCCACTGTGCGTCGTTTGCTGTCAACGCCGTCTACGAGCCGGCCAACCGCTACAGCCAGGGGCGTGTCTCCGCCCATGGCGTCCAGGCTCGGCTCGACCAGGCCGATGTGCTGGCACGCGCCGTCGGACTTAACATGGTGCAGGCCGGCTGGAAGCCCACGGTCGACAATTATCTTGGCCGTGTCACCAAGCCCCGCATTCTCGAGGCTGTTCGGGAGGCAAAGGGCGAGCCGTCGACTCAACTCATCGACCATCTGAAGAAAGGCGATATGGCCAAAGAGGCCGAGCGTCTTCTCGACGGCTCGGGCTGGCTGCCGGAGTCGCTGCGCCTGGTCGACGTTGCATCAGAGCCGGCCGAGCAGGGGAGTGAAGCGGGATCGTTGCCCGAATTCCTCTCCGATGATGAGGAGCGCGAGCCCGCGACCGACGACGACCGCCCGCAACGACTGGACGCAGCCGAGTAGCATCGCCTCGCGGGACGGCTCGGGCTGCCCGCGTTGGTGACAGTGACATGGGGATCGGCGCGCGGCGTCGGTCCCCATTTTTGTTGGCGAGGACCCAAGAGGAAGAGCGGGGCCGGGAAGGGTTTGAATCGCCGCGGTCTGAAGGAGAGCGCCGGGTGGTTCGGTCTTTTCCCCGCTCTCCCTGAGAAAACCTCCCATGACCGAATCTCATCTCGGCGGCGCCAGCGCCGCCCCGCTCTCGATGCGCGCCACCGCGGTTGTTGCCTCCGCGGTTGTCAGGGCCGCGCGACAGCTCGTCACCGATCTCGAGCGAGGCCGTCGCATCGACGCGACCGCTCTGCGCAACGCCATGGAGGCGGCGTTTGGCGCCTCGGATGCGAGTGGCGCCTGGAACTGGAAGACCGCCTATGACGCCTGCGAGGCTGCAACCGTTCTGTTCTTACGGCGGTATGGCACCGCGATGCGTGCCAAGGCAGCGTCGCCCGCCGCCATGTTGCCGTTGCTGATGCGGATCGCAAGCCTGCTTCCGACTCACACACGCCGGTCCGAGGAAAGCGAAGCGCTGCAACAGTTCTCAACGCCGGTGGGGTTGGCGTTTGTCGCCAGCGTCGCCTCGGCAATCACTCCGGCAGACGTCGTGCTGGAGCCGTCGGCTGGCACCGGCTGTCTTGCCATCCTCGCCGAACTTGCAGGCGCCTCCCTCGTTCTCAACGAGTTAGCCGAGAATCGTGCCGGGATTCTCTCGCAGCTTTTCCCCGCCGTTTCGGTAACCCGTTTTGATGCCGCCCACATCAACGATCACCTCGACGCCGGCATCGTGCCGAGCGTCGTGCTGATGAATCCGCCATTTTCGGTGGCGGTCCATATCGATCGAAAGATGGCCGACGCGGCGTTCCGGCACATCGCCTCGGCGCTCGCACGTCTTGGCGAAGGTGGACGCCTCGTCACCATCACCGGGGCAAACATCGCGCCCGACAATCCCGCCTGGACGGAATCCTTCATCGGGCTCCAGGAACGTGGCCGCGTCGTGTTTACGGCGGCGATTGGCGGCGCGGTCTACGCCAAGCACGGCACCAACATCGACACTCGCTTGACCGTCATCGACAAGGTGCCGGCCGATGACGCCGCGTCATTTCCACCATCCCCTGGATGCGCGCCTGACCTGCCGACATTGCTCGCCTGGGTCATGCAATATGCGCCGCCACGTCGTCCAAGTGCTGGCACGGTGGGCGCTGGGGTGCCGGCAATTGCCAGCCGTGCGGCGCCTCGAACCGTCCGTGGCTACCTTGGCCAGCATCGACCGGTCGCCTCCCTGCCACCGGTCGACCTCGCGGCGACGGAAGTCGTATTCGAGCCGGTGGACCGGGCGCCCACGGATGCCAGTCAGATCAGCGATGCGCTGTATGAGGCCTATACGCTGCAGTCGATCCGTATTCCCGGCGCGCTGCCCCATCCCACCAAGCTCGTGCAGTCGGCCGCGATGGCCTCGGTCGCTCCGCCAAAGCCATCTTATCGTCCGCATTTGCCGGCCAGCGCGGTGGCGGATGGCATCCTCTCGGACGCACAGCTTGAAAGCATCATCTATGCTGGCGAAGCGCATTCAGAATTTCTCGCGGGCTCCTGGACGGTCGATGCGACGTTTGACGTCGTTGCAGCCGCGCGTGACGATATGGAGAATGCCGTTCGTTTTCGCCGCGGCTGGTTCTTGGGGGATGGGACCGGGGCTGGCAAGGGCCGGCAGGTCGCCGGCATTCTGCTCGACAACTGGTTGAAGGGTCGTCGCCGTGCGGTCTGGATCAGCAAATCCGACAAGCTGATCGAGGACGCGCAGCGCGATTGGTCCGCGCTTGGTATGGAGCGCCTGTTTGTCACGCCGCTTTCGCGCTTTCGTCAGGGCTCGCCGATCAGGCTCGCGGAAGGCATCCTATTTGCAACCTACGCTACGCTGCGCACCGACGAGCGCGGAGAAAAGCTTTCGCGCGTTGCACAGATCGTTGAATGGTTGGGCTCAGACCCCGGCTCGCAGGCCGGGGCGGGTTTCGACGGAGTGATCGTCTTCGACGAGAGCCACGCCATGCAGAACGCAGTGGGCGGCAAAGGCGAGCGGGGTGACCAGGCAGCTTCTCAGCAGGGACGCGCCGGCCTGCGGCTCCAGCACGCATTGCCGAATGCCCGTGTTGTCTATGTTTCGGCGACCGGCGCCACCACCGTGCACAATCTTGCCTATGCGCAGCGTCTCGGCCTATGGGGCGGCGAGGACTTCCCATTCGCCACCCGGGCTGAATTCGTCGAGGCGATCGAGGAGGGTGGTGTCGCCGCCATGGAGGTGCTGGCGCGCGACCTCAAAGCGCTCGGGCTCTATGCGGCGCGCTCGCTCTCCTATGAGGGCGTCGAATACGAGCTTCTCGAACACCAACTCACGCCAGACCAAGTCCGCATCTATGATGCCTACGCCGGCGCGTTCGGCATCATTCACAACAACCTCGACGCAGCCATGCGGGCCGCCAACATCACCGGGGCAACCGGCACCCTGAACGCCCAGGCAAAATCCGCCGCGCGATCCGCCTTCGAAAGCGCCAAGCAGCGCTTCTTCGGACATCTCCTGACCTCAATGAAAACGCCATCGCTGATCCGCTCGATCGAGCGCGATCTCGACGCCGGCCATGCCGCCGTCATCCAGATCGTCTCGACCGGCGAGGCGTTGATGGAGCGCCGGCTCGCCGAGATCCCGACCGAGGAGTGGGGCGACGTCCAGGTCGACATCACCCCGCGCGAGTATGTCCTCGACTATCTCGCCCATTCCTTCCCGGTCCAGCTCTACGAGCCATTCACCGACTCTGAGGGCAACCTCTGTTCCCGACCCGTTTATCGCGATGGCCAGCCTGTGGAGAGCCGTGAAGCCGTTGGCCGCCGCGACCGCCTCATCGAAAAGCTCGCATCGCTGTCGCCGGTGCCGGGCGCCTTGGACCAGATCGTGCAGCGATTTGGCACCGATGTGGTCGCTGAGGTCACAGGCCGCTCTCGCCGCATCATTCGCAAAGGCAGCCGCCTGATCGTCGAGACCCGCGCCGCGTCGGCCAACTTGGCTGAGACCGCGGCGTTTATGGATGACGCCAAGCGTATCCTTATCTTCAGCGACGCCGGCGGCACCGGACGTTCGTACCATGCCGAGCTGTCGGCAAGGAACCGTCGCTTGCGGGTTCATTATCTTCTCGAACCCGGCTGGAAGGCCGACGCCGCCATCCAGGGCCTCGGCCGCACCAATCGGACCAATCAGGCGCAGCCGCCGCTGTTCCGGCCTATCGCGACCGACGTCAAGGCCGAGAAGCGCTTCCTCTCGACGATCGCGCGCCGGCTCGATACGTTAGGGGCCATCACCCGCGGTCAGCGCCAAACTGGTGGGCAAGGCCTGTTCCGGCCCGAGGATAACCTCGAAAGCCAATATGGCCGCGACGCGTTGCGTCAGCTCTACACGCTGCTTGCGCGCGGCAAGGTCGAGGGCTGCTCGCTCGAGAGGTTCGAGGACGCGGCCGGGCTGAAGCTCACAGACGCCAACGGACTGAAGGATGAGCTGCCGCCAATCACGACCTTTTTGAACAGATTGCTTGCGCTCACCATCGAACTGCAGAATGTCCTGTTCACCGCTTTTGAGCAGCTATTGAGAGCCCGCATCGAAGGCGCCATCGCGTCCGGCACCTACGATGCGGGGCTCGAGACGCTCCGTGCCGAAAGCTTCACCCTCGCCGAGCGGCGCACGATCTACGTTCATCCCGCAACCGGCGCCGAGACCCGGCTTCTGACGATTACCCAGCGCGAGCGCAATCGCCCTGTCAGCCTTGATGACGCCCTCGGCCGGCTTTCGGATCGTTGCGCTGTCCTGCTGATCAACGAGCGCTCCAACCGAACCGCCGTGCAGATCCCGGCCCCCAGCTTCATGCTCGATGACGGCGAGATCGAACAGCGCGTGCGGTTGATCCGCCCGATGGAGCACCACAGCGTGCCCTTGAAGATGATGGCAGAAAGCCACTGGTGTGAGGCTGATCGCGAGCGTTTCAGCATTGCGTGGCGTAACGAACTCGCCGAGATACCCGAATTCTCGGAAAGCACGATCCACATTGTGGCGGGCCTGTTGCTACCGATCTGGAAGCGGCTGCCGAACGAACAGACCCGGGTCTACCGCCTGCAGACCGATGCCGGCGAAAGAATCACCGGTCGCAAGGTCTCGGCGACCTGGGTCGCCAATGTCCTTAGCTCCGGTGCGCCCGAGATGGCTGCGGACGCAGCCTCCGCGGCTCTGACGGAGGGCCGTGCGGTCCTCGACCTCGCCGAAGGTCTTCAGCTTCGCCGTAGTCGAGTGATGGGCGCTTACCGCATCGAGCTGTCGGGATTCACCGAGGCAATGCGCGATCGGCTGCGCGCTTACGGCCTCTTCGGCGAGATCATCTCCTGGAAGCTGCGCATGTTCGTGCCTGCTGACGCTGACGGCGCTGAGGTTCTGGCGAAGGTGCTTGATCGTTACCCGATCGAGCGCATCACCGAACGGGCGGCCGCGTGATGCTCGGCGACGCTGCCGAACTGGCACACCGCCTCGCGCGCGAGGCCGAGGCGGTGTGCCGACATTATCTCTCCAACGGCAAGCGTGAGGGGCGGTATTGGCTGGTTGGTGATGTCCACAACTCCCGTGGCCGCTCGATGTTCGTGCGGCTGCACGACTCGCCGAAAGGTCCCGCTGGAAAGTGGACCGACGCCGCAACCGGCGAGCATGGTGATCTCCTCGACGTCATCCGTGAGAGTCTTGGGCTTAGTGACTTCCGCGACGTAGCCGAGGAAGCGAGGCGATTCCTGAATCTGCCCCGCCCTGAACCGCAAGTCGTCCCGAAAGCTGGTCGTCCGCCGGTGGCGACCGGGTCGCAAGAGGCCGCACGACGGCTGTTTGCAATCTCCGGTCCGATCGATGGAACCATCGTTGAGACCTACCTATGTCGTCGTGGAATAACCCGTGTACACCATGGCGGCAGCCTGCGTTTCCATCCGCGTTGCTACTATCGGCCTGATGAGCACCTTCCAACCGAGACGTGGCCAGCGATGATCGCTTGCGTCACTGACCTTGATGGCAAAATCACGGGCGTGCATCGCACTTGGCTGGATCCGCTCGGTTTTGATCGTATCCGGCTCGGTAAGGCTCCGATCGACACGCCGCGACGAGCCATGGGCGACTTGCTCGGCAATGCCGTGCGTTTCGGCCCCGCAGACGACGACGTGCTCGTAGCCGGTGAGGGCATCGAGACCATGTTGTCGCTGCGCTGCGCGCTTCCGACCTTGCCGATGGCTGCCGCATTGTCGGCCAATCACCTCGCAGCCATGGCACTGTCGTCGAGTTTGCGCCGGCTCTATATTGCTCGAGACGCCGATCCTGCTGGGGACACGGTGCAGGCCGTTCTGTTGCAACGTGCCGAATCCGCCGGCATCGAAGCGATCTCGCTATCGCCCCGCATGGGCGACTTCAACGAGGATCTGCACGTCTTTGGCCTCGAAGCTCTTCGCACAGCGTTACGGATGCAGCTCGTACCTGAAGACGTGTCCCGCTTCCTGCTCCTGCCCGCCACTGTCGCATAGTCTGCGTTCTCTCCTGTCGACGTCGACGGCTCGTTCGCGCTGTGGCCCAATGCCGGCGAGGGCGCGACCACGGCCTTCTAGAGGGCGATCGGACGGCAACCGGCTCGGGCCGGCAATGGCTGCGGCCAGCTATTTTCCGCCGCGCGCCGCCCAAAAGGACACTCAAATTATATTTGGGCCGATGGCGCGCTTTGCATCGCGAAGCAAAATAGCCGGCCTCCGCCATCCTTCGCTGGCGCTGCGGCCCTCCGCTATCGCTCCGGGTGCTGGCCCGATCCGCCCGCCGTCTGAGTGATCGCCACGAAGGCCGCGATGGACGCGGCCGATCCGGCAAAGGACCGCATCCCATGACCGATCGCGACGACATCGAACGACAGCATACGGCGTCTCCCACCGACATCGTCCTCAACGAACTGCAGCTCTTTGGCTACCGTCCATTCGATGACCAGCCAGATCCCAGACCCCTACCGGAAGGCAAGATGATCGCGGGCGCCGTTGCCGACATCTTCGACGCATTGGTCGCCACGTTGAACGACACCCGGCTCGAACCGGACCTTCCAGATTTGCTCTGGTCGACCGTCAATCTCTTTCACCGCGCCACGGACCGCATCGAACGCGAACTCGACAACAACGAACAGGCCCAACGCAAAAGCCAGCGCGAGCAGAACGGCTCGGAGGTGCGATCGGTCGAACTCGAGCGCCTGACGGCCGAAGGCATCACACTGATCGAGCGTCGCAATTGCCTCGAACTCTTCCGCGAACAGGCCATCGAACGTTTCGAGGTCCACACGGGCTCAGCCTGGCGCCCGCGATCGGGGTCACTGGTCAATCATCGTACACTCACAGCGGCGATGATCGACTCCCGCGACTTTCTCGCAGCCAAGCGCCGCAGCGAGACTGAGGTCATGCTGCCAGCGGGACCGAAGATCGCACTTACCGGTGGCTTCGACTTCAACGACCACCGCTTGATTTGGGATCGACTCGACAAGGTTCACGCCAAGCATCCCGACATGGTCCTGATCCATGGCGGCTCACCAAAAGGCGCGGAGCTCATCGCCGCCAAATGGGCGACCACCCGAAAGGTGCCACAGATCGCGTTCAAGCCCGATTGGACCAAGCACGCCAAGGCAGCGCCTTTCAAGCGTAACGATGCAATGCTCGAACTGCTGCCGATCGGCGTCATGCATTTCCCGGGAACCGGAATCCAGGACAATCTCGCCGACAAGGCGAAGCGCCTTGGAATCTCCGTCTGGAAATTCGGAGGCGAATAGCCTCCTCCACCCTCTCCGCCACCACCAAGGCGGGGTTGCATCGCCGCAACTCCGCCTCGTTTCGCCGCTATATCCAAGGTTGCGCCGCGGTGGTGGTGGAAGGCGCAACCGTTACCCCTTTGCAACATGGAGCCACCACCATGCTCGCGCTCGGACTCCTCCTCAACACCGTTGGCCTCGGCGTCATCTGCTGGCTGATTTTCACGCTGGCGGTTTATGTTCTGCCGTTTTTCGTGGCGATCAACGCTGGCTTCTGGGCCTACCATAGCGGCGCCGGCTTGCTCGGCACCCCTATCGTTGCCATCGCCGCTGGCGGCATGACGCTGGCACTCGCGCAAATCGCGTTCGCCATGACCCGGTCTCTGATTTTGCGGGCCGTTATCGCGGCGCTGTTCACCTTGCCGGCTACACTCGCTGGCTATCATGTCGCACTTGCGATGGCGCAGTTCGGAGTGCCTTCGCCCGCCTGGCAGCAGGTCTTTGCTTGTCTTGGCGCGGTCTTCATCGGCGGCACGGCATGGACACGACTCGCCATCTTTACAGAGACCCACCCGCTCGATTCGAACGTGGCAGTCGGGATCGGTCCTCAACCGGTTCTTACGACCGCAGCGCGTGAGCAATGATCTTGCGCCATCCTCCTGTCGAGCTTGTTGGTTAAGACAACTGGCCGGGTGCAGGTCAGCGAGCTCGAGCGAAAGGTAGTCGCGACCTTCCTCGGAAAAACTTCGATGAGCTGGCAGCGATAGCGTCCGGTCCACATAGATACGTAGCTAGAGTCGTTCGTTCGCGATGCTGGCGCGGAAACGCAATTGCCTTTTGCCTTCCTTCGTTTCTTTTTCTACGCCGAACTGTTTCGACCTCTTGCGGGGCGGAACCAAAGGCCGCCATCTTCTCCCGGACTTGTGGTTCAGCACGCGACGCACGTGGCCTCTGTGATGGCTCGATCTGGCCGAAGACCGGCTGCGCCTCGATCGTCTGAGCCGCAACGCTGTTGGCGCGACTTTCTTCCCCTGGGCTAACGCCCATTCCTCGCGAGGCAAGAAAGTCGCGCCAACAGCGTCCTCCGCTGCGCTCCAGCCCTTCGGGTGCGTCGCCGATCGTCCTCGGCCTTCAGGTCGCCATCGAGGCCGCGGTGGTCGCGGGCTCGAAACACAACAGGAGAAGTGACATGGCTACCATCGGTTCATTCAAGAAGGTCGGCAACGATTTCCAGGGCGAGATCATCACCCTCAGTCTGCAGGCCAAAGGCGTCCGCATCGTCGCGGAATCCAGCCCCTCCAACGACAAAGCTCCGAGCCACCGAATCTTCGTGGGCCGCGCTGATTATGCGTAGCGCGGGATTATGCGGAGTCGTTGGCTGGTGGCCGCGGTTTTCAAGGGCTTTGCCGCTGTGTCGCTCCGCATAATGACGGGGCGCTGTCCGCGGCGCCTCGCGTGTTTGCGAGACGCCGCGGTGTAGGTCAGCGCGACCAGATCAGCGCACACTCGCCATCGTCGCCTTCGAAGAGGTTGGCGTAGATGGGCGCCGTGAAGGACGGATCGTCGAGCTTGACCGAGTGGTAGGAGCGATTGTCCTTCGAAGTCCGGCGCCAGGCGGCACCGATCTCGACGCCTGAGACGATCACGCGCAGGTCTGGCGCCTTGTCGCTGGTGGAGGCGGGATCGCTGGGGACGATGCGGGCCTTGGCATCGATCGCGAGCGTCTTGATGGTGCCGGTGTAGGTGCCATCGTTGCTGCGGGTGAACGAACCGATCTGGGACATGGTGGATCTCCTGTGCTGTGTTCAAGCCCGCGACCATCGCGGCCTTGTGGCGATCGAA
>DATLXL010000010.1:0-53210 GCA_035575905.1 Bradyrhizobium sp. | reverse complement strand
CAACGCCGTCCTCGCTGCCGTCGGATACAACTTCCGCCGCCTGATCCGCTGGATCAGTCTTTTGCTGTGCCAAATCCTCGCCCAGCTCACGGCCCGACTTCAATTCGTTCCGGCTTGAAATCGGCGTTCTTCACGGTCGACAAATTAATTTGAACCCATCAACCGTGGGTAAGAAATACGCGCGTAATGTAAGACAGAGTTGCTTGCGTAGCGCAGAACTTAGGGTTCAGCCGATGACGAGCTGCTGTTTAGAAGCTGCGAAATTGCAGTCACGACCTGAGCGCTCGCAAACGGCTTTGTGACCAAGACTATTCGGAACACCATTGAATCCCCATTCGTGACCGCTAGCGCCTGTCATGTAAACGACTGGAATGTGAGCTTTTATTTCCCGCGCGTGCTTGGCAACGTCCCACCCGGTCAGCTTAGACCTACCTAAATTCACGTCAGTCAATAAGGCGCTAAACCGGGTGCCTTGCTCCTTGCTCGGCCAGCAGCCCAATTGCATCCTCCGCACTCTTGGCTGCCGTCACTGCAAAACCGGCATCTTCGAAAGCCGCGCGCAAAACATCCTGAATAGGCTGTTCGTCTTCAACAACGAAAATGATTTGTTCGTCCAACGCGATACCTCCGGTTGCCGAATGGCGGGAGGTGGCAGGTCGAACCGACTGTCTCTCACACCGGATTGCCTGCGGAGCCCGGCGTTGTTTGAAATTTAAGCTATTTTAACACGACTGTCTGCCCGTCATCCGACAATTGTTCTTGCTTGACAAAAAAGCCCACCGTAATGTCAGGGAGCCTTGTCAGGTATCCAAAGTGTCAGTCCTCGACATCAACTTCCGTGCCTTGGCCGACAACATCCCAACGCTATGTTGGATGGCAAATCCTGACGGCTACATCATCTGGTACAACAAGCGTTGGTACGAATACACCGGCACTACTCCGGCCGCGATGGAAGGGTGGGGTTGGCAATCCGTGCATGACCCGAATGAACTGCCTTCGGTGCTCATGAAGTGGCGGAATTGCATCGCCACCGGGATGCCGTTCGATATGGTATTTCCGCTCAAGGCGGCTGACGGTAGCTTTTCGTCATTCCTCACGCAGGTCAGTCCGACCTTTGACGGTTCGGGAAACGTTACAGGCTGGTTCGGAGTGAACACTGACATCTCCGAACAAATCAAAGCGGAAAGAAAACTTGCGCTCGTTTCGACTGAACTCAGCCATCGCATAAAAAATATCTTCGCGGTTGTGTCTGGCCTAATTTCGCTTGCGGCGAAAAACCACCCCGGCGCAAAGGAGTTTGCTGCAGAGGTTAGGCAACGGATCGCAGCCCTCGGACGTTCTCATGATTTTATTAGGCCCCGCGCGCTAGGCCGGCAATCGACGCTGTTCGGCTTATTCGACGAGCTACTGAGTCCGTATCAAAACAATAAGCGCATTCAATTGCTCGGCGATAACGTACCTGTTGAAGAACACGCAGCGACCCCGCTTGCTTTGTTATTGCACGAACTTGCCACGAACGCTACGAAGTACGGCGCGCTGTCTGTGTCCGAGGGCCGCGTCACGGTTAAGGTTACGTCAGCCCCAGCTGCGAACAGGCTTGAGATAGTATGGTGCGAGGAGAACGGACCACCAGTCGTCGAGCCCACTCAAACCGGCTTTGGTTCGCAACTCGCTATGTTGAGTATCGAAGGCCAGATGGGCGGAAGCATTGTATACGATTGGCGCAAGGACGGTTTAACCGTTCGATGCCTGGTACCATTTTCCGCAATAGTTACTTCTGATTTGCAAGACGCTGGGACGGATGTTCGCTAGCTTCCTTTCTCTTCGGCTTGCTTCTCTCGCAATCTTTCCTGCGTAAGAGCATCGAGAAAATCTGTTAACGCCACCCTCCCGGCAAAACGCGCAGCATCGTAAGAACTAAACCCAGCACCTTCGATTACTACGCCCATAGACTTTCCCCGCCGAATGATCCGCCAGCGCCATGAAGGTGGATAAGTCGCGATGCGCGTTGCCATCACGCAATAACCAAAATGGTTTCGCTCGACCGGCATACGAATTAATGGACCGACGTTCGCGGGGAACGCGCTATAACGGGCGATGGATCATCCTCGACAGTTTTAACCAGCCAACGCAAAAGAAACTTTCCCTTTGCAGATTCGCGCGCCGTGAACGCGTACAGAGTTTCTTCTGGTTCCATCTCGCGCATGAGGGCTTCAACCTCGTCGAGCAATGCATTTACTTTTGCCAAGTCGATTTCAAACTTCGTCGCCACGGTAACAGGTCTCCAAGGTTTACGGGAACCTCTATTGTGCCGTCGGCGGTACTTGGCTGCAAGCAGACGATCGCGAAAAAACTCCCGGTCACCGGCAGCGTGATCAAGGGTTTCGCCGTCGGGTCGCGCTGCGGTAACTCGCGGCTCGCGCCAAAATTGTAAGGCTGACAGACTTAAGTCGTCAAGCCACCATGCCGTAGGAGAAACGGCTCCGATGGCAACGCAATAGGGTGCGCGGCGGATTTCGGCCCTTAATCTTGCTCATAACTTCATTCTCCCGCCAACCGATGACAATCCGTCGCGCGTCACGAACCTGTTTGCGTTGATTGACGAGCTGTTAGCCCCGTACCACGATGGGGCGCACTACGCGTTACTCGGCGATGACATTGAGGTGAGCGAGAACTCGAGGACGCCACTAGCTTTGTTTTTCCACGAACTGGCGACCAACGCCGCGAAGTACGGGGCCTTCTCCCGACGGACGGGAAAATTACGATCAAGATTACTAATCGTGGCGATGTCATCCGATTTAATTGGATTGAAGCCCGTGGACCGCCGGTCATCGAGTCCCAAAAGTACGGCTTCGGATCACGGCTTTTGGTGCAAAGAATTGAAAACCAACTCGGGGGCTGCTTGGCTTACGATTGGAAAAAAGAAGGGCTTGCGGTTACCGCGAATGTTCCGAAAGCGGCGATAGCAAAATCCGTTGCTATATGAGCCGTTTGGCGTAGCTAAGTACGCATACGGCGAAGACCGCCTGATTGACGCATGCGCGCGAGCGCTGCGAGGTCTATGATAGGCGTTGTGTGGAGGTCAGGCGGCCTGCTGATTGGCGGCCTTGTCGGCTTGGCGCAGGAGGTTCCATTCCAAGGGTAGCAGTTCGTGCAAACGCGATGCGGGAAGATCGGCGATACGGGCGAAGACGTCCGCGAGCCAGGCCTTGGGATCGATATCGTTGAGGCGACAGGTCGTGATCATCGTCAGCAGGATGGCGGCGCGGTCAGCGCCACGCGGGCTGTCGGCGAAGGTCCAGTTGCGCCTTCCCCAATGCGATGCTTCTCAATGCGCGTTCAGCACAATTGTTGGTCGAGCAGATCCTGCCATCGTCGAGGAAGCGGGCAAAGTCGTTCCAGCGCTGGAGCATGTAGTTGATCTGCTTCAGGACCTCGGAGAAAGCGCGAGAGGGTTTCGCGCTCACGCAGCAACCAAGCGTGCATGTCCTCGAGAAGCGGCTTGCTTTTTTTCTGGAGCACGGCGCGCCGCTCGTCGGCGCCGCGGCCGTTGATGGCGCGCTCGATCTCGAACTGGCGCATCGATTTGCGGACGGCATCGAGGAAGGCCCGACAGCGTTCTCCATCAGATGCTAACGATCCGCGACCTGTATCGCGTGCGGCAGGGCTTTTGCCGCGGCTTCGCCATATCCGCCGCCACGGTCGCGGGCGACGATCGCGATTGTGGGATGAGCAGCGAGCCAGGCTCGGGTTCGCGATCCGGCAGCAGCGTGACAATTCGGCGCTTTTCCGGATTGCAGACGATGCTGGCGTAGCGGTGATTGCGCGGCCACTCGCCTTCAGCCATGGCATCGACCTCGGCAGAGGCCGAACATCGGAATTTGATCCATCCATTTTCCGCCGTCTGCACGCCACGCTACGAACAGTCGATAAACCCTCTTGCGCGCCCTTGAACACTTGCCTGTCTGGTCTCTGCAGTCGTCAGAAACCGTCAGCAGGAGGCAGCGAAGCCATGCGCGAACCAGACCGTATCATCCGTTTGAGAACCGTTCTTTCCCGAACCGGACTGTCCCGGTCCACCATCTACCGCAAGATCGCCGAGGGCACGTTCCCACCACAGATCAAGATCAGTGCCAACGGGACCGGCTGGCATGAATCCGACATCAACCGCTGGATCGCTGATCCCGTCTCGTGGCGTCCGAAACGCGAGTTCGATGAGGTCCGGTGAGGTCGGTGCTTGCCTGCCTTCGGCCAGACCGTCCGGCGGCATGTCCTTTTGCTGCTGAAAGCAGTGAACCGGACCGGCCTCAGGCCGTAAAGGCTGGCGCTGTCGCGCCCCCGCTTCGCGGCTTCGGCCTTGACGGCCTGAGGCCGCCCCGGTTTGGGCTCTTCAAGCAGACAAAGGCGGATTGCGGGCGCACAGCGCTCCCAACCCAGGACGAAGAGGTGGCGGCGTGGTCTTATTGTGGTCCATTGGATTATCTTTTTGTCGTTCCAGAAAGCCTTGCAGTTCGTGTGATGCGCTGCCAATCTCCACTACCAATCCTATTTTCCGCCGTTTCGGCGCTACAGCCCTCCGGCGATCATTTGTGACTTCTCATCCTGAGTTTTCTGCCGCTTCATGCCCCTTTGTCTTCATTCGAGGGCGGGAACGGCATGGAGAACGAGAACGACACGGAACGTGGCCGGATCGTTCCGGCCAACGACAACAACGATGCGAGCGACCAACCGGATGCCGGGACGTGGCAAAGAGTCGACCGCGCCGCGCTGACGCTGGCCCGCATCATCGGCCGCCGCATGGCGCGGGAAGATTTTGAGCGGCTAAACGCCGCCAACGACAACAGGCCCGTCGTATCCGAGGGAACGGAGGACGAGGCCGACAGGGATTGAAAGGATTTCTGCGATGACCCGCGTTGCGCTCTATGCCCGCTATTCCTCCGACAACCAGCGTGACGCTTCCATCGAGGACCAGTTGCGCCAGTGCCGGGAGCGCGCCGTCCGCGAGGGCTGGACCATCGTGGGAACCTATTCCGACCGCGCCATCTCCGGCGCGTCGCTCATTCGTTCCGGCATTCAGTCGCTGCTGGCCGATGCGCAGGCCGGCCGCTTCGACATGGTGCTGTCCGAGGCGCTAGACCGCGTCAGCCGAGACCAGGAGGATATCGCCGGCATCTTCAAGCGCCTGCGCTTTGCGAGCATCAGCATCTTCACTCTGTCCGAAGGCGAGATCAACGAGCTTCACGTCGGCCTCAAGGGCACGATGAATGCTCTGTTCCTGAAAGACCTCGCCATCAAGACCCATCGCGGCATCCGAGGCCGCGTTGAGGCCGGCAAGATCGGCGGCGGCAACGCCTATGGCTATCGCGTCGTCCACCAGCTCGACGCGCGCGGCGAACCGATCCGGGGCGAGCGCGCCATCTTCGAGGAGCAGGCCGAGATCGTGCGCCGCATCTTCCGCGAATATGTCGCCGGCAAGGGACCGCGGCGCATCGCCGCCGACCTGAACCGCGAGGGCATTTTGAGTCCCACCGGGAAGCGCTGGTCCGACACCACCATCCGGGGCAACCGGGCCATCAGTTCCGGCATCCTCAATTGTGAGCTTTATATCGGCGTCATCCGCTGGAACCGGCAGCGCAAGTTGAAGAACCCCGATACAGGCCGCTCCGCCTACCGCCTCAACAAGGAAAGCGAATGGATACGCTCCGAGGCTCCCGAGCTTCGCATCGTGCCGCAAGAGCTATGGGACGCCGCCAAGGTCCGGCAGGACGAATTGACAGCCCTCTACAAGAAACAGATCGATGGTTCGCGCGCTGCCGTGGGGCTCATGAAGGCGAAGAACGGAGGGCTCAACGCCACCCACCGTCCGCGTACCCTGCTGTCCGGCTTGCTGTTCTGTGGTTGCTGCGGCGGCTCCTACGCCCGACGCGGCCAGGACCGCTATGCCTGCACCAACCATGTGCTTGGTAATGGCTGCGACAACGCCCGCACCGTGGACCGCAAGGCCCTGGAAAGCCGCGTGCTGATCGGGCTGCGCGAGCGCATGATGACCCCGGAGATAGCCGCCGAGGCCATGCGCGCCTATACGCAGGAGACCAACCGGCTCAACCGCCAGCGCCGAAGCTCAGCGGAATCCGTCCGCCAAGAACTTGCCGAGACGAATAAAGCCATCGCAGAGATCGTGCGCGTCATCGAGCAAGGCGGTTGGCATCGCGCCCTGTCCGACCGGCTGACCGAGCTTGAGGCCAAACAGGACAGCTTTACCGCCCGCCTGTCGAATGGGCCGCAGGACGTTCCCGACATCCATCCGAACATTTCCGAGGCCTATCGGCGCAGGATCGAGCGGCTGACCGAGGCGCTGTCCCATCCCGACGACGCCCTTGAGGCCGCCGACGCCATCCGAGAGGTTATCGACCGCATCGTGATCACGCCCGGCCAGCAGCGCGGCGAAAACCACGTGACTTTGGAGGGCGACCTCGCCACCATCCTCGAATGGATCGAACGCACCGGCAAACCCTGCTACAAGCCCGCGACCGACATCGCATCATCCCGATTGTCAGTCTCGGTCAAAACTCGGGCTTGTCCCGGGCATCCACGTTTTGGACGTGGAAAGAAGTGCCGGGACAAGCCCGGCCGTGACGGGGAGGGTTATTCGCCCGCCGTCCCATGCGCCATCATCCGCCGCTCGCGGGCGTAGCGCACCAGCGCGACGAAGCGGTAGATGCCGTGCACGAACTTCCCGTAGGGCAGGGTGATGAACAGCGCGAACACGACGCCGAGATGCAGCGCCAGCAGCGGGCCCATCGCCGATGTCTCGCGCAGCAGCAGCAGCGCCATTCCGGTGAGGCTGGTCAGGAACAGCATCACGATAAAGGCGCTGTCCATGCCCATGCGCTGCGCATCGACCAATACGGGATCGCGCTTCCATCGCTCGGTGAAGAGCCCGGTCGGACCGATCAGCAGCCCGATGCCGCCGAGCGTGCCGAGCACGACCGGCAAGTCCCACCACGGATAGGGGGCCTCGCGCGCCAGCAGGTAGTGGTAGAGCGTCGCCGCCGACGTCGACGCAAAGCACAGCAGGAAACCGTAGAACGTGAAGTGATGGTACAGCCGGCGGCGATCGGTCGGGCGGTCGTCCTCGTTGAAGCAGCCGACGCCGCCGCCATCGAGATAGCGCAGCTCGCCGGCATCGCGGATCGCCTGCCAGAGCGAGGGCGCATCGGCCTTCATGCCGACGGGCTCGCCGATGTCGCGCCAGAAGGCGCGCACGCCCATGGTCAGCGCGACGATGGAATACAGGAAGGCCGCGCCGAACAGCGCCGCCATCGCATTGTGCGGCATCAGTTTGTAGAACGCGCCGGGGCCGGCATGGACGCCGAACAGGACCTGATTGTCGTGGTACGCGACGAAGCCGAGGATGAAGGCCGCGACGCTGAACGCGGCGATCAGGCTGACGACGAGCCCGTTGCGCGCGAACAGCCCGGCACAGGCGCGCGGCCAGGCGTAATGCGCGTAGCAATCCGCGCGCGCGATCGCCAGGTTCTGCGGCACGTTGATGTTGTATTCATGCGGCGGCGAGAACTGGCAGTCGGCGTAGCAGGCGCCGCAGCTGTGGCAGAGATTGGCAAGATAGTTGAGATCGCCGTCGGAGAACGACCGCCGCATCTCCATCGCCGGGAACACCGCGCACAGGCCCTCGCAGTAGCGGCAGGAATTGCAGACCGTCATCAGACGGTCGGTCTCGTCCAGAATTCTAGTTCCGTGCATTGCGCGCCGCTTCCCGTCCGGCCACGCGGCCGAACACGCTGCCGATGGTCATGCCGATGCCGGCAGCGTAACCCTTGCCCAGCACGTTGCCGGCCATGATCTCGCCGGCGGCGAACATGTTGGCCGAAGGCTTGCCGTCCTTCATCAGCATCCGCGCCTGCCGGTTCACGCGGGTGCCGAGATAGGTGAAGGTGATGCCGGGGCGGACCGGATAGGCGTAATAGGGCGCCGTCTCGATCCTGCGCGCCCAATGGGTTTTCGCGGGCGTCAGCCCCTCGGTGCGGCAGTCGTCGAGGACGGTGTGGTCGAAGGTGCCGGGGCGCACCGCGGCGTTGAACGCGGCGATGGTCCTTTCCAGCGCGGCGCCATCGAGCGTGAGTTTACCCGCCAGCTCGGCAATCGTCGCGCCCTCGATCGGCGGAAACAGCGTTGGCATGAAACTGTGGCGCACGCTGTGGTCAAACACGATATAGGCGATCTGGTCGGGCTGCGCCGCGACCAGCCGGCCCCAGATCGCATAGCGCTTGGGCCAGATGTCCTCGCCCTCGTCGTAGAAGCGCTGTGCATGCTTGTTGACGACAATGCCGAACACCACGGAGTCATGACGTGTGATGATGCCGCCGTCGAATTTCGGCGCGCGGGCGTCGATCGCCACCGCATGGCACTGGGTGGGATCGCCGACCTCCTGCACGCCCTTGTCGAGCAGCATCTTGAGGATCGAGCCGCGGTTATAGGGCGTGCCGCGAATGAGAAAGTTGTCGGCGGCTTCGCCCCAATATTGCTTCAGCCATTCGATGTTGGCCTCGAAGCCGCCGGCAGCGGCGACCAGCGCGGAGGCGCGGATCTCGCCGGCGCCGCTCACCTCCTGCTTCAACTTCGCGGAGAGGAACATGCCGTCCTCGATGACGAGGTCGGTTACTTCCGCATCGTAGAGAATGTCGACGCCGAGATTTTCGGCCGTGAGATACAGCGCGTTCAACATGGCGCGGCCGCCGCCGAGGAAGAAGGAATTGGTGCGGCCGAGGCTGAGCGTGCCGCCGAGCGAGGGTTGCCAGCGCACGCCCTGCTCGACGATCCAGTTCAGGATGTCCTTGGACTCGGCGATCATGAATTTCGCCAGCTCTTGGTCGGTCGCCCCGCCCGTGATGCGCAGGAGATCGTCGAAGAACTCCTGCTCGGTGTAGGGGCCGGTCAGGATCGCGGTCGCCGCGTCATGGGCGCAGCGCATGTTGCGGGTATGACGGGTGTTGCCGCCGCGATAGAACTTTGGCGCGCCTTCCAGCACCAGTACGGAGGCGCCGGCGCGGCGCGCGCTGATCGCAGCGCACAAGGCGGCATTGCCGCCGCCGATCACCAGCACGTCGAACTTTCGGGAGAGATCCGCCATCGAAACCTGTTTGCCAAGTTTGCGCGGCAATCACAACTGCCGCCGCCGCATGGGCGGCGTCGGCTCGGCCAACGGCTCGGGTTTGGCATGGACGACGTCCAGCAGCCATTCGCGAAACGCGGAGAGCTTTGCCGAGTCGGCCTTGACTTCCGGCGATACGAGATAGAAGCCGGCATCGACCGGCAGCTGGATCTCGAAGGGCACGACCAGGCGGCCCTTGGCGATGTCGTCCTGCACATAGGAGGTGCGGCCCATCGCAACCCCGAGCCCGTCGATCGCGGCCTGCAGGGTCATGAATATCAGGTCGAACGTGACGCCGGGCTGCCTGGAGAGATCGGTCGGCAGTCCCGCGGCGGTCAGCCACAGCCGCCAGTCATCGTCGTTGCCTGCGCTCGAATGCAGCAACACATGGTCGGCGAGGTCTTGCGGCTTTTTCAGCGGCTTCTTGCCGTGGAGCAGCGCCGGGCTGCACACCGGAAACATCTTGTCGGCCATCAGCCAGTCCGCGCGCAGGCCGGGCCACTGGCCGCGGCCGTAGCGGATCGCGGCATCGACGCCGTCGCGCCTGAAATCCACCAGCGCGGTCGAGGTGGTGATGCGCACGTCGATGCCCGGATGCTTTTCCTGGAAGTCGGAGATGCGCGGCAATAGCCATTTCGCCGCCAGCGAGGCCAGCGTCGAGACCGTCAGCACGTTGCCCTCGTCCTTGCGCAGCAGGCGGTCAGTGGCGAGGCGGAGGTCATTGAAGGCGGCGCGGATGCCCGGAAGATACTCTTTCGCTTCGGGCGTCAGCGACAGCGCGCGGTTCTGCCGGATGAACAGGCGGATGCCGAGCTCTTGCTCCAGCCGCCGGATTTGATGGCTGATCGCGGTCTGCGTCACGTTCAACTCGGAGGCGGCCAGCGTGAAGCTCATATGCCGGGCGGCGGCTTCGAAGGCCCGGAGCCCGTTCAGCGTCGGGAGACGTGCCATCTGCTGCCAATCCTCTACATGACGTTATTTCATCCGAAACGGTACAAAGTGTCGTTTGATGTAGCGCAAAAACGCGACGATATTAGCGGAAACTTACTAGGGAAAGGAGCTCGAAATGAGCGTTTTTACCCACGATTCAATGACAAATCGTCATGCGTTTGGCGTGTTCTGGCAACTCGCCGACGCCGTCCATGTCTGGCGGCAGCGCTACGAGATGCGCCGCGAGCTTTCGAAATGGTCTGAACGGGACCTCCACGACATCGGCGTCTCCTCCGCCGACGTCGCTTACGAAGTCGACAAGCCGTTCTGGCGGGCCTGACGGGCCGCCAACATGCCGGCGCCGCCTCTGTAGAGGGGCGCCGGCTTCCTTCGAGATTGACGGGAGCGCGCCATGACCGCCCTGCGATTGGATGATCTTCGTCAGCATTCCGACGTGCTCCGCGCCAGGAGTGGCGAGGCCGTTACCGTGCGCTTCGTCGAGCCGCGCGATGCCGAGGGTATCCAGGACTACTTTGCCGGGCTCTCGTCGGGCTCCCGCTACAACCGCTTTTTTGGCGCCATGAGCCAGCTGCCGCCGGCGCTGCTCGACCGCTTCATCCATGTCGGCGAGGCCGACCAGTTCACCGTCATCGCCACCATGCGGGTGGACGGCCGCGAGACCATCGTCGGCGAGGCAAGGTACGTCTACGACTTCGCAACGTCGAGTGTCGAGTTCGGCCTGTCGATCGACAACCGCTGGCATGGCCACGGCATCGGCCAGGCGCTGCTGAAGAATCTGGAATGCCGTGCCGCAGCGTTCGGCGACGCGTTGCGCTCCAACGCGGCCATGCTCGGCCTCGCGAAGAAGACGGGCTACGTCTTCGGCAACAGCCCCGGCGACTGGAAGCTGGTGCGCTTCACCAAAGAGATCGACGTTGCGCCCCGGGACGTTCCCTGTGCGAGCTGGAAGCTCGCCGCGCTGTCAAGAAGTGTCTCCCCCGCAGCGATCGCGGGTTGATGACTGGGCCCGGCTCCTGCGGCAACAGGACCGGGCCCATTTTCTTTCCAACAGTTTTGTGACGGCTTCCGCCGCGCTTGCGCGGCGGCGCTGATTGAAAGCCGGTTCCACTCGGTCTAGCCTCCTGACGGCTCTCGGGAGGGAAAAGGCGATGACGGTGGAAGCTGATTTCGTCAGGCAGATTTTTGCCGGCCTCGAGCATGGCGACGGCGCGGCGTTCTTCTCGCATGTCGCCGATGACGTGGACTGGACCGTGATGGGCACGCATCCGCTCGCCGGCCATTACAGGTCAAAGGCCGATTTCACGGCGGCGACGTTTGCGAAGCTGGGAAAGGTCCTGCCGGGCGGCGCGCAGCTCCACGTGGACGAGATATTCATCGCCGGCGACGTCGCGATTGTCGAACTGCATTCCAAAGCGATCGCGAAGAATGGTTTCCGCTTCGACAATCACTACTGCTGGGTCTGCTATTTCGAGAACAAGAAGATCGTGCGCGTGCGCGCCTATCTCGACTCCGCAATGGTAGCGCGCCTGTTCGCGGAGAACCCGATATAGCGAGGACCAACGCGCATGCGCCGGCCTATAGGGCCATTTCTTGCTAGTGCAAGATTTGATTGTTCGGCTTGGTGATTTCGCCCGCTGCTTCTCTCGCTGCATTCGCTAGCTGGCGCGATAGCATCGCGTCGAGCATTTTCTCCAGATCGGTCACCTCAATCTGTCCGCTTGCTGCCAGCCCTTTGTCGGCGGCTTCGAGAGCATCGTAGTATGGTTTCTTGTTGCCGGCTATTTGCTCTGGGATCGTTGGTGCTCCCGGCAGCAAGCTATCAAGCTTGACGCTGAGGATGACGTACATGATTGCACGTGCGGTTCGACCATTGCCGTCGGCAAAAGGATGTATCCAATTGAGCTTCCAAAGCACGTAAGCCGCAAGATGAACGGCGGTCGCATTCTGCCAATTGTTGTTCACGTACTCGCAAAGGTTCTGCACTTCATCGGAAACCAGGAACGCCTCGGGCGGTTGGTGCACACTCCCGCCAATCTTGACTGGTGTATTGCGCCACGTCCCAGCGAGCGGATGCAAGCCATCAAGAGCTGCCTGATGAAGCTGAAGGATCGTGCTAGCTCTTAGTTTGAAAGGCCGATCACGATCCTTCACAAAAGTGCGGATAATATCCAGGGCGAGATCGAACTGGCGTAACCCATTCTCTGCCTCGCGTCGGGCTATCTCATCGGGATCGCTGAGAAGTGCGGCCGTCTCGGCAATACTGTGCCGGTCCTCGGCCAAGCTCGATTACCTTTTGCTTGAATGCAGTTGCGCGTCCAAATCCGCGACCATTTCTCGTGTAATGCGATCATTTTCGATATGCGTATTGCCGTACGCAAAGCTACGCCGCTGCTCCCCGAGTTGGTCTGCAGTCATTTCTATTTTTCGCGCTCTCTCAATGAGTTCCTGCAGGTCTTTCGTCACCGAACCTTCTCCAGTTTTGGCCATCATACATAACCTCGGATGTTCATGTAAAGTTCCTTAGTGGCCGATTAACACGGGGCTTGGTCGAGTCGATTTTTTGCGGCTGGTCGTACAGCACTTCGTGGGATCAAGCTGTACAACGTCGTCCCCACCGGCAGCCTTACTTTCCCGCGAAAACCGGCTTGCGCTTGTCGATGAAGGCCTGCACGGCCTCGCGGTGGTCGGCGCTCTTCTGGGCGCGGATCATGCGCTCGGCTTCGTGGTCGCGCGCGGTGGCGAAATCGAACATCAGCGCCTCGTCCAGACTGTCCTTCATGTAGCGCAGCGCGATGGCCGGTCCCTCGGCCATCGACCTGGCGAGCGCAAAGGCTTCGTCCTGCAGCTTGTCGTCGGGGACGACGCGGTTGAAGAGGCCGATTTGTTCGCACCGCGTTGCGCTCACGCGCTCCGCGGTGAACATCAGTTCGCGGGCCCGCGAGGTACCGACCAGCCGCGTGAGCAGCCAGGCGATGCCGTAATCTCCGGGCAGTGCAACGTTGCGATAGCCGGTGGAGAGAAACGCCGATTGCGCGGCGATGCGGATATCGCAGGCCATCGCCAGCGCCATGCCCGCGCCGGCCGCGGGACCGGGCAAGGCGGCGATGGTCGGCTTGCGCACCGAGACCAGCGCGCCGGTGAGCAGGCGCTGCCGTTCCTGCAGATCGGCGATCTTGTCGGCATCCGACATGGCCTGACGCTTCGGGTCGCGATGGGCGCCCATGCCCTTGACGTTGCCCCCGGAACAGAACGCCGTACCGGCGCCGGTGATGATGATCGCTCCGACGTCCGGATTCTCGCCGCAGGTCCGGATCATGGTGCGCAGCGCCGGGGTGAGTTCGTCGGAGAGCGAGTTGCGCGCT
The DNA here is from genome assembly GCA_035575905.1 of Bradyrhizobium sp. Lineage (GTDB taxonomy): Bacteria > Pseudomonadota > Alphaproteobacteria > Rhizobiales > Xanthobacteraceae > Bradyrhizobium. The sequence goes on along the minus strand of DATLXL010000010.1, from coordinate 39,725 downwards.
TCCGGCCGGTTCAGCGTGATGACCGCGACGCGGTCGCGGATCACGCAGAGCAGTTCATTGGTGCCGGTGTCGACGGTGATCTCGGTGCTCATGGCTTCCCCCGCTTGTTGCTCTTGTTCGCAAGGTGGACAACAGCGCGTTAGCGCCGTGCCCACCTTCACTTGCTCCGCTGCCAGACAGGCGGGCACGCTGCGCTTTGCCCGCCCTGCAACCGCGCGCAATGACGGCGCGCCCGTCGTCAGAACTTCTCGACCCACGGCCGCAGCTCGACTTCCCAGGTCCAGGCGCTGCGCGGCTGCTGCAGCACGTGCCAATAGCTCTCCGCAATTGCGTCGGGATCAAGGAACGAGTCCGGGCGGTCGGCGGGTTCCGCCCGCGTCGCGCTGCGGATGCCGCCGTCGATGACAAAATGCCCGATGTGGATGCCCTGCGGCGACAATTCGCGCGCCATGCTCTGCGCCAGGCCGCGCAGCGCAAACTTGCCCATCGCGAACGGCGCCGACTGCGCATAGCCTTTCACGCTGGCGGACGCGCCGGTGAACAGGATGGCGCCGTGCTTGTTGGGCAGCATGCGCTTTGCCGCCTGCTGCGCCACCAGAAAGCCCCCGAAGGCGCTGACCGCGATCGCAGTCTCGACCTCCGCCGGCACCAGATCGACCAAGGCGCCGCGGCTGCGGCCGCTGGCGTTGTACACAACGATATCGGGGTTCGCCAGTTCACGCTCGACGATGCCGAACAGCCGCTCGACCTCGTCGGCTTTGGTGGCATCGCAGGCAAACGCCCTGGCGCCGGTCCCGGTGCAGAGCTCGCCGAGCTTCTCGATCTTGCGCGCGGCCAGCGCGACCTTGATGCCCTCGCGCACGAACAGCCGCGCCAGCGAGGCGCTCAATCCTTCGCCGGCTCCGACGATCAAGGCGGTGTTGTATTTCGGACGTGCCATCGCGCGCTCCCGGTTGGCGGAAGACTGTATCTAGGGGCGCATCCCGGCGAGGCAACCGGCCGCCGCCAGAATCATGTCGAGGTCCTGCTTGTCGGTCATGCCGGCATATTTGGCGCGCAGCATGGCGAGCGACCTTGCGTGATATTTCTGCGGCTTCTGGGTCCAGACGTCGTTGCCGAGCCGGACGGAAAATTCTTCCACGCCATCGGCAATCGCCTTCTCGTTGGCCAGCGTCCACGGCCAGAACTGCTGGCCGACCTGTCTGGTCAGGATCGGCATCAGCGTCGGCGCGATCTCGGCCCAGCTTTCGAACGCGCCCTCCGCCCTCGGCCACAACATGCGCTGAATCCAGTCCAGCACATGCGGCGCGCCGCCGTCGATCAGCGCACCGGTGGTCGGGTCCTTCCAAAGCTCGTAGAACTGCCCCCAAAGCCCGAAATCACCATAGGCCGGCCGCGCGCCGAACAGATAGGGCCGCGTCGCCAGATGGGCGTCGAGCAGGCCAAGCATTTCCGCAAAGCCGCCTTCGATCTGCGGCGCGGTCGCCGCGCTGGAGCCGACGAACCAGACCCGCCCCGTCATGCGCGCGCGCACCTGATCGGCGAAGGCATCGTGCTCGGCCTCGCTCGCGTTGGGCCCGCGCATGCGCGCGATGCGGCCGGCGGAGGCGCGCTGATCGACCTCGCGCGCCCAGCGATAGTGAAACATCCATTTGTTGCCCCACTCGTCGCCGAACTCCTCGATCAGCACGGATGCGAAGCGTGCCACGTGGTCGTCGGGGTGAACCGATGGCTCCGGAAAGCGCCTTTCCATTTCGTCGATGATCGGAGTGGAATCCTGGATGCCAGTGCCTTCAGGCGTCACCACCAGCGGGATCACCGGTATCTTGGCGTATTTCTCATATTCCGCCTGGCTCGCCGCATTGCGCAAGACCCATTGATGCGGAATGGCTTTGTAACGGAAATAGGAGCGAACTTTCACCGAGTAGGGCGACATCTCGGCGCCGATGATGCGATATCCCTCAGCCACGGGCCGCTCCTCCAATTATGCTTGTTGACCGCGCTTTGGCGTGCGGTATCGGTAATGGTCTATAACATCGAGAACCGGCGGAAACGACAAGGGCAAAAGATGCAGCCACTCAGGCAGGATCGCAGGGCCGCCATTCCCGACCAGCCGGGGTTGCTCGCCCCCGACACGTCGGGGATGAATTTCTACCGCGCCGATCCGGCGCTGACCGATTTGCTCCGGTTGCATCTGCCGGAGGCGACATTCCGCCACATCGAGCCGCATCTCGACCGCCTCGGCGCCTTGGCCGGCGGCCATCTCGACGATTGCGCGCGGCTTGCCGACCGCCACACGCCGGTGCTGCACCAGCGCGACAGGTTCGGCCGCGATACGCAGTGGATCGAGTATCACCCGGCCTATCGCGAACTCGAGCGCGCAGCGTTCGGCGAGTTCGGCATCCACGCCATGTCGATCCGCAAGGGCATTCTGGGCTGGCCGGACAAGTATCCGGTGGTGGCGAAGCATGCCTTCACCTTCCTGTTCAACCAGGCGGAATTCGGCCTCGGCTGTCCCATCAACGTCACCGACGGCTGCGCAAAGCTGCTCAACAATTTCGGCAGCGAGGAACTGAAGGCCAAGTATCTCGACGGCCTGACGCAGACCGACATGGGCAGGCTGACCCAGGGCGGCCAGTTCATGACCGAGAAGGAAGGCGGCTCCGACGTCGGCACGCTGACGACGCGCGCGGTGCAGGAAGGCGACCACTGGCGCCTCTACGGCGAAAAATGGTTCTGCTCCAATGCGGACGCGGAAGTGGTGATGCTGCTGGCGCGCCCGGAAGGCGCGGGGCCGGGCACGCGCGGGGTCGGCCTGTTCCTGATGCCGCGGCGGCTCGATGACGGTTCGCAGAACCACTACCGGATCGTGCGGCTGAAGGACAAGCTCGGCACCCGCTCGATGGCGTCGGGCGAGATCAAGTTCGAGGGCGCGATCGCGTACGCGGTCGGCAAGCTCGACCGCGGCTTCGTGCAGATGGCCGAGATGGTGAACTCCTCGCGGCTCTCCAACGGCGTCAAGTCCACCGCGCTGATGCGCCGCGCGCACCATGATGCGATGACGGTGGCGCGCAATCGCGTCGTGTTCGGCGGCCGCATCATCGAAAAGCCGCTGGCGCGGCGGCAGCTGATGAAGATCATGCTGGCGACCGAGCAGGGGCTTTCGCTGAGCTTTCTGACCGCCGACGCGCTCGACCGCGCCGAGGCCGGCAGCCAGGACGCCGCCGCGCTGCTGCGCATCCTTACCCCGACGCTGAAATTCCGCGCCACCCGCGATGCCCGCAAGGTTTGCGGCGATGCGCTCGAGATGCGCGGCGGCATCGGTTACATCGAGGAATTCGCCACCGCGCGCCTGTTGCGCGATGCGCATCTCGGCTCGATCTGGGAAGGCACCGGCAACATCGTCGCGATCGACGCGCTGACCCGCGCGGTCGGCCGCCACGGCGCCGACAATGCGCTTGCCGCCGATCTGCATGCGCGGCTCGATGAGTCGGCCAATGTGCCGGCCGCCTGGCGCAACCGCCTGCGCGAGCTGACCGACCGCGCCGTCGGCTTCGCCCGCGAAGTCGCCAGCAAGATGGACAATGAAGGCGACGCGCGGCGCGCCACCAGCCTTCTCTATCATGTCGCAAGCGCCGTGGCCTTTGCCTGGGAAGGCAGCCGCATCCACGAAATGCGCGGCGACGCGCGCCGGCTCTTGCTGTCGCGGATGGTGGTCGATCACCGCATCTCCACGGGCGATCCGTTCCGCCTGACGGAAAGCACCACGCAGCGCGCCATCACCGGGCATCTGCTCGGCGAGCGCGATGTCGGCATGGCCGAGGTTGGCGAGCTGCTCACCGCGGCCTAGGCTCTGTGAATGGCTTTGAGAATACCTCTCCCCTCGGGAGAGGCGAAAAAGAACAAGCATAACAGGGGAAACGAGCGATGAAGGCTGCCGTACTGTTTGAAGTCAACAAGCCGCTGATGATCGAAGACATCAGCGTGCCCAATCCCGGCCCGCGCGAAGTCCTGATCCGCACAAAGATCGCCGGGCTCTGCCATTCCGACCTGCATTTCATGGAAGGCCTCTATCCGCATCCGCTGCCCGCCGTGCTCGGACACGAATCGGCAGGCGTGGTCGAGAAGGTCGGCTCCGACGTCACCTATGTGAAGCCGGGCGATCATGTCGTGACCTGCCTCTCGGTATTCTGCGGCACCTGCGACAACTGCACCACCGGCCGCACCGTGCTGTGCACCGACACAACGGTGAAGATGCTGCCGGGCGCATCGAACCGCCTGCAGTGGAGTCGGACGGAGAAGCTGAACCAGTTCCTCAACCTGTCGTCCTTTGCCGAACAGATGCTGGTGCACGAGAACGCCATCGTCAAAATCCGCAAGGACATGCCGCTGGAGCTGGCCGCGCTGATCGGCTGCGGCGTCATCACCGGCTACGGCGCGGTTGTGAACACCGCCAAGGTGACGGCGGGCGAGACCGTCGCGGTGGTCGGCTGCGGCGGCGTCGGCATGGCGGCGATCAACGGCGCTGCGATCGCCGGCGCCGGCCGCATCATCGCCATCGACACCAATCCCGCCAAGCTGCAGCTTGCCACCAAGCTCGGGGCGACCGACATCGTCGACCCCGCCCGCGGCGACGTCGTGCAGCAGGTGCGCGAGCTCACCGGCGGCGGCGTGCAGCATTCCTTCGAAGTGCTCGGCCGCAAGGAAACCGCCGAGCAGTGCTTTGCCATGCTGGCACCCGGCGGCACCGCCACCATCGTCGGCATGATCCCGTTCGGCCAGAAGATCGAGCTGCACGGCTTCGACTTCCTGCGCGAGCGCCGCATCCAGGGCTCGTCGATGGGCTCCAACCATTTCCGCGTCGACATGCCGCGCCTCGTCGAGTTTTACATGCGCGGCAAGCTGCACCTGGAGGACTGGATCTCGGCCAAGCTGAAGCTGTCCGAGATCAACGAGGGCTTTGCCAGCATGAAAGCCGGCAAGACGCTGCGCAGCGTGATCGTGTTCGATAGTTAGAGCATGAGCCGGAAAAGTGTGAAGCGGTTTTCCGAAAAGATCATGCTGAAACACCAACCTGAAGCGCGATGATGATTCATCCAGGTCTCATCGCGCTTTAGTTTAGTCCACGTCATTCCGGGTTCGGCGCTGCGGGCTGCCCCGGAATGACGGGCAGCCTCGCCGCGTCACAAGCGCGGATACCGCCAGCCACTTGCCGTCCTGCCCCGCCCGGCAATCAGTGTAGCGGCCGCGGCCCTCCTGCCCGTCGGGCATGGTGTAGCTGGTCGCCGCATGGACGATCGCGAAGTCGCCGAGAATGCGGATCTTCACGTCCTCCGCTCTATGCCGTGATTGCGTGCGGAGCGAAGCAATCCAGCTATCCGCTTGCGGTACCAAGCATTGCTTCGCCGCCACCCGCCGCAAATGACGATGTGGCTGATGTTGCGCCTCAATCATCGAACATCGGCGGCGGCTTGAAACCGCCGAATTCGCGCTCGATCAATTCGGCGAGCTTTAGCGTGGTGCGGTCCTCGAGCCAGGGGCCGACGATCTGCACGCCGACCGGCAGCCCCTCCGGCGAGAAGCCGGTCGGAATCGCGGTCGAGGGCAGGCCCGGCAGCGTGGCGATGCCCGGCCATGACAACTGGTCCGGATAGACATACGGCTTGCCGTCGATATGGATGCGGCGGCTCTCCTGCTCCGGCGAATGATCGTGCTTGTAGGCCGGCGTCGGCATGATCGGGCAGATCACCGCGTCATACTGCTTGAACAGTTCACGCCACTGCGCGCGCAGCCGCGCGCGGGCGCTGTCCGCCATCACCCAGTCGCGATGGCTCATGGCGATGCCGCGCAGCCGCTCTGCGCCGAGGCTGGTGTCGCCGGGTGGAATCGCCTGCGCCGCGGCTTGCGCGCCGGCGTAGACGTCCGGCGCAAAGGATACCGCGATGAACGACATCAGCATCTTCATGTAGAGCCGCGTCGAGTCGGCGAAATCGGGCAGCAGCGCGGAGTGCCGTTCGATTTTCACGCCCGCCTTGCCCAGATTGGCGGCCAGCGTTTCGATGCTGCCGCGCACGACGGCGTCCGTCGGCATCACCGGATCGGTGTCGACGATCACGACACGGAAGTCCTTCAGCGCGCCGTGACGCGGCGCCGGCAGTTCCAGCCGGTAGGCCTTGCCGGCTTCCAGCGGATCTGGGCCGGCCATCACGTCGAGCAGCAGTGCGAGGTCCGCCGCGCCGCGCGCCATCGGACCGATCACCGCCATGTCGCGGTCGAGCGGCAGCGGCGGAAACGGCGGCGGCGTGTGGCCGCGGTTCGGCACCAGCGCATAGGTCGGCTTGTGCGCATAGACGCCGCAGTGAAACGCCGGCGCCCGCAGCGAGCCGCCGATGTCGGAGCCGAGCGACAGCGGCCCGTAGCCGGCCGCGAGCGCGGCCGACGATCCGCCGGAGGAGCCGCCCGGCGTTCGGCCGAGATCGTAAGGGTTGTTGGTGACGCCGTAGATGTCGTTATAGCTCTGCCAGTCGCCGAGCCCGAGCGGCACATTGGTCTTGCCGAGGATGACGCCGCCGGCGGCCTTGACGCGCATGATCGACAGCGCGTCGTCTTGCGGCACGAAATTCCTGTGCTGCGGGATGCCCCAGGTCGTCGGCAGGCCGGCGACGTTGTAGGATTCCTTCACCGTCAGGGGGATGCCGAGCAGCGGGTATTTTTCGCCGCGGGCCAGCGCGGCATCGGCCATCTTCGCCGCTTCCAGGCCGCGCTCGAAGTCGCGCACGCAGATCGCGTTGATCCTGGCATCGTGGCGCTCGATGCGGGCAATCGCGTCTTTTGCCAGTTCGACAGCCGACACCTTTTTCGCCGCCAGCGCCGCCGACAGGTTGACCGCGGTCTCGAAGCTCCATGGGGATTTGGCCAAGGCACTCTCCTGCTTGTTGTTGCCGCCGATGATGCGCATATCGGGCTTTGCCCGCAAGGCGAACTTGGCCCGGCCGGCTCGCGCGCGTCTGATCAGGGTTGCAGCAGCCTTGCGTAGCCGGCGTGGCGCGCCATCGGATTGACGCCGCCATTGGCGCTCGCGCGTTCCGCTGTCCGGTCGCCACCCGGCACCGGGAATGCGTAGCCGATGATCGTCTTGACGACGAAGCGGTCGGACGCTGGCGTCAGCCCGTAGCCGACGCCGAAATTGACGCCGAACACGCCGAGCTTGAAATCGGTGACGGCAAACAGCGTGTGCTGTTGCTGCGGCAGAGGCTTGAAATTTCCGATCTCGCCGAAATCGGCATAATATTCGAAGCCCGCATACAGATCGGTGTCGAGCTTGCGCGCCAGGCGCGCAGCCGGCGTGAAGTCCGCCTCGCCATTCCTGCCGAACCCGATGCCCACGATCGGGTTGACGATGAATTCGTAGCCTCCGCTGCGCATGCCGACGATGGGCCGGATCTCGAGCCCCCAGCGCGTTTGCGAAAAACGCGGCATTTCGTAACTGAGCTCGAAGTTCAAGCCGTAGAACAAGTTGCGCTGGTCGGCATGCGGCGACACGAACAGCGTGCGCAACTTGAAGGCATCGGAGAGGAACTGGCGGTCCTTCACCGCGAACGGCAGATAGAGGCCGAGTTCCCACCAGTCGGTCATGCCGTAGGCGAATTCCGGCGTGCCGTTGAGGGTCTTGTCGGAGCCGAAGCCCCCGGGAAAGGGCGGGTCCTTCTGCCCGATGCCGACGTAGTTGAGATGCTGCTGGATGGTGAATTGCCCGGGCGCGGCGATATTGGCGTTGTAGACCTGGATTTCGTCGGTCGCGTGCGCCCCCTGCACCGGGGCCAGCCAGGCGGCGGCGATGGCCGCAAGCAGCCTGGGCAATCGAAAAGCTGTAGCGGTCCGGCCCATGGCGGCGCCCGCTACGCCGCGCCGATCAGGATGCCGACGGCGAGCACGATGGCGCCGCCGAGCACGATCTGGAACACCGCCTGCAGGAACGGCGTGTCCATGTAGCGGGCGCGGATGAATGCGATCGCCCAGAGCTCGAAGAACACCACGATGCAGGCAATGGCGGTGGCGATCCAGAACGCGTTCGGCCAGCTGTCCGGCACCAGATAGGGCATGGTGTGGCCGAGACCGCCGAGCGTCGTCATCGCGCCGCAGGTGATGCCGCGCAGCCATGGCGAGCCGCGCCCGGTCAGCGAGCCGTCGTCGGACAGCGCTTCCGCAAAGCCCATGCTGATGCCGGCGCCGATCGAGGCCGCGAGCCCGACGAGGAACGTCTGCCAGTTCTGATGTGTCGCGAAGGCGGCCGCAAACAAGGGCGCCAGCGTCGAGACCGAACCATCCATCAGGCCGGCGAGCCCGGGCTGCACATATTGCAGCACGAACATGCGGCGCCGCGTCTTGTCTTCCTCCGCGCGTATGTCGGGCTTGAGGATCTCGTCGGTCAGCTTGATGGCGTGCTTCTCGTGGTTCTTCTCCTCCTCGGCGAGATCGCCGAGCAGGCGGCGCACGCCGACGTCCTGCGCAAGCTCGCTCGCGCGCGCGTAAAAGCGCTCGGCTTCCAGCTCCATGGTCTCGACTTCCTTGCGGATGGTGTCGAGCGGCAGGTTCTTGGTGAGCCAGATCGGCCGGCGCTTGAGGAAGCCCCTGACGTCCTCGCGGCGGATCGGCGGCAGATGCGGGCCGAAGCGCTGCTCGTAGATTTCGAGCAGCCGGTGGCGGTGGCCGCGCTCTTCCTCCGCCATCTGCTCGAACAGCCTTGCGGAGTCCGGGTAACGTCCGGCGAGGTCCTCGGCGAAGGCCATGTAGATACGGCTGTCTTCCTCTTCGGCGGAGATCGCGACAGCCAGCACCTCGCGTTCGCTGAGATCGGAAAAGTTCTTCACGGCAGGCAGCCTCGGCACTTTAGAATTATTCTAAAGTGTTTATAGGCGCACGATCCCGGTGGGTCAATCGTCACGAGCCGGCGCCGGCCTGCCGCACGAAATCCAGCAAAAGCCGTGAGACTTCAGCCGGTTGCTCCTGCTGCACCCAATGCCCCGCGCCATCGACGAGGTGGCAGCCGATCATCTTCGTGCAGACCCTGGTCTGCATCGCCTCGAACACGCCGGGGCGCTGATAGGTGCCCCAGTCCTGCTTGCCCGAGATGAAAGCGGAGGGAACGTCGATGGTGCGGCCCGACCAGGTCTGCAGTTCCGGCGTGAACGCGCCCATCGTGCCGCAGCGATACCATTGCAGGCCGCCCTGGAACCCGTTGCGCCGATATTCGGCGGCATAGACCGCAAGCTCGCTGTCGGGCAGCCATCTGTTGGCGGCGATCTCGGCCGGCGACGGCATTTCCTTCGCCACGGTCTCCGCCATGGTCTCGGCGAGGTCCATGACGTAGTAGGTCGGCAGTTTCGCCAGCTCGCCGGCGGACCACGATTTCAGCGGATGGGGCGCATTGGCTTTCCAGTCGGCGCTCTTCTGGCGGTAGTAGGCGCGCATGAAGTCATGCACGCCCTGCGGCGCCTGGTGCATGTCGGCATTGGCCTCGCGGGTCGAGTAGTACCACTGGTAATGTTTTCGCGGCCGCGGCAGCGCGGCGAGTTCGCGATGCACGGGGTCTTCGGCCGCCGGTTTTGCCGGACCGTCGACCGTGTCGAACGGCAGCGACGGCGGGCCGCCGAACGGCGCGCTCATCATCACGATGGAGCGAAACACGTCGGGCCGGATCAGCGTGCACCATGCCGCGACGGGGCTGCCGAAATCGTGGCCGATCACCGCATCGACATGGCGATAGCCGAACGCGTGCACCAGCCCGAGCGCATCGCGCACCAGGTTGGGAAAGCGGAACGAGGCGAGATCGCCGTCGAAATCCGGATCCCAGCCGGTGGTGCGGCCATAGCCGCGCTGGTCCGGCGCGATGACGTGATAGCCCGCCTCCGCCAGCGCGGGCATCACCTTGCGCCAGCTATAGGCGAGTTCGGGAAAGCCGTGCAGCAGCAGGAGGCAGGGGCGGCCTTTGGTTTCAAAGCCGGCCTCCAGCACATGCATGCGCAGGCCGTTGATGCCATCGACATGGCGCGAGCGGATAGCCGGCGGCAGCGGGAGGTCGGGGAGGGCGGCCATGATGCTTCCTCGTCATGGCCGGGCTTGTCCCGGCCAACCACGTTCTTGTTCTTGGCGAGACTTTAGAGGCATGGATGCCCGGGACAAGCCCGGGCATGGCGATGTGACGAACGGCAGCCATCGAGGCAAGCCGTCAAGGGACCCGCAGCAGCTCGATGCGCAGCGCGCGCAAGGGGAGAAGGAAGAATGGCTACGCCTTCACCGCCGCCTTCGGCCAATACTTGTCGCGCAGATGCCGCTTCACCAGCTTGCCGGTCGGCGTGCGCGGCAGCTCGGCTTCGAAGTCGATGCTCTTCGGGCATTTGATCGGCGACAGATGCTGCCGGCAGAACACCATCAGCTCGTCCGCCAGCTCCTTGCCGGCCCGGGCCATGTCGTGCGGCTGCACCACCGCCTTCACCTCCTCGCCCATCTCCTCGTTCGGCACGCCGAACACGGCGACGTCGGACACCGCGGGATGCCTGATCAGCACGTCCTCGGTCTCCTGCGGGTAGATGTTCACGCCGCCGGAGATGATCATGTAGCTCTTGCGGTCGGTGAGGTAGAGAAAGCCCTCGGCATCGAGATAGCCGACATCGCCGAGCGTCGACCATCCCTTGGCGTTGTAGGCGCGCTTCGTCTTCTCGGGATCGTTGTGATAGCTGAACACCGGCGCATCGGCGAAATAGACCGTGCCGATCTCGCCGGTCGGCATCTCCTCGTCGTCCTCGCCGAGAATCTTCACCTTGCCGACGACGGCGCGGCCGACGGTGCCGCGATGATCGAGCCACTGCTGCGAGGTCGAGACGGTGACGCCATTGCCTTCGGAGCCGGCGTAATACTCGATCAGGATCGGCCCCCACCATTCGATCATCTTCGCTTTCACGTCGACCGGGCAGGGCGCGGCGGCGTGGATCGCACCCTTCAGGGTCGAAACGTCGTAGCGGGTGCGGACCTCGTCGGGCAGCTTGAGCATGCGCACGAACATGGTCGGCACCAGCTGTGACTGCGTCACCTTGTATTTCTCGACCAGCTTCAGGAATTCCTCGGCGTCGAAATGCTCCATGATGACCGAGGTGCCGCCGAGGATCGTCGCCATCATGTTGAAGCGCAGGGGAGCCGCGTGATAGAGCGGCGCCGGCGACAAATAGATGCTGTCGGAATTCATCCCGCACATGTCGGCGCAGAGAATTCGCAGCAGCGGGTTCGGTGCGTCGATCGCCTTGCCCTCGAAATCCTTCTTGATGCCCTTGGGACGGCCGGTGGTGCCGGAGGAATACAGCATGTCGTAGCCGGCAACTTCGTCCGCGATCGGCGTCGCCGGCTGCGCGCCGGCATCCTTGTCCCAGGAGCGGAAGCCAAGCTCCGGCTCGTCCATCATGAACAGCAGCGGGCCATCGGCCTGGCCCACCAGGTCCTTTACCTGCTCATGGCACTTCGGCGTCGTAATGAAGACCTTCGCGCCGCAGTCCTTCACGATGTAGCCGATCTCGTCCGGCGTCAAATAGCGGCTGATCGCCGTGTAATAGAGACCGGAGCGCTGCGCCGCCCAGCAGATTTCCATGAAGGCGAGGCGGTTCTCCATCAGCAGCGCGATGTGATCGCCGGCCTTCAGCCCCAGCGCGCGGAACAAGTGCGCGCCCTGGTTGGAGAGTTCGTCGAGCTCGCGATAGGTGATCGCCTTGCCGGTAGCAGCCATCTGATAGGCGATCTTGTTCGGGTGCGTGCGCGCGTGGACGGTCGGATGGGTCATGAGTGCTCGCCAACATTCGGTGTCGTCCCGGCGAAGGCCGGGACCCATAACCGCCGATCTGAATTGTTGAAAATGAGCTGGTGCTCCAGCTCGCCATAACCACGCGTATTTGGGGTTATGGGTCCCGGCCTTCGCCGGGACGACACTGTTGGTGTGGAAGCAGTCTGCCTCTTACTGCTTGTTGCAGGCTCTTACAGCCGTTCGACGATGGTCACGTTGGCCATGCCGCCGCCTTCGCACATGGTCTGCAGGCCGTAGCGCTTGCCGCGCGCCTGCAGCGCGTTGACCAGCGTGGTCATCAGCTTGGTGCCGGAGCCGCCGAGGGGATGGCCGAGCGCGATGGCGCCGCCGTTGACGTTCAGCCGCGCCGGATCGGCGCCGGTGGTCTTCAGCCACGCGGTCGGCACCGAGGCGAAGGCCTCGTTGACTTCGAACAGGTCGATGTCGTCGACCTTCATGCCGGCCTTCTGCAGCGCGCGCTCCGTGGCGTGCAGCGGCGCGTCCAGCATGATGACGGGATCGCCGCCCATCATGGTGAGGTGATGGATGCGCGCCATCGGCTTGGCGCCGAGTTGCTTCAGGCCCTTCTCGTTGACGACGACCACGCCGGAAGCGCCGTCGCAGATCTGGCTGGCGCTCGCCGCAGTCAGCTTGCCGTTCTCGGCGATCAGCTTGACGCCGCGGATGCCTTCGATGGTGGCGTCGAAGCGGATGCCTTCGTCGACGTGGTGGGTATCGGTGGAGCCGTCGGGGCGGGTGATCTGCACCGGCACGATCTCGTTCTTGAAGGCGCCGGCCTGCGTGGCGGCAATCGCGCGCTGGTGGCTCTCGTAGGAATACTGGTCGAGCTCTTCCTTGGAGAGCCCGTATTTCTCCGCCATCATCTCCGCGCCGGTGAACTGGCTGAACACGATGTTCGGATATTTCTGCTCGATGCCGGGGCTCTTGTAGTGGCCGAACCCGTTCTTGGCGGGCAGCGAGGACGTAAGGCCCATCGGCACGCGGGTCATCGATTCGACGCCGGCGGCGATCACGACGTCCATGGTCCCGCTCATCACCGCCTGCGCCGCGAAATGCAGCGCCTGCTGCGAGGAACCGCACTGGCGGTCGATCGAGGTGCCCGGCACGCTCTCCGGCAGCTTCGAGGCCATGATGGCGTTGCGCGCGATGTTGTTGGACTGTTCGCCCGCCTGCATCACGCAGCCCATGATGACGTCTTCGATCTGCGCGGGATCGGCGCCCGAGCGCTCGACCAGCGAGTCCAGCACCTTCGCCGCGAGATCGGCCGGATGCCAGCCGGCGAGGCGGCCTCCCTTGCGTCCACCCGCGGTGCGGGCGGTGGCGACGATGTAGGCCTCGGCCATGTGCTTTCTCCCTGCTTGTTTTGATGGCGTTTCCAAAGATGGGCCGGATTTAAGGGTGCGCATCGCTCTTAGTCAATCGATCAATTAACTCTTGAGTGCGACCCCCTCATGCGCTTATGTGCGGCCCCGATCCCGGCGGGAACATCAAGGACCGCAGTTGAATACCAGCGTACCGACCAGGCTTCAGACCGGAAAGAATCCCACCGCCGAAAAGCTGCTGATCGCGGCGAGCGAGCTGATGATCGAACGCGCCTCGATCGAGGTCTCGCTGTCCGACATCGCGCAAAAGTCGGGCGTCAACGCCGCGCTGGTGAAATACCATTTCGGCAACAAGGACGGGCTGCTGCTGGCGCTGCTCGCGCGCGACGCCGCGACCGAAATGTCCCAGCTCGAATATCTGCTGGCGCAGAAGATCACGCCGACCGCAAAGCTGCGGCTGCACATCGGCGGCATCATCCGCGCCTACCACCAGTTCCCCTACATGAACCGGCTGATCCATTACCTCCTGCACGAGAGCACGGCGGAGGCCGCCGACGAAGTTTCGAAATTCTTCGTGGCGCCGCTGCTGGATTTTCACCGCCGGCTGCTCGCCGAGGGCATCAAGGCCGGCGAGTTTCGCAAAGTGGACCCGGTGCTGTTCTACACCAGCCTGATCGGCGCCTGCGATCACCTGTTCTTCGGCCGTCACGCCATGTCGCGTGCGATCGGCGTCGGCCCGGTCACCGAGGAGGTCTGCCGCGACTATATCAAGCACATGGAAGCGCTGATCTTCGGCGGCATGCTGGCGCCGGGCAAGGTCGCGATCGCCGCCGGACAATAGGAAGTCTGCAAGTCAGATAAGAAGCGCAACAGAAAAACCCCCAGAAAAACGCCCAAGGAAACGCGTAAGGAAAGGTTACTACCATGCAGTTGAAAGACGTTGCCGTTATCATCACCGGCGGTGGCTCGGGCCTCGGCGCCGCCACCGCCCGCGCCATGGCGGCCAAGGGCGCCAAGATCGGCGTGCTCGACCAGAACAAGGAAAATGCCGAGAAGGTTGCGGCCGAGGTGAAGGGCGTTGCCCTCCACGCCGACGTCACCGACGAAGAAGGCATGAAGGCGGCGATTGCGAAGGCGGAAGCCGCGCACGGCATCGCCCGCGTGTTGATGAATTGCGCCGGCATCGGCGGCTCGCAGCGCGTGGTCGGCAAGGACGGCGTCTATCCGCTGGCCAAGTTCGCCCGCATCATCAACGTCAACCTGATCGGCACCTTCAACGCGCTGCGCCTGTTCTCCGAGCGGCTCGCTACGGCGCCGCCGATCGGCGAGGAGCGTGGCGTCATCATCAACACCGCATCGGTCGCGGCCTATGAAGGCCAGATCGGCCAGATCGCCTATTCGGCGTCGAAGGGCGGCATCGTCGGCCTGACCCTGCCGGCGGCGCGCGATCTCGCGTCCCTGAAGATCCGCGTCAACACCATCGCGCCCGGCATCTTCTTCACGCCGCTGCTGATGGGCCTGAACGAAGAGGCGCGCAAGAGCCTCGGCGCGCAGGTGCCGCATCCGGCCCGCCTCGGCGAGCCCGACGAATACGGCGCGCTCGCCGTGCACATGGTCGAGAACCCGATGCTGAACGGCGAAACCATCCGCCTCGACGGCGCCATCCGCATGGCGCCGCGGTAGCGGCAAACTCCGCTGTTTTCCCTCTCCCTTGCAGGGGAGGGGCGACGGCGAAGGCTGCCGGGAGAGGGGGGTCTCCGCGAACACCCCTCTCCGAAGAACATACGCGGCACCAACGCACATGCCCTCTCCCGCAAGGGGAGAGGGCGCAGTAACCGGCACCGCATCCGCAGACGCAGGAGTGTGACGCGTGGTTCAACCGCTGCTGATCGAACACCATGATGGCGCCGACTGGGTGACGCTCAATCGCCCGGAAAGCCTCAACGCGCTCGATCCGTCCCTGATCGATGCGCTCAACGCCTACTTCCAGCAACTGCAACGCAACCGCGACACCCGCGTCGTCGTGCTGAAAGGCGCGGGCGCCTCGTTCTGCGCCGGGCTCGACCTCAAGCACGCCATGAAGCGCCGCGCCGGGCAGCAGGAGCCGCCGGGCGTGACCGACTCGCTCGACTCGCAGCGCCGCATTGCCGACATCGTCATGCTGATGCGGCGCTGCCCGCAGCCGATCGTCGCACTGATCCAGGGCGCGGCGGCCGGCGGCGGCTTTGCGCTGGCGCTCGCCTCCGACATCCGCATTGCCGCAAAGGGCGCGCGGATGAACTGCGCCTTCATCAAGCTTGGCCTCGGCGGCTGCGACATCGGCACCAGCTATTTCCTGCCGCGCCTCGTCGGCGTGTCGGTGGCGTCCGAACTGATCCTGACCGGCCGCTTCATCGGCGCCGAGCGCGCGCTGGCGGTCGGGCTTGTCTCCGGGTTGGTGGAAGACGCCGCCGCGCTCGATGCGGCGGCCGAACCCTACGTCGATGCGATGCTGACGGCATCGCCCGTGGGCCTGCGGCTCTCCAAGGAATGCCTCAACATGGCCACCGACGCCGGCTCGCTCGAGGCCGTCATCGCGATGGAAGACCGCAACCAGGTGCTGTGCAGCCGGTCCGAGGATTTCGGCGAAGGCATCAGGGCCTTCCTAGAGAAACGAAAGCCTGTCTATATCAGGCGCTGACAACCAGATCCGCAAAGGACAGGAATTCCGGGAGACGCAAAATGGATGGGAATGCCGCCGCGGTGTTGGAAAAGCCCGGCTTTCGCAAGATCGACTGGCTGGAGCGCGACATTGCCGTCGAACGCCGCCCCGACGGCGTGATCGTCCTGAAGTCGCGCATTCCGCTGCAGGCTTACGAGAAGCACATTCCGGCTTCGCTTGCCAAATGGGCCAAGCAGGCGCCGGAGCGGACGTGGCTGGCGCAGCGCGGCGGCCCCGACCGGCAATGGCGGCACGTTTCGTACGGCGAGGCCAAGCGCACCGTCGATGCGCTGACCCAGGGCCTGCTCGATCTCGGCATTCAAGACAGCCGTCCGGTCGCCATCCTGTCCGGTAATTCCATCGAGCATGCGCTGATGACGCAGGCCGCGATGCAGGCGCGTCTGCCGGCCGCGCCGGTGTCGCCGGCCTATTCGCTGATGAGCCAGGATCACGCCAAGCTCAAATATCTCTTCAACCTGATCAAGCCGGCCGTCGTGATGGTGCAGGACGGCCCGACCTTCGAGAAGGCGCTGAAGGCGCTCGATCTCGCCGGCGTCACGGTGGTGCATGTGCAGCGTCCGTGCGAAGGCATCAAGAGCGTGTCCTTTGCCGATCTCGCGGCAACGCCGGTGACGCAGGCTGTCGACGAGTCGATCGCAAAGATCACGCCGGATACCGTCGGCAAGCTGCTGTTCACCTCGGGTTCGACCGGCATGCCGAAGGCCGTCATCAACACCCAGGAGATGATGTGCGCCAATGCGGCGATGATGATGCAGGTGCGCCCGCGCGATCCGAACGGGCCGGTCCCGACCATGCTGGACTGGATGCCGTGGAATCACACCATGGGCGGCAATGCCGCATTCCATCCGATCCTGGTCGACGGCGGCACGCTCTATATCGACGACGGCCGGCCGATGCCGGGCCTGTTCGACGAGACCATCAGGAATCTGAGGGATGTTTCGCCGACCTATTACGCCAACGTCCCGGCGGGCTATGCGGCGCTGGCTGCGGCGATGGAAAAGGACGATGCGCTCTGCCGCAGCTTCTTCAGGAACCTCACGGTGATGGCCTATGGCGGCGCGCGGCTGCCCGACGATCTCTACGACCGCATGCAGGCGCTGGCGGTGAAGACCACCGGCGAGCGCATCGTGTTCTATACCGGCTGGGGCTCGACCGAGACCGCGCCGACCTCGACCGGCACCTATTGGGACACCGAACGCGTCGGCCTGATCGGCCTGCCGTTCCCCGGCGTCGAACTGAAGATGGTGCCGTGCGGCTCGAAATACGAGCTGCGCCTGCGCGGCATCAACGTCACGCCCGGCTATTTCGACCAGCCTGACCTGACGAAGAAGATGTTCGACGAGGAAGGCTTCTATTGCATCGGCGATGCCGGCATCTTCGTCGACGACAACGATCCGTTGCAGGGCATCATCTTCGCCGGCCGCGTGGTGGAGGATTTCAAGCTCACGACAGGCACCTTCGTACATGTCGGCTCGCTCCGTACGGACGCGATCGCCGCCGCCACGCCCGTGGTGCACGACGCGCTGGTGGCGGGACAGGACCGCGAGTTCATCGGGCTTCTCGCCTGGCCGAACCTGCATGCCTGCCGGCAGGTGGTCGGCAATCCCGATGCGACGTTTGAGGATGTCGTCAGACATCCCGACGTGATCGCCTGCCTGAAGCGCGGCCTCGAGGCGCACAATGCCGCCTGCACCGGCAGCAGCATGCGCATTTCGCGCGTCATGCTGATGGCCGAGCCGCCCTCCATCGACGGCAACGAACTGACCGACAAGGGCTACATCAACCAGCGCGCGGGCCTCGAGCGCCGCGCCGATCTGGTCGAGCGGCTCTATGCCAGGATGCCGGACAAGGACGTGATCGTGCTGCAATGAGAACGACGCTCTCTCCACTCGTCATTCCGGGGCGTGCGAAGCACGAACCCGGAATCCAGCGGTTAGTTACATCGAGATTCCGGGTTCGCGACTGCGTCGCGCCCCGGAATGGCAACAAGTAAAAGGTCAACGCCATGAACTTCGATTTCTCCGACGACCAGAAGCAGATGCGCGATGCGGCGCGGAAATTCCTGTCCGAAAAATGCCCACCCAAGGCGGTGCGCGCCGTGCTCGACGGCAAGGCCGCCTACGACAAGGATCTCTGGAAGGGCCTCGCCGAAATGGGCTTCCTCGGCGTTGCGATCCCCGAACAATTCGGCGGCGCCGGCGCCGGCCATCTGGAGCTGTGCGTCATCGCCGAGGAGATGGGCCGCGCGATTGCGCCGGTGCCGTTCTCGTCCACGGTCTATCTCGCCGCCGAGGCCCTCCTGATCGCCGGCAGCGACGCGCAGAAGCAGAAGTGGCTGCCGAAGGTCGCAAGCGGTGAAGCGATCGGCACGCTGGCGCTGTTCGAGGGCACGGGCAATCCCTCGCCGAAAGCGATCAAGCTCGCGGCATCCGGCGGCACGCTCAATGGCGTGAAGAAACCGGTCGCCGACGGCGCGCTTGCCGACTTCGCCGTGGTCGCCGCGCGCACCGGCTCCACCGGGCGCGACTCCGACATCTCGCTGTTCCTGGTTGATCTCAAGGCCGGCGGTGTCGAGGTGAAGGAACTGACCACGCTTGATCCCACGCGCGGCCAGGCCGAACTGAACTTCAAGAACTGCAAGGCCGAGCCGCTGGGTGCGGCCGGCGAAGGCTGGGGCATTATCACCCAGGTGCTCGACCGCGCCGCGGTGCTGCTTGCCTTCGAGCAGGTCGGCGGCGCCGACCGCGCGCTGGAGATGGGCCGCGACTATGCGCTCGACCGCGTCGCCTTCGGCCGGCAGATCGGCTCGTTCCAGGCCATCAAGCACATGCTCGCCGACATGTATGTGTCCGCGACACTGGCGCGCTCCAATTGCTACTACGGCGCCTGGGCGCTTTCGACCAACGCCGGCGAACTGCCGGAAGCGGCCGCCGCCGCGCGCATCAGCGCGACGCAGGCGTTCCAGCATTGCGCCAAGAACAACATCCAGGTCCACGGCGGCATGGGCTTTACCTGGGAGTTCGACTGCCACATGTACTACCGCCGCGCCAACGCCACCGCGCTGACGCTTGGCTCGCTGTCGTACTGGGAAGATGCGCTGATCGACCGCATGCGCAAGAAGAACGCGGCGTAAGGTGACACACGTCATTCCGGCGCGATGCGAAGCATCGAACCCGGAATGACGGAGAGGATGGATAGATGAATTTCGACGACACACCGCAAGAAGCCGCATTCCGCGCCGAGGCGAGAGCCTGGATCGCGGCCAACGCGCCCAAGCAATACGAGGACGACCTGCGCAAGGCTTCGCTCGGCCGCACCGTGCTCGAGGGCGCCAACCTGCTCGACGTCGCAAAGGCCTGGCAGAAGAAGAAGGCCGATGCCGGCTGGGCCTGCCTGCACTGGCCGAAGGAATATGGCGGCCGCGGCGCCACCCCGATCGAGCGCGTGATCTGGCAGCAGGAGGAGGGGCCGTACGGCAATCTCTCGCGCGTCTTCATCATCGGTCACGGCATGTGCGGCCCGACCGTGATGGCGTTCGGCGGCGAGGAGGAGAAGCGCAAATACCTGCCGCCGCTCGCATCCGGCGAAAAGATCTGGTGCCAGCTGTTCTCCGAGCCCGCCGGCGGCTCCGACGTCGCGGGCCTGCGCACGCGGGCGGAGAAGAAGGGCGACGAATGGATCGTCAACGGCCAGAAGATCTGGACGTCGGGGGCGCACTATTCGGACTACGGCATCCTGCTCACGCGCACCGATCCGACCGTGCCCAAGCACAAGGGCCTCACCATGTTCTTCCTGGACATGAAGAGCCCGGGCGTCGAGGTGCGGCCGATCAAGCAGGCGAGCGGCCAGTCCGACTTCAACGAAGTTTATTTCACCGACGTGCGCATTCCGGATTCGCAGCGGCTTGGCGCGGTCGGCGACGGCTGGAACGTGTCGCTGACCACGCTGATGAACGAGCGGATGTCGATCGGCGCCGTCGTCGCCACCGGCTTTCCCGAACTGTTCGACTACTGCAACAGCCTGATGCTGGACGACGGACCCGCGATCGAAGACCGCAATGTGCGCTCGAAGCTGGCGAACTGGGCGGTGAAGGCCAGCGGCCTGAAATACACCAGCATGCGCACCCTCTCGGCGCTCTCCAAGGGCGAGCGCCCGGGCCCGGAAAATTCCATCGGCAAGCTCGTCGCCGCCTCGATGATCCAGGACGTCGCCACCTATGCGCTGGATCTGCAGGGCGCGGCCGGCGTCATTTCCGGCCCTGACGATGCCGAGATCGCCGGCAAGTTCCAGGCGATGCTGCTGCGCGCGCCGGGCACCCGCGTCGAGGGCGGCACCGACGAGATCATGCGCAACATCATCGCCGAGCGCGTGCTCGGCCTGCCCGGCGACATCCGGGTCGACAAGGACGTGCCGTTCAACCAGATCCCGACCAAGGGCAGGGCTTAGTTGTCATTCCAGGGCGGCCGCGAAGCGGGCCAACCCGGAATGCAGAAATTATCGATCGAGATTCCGGGTTCGCGCTCCGCGTGCCCCGGAATGACAGGGAAGGAGAGGCCGAAATGAATTTCGACGACACGCCGCAGGAAGCCGGGTTCCGCGCCGTCGCGCGCAAATGGATCGACGCCAATGCGCCGAAGGAGTTCGAGCAGGAGCTTTCGAAATCCTCGCTCGGCCGCATTCGCCTTGCGAAGCACGACATGGTCGAGGTCGGCAAGGCCTGGCAGAGGAAGAAGGCGGAAGGCGGCTGGGCCTGCCTGCACTGGCCGAAGGAATATGGCGGCCGCGGCGCCACCCCGATCGAGCGCGTGATCTGGCAGCAGGAAGAGGGCGTCTACGGCAAGCTGACCCAGCCGTTCCAGATCGGCGAGGGCATGTGCGGACCGACCGTGATGGCCTGGGGCAACGAGGATGCCAAGCGCCGCTATCTGCCGAAGCTGGCCTCGGGCGAGGAGATCTGGTGCCAGCTGTTCTCCGAGCCCTCCGCCGGCTCCGACGTCGCGGGCCTGCGCACCCGCGCCGAGAAGAACGGCGACAACTGGGTCGTCAACGGCCAGAAGATCTGGACCTCGGGCGCGCATTACTCCGACTACGGCCTTCTCATCGCGCGCACCGATCCGAACGTGCCCAAGCACAAGGGCCTCACCATGTTCTTCCTGGACATGAAGAGCCCGGGCGTGGAGGTGCGGCCGATCAAGCAGGCCAACGGCATGCAGGAATTCAACGAGGTCTATTTCACCGATGTCGTCATCCCGGACAGCCAGCGGCTGGGCGCGGTCGGCGAGGGCTGGAACGTCTCGCTCACCACGCTGATGAACGAGCGCATGTCGATCGGCGCGCGGCTCGCCACCGGCGTGCCCGAGATGTTCGAGTTCTGCAGCAATTTGATGCTGGAGGACGGCCCGGCGATCGACGATCGCGCGGTGCGCTCCCGGCTCGCCACCTGGGTCGCGAAGTCCAACGGTCTGAAATACACCAGCTACCGCGCCATCTCGGCGCTGTCGAAGGGCGAGCGTCCGGGGCCGGAAAATTCCATCGGCAAGCTGGTGTCGGGCATGATGCTGCAGGACATCGCCGCCTATGCCATGGACCTGCAGGGCGCGGCCGGCGCGCTCGCCGGCGAATCCGAGGAAGAGGCGCGCGGCCAGTTCCAGCAGATGCTGCTGTCCTCGCCATCGATGCGCATCGCGGGCGGCACCGACGAAGTCCTGCGCAACATCATTGCCGAACGCGTGCTCGGCCTGCCCGGCGACATCCGGGTCGACAAGGACGTGCCGTTCAACAAGATCCCGACCAAGGGACGCTAGGAGGATGCTCACGATGTCGGATGCGGCAATGAAGGCGCGCTACGCGAGCGAAGATCGCATCGGCGTGCTCGAAGAGCTCCTGGGCGAGCGCTATTCGGTGCGCGCATTCCTGGACAAGCCGGTGCCGCGCGACGTCATCGAGCGGCTGCTGACCGCCGCGCAGCGCACGGCGTCCTGGTGCAACAGCCAGCCCTGGCAGGTCGTCATCGCCAGCGGCGAGGCCAGGGAACGCTTCCGCAAGGAAATCCATGCGGCGGCCGCTTCCGGCTCCGAGGACGGCCACGACTTTCCGCCGCCGCGGGAATATCTCGGCGTCTATCTGGAACGCCGCCGCGAAAGCGGCTTTCAGCTCTACAGCACGCTCGGCATCGCGCGGGGCGACAAGGCGGCCTATGCCAGGCAGGCGCTGGAGAACTACAATTTCTTCGGCGCGCCGCATGTCGCCGTCATCCATACCGACGAGCCGCTCGGCGTCTATGGCGCGATCGATTGCGGCGCCTATGTCGGCAATTTCATGCTGGCCGCGCAGGCGCTCGGGCTCGGCACCATCCCGCAGGCCGCGCTCGCCCGGCATTCAAAGCTGATCCGCCGCCACTTCAACCTGCCCGACGACCGTCGCGTCGTCTGCGGCATCTCGTTCGGCTACGCCGATCACGCCCATCGCGTGAACAGCTACCGCACCTCGCGCGCGACGATCGCCGACACCGTGACGTTCGTCGACGAGTAGGGTCAAAGCGTGCGGACAGGCGTGCCCGCGCGCATCCGGTCCTACCTTTGCATGGGGTTGTTTTCGCGATTTTGACCGCCGTCATGGCCCGGGCCTGGTTCCCCGGGCATGGCGGAGGATGGAATCTTCAGAACCTCGGCGGCCGTTTCTCGGCGAACGCCTTGATGCCTTCCCTGATCTCGGCGCCGCGCATGCTGTCGCGGTGCCGTTGGTCGGCGGCCGCCTGATCGAGCTTGCCGCGGGCGAATTCGTTGATGGCGCGCTTCATGCCGGCCATCGCTGACGGCGCGTTGCCGGCGAGGATATTCGCAAGACGATCGACTTCCTCGTCGAGCGCTTCCGGCGGCACCATCGCCGTGAGGTAACCGATCCGCAGCATCTCCGGCGCGCTGATCTTCTGCGCCGTCAGGAACAGCATCTTCGCGTTGTCCACGCCGAGCCGCGACACGTAGCGCTGGATGCCGCTCCTGTAATAATGCAGCCCCAGCCGCGCCGCGGGCATGAACATCTCGGCCGTATCGACACCGATCCGGAAGTCGCAGGCCAGCGCCAAATCGGTCGAGCCGCCATAGACGCCGCCATTGAGACGGCAGATCGTCGGCACCGCGATGTCCTCCAGCCGATTGACCACGGCCTCGAACGCCGAGCCCGCGCTCTGCTGTTCGGTTGCGCTCACGGCGCGCTCGGCAACCGAGCCGAGATCGTAGCCGGAGGAGAAGGTGCGCCCGGTGCCGGTCAGCACCAGCACGCGCAGCGCCTTGTCGGCCTCGACCCGATCGAACAGTTCGAGCAGCACGCCGAGGTCGTCGGCTTCCAGGCGGTTGTGATGCCGGGGACGGTTGAGGCGGATGGTGGCGCGGGCGCCTGAAGTGTCAAGCAGCGGCGCGCTGGCGCCCTCGGTATCCGTCATCGGATTCTCCTTATTTGTTTTCCAGCGCGCGGCGCCGCGCCTCGGCGTCGATGGTCTGGCCGAGCTCGGGATGGCGCGCCATCAGGAGGCGGAAGTCGACGAGATCGAGCACCAGCAGCCGCGACACCCGCGTGGTGGTGATGTTGGCCGAGCGCGTGGTGTTGCCGAGCAGCGCCATTTCGCCGAAGAAGTCGCCTTCGCCGAGCGTCACCTTCTTGCCGCCAGGCAGGTCGACCTCCGCCTCGCCGGCGGCGATGAAGTACATGCAGTCGCCCTGCTGCCCCTTGCGGATGATCATGGTGCGCGCCGGCAGGTCCATGGTTCGCAGCATGTTGGTGACGTCGGCAATGGCGCCCGGGCCGAGCGCGGCGAAGAACGGCACCTTGCTGACCGACTCCCAGGTCTTGAGGAAATTGTCGCGGCGGGTCTCGGCGGCAAATCCGGTGGCGAGGATGCCGGTCCAGAGGCCGAACACGCCGAGGCCCGAGATCATCACCAGCGCCGCAACCATGCGGCCGAGCGGCGTCACCGGCACCACGTCGCCGTAGCCGGTCGTGGTCAGCGTCACCACCGCCCACCACAGCGCCGCCGGCACGCTGCCGAAGGTCTGCGGCTGCGCCTCGCGCTCCAGCAGGTGCTCGGCGACCGAGGCGAGGAACACCACCATCAGGAAGATCACCAGCACGGAGAACAGCGGCCCGGATTCCAGCACCAGCACCCGGCGAAGCTGGCGCAGGCCCGGAATGCCCGGCACCAGCTTCAGTACCCAGACCACGCCGAGCAACCAGGCCGATCTCTGGCCGGTCCCGGCCATCAGGGCCACCGGAATGGCCGCGGCGGCGGCGAGATCAACCAGGCCGCGGAAGGAAAAGCTGTAGGCAAGCCCGCGTTGCGAGGCGACGGCGTGGCGCAGCCGCACCGCCCATTCGAACACGAAAAATGCGAGGCAAGCCCACAGCAGCACATAGGGCCAGCGATGCGCCGCCTCGTAGGCGGTGTCCACCGTCAGCAGCATCATCATCGCAACGCCGACCGCCACCGCGAGATAGGCCGGCCTCGTCATGTTGCGGCCGGCGGTGGCGGCGAGGAACAGGGAAAAGGCTTGCGACAGCGGTATGGGCATCGGGAGGCGGGGCCTCTCCAAGAAGGGAACGTGAAATCGGCAAGGTGCCCGCCTTGGCGGGTGCCGTCAACGATCGCCGCGGCGCTTTGTCCCACAGGTTTAAGGGTTTAGGGGCCATGCAGCCGAGGCCGGCAGGGCCGGGTCGGCTGCCCGGCCGCGCCGCCGGGCAATGGCCCCCGGATTTTGACTGAATTTGTTTGCGACCTGTGAAATTCCCGACCAAACGTCGCCCTTTGTCCGTATATCGAAGGGGGCAGACGCGTCTTATGATGGCGGGCGCGGCTGCGGTAGAATGCACGAACCGCTCGTCTAGAAACACTGGTTGGCTCCCATGGATCCGTCTCATCTCGCCCAACATGCAGGAACCGCAGGCACCATCTTTGCGTCGGTCTTCCTTGTATCCATGACAACCATGAAGACGATGATTCCGCTGCGGGTCTTCAGCATCCTGCTCAACATCGTCCTGATCGGAACTGCGATCCCGACCCACAACTACCTCGTCATCGTGGTGCAGTCCGTGGTGATGGCGCTCAATGCCTACCGGCTGCATCAGATGCTGCAACTGGTCCGCGACGTCAGGAAATCGGTCAACAGCGACCTGTCGATGGACTGGCTGAAGCCGTTCATGACGGAGCGCCCCTGCAAGGCGGGCGAGGTCGTCTACTACAAGGACGAGAAGGCCGAGGACATGGCCTACATCGTCAGCGGTCGCTTCCGCCTCGTGGAATCGGGCATCGAGCTCCCGGTCGGCGCCATCGTCGGCGAACTCGGCATGCTCGCGCCGTCGAAGGTCCGCACGCAGACGGTGGAATGCATCGCCGACGGGCTGATTCTCTGCGTCAGCTACAGCAAGGTCGAGGAACTCTACGTGCAGAATCCCGCCTTCGGCTTCTACTTCCTGCGCCTTGCCAGCGCGCGACTGTTCCAGAACATCGCCAAGCTGGAGGAGAAACTGGACGAGGCGACTGCGAAGCTTGAGGCAAAGCAGGCGCTGGCGTGAGTACTGGCAGCATGGCCGCATTCTCTGAGATCAGGGAGTCGCTTCGCTATCTGTTTGCCGACATCATCGGCGAGCAGGATGGCTCGATGCCGCATCTTCCGGCGGCGCTGCCGGAGGTGGTCGTACCGGTCGCGAGCGATGCCATTCATCTGCTGATCGAGTATCAGGGCACGCGCTACGCCAGGCTTTATGTGGAGCGGCTCACGCGGTTCGTCGGCAAGCGCGGCGTCGATGACACGATGCTGCTCGAGATCGCCCGCCTGATGGCGATGCGCATGAGCTATGAGGATGCGATCCGGATCGCCCAGCTGAAGCTGCTGGAGCTCGCGGCGGATCCCGACACGCCGCGCGCCGACGACGTGAGGAAGCTGCGGCTCGATGAGCTGGTCGAAGCATTGCCAGCCGTGGTCGCCGAGCCGCTGCTCGACGTGCTCAACCGGCTTGGCTGGGTGCACAGGCGGGTCTCGATCCATTTCAGCACCGCAAGCCGCTTCAGCATCCGCCGCCTCAAGGTGGAATCCTCGCTGCGGCGCTGGCGGCGCTACTCCATCCGCTATTCGAAAGAGCGCAGTTGGGTCGAGCGCTGGCTGCACATGATCGATCGCGCGCTTACCCGGCAACCGGCGGCCGCCCCGGCGATCATCGCCACCGCCAGCATGGTGCAGGGCTATGGCGACGTCTACCGCTATGGCCTGGCCGACTGGCACGCCATCATCGACGGCCTTGCCAAGCCGGCCTTCGATGGCGTGCTGGCACTTCCCGACCTGGCGGGCGCGATTGCCGAGGCGCGGGCGGCGGCAATGCCTGATCCCAGGCAGGCAGCGCTCAAGCGCAAGATCGCGGAAATCCGCGCGCGTGGCGTCGAAAGAACGGACGCAGCGGCGGAATAGTCCTTCGCGGCCTTTTGCGGGACCTGAATTTCCCCCGCGACCCAGCCCTTGCAATCGCTTCGGTCGGGTCGCGGACGTCGGCGGCGAGTGGATGTTCGGCCCGCACTGGATCGGCCGCTATCGAATATCTCCATTGCGAACGCGACGGCGCCAGCATTTCGCAGATTTGCCGCTGCATAGCGGCTGGCTGGCCTCACCCGCTGTGGGCCGTCTTCACCACCACCACATTGTCCTCGTGCGCGGGGGAGGAGGTCGGGCCGCTGTCCTGCGCATGCCGCGTCAGCGCTTCGCGCCGCATCGCGATTTCGTCGCGCACGAACTGATAACCCAGCTTGAAGGTTTCGAGTCCGTCGCTGCTGATGGTGCCGTCGCGCAGCCCGATCACCACGCCGCGCAGGATCTTTTCCAGCTCGTCCTGCATGCTGTCGAGATCGTTGATGCAGGTTGCGTCCTGGCAGTCCTCGCCGATATCAAGCAGCTGGGTGGCGAGCTCGCTCGCCTTCTCGGGCGCGACGCGCGTCACCTTGGCGTAGAGCGTGGCGCAGATCGAGCCGATGATGCCGAGCACGGCGGCGGCGAGATACAGGAGGTCGCTGTAGCGCTCGAAGAAGGATTTGCTGTCGTCGTTGATGTATTCGGCGGCACCCGCATGGGCGATGATGAAGGCGTCCTTGTCGGTCTCGGCCGGCTCGATCCGGGAGGCGAAGCCGTTCTCCAGCGCCAGCTCCGCCTTGTTCTCGTAAATGAGGCGAGCGAGTTCGCCGATGGTCGAGTTCGGCACCCGCGACTGCGCGACCAGCAGCCATTGCAGCCCGATCGTATCGACGTCATCTTCCGGTATCGCCGGCGAGGAAGACAGCGTGCCGGCAGCGATGGTCTCGTCCGACAACGCCGGATATTTCCGGGTCAGCAGCTTCGCCGCTTCGATCGCGTTCAGCGTGAGGCCGCCGCGCCTGGCATATTGCTCGTAGTTCTTGTCCTTGATGAGCTTCGATGCCGGGGCAAGGGCGATGACCGCGGCAAATCCGGATGCGAACAGCTTGTCGACCGCCGCGCCGGGCGGAAAGAGCTGAATCAGTGGCGCGGTGCCCGGGCTGTCGGAGAGCTCGAGCGCGTTGCGAATGAAATTGGCGCCGCTTTCGTTGTCGGAAATGAGGGCCACTTTCTTCTTGCGCAACTCTCCGAGCGACTTGAGCTTCCTGGCACCGGGAGTGAGCATCAGCACGACGTCGTGATCGAGAATGGCGACGGCGCGGGCGCGGGAGGGGACCTTGGCGTCCGTGCGCAGCACGGCGAGATTGGCTTCGCGGCGGTCGAACCGGGCCAGCGCCTTGGCATTGTCCGGATTGGTGACGATCTTCACCTTGAGCCGCGAGGAATTGTTCTTCAGCAGGGCGGCGAGCCGTTCGGCAAAGCGCGCCTCGGGGCCGGTGGGGTCACCGACGGCGAACACCAATGTCTCGGAGTCCTGCAGCCAGGTCCGCGCGCCCCAGACGGCGGCGACCGTCAGCGCGAGCGTCAGAAGCACGAACAGGACGATCTGGACGTAGTTGCTCTTGATGATCCGCGTCCGCTTGCGCTTGCCGGCCGGCAGGATCGGAGCTTCGTCGCTCATGGGTTTGTGACTGGGTTCGTGATCCGGGCCAGGGCGGCCTTCCCACCTCCAAAGGTTGTGGCTCGCCCGCGAAAACCTAACTGTCTAAAATAGAACGATAATTTCCAGGAGGGCAATGATACCCCCCGTGGTCGGGTTTGCAAATCCCGCCCGGCGGTAACCTTACCTCCGTGCCAAGGCGGCGTATCGCTGGAAGGTCACACCGGCCGATTTTTGCCTGTGTGACAGGTGGCAATCCATGCCGGGATTTGTCATAAATGCGCCACGACCGGGGGAACCTCCGGGTTTGACTTGAGAATTAAGCTGACCGCCCGAACTTCCGATCTCACCGTCCTGCGTCCAGTCAATTAGAGGCGTCAGCTTTGTTGCTCCCTGCCATGTCTTCCACGGTCCCGGTTGGCGCGCTGGCGGGATGGATGCTCCTGCTGACTGCCAAGCACATCGTGGCGGACTTCTTCCTGCAGAATTCCTGGATGGCGATCGGCAAGGACCAGCGGCATGGCTGGGCGCTGCCGCTGCTGGCGCACTGCCTGGTTCACCTTGCGGTTGCGCTGCTCTTGATCCTCATCGTTGCGCCGAAATTCTGGTTCGTGGCTTTCGTCGATTTCGCCATTCACATCACCATCGACCGCGCCAAGGGCTTCGTCACCTCGCATTTCGGCGTCAGCCAGGAGCATCCCTGGTTCTGGTCGCTGATCGGCGTCGACCAGGCGCTGCATCACCTCACCGGGTTCGGTCTCGCGATTTTCATGGCCGCGAATTGAGCCGCGGCGCCTCGCGCAAGAACACGTCGAGTTCATTCGGGCCGACGCCGCGCTCGATCATGGTCCAGCCGATCCCTTCATAGAAGCCCGCCATGCGTGCCCGCGCGCAGAGATAGACACGCTGCTCGCCGAGCGAAAAGCAGTCGTCCGTCGCACGGTCGACCAGCGCCTTGCCGACGCCGTGCTTGCGCGCGTCCTCCTCGACCCACACCGCCGCCACCCACGGCGTGAGCCGGGGTCGTTCCGCAAGATCGGAGGCGATCACCGAGGCGGTGCCCAAGAATCTTTCTTCATCGTGCGCGACCAGCGCGAAAGGGACTGGCGTGTCCGCCATGTTCGCGGTCAGCCCGGCAGCGATATGCTCGCGCGGAAAACCGTTCGGCTCCCACCACGCCTGCCAGATGCGGTCGGCGACGATGTCGAAGAATTGCGGCCGCTGGCGTAGATCGGAAATGGTGAAGCGCATGGCGTTTCTTACCTTGTCTGCTCGTTGCAGGGGAGGAGGAATAGTTGCGAATCAGCGCGCCACGCCGAAGCGCGCGCAATCGGCAAGGTTCCCGTCGCACTCGCCGGGGCGCAGGGTTAACCCTTCGTTAGAGGATTGCTGCGCATCTTCCCGAACAGGGAGAACTGCAATGTTTTCAAGCCGCGACGCCTTTGAGAACGATTTCTGCCCGGTGCGGGACGAGTTGCTTGGCGAAATGTATCGCGCCAGCGAGCACGGCTTGCCCAAGCTCGTCGAAAGCGTCTCGCCCGAGGTCCGCGCCATGCTGGCCCTGTTCTGCTATCGCCGCAGCCACCTGCATCAGCTGGCGCTTGCGATCGCCGCAAGCTGCACCGAGCGCGAACTGGTAGAGAACGGTGGCCGCGTCGGTTCCACACTTTTTGCGCTGTCGCGCGAACCGGCGGGCCGCGCTTCGGTTTCGCTGTCCGGCAATGGCAAGAAGCCGATCACGCTGTCGACCAGGCCGCTCTCCACCTTCAAGCCGTTCGACGACGAGCTCGACGACGAGGACGTCGCACAGGCCGCTACGGCCTGATCGCGATCGCCGGCAGGCCATGCCGCCGGCGCGCCATGTTGCATTCGGCATCGCCGGGCAGGCAGGTGCGGCAGACTTCCGGCCGCAGCGCGTAGATCGCGCAAGACGTCGCGGTCCCGACATCGCCCGCCAGCGCAGAGCAGCGCTCGCCCTCGCAGCGCATGCCCGACAATCTTTCGTTGACGTATTTTTCCGGAATGAGATCGAGCGCCGCGTCGTCCTCGATGGTGAAGCGCGGCCAGTTGGCCGAATAGGCGCAGCAGGCACCGCAGCTCTGGCACAGATCACTGATGGCGGCGCTGGTTTCCATGCAGTCGGTTTAGCGCCGGCGACGGACGCGCGCCAGCCGCAAAATCACGGCTCTTTCGGCTGTTCCCACACCATGCTCTGGCGCCATCTTGCGCGCAGCACGTCGCGCCTTTCGGGGTATTTCTCGTCGAGATAGTCGGCCTCCAAAACGCGGTCGGTGCGAAAGCTCCTGAAATCCTTGCGCAGCTCGCACCAGGCGGCGAGCAGCCGTACTGCCTCTAGATAGCCGATCGCGATCGGCCAGATCGTGCGCTCGCTGTCGCGGCCGTGCTCGTCGCGGTAGCGCAGCGCGATCTTCTTGCCCTCGTGGATCTGCGAGCGCGTGCGCGCCATGTCGATGCGGTCGGGCTCGCGCCGCCAGTTGGGCCGCGCGCCACTCGCCGGTTCCAGCACGAACGGCCGCAGCCGCTCTGGCACCGTATCGGCGATCTTGGCCTTGAGGTCTTCGGCCGCGCGCGCCAGCACCGGATCGGCATTGCCCGCCACCCATTGCGCGCCGAGCACGGCGGCCTCGATCTCGTCGGGCGTCAGCATCAGGGGCGGCAGGTCGAATCCCTTTTCCAGGATGTAGCCCATGCCGGCTTCGCCGCGGATCGGCACGCGCTGACCGATCAGGGTGGCGATGTCGCGATAGATGGTGCGCTTGGATGTTTCGAGCTCGGCCGCAATCGCATCGGCCGTCAGCGGTTTGCGCGAGCGCCGGAGCACCTGGATGATCTGGAACAGCCGGTCGGCGCGTCTCATGATCGTTTCTCTTTTATCAGGGCGCCGCGCCATGCTGACAGGATGTTGGCAGCAGGGGGCGGCTACATCAGGGACAACAAACGAAGGGGATTTGTCCATGATGATTCTATGTGCGCTCGGAAATTACCAGCCGCTATTGCGCCTTCAAACCTGGATGCTCGAACGTGCGATTGCCGCCCAGCTCGGTTCCTCGGACCTGCGCTGGGGCCTGCTTGCACTGGCCGTCAATCTCGCTGCCGCCGCCTGGGCGCTCGGCCGCCGGCGACTTGTACCGCGCCGCCAAGGCCCTGCAAGCCGCCGCGAGAACCCTGCTGACACCATGGTGGCAGCAGGGGTCCGCTAGCGTCGGCGCGAGAAGCTTGAAGGAGCCGGAAATGATTACGCTATTTGGTTTTGGCGCCGGATTTGGCCTGCCGGAAATCTCACCGTTCGTGACCAAGACCGAGGTGCAGCTGCGCATGGCGGGCCTTGCCTACCGCAAGGAACAGGCCATGCCACCGGCCTCGCCCAAGGGGCAGCTCCCCTTTATCGAGGACGGAGCCGAGCGCATCGCCGATTCCACCTTCATCCGTGCCCATATCGAAGGCAAATACGGTTTCGATTTCGATGCGCCGCTCAGCCTGCAGCAGCGCGCGCAGGCCTGGGCGTTCGAGCGCATGATCGAGCACCATGTCTATTGGGCGCTGGTCGGCGCGCGCTGGGTCAATGCGGAGAACTTTGCCAAGGGCCCGGCGCATTTCTTCGACCGCGTGCCGGACCATCAGCGCGACAAGGCGCGCGAGGACGCGCAATTCCGTGTCGCGGAGAACTACCTGCTCAGCGGGCTCGGCCGCCACGCGCCGGACGAGGACGTCGACCTTGCCGTGCGCTCGCTGTTTGCGTTGTCGGTGCAGCTTGGCGACAAGGCCTATTTGATGGGCGAGGAGCCCTGCGGCACCGACGCTACCGCCTTTGGCGCACTGGCCGGCATCCTGACGCCGTTCTTCGATTCGACCCTGCGCGAGCGGGTGGAGAAGTTCGACAACCTCACCGCCTACACCGACCGAATGATGGCGCAGTATTATCCGGAGTTCGCCTGGCGGCCGCTGCAGCAGGCCGTTGCGGCCGCGTGACGTCTTCACCTCTCCCCGGAGCGACGAGGTGAAGTCAGGAGTCAGACCGTCGGGATCGGCTGCCCCTTCAGGGCCGCCAGTTCCGCCTCGAGTTCGGCAATGCGCCCGTCACGTGCGGCGAGCGCCGCGGCGACATCGGCCGCATCGAACTTCTGCGGGATGTGTTGCGGGCAATTGGTGTCCCAAGCCTCGATCCTGAACATGACGACCTGTTCGCCCCGCGCACGATAGCCCGTCGGCATCAACGCGGCGATCAGCGCCGGATCGTCGTCGACCATGCGCGCCTCGCCCCAGATCTTGACGCGGCGGCGGTGTGCGTAGTCCATGATGAAGATGTACGCCTTGGGGTTCTCCGAGAGATTGCCCTGCGAGATGTACTGCCGGTTGCCGCTGTAATCGGCGAAGGCGATGGTGTTCTTGTCGATGATTTTGACAAATCCCTTCGGCCCGCCGCGGTGCTGGATGTAGGGCTGCCCGTCGGCGCTGGCGGTGGCGAGATAAAGGCTGTTGGCCTGCGCCAGCCAGCTCGCCAGGTGCTCGTCGATCTCGGTGCGGAAGCCGCCGCGCGCTTCCATGCTGGCATAGCCGTCGCGCGAGCCCTTGCGGGCCTGCACCGCCTTCACGGCCGGGGTAAAGGCGATATCGCTGGAATAGGTGTGGGCGTCTGACATCGGAGTGGTCTCCTCTACTCTTGTCCCCCGCAAAGTTGAATGTTTCCACAAATTAAACAATTGTCTGCATTGACACATCACTATTGCAGATTTTGAAATAAAGCATGGATCGCTTCGACGCCATGCACGCCTTCGTCGCCGTGGCCGACCTGCAGGGCTTTGCGCCCGCGGCACGCAAGCTGCGGCTGTCGCCATCGGCGGTGACGCGGCTGGTCGCGGCACTGGAGGAGCGCCTCGGCGCGCGCCTCTTGCAGCGGACCACCCGCTCCGTGATGCTGACCGACGCCGGCGCCCGTTATCTCGAACGCGCCCGCCGCATCCTGGCCGATGTCGAGGAGGCAGAACTGGCGGCCGAGGCCGAGCGCATCCGCCCGAGCGGACGGATGGTTGTCTCGGCGCCGGTCGGCTTTGGCCGGCTCCAGGTCAGCCCGGTGATGGCGGCCTTTCTGCAGCGCTATCCGGACGTGTCGGCCGAGCTGCGGCTGGAGGACCGCCTCGTCAATCTGGTGGAAGACGGCGTCGATCTCTGTGTGCGGATCGGCGTCCTCGCCGATTCCTCGCTGGTGGCGCGCCATGTCGGCGAGATGCGCCGCATCGTCGTCGCCGCGCCGGATTATCTGAAGCGCCATGGCACGCCGAAGCGGCCCGCCGAGATCGCCGGCCACCAGACCATCCAGTTCGGCGGCGGCGCCACCTCCGGCGAATGGCGCTTCGTCGACGACGGCCAGGACATCCGCCTCGACCTCGCGCCGCGCTTTGCCAGCAACAGTGCGGACGCCGCGGTCCAGTATGCCGAGCGGGGCGGCGGCCTGACGCGGGTGCTGGCCTATCAGGCCGCGGACGCCGTCAGGCGCGGCAGCCTCAAGATCGTGCTGCAGGAATTCGAGCAGCCGCCGCTGCCGATCCACATCGTCTATCCGACCTCGCGGCTCCTGTCGGCCAAAGTCCGCGCCTTCATCGATCTCGTCACCGAGACCGCCGACTGGCATTTCGGCTAGCGCACGAGCATCGCGCTTCAGCTGTCAGCTTGCTTCCGCGGTACCACGCGGAACGTGCCATTGGCCCGCGCGATCACGACGTCGTCCGCCTTGGCCAGGCTTTGCACGAAGCAGATCGTGCTGCCGGTCTTGATCACCTCGGGCTCGAGCGAAAGCCACTGACCGACCTGCGCGGTGCCGATGAAATCCACCGCGAGGCTGATCGTCACCAGCGATTTGCTCGAATCCATGCCCATCGCCTGCGCGCAGCTGTAGCCCATCGCATTGTCGGAGAGCGCCGCGATCAGCCCGCCATGGATCAGGCCGCGGCCGTTGGTATGAGCTCTTGCCAGCCGCAAGCCGAGATACACGGCCTTGTCCAGCCGCCTGGCGTAAAGCGGCGCCCAGGCATCGGTGACGGGGCTGCTGCGCAGATGCGGCTCGAAGCCGGCAGGGATGTCGGTATCGGTCATGGGCGGCTCGCAAATTGTGTCGCGCGTGATCTAGCGCCGGATGCGCGCGAATGCACCGCCTACAAAGTTTTAAACGGGCAATGACGGACGATGGCGACCTAGAACGGCAGTCCCACGTAGTTCTCCGCCAGCGAAATGCTCGCCGCCTGCGAGCCGACGAGATAATCCAGTTCCGCCTCCTGGATGCGCTGGCCGAACTCGCCCTGGTCGGGGAATTTGTGCAGCATCGAGGTCATCCACCAGGAGAAGCGCACCGCTTTCCAGACCCGCGCCAGCGCGCGCGCCGAATAGGCGTCGATGCCGGCGGCGGACTTCTCGTCGTAGAATTCGCGCAGCGCCGAGGAGAGGTAGTGCACGTCGCTGGCGGCGAGGTTGAGCCCCTTGGCGCCGGTCGGCGGCACGATGTGGGAGGCATCGCCGGCGAGAAACAGCCGGCCGAAGCGCATCGGCTCGGCGACGAAGCTGCGCAGCGGCGCGATGCTCTTCTCGATCGACGGGCCGGTGACGAGGGCCTCGCGCGCCTTCTGGTCCAGCCGCGATTTCAGTTCGTCCCAGAATCGCTCGTCCGGCCACTTGTTGATGTCGTCATCGAGCGGGCACTGCAGATAGTAGCGGCTGCGCTTCATCGAGCGCATGGTGCAGAGCGCAAAGCCGCGCCCGTGGTTGACGTAGATCAGCTCGGGCGACACCGGCGGGGTTTCCGACAGGATGCCAAGCCAGCCGAACGGATAGACCCGCTCGTAGGTCCTGATCGCGCTCGGCGTCACGCTGGCGCGGCTGACGCCGTGAAATCCGTCGCAGCCGGCGATGAAGTCGCATTCGATCTCGTGGCTGACGCCGTCCTTCTTGTAGGTGACGCGCGGACGATCGCTGTCGAAATCATGCGGCGTGACGTCGGCAGCTTCATAGACCGAGGTCAGCCCCGCGGCCTTGCGCGCATTCATCAGGTCGAGCGTCACCTCGGTCTGGCCGTAGATCATGACCGATTTGCCGGTCGGGCCGTGCAGGTCGATGCGATGGCGCGCGCCGCCGAAGGCCAGTTCGAGCCCGTGATGCACCAGCCCCTCGCGGTGGGCGCGCGCGCCGGCGCCGACCTTGTCGAGCAGCGCCACGGTGCCTTCCTCCAGCAAGCCGGCGCGGATGCGGCCGAGCACGTATTCGCCGGTCTGCCGCTCGAGAATCACATTGTCGATGCCGTGGCCGTGCAAAAGTTGCCCAAGCAACAATCCCGCCGGGCCTGCGCCGATGATGGCTACCTTGGTGCGCACTGACATTTCCTCTGGGCGATGCGACGATGACGCATGCGCGCGTCACCTGCTTGCCATGACGTTTATATTATATAACAGTCTCGGCAAGGACGATCTTGCCGGAGAAGGCGACTTCGCGGCAAGGCAACAACCGGCGCGGCTGATGGCGTATGGCCGAAAGTCTGAAGCCGAGGCGGTGCCCAGCCTTGAACGGCCGCGCGAACTAGATAACATGTTAATTAATGAGCCGGCGATCAGCCGGCCTTGCAGGGAGATACGTCGATGAAGATGAGGATGACCTGTCTGGCGCTGCTGCTTGCCGCCGGCACGAGCCCCGCTCTGGCGCAGGAAAAGAACTTCGACCTGAAGATTTCGCACTGGGTGCCGGCCACGCATTCGCTGCAGAAATCGCTGGAAGACTGGGCGGCCGCGGTCGAGAAGGATTCCGGCGGCACCATCAAGGGGAAAGTGTTTCCGGCCCAGCAGCTCGGCAAGGCGTTCGACCATTACGACATGGCGCGCGACGGCATCGCCGACGTCACCTACGTCAACCCCGGCTATCAGCCCGGCCGCTTTCCGGTGATCGCCGCCGGCGAACTGCCGTTCCTGATGTCGGACGCCAAGGGCGGCTCGATGGCGCTCGACGAGTGGTATCGCAAATATGCCGACAAGGAGATGAAGGACGTCAAGTTCTGCCTCGCCTTCGTGCATTCGCCGTCGTCGTTCCACTCGCGCAGCAAGAAGATCGTGGTGCCCGAGGACGTCAAGGGCATGAAGGTGCGCCCGGCGCACGCCACCATGGCGAACTTCGTCACGCTGCTCGGCGGCACTAACGTGCAGTCCTCCGCGCCCGAAGTGCGCGACATCATCGAGCGCGGCGTTGCCGACGCCGTCACCTTCCCGTGGGGCTCGCTGGTGCTGTTCGGCATCGACAAGGTGACCAGGTTCGACATGGAGGCGCCGCTCTACACCACGACCTTCGCCTTCGTGATCAACAAGGACAAGTACAACGCGATGTCCGACCGGCAGAAGAAGGCGATCGACAACAATTGCAACACCGAAGCCGCCGGCAAGGTCGGCGAGTTCTGGGGCAAGATGGAGGACGCCGGCGTTGACAAGGTCAAGGCCGAGTCCAGCCACGAGGTCTACAAGCTGACGGCCGAGCAGACCGCGCAGTGGAAGAAGGCCGCCGAGCCGCTGGTCAAGACCTGGGGCGATGGCCTGAAGAAGAGCGGGATCGAGCCGGATCCGGCCCTGGCCGATCTGCGCGCCGCGCTGAAGAAGTACAACGCGCTGGCGGATTAGCACGCGGCGCGCGGCCAATTCTCCCTCTCCCGCTTGCGGGGGAGGGCGGGGTGGGGGCGAGTCGCACTGGCAGCGTGGATAGAGTTTCCTCGACCCGCCGCTTTGCCATGGCCGAGGCTACGCCTCGGCGTCTCTCGAAAGGGCGGCCGC
The DNA here is from genome assembly GCA_035575905.1 of Bradyrhizobium sp. Taxonomy (GTDB): domain Bacteria; phylum Pseudomonadota; class Alphaproteobacteria; order Rhizobiales; family Xanthobacteraceae; genus Bradyrhizobium. The sequence goes on along the minus strand of DATLXL010000010.1, from coordinate 2,972 downwards.
CAAAGGCGGCCTATGCCTCCCCCGCAAGCGGGAGAGGTCTAAGGCAGGCCTGAGCAATCCCGACCGAAACGGAAGCAGGAATCTCCCCTCATGAATCGCGCGTGGATGGACCGGTTCATCGACACCATCGAATGGATCGCGGCGGCCTTTGTCGGCATCGTCGCGCTCAACATCTTTCTCGCGGTGATCCTGCGCAACACGCTGAGCTACAACATCCCCGATTCCTTCGATATCGGCCGCATGCTGCTTGGCATCCTGATCTTCTGGGGCATTGCCGCCACCAGCTATCGCGGCGGCCACATCACCGTCGATCTCGTCTGGGCCAATGTCGGGCCGCGCTACCAGCGCGTCATCGACGTGTTCGCCACGCTGGTGCTGCTGTTCGTGGTGTCGGTGCAGACCTGGACGCTGTTCGACAAGGTGCGCAACACCTGGAACGACAATGTGCTGACCTTCGACCTGCACATGCCGACCTGGCCGTTCTTCGCGGTGGCCTGGGCCGGCGATTTCGCCGCCGTGCTCCTGATCGCGATCCGCACCTATCGCCTGATCTTCCATCCGGAAGAGATGCACGACGAACCCAAAGTCAAGGCCGTGGAGTAACCGGCAATGAGCACCGACGCCGTTGCCGTCCTCGGATTTGTCGCGCTGTTTGCGCTGATGCTGCTGCGCGTGCCGGTCGGCATGGCGATGGGCCTCGTCGGCGTCGCAGGCTTCGGCTATCTCACCGGCTTCACGCCGGCGCTGAAACTGGTCGGGCAGACCTCGATGCGCACGGTGACCGACTACACCTTCGGCGTGATTCCGATGTTCCTGCTGATGGGCACCTTCGTGTCCAACTCCGGCATGAGCCGCGAGCTGTTCCGCGCCGCCAACGGTTTCGTCGGCCATCTCAGGGGCGGCCTCGGCATCGCCACCGTCGGCGCCTGCGGCGGCTTCGCCGCGATCTGCGGCTCGTCGGTGGCAACCGCCGCGACCTTCTCCGCGGTCGCCTATCCCGAGATGCGCCGCTTCGGCTATCCGCAGTCCTTTGCGACCGGCGTGATCGCGGCCGGCGGCACGCTGGGGGCGATGCTGCCGCCGTCCACCGTGCTCGCGGTCTACGGCATCATCACCGAGCAGGACATCGGCAAGCTGTTCATTGCCGGCATCATCCCCGGCCTGCTGGCGATGACCATGTACATGATCACCATCGCGCTGATCGGCTGGGTCAAGCCGGACTTCCTGCCGCGCGGCACGCCGCTGCCCTGGCGCGAGCGCTTCAAGGGCCTGAGAAGCATCTGGGCGCCGGTGCTGCTGTTCATCTTCGTCATCGGCGGCCTCTATGGCCTGCCGTTCCTGCCGCGCTTCACGCCGACGGAAGCCGGCGGCGTCGGCGCCACCGGCGCGTTCCTGATCGGCATCCTCACCGGCCGCCTCGACAAGGAGAAGATCCTGGCTTCGCTGCTGCAGGCCACCCGCACTGCGGCCGCCGTCTTCACCGTGCTGATCGGCGCGCTGATCTTCGGCTATTTCCTCACGGTGACGCAGACCCCGCAGAAGGTGACGGAATTCCTCACCGGCCTCGGGCTCGGCCCCTACGGCGTGCTGGCGCTGATCATGGTGATGTATCTCGTGCTCGGCTGCCTGATGGATGCCATGGCGATGATCATCCTCACCGTGCCGATCATCTTCCCTGTCATCGTCCATCTCGGCTTCGACCCGATCTGGTTCGGCGTCATCATCGTCATGACCGTCGAGCTCGGCCTGATCCATCCGCCTGTCGGCATGAACGTCTTTGTCATCAAGAGCGTGGTGAAGGACGTGTCGTTCACCACCATCTTCCGCGGCGTGATCCCGTTCGTGGTGACCGACCTGATCCGCCTGGTGATCCTGATCGCCTTCCCGATGCTGGCGCTGTGGCTGCCGGCCCGCATGCTGGCCCAATAGGGGACGAAAGATGGTACAGCCGATCGAAACCAGATACGTCTTCACCATCACCGCCCGCATTGCCGAGGTCACCACCGCCGGCGACATCGGCCATGGCGTTCGCCGCATCATTCCCATCGTCGGCGGCGAGGTGAGGGGCGAGAGCGTCAACGGCAAGGTGCTGCCGTTCGGCGCCGACTTCCAGATCATCCGCCCCAACGAGCTGATCGATCTCGAAGCCAAATACGCCTTCGAGACCGACGACGGCGCGGTGGTCTACGTCGAGAACAGGGGAATCCGCTTTGGGCCCGTGGAGCTGTTGCAGAAGCTCAAGCGCGGTGAGCCGGTGGATCCCAAGCTGATCTATTTCCGCACCGTGCCGAAATTCGAAACCGGCGCCGAGAACTATCGCTGGCTGATGCAGCACATCTTCGTCGCTTCCGCCGCCCGCCATGCGGACAGGGTTGTTATCGACGTGCATCAGGTGATGTAGGGGCGCTTGCCTCTGGCAGCAGTGCAAGCGGCACCCCCTCTCCCTAACCCTCCCCCGCGAGGGGGGAGGGAACCCATCCGCCAGTGCGTCCCTCACTTGTGCAGGTTACGTTAAGCTCTGGGCGGTGGGGCAACGTGAGGTGAGCACGTTGTTCAGGCTCCCTCCCCCCTTGCGGGGGAGGGTTGGGGAGAGGGGTAAGCCGCGGGCGCAGGTGCAAGACGAGACGTCCTGCTGCATGCGAATAATGATGTTTTTCGGAATCTCGACTTGACAATTCCGTAAATCGGAAGTATCTATTGCCCAGCCCGTGCCGCCAAGAGGGGACGAAACGCGATCGTCACGTAGCGTCGGCGCGGGTTGCGATGGACGCTTGCTGCGTCAGTGCGGTGCGAGCCCCGTGCGGACGAAACGCGGAAAGCGTACGGCGAAATCGTGTGGTCCTGGCGCCGCGACCCTGGCGCTACGTTGGCGGGAACCATCCTGCCGGCAACGGGGGCAAGAAAGGCCGCTCCCCGGGGAGAGTACGTATAAGCCGTAAAGCCATTGCGCGGGGAAAGCCGGGATGTCTCGG
>DATLXL010000009.1:0-16326 GCA_035575905.1 Bradyrhizobium sp. | reverse complement strand
CCCGCGCAATGGCTTTACGGCTTATACGAGCTCTCCCCGGTGAGCGGCGTTTGTTGTCACCGTTGCCGGGCCCGCACAGGCAGGCCCGGATAGACGCCACGGTCGCGGCGCCAGGACCACACGACTTCGCCGTACGCAGCGGGCACCACTCGTCAATCGCGCCGCCGCGTCCATCGCATCCCGCCGCACGGTTCGTGACGATCGCGAGCCGTCCCTTTGCCGGGCGGGATGGCGAGGCTTATGCCACGAATCCGAATTTCTGTAAACAAGAATATTTTTGCGCGAGGGGCTTGACGGGATTCCGGAGTGATTTGCCCGTCGGGCCAGTTTGTCGCATCTGGCCCGTCAATCCGGAGCGATGCGAGGCATCGAGCCCGGAATCCATAACCGCGAAAGAAGTTGGGGTTCATAGCGCAGCGCCGGACAATTGCCGGCTGTGGTTATGGATTCCGGGCTCGCGCCAAGGCGCGCCCCGGAATGACGAAAAATCGCTGGACATCGCCCCCGCAAGCACGCGGATATAGGACCGCCCGTTCGGGCAACCGCCCTTGCCGGGGCAGTCTTGGTGGCGTGTTGTGCGAGGGCGTATCGTGAGGGGCGAGGTCAAGAAGGTCGGCTTGGCGCTGCAGGGCGGCGGATCCCATGGCGCGTTTGTCTGGGGCGTGATCGACCAGTTGCTCGAGGACGGCCGGATCGGCGTCGAGGCGGTCAGCGCAACCAGCGCCGGCGCAATGAACGGGGTGGCGCTGGCGTCGGGGCTGGTGACGGGCGGGCCGGAGGGCGCGCGCGCCACGCTGCACGATTTCTGGCGCCAGGTCTCGCAGATGGATGCGGCGTTCGATTTGTTCTCGCCGCTCAACCAGTGGATCCAGGCGATGCAGCTGCCGCCGGAATATCACCCGGTGCATGCCGCGATCCACACGCTGACGCATACCGTGCCGCCGAACCTGCTCAATCCCTTCAACTTCAATCCGCTGCGGTCGGTGCTCGAGCGCGTGATCGATTTCGAGCGGCTCAACCATTCGCCGGATGCGCCGCAGCTTTACCTCAACGCCACCAACGTGCGCAGCGGCAAGCTGAAGGTGTTCCAGACGCCGCAGCTCTCGGCCGACACCGTGCTGGCATCGGCGTGCCTGCCGCCCTACTTCCAGGCCATCGAGATCGACGGCGAGCATTATTGGGACGGCGGTTATCTCGGCAATCCCGCGATCTATCCGCTGATCTACCGCCCCGGCACGCGCGACGTCATCATCGCGCAGGTCACCGCCATCCGTCGCGACGAGCTGCCGTCGAGCGCCGCCGACGTGCTGCACCGGATCACCGAGATCAGCTTCAACTCCTCGCTGATGCGCGAGATGCGGGCGATCGCCTTTGCCACCAAACTGATCGACGCCGGCGAGCTCGACAGCCAAAAGCACCGGCGCATGCTGATGCACTGGATCGGCAATGATCTGTTGATGTCGCAGCTCGGCACGGCGACGCAGTTTCACCCGGAATGGGGCCTGCTGTGCCGGCTGCGCGATGCCGGGCGGGCGAGCGCGAAGGCGTGGCTGAACACGAATTTCGAGCACATCGGCACGCGCTCGACGATCGATTTCGCGGAAATGTTTCTTTGACGGTTTGGACCATGATCTTTTTTCGAAAACCGGTTCCCACTTTTCGGGATCATGGTCTGGTGGAACCTGCGGCCTACCGAACGACTTGGACAACAGGTCATTCGGAGGATCCCATGCGACGCTTCTTCATTCTGCTCTGCATCTTGACGCCGTTCTCGATGGCGTCGGCCCAGACGCCTTCCAGCAAGGAGCCGGCCGACAACCGGCATTCGGAGCACTCCACGGGCAAGACCGAACTCAAGGACAACGGCCAGATGCAGCCGCAGGGGCCGACCGGGCCGATCACCACCGGCACGGGCGGCGCGCCGGCGGAAAGCCCGCAGGGCCAGACCCCGCCCGGAATGCAGGCCGCGCCCGAGGGATCGGACAAGACGATCTCGGGACCGGACAAGAAGTAGACTTGCGGATGTTGCGGAGTACAGACGCAGGCTGGGCAACGCGCTGTGCCGGCTGTGCCCTCCGCTCTCGTCCGGGTCATTTAATAAAAGCGCGGGCAAGGCGGACGCTCTGCTCACCCTGCGAACTTTCGTCGGGAGCGATCCTCGACGTTATGTCACGCACCGGCCTGGCTGCAGCAGCTTTGCGACTTCGGTCAGCACGCTGACCACGGGCTCGCAGGCGACCATCTTCTTCGACCTGTCGCCGGCGGGTTTCGCCGCAGGCGAGGCCGGCGGGAGATGGCGCGCGTCCTTCTGGACGGGAATGCGGACCAGCACGGAGGTATCGACAAGGCTGTCGATCCGGAGCCGGACGGTGCGGGCCTCACCGTCAGCCTTGGGGGCGGCCTCGCGGTCGCCCTTGGCGGCCCGGTTGATGCCGACGGCGCCTTGCATGCTGTCAATGCCGGTCATGCCGGCCGCGGCCTGCAGTTCGGTGAGCGCCTGGAACCGGTCGGCCAGATCGTGGCCGGAGGCAAGCTGCACGGCGCCGAGCGTTGCTGCGACGGCCAGCGCTCCGAAAATAGCAAATGATTTCTGTGACATGGGCCTCTGTCCCCTCGCCCCTTGGCGATCAAGGCGACAACGCGGACCAGCAGGGCCGGTTTCGTGACCCACTCGGTAAATTACTCGTGTGTAACCAGATCGGGGTTCCTCATGAATTTTTCGAGTTGCCCACTTTTTTTGAGGCGCGCAGGAACGACTCTTGCGCCCGGGAGTCATCCCCGCAGCCGGTCATCCCCCCTGCCCCATTGACCGGCGACAGAGGGCGCGACCGTGGTGATGCCGGTCGTGCCCTTTTTTGCGTAGCGATCCGTCTGACCTGATCACCCTACCCTTGCGACGCAGAGGATCGATTGAGGATCGTCATCAACAGCGCAACGAGGGACGCAATAAACAGCAGACCTAGGACAAAAACAGCGGGATCTGTCAGATAAGGAATATACTGGTCGACGAACTCCAATTCTTTGCCCCCGGCATCGAATCGATTTCCCATCGAGTAGCACGAACTCTTCGAGCAACTTTGCGTCCACGCCAAAACACGACTTCCCCAGAACGAATCTGCTAGCGGAACCGTCTTATCCCACGCATGAATTTTGCTGTCGGCGTATCTAGTGCCAAACGTAATGACCGAAACCAACACAGCAAGAAAATACGTCGCAATAGTTCCCCAAGAAATGACAAGATTGCGATCCGCATCACCTTCGAATGCGGTGTTGGGTGGCACGCGGATCGCTTTAGCCCTTTTTGCCTCTTGGACGTACATCGCCAGCGCGACCGTCAGCAGCGATCCGACTAAGAGAGAAGCTGTCAGACCCCAGTAACCTCTAGATATCCTGACTCCTTCGTCAGAGCCGCTGCGCACAAAATATCCCCACGCAACTGCGACAGGAAGAAAGTAGTTCCCCAGCCACGTCCAGAATTTGGCGAGCGGAAGCATAGGTCCAAACCTCCTGAAATTCGGAAGCGAAATCTGTCCGCCGAACAATCTCTCTAAGATTGCATTGTTCGACATAAGCTGATAGGTTTATTTTAGATTGCGCGGGAGTATTTCACATGCAAAAATTGCTTGGCATGTTTTTGGTCTTTTTTTGTACAGCGGCATCTGGCCAAGGAGCGCCGCCTATTCCAGCGACGACCACTGTTCCGGCTGCTCCCAGCGATCGAATTGCAGTAGGCCCGATCGTTCTCACTCAGGATGTCCAAGGTATAGCGGTAAACACATCGGTTTCGCTAAGCTTCGCCGTCGAAACGAAGGCAGACGGTTTGCATTTGTCTGCGACGTTAGACGCGAACCTCGTCGACTTGCAGCGAAAGTTTCCTCAAATCATCGAAACGATCCCATTGCCTCGCGACAATTGCAAAAGCTATACGCTCGTAAATCCAGTTGTAGGTCTGGGAAACCGGCAACTGAAGGCTGAAGGAGATCAAGCGATAATTGCTTTATCAGGCGATATCGATGGCTGGACATGCTTGCAGAATCCTGTGCCGGAAACCTATTGGGATTCTACAGGCTGCCGTGGCGACCTTCCGTTCGGCGGACATTACACATTTGGCTGTCCCAAGACGCGACCTGGTAGCCCAATAAAGAATAAGAGCTTCACTCAGCCCTTCGATGCAACGATTCCCGTTAGCCTTCAGAGAGTTGGAGACGCTTCGCTCGGTCTTGTCTTGGGTCAGCCGAACATAAAGCTTGGGGGTCAATTCGTAACAATAACGAACGGCCTGCTTAGCGTCGCCGGCGTCAACATAAATGATCAGGCGAAGAAAGCATTAGACCGAGCCATCGACCCGAACAAGCTGACGATCTCCATTCCAAGAGATTACGCCGACTTGAATCCTGCGATCACCGGCGCATCATTCCGATCCGATCAGGGACAGCTCATGATCCGTATCGACATGACAGCCCTCGTCCCACCAGCCCGAGTAAATGAAATTCTAGGTGGATTGGTGAACAGTCTAAAGAAGTCCTGAGCGCTTCCCACTTCGTTTAGCGTCACGCCGCCGAGCGTCAGCACCATTGCCGCAACAACTTCGCGCAGGGCAGCGGCTCGCCGAGGATCAGCGCGGCGGAGACTACGCCGATCACGGGCACCAGCAGCATGCCTGTGGAGGCCGAGGTAGGCGGCAGGCGGCGCAGTGTCACAAACCATTGAAATAGCACAGGCCCATCGGCACCAGCGTCGTGTAGGCGAAGCAGGCGATGCCTGTTGCAGTGATGGCGCCGTAGTCCGGATGCTCGAAGGCGATGCCGATCAGCAGCATCACGAAACAGCCGAGCCTGACCTGCCAGGCGACCACCGCCAGCGGCGGCATCGGCAATGGCTTGCCGTTGAGCGCGTTGCCGAGCGGGAACAGGATGGCGCAGGACAACGCAAGGCCGGTGCCGATGAGCTGAAGTTCGAAGCCGCCGACGCCGAGCAGCAGCGCGACGGCGGCGATGCCGAGCACGAGCGCGGCGATATCGCGCAAGGTCGGGCGCACATGCAGGAACGGCCAGGCAAACAGCATGGCCCAGATCGGCATGCGGAAGGAATCCATGCGATCGCGTAGCAGGCGTGTTGCACGGGCTCCACACCGGCGCACGCATGCGGGCGCGCGTCCACAACAGAACTGCCGTGAACGTTGCGCGGGTCGGGCGGCACTAATAGTCTCGCGCAATTCCGCGCATGGGGCGGCGAATGTCCGGCTGGTATCTCTGGGACGGCGTCGAGCAGCAGGGTCCGATGGACCTCGGCGCGCTCGAGAGGCGGATACGGACCTATCCGGACACAGGGGCGGTCCGCGTCTGGTCCGCGGGACTGGCGGAATGGCAAACCGTCGCGCAGGCGCTCGGCCCGGCCTTTGCGCGGATTTCCGTTCCGCCGCCGCTGCCGCCGCCGGCTGCCGCAGGCGACCCTCCGCGGGGGCGCAATTTCATCACGCGGCACTGGCGCGGCGAGTATCCGCTGTGGGTGTCGTACTGGGTGGTCGGCATCGCCAGCAACATGGCCGCCCTGGTCGCGATCTTTCTGCTCAGCCAGTTCATGGTGACGCAGGTCGCCTACCTTCCCCTCGCGCTGTGGCTGTTCTTCGTCGCGATCTGGTCGGGGGTGGTCGGACTTGCCGTGTGGCAGGGAGTCGGCATCTGGCGGTCGGCGGGCCGGCGGCGCGCCGAGCGCCGCGCGGCAGGCAGGCGGGCGCCCTGGGCGGTGCTCGCCAAGGCCGCGGTCTGTCTCGGCGCCTTGCAGATTGGCGGCATCCTGATCAAGGCCGCGATCCCGCAGGTCTCGGAAGTGACGCGGATGGCGTTTCTGGGCGATCCCTCGATCCCGTCCTATGCGATCCGGGCGATGAACGACGGCCGCGAGGCCGAAATCGCCGGAGGCATCAAATACGGCCTGACCCGCGATTTCGAACGGCTGCTCGACGCGCAGCCCGGCATCCGCGTCGTGCATCTCGACAGCGTCGGCGGGCGGATCGGCGAAGGCAAGAAGCTGAACGCGCTGATCCGCGCGCGCGGGCTCGACACCTATGTCGAGGCGAAATGCATGTCGGCCTGCACGCTGGCCTTCGCCGGCGGCACGCAGCGCATCCTGCGCAGGGGCGCCGTGCTCGGCTTTCACCGCGGCGCGTTCCCGGGCAGCCAGTCGGACGACATCGGCTCCGGCGTGGAGCGGCAGATCTATGCCGCGGCGGGTTTTGGCCAGACTTTCATCGACCGCGCGCTGGCCACCGCGAATGCCGACATGTGGAAGCCCGACGCCACCGAGCTGCTGTCATACAAGGTGGTGACGAAACTGTCCGACGGCGACGAATTCGCGATCGGCGGATTTGGCGGCGGCAGCCTTTCCAGCGAGGAATGGGACAAGGCGCTGCTCCTGGCGACGCCGGCCTATCGCGCGGTCAAGCAGAAATATCCGGCCGATTATGCCGGGCTGCTCGACCTCTTCGTCAAGGAGGCGGCCCGGGGCACGCCGCGCGCGGTCGTGACCGGCAAGGCGCGGACGAAGTTCAACGAGCTGATCAAGAACCTGCTGCCGCAGGCCGACGACGCCGTGCTGATCGAGTTCTCGCGGCTCGCCGTCGACGAATACCGCGCCCTGCAGGCGCAGGACCCGTCCGCCTGCTACCGCTACGCCTCCGGCACCGATGTCGACGAGGCCATCATCCGGATGATCCCGCCGGATCTCGCCCGCCGCGAAGTTTCCCTGCATGAGAAGATCATCCTGACGGCGCAGAAACGCGACAAGCAGGCCGGCAGCACGGAGGCGGCCTGGATCCGCATCCGCGACAATTTGGTGCGCAAGGGCTACTCGAGCGCCGAATTGCAGGAGATCGGCAAGACGGTGCCGCCGTCGTCCTTTGCGCGCTACTGCGCCGTGACGATCGACCTGTACGACGAGATCATCAGCCTGCCGGCGCGGGACGCCGGCGTGGTGCTGCGCGAGATGTACGCGGACGGCTGAGCGATCCGCCTGCTGACGCCGTTCTGGAGCAAAACGCGGGCTATTGTTGCGCCGATGCGGCCTTGTTACGCCGACGCCGCCTTCGGCGCGCGGTTGCGCGAGTTGCGCTGGAAGAACAGCGCCTGGCTCGCCACCGCCGAGACCATCGCCGGCTGGAACGGCTTTGAGATCAGGAACGCCGGCTCCGGACGCTCGCCGGTGAGGAAGCGCTCGGGATAGGCGGTGATGAACACCACCGGCACCTCGAAGGCGCGCAGCAGTTCGTTGACCGCGTCGAGGCCGGAGGAGCCGTCGGCGAGCTGGATGTCGGCGAGGATCAGCCCGGGCCTGCGGTTCTTGGCCAGCGCCACCGCGTCGCTGTGCGTGCGCGCGACGCCAATGACGTTGTGGCCGAGATTCTTCACGAGACTTTCGAGGTCCATCGCGATGAAGGTCTCGTCCTCGATGATCAGCACGTCCGTGGCGATCTCGGCGGCCATCTCGCGGCCGGCGGTATCAGCAAGGCGCCGTGTTTCAGCGACGTCGACGTCGAGGATGAAGGAGACCTCCTCCTCCGAGAAGCCTTCGAGCGACAGCAGCAGGAACGCCTGGCGCGGCAGCGGCGTAATATTGGACAGCCGCCGCTCCGAGGGGAGCGGCAACGGCGTCACGTCGCTCTTGTCGTTGATCGACACCGAATTCCAGATCTGGGTGAACAGGCGGAACAGCCCGGCGCGCGGGCCATGACGCTCGTCGAGCAGCGAAGCATCCTGGAGCAGCGCCTCCAGCATCGCGGCAACATAGGCATCGCCCGAGGACTGGTTTCCGGTCAGTGCCCGGGCATAGCGGCGCAATAGCGGAAGGTGTTCGGCAACGACCTGTGAACGGGACATCCCCACTCCATTTTTTTCGGGGTCAGCAACCTTACCGGGGTGACCCAGTTCCCCTGATGCAGCCTTAACGCGGACAAAACGCGAAAGTTCCAAACAAAAGTTCCTGGTATCTGGAACCATTGGCCGAACACCGCATTACCCATCCTTAGCGCGGCTGGAACCCAGGGTTTTTTGATCAAAGAAATTTTCGAGAATTCAGGGACTTAACTCAGGGGGAGCGTGGATCGGATCATGAAGGAAGTAAAGTCACAAGCAAGCCAAACCGGGGCCCCCCGCAAGCAGGGCGGCCTCAACAACGAAATCCAGGCCAGGATCGGACACCAATTGCGCGCCATGTATGACGATGTGGTGCGCCAGGGCGTACCCGATCGCTTTGCGGACCTGATCCGCAAACTTGACCAGCCCGGGGCTTCGGGCGGGGGCGACACCGACAAGAACGACGGGAGGGATTGATGCCTCTCACCAACCAGCTCCGGGACGATATTCTGGCGTCGGTGCCGAGCCTGCGCGCGTTCGCGATCTCGCTGTCCGGCAATGGCGACCGCGCCGACGATCTGGTGCAGGAGACGCTGCTGCGCGCCATCGCCAACATCGACTCCTTTCAGCCCGGCTCCAACCTGCCGGCCTGGCTGTTTACGATTCTCCGCAACCTGTTCCGCTCCGACTACCGCAAGCGGCGGCGCGAGGTGGAGGACAGTGAAGGCAACTACGCCAAGACGCTGAAGACGCAGCCGTCGCAGGGCGCGCATCTCGAGTTCGAGGAATTCCGCGTCGCGCTCGACAAGCTGCCGCAGGACCAGCGCGAGGCGCTGATCCTGGTCGGAGCGTCCGGCTTCAGCTACGAAGATGCCGCCGCGATCTGCGGCTGCGCCGTCGGCACCATCAAGAGCCGCGTCAACCGCGCGCGCTCGAAACTCTCGGCGCTGCTCTATGTCGAAGGCGCGGAGGATTTCGGCCCCGACAACACCGTGCGCGCGGTGATCGGCGGCAATGGATAGAACGAGCACGAACCAGCCCGCGAAGACGACAAAGGCGGCCGCGATTGGCCGCCTTTTTTCGTTGCAACGGATGTCGGGCAAAAAAAGGGCGGGTCAGCCAGAGGCGGAACCCGCGCTGCAGGGCGCATCGTGGCGGGTTACGCGTTCGCGTACCCGCGCCCCACGCATCTGCGATCAGTGCAATCCGCCGAAAGCCCAGATCAAGGCCAGGATCGGAATCGGCACGCCGAGAAACCACAGCAGCATGTATCGTCCCATCAGCCATCTCCTTGGTTTGATGGAGACATAATGCAAAGGTAGCGAACCAGGTTCCGGGCTGTCGCTCGAGCGCGACCCTTCCGGAAGACCGCTTCACGCTTTTTCCGGATCATGCGTCAACGCGGCGGCCGCACCGGGGCGGAAAGCTGCTCGGTGCGGTCGCGCTCGGTCATGTCGACGACGGTCTCCATCGGCGCGGCGAGCTCGTAGACGTAGCTGACATCGGTGAAGTAGCGCTTGGCGGTGCCGCCGAGCGCTTCCGGCGCGACGCGGTCGAGCAGGATCAGGCCGAAATCGCTGTCGGGCCGGCGCGTCGCCTGCGAGGTGTTGAACTCCTCCCAGCGAAAGTGGAATTGGCCGCCGCCCTCCTCGCCGGTGACCTCCCACTGCGCGACGATATGCGGGTGCTTGCCGACCAGCGACAGCCCCTCGTCGGAATGCGAGGCCAGCTCGAAGAACAGCAGCGACAGGCTCTGCGCGGCGCGCGCGCTGACCGTGATGTCGGGGCCGGACACCGCGATGCGGTCGGCGTGCGGGATCGAGCGCGACTCGAACAGGCCGCGCAACTTGACGCCCTGCCACTGGCTCTCGCTGAGCAGCGTGACGACATTGGACATGGCGTGGATGCGGCCGATCAGCAGCTCGCGCGCGACGTCGACATCGGTGCCGTGCCGCAGCGTGCGGGTGATGATCGACTGGATCACGGCGAGGATGTTCTTGACGCGGTGATTGAGCTCGTCGATGACGGCGGTGAGCCGCCGCTCGAAGCCGATGCGCACGTCGATCTCGCGGCTGAGGCGCAGGTTGTTGTAGGCGACGTAGCCGAACAGGCCGCAGATGATGCCGGTGATGGCAAGGCCGATCGCCGCCACGATCGCGGCGGTCTGCTCCGCGCGCTGCACGACGTTGGTCTTGGCGTAATAGGCCAGCGACCAGTCGCGGCCGCCGAACGAGACGGTGCGCGCAATCGACGGCGCGGGGCGCTCTTCCGGAACCGCGCGCACGCTGACCGCGCCCTGCTCGCTCGCGATCAGCTCGCTATCGGGCTCCCGTGGATTTCGCAGCACCACCGAGAACAGCGAGCGGTCGTCATTGGCCAGCATCAGTGGCCCGAGCTCGTAGGAGAAGCTGACGAAGCCGTCGGGCTCCTGCCCTTCCTGCAGCACCGGGGCGATCAGCACGATGCCGATCGGCCCCTGCTTGTGCAGCAGCTGCAGCGGATCGGAGGCGACCGGCTTGGCTTCCATAAGCGCCCTGGCCAGCGTCGGCCCCACGACGGAGTCCTCATCGAGCACGCGGCCGGGCAGCTTGACGGTGTCGGGGTTGCGCGGCTCGATGTCCATCAGCACGTTGACCGGCTTCTCGATCGCCTTGAGATCGAGCGGCCGATCGTCGGAATCGCGGATCCTCGGATCGGGGAAGCTTTCGCCGGCGAGCTCCTTCTGCGCGACGGGAAGCTCCGCCGGCTTGAGCCGCGCGATCCAGGTGGCGACGACGAAATCGGTCTTGAAGGCATAGATTGCCGAACGCAGCGGCTGCAGCATGTTGGCCTTCACCGCCCCGGGCGCGCGAAACAGCCCCGAAGCCACGCGCGCCAGCAGCTCGCGCTCGGTGAGGCGGTCCTGCACCAGGCTCGCATGCACGTCCACGGCGCGCGCGAATGCAATGCCTTCGATCGCGAGCTCCTGCTGATAGACGCGCCAGGCCGCGGCGCCGGAGAGCAGCACCCCGATCAAGCCGATCAGCCCGACGATGAATCCCAGCCGAACCACTCGTTTACCCGGCAGTGAAGTGATCGCAACGAAGCAAATGACGCACCCGGATCACCCCGTGACGATGGCAGCTGCGAAAGCATGGCAGCGAATTGTGCGGGATATTGGCCGAGCGGTCATCAAGGCGCAACTGAACTCGGCGTCACGCGGACAGTCACACCGGGTACGACACCTTGGTCACCGCGAGGCCGGAGGTTTCCAACTGCCGATGGCGCGATTTGGTTCCCGCCGGGTCGAATCGTTCCCCGGGCGCGGCATACTCCAGCAGCGCTGTTAACAATCATTAACGAAGCCTCAACCCGCCGCGGCCGTGGCGACCGGACGCAAGCCGCCCTTGGTCTCGATGAACGCGACAATGCGGTCGAGCCCCTCGCTTTTCTTCAGGTTCGTCATCACGAACGGCCGCTCGCCGCGCATCCGCCGGGCATCGGTGTCCATCTTCTCCAGGGAGGCGCCGACATGGGGCGCGAGGTCGATCTTGTTGATGACAAGCAGGTCGGAGCGCGTGATGCCGGGGCCGCCCTTGGAGGGGATCTTGTCGCCGGCCGCGACATCGATCACGTAAATGGTGAGGTCGGCCAGCTCCGGCGAGAACGTCGCCGCAAGGTTGTCGCCGCCGGATTCGATCAACACCAGGTCGAGCCGCGGAAACTTCGCGCGCATGTCGGCGACCGCGGCGAGATTCATCGAGGCGTCCTCGCGGATCGCGGTATGCGGACAGCCGCCGGTCTCGACGCCGGCGATGCGGTCCGGCGTCAGCGAGCCCGAACGCACCAGGAATTCCGCGTCCCACTTGGTGTAGATGTCGTTGGTGATGGCCGCGATGTCGTAGCGCTCGCGCATGTTCTTGCAGAGCAGGTCCATCAGCGCCGTCTTGCCCGATCCGACCGGACCGCCGATGCCGACCCGCAGGGGTCCGTGGGATTTCGCCATGATCATTTCTCCACTGTCGTCCCGGGCAAGCGAGCGCCAGCGAGCGCGATCCGGGACGAATAACCACCAAACGCAATTGTTGCGCCGAGCTGCGGCGCCAGCGTCGCATTACCACGACCATTCGCGATTATGGGTCCCGGCTTTCGCCGGGACGACGCCAGAAAATTCCTCATGACCTGAACAGCCGCGTGTACTGCGTCTCGTGCCGCATGCCGGCCAGGTCGGCGCGGAAGGTGGCGCTGCCGAGATCGTCCGGCGAGGCCGACATCGCGCGTCTGGCCGTCGCGGCGACGTCGGCCTCAAGCCCGGCCAGCACGCGCTGGCTGTCGGTCTGGCCGAGCGGGATCAACCGGCTGCCGGCGGAAATCCAGTTCGAGACCACCGCATGCAGAAAGCCATGCATCGCGGGCCCGATCGGAATGCCGTGCGCCGCGCTGACAAGGCCGACCGCGACAGGATAGACGATCGGACCGCCGCAGGCCGCGATGATTTCATCGAGCCCCTCGCATGACCACGCCGCGCGCGACGTGTCGATGAAGGCGCGGCCCTGCGACGTTGTCTCCAGCTGGCGCTCGCGCGAGGGCACGAAGGCAGCGGCCAGCTCGGCGATGTCGCGCAAGGATGCATCGTCATGGGCCGACACGGCGCGATGGGTCTGCGCCAGAAACACGGCATCACAGAAGCCCGCCCCGTCGGTGAGCATGGCAGAGAGCCAGTCGCGCAAGGTGGCGGCATCGGTGATGTCGCCGGCCTCCACCGCCCACTCGATCCCGCTGGAATAGGAGAACGCGCCGACCGGGAAGGACGGCGACAGCCATGTCATGAGACGGTAGAGCGCCGCCAGTTCGCTCTCGCTCATGTCGCGCGGGGCGTCGGGCCCCACGCTATTTGTGGTCATGAGCATGGGTGTCGCCGTGGTGATGCTCGTGGTCGCAATGCTCATCATGGTGATGATGGTCACCGTGGTGGTGATGGTGATCGTGGTGATGGCCGGCATGGCCGTGGCCATGATCCGGCGCGGCATGCGCCGCCGCATAGGCGCCGCCCTCGGGATCGAACGGCGCCTCGATCTCGACGACGCGCGCGCCGAGCCCCTTCACCATCTCCTCGATGACGTGGTCACGGCGGATGCGCAGCCCCTTGCCCATGATCTGCGTCGGCAGATGACGGTTGCCGAGATGCCAGGCGATCCGCACCAGGTGCGCGGGATCTGCGCCCTTGATCTCGATCAGCGGCTCGGGAGCCGCCACCACCTCGATCAGACGGCCGTCTTCCAGCACCAGCGCATCGCCGCCGCGCAGCGCGACGGCGTTTTCGAGGTCGAGCAGGAATTCGAGACCGCGCGTGCCGGTCATCGCCATGCGCCGCCGGTGACGGTCGTCGAAATCCAGCACGACGGTATCGGCGGGCGCTTTCGTCCACCGGTATTGTCCGAGAACCTGCGTCGCGCGGATCATGCCTCTATCCTTTGAGGCATGACCTCGGCGCAAACGCTTCGCGTTTGTCGCAGGGAAAACCGGTGCCCACTTTTCCGGGTCATGCCTTGATGGTATCCACCTTGTCAGCCGTGATGATCTCGATCACCGTCGGCGCGGCCTTGAGCGGCGCCGAATACTCGCGCCAGACCTTCATGTGCGGCGCCTTGCCATGGGCGTTGAGGTCGTCGCGCGTCTCCCAACGCTCCACCACCACATAGGTGTTGGGATCGTGGATCGCAGTGTGGCCCTCATAGGCAATGCAGCCCTTTTCCTTCAGCGTCTCGGCGATGCACTTCCTGTGGCCGGCGATGAAGGCATCGCGCTGGTCCGGCTTCACCTGGGTGGTGGCGACGACGTAGATCATGGTTTTCTCCCTTTATTCTTTTTGGCTAGCGCACGGTGACATTGGCGGGCGTGATGACTTCGATCTTCGGCGGCGCAAGGATGCACTTCACGACGACGCGGCCAAAGGTCTTCATGTGCTCGGCAGCACGGTGCGGCACCAGCGCCTCTTCGTTCTCCCATTGCTCGACGAACACCATCTTGGCGGGATCGGTGACGCTCTCGTGGAGATCGTAGGCGATATTGCCCTTCTCCTTGCGCGTCTCCTTGATGCAGGCGGTCGCGGCGGCGATGAACTCCGCGCGCGTTTCGGGCTTCACCATCAGCGTGGCAACAACGTAAATCACGACAAATCCTCCCGGCTCTCTTTTTGTGCTATGCCGGGGACGGTTCTAGAACATGAAGTAGCGTTGTGCCAAGGGCAGCACCTCTGCCGGTTCGCAGGTCAGAAGCTCGCCGTCTGCGCGCACCTCATAGGTCTCCGGATCGACCTCGATCCTGGGCGTGGCGTCGTTGTGGACCATGCTCTTCTTCGAAATGCCGCCGCGGGTATTTTTCACCGGATAGAGCGTCTTGCCGATGCCGAGCTTCTTCGCCAGCCCGCCGGTGATCGCCGCCTTTGAGGTGAACACCACCGACGAAGCCGTCAGCGACTTGCCGTAGGCCGCAAACATCGGCTGGTAGTGCACCGGCTGCGGCGTCGGGATCGAGGCGTTGGGGTCGCCCATCGGGGCAGCCACGATCGAGCCGCCCTTGATGATGCAGTCCGGCTTGACGCCGAAGAACGCCGGGGACCACAGCACGAGATCGGCGAGCTTGCCCTTCTCCACCGAGCCGATCAGCTGGGAGACGCCATGCGCGATCGCCGGGTTGATGGTGTATTTGGCGATGTAGCGCTTGACGCGGAAATTGTCATTGTCCTTGCCTTTGTCCTGCGGCAAGGCCCCGCGCTGCTTCTTCATCTTGTCGGCGGTCTGCCATGTCCGGATGATGACTTCGCCGAGCCGGCCCATCGCCTGCGAGTCCGAGGACATCATCGAGAGCGCGCCGAGGTCGTGCAGGATGTCTTCAGCGGCAATGGTCTCCTTGCGGATGCGGCTTTCGGCGAAGGCAAGGTCTTCCGCGATGGACGGATCGAGGTGGTGACACACCATCAGCATGTCCAGATGCTCGTCGATGGTGTTGCGGGTGAACGGCCGCGTCGGGTTGGTCGAGGACGGCAGCACGTTCTTCAGGCCCGCGATCTTGATGATGTCAGGGGCATGGCCGCCGCCGGCGCCTTCGGTATGGAAGGCGTGGATGGTGCGGCCCTTGAAGGCTTTTATGGTGTCCTCGACGAAGCCGGATTCGTTGAGCGTATCGGAGTGCAGCATCACCTGGATGTCGTAGTCGTCGGCGACCGCCAGGCAGTTGTCGATCGCGGCCGGCGTGGTGCCCCAGTCCTCATGCAGTTTCAGCGCACAGGCGCCGGCCCTGATCATCTCGACCAGCGACGCCGGCCGCGCCGCGTTGCCCTTGCCGGAGATGCCGAGATTGACCGGGAAGGCGTCGAACGACTGGATCATCCGCCCCATGTGCCAGGGGCCGGGCGTGCAGGTGGTTGCGAACGTGCCATGCGAGGGACCGGTGCCGCCGCCCAGCATCGAGGTGACGCCAGACATCAGCGCGTGCTCGATCTGCTGCGGGCAGATGAAATGAATGTGGCTGTCGAAACCGCCGGCGGTGAGGATTTTGCCTTCACCCGCGATCACGTCGGTGCCGGGACCGATCACGATGGTGACGTTCGGCTGGATGTCGGGATTGCCGGCCTTGCCGATCGCCGCGATCATGCCTTCCTTGATGGCGACGTCGGCCTTGACGATGCCCCAGTGATCGACGATCAGCGCGTTGGTGATGACGGTATCAGCCGCGCCCTGCTTGTTGGTCGCCTGCGACTGGCCCATGCCGTCGCGGATCACCTTGCCGCCGCCGAACTTCACCTCCTCGCCATAGGTGGTGAAGTCCTTCTCCACCTCGATGATGAGATCGGTGTCGGCCAGCCGCACCTTGTCGCCGGTGGTCGGGCCGAACATGTCGGCATAGACGGAACGCTTGATCTTCACGGACATGTCAGCCCCCATTCCCTCCGGTCAGCGCGCGCTCTTCGCGGCCCTGACGGCTTCGTCAAATCTGGCATCGAGTTTCGGATTGACGCCGCGGCATCCGGCAACGACGTCCTCGGCCCACATCGTGTAGGCGGCGAGATCGCTGCGCTGTTCCGAAGTCGGATCGGCGTGGATGCGCGCGCAGACATTGCTGATCTTGTCGGCGATCTTGATCAGCTTGGCGCCGGGCGACTTGTGCGGGGCGTCGACGACCTGCTGGTGCCGACGTTTTGCTTGCGGAAGCGACATGTCGTCCGTCACCTCGTCCACCAGCGCGGCAACGCGCTCGCCGAATTCCGCCGCCAGCTCGGCGCGCGTCGCAAGATCGTCCTCGACGGTGTCGTGCAGCCAGCCGGCCGCGACCAGCTCCGCATCGGCGCCGTCGGTGGCGGCGAGATTTTCCGCTGCATGGTCCTTTCGACTGCGGCAGGCGTCCTCGTCGAACAAGACGTCGAGGACCCAGTGCAGGTTGTTCTCGATGCTCCAGTGGGCGCGTACGACATCGAGCAGCTTCTTGGCCGACAACA
>DATLXL010000008.1:0-107676 GCA_035575905.1 Bradyrhizobium sp. | reverse complement strand
GGTCCGCCACGAAAGGGAATCCACAAAACGAAATTGCAAGGTTCGGGGGCCTCAAGCCACCATCTCCTGCAATCTCAAATGCCTCCGCAACCGAAAAACAGACTCCCCATCAACGGCTTGATGACTTGTTCACGGAAGACTATGCGCCGGCGCCTGTGCCGAGCGAGTCCCTCAGTCCGCCACCTCCTCGCGACTATGTCGATACCGGCTTCGTCGCACGGCTCGACCGCGCGACGGGTGCGATCAGCATCACCGCGCCGCCGTCCGGCGTCATGGCGGTCGGCGGCTACCGTTTCCTTGCGCAGGACCTGCAGGAATGGGCAAAGCGCCTCGGTCAGGGCGCGCTGCTCACGGCGCTGCCCGACCGCATGAGCGGGCATCGGCTGGCCGGGCGCGCTCCCGACAATTCCCGCGCTCGCGAAGCGCTTTCAGAGCTTGGCCTTAACCCATTGATGGTCGAAGCTTTTCGCGATCGTTCAAGTGCTGCATGAAAGTAATTTGCCGGGTCCGTTGACCTCGCATTAAGCCTGCCAAATCTAGGATCGCGGCTGTTCTTACAGGTTGCGTGATCCAGATGTCCCAGCAAGGCCCCATCCTGGTCGTATCGACTGGCCGCAGACCGTCATTCGCATCGGCGCTGCATGAGACAAAGCTGTTTCCGGTCGTCGATGCCGAGTGGACCGACGCCGCGCGCGCGGTTGCGCAGGTGCGTCCAAGCCTCGTTCTCGCCGCGAATTCCGATACGAACAAGCCTGATCTTGAATCGTTGGCAAAACAGGTCGCAGCGAGCGAGCTTTACTTGCCGCTGATCGTGGCCGGTGCGGAATCGGGATCGCCGGGCAACGCCATTCCCTTCGCGCACGACGACAACCATCCCGAGCGCCTGCTGGCGCGCGTCGGCGCCGCGCTGCGGGTGCGGTCGCTGCATGCGACCGTGATGCGGCGGCTCGACCCGCCGCGGCGTGTCGCGTTGTCGGAAATCGATGCCACGCGCGATGCGACCGTGCTCCTGATCGGACGTGGCGGCGCTTACCCCGTGCTTTCCGTGGCCCTCGGCGAGCAAGTGGGCGTGGTCGGCGCGCTCAGCATCGAGGCCGCCGCAAAGCATCTCGCCTGCCGCGACATCGACGGCATCGTGCTGGCGGAAGGCTTTAGCCCGCGCGTGGTCGACGCCTTCCTGACCGTGCTGACGGAAGATGTGCGTTTCCGCAACCTGCCGGTCATCGTGGCATCGCCAGGCGCGCATGCCACACACGAGCTCTCCAATCTCGAAATCGTCGCGGGGGATCCCGCGCGCGTCGCCGGGTCGGTATTGCCGATGGTGCGCCAGCGTGCGTTCGAAGTTCAATTGAGCCGCTTGCTGCGCTCGATCGATGCCAACGGCCTGATCGACGCCCGCACCGGCCTTTTGACCCACGCCGCGTTCGAGCGCGATTTTGCCACCGCCGTGTACCAGAGCCAGTCCCGTGGCGGCGGCCTGTCGGTGGCGCGCTTTGCATTCGATCCCGGCCATCCCCGCGCCAGGTTCGATGGCGCGCGGATCGTCAGCCGCCTGATGCGCCAGAGCGACTTTGGCGTTGCACGGGAGGACGGCTCGGTGCTGGTCGTGTTCGCGGAAACGGATTTGCGCAATGCACACATGATCGCGCGGCGGCTGTCGGCCGTGATCCGGCATACCGGCCATGCCAAGCGCGATGCGGGATCGGAACCGGTGGTTTCCGTGGCGACGCTGCTGCCGAACGATACGGCGGCGTCGCTGCTGGCCCGCCTCGCTGACGACCCCCAGCGCGCGGCCTCCTGAGGGAACAAGTGTTCCCGTCCCGCATTGTAGAGCGCAACTTCTACACTGGAGGACAAGATGAAGAAAATCGTAATGATCGCGGCATCGGTTGCCGTTCTGGCGACGCCCGCCCTGGCTCAGGACAGCAAGACCACCGGCACCGCGCCGGCCGCCGCCAAATTCTCGACCGTCGGCAAGGACGAGATGTTCAGCTCCAAGCTGAAGGGCCTGAACGTCTATAACCAGAAGGACGAGAACGTCGGCGAGATCACCGACATCGCCCTCAAGGGCAACCAGATCGATGCGCTGATCCTGTCGGTCGGCGGCTTCCTGGGAATGGGCGAGCGCTATGTCGCCGTATCGCCCTCGTCGGTCAGCATCCGCCACGATGCCAAGAACGACAAATGGATGGCCTCGATGAACACGACCAAGGAGGCGCTGAAGGAAGCGCCGGAGTTCAAATATCCGAAGTAGGCCCGTGTAACGTTTGAGCAAGAGCAGCCGTCGGCGGCAACGCCGGCGGCTGTGTTCGTTTATCTCTTCCTTGCTATCGATGCGAAGCAGTCCACAGCTCGGCACAACGAAAGATGATTGCTCCGTCGCTGACGCTCCGCGCAGGACGATATGACTCATGCTGCCTTCTTGCTCTCGGCGAGATTGGCGAGCTGGCGCAGGATTTCCGTGGTGCCGGCAAGGCGCTCCTCCGGCGTCTCCCAGTCCTGGAAGAACACCACCTTCATGTCCGGACGGACCTTGGCGGCCTGCCCGTGCTGGCGGATGAACCCAACCAGCCGGTCGGGCTGGGCGAAGCTGTTGTCGCGGAACGAGAGCACCGCGCCCTTCGGCCCGGCGTCGACCTTCTCGACATTGGCGCGCCGGCAATAGGCCTTGATCGCCGCGACCTTGAACAGATAGCGGACTTCGTCAGGCAGCACGCCGAAGCGGTCGCGCATTTCGGCGGCGAAATTGTCGATCTCCTCGTCGGTGTCGAGATCGGCAAGCCGCCGGTAGAGCGACAGGCGGACCGCGAGGTCGCCGACATAATCCTCGGGGATCAGCACCGGCATGCCGATGGTGATCTGCGGCGACCAGCGGTCGGCGGCCGGCTCTGCAACACCGGCCTTGAGGTTGACGATCGCCTCCTCCAGCATCGACTGGTACAGTTCGAAACCGACTTCCTTGATGTGGCCGGACTGCTCCTCGCCGAGCAGGTTTCCGGAGCCGCGGATGTCGAGGTCGTGCGAGGCAAGCTGGAAGCCAGCGCCGAGGTTCTCCAGCGACTGCAGCACCTTCAGCCGCCGTTCGGCCTGCGCGGTGATCTTCTGCTGCGCCGGCAGGGTGAAGAGCGCATAGGCGCGCAGCTTCGAGCGTCCCACCCGGCCGCGCAGCTGGTAGAGCTGGGCAAGGCCGAACATGTCGGCGCGGTGCACGATCAGCGTGTTGGCGTTGGGGATATCGAGAC
Organism: Bradyrhizobium sp.; assembly: GCA_035575905.1. Taxonomy (GTDB): domain Bacteria; phylum Pseudomonadota; class Alphaproteobacteria; order Rhizobiales; family Xanthobacteraceae; genus Bradyrhizobium. The sequence continues at coordinate 104,434 of DATLXL010000008.1, read as the reverse complement.
CGGACTCGACGATCGTGGTCGAGAGCAGGATGTCGTACTTGCCGTCGTAGAATGCCGACATGATGTCCTCGATCACGGTCGGCGCCATCTGGCCGTGGGCAACCGCGACCTTCATCTCCGGCACGTTCTTGTCCAGGAAGTCTTTCACGCTGGCGAGGTCCTCGATCCGCGGTACTACGTAGAAGGCCTGGCCGCCGCGGTAGCGCTCGCGCAGCAAGGCTTCGCGGATCATCAGGGCATCGTGCGGCGCCACGAAGGTGCGCACCGCGAGACGATCGACCGGGGGCGAGGCGATGATCGAGAGCTCGCGCACGCCGGTCAGCGCCAGCTGGAGCGTGCGCGGGATCGGCGTCGCCGACAGCGTCAGCACATGCACCTGCGCGCGAAGCTGCTTCAGGCGTTCCTTGTGGCCGACGCCAAAGTGCTGCTCCTCGTCGACGATGAGCAGTCCCAGATCGCGGAACTTGATCGACTTGCCGAGCAGCGCATGGGTGCCGACGACGATGTCGACACCGCCCTCCGCGATACCCTTCTTGACCTGGTTGAGCTCCTTGGTCGGGACCAGCCGCGAGGCCTGCGCGACATTGATGGGGAAGCCGCGGAACCGCTCGGTGAAGGTCTTGCTGTGCTGACGCGCCAAGAGCGTGGTGGGCACCACCACGGCGACCTGCTTGCCGTCGAGTGCGGTGGCGAAAGCGGCGCGCAGCGCCACCTCGGTCTTGCCGAAGCCGACATCGCCGCAGATCAGGCGGTCCATGGGACGGCCGCTCTCGAGATCTTTCAGCGTGGCGTTGATGGCATTGAGCTGGTCTTCGGTCTCCTCGTAAGGGAAGCGCGCACAGAACTCGTCATAGACATGCGGCTGCACCGGGAATTTCGGCGCCTCGTGCAGCATACGCTCGGCGGCGATCTTGATCAGTTCGCCCGCGATCTCGCGGATGCGGTTCTTCAGCTTGGCCTTGCGCGCCTGCCAGCCCCTGCCGCCGAGCCGGTCGAGCTCCACATTGGTCTGGTCGGACCCGTAGCGCGACAGCAGCTCGATGTTCTCGACCGGCAGGAACAGTTTTGCTTCGCCGGCATAATGCAGCTCGAGGCAGTCATGCGGCGCGCCCGAGACTTCCAGCGTCTGCAGGCCGACAAAGCGGCCGATGCCGTGATCGACATGCACGACGATGTCGCCGGCGGAAAGGCTCGTGACTTCCGAGATGAAATTGTCGAGCTTGCGGCTTGCCTTGCGCGGGCGCACCAGGCGGTCGCCCAGGATGTCCTGCTCGCTGATGACGGCGACATCATCGGTCTCGAAGCCGGACTCCATGCCGAGCACCGCGAGCATCGCCTCGTTGCGCGGCGTCGCCTGCACCACACGCCAGGTGTTGACGCGGGTGATGTTGTGAAGCTCGTGGTCGGTGAGCATGCTTGCCATGCGGTCGCGCGAGCCCTCGCTCCACAGCGCGATCACCACCTTCTTGCGCTGGGCCTGCAGCGCCTGGACGTGGGCGACGACGGATTCGAACACGTTGACCGAGGCGTCCGCCCGTTCCGGCGCAAAGCTGCGGCCCTGCCGCGCGCCCGCGTCGAACACCTCTGCCGAGCCTTCCGGCACCGCGAAGGGCGTCAGCCGCGCCAGCGACGCATCGCCGAGACGCTGCTTCCACTCATCCTCGGTCAGATAGAGCCGGTCCGGCGGCAGCGGCTTGTAGACGGCCCCGCCTCCCGGGTGCTCCATCGCTTCGCGCCGCGCCTCGTAATAATCGGCGATCTGCTTGAATCGCTCGCGCGCGGCGTCCTCGCCCTGGGGCTCGATCGCGATCGGGGCACCGTCGAGATAATCGAACAGCGTGTCCATCCGCTCCTGGAACAGCGGCAGCCAGTGCTCCATGCCGGGATGGCGACGGCCCTCGGTGACCGCCTCATAGAGCATGTCGTCGCGCTCGGGCGCGCCGAAGGCGGCGACATAGCCCATGCGGAAACGGCGGATGGTTTCGGTGACGAGTTGGAATTCTGACACCGGCACGAGATCGAGCCCGCGCATGTCCAGCATGGTGCGCTGCGTCTCCGCATCGAACGTGCGGATCGATTCCAGGGAATCGCCGAAGAAGTCGAACCGCACGGGCTGATCGAGCCCGGCCGGGAACAGATCCAAGATGCCGCCGCGCACGGCATACTCGCCGGGCTCGCGCACAGTCGAGGAGCGGCTGTAGCCGTTGTGCTGCAGCCAGGCGATGATGGAATCCATCGGCACGACGTTGCCCGGCGCGACCGACAGCGCCTGCGCCGCGACATTGTCGCGCGACGGCACCCGCTGGGTGATCGCGTTCACCGTCGTCAGCACGATCAGCGGCTTCTCGCTGCCGGTCAGCCGCGACAGTTCTGCCAGCGTGGTCAGGCGCTGCGCCAGGATGCCGCCATGCGGCGAGACGCGGTCATAGGGCTGGCAGTCCCAGGCCGGGAACTGCATCACCGGCAGATCAGGCGCAAAGAATTCCAGCGAGCGCGCCAGCTGCTGCATGCGCGCCCCGTCGCGGCAGACCACGGCAAGGCTGACCGCCGGACGGTTCGGACGTGCGGCCACGGCGCGCGCCAGATCGCACACAACGAGCCCTTCGGCACCTTCCGCGACATTGGCGAAAGTCAGCGCACGACCGGGTGTCAGCATCGCGGCAGGAGATTTGACGGGAGACTTCATACGTCGTGATCCACGGCGCGAACGGCCTTGATACGGTCGAACAGCGGGCCGGCATATTCTGCCGGCAATGGCTTGTCGCCGGTAAGCGCTGCATAGAGATCGGGATCCGGCACTTCGAGGAGTTGCTCAAGCCCGGACAATTCTTCATCGGACAGGACAGCGATTTCAGCGTCGGCGAAGCGGCCGAGGATCAAGTCCATCTCGCGGGTTCCGCGGTGCCAGCAGCGAAACAGCAGCCGCTTGCGGCGATCATCCAGTCCGCCGCTTGATCTTGTCGTACCCGTCATTTGCTCAAGCCCAATCCAACGCCAAAAGCCCGGACGTGGTGCCGGGCAGAGTTGATATAGCGATCGTTCGAACGAATGTCAGCACCTGTGGAGAAGATCGTCATGGCCGGACATAGCCGTCCGCAGGACGGCATCGCTTCCGCTAAGCCTGCCGGCCCTGGCCACGAAAAAAGCCGTGGATGCCCGGCAAAAGGCCGGGCATGACGGCGGTAAACGGTCAAAGGTCGTCGAATGCGCCCTGCTCTGCTCAATCCGCTGTTTACGCCTGTCACGAGCCTTCCGGGCGTCGGTCCGAAGCAAGACAAGCTGCTGCGGTACCTGCTCGACCGCAGCGAGACGCCGCGATTGCTCGATCTGTTGATGCATCTGCCGGCCAGCGTGATCGACCGCCGCGCGCGGCCGAAGATTGGCGAGGCGTCGGCCGGAACCGTGGTGACGCTGGAGGTCACCGTCGATCGCCATCGCCCGCCCCCGCCGCGCAATTCGCGGGCGCCCTACCTCGTCTATGCCAGCGACGACACCGGCGACATCGTGCTGACGTTCTTCCGCGCCAAGCCCGGCCATGTCGAAAAGCTGCTGCCGGTCGGCGAAAAGCGTTACGTTTCGGGCACGCTGCAGTTCTACGACGGCATGCCGCAGATGGTGCATCCAGACCGCGTCGTGGATGAGGCCGGTTTCGCGCAGCTCTCCGGCATCGATCCCGTTTATCCCCTGACCGAGGGTCTGGCGCTGGGTTCGCTGCGCCGCGCCGTCGGTCAGGCGCTGCTGAAGCTGCCTGCGCTGCCGGAATGGATCAGCCCGGACGTGATCCGCCGCTGCAGCTTTCCGACGGTCGCTGAGGCGTTCCAGCGCGTGCATCAGCCCGTCGAGCTCACCGACATCCTGCCGGACGGCCCGTTCTGGTCGCGGCTGGCATTTGACGAACTGCTGGCCGGCCAGCTCGCGCTGGCGCTGATCCGCGCGCAACTGCGCCGGCCCGCCGGCGATCGTAATGCCGGCGACGGACATCTGCGCAAGCAGATCATCGATGCGCTGCCCTATGCGCTGACGGCGTCGCAGCGGCAGGCGGTGGCCGCCATCACCGACGATCTCCGCCAGCCGGTGCGCATGCTGCGGCTGCTGCAGGGCGATGTCGGGTCCGGCAAGACGGTGGTGGCGCTGCTGGCGGCCGCGGCCGTGACCGAAGTCGGCAAGCAGGCGGCGCTGATGGCGCCGACGGAAATCCTGGCGCGCCAGCACATCAAGACCATCGCTCCGCTGGCCGAACGGGCGGGCCTGCGGGTGGCGATCCTGACCGGCCGCGAGAAGGGCAAGGAGCGCCGCGACATCCTCGCCCGTCTGGCCGCCGGTGAGATCGACCTGCTGGCCGGCACCCACGCGCTGATCCAGGACGACGTCGTCTACAAGTCGCTTGCGCTGGCCGTCGTCGACGAACAGCACCGTTTTGGCGTGCGCGAGCGCCTGGCGCTGACCTCCAAGGGCGAAGCCGTCGACGTTCTCGTGCTCAGCGCGACGCCGATCCCGCGCACGCTCGTGCTGACTTTTTTCGGCGACATGGACGTCTCCGAGCTGCGGGAGAAGCCGGCCGGACGTCAGCCGATAGACACCCGCACCGTGCCGCTCAGCCGCCTCGAGGAGGTCATGGACGGCGTCGGCCGCGCGCTCAAATCCAAGAAGCGCGCCTACTGGATCTGTCCGCTGGTCGAAGAGTCCGAGGCGGAGGGCACCGGGCATCTCACCAATGCCACCGAGCGTTTCGAAAGCCTGCAGAAGCGGTTTGGCGCCACCGTCGGGCTGGTGCACGGCCGGATGAAGGGCGCCGAGAAGGATCGCGTGATGGCGCAGTTCGCCTCGGGCGAGATCGGCCTGCTGGTCGCCACCACGGTGGTGGAAGTCGGCGTCGACGTGCCCGCCGCATCGATCATGGTGATCGAGAACGCCGAGCGTTTCGGCCTTGCCCAGCTGCACCAGCTGCGCGGCCGCATCGGCCGCGGCTCGGAGGCCTCCACCTGCCTGCTGCTCTACAAGGAACCGCTGGGCGAGATGTCGAAGGCGCGGCTCAACGTCATCCGGGAGACCACCGACGGTTTTCGCATTGCCGAGGAGGACCTCAAGCTGCGCGGCGAAGGCGACGTCCTCGGTGTGCGCCAGAGCGGCCTGCCCGGCTTCCGCATCGCGCGCTCCGACGTGCACGGCCAGCTCATCAGCCAGGCGCGCGAGGAGGCGCTGCGCATCATGAAGGAGAACCCGAAGCTCACCGGAGAGCGCGGCGAAGCTCTGCGCTGTCTGCTCTATCTGTACGAACGCGATGAAGCTGTGCCTCTGATCGGCGCGGGTTAGTCCACCTTCGCCGGCTGCGGCTTCAGCGCGGCGGCATTGGCGACCTGCGCGGCGTGGGCCATGCCGGCAAGGGCGGCGATTTTCTTTTGCTGGTCGGTGCCCGGCTGCACCACGCCGGCGGACATGATCAGCGTGGCGGCTTCTTCCGCCGTCAGCTCGACCTCGATGACCTTGCTCTTCGGCACATAGAAGAAAAATCCGGTGGTCGGGTTCGGCGAGCACGGCAGGAACACCGACATGTGTTCATCCTTGCTCGGCAGATGGCTCGTTATATCGGCGCTCGGCGGCTGCGAGATCAGCACGATCGACCACATGCCAGGCGAGGGAAATTCGACAAGGCCAACGCGGCGGAAGCTCGACCCGTTGCCGGAGAACAGCGTCTCGAACACCTGCTTGAGGCTGCGATAGATCGCGCGCACCACGGGCATGCGGCCAAGCAACCGCTCGCCGAAGTCGACCAGCTTGCGGCCGACCAGGTTGGCGGTCAGGAACCCGAGCATGGTGAGCGCGAACACGGCGATGATCAGGCCGGTGCCCGGCAGCGGGAACGGCAGATAGGTTTCGGCACGGTATGCGACCGGCACGAACGGCCGCACCAGGCCGTCGACCCAGGTCACGAACCACCACGTCAAATAGAAGGTGATTGCGATGGGGCCTGCGACAATCAGTCCGGTCAGGAAGTAGTTGCGGAAGCGGGCCATCAGCCCGCGGGAGGCGTCTTCCGGTGGCAGCTCAGCCGGCGTTGCGGTCGGCGGCAAATCTTCGCGGTTCATGCGGTTCCAGGCAGGCCGGAAGGGCCCGTTGCACATACCAGCTAAGCCATCCCGGCAGCTTTTTGAAGGGGGGCGTCCCGACGCGCCTATTCGACGGTAACGGATTTGGCGAGATTTCGCGGCTGATCGACGTCTGTGCCCATGATTACGGCAGTGTGGTAGGCCAATAGCTGCACCGGAACGGCATAGACCATCGGGCTGAAGGCCGCTTCCATGTCGGGCAACACGATCGTCACCAGCGATTCGATGGTGGCTTCCGCGGCGCCCTTGGCGTCGGTCATCAGGATGATCTTGCCCCCGCGCGCGGCGACTTCCTGCATGTTGGAGACGGTCTTCTCGAACACACGGTCATGCGGCGCGATCACCACGACCGGCATGTTCTCGTCGATCAGCGCAATCGGTCCGTGCTTGAGCTCGCCCGCGGCATAGCCTTCCGCATGGATGTAGGAGATTTCCTTCAGCTTCAGCGCGCCTTCCAGCGCCAGCGGATAGCTGGTGCCGCGGCCCAGATAAAGCACGTCCCTGGATTTGGCGATGTCGCGCGCCAGCTTCTCGATCTGCACTTCGGTCGTCAGCGCCGCCGCCATCAGCCGCGGCACTTCGACCAGCCCGTGCACGAGCCTGGTTTCATCGTCGGCGGTCAGATGGCCGCGCGCCTTGCCGGCGGCGATCGACAGCGAGGCCAGCACCATGAGCTGGCAGGTGAAAGCCTTGGTCGAGGCGACGCCGATCTCCGGACCGGCGATGGTCGGCAGCATCGTCTCGGCCTCGCGCGCGATCGTCGAGGTCGGCACGTTGACGACCGCCAGCGTGTGCACGCCCTGCTCCTTGGCGTAGCGCAGCGCGGCCAGGGTGTCGGCGGTCTCGCCCGACTGCGAGATGAAGATGGCGAGATCGCCCTTGCGAAGCGGCGCCTCGCGGTAGCGGAATTCGGAGGCGACATCGATCTCGACGGCGACGCGGCCGAAACGCTCCAGCCAGTACTTGGCGACAAAGCCGGCATAGCTCGCCGTGCCGCAGGCGACGATCGAGACGCGCTGGATGTCCTTGAAGTCGAACGGCAGCTTGACGGGCATCGCCACCCGCTCGGTCGCCATGTCGACATAGCGCGCCAAAGTGTGGCCGACCACTTCCGGCTGCTCGTGGATTTCCTTGGCCATGAAGTGGCGGTAGTTCGCCTTGTCGACCAGCGCGGTCGCGGTCGAATGCCTGACCGCCTCGCGCTGCACGACGGCGCCGGTCTTGTCATAGATGGTGGCGCCGCGGCGGGTCAGCACGACCCAGTCGCCGTCCTCGAGATAGGCGATGGTGTCGGTGAACGGGCCGAGCGCGATCGCGTCCGAGCCCAGATACATCTCGCCTTCGCCGTAGCCGATCGCCAGCGGCGGGCCGTTGCGCGCGCCGATCATCAGATCGTCCTCGCCCGCGAAAATGAAACCGAGCGCGAATGCGCCGCGCAGTTGCGACAGCGCCGCGCGCACCGCCTCGACCGGCCTGACGCCGCCCTTCAGCATGTCGTCGACCAGATGCAGCACGATCTCGGTATCGGTCTCGGTCTTGAAGACCGTGCCCTTCTTCTCCAGCGCCTCGCGAAGCTCGCGGAAATTCTCGATGATGCCGTTGTGGACGACGGCGACGCGCTCGGTGGAATGCGGATGCGCGTTGTTCTCGGTCGGCCGGCCGTGGGTGGCCCAGCGCGTGTGGCCGATGCCGATGTGGCCACCGAGCGGTTTTGCCTCGAGCCTGGCTTCGAGATTCTTCAGCTTGCCTTCGGCGCGGCGGCGGTCGAGCTTGCTGTTTTCAAGCGTCGCAACCCCTGCGGAATCATAGCCGCGATATTCCAGCCGCTTGAGCGAATCCACCAGTTGCTCCGCGACCGGAGCGCGCCCCAGAATGCCGACAATGCCGCACATGCGGTCCCTATCCCCAAATCGCCGAGAATTGTCAAATCAGCGACACGATCTCTTAACGAGAGACATGCCGCGCAACAAACTCAATAATTGTTGCCGATTGAGACAGCATTAAGCGGCAGGCTTAACACAGACAGAACGGCGCGCGCCCGCGTTCCCGCGGCGAGGTTTTGTCCGGGTCTTTGCGAATTCATAGTCCCTCTGGACCGCAGAGGGCGCAGGGAAAGCCGGGCGCTGGATGCACCCGTAGGACATCCCGTGTGCCGGAGCACACGGGGGTAAGCTACAGGTACAACCGAGACATCCCGGCTTTCCCCGCGCGAGCGGTTTGGCGGCTTATACGTGCTCTCCCCGGTGAGCGGCCTTTGTTGTCACCGTTGCCAAGCCCGCACAGGCGGACCGGATAGACGCCAGGGTCGCGGCGCCAGGACCACACGACTTCGCCGTCCGCTGCAGCGTTTTCGTCCGGTGAGATCACCTGACGCCGCAGCGGCCCGTCGCATCCCATGCCCAACGCATCGTGACGATCGCGAAACGTCCCTCAGCGGGCTTGGGATGGGAGATGAATAACGTAAATCAGAATTCCGGTAAAGCGAAATATTTTTGATTTTAGGGCTTGACCGACTGATTTGCGCTTCGCGTTTATTACACAACATCTGCGGTGACAGGCGGCATCCCTAGGTGGGCGGCTTGTCGGTTGGCCGAGTTCCGAGCTCATCGGAGTTAAAAGGAAGCTCAGGTTCCGCTGCCTTTGCCCGGAACGCCTCCTGAGCGCTCTGCACACGCTTTTCCGCTTCTTGGAAAAGTTCGTCCGGATTGGTCGTAATCAAGGTGCGCTGCACAAGTTGGTCAAGCTGCTCCCGAGCCAAAACGAGAACTCCCAAACGTTCTGCTTGTTCAAGGTCTGCCTGTAGTTCCGCCCGCGGGAGCGGCGACACCATGATTGGCAGCAATTTGAGATGACCGTTGTTCGAGTTGTTCAGACGAGCCCGCAAAGTCGCATGGCGAGCTACTAATTTCGCCAGTTTGTCTCCAGCCTTGAGCAACCCGATTGTACATTCCACAATGCCGAGATGCCCTTGCGGCGTGACAAGCACAACATCCGAAAAATCCTGCGTGCGTGCTGTCGACCCCAACTGAACCGTGCTAAATCCGAGCATCCAAAACATCCAAGCAACGGCGACTTCTAAATCCCGAGCGTCATAACTTTTGCCCCGCGACCGCCCCATAAATTCTATGAGGATCGCTAGTCCCGGATCAAACGTTTCCACCACTACGCGGCGAGGATTCTGCGACGTTGTCGGGTCGCTGATAAACCAGTGCGTCTGTGCAACTCCATTGTAGATCGCATAGCAATGCAGCAACGCCGCTTTATTCACCGCGACATCAAATATGCCAACCTGTATCTCCGGCCCCTGAGTCCAAGTAAACTGCGTACCCGCAAGCGAGCCGCGCCTCACCCTTACTCCGGGATTAATCTCGCGGTAGCCGACTGAGACTTCTTTTGTGTCCAGCGTGGGAGGCAGCCGAACTACGATGCGGGCATTGTTCTCAGTAATTCGACACGCATCGCCATCGAAACCCATGACGGCTGTGGCGATTACTTCGACCGTGACAAAGTCAGTAAATAATCCGCCCAGCCCGTATTCGGAAAGAAGCTCGTGAATGCTGTCGAAAGGAACCGATGAACTTCGCAACTCCCAATCGAGCACCGACGGGTTCGCAGACAGCAACTGCGCTGCGCCTGTGATCTTCAAGACATTCAACCGCGATTGCGATTGCAATGCCGCGGGATGAAGCGGTGTGAAAGATGCTCCATGACTAGGTGACTTGGCGGGAAAGTAAAGTTTCTCGTAGGGTGTCGTCAGATACCCATCGCCAAGCTCCCTAATCACTTCTTGGAAGGATTTGCCGACGTCCGACAATTTGAAGTGTCCGGCCCTTACATTCTCAGATTTAAAATGGATAAAGGGTATCGGGGATGGAGAAGTGCGCAGCCATACCATGCCCTGTGCCAGCACGAAGTCGTTGCCAAGGCGGGTAGCCACGTACGTAAACGAGTTCTCGCGATAGCCGGATTCCCATGGGTTGATAGCCTCAAGGAATTTTCTAACATCGGCCGCTCCATGAACGTCGAACGTCATGTCGTTATCTCATTTGCTCAATCTCAAGCATTGTCCGGGCCTACTGACATCGTTAAGCGGCAAACTTCCTGCCCTCACTTCCCTTCCTTGCCCTTGCCGCCTGTCTTCATCTTGCGGTAGCGCGTCGCGCCGCCCTCGCGGATGGTCTGCGGGCTGCGCTCCACCGCCATCGCGTTGTCGGGCACGTCCTTGGTGATGACCGAGCCGGAGCCGATATAGGCGCCGCTGCCGATGGTCACCGGCGCCACCAGCGAGGAATTGGTGCCGATGAAAGCGCCGGCGCCGATCGTGGTCTTGTGCTTGGAGAAGCCATCGTAGTTGCAGGTGATGGTGCCGGCGCCGAGATTCGAATTGGCGCCGACATGGGCGTCGCCGACATAGGAGAGATGGTTGACCTTGACGCCGGCCTCCAGGATCGCGGCCTTGGTCTCCACGAAATTGCCGATGCGCGCGCCGTCGCCGAGCGAGGTGCCGGGCCGGATGCGGGCATAGGGGCCGACCGAGGTGTTCTTGCCGATCTGCGCCTGCACGATGTGCGAGAAGGAATGGATCACCGCGCCGTCGTCGATGGCAACGCCCGGGCCGATCACCACGAACGGCTCGATGACGACGTCGCGGCCGAATTTGGTATCGGCGGCGAGGAAAACCGTCTCCGGCGCGATGAGGGTCACGCCGGCATCGAGCGCTTGCTTGCGCAGCCTACCCTGCATCACGGCTTCGGCTTCGGCCAGTTGCGCCTTGGTATTGATACCGCGCACTTCGTCTTCGCCGGTTTCGATCACGACGGCCTCCAATCCCATGTCCCTGACGATGGCGACGGCATCGACGAGATAATACTCGCTTTTGCTGTTGGCATTTCCGATCCGGTCCAGGATCTCGAGCGCGCGGCGGCCGTCGAACGCCATCACGCCGGCATTGCAGAGCGTGATCCTGCGCTCCTCGGCGCTGGCATCGGCCTGCTCGCGGATCGCGACAAGCTTGCCGTTCTCGATCAGCAGCCGGCCATAGCCGGTCGGATCGGCGGCGCGGAAGCCGAGCACCGCGAGCGCCGCGCCGCTGGCGAGCGGCGCGCGCATCCTCGCAAACGTCTCGGCGGAAATCAGCGGCGTGTCGCCGAACGCGACCAGCAGGTCGTCCGCGCCGCGGGCGATCGCCTCGCGCGCGGCCAGCACCGCATGCGCCGTTCCCAGCCGTTCGCGCTGCACGAAGGTCAGCGCATCCGAACGCAGCCGCCTTGCCTCAGTCTCGACATCGGCGCGATCAGGCCCGACCACGACGGCGAGCGACGTCCCCTGCCCTTGCGGCGCGGCGTGCAGCACATGCGAGAGCAGGGATTGCCCGGCAACCGGATGCAGCACCTTCGGCAATGCCGACCGCATGCGCGTGCCTTCCCCGGCAGCGAGCACCACGGTCAGACTGGAACGGCCGGTCATTGAAACCTCGAAGCGAAGCGGGATAGTTCGACGTCATAATGCGTTTTTGAGTGCAAAGGAAAGGTGATTCGCCATTTCCAAGTGCGGCGGATTCAGGGTGAACGCCGATTTACTGATATCTTTGCCGTTGATTCGGCAGGCCTTGAGGAGGGCCAAGCAGGTTTGGCCAAGAATAAAGATCATCTCGCGGGCTTCGATGCCGATACCGGCGGCCTGTTCAGCTCCCTGCTGGCCGAGGAAGACGCGTCCGATCGCCGCCGCATGCTGTGGCGCGTCGCGACCTGGGGATCCGCCTCGGTCGCTGCGGTCGCCCTCGCGGTCATGGCGAACCAGTCGTCGCTCGGCTGGAAGCGAGAGCAGGCGGCGATCTTCGATCTGGTACAGCAGGCCAATCGCCTGCAGGCCATCGCGCGGGAAAACCAGAACGAGGCGCGGCGGCTCGCCTCTGCCGTCGAGACGCTGAACAGCGACCGCGACCGCCTCTACACCCGTGTCACGGTGCTCGAGCAGGGCCTCGATTCCGTCACCGGCGCCATCGCGAAGCAGCATGCGACGGCGGCCGCGGCTCCCGCCCCGGCGCAGCCCGAACTGCAACCCGTCGCGGCAGCCAGTGCCGCGCCTGCGCTCACTCCTTCGCCTGGCGCTGCAGCTCCCGCTGGCACTGCTGCTCCCGCTGTCGCGGCGGTTGCCGCCGCGGCCAGGCCGGCAGCGCCGGCGGAAAAAGCGACCGCTACGGTCAGTGCGGAGCCTGCGCCCACCACCACTTCCGCGGTCAAGGAAGTCCCGACCAAGCCGGCCGCCGTGCAGGCAAGCGCCGCTGCGCCGGCAACCGCGCTGGTCGAAACCAAATCCATGATGGCGCCGCCCGATCCGGCGGCCGGAAAACTGATCGAAGCTTCCAGGCCGTTGAGCAGCCCTGCAGCGGAGCCGATTCTGCCCGTGGTCGCCGCGGCGCCGCCCGGCGTGAACGAGAACGAGATGGCAGTCGCGGCCCTGCCGAAAATCCAGCGCACCGAATTCGGCGTCGATGTCGGCGGCGCCAATTCGATCGCCGGCCTGCGCGCACTGTGGCGCGGCCTGCTCAAGTCGCGCTCCAACGCGCCGCTGGCGGCGCTGCAGCCGATCATCGTGGTCCGCGAAGGCGCGGGCGGGCGCGGCATGCAGCTGCGTCTGGTGGCCGGGCCGCTCAGCGATGCCGCGGCGGCCGCCAAGATCTGCGCCGTCGTGAGCGACAACGACCGCGATTGCGAGCCCGCGGTCTATGACGGCCAGCGGCTTTCACTGAAGGGCGAGGATGCGCCGGCGGCCGAGAAGCCGGCCGCGCCCGCGCCGAGCCGCAAGCGAAACGCGCCGCAGCGGCGCGCCTCGGTCGAGGAACCCGCCAGGCCCGCGCCGGCCCCGGCGACATCGTCGTTCTGGAGCTCGTTCTTCAGCGGCAAGAAGAACTGACGACAAATCCTCGCGATCACAATGGCTTGTGGATCGCGATTGATCCCGTATGGGATGCCGCGCCACGGCTTGTCCGCAACCGCGAACCCCGTCATATTCGACGCATGAAAAAGAACCCGTTCCGCCTTTCGCCGTACCAGGTGCAGTTCCTGCTGGTCGTCGGCTTCGTCACCGTCGGCTATGCGCTGTATCTGCGCTACATGGCCGTCGAGTATTCGCCGGTGGCGCTGGCCTGCGATGCCGGGCTGCAGACCACGCTGTGCAAGATGCGCGCGCTCGCGACCTACCTGTTCAAGAACTCGGTGTTCGGCATCGTCGCCATGATCATTGCGGTGCTGCACCTGCTGCGGCCCTCGATCGTGCTGCTGACCGGCGGGTTGATCGCCGCGGGGCTCGGCATCGTGCTTTACAACATCACGCTGTCGGGGATCGCGATCGGCCTTCTTATTTTGGGTTTTGCTCGGCCCGCGCCCGCCACAGCGTGAGCGCAAACAAGAGATAGATCGCGCAGGTCCACAGCGACTGCCAGTTGTCGCGGCCCTCGTTGATGGCGACATAGACCGCGGCGATGGCAAAGAGGCCTGCAAAGACCGATTCCGCGATCGGCCGCGTCCCCAAGGCCGGGCGGTTCAGCACCATCAGGCCCATGAACGGCACTACCGCCATCGTCAGCGAGGCGTAGGGAAAGTCGCGATAGCGCGGATCGAAGGCGAAGCCGAGCGCGGTTTCGGCGCCGATCACCGCAGTGACGGCGAGCACGAAAGCGAGCAGGGCCGTGAGCACGGAACGGTCGCGGCGATCGTACGGGCCAAGCAGTTCCAGCAGCGCCGGCAACGGGCGCCCCGTCATCTGCGCATGGGCGCAGAGCAGCGGCGAGGCGATCGCGGCCGCCAGCAGCGCGCCCCACTTCAGCCAGCCGCCGGCGCCGTAGCTCTCGTAGTACATCTTGTCGGCGGCGATGCCGAGCAGGCAGCCCGCCGTCGTGGCCGAGATCGCGACCGCGATCCAGGCAACCAGCCGCGGCGTCCACGGCCGCCGCCGCAGCGTCAGGATCGCGGCGAGGAAAGTGAAGGCGCTGAGCGCCATGCCGCAGCCCATCATCAGCTTCCATGCCGGAAAATTGCTGATGGCGATCCCCGGCGGATATTTCACGTCGCGCTGGAAGGCGTCGAACAGGCCCCAATAACCGCCCACCGTGCCCTCGAGCTGGCGCTTCCACGGCTGGTCATAGGCCTCGATCAGGTTGACGCGGAAGCCTTCGCGCGCGGCGGTGTCGAGAATTTCCGAGACCACGCGCGCCTGGCTGGTGCGCGAGGGCAACGCGCCTTCGCGCATGCGTCCCTGGCTTGGCCAGCCGGTCTCGCCGATCAGGATCTCCTTGCCCGGAAACGCCACCGCCATGCGCTTGCGGATGGAATCGACATGCGAGGCGGCGAACTTCGCCTTGATCGGGAAATCTTCCCAGTACGGGAGGATGTGGATGGTGACGAAGTCGACGGCTTCATAGAGCTCGCGATTCTTCAGCCAGAATTCCCAGACGTCGGCATAGGTGATGGGGACCGTGACCTGCGCCTTCACGCTGCGGATATTGGCGACGAGATCGGCGATGGTCATTTCGCCGCGCAGCAGCACCTCGTTGCCGACCACCAGCGACGTGATGGTGCCGGGGTAGTCCTTGACGAGTTGGACCGCCGTTGCAATCCCGGCAAGGTTCTTGAAGCGGTTGCTGCCGAGCCAGATGCCCTGGATCACCTTGAGGCCCTGTCTTGCCGCCTGCGCCGGCACCTGGTCCAGTCCGTTCTCGGTGGAATAGGTGCGGACGCAATCGGTGACCTTGGCGAGCTGGGCCATGTCTTCGGCGATCTGCTGCGCGGTGATATGGGTGCCTTCGACCAGCGGCGACTGCGCGCCGCGGAACGGCGCATAGGACACGCATTGCAGCTTGGCGTTGGGGTCGATCGGGGCGCGCACCAAGGTGATCGGCGTGGCGAGCCACCACCAAACCGCGGCAATCGTAGCGAGGGAAATCAGGAAGAGCGCCAGCGGCGTGCGAAAAGAAATCGGTTCCATCCTCCGGGCGGGGCCAGTCGATTAACGCCTCACCTGCCCTCTGCCAAGTGCAGGCGCGCGACAATTGCAAACCAATTGCCGCAGGGGTCTTACCACGGCGAGATAAAGTTGTGACTTTGCTGGACAAATTCCCGGATTCACGGCATGGGAATCCGGTGCCGTTTCCGCCGCATTGGGGGCCTATTTGAACGGCATCACGCCCGAGCGCCCGGGTCCTGGCGCTGCAAGTTCAACTCATCGGGGTATGTATGCGTCGCCGGGTACTTAAATTTCGAAGTGTGGTCCTGCGTCACCTTGCCCCGGCCGTGCTGGCCTTGCTGATCGGTTCGGCCGGCGCCTTCGGCCCCGAAGCCTTTGTCCCCCGAGCTTTTGCCCAAAGCGGCAACCCGACGCCCCCGGAGCAGCAGGGCAAGAACGCGCCCGACAGCAAGTCCGCCGACGCCGTCAAGGACAACGAGCGCAAGGCCGCCGAATTCGTCGAGGCCCAGCAGGCCATCAACGGCCCCGGCGGCAATCCCGAATGCGTGTGGCTCGGCCGCCGCGTGGTCCGCCTGATGTGGCTGGACGACCTCGATACCGCCTTCCGCCACCTCGACCTGTACGACCGATTCGGCTGTCCGGGCGGCCACGTCCAGGCCAGCTTCCGTTGCCTGACCCGGTTCGGCGCCCAGATCGACGACAAGGTGCCGCGCAGCCTCGATACCCGCATCCATGCCTGCTGGATCAATCCGGGCGCCCAGCCGCAGACGGCGGCGGCCCCCGCCCAGCCGCCTGCCCCGACCACCGCCGGCAATGCCGCCGGCGCGCCGGCCGCGCCGCCTGCTCCGGCACCGACAGCCCCCGCGAAATAGCAACCAGGCCGCGGCCGGCGCATGAACCCGGTGTGAACAAGTGCGCCCTTAAAAGGCCATGGCGGCATTCCAGTTGTCTAATCGCGTGGCAGCGTTATCCTAAGAAGCGCCGCGGTGTCGGTCGAACCTAGGGGACAGGTTCGCTTGAGCAAATCGAGCCCCATATGGTTTGGTCGCGATGCGCGCCGTCGTCGCAGTTCTCTTTCTTGTAACCGCCGTTCACGCCGGGCTCTGGGGCATTCTGCAGCACAAGCAGACGGCGCCTGATTTCCACGGCATGCTGCCCAGCATGTCCTACGCGCCGTTCGACGGCACCGGCCATCCCGACGTCGACAATATTCCGACGGTCGAGAAGATTCGTGCCGACCTGAAAAAGCTCAGCACGATGACCCGGGCGATCCGCCTCTATTCTTCCACCGGAGGGGTGGAACTGGTTCCGCCGATCGCCGCCGAGTTCGGGCTCAAGGTGATGGTCGGCGCCTGGATCGACAAGAACATCGATCGCAACAAGCGAGAGATCGAGGCGGCCATCACGCTCGCCCGCCGCAACAGCAACGTGATCGGCGTCGTCGTCGGCAACGAGGTGATCTACCGCGGCGAGCAGGAGGTCGGTGACCTCATCGAGATGATCAAGCGGGTCAAGAAGTCGGTCAACGTGCCGGTAACCACGGGCGAGATCTGGCACGTCTGGCGCGAGTACCCGCAGCTTGCCAACAACGTCGACTTCATCGCTGCCCACGTACTGCCTTACTGGGAAAACTTCACCGATCAGCAGGCGGTCGATCAGGCCGTCGACCGCTTCAATTTGCTCCGCGACATGTTCCCCGGCAAGCGCGTGGTGATCGCCGAATTCGGCTGGCCGAGCAACGGCTATAATTTGCTCAACGCCGTGCCCGGCCAGTTCGAGCAGGCCTCGGTGCTGCGCAACTTCGTCACCCGCGCCGAAGCGATCGGCATGGACTACAACATCGTCGAGGCGATCGATCAGCCCTGGAAGTTCTTCGAAGGCGGCGTCGGCCCCTATTGGGGCGTCCTCAACGCCGCGCGCGAGCCGAAATTCGCCTGGACCGGCCCGATCGTGAACCCGGACTACTGGAAGCTCGCCACCATCGCGCTTCTGGTCGGCATCCTGATGTCGCTGCCGATCCTGCGGCTCAGCGAGCCGACGGCGATGCAGGCGCTGGTGCTGTCGGCGGCCGCCAACGGCGTCGGCGCCTGGACGGCGACCGTCTTCGCCTACTGGAACACGCACTACTTCGTCTGGGGCTCGGCCTTTGCGCTGAGCCTCGGCATCGTCCTGCTGGTGCCGCTGGTGCTGATCGCGATGGCGCGCATCGAGGAGATCGCGGCGGTCGCCTTCGGCCGCGGCCCGCGCCGGCTCATCACCAAGAATGCGGCGCTGGCGCCGGCGACCATCGGGGCCGACGTCGCCTTCCCGAAAGTGTCGATCCACATCCCCGCTTATTATGAGCCGGTGGACATGCTGAAGCTGACGCTCGATTCGGTGGCTCGGCTCGACTATCCGAACTTCGAATGCGTCGTCATCATCAACAACACCCCTGATCCCGCCTTCTGGCAGCCGATCCAGGACCACTGCCGCGCGCTCGGCGAGCGCTTCAAGTTCATCAATGCCGAGAAGGTGCAGGGCTTCAAGGCCGGCGCGCTGCGCATCGCCATGGATCGCACGGCTGCCGATGCCGAGATCATCGGCATCATCGACGCCGACTACACCGTGCATCCGGACTGGCTGAAGGATCTGGTGCCGCTGTTCGCCGACCCTCGCGTTGGCCTCGTGCAGGCGCCGCAGGAACATCGCGACGGCGACCGCTCGCTGATGCACTACATCATGAACGGCGAGTATGCCGGCTTCTTCGACATCGGCATGGTCCAGCGCAACGAGGTCAACGCCATCATCGTGCACGGCACGATGTGCCTGATGCGCCGCTCCGCGATGGACATGGCCGGCGGCTGGTCGAGCGACACCATCTGCGAGGACACCGATCTCGGCCTTGCCATGCAGGAGCAGGGCTGGCTGACGCATTACACCAACACGCGCTATGGCGAGGGCCTGCTGCCCGACACCTACGAGGCGTTCCGCAAGCAGCGCAACCGCTGGGCCTATGGCGGCTTCCAGATCGTCAAGAAGCACTGGCGGCGCTTCCTGCCGGGCGCGAGCCGCCTCACCCCGGACCAGCGCCGCGAGTTCGGCCTCGGCTGGCTGAACTGGCTCGGCGCCGAGAGCCTGGGCGTCGTCGTCGCCATCCTCAATCTGATCTGGGTGCCGATCGTGGCCTTTGCCGACATCGCCATCCCCGACAAGATCCTCACGTTGCCGATCATCGCGTCCTTCGTGGTGTCGCTGACGCATTTCATCGCGCTTTACCGGCTGCGCGTGAAGGTGAAGGCCGGACAGATGCTGGGGGCCATGATCGCGGCGATGAGCGTGCAGTGGACGGTGTCGCGGGCGGTCGCCCAGGGCCTGATCACCGACCACATGCCGTTCGCCCGCACCTCCAAGGGCGGCCTGTCGCGGATGTCGATCGAATTCCAGGCGTTCTGGGAGGCCGTGATCGGCGTCCTGCTGCTGGCCGGCGCGACGGTGCTGGTGGTGACCAACGGCGCCAAGCAGGTGCGCGAGATCTACATCTTCGCCGGGGTGCTGGTGCTGCAGAGCCTGCCGTTCCTGGCGGCGGTTGCGATTGCCATCCTGGAGAATTCGCGCATCAACGAATTCGCCTTCTGGCGCAACAGCGCGGTGCGCGCCGCGGAACTGATTGGCCTGCGACCTGTCTCCCTGCCCGCCCCGGTTCCCACCTCGCAGCCGGTGCCGAGCGAAATCCAGCGCGAAGCCAGCTGATTGGCGGTGCACGAACGGACCGCGCCCCTTGAAGAGGCTGCGGCAACTACCGATGTCGACAAGGATAGCCCGGCCGTGCGGCCGGCCATTTGCGGGGCTTTGCGCTATTGACCCGCAACGGGCCGCCCCCTACACAGCGCGGGCTGGAGCATGATCCGGGCTCGCAGGGGCCGGCCAAGCGCAAGCCGGATACCGCCGGTCCGGCAAGATCATGCGTCAACAAGTGAGCGCGTAGCTCAGGCGGTAGAGCACGTGACTTTTAATCATGGGGTCGAGGGTTCGAGTCCCTCCGCGCTCACCACTCATCAGCAATTTCCGATTTTCCGTATTGCGCCGTAACTGACCGATCTTTCCACGACTGCGTCCATGGCGCCCTTTCGGTTCGGCTTTGCTTGCTGTCCGGCCGGCTGTCATTTCCAGGTCGGGTACTTGGTCCTGACACCCGGATCAGTGGACTGGATGCTCCCGCTTTCGGGCCTCGCGCTCTCGCAAACTCAATGCTGCGATATCGCCTTCCTCAGGGCGTCCGGGGCTTCCGCAAGGGCCGGCACGATCAGGTTCGGCGAGTGAATGTTGTCAGGCTCGCCGTGCCTGTTGACCCACCAGCGCATGCGCAGGATCAGGCTTTCGACGAGATAGCAGTATTCGCCGGACCGCGTCAGGCTGGCCGGCGGCTCGATCACGCGGGCCGCGATGCCTGGAAAAGACAGCCGGTACAGCTTTCCGACCTTCAGCTCGTTCGTTGCGTCGTCCATCGTCGCTCACACCGGGCTAGCGAATCACAAACGCAACACCCCTCGATTTGCTCCTGGGGATAACTGGAAATCAACGGATTTGAGCGGCCAGCCTTTGACACGCGCTGCAGGGTCGCATGCCAAATCACGTTGCCGGGCATTAGGCGAATCGGATGTCCGCAAATGGTCACGTGCGGCGAACTGCTGACGACCCGCGTGCTGCCGTCCGGCTCGCTGTGCCTGCGCAATTCTTCGAGCGACCGGCGTCTTCTGGCCGCGCAAAACCTGGGATAGCATCGTAGATGGCCCCGCCGGGTCAGGCACCCCGGCAGGAGCCGGCGTCGCACCCAAGGGAACGGGGAGCCGTGCCATGCCGAAGAAGGGGATTACCGGCCACGACGAATGGGTGGTAACGGAATCGCTGGCGACCGCGCTGATTGCGCTGGAGCAGCTCGAGCCGCAGCATCGGCCGGTCAGGCATATGGACGACATCCGCAAGCTGCTGATCGCCGGCTGCCATCCCGGTACCGTCAACCTGCACCTGGCGCAGGCCAAATGCCGGCTGTTCCCTGCGGCAGACAGGGCGACCATCTATCGGGAGTATGGACTGGATACGGAAACTTAGTGCTTGGGTCTAAACGGCCCGCCGAAGGTTGCTTGGGTCGCAAAGCCGGCCCAAATAGCCGAGCAATCGCACTCTGGGGTGAGGTATCAAATAAGGGCGATGCCCGGCTATCTGGCCGCGCGGCGGTGCGGCCTTTCCATAAAAACAGCAACGCTTTAAGGAATTATCCTCACTTGACGGCCGAGCCTGTGGAAATCTTTTGAGGACAGGCTTCAACGCTGTTTTCGCGGGCAATCGCAGCAGCACCCGGGACCGAATCCGATCCCGCTAGATCCGGAAAAATACAGCCCGTCCTAGATGCCGAACACCCAGACCGCGACGATGGTGCCGAGAACGGCCAGCCCGCTGATAGTCCAGCCGGTGGCATAGGTGGTGTTGTCCGTCTCCGGCCGGTCCACCATTGAGTCATGCCAGTTGGTCATGCCGCGACCTCCGATACCTGCCTCTTGCCGGTATGTCCCCGGCGCCGGCAAAAGGTTCAAAGGACGAATGCGGAGGCCGCGGCGAAGGTTCCGGCCGCGGTCGGACGAGGCGGGCCCGTCGGCCGCTAGAGGCGGACACCCTGGGTGGCGAAGGCTTCCGAGACCGGCTCCTGGACGCTGCTCAGGAAAGTAGCCCATCCGATCGCGATTATCACCGCTGCGACCAATGCCAGAACGAAGGCTCTCATGGCGTCTTACCCCTCATCCTATTCCGCGGGCGAAGCCGCGGCGGACCTTGCGCCGGCGGCCGCCTCGCGGGCCTTCTGCTGCTCCAGCCACAGGGCGTGGTGCTGCCTGGCCCAGTTGACGTCGACGGCGCCGCTACCCATCGCCTCGAACGCGCCCTCCATGCCGACGGTGCCGATATAGATGTGGCCAAGCATGGCCGCAACGAAGAGCACCGCGACGACGGAATGCACGACCTGGGCGATCTGCATGCCCTCGATGTCCGACGCATAGAACGGGAACATCAGCAGATAGCCGGTGACTGCGACCGCACCTCCGCCAATAACAACGATCCAGTAGATCAGCTTCTGGCCGGCGTTGAAGCGATAGGCCGGCGGATGGTCGTCCCCGACAATGCCGCCGCCGCGCTTCACCCAGTCGACGTCCACCCGACTTGGGATATTGCCGGCGATCCACATCAGGAAGATCAGGATCACCCCGATGGTGAAGGGGAAGCTCAGATAATTGTGGGCGTATTTCGCCCATTGCGACCAGTCGGAGAAGGCTTCCAGCCCAATCAACGGGAGCAGCAGCGGCCGGCCAAAGGTGATGTTCAGCCCGCTGATCGCCAGGATGATGAAGCAGGTCGCGGTCAACCAGTGCACCATGCGTTCAAACATATTGAAACGGACGAGGGTGCGCCCGGACCGGCCGGCCTCGATCCTCACCATGCCGCGCAAGAGATAAAAGATAACGATCGCCGCCAGCATGCCAAGGATGGCAATGCCGCCGATCCAGCGCAGCGCGCCGGTGTGGAACTCACGCCATTCGCGCCCGGCCGGCTGCTCAAGCACGCTCGAGCGATGGTCGGGAATGCTGACCCGGCCCTGGATCCGGTTCAGCTCCTGAAACAGCTGCTGCTCCTTCACCGAACTCGCGGTGGGATTCACCAGGCCAGGCTGCTGCGCCTGAACGGGCGCAGCAAGCGCCATCAGGAGCAACAAGGCCCAGGCGCCAAGCGCCATGCGAAAAATTCTTCCAGCAGATGTCATCACCCTGCTCCATTCCAAAGTCCCGGTCGCACCGGAACGGAATTAGTTCATCATAGGCCGCGAACGGCCGCCTCAGGTGTCTATCGCCTCGCGGTAGGCCGTCTTCCAGCCCCAGGCACCTGAGCCGTAGCCGCGCTTCGTCACCCGCTCCTTGTAGATCTGCGCGATGATCTCGCCGTCGCCGGCGAGCAGCGACTTCGTCGAGCACATCTCGGCACAGAGCGGCAGCTTGCCTTCGGCGAGCCGATTGGCGCCGTACTTCTCGTACTCCAGCCTGCTGCCGTCGGCCTCCGGGCCGCCGGCGCAGAAGGTGCACTTGTCCATCTTGCCGCGCGAGCCGAAATTGCCGACCTTCGGATATTGCGGGGCGCCGAACGGACAGGCGTAGAAGCAGTAGCCGCAACCGATGCAGAGGTCCTTGGAGTGCAGCACCACGGCATCGGCCGTGGTGTAGAAGCAGTTCACCGGACAGACCGCCGCACAGGGCGCGTCGGTGCAATGCATGCAGGCCATCGAGACCGAGCGCTCGCCGGGCTTGCCGTCATTGATGGTGACGACGCGGCGGCGGTTGATGCCCCACGGCACCTCGTGCTCGTTCTTGCAGGCGGTGACGCAGGCATTGCATTCGATGCAACGGTCAGCGTCGCAGAGGAATTTCATTCGAGCCATGACGCTGTCTCCTTAAGCTGCCCGGACCTGGCACAGGGTGGCCTTGGGCTCCTGCATGCCGGTTACCGGATCGAATCCGTAGGTGGTGATGGCGTTGACGCTTTCGCCGAGCACCACCGGATCGGCCCCCTTCGGGTAATTGCCGCGCTGGTCGACGCCCTGGAACCAGCCCGCGAAGTGGAACGGACACCAGGTGACGCCCTTGCCGACGCGCTCGGTGACGAGCGCCTTCATGCGCGCCTTCGAATTATGCTCGGCGCCGGTGACCCAGACCCAGGAGCCGTCCTTGATACCGCGCTCGGCGGCGTCGGACGGGTTGATCTCGATGAACATGTCCTGCTGCAGTTCGGCGAGCCACTTGTTGGAACGCGTCTCCTCGCCGCCGCCTTCGTACTCGACCAGACGACCGGAAGTGAGGATCAGCGGGAATTGCCTGGCAATCCCCTTCTCCACCGCGGCCTTCTGCACGTCGAAGCCGATATTGGGCATGCGGAACTGGCGCGCATTCGGCAGCGTCGGGTATTTCGCGACGAGGTCGGGGCGCGGCGTATAGATCGGCTCGCGATGGGTCGGGATCGCATCGGGCAGACCGAACGCATTGGCGCGCGCCTTGCCGTTGCCGTAGGGGATGCAGCCATGCTCGATCGCCACGCGCTGGATGCCGCCGGACAGGTCGATCGCCCATGACACCGTGTCCGGCGCGGTCGGGTTGACCTTGTTGATGACGGCAAGCTCCGCCTCGGTCAGATCCTTGTCCCAGCCGAGCTTCTTCAAGACGCCCAGCGTGAACTCGGGGTAACCGTCCTTGATCTCGGAGTCCTTGGAGTAATAGCCGTTGCCGAGCAAGCTGACCTTGCGCTTGGTGCCGTCAGCCAGCGTCTCCTCGCGCTCCACGCCGAAGCGGGCGCGGAACGTGCCGCCGCCTTCCTTCACCGACAGGTTGGTGTTGTAGAGCAGCGGCGTGCCCGGATGCCTGTATTCCGGGGTGCCCCAGCACGGCCAAGGCAGCCCGTAATAGTCACCCTTGTTCGGCCCGGTCGTGGCCTTCTGGGTGAGCATGTCGAAGTCTTTCTGGTTCGCCATGTGCGATTTCAGCCGCTCGGGCGACTGGCCGCAATAGCCGGTGGACCAGCCTCCGCGGTTGATTTCGCGGGTGATGTCCTCGACGACAGGCAGGTTGTTCTCGACCTTGATGTTCTTGAACATCTGCTCGGCAAAGCCGAGCTTCTGGGCAAGGAGATACATCACCTCGTTGTCGTCCTTGCACTCGAAGATCGGCTTGACGATCTGCTCGCCCCACTGGATGGCGCGGTTGGACGCCGTTCGCGAGCCGCTGGTCTCGTAGCTGGTCGCGATCGGCAGCAGGTAGGTGTTGTTCTTGCGGTTGGGCGCCAGCACCGCCCAGGTGGTGGGCACCGGGTCGGCGACGACCAGCAGGTCGAGCGCCTCGATGCCCTTTTGCGCGTCGGGCATGCGGGTGACGGTGTTGCCGCCGTGGCCAAACACCATCATCGCCTTGATGGTGTCCTTCTGCGAGACGTCCTTCTTGTCGTACATCGTCGCGTCGAACCAGCGGGTCGACGGGATGCCGGGTGTGTTCATCGTGCTGGTTTCTTTGCCGTCCGGGCCGGTGGTCTTGTCGAAACGGCTCACGAAGTAATCGTACGGCACGTCCCAGACCCGGGCCCAGTGCCGCCAGGCGCCCTCGACGAGGCCGTAGTAGAGCGGCAGCGTCACGATATCGAGGCCGAGGTCGGTCGCGCCCTGCACGTTGGTGTGGCCGCGGAAGATGTTGGCGCCGGTGCCGGGCGCGCCGACATTGCCGGTCGCCAGCAGCGCGATGCAGAACGCGCGCACGTTGGCAGTGCCGACGGTGTGCTGGGTCGCGCCCATGCACCAGATCAGGGTCGAGGGCTTTTGGGTCGCGAACAGCCTGGCGACGTGCTCAAGCTGCGCCGCAGGCACGCCGGCAATCTGCTCGACGACGTCCGGCGGATATTTCTCGACCTCCTTGCGGATGTCGTCCATGCCGTAGACGCGCTGTTCGATGAACTGCTTGTCTTCCCAGCCATTCTTGAAGATGTGCCAGAGCATGCCGTAGATCACGGGAATGTCCGTGCCGGAGCGGATGCGCACATATTCGGTGGCATGCGCGGCGGTGCGGGTCAGGCGCGGATCGATCACGATCATGTTGGCGCGCTGCATCTCCTTGCCCTCCAGCACGTGCTGGAGCGAGACCGGATGCGCCTCGGCGGGATTGCCGCCCATGATCACGATGGTCTTGGCGTTGCGGATGTCCGTATAGCTGTTGGTCATCGCGCCGTAGCCCCAGGTGTTGGCGACGCCGGCAACGGTTGTCGAGTGGCAGATGCGAGCCTGGTGGTCGGAGTTGTTGGTGCCCCAGAACGCCGCGAACTTGCGGTTGAGATAGGCGCTCTCGTTGGTGAACTTGGCCGAGCCAAGCCAGTAGACGGAGTCGGCGCCGTTCTTGGCGCGGATCTGCTGCAGCTTGTCGCCGATCTCGTTGATCGCGACATCCCAGGTGATGCGGGTCCACTGCCCGTCCACCAGCTTCATCGGATAGCGCAGGCGGCGGTCGCCATGGACGAGTTCGCGCGTCGCCGCGCCCTTGGCGCAGTGCGAGCCGCGGTTGATCGGCGAATCCCAGCTGGGCTCCTGGCCGACCCACACGCCGTTGACGACTTCACCGGTCACCGTACAGCCGACCGAGCAATGCGTGCAGATGTTCTTCTTCACGACGGCGCCTGCGGTCAGCGGCCCGGCAACGGCCGCTTCGGCCTTGCGGACGCTGCCGAGCGGCAGCGCGCTCAGCGCGGCAAGTCCGCCGCCGGCGAGGCCGGAGCGGCGCAGGAAGGTGCGGCGATCGAGGCCAGTGGCCTGCCCGCCAAGCTGCTCGGCCACGCTGCCGCGCGAGACGGCTTCGGAACGCGTGCGGTGTGTTTTCTTGATCAGCACGGCGGCCTCCTTCAGCGGGGATAGCTGTTGACGCGGTAGTACGTCTTGACGTGATCGGTTTCCTGGTAGCGCGCCTTGCGCTTCTCATCGTTGTTCTCGCTGTCGGCGCGCGCAGGCCCGGTCAGGGGCGCGGCCGCGCTCGCGCCGGCGCCGACCGCACCGATGCCGACCTTGCGGAGAAAGTCGCGCCGACCAACCGTGGTTTTCTTTTCGTCCTTCATCGCATCTCTCCAGGACCAGCAATGTTGGTCAGTTGGCGAACCTGAATGCTTCGGTTTCAATTTCGAGGAACAGCCGGCCGAGCGCGCCGACCGACCGGTAGAATTTCGCGGCTTCCGCCTTTTCCAGATCGGCAAACATCCGGCCCATCCAGGGCGCGACGTGCCTGTCGAAGAATTTGCGCTGCTGCTCGTGCGAAGCGGCGAAGCGGCCGTCGGCAAAGCCGGCCATGATCTCGCACAGCGTGGCGGCGTTATCTTCAGGCTCCGGATTGTTCTCGACGCGCTCGATGCCGAACGTATTGAGGTCGCCGCGCAGCCGCGCCAGCGGCCGCTCGTGCAGGAATCCGGTCAGATAGTACGAGGCGTAGGGCAGGATCTCGCCGCGCCCGACTCCGATGAAGAGATCGAAATATTCGCGCTCGACGGTGGCGGAGCCGGCGTCCTGCGCAGCCAGCGCGAGCGCGGCATGGGCGCGGCCCAGCGGCGTGTCGTCGCCTTCGAGCTTGGCGAGCGCACCAAGCAGCTTCTTCGACGGCGGTGCCGACAGAAGCGAGGCGAGCAGCAGATATTGATGCGCGCGGCCGGCATCGACGGGATCGATTGCCAGCGCGGCGGCGGCGACATTGCTCTCGTCGTAGAGATCGGGGCGAAGTTCGCGGCGCGAAATGCCGGTCGCCGCCTCAACCGCAATCACACGTTGAGCCGGCACCCGGTCCCAGTTGGAAACCGAGGGCTGGGCAATACCGATCTTTCGGGCAAGTTCAGCGACGCCGCCCGCCTTGTCGATCGCGCGCGCTAGTCCGGGATCCCGCATGTGGACCTCCGTACCCCCAGCAGTCTCATTGGTTGTACCACTTTGGATTTAGTCTTGTTCTAAAAAGACTAATCGGCCTGCGAAACAGGGTCAATCGATTCGAAATAGCCGGCGGCTATGCCTTTCGTCGCACTCTTCAAATTGGCAAAGCGCCGCCATGTGTGCGCCGCCGGACTGGCGCATCATCGCCATCTTCGTCCGAAGCTTCCGGTTGCACCGCAGCGACCGGCCCGGCTTGTGCAGGAGGAAATTGTACCGAGTCTGGAGGCGCCGGCAGTTCCTCCGTTGCCGCCGAAATGCCCGGCTGCTGTCCGGGGTTTTCGGGCCCTTGCTCCTTTTCGGCCAACTCCGACGCCAGTTTCTCCGCGGTTTCGCGCGCACCGCCAATGACGCGCTCCAGCATTGCACCGATCTGTTCGGGCGTTTCGTGCAGCGCACCAAAGCCGGGCATGGCATTGGGGTCGGTAAAATCCCATGCATTTTCGGCGAGGCCGACAAAGTCGCGGATTGCCGGGTCGGCCGCCCAGGCGCGGCGAAGCGCCGCACGACTCAGTTCTGCGGGAATACCCTTGCGGAGGAACTCGGTGATGTCCGTCGCCGCATCGATGGAATCAATTGGCGGCAAATTAGAAAGGTCAATCCCAGCTTCCGGCGCGGCCGCCGCCGAAGCCGGGGTCGCCGGACCCGGGATCTCAGCCTCGCTGGCTTCAGGCACGGGCGGCGGCGCGGCGGCCCTCGCCTCCTGCTTGCGGCGCGACCAGCGCTTGAGAAAATCCTCGTCGCTCATTCCTGTCCGCCTTCTGCCCGGCGACGCGCGAGCGCTTCCGGATTGGCGCGGTCGCGCTTGCGCTTGACGAACTCCCGTTCGACGTGGTGCTCGGCGACAAAGCGTTCAACCGCCTCCCGGATCACATCGGGCATGGCGACGGTTTCGACGAGATTGGAGCCTGCCTCGGTAAAAGCCTCTCCCTCCGCAGGATCGGCCGTCACGGCAGCCAGATCATAGGGCCACTCGCCTTCTGCCGGGCTGAGCACGACCCACAGCAGCGGACTGCCGGTGGCAAGGTTGTCGCGATAACGCGCGGTCTCCGTGCGATGGAGGCCGACGGTGCGGCTGCCGGCGTAAAACAGCAGGCTGTCGCCCTCCTCGCGCAGCACGCTCCACTCGGCCATGTCGGGCGGCGCATCGGGCAGGATGCCGACCGGCCGCCACAGGAAATCGATCCAGGGCGAGTCCGCCTTGCGGCGCTCGACGACGACCCCAACCGTGATCGCTGACAAGGGACTCATGTGGCGGCCTCCAGATGCCGGATCGGCAATCCCGTCAGGAGATTTTGCGGCTTCAGCCGCACCAGCTTTTGCGGCGACATCGCCATGATCAGATAGACCGGCTCGCGGCCGACGTCATCCAGCGTCAATGCGGGATCGGCGAAGGTCAGGCGATACAGCCCGAGCACGCGGCCGTTGGCTTCCTCGTCGAGCGCCTCGCCATGCCAGAGCCGGTCGCCGATTGCTGTCGCATCGGTGTCGAGACCGACATACCAGGTGAGCCTTGCGTCGCGCAGCTCGGTCAGCGGCTCGATGGAAATATCGATGCCGAGCAGGTGCGACAGCCAGCGCGTGATCACGGTCGCCAGCGCCGCCTGCCCGCGGCGGCCGGCGGTTAGGTCCAGCCCCATATCGAACTGGTCGCTGCGGTGCCAGTAGTGCTCGGCATTGTGCTCGTCGAGCACCTCGATCTCGGCGTCGTCGGTCGCGCCCAGCATCGACATCAGCGACAATACCGGCGTCGGCGTGACACCGCCGATCACCTCGGCATCGCCGAGCAGCACGGCGTTTTCGTGCAACATCAGCCGCTGCGTACGGAAGAACAGTTCGGCGGCCCGCAGCACGAAGGGGTCTTCGCAGCCGTCGAGCGCATTGCGCAGGATCACATGCACGAGCTGGCCGACGAACAGCGGCGGCAAATGGACCGAGCCCGAGCGGATCAGCGCCAGATACGCCGCTTCCAGCGTTGGATGGCGCAGCAAGAGATCCCGGAAGGCGAGCACGAACTGCCAGTTCTCCCGCGCATCGGCATCGGCGATGTCTGCAATTTCGCGCGCTTCGACCGCGCGCCGCGGCTGCGCCAGCAATTCGCGGTGCAGGTGCCGCTCGGCCGCGCAGGCATCTTCCGGCGGCATCAATTCCGGGCGCACGAAATAGGCCTTCAGGAATTCGTCGGTCACGACCAGGCCGCCGCTGTCATTGCGGTCGAGCAGATGATGGCCGCAGGAGATCCAGAAATCCTTCATCGGCGCGGCGGCTCCCCGGTCATGTCGGCAAGGTTGAGGTTTCGATCGGCTTCCGCATCGTCCTCTATCTCCATGAAGGAGAACGCCTTGTCGTGGCGATCCTGCCCTTCCCTGAGCTGCAGCCGGCGAAAAGACTCCCGCACCTCGCCATCCTCGGCCGCGCGATGCACCGCGATCAGGCTGGAAATCGGATGCGTGCATAGCGATTCAACGAAGGCGACTTCCTCCTCTGCTGCGGGTCGCGCGGTCGCAAGATCAGGCGCGCCGAATTTCTGCACGAGCTGGTGCGCGAGGAGATCGACCAGCGCGCGGCGATCATCCGCCGTGGCCGGAACGATCTGCACCAGCGTCGACCAGCCCCAGGATTGCACGCCGACAAAACCGCTGCGGAATGCGGCGCGATCCTTTCCCGTCAGCGCAGCCGGATCACGATCATAGAAGCGGAAGGCGCCGGAAACCGCCCATTCGCCCGGCTCCGCCGCCGCGTCGAACACGAAGGTGTCGGAAGGATCGAGAGCGATGGTGCGCAGCAGTTTCACAGCCGCGGCCCTCCGCTCTTCGGGTCGAGCCAGCTCGGTTTTGCCAACGCTTGCGCGAGACTGAGCGGCGCCGCCTTCCCGCCGCCGATCCGCTGCAACACGAAATCGCCGTTGGCTTCGATGCGCCGGCTGGTCTGCGGCTCCCGTCCGACCAGCGTGAGATACTGGTGCGCCAGGCTTGCAAACCCGTCGGCCTGCCAGCGGTCAAAGGCGACCATCAGATGCCGCGCAAAGCTTTCGGTCACCTCGACCGCGCCGACCTCGCCAAAACCCTCTTCCTGCAGCGCGGACGCCAGCGGATGCACGCCCGCTTCCGTCTCCGTCATCGCGACCGTGCGGACCATCGCGCCGAACACCAGCCAGGGCGGCGCTTGATCCTCGCGGATCGATTGGGGCCAGCCCAGCCGCCCGCCGCCGACCAGCCCGCCGTCGACCCGGATCGCATCCGGCCAGTCGATCGTCACCGCCTTGTTCGGCGGCGCATAGGCTTGCAAGGCGTCGGCCAGCGCCACCATGCCCGCGTAGAAGGCACCGCCCCGCGCGCTCTGCATCGGCTCGTTCGGCTCGAGCACCACCGCGAACTCGGCGAGGTCGAAGCGGCCGACATAGACCAGGGTTCCGGCGCCGCGCGTCTCCGCGATCTCGAGCGCATGCGCGAATGCTTCGCCGCTCTCGCGCAACCGGACCAAAGTATAAGGCGGCGGCAGGTCGATCTGTTCGGTAACGGTTTCGCGTATCCGCGGGCTCCGCAAAAGCTTGCTCCGGCTTCCTTTTTTCTGTTTAGAATGATTATACGAGCCGGGCGGCCGGGGCGAGTCCGCAAACCGGCGTTCCCTTCATCAACTCGTAGGAGTGATCGGACCAGGCATGGCGCATCCGCCCACCAAGATATTGCTGTGCTCTTGCGAAGATACCATGCGGCTCGATACGGCCGCCGTGGAACGCGGCTGCCGTGGCAGCGAGATCAGGACCTTCCGTCATTTGTGCCGCGCCGAGATCGACCGGTTCCGCGACGCCGCGCAGACGGAAGGTCCGCTGACCGTTGCCTGCACCCAGGAAGCGCCGCTGTTCCGCAACGAAGCGGGCGAGCGGTCGGGCGGGATCGAATTCGTCAATGTCAGGGAAGCCGCTGGCTGGTCGAAGCAAGGCGCCAGCGCCGGACCGAAGATGGCCGCGTTGCTCGCGGCCGCCGCCGAGCCCGCCCCGCAAGTTCCATCGCTGCCGCTCGCAAGCGACGGCGTGATCCTGATCTATGGCCGCGACGAGACGGCGGTCGAAGCCGGCAAGCTGCTCGCCGACCATCTCGACGTCACCGTGATGATCACGAACCCGACCGGCTTCACGCCGCCGGCGACGAGCACGTTCCCCGTGGTCAAGGGGACCATTCGCAACGCCAAGGGCTATTTCGGCGCGTTCGAGCTCACCATCGACAACTTCGCCGCGCCCCGGCCGTCCTCGCGCGAGGCCTTCGTGTTCGACACCGCCCGCAATGGCGCGACCTCGCGCTGCGATCTCGTGCTCGATCTTTCCGGCGGTCCCGCGCTGTTTCCCGCGCACGATCTGCGCGACGGCTATCTGCGGGCCGATCCGAAAGACCCGGCCGCGATGCTGCGCGCAGTACTGAAAGCCCGTGATCTCGTCGGCAGCTTCGACAAGCCGCACTACATCAACTTCACCGCCGAGCTGTGCGCGCATTCGCGCTCAAAACTGACCGGCTGCCACCGCTGTCTCGATCTGTGCCCGACCGGCGCGATCATGCCCGATGGCGATCACGTCAAGATCAGTGCGGAGATTTGCGCCGGCTGCGGCCAGTGCGCCGCCGCCTGCCCGACGGGCGCGGCCTCCTATGCGTTGCCGCCCGCGGACACGCTCGTCCACAAGCTGCGCGCGATGCTGCAAGCCTACCACGCGGCCGGCGGCGAACGCCCGGTGATGCTGCTGCATGACGGCGACCACGGCGGCCCGCTGATCGACGCACTCGCGCGCCACGGCGACGGCCTGCCGGCGAACGTGCTGCCGCTTGCGGTCAACGAGGTCACGCAACTCGGCCTGGAAGCCATCGTCGCCGCCTTCGCCTACGGCACAACCGGCATGCGTTTCCTGCTCCGGGCAAAACCGCTGCACGATGTCGGCGGGCTGCTGCAAACCATCGCGATGGCCGAGCCCATCCTCGCGGGCCTCGGCTTTGCCGGCCGGCGCGTCGCCACCATCGAGACCGACGATCCCGATGCGCTGGGCGAGGCGCTGTACGGCATCGCGCCGGCCGCGGCGGTGGCCCAGCCGGCGACGTTCCGCACCATCGGCAAGCGGCGCGACGTGCTGCGCTTTGCGCTGTCCGAACTGCATCGCGTGGCGCCCGCGCCGGTCGACGTGATCGCGCTGCCGGAAGGTGCCCCGCTCGGCGCGGTCAATGTCGATGTCGGGGGATGCACGCTGTGCCTGTCCTGCGTCTCTGCCTGTCCGACCGGCGCGCTGCTCGACGATCCCGAGCGTCCCGCGCTGAAGTTTGTGGAGGATGCCTGCGTGCAGTGCGGGCTGTGCAAGGCGACCTGCCCCGAGAAAGTGATCACGCTACAGCCGCAGATCGACTTCCGCCCCAGCCGCGCCACGCCGCGCCTGATCAAGGAGGAAGAGCCGGCGCTCTGCGTCCGCTGCAGCACGCCGTTCGGCGTCAAGAGCACGATCGAAAAGGTCGCCGCCAGGCTGGAGGGCCGGCACTGGATGTATCCGGCCGCCGCCAGCCGCGCCCAGGCGATCCGCATGTGCGCCGACTGCCGCGTCATCACCATGAGCGAGCAGCAGTTCGATCCGTTCGCGGGCGTGCCCGAGCGCCCGCGGCCGCGCACGACCGAGGATTACCTGCGCGAGCGCGACAAGAAGTGACTTACTTCGCCGTCGCGCGCTTGAGGAAATCCATCAGCGCCTTGCGATCATCGGCCGAGCCGATGCGCTGCTCCGGCATCTTGGTGCCGGGCGTGTAGGCGTTGGGACCGACGTCGAATAATTGCGACACTGTTTCAGGGGTCCACACGATGCTCATCCTGGTCAGCGCCTCGGAGAAACGGTAGCCCGGCAGCGAGGCGATCTTGCGCCCGAAGATGCCCTCCAGCGTCGGCCCCGCGCGCGGACCATCCTTGTCCGACAGCGTGTGGCAGGCGATGCAGGCACGAAACACTTCCGCGCCGTGATCGCCGGCATAGGCGGCAAGCGGATCGCCCGGCGCGCCCGGCTGCGGCGCACCGACAGGATTGCCGGTCTGCGCGCTCCAGCGCCGGACCGTGGCATCGGCGCCTCCGGTTAGCAGCGTCGCACCATCGGGCATGAACGCAACGGACCACACCGGAAGCCCCGGCCCCACCAACGCACTGACGATGCTGCGCGTCCTGCGATCGATCAGGTTGACCGTACCTCCAATGCCGCCCGCGGCCACGCGCGCGCCGTCGGGGGAAATCGCCAGCGCAATGATCGGCGTCATGCCGGCCTGCAATTCGCTGACATGCTTGCCATCGGCCGAAAGGAACCGCAGCTTGCCGTCCGCCCCGCCGGTGACGATTTCGCCATCGGGTGCGACCGCGACCGCGTTGAGCGGCGCCGGCAGGGTGATAATTTCGGCCGGCCCGTCCGGCAGCGGCCAGATGCGGGCCGTCAGATCATAGCCGACGCTGACGAGCGACTTGCCGTCGGGCGCAAACGCCACCCCGTTGACATTTTGCGTATGTCCTTCCAGCACGCGCGGCGCGCCGCCGCCGAGCGGCCACAGCCGCGCCGTGCCGTCCCAGGCCGCGGACGCCAGCGTTGCGCCGTCGGGCGAGAGCGCAAGCGCAACGATCGGCGCGGTGTGCCCCTCCAGCACGGCATCGGGCTGCTGGCGTCCGGCCGTCCACAGCGCGATCTTCGCGTCTGCGCCTGCCGTCGCCATGCGGCCGTCGCTGAGAAAGACGACTGCGTTGACGGCATCGGCGTGGAACCGCAGCACCTGCTCTGCCGCAGCCGCCGCGAGCGACCAGCGGATCGCTGCGCTATCGAAGCTGCCGGAGAGAACGTTGCGGCCATCGGCGGACACCGCGATGGATCGCACCGGACCACCATGGCCGGCAAGCTGCGCCTGTGCGATGGCTGCGTTCAGCGCCGCGGCGATGATGGTGCCGAGAGTCAGGATGAACTTCATGTGCACGAACTGTAATCTCGCCTTTGCGCGCCGCATACCGGCAAATTTTGTCTGCTTTGCCGCGAAATACCGGCGAAAAACCCTATATTGAGGGCTCTCTCACAGAGAATCCCCGTGCTTTATCTCGAACTTGCCATCGTCACCGTCCTGATCGTCACCAATGGTCTACTCGCAATGTCGGAACTCGCGATCGTGTCATCGCGGCCGGCGCGGCTGGCGGGTCTGGTCGAGAAAGGCGTGCACGGATCGCGGCGCGCGCTGGCGCTGGCGTCCGATCCCGGAAAATTCCTCTCCACCGTCCAGATCGGCATCACGCTGATCGGCGTGCTCTCGGGCGCATTCTCCGGCGCCACGCTCGGCCAGCGGCTGTCGGTATGGCTCTCGGAACTCGGCGTTTCGCAAGCTGCGGCCGACACGGCCGGCGTCGGCCTCGTCGTCGGCATCATCACCTATGCCTCGCTGATCGTCGGCGAGCTGGTGCCGAAGCAGATCGCGCTGCGCGACCCCGAGTCCATTGCGGTGAGGGTTGCGCCGGCGATGAATGTGATGGCGAAGATCTCGCTGCCGCTGGTGTGGCTGCTCGACCGCTCCGGCAAGGCATTGCTGTGGCTGCTCGGCCAGCGCGGCGAAGCGGAAGAGCGGGTCAGCGAGGAGGAAATCCGCACGCTTGTCGTCGAGGCCGAACATGCTGGCGTGCTCGAGCCGGGCGAGAAGGAAATGATCGCCGGGGTGATGCGGCTGGGCGATCTGCCGGTCGGCGCCGTGATGACGCCGCGCAATGAGGTGAGCCAGATCGATCTGGCCGATCCCCTTCCCGTGACCCTGGCCAATCTGCAGAAGAGCAATCACTCCCGCAGTGTCGTCTTCGACGGCGATCGCGACAGCGCGCTCGGCATCGTGCAGGCCAAGGAGATACTCGACGTCTATCTGGCAGGCGGGGTTCCCGACATGCGCGCGCTGATACGCGAGGCGCCGATCCTCCCGGAAACGCTCGACGCGCGCGACGTCGTGGCGGTGCTCCGGGATTCGCCGGTGCATATCGGCCTCGTCCACGACGAGTACGGCGTGTTCCAAGGCGTCGTCACCAGCTTCGATATCCTCGAGGCCATTGTCGGCACGTTCAGCACCGAGCAGGGCCCGGCCGAGCCGGCCTACACCCGGCGCGAGGACGGCTCGTTCCTGATCTCGGGCTGGATGCCGGCGCTGGAATGCGCCGACCTCCTTGGCATCACCTTGCCCGAGCAGCGGCCCTACCAGACCTTTGCCGGGTTCCTGCTGCAGGAATTCGCCGCCATCCCCGAGGTCGGCAACAAGATCAGCTTCGGCGGCTGGCAATTCGAAATCGTCGATATGGACGGCCGCCGGATCGACAAGGCGCTGGCGGTCAGGCTTAATAATTCTTGATCCATCAATCACTTGCCGGAATGCTTTCGCAGCCTATCCCGGGTCTTCCGGCGTCCTGCGAATCCGCCATTCCGCCTGTTGATAATTCCTACGCTGTCATTCCCGCCGTGACACATAGCCGTGCTATCGACTGCACGACTGAACCCGGACGGAACAAGCATCATGCGGATTACCCTCGTCGGCTCCCGCCATTTCGGCGTGGCGACCTTCAATATGTTGCGCGAGCACGGCGTCGAGATCGCCCGGGTCGTGGTGCATGACGGCGATGATCGGCTTGCTGGCGCCGCCAAGACGGCCGGCATCCCCGTGACGGTGCAGGCCGATCCCAGGCTCGTGGTCGCCTCCGATATCGCCCCGAACACCGATCTCATCATCACCGCGCACAGCCACGCCCGCATCGGCCAGGATGCGCTGGCGGCGGCAAGGCTCGGCGGCATCGGCTATCACCCATCGCTGCTGCCGCGCCATCGCGGCCTTGCCGCGGTCGAATGGACCATCAAGGAGGGCGACCCGATTGCCGGCGGCACGATCTATCATCTTGCCGAGCGCATGGACGCCGGCGCGATTGCCGCGCAGGACTGGGTCTTCGTCAAGAAAGGGGAGACCGCACGCGAATTGTGGGAGCGCGCGCTCGCGCCGCTTGGCCTGCGGCTGCTCGCCGAAGTCATCGATGCCGCCAAGGCCAATGGGTCGCTTCCGGCCAAGCCGCAGGACGAGCAGTTTGCCACCCTTGCGCCGTCGCTCGCCCCCACCAAGCACTAGGCAGATTTGCGGTAATCCGCTCCATCGACCCATCGGGCGTCGCGGGGGACTTGTGCTTGTCTCGATCAATAGTGCATATGCGAACCGGAAATTTAATGGCAACTCCGGACCAGGGAAGTGGAATGGCGCAACAGCAGGCGGACCGTGCAGCGGTCGATGGCAAGCATCCCGTCAATAAGGCCAGCCGATCGGGCGAAACCTTCGCGTTTTCGCGGCGGCTGGCATTTGCAGCCGCCGTTTTTTTTGCCTCGACAGCGGGCGCTTATGCACAGTCGGGAGGTCCGTACGCCGGCATGGCCGGTAACTGGTCGGGCGGCGGCACCGTTACCCTCGACGATGGTTCGAAAGAGCGGCTGCGCTGCCGCGCGTCCTATCAGGTCGCCGGCCCCAACATGACGATGTCGCTGACCTGCGCCAGCGATGCCTACAAGTTCAATCTTGGAGCCCAGGTCGCCGATCAGGCCGGCCAGGTCACCGGCACATGGACCGAGTCGAGCCGCAACATTTCCGGTGTCCTGCAAGGCCGCGGCGGCGGCGGCAATTTCCAGGTCACCGCGAGCACCGCCGGCTTCAATGCCAACATCTCGCTGCGCACGGCCGGCAACAAGCAGACCGTGACGATGCGCGCCGACAGCGTGTTCCGCGGCGCGGATATCTCGCTGTCGAAATGACATCGCCGCACGAAAAGCATCGACGCCCCGGTCGTTCGAGCCGGGGCGTTTGCCTTGCGCTCAGCTCGTCTTCGGCTTTTCGAGCTTGGCCGCGGTTTCCCTGATGGTCTTCGCGATCAGGAGCGCCTGTTCCTTGTTGAAAGCGAAATCCTGGATCCCCTTGGTGGTGGTAAGCGACAGCACCATGATGTCGGGCTGATGTTCGGGCCAGCCGGTGGCAAAGCCCAGGACGATATCGGCGGTGGTCTTTCGCGTGGTGTTCATGTCGGAAAGCTTCTTCAGGCCGGAACAAAGGCGGTAACTTCGATTTCAACCTTGGCACGCTCGTCGACGAGGCCGCCGATATAGAGCAGCGTCGACGGCGGGAAGTTCCTGCCCAGCGTCTCCTTCCAGGCAGCCCCGATGCCGGCGCCCGCAGCCTCGTACTCGCTCTTGCTGGTGAGGTACCAGGTCAGCCGCACGATGTGCTCGGGGCCGGCGCCGGCTTCCGCCAGCAGCTTGATGATCCGCTTCAGCGCAGTGCCAACCTGGGCTGCCAGGTCGCTCGCATACTCGCCCTTCTCGTCACCGCCGGTCTGGCCAGCCAGCACCACCCATTTGCCGGGGCCATCGACCACAACGCCATGCGAAAAGCCGCGCGGCTTTGACCATTCGGCCGGTTGCAGGACACGCATTTGCTTGTTTCCTCCCGATTACTGGTGATGTCCTTAGCACCGATCAGGTCCATGATCCCACTGCGAAATTGAGTCGGGCGCAGGGCAGCTTCTGCAGATTTGCCCGTTGCAAAGGCAGGCGCAGTCTCTCATACCGGCCTCCCGCTTTTCGAGTTTTTTCCTGCCGATGGATCGCACTCCTTCCAAGATGAAGGCCGCGCTGTGGATGGCCGGCTGGCTCGCCTTGATGCTGATGATCACGATCGCCGGCCGCGAGGCGCTGCGCGAGATCAGCGTGTTCGAGGTGATGTTCATCCGCTCCGCCATCGGCCTGTGCCTGCTCTATCCGCTGATCCATCGGGCCGGCGGATTTGGCGTGGTGAGGACCCAGCGACTGCCGCAGCATATCGCGCGCAACACCATCCATTTCGGCGCGCAGCTCGGCTGGTTCTTTGCATTGACCTTGATTCCGATCGGCCAGGTGGTGGCGATCGAATTCACCATGCCGATCTGGACCGCGATCCTCGCCGCGCTGTTCCTTGGCGAGCGCATCACGGTGTGGAAGCTTTTCGCGATCGTGCTCGGCGTCGTCGGCGTCGTGATGATCGTGCGTCCCGCCACCGGCGAGATCAATCCGGGCCAGTTGATTGCGCTGGCCGCCGCCGTCGGCTTCGGTATCTCGATCGCGATGGTGAAATCGCTGACCCGCACCGAGCAGACCGTGACGATCATCTTCTACATGCTCGCGGTTCAGACGGCCGGCAGCATGTTGCCGGCGCTGTATATGTGGCACTGGCCCTCGCTCGCCACGTGGGGCTGGGGGCTGGTCATCGCCTTCTGCGGCACATTCTCGCACTACTGCATGGCGCGTGCGCTGCTGTATGCCGACGCCACCGTGGTGATCCCGATGGACTTCCTGCGGGTTCCCCTCACCGCGCTCGCCGGCTGGCTGCTTTATTCGGAACGGCTCGATGCCTTTACGGTACTGGGCGCCGCGCTGATCCTCACGGGAAATCTTGTGAATTTGCGGGCGTCCACGCCCGTTCCGGCACGCGCCGCCGCCTGAGATTCGGGCAGCCCCCGCAGCCATACGTGGCGCCTTTTCCCGCTGTTTGTGACCCAAATCACGCAGCGTAACGGCAGGTATTCTCTAGTTTGGGCTGATCGGCAACAGGTGCCGGATTCGAGATTTTCCCGGCCGATTTTTGTGGCACGACGCAGGGGAATTTCGTGTATCTTTCCGCACCAGCGTTACCGCCACTGATTTTCGATTCAACAGGGGGCCATTTCAGATGCGTTACCTCACCCTCATCCTTTCCCTGGCCTGCATGGCGCTGTCGGTGACGGCGGCCAAGGCCGACCGCCGGGTCGCCTTCGTGGTCGGCAACGGCGCCTACAAGAACGTCGCGCAACTGCCCAACCCGCCGATCGACGCCAAGGCCATAGCCGGCGCGCTGCGCAATGTCGGTTTCGAAGTCGTCGAAGGCAGTAACCTCACCCGCGACAAGATGACCGAGCGGCTGCTGGATTTCGGCAAGAAGGCGCAAGGCGCCGATGTCGCCGTGTTCTTCTATGCCGGCCACGGCATCGCCATCTCCGGCACCAACTATCTGCTTCCGGTCGATGCCGACATCAAATCGGAAATGGACGTCAAGCTCGGCGCGGCGATCAACATCGACCTGACGCTCGAGCAGACCATGGGCGATGCCAAGGTCAAGCTGGTGTTCCTTGACGCCTGCCGCGACAATCCGTTCGCGGCCAAGATCAAGTCGAACTCGGCGACCCGCAGCGTCAACGTGCAAACCGGCCTTGCCGAGATGAAGTCCGGCGAAGGCACGCTGATCGCGTTCGCAACGGGCCCGGGCCAGACCGCGCTCGACGGCACCGAAGGCGGCAACAGCCCCTTCACCCGCGCGCTGCTTGCCAACATCACCAAGCCGGGCGTCGAAATCCAGCAAGCCATGACCTCGGTTCGCGCCCAGGTCAACGAGGAGACCAACAAGGGCCAGTTGCCCTGGGGCCACACCAACCTGATCGGCGCGGTCTATCTCAACGGCGCCCCGGCGCCGGCCGCGCCGGGCGCTGCCGCCGCCCCGTCGCAGCAGGTGGCGCTCGCACCGAACAACGAGGTCGAAGTCGAGTTCTGGCGCTCGATCAGGGACTCCAACAAGCCTGAGGAACTCAAGGCCTACCTCACCAACTATCCGAACGGCCAGTTCCGCTCGCTTGCCCAGTCGCGCATCGCCTCCCTCGAAGCGGGCACGGCTGCCAAGCCGGACGCAACGCGCAACCTGTCTGCCGGCGTTGATCCCGCCGTCTTCACCGAGGAATCGAGCCAGCTCACCGAGGACCAGATCGGCCTCGACAAGGGCCAGCGCCGCGACGTGCAGCGCCGTCTCAACGGCCTGGGCTTCGACACCAAGGTCACCGGCGTGTTCAACCAGGACACCCGCAACGTGATCACCCGCTGGCAGGCCGCCCGCGGCTATCCGAAGAGCGGCTACCTCAACCGACTGCAGCACAAGGCGCTGCTCTCGGAGATCATCGCGACCCAGCCGGCGACCGCGTCGAGCGATGACGAGGACAAACCCGCCCCGCGCAAGCGCGCCAGCGGCGGTGGTGGCGGCGGCGGCGGTGCACCCGCCCAGCGCCAGCACAGCGGCGGCGGCGGGCCCGACCCGGCCGCGATGGGCCGCTTCATGGGCGGCGTGGTCGGCGGCGTCCTGCGCTGAGCCGCTCTCGCAACGAACAGCAAGAAGCCCGGGCATACCTGGGCTTTTTTCGTTTCAGGCGTTGGCAGAACGGCCTTACTTCCCCGCCGCCTTGCGCAGCGCCTCGTTGATGCGGTCCTGCCAGCCGGGCCCGCCCTCCTGGAAATATTCCAGCACATCCTGGTCGATGCGCAACGTCACCTGCTCCTTGATGCCGGGAACGGCGTTGGTCTTCGCCGGCGCTTCGGCGACCTTTGCCGTGGCCTTCTTGAAGGCCGCCTCCGCCTCGCTGCGGGCGTCGTTGAGGGTGCGCGGCCGGCGCGGCTGGTCGGGCATTGCTCAGATCCCCTCGAACAAGGCGGTGGACAGATAACGTTCCGAGAACGACGGCACGATGGCCAGCACGGTCTTGCCGGCCGCCTCCGGGCGCCTGCCGATCTCCATCGCGGCTGCGATCGCAGCGCCCGAGGAAATGCCGCCGGGAATGCCCTCATGGCGCGCCAGCGCCCGCGAGGTCTCGATCGCGGTGGCGCTGTTGACCTTGACGATCTCGTCGATCACGGACCGATCAAGAATATCAGGCACGAAGCCGGCGCCGATGCCCTGGATCTTGTGCGGCGTGTGCGTGCCGCCGGACAGCACCGGGCTTTCCTCCGGCTCGACGGCGACGACCCGCAACGACGGCTTGCGCGGCTTGAGCACCTGCCCGACGCCGGTGATGGTGCCGCCGGTGCCGACGCCGGCGACGAAGAAATCGATACTGCCGCCGGTGTCGTTCCAGATTTCCTCCGCCGTGGTGCGGCGGTGGATTTCCGGATTGGCGAGATTCTTGAACTGCTGCGGCATCACCGAATTCGGCGTCGAGCGGATCAACTCTTCAGCGGTTGCAATCGCACCCTTCATGCCCTGCGCGGCGGGCGTCAGCACGATCTCCGCGCCCAGGAAGGCCAGCATCTTGCGCCGCTCGATCGACATCGATTCCGGCATTACCAGTTTCAGCCGGTAGCCGCGCGCAGCCGCGACGAATGCCAGCGCAATGCCGGTGTTGCCCGAGGTCGGCTCGATCAGCACGGTATCGGCATTGACGATGCCCGCCTTCTCCATCGCGGTGATCATCGCCGCACCGATCCGGTCCTTCACGCTTGCCGCAGGGTTGAAATATTCCAGCTTGGCCAGGATCGTCGCGCCGACGCCGCGCATGTTCGGCAATTTGTTCAAACGCACGATCGGCGTATCGCCGATGGCATCGACAATGGAATCGAACACGCGGCCGCGGCCGGGACGGTGCAGTGCAGCGTTTGGTATCGGCGCATCCATCGCGGGCTCCTGTCGCGGAAATGTGAGGGAGAAACCGAGTGTTCCCTACTTAGTTGCAGCGCGGGGCAACGTGCAAGGGTCAAACGCGGGAACGCAAAATTCGCTGCGATGCAAAAGAGTTAGAATCTCAAATAACGCGAAACCAACGTATTTGTGTTGCGACACCGTCAAAGAAGTCGTTTTATACTTTCGTTCAGAGCACGATCAGCATCATCACGACGGATCGCGCTCGTCAGCTCCCCGGTTCTGAACGCAAGGAGGTCAACGATGGCAGCTATTGCTGAAGTCCTGTCGACCGTCGCGTCTGCGTCTCAACCCGATCCGCGCGGTTGCAATCTTCCCACCTGTCCTGTGTGCGCGGACACCATGGTGGCTGCAGAAGCGTCCGCGTATCTTAACGATCACGTGATCTCCTATTTGTGGACGTGCGATAACTGTGGTTACGGCTTCGTGACCAAGCATGCCGTGAAGAAGTTTTCCTGCAATTGATCTCATAGCGTTTGAGCAAAGTGGCGGCCGCCGGCGTTGGGCAAACGCGTCCACCAAAAGCTCATCTCGCAGCAATGTCGCCGCGTGCCCAGTCGGCGCGCGTTCGATACCTGAATGCCTCGAACGTGCCGTTGGCGATCGCCGTGCGGATGTCCTGCATCAGGCGCTGGTAGTAAGCGACGTTGATCTCGGAGAGCAGCATCGCGCCCAGCGTCTCGCCGGACCTTACGAGGTGATTCAGATAGGCGCGCGAGATGTCGCGCGTCGACGGCCATTCGCTGGCCTCATCCAGCGGCCGCGGGTCGTCGGCGTGCCGCGCGTTGCGCAGGTTGATCTGGCCATAGCGCGTGAAGGCCATGCCGTGGCGGCCGTTCCGGGTCGGCAGCACGCAATCGAACATGTCGATGCCGCGCGCGACGCTCTCCAGCAAGTCCTCGGGCGTACCGACCCCCATCAAATAGCGCGGGCGGTCGGCCGGCAGCGCAGGTGCCGTGGCCTCGATCATCGCCAGCATCACCTCCTGCGGCTCGCCGACCGCGAGCCCGCCGATGGCGTAGCCATGGAAACCGATGCCGGTCAGGCCGCGTGCGCTCGCCTCGCGCAAGGCGGCCACGTCGCCGCCCTGCACGATGCCGAACAGCATGTAGCCGTCGGGTGCGCCCTCGAAGGCGCGTCTGGAGCGCTCCGCCCAACGCAGCGAGAGCTGCATGGCGCGCGCGATATCGTCGGGCCCGGCCGGCAGCCGCACGCATTCGTCCATCTGCATGGCGATGTCGGAGCCGAGCAGCCGCTGCACCTCGATCGAACGCTCCGGCGACAACTCGACCTTCGCGCCATCGATATGCGATCGGAATGTCACGGCATGCTCGGTCAGCTTGCGCAGGTCGGCCAGCGACATCACCTGGAAGCCGCCGGAATCCGTCAGCATGGGCCCGCCCCAGCCGGTGAAGCGCTGCAGGCCGCCCAGTGCAGCAATGCGCTCTGCGCCCGGTCGCAGCATCAGATGGTAGGTGTTGCCGAGCACGATATCGGCGCCGGCCTCGCGCACCTCGCGCCAGTAGAGGCCCTTCATGGCCCCGGCGGTGCCGACCGGCATGAAGGCCGGCGTGCGCACCACGCCATGCGGCGTGGTCAGGCGTCCGGTCCGCGCAGCACCGTCGGTCGCAAGCAGCTCAAAATGATTGGGAAGGCTCATGGGTGGGCTTATGGCGTGACAGCGATGCCGGATTCAACCGGTTTGAGGCC
Source organism: Bradyrhizobium sp. (assembly GCA_035575905.1). Lineage (GTDB taxonomy): Bacteria > Pseudomonadota > Alphaproteobacteria > Rhizobiales > Xanthobacteraceae > Bradyrhizobium. The sequence continues at coordinate 61,643 of DATLXL010000008.1, read as the reverse complement.
CTTTTTAAGTTTCCTCCCCGTTGACGGGAACAAATCCCTCCCGCATAAGTCCGCACCATGACGCTGAGCGCAAAAACCACGACCAAAACCACCAAGCCCGCCAGGGGCTCGGGAGTCGTGCGCGCGTAGTCGATCAGTCCGCATATCTTCACCCGAAGCCCCGCCTGAAAAGGTCCGGGGCTTTTTTGTTGCCTGCTGAACCCGAGAAATGGAGAACGAACGTGAGTAACGATCCCGTAGTCGCAATCGTCGGCGTCACCGGCGCCGTTGGTGCCGAGTTCATCGCCACCATGGACCGCCGCAGCTTTCCCGTCGGCAGGTTGAAGGCGCTGGCCAGCGCCCGCTCCGCCGGCAAGAGCATCGCGTTCCGCGGCAAGCAGGTCGTGATCGAGGAACTCACCGAGCGCTCGTTCGACGGCGTCGACGTCGCGCTGTTCTCGGCCGGCGGCAGCATCTCCCGCAAGTTCGCGCCTGTGGCCGTCAGCGCCGGTGCCGTCGTGGTCGACAACTCCTCGGCCTTCCGCATGGACCCCAACGTGCCGCTGGTGATCCCCGAGATCAACGCCGGCCGCATCAGGGATCACAAGGGCATCATCGCCAACCCCAACTGCGCCGCCATCACCGCACTGGTGCCGCTGTGGCCGATTCACCGCGAGAACCGCATCCGGCGCGTGATCATATCGACTTATCAGGCCGCCAGCGGTGCCGGCGCCGCGGCGATGGACGAACTCGTGGAGTCGAACCGCGCCAGCCTCGAGGGGCGGAGCTTCCAGCCGACCGTGTTGCCGCACCCCTACGCCTTCAACCTCTTCAGCCACAACACCGCGATCGACCCGGCGACCGGCTACAACGACGAGGAGACCAAGGTCATCAAGGAGACCCGCAAGATCTTCGAGGACGAGAAGATTGCGGTCGGCGTCACCTGCGTGCGCGTGCCGGTGCTGCGCGCGCATTGCGAGGCCATCACCTTCGAATGCGAGCGGCCGATCAGCGAGGGCGACGTCCGCGCGCTGCTGGCAGGCGCGCCGGGCGTGAAGATCGTCGACGACCGCACCAGGAACTATTTCCCGATGCCGATCAACGCCTCCGGCCAGGACGACGTGCTGGTCGGACGCATCCGGCAGGATCTCAGCGATCCCTCCGGCCATTCGGTCTCGATGTTCGTCGCCGCCGACCAGCTGCTGAAGGGCGCCGCGCTGAATGCGATCCAGATCGCCGAGCTGCTGCCGCAGCGCGTGGTGGCGTGAAGTTACGGGGATCGAAGGCGGGTTCGCCGGACCACACGCACCGAAGCGCAATCGGGCAAAGGTGCAAGGCGTAACCCGCAATCCCTTCCGCGTGGCAGCGGGTTATGGCTTCGCCTAACCCGCCCTGCGCACCGCGCGCCTAGTCAAAGCCACGCGGCTCGCGCGCCCGGAACAACAGCGATGCGTCGCCGTATGAGTAGAATCGGTACCCGTTCGCAATCGCGTGCGCGTAAGCCTGCTTCATCGCGTGGAGCCCGGAAAAGGCCGATACCAGCATGAACAGCGTCGAGCGCGGCAGATGGAAATTCGTCAGCAGGATATCGACCGCCCGGAAACGATAACCCGGCGTGATGAAGATGGACGTCTCTCCCGAAAACCGCTGTATGGTGCCGTCGTCACGCGCGGCGCTTTCGAGCAGCCGCAGCGACGTGGTGCCGACCGCGACGATCCGCCCGCCATTGGCGCGGGCTTCGTTGAGTTTTCGCGCGGTCTCGGCGGACACGCTGCCCCATTCGGCATGCATGCGATGCTCGGCGGTGTCGTCCACCTTGACCGGCAGGAACGTGCCGGCACCGACATGCAGCGTCAGCCGGTTGATTTCGACGCCGCGCGCGTGCAGCGCGGCTTCCAGCGCCGGCGTGAAATGCAGCCCTGCGGTCGGCGCGGCCACCGCGCCCTCGTTCGCCGCGAACATGGTCTGGTAATCGGCCGCGTCCTGATCGTCCGGCGCGCGCCTGGAGGCGATGTAGGGCGGCAGCGGCGTGGTGCCGAGCTCCGCGATCGCCTGGTCCAGCGTCGGGCCGTGGAACGAGAACAACAGCGTCACCTCACCCTCGCTGCCCTTGGCCTCGACCTCGGCGTCGAGATGGCCGAGCAGGCAGACCTTGCCTTCGTTGCCGAAGCGGATGCGGTCGCCGGCGGCCAGCTTCTTCGCCGGCTTGACCAGCGCCTGCCAGCGCGAGCCGTCGAGCCGCTTGATCAGCGTGGCCTCGATCTTCGGCTCGGTGTCGCGCCCGATGCGCCGGCCCTTCAGCTGCGCCGCGATCACGCGGGTATCGTTGACCACGAGCTGGTCGCCCGCCTCCAGCCAGTCCGGCAGCTCGCAGACGTGACGGTCGCGCAAGACGCCGTCGCCCTGCACGACCAGCATCTTTGCAGAGTCGCGCGGACTTGCCGGGCGCAGCGCGATGTTTTCCGGCGGAAGGTCGAAGTCGAAGAGGTCGGTGCGCATGGGCTTGGCACAGTGCCGAACCCCATCCTGAGGAGCGCGCTAGCGCTTCTCGAAGGATGAGGCCCGGAAATCGGAAAGTGGCATCAAGGTTCGAGACGCCTGCTGCGCAGGTTCCCCACTATGAGGAGGAATCAGGCGTCCAGCGCCATGTGCGCCTTGACGATCTTGTCGGGGTCCTTGACCGGCTCGCCGCGCTTGATCTTGTCGACGTTCTCCATGCCCTCGGTGACCTTGCCCCATACCGTGTACTGGCGGTTCAGGAAGGCGGCATCGTCAAAGCAGATGAAGAACTGGCTGTCGCCGGAGTCGGGGCTCGCCGCGCGCGCCATCGAGGCAGTGCCGCGGACATGCGGCTCGCTGTTGAACTCGGCCTTCAGCTTCTTGCCGGAGCCGCCGGTGCCGGTGCCCTGCGGGCAGCCGGTCTGCGCCATGAAGCCGTCGATTACCCGGTGGAACACGATGCCGTCGTAAAAGCCCTCCCGCACCAGTTCCTTGATGCGCGCGACGTGACCTGGCGCGAGGTCCGGGCGCATCTCGATCTTCACGGGGCCCTGGGTGGTTTCGAGGATCAAGGTATTTTCGGTGTCAGCCATGCTTTTCTCTCTGCTGGTTTGGGTGAAGTGTTGCGCGTCCAGAATCTGACGGCGAAGGGCCGGCCAGCGACGGCGCCGCCCAGTCCTTCTGAAAATGGCAATGGCGTGCAGCGTTGCAATGCCTCCATCGCCGCGACGCGGTAAGCGAGGCGGTCATTGTCGGACGCCCCCTCGGTCTCGTAGGTGACCCGCGGCCGTCCCAGGATGACGCCCTCGCGGTTGAAGCTCACAATGACCGTGATGTCCACTGGCCTTGCAACCGACTGCGGCGGCTTCCAGCACCGCTGCAGCCGCTCGATCACGTCCCTGATGGTGTCGAGCGGCTCGGCGGCCGCCGGCAGCGGCATCAGCAGCGCCGCCGCAAACCACAGAGCTGGTTTGCCGCGCCGCGCCACCCTGGCTCACTTGATGTCGGATGCGACCTGCACCTTGACCATCTTGTCGGGGTCGGTCACCGCGCCGCTGCGCGAGCCGGCTGGCGCCTTCTTCAGCTTGTCGACGACGTCCATGCCTTGCACGACCTCGCCGATCACCGTGTACTGGTTGTTGAGGAAGGATGCATCGCCAAGACAGATGAAGAATTGCGAATTGGCGCTGTCGACGCTGTCGCCGCGCCGGGCCATGCCGACCATGCCGCGCTTGAACGGCGTCGAGGAAAACTCCTGCGTCAGGTTAGGATATTTCGAGCCGCCGGTCCCGTCGCCCTTCTGGCCGTCGCCGGTCTGCGCCATGAAGCCGTCCATCACGCGATGGAACGGCACGTTGTTGTAAAAGCCCTCGCGCGTGAGCTGCTTGAGGCGCTCGGCGTGCTTTGGCGCAATATCGGTACGCAGCGCGATGACGATGCGCCCTTGCGTGCTGTCGATCACGATCGCATTGGCCTTGTCGAGTTTGGCCGGCAGCGGCTGGGCGAGCGCGGGAATCGCGAAAAACACCGCGGCGACGAAAGCAAGAACTCGGATCATGAAAACTCCGGGATGAACGGTTAGGGGGCCGAAGGGGCGTCAGCCGAATTTGGCCTTGAGGGCTTTGGCAACCGCCGGCGGCACGAAGGCGGAGACGTCACCGCCCATGCCTGCGATCTGACGTACCAGTGTGGCGGTGATCGGGCGGGCGAGCACGGACGCAGGCAGGAACACCGTGTGGATCTCCGGCGCCATGCTCTCGTTCATGCCCGCGATCTGCATCTCGTAATCGAGATCGGTGCCGTCGCGCAGGCCCCGGATCATGATGGTGGCGCCGGCCTTCTTGGCGGCGGTGACCGTGAGATTGTCATAGGTCGAGCAGTCGAACGCGCAGTCTGCCTTTTCGGCGATCGGGCCGAACACCGAGCGGACCATTTCGAGCCGCTCCTCGGTGGAAAACAGCGGCTTCTTGCCGGGATGCACGCCGATCGAAACAATCAGCTTGTCGCAGAGGACGACCGCCTGCCGGACCACGTCCAGATGGCCGTTGGTCACGGGGTCGAAAGAGCCGGGGTAAAGCGCAATGCGGGACATTTCCCCCTCCTACCCCGCCCGGCCCGCCCCGGCAAGGTTCCCGTCCGCGGGCACCATGACGCACAAATCTAATTTATGCAGGCTCCTGAACCACTTCCGCCCCTGGCGCGTCTTTTAGGGCAGGTAATCATTGTTTCGTCCGGACGCCCGGCACGAAACAAAACCGGTGTGGGACGAAACCATTTTCCGCATTGGAGAAGACTTCCCGAAACCGGTCTTGGTTACCTCTGGGACAACGAAACGACGGGCTCAAAGAGCTCACGACAGGGGATAGTCATGATCAAGGCAATTTCTGCGGTGGCCATTGCCGCCTTCGTCGCTGCCGCGCTCACCATTCTTCCCGGATTTGCCCCGCAAGTCGAAGCCAGCGTTCCCCAGGCGCTTGCGAAGGGCGATCGTCTCGATATCAACCAGTCTGGCCGTGGCTGCTCCGAGCAATCCTGGCCGAATTTCGAAGCCTCGTGCTTGCGCACCGCCACCGGCAAGCAGTCGGTGCGCGAAGTCAGGCTGGTCACCGTCGACCGCGTCCAGTAACCGCCCCACCCTCCAAGACCCTCCAAGTCGAAATCCCCGGGATGCCCCCCGGGGATTTTCGTTATCCAGCTCTGCTGCCACCGGCTCACGCGCCAGGCCAACCCGAACATGCGCAGGCGGCCGCCAAATCCCGGACAGCATTTGCGACGTCTCTTCGCAGACTGACGCTTCACCGCCGAACCACGGGCGGACGCGCATTGCATGCGAGGGCTGTTGATGACGGCGACCTCAGCCGAGAGCCATGACCCCTCGAGTGCGCTTCCGGTCGCCGCCACGATCGGCGCGCTCGGTGTCGTTTATGGAGACATCGGAACCTGCCCCCTCTACGCATTGAAGGAGGCTGCGAAGGCCGCCACGAGTCATGGCGGGGCGCTCACGCCGGAGGGCGTGCTTGGCGTGGTCTCGCTGATCTTCTGGGCGCCGCGCTCGGCAGCCTTCTTCGGCGCGCCGACGCGGCAGGTGGTGGAGTTCGGGACCGAGATCGAGATATGAAGTGGCTGGCGAAAGGGGACTGCCTTATTCGCCATTCCCGTTGCCGTTATCTTCCTCGCCGATGTGCTCGACCGAAACGACGTGCTCGTCATCGGCGGTGTCGAACACGATCACGCCCTGGGTCGAGCGTCCGGCGACGCGGATGTCGGCGACCGGGCAGCGGATCAACTGGCCCTTGTCGGTCACGAGCATGATCTGGTCGGCATCCTCCACCGGGAATGAGGCCACCAGCTTGCCATTGCGGTTGTTGACACTCATGGCGACGATGCCTTTGCCGCCGCGGCCGGTGGTGCGGTATTCGTACGAAGAGGTCCTCTTGCCGTAGCCGTTGACGGACACCGTCAGCACCACCTGCTCCTTGGCGCCAAGCTCGGCGTAACGTTCCTGCGAAAGCTGGAAGCTGCCCGATGTCTCCTCGGCCTCCGCATCTGCCGTCTCCTCGGCCGCGCTTTCGCCGGCCACTGCGCGGCGCATCTTCAGGTAAGCCGAGCGCTCGTCCGAGGTCGCCTCGACATGGCGCAGGATCGCCAGCGAGATCAGCGTATCGCCCCCGGCCAGCGCAATGCCGCGCACCCCCATCGACGTGCGGCCGGTGAAGACGCGCACGTCGGTGACGGGGAAGCGGATACAATGGCCGCCGGCGGCGGTCAGCAGCACGTCGTCATGCTCGCTGCAGATCTGGACGTCGACGATGGACTCGCCGTCTTCCAGTTTCATGGCGATGATGCCGGAGCGGCGCACGTCGACGAAATCGGACAGCTTGTTGCGGCGGACGTTGCCGCCGGTGGTGGCGAACATCACGTCGAGATTGGCCCAGGAGGTTTCGTCCTCCGGCAGCGGCATGATGGTGGTGATGCGCTCGCCCTGCTCCAGCGGCAGGATGTTGATCAGCGCCTTGCCGCGCGCGTTGGGCGCTGCCATCGGCAGCCGCCAGACCTTCTCCTTGTAGACCTGGCCGCGGGAGGAGAAGAACAGCACCGGCGTGTGCGTGGAAGCCACGAACAGACGGCTGACGAAATCCTCGTCGCGGGTCTGCATGCCGGCGCGGCCCTTGCCGCCGCGGCGCTGCGCCCGGTAGGCCGACAGCGGCACGCGCTTGACATAGCCGGCGTGGGAGACGGTAACGACCATGTCCTCGCGCTGAATCAGGTCTTCGTCCTCGACCTCGCCTTCCTGCTCGATGATGGCGGTCCTGCGCGGCGTGGCGAATTCGGCCTTTACCTCCGCCAGTTCGGTCTTGACGATCGCCTGGACACGGGCGCGCGAGCGCAGGATGTCCAGATATTCGTTGATCTCGACCTTGAGCTTCTCGAGCTCTTCGGAAATCTCGTCGCGGCCGAGCGCGGTCAGGCGCTGCAGGCGCAGGTCGAGGATGGCCCTCGCCTGTTCCATCGATAGGCGGATGGTGCCGTCGTCGTTGATGCGGTGGCGCAGGTCGTCGATCAGCGTGATCATCCAGGCGACGTCTTTTGCGGCCCAGTCGCGCTCCATCAAACGGTCGCGCGCGGTGGACGGATCGGGCGAGGTACGGATGACCCGAATGATCTCGTCGATATTGGCGACCGCAATAGCGAGGCCGACCAGGATATGGGCGCGGTCGCGCGCCTTGTTGAGCAGGAACTTGGTGCGGCGGGTGACGACCTGTTCGCGGAAGGCGATGAAGACCGTCAGCATGTCTTTCAGGTTCATCACCTGCGGCCGGCCGCCGTCGAGCGCCAGCATGTTGGCGGCGTAACTCGTCTGCAGCGGTGTGAAACGGTAGAGCTGGTTCAACACCACGTCCGGTACGGCGTCGCGCTTGAGTTCGACGACCACGCGCAAGCCCTCGCGGTCGGATTCATCGCGCAGATCGGCGATGCCCTCGATCTTCTTCTCGCGCACCAGTTCGCCGATGCGTTCTACCATCGAGGCCTTGTTCACCTGGTAGGGAATTTCCGAGATGATGATCGCTTCGCGGTCCTTGCGGATGGTGTCGATCGTGACCTTGCCCCGCATCAGGATCGAGCCACGGCCAAGATGATAGGCGGACCTTATGCCCTGACGCCCCAGGATGACGCCACCGGTTGGAAAATCCGGCCCCGGTACGATGTTGATGAGATCGTCGACCCCCAGAGCAGGATCTTCGATCAACGCAATGCAGGCATCGACGATCTCGCCGAGATTGTGCGGCGGAATATTGGTCGCCATGCCGACCGCAATGCCGCCGGCGCCGTTGACCAGCAGGTTTGGAAACTTCGCCGGGAGAACCGACGGTTCCTTGTCTGAACTGTCGTAGTTTGCCTGGAAGTCGACGGTGTCTTTGTCGATATCATCGAGGATCGCGAGCGTCGCTCGCTCCAGGCGCGCTTCGGTATATCGATATGCTGCGGGCGGATCGCCGTCGACCGAACCGAAATTGCCCTGTCCGTCGATCAGCGGCACGCGCATGGAGAAATCCTGCGCCATGCGCACCATCGCGTCGTAAATCGATTGATCGCCATGCGGGTGATATTTACCGATGACGTCACCGACGACGCGCGCCGACTTCACGTACTTTTTGTCCGGCGTGTGTCCCTGTTCGTACATCGAATACAGGATGCGCCGGTGCACCGGCTTGAGGCCGTCGCGCGCATCAGGCAGCGCTCGCGCCACGATCACGCTCATGGCGTAATCGAGGTAGCTGCGCTTCATCTCGTCGAGGATGGAAACGGGACGAATATCGGAAGGCGCCGGCGGCTCGCCGGGCTTGTCGTCTTCGGGTTCGGACAAGGGGAATCCGTGGAGTTAAAACGTCAGAATCGTATAGCCGATCTCGGCGTTTAGAACCACTTTTTAAAGCCGCCGCAAAGCGCTTTTTCCCATTGCTTTTTCATGCACTTACGGGGCTGTTAGCGGTCCCGAAACGGGTGGTCGGAGGGACCGGCGGGGAACGGGGAATTCGCACCCGATCTCAGGGCCCGAAAACCACCGAATGCATGATCCGCCCCGGCAGGAAGGCGAACAGGCCGGCAATGACCAGCGCCCCGGCAAAGATCGAGATCATCGTGATCTTGTGACCGCGCACATTGTGCCGCCGCGCGTACCAGACGCCGAGGACCAGCATGACGGCAGAAAAGATCGACAGCAGGTGGATCGGGCTCCACGGGCCGATCAGACGCAGTTCGTGGATGAAAAACGAGGAGGCGGCCACGACGGCCATCAACGCAACCCAGATCCAACCGATTGTCCGGTGCGGCAGCGTGCCTTTCGGCGCGGCGATCTGCACCGCGCCGAGCGCAAAGGCCGCCATCGCCGCAAAGGCGTGGATGGGAATGGCCGGGGCGGCATCGATCAACGGCGCAAGGCTCATCGTGGCTCCCGGCGGCGGGCCGCGTGCGGACCTTCAATGTCCGAAAAAGCCGTAGGGACGGCCGCTTCCACTTCAGAACGGAATGTCGTCGTTCATATCGCTGTTGCTGCGCGAGCCGCCGCCACCGGCGGCCACGCGCCGCGGCGCCGGGCTGGAGCTGCCGAAATCGCCAGCGCCCTCGTCGGCATAGCCGCCACCGCCGCCGCGCCCATCGAGCATCGTCAGGGTCGAGTTGAAGCCCTGCAATACCACTTCAGTGGAGTACTTCTCCGCCCCGCTCTGGTCAGTCCATTTGCGGGTCTGCAGCGCGCCCTCGATGTAAACCTTGGCGCCCTTCTTGAGGTACTGCTCGGCGACCTTGCACAGGCCTTCGTTGAAGATCACGACCCGGTGCCACTCGGTCTTTTCCTTGCGTTCGCCGGTTGCCTTGTCGCGCCAGGTCTCCGATGTCGCCACGCTCAGGTTGGCGATCGGCCGCCCGTCCTGGGTCCGCCGGATCTCCGGATCCTTGCCCAGATTGCCGACCAGGATCACCTTGTTCACACTTCCCGCCATCGTCCACGCTCCCAAATCACTGGCCGAAAAACCGCGGCAGGCCGCCTCGCGCTGCCCTTGCCGCTCCCGTCCGCCGACCTATACGCTCAACGGCGCGGCTTTCCCTAAGGTCCAGCCGGGACGGTGCGGGCTTATCCACATATAGCACCGACCGCACCCGTGTTCCAGTTTTGTTCCGTCGATCCAGGTAGCCAGCCACGGGCGCGCCACGGCCAAAGACCCGCCAACCGGCTTCGCCCGCGGGACCGGCGGAAATTCCCCCGCCAATTCATTAACTTGTTCAGCGTTCACTTCGTTGGCGAGTGTTGCATTTCGGAGACGGCTTGGCGCGGCGAAATCCTGTAAATTGTCCGCGGATGGATAGGCGCTCGCGCCGAAAACCGCTTCGGGACCAACGGAAGCGGACGCATAACCGGAGAGACTGAGATGAAGAAGCTCCTGCTGGGTATCGCTGGCGTCATCGCGCTGGCTGCACCGGCTTCCGCCGCGGATCTCGCTGCGCGTCCTTACGCGAAGGCGCCCGCGATGATCGCCGCCGTGTATGACTGGAGCGGCTTCTACATCGGCGCCAACGGTGGCTGGGGTACGAGCCGCAAATGCTGGGACGGTTATAATGCGGGCGGCGTGTTCGTCGGCAGCGAAGGCTGTCATGACGCCAGCGGCGGCATCGCCGGCGGCCAGCTCGGCTATCGCTGGCAGACCGGCACCTGGGTGTTCGGCGTTGAAGGCCAGGGCGACTGGGCCGATCTGAAGGGCCGCAATGTCAGCCTGGTTGCTCCCGCCTTCACCAATGAATCGAAGATCAGCGCCTTCGGCCTGCTGACCGGCCAGATCGGTTACGCCGCCAACAACGTGCTGCTCTACGTCAAGGGCGGCGCCGCGGTCACCGACGATCGCTTCCGCTCCTTCGTCACCGCAACCAACGTGCCTGCCGCCAACTCCGTCAGCGACACCCGCTGGGGCGGCACGGTTGGCGTGGGCGTCGAATTCGGCTTCTCCCCGAACTGGTCGGCCGGCATCGAATACGACCACCTGTTCATGGGCAACCGCACCTACACCTTCACCAACAACGGCGTAGTCGGCGCGGCCGGCACCTTCTTCGCCACCGACAAGGTCAAGCAGGACGTCGACATGGTCACCGTCCGCGTGAACTATCGCTGGGGCGGCCCGGTCGTCGCGAAGTACTGAGTTTTCGCGAACGCACTCTTGCTCAAGGCCGGCCTCGCGCCGGCCTTTTTATTTGCGCGTTGGCTATTTGCGCGCGAGATTGCATGAGGGAACCGCTGGCGTCCGTCGCAGGACCTCTGCTGACGCCTGCCGCCATCGCGCAAACTAACCGTTGATGATTCCCGCGCGGCACTGGAAAATGCCGCCCGTTCTTCCTACGTTCCAGCATGTCCCCTTTGGCGTCTGAGCCCGGCTCTGCGGCTGCGCCCTCAATTAAAACGGCGCGGATCGCGCGCTTGGGAATGCCGATATGGATGAAGTGCTCCGCGCCAAACGCCAGAACAACGCGTCGTCCTCGCGCGCCATCACCATCCGGGGCGCACGCGAGCACAATCTGAAGAACATCGACGTCGAGATTCCCCGCGACAAGCTCGTCGTGTTCACCGGCCTGTCCGGCTCGGGAAAGTCCTCGCTCGCCTTCGACACCATCTATGCCGAGGGCCAGCGCCGCTACGTGGAATCGCTCTCGGCCTACGCGCGCCAGTTCCTGGAGATGATGCAGAAGCCGGATGTCGACCAGATCGACGGCCTGTCGCCGGCGATCTCGATCGAGCAGAAGACGACGTCGAAGAACCCGCGCTCCACCGTCGGCACCGTCACCGAGATCTACGACTACATGCGCCTGCTCTGGGCGCGCGTCGGCGTGCCCTATTCGCCGGCGACGGGGCTGCCGATCGAGAGCCAGGTGGTCTCGCAGATGGTGGACCGCGTGCTGGCGCTGCCGGAAGGAACGCGGCTCTACCTGCTCGCCCCGGTCGTGCGCGGCCGCAAGGGCGAGTACAAGAAGGAGCTCGCCGAATACCTCAAGAAGGGTTTCCAGCGCGTCAAGGTCGACGGTACCTTCCATGAGCTGGCCAGCGCGCCGACGCTGGACAAGAAATTCCCGCACGACATCGACGTCGTCGTCGACCGCATCGTGGTGCGGCCGGATATCGGCCAGCGCCTCGCCGAGAGTTTTGAGACCGCGCTGAAGCTAGCCGAGGGCCTCGCGGTGATCGAATATGCCGATGCGCCCGCGGCCGAGGACGGCAAGAAGAAGACCGCAAAAATCCACGACAAGAGCGGGCCCGAGCGCATCCTGTTCTCGGAAAAGTTCGCCTGCCCCGTCTCCGGCTTCACCATCCCCGAAATCGAGCCGCGGCTGTTCTCCTTCAACAACCCCTATGGCGCCTGCCCGGAATGCGGCGGCCTCGGCGTCGAGCAGCATATCGACGAGGATCTCGTCATCCCGGAGAAGGAGCTGACCTTGCGCAAGGGCGCGATCGCGCCCTGGGCGAAGTCGTCGTCTCCTTATTACCTGCAGACACTGACGGCGCTCGGCAAGCACTACAAGTTCACCCTCGACACAGCGTGGAAGGACCTGCCGAAGAAGGTGCAGGCCGTGCTGCTGACCGGCTCCGGCGAGGAGGCGATCAAGTTCTCCTATGAGGACGGCGTCCGCTCCTACGACACCAAGAAGCCGTTCGAAGGCGTCATCACCAATCTGGAGCGCCGCTTCCGCGAGACCGAAAGCGAGTGGGCGCGTGAGGAGTTGGCAAAGTATTTCTCCGACGTGCCCTGCGCCGGCTGCCACGGCTATCGCCTCAAGCCCGAGGCGCTGTGCGTCAAGATTGGCGGCAAGCATATCGGCGAGATCGCCGAACTCTCCGTCAAGCGCGCCGGCGAATGGTTCGCCAGCGTGCCTGATGCGCTGAACGCCCAGCAGAACGAGATCGCCGGCCGTGTGCTGAAGGAAATCCGCGAGCGCCTCACCTTCCTGCTCGACGTCGGCCTCAACTACCTGACACTGGCTCGCTCCTCCGGCACCTTGTCCGGCGGCGAGAGCCAGCGCATTCGCCTGGCATCACAGATCGGCTCGGGGTTGACCGGCGTGCTCTATGTGCTCGACGAGCCTTCCATCGGCCTGCACCAGCGCGACAATGCCCGCCTGCTCGACACCTTGAAGCGCCTGCGCGACTTGGGCAATACCGTGGTCGTGGTCGAGCACGACGAGGACGCCATCCGCCTCGCCGACTACGTCCTCGACATCGGCCCCGGCGCCGGCATGCATGGCGGCCACATCGTGGCGCAAGGTACGCCCGACCAGATCATGCGCAATCCGAAGTCGCTGACCGGCAAATACCTCACCGGCGAATTGTCGGTGGCAGTGCCGGAGCGGCGGCCGCCCAACCATCGCCGCACCATCAAGGTGATCAACGCGCGCGGCAACAACCTCAAGAACGTCTCGGCGGAAATCCCGCTCGGCCTGTTCACCTGCGTGACCGGCGTGTCCGGCGGCGGCAAGTCGACGCTGCTGATCGACACCCTCTACAAAGCCATCGCCCGCAAGCTCAACGGCGCCAGCGAAGGCGCCGCCCCGCACGACCGCATCGAGGGCCTCGAGCATATCGACAAGATCATCGACATCGACCAGTCGCCGATCGGCCGCACGCCGCGCTCCAACCCCGCGACCTATACCGGCGCCTTCACGCCGATCCGCGAATGGTTCGCCGGCCTGCCGGAAGCCAAGGCGCGCGGCTACGAGCCCGGACGCTTCTCCTTCAACGTCAAGGGCGGCCGTTGCGAGGCCTGCCAGGGCGACGGCGTCATCAAGATCGAGATGCACTTCCTGCCCGATGTCTACGTCACCTGCGACACCTGCAAGGGCAAGCGCTATAACCGCGAGACGCTGGAAGTCCTGTTCAAGGGCAAGTCGATCGCCGACGTGCTCGACATGACCGTCGAGGAGGCCGCCGAGTTCTTCAAGGCCGTCCCCCGCGTACGCGACACCTTCGAGACGCTGCGCCGCGTCGGCCTCGACTACATCCATGTCGGCCAGCAGGCCACGACGCTGTCGGGCGGCGAAGCCCAGCGCGTCAAGCTCGCCAAGGAACTGTCAAAGCGCGCCACCGGCCGCACGCTCTACATCCTGGACGAGCCGACCACCGGGCTTCATTTCCACGACGTCAAGAAGCTCTTGGAGGTGCTGCACGAGCTGGTCGCGCAGGGCAACACGGTCGTCGTGATCGAGCACAATCTCGAAGTCATCAAGACCGCCGACTGGGTCATCGATCTCGGCCCCGAAGGCGGCGACGGCGGCGGCGAGATCGTCGCCTGGGGCCCGCCGGAAGACATCGTGAAGGCGCCGCGCAGCTACACGGGCAAGTTCCTGGCGCCGGTGCTGAAGAAGGCAGACGGCAAGCCAAGGAAGAGCAGCGGGGCAAGTGAGGCGGCGGAGTAATGTTGACTACACTTCCGAATTTCTGAAACTTCCAGCGTGCCCGGGCTATCTTTTTGAACAATAAGCTCGAAGGGATCGAGTCGCCTTCTCGGCGCCAGGCGCCTCCACCTGCCACCCGAAATGCTGTAACTGTGTGCCAATGCGGTTTTTGGAAATTAGGATTTCGACTCCACGATCCGCCTGGAAGCGCCCGACTTCTAATCGCTGCAAGCTCATGAGGACGCCATGCGACTTCGCCACCTTGCTTTCGGCATCGTGTTCCTAAACACGATCCCAGCTTCGGCCACGGCAGAACCGAAGCCCTTCATCCCCTGGACCATGCCGGAAGTCAGCGCGCTCCCCCGCGACGCTCGCGGCCAGCTGATCCGTGACGGCCGCGACATCATGCTGGCGACCTACGCTCATATCGGCCCCGACGTGGCCGATCCCGCCAAGCGCTTCGCCGGCAACAACCTGGCCTGCACCAATTGTCACCTCGACGGCGGCACGAAGAAGTTCGGCATTCCGCTGTTCGGCATCTACAACGACTTCCCCGCCTACAGCGCGCGGACCGGCGGTCCCATCACCATCGAGGACCGCATCAATTCCTGCATGACCCGCAGCATGAACGGCCGCGCCATGCCGAACGATGCGCCGGAGATGCAGGCGCTGGTCGCCTACGTGCAATTCCTGTCGACCGGCGTGCCGAAGGGCGAGCAATTGCCGGGCCTCGGCGCCGGCAAGATGAAGGAGCTGTCGCGCCCGGCCGATCCCGTGCGCGGCCGCGCCGTCTACGCCAATTCCTGCGCGGCCTGCCACAACACCGACGGCTCGGGCATCCTGCGGGATCCCGGCGCGCCGCAGCTAGGCTACATGATGCCGGCGCTGTGGGGCCCGGGCAGCTACAACGACGGCGCCGGCATGGCGCGGCTGATCAACTTTGCCAACTTCGTGCACTTCAACATGCCGCACGGCGCCGACTATCTGAATCCGCAGCTGACCATCGAGCAGGCGTGGGACGTCGCCGCCTATGTGCTGTCGCAGCCGCGGCCGAACCGCGCGGGCCTTGCGAAGGATTTCCCCGATCTGCTGAACAAGCCGGTGGATGCGCCCTATGGGCCGTATGCGGATGATTTCAGCGAGAAGATGCACAAGTATGGACCGTTCGGTCCGATCCGCGCGGCGATCAGGAAGCTGAAGGCGGCTGCCGGCACAACGCCGTGAAACCGCAGTCGAACCCCGCTGAAGACGTTACCGAATTGGCCGAGGCTTGCCCGTGTACCGCCCCGCATAGTCCAGCATCTCGACGCGCTCCGGCGTGATGCCGCGCCTCGCCATCTCCTCCCGGTCAGAGGCGAATGTACCCCTGGCCTTGCAATTCTCTTCCAATGACGCGTAACGCCGGCTGCCGAGACCTATTGGGTCAGACGGCATTCCATCGAGGTCGATCTCCCAGAAGAAAGTTCGACAGTATGTGTAATCCGGCGGCATCGCACCACACGTCTTGGGCGGCCCCGGATCGCAGAGGGTGATGTCCTGATAAAAATGGGTCGGCACACCCTCACAACCCACATCCCAGTTCCACATCGTCTTCCTGATCGAACACGTTTCGGGGTGCAGTGTATAAGCGGTCGTCAGTTCGCGAATGCGCAACTCCGCGAGCGAGCGGATGATCGCCTCTTCTGTCGACGGCGCACGAAAGACTTTCGAGACCTTCCAGCAACTAGCGCCCACACCAATCATCGCGCAGACACCGAGTACGACATACCATTCGGCACGCCGTTGCGCTTTGTGGGGGCCGGTGTCTGCTCCGGGCATGGCTTCCTCAAAATATTCTGAAAGCAGTATCACTCGGCGTGCGTTGGCAAAGTCTGTTCAATTTCCATCAAATTGCGGCCATCGGGCGCCAGTTGCCAGTGCGTATCCTATCGCGGCGGCCGCAGGCCCGGCGATGAAATCCACTTGTCGATCTGCACGGCCATTTCGCTTGCGCGCGCCTGGCGCAGCAAGAGGTCACGCTGCTTGCCGGGCGGAAGCTGGCGCGCGGCATCGCGCGCTTCCTGCGCGCTCTGCAGTAACCGCGCCTCGAACGAAATCCTGTGCTTCATCCTGCGCCGCCTGAAGATCATGGCTCGCGCCCCCTTGATCGTCAGCCTAGCGGCTTCACCTGCGCGGCGATGTCCACTAGTGCACGCTCGCAATCGAGCACAGGAACACTTTTTCGTACCACGCGTCGTTTTTGCGCTTCGGGTTCAAGCCCCGCCGGAGGAAAACCCGTAGCACCCGGGTTGGTGCTACCAACCGGGTTGGCGGCTCCGGTGCCCCGCAAAATTCCGGGACCGCTTGCCTGTCTTAGTGGCTTGCAGGCAACATGCGCGATCTTCCTCGCCCTGGAGCGGCATTTGTAATGCCGCGCTGCATGCCGATAGCGTAGGGTGAACTGACCCGGGGCTGGGGGCAGTTTTCATCGCGATTTCATATTGCGGGAGCCCGGGTGGCCGCCGGATCGAAGGTCCGGCGGCCATTTCATTTCCGGCGCCTATGCGCCCGCGATCGCGCCTTCGACGAAGCCCATCGGGTCTTGGCAGAATTCGCGCATCACCCGGAAATGATCGGTTTGCTCGACCTTCACCGGCTTCAACGTGTGCTTGGTCAACAGCAGTAACTGCGCATTTGGATAGGCCATCAGCATCGGCGAATGCGTCGCCATCACGACCTGACAAATCGTGGAGTTCTCCATGCGGTGCAACAGCTTCAAGAATTCGATCTGCCGCGCGGGCGACAGCGCGGCCTCCGGTTCGTCGAAGATGAAGATGCCCTGCCGCTGACAGCGCTCCTCGAAGAAGCGCATGAAGCCTTCGCCATGTGAATAGGAAAGGAAATCCGCGTCCTCGCTTCCGACTTCGTCCAGGTATCGCGCGACCGAGAAAAAGCTCTCAGCGCGGAAGAACCACCCCTGCGTCATTCTCGGCAGCCAGGCCGCGCGCAGCGCTTCGGACAACCGGCTGCCACTTTCTTCGATCGAGTTGGAATGATCGACGGCCCGATAGCCCCTTCCGCCGCCGGCCTGGTCATAACCTGCAAGCGCAGCGATGCCTTCGAGCAGCGTGGATTTTCCAGCGCCGTTCTCTCCGACGATGATCGTGATCGGCTTGTCGAAAGTGATTTCAAATTCATCGCCAAGAACCGGTAGGCAAAATGGATAGGCCTCGCGATCTTCAATTTGCGATGGGTCGAGCCAAACCCGTTTCAAATAGGGCGCGGGCAGATTGGTCGGTCGGTTCTTTCGCGCCATCGTCCGCACCTGTCCTCGCCGGAGCAGCAACCTTGGTTCCCGCACGGTTGCACATCGCTCGGAACATAACAAGAACGATCTTCGTCGCGAACCGGCCCGACGGGGCGGCAATATGTCCAGAAACTATTGCGCCCGGTCCAGACCAGAAACGAGAAATATCGCGGTTTCGCCCTCGGGCAAGCCACGCCACTGGTCCGCCCCGCCCGCGCCTCTCAGGAGGGTGCGAGAAAGAGATCCCCATGCTCTTCCACGCCATTGCAAGCGAAATGACGGAAACGATAGCGGAGCTCTACAGCGTCCCCGCCTCCAGTGGCTCAAGCACGAGTTCCATCGTCATCAGGACCGGATTGTCGCCGCGCACCAGCCGCCCTTCGGCGACGCCGCCGAGATAATCCACCATCGCGACATCGAGCTGCGCCTCCAGCGACCCGCCGGTGCCTGGCGCGATCGCGCCGGCGGAAATCAACAGTTCGGTGGCGAACGGCACCACGCTTCTGCCGTCCGTAAAGCGCGCGCCGATGGTGCTGCCGACGCCGCCACGCAGCCGGGCGCGGCTGATGCCGCGCTGGCGGCAGAACGCTTCGAGGCAGCCGGCAAAATCCTGGTTCGGCCGCAACCGCAGCGCAAAGGCCGCCTGCGTGTTCCTTGCCAGCCTGACCTCGCGCGCCACCGGGCCGAACAGCTTGAACCCGGTCTCCAGATCAGGCTCGGCTAGGAAGATCGCGCCGTCGATGCCGAACGCGTCCACCTCGAACGGCCGAGCAACGATGGTTTCCTCCGGCAGGATATGCCCGCCATTGGCGCGGCCGTCCGCCTCGGTCCACAGTGCGTGGCAATGAAAGAAGGGCGCGCCGTCGCGCTCGCCAAGCGTCATCGCGCCCGCCTTGAGCCGCGTCACGCCGGCGGGCCGAAAAGTGTCGCTGTAGAATGCGGCATGGTCCGGCGTCTTGGACAGCGCCGGCATCACATAGGCGAACGGCCCGAGCGCGCCACTGCGCATGTTGAGCACGCCGCCGGCAAAACCTTCCGCGGCAAAGCCGCGGCGCGCGGCTTCCAGGAGCGGAATGCCGGCTTCCAGGGTGAAGGAGAACGCACGGCCCCTCGCCTCCACGCCTTGGATGCGCTCGGCCGCGGCCCGGCCGGGCTGCTCGATATGCCGCATCGCTCAGGTGCCCGTCTTGGCGATATCGGCCAACAGCCCGCGCGCTTCCAGCTCGTCGCGCACCAGCCGCTTTGGGATCTTGCCATAACCGGACTTCGGCAGCGCCTCCCAGAAGAAGAAGCGTTTTGGCATCTTGTAGCGCGGCACCTTCGGCGCGAGGAACGCGGCGAGCTCCGCCTCGCTCACGGGTTTTGCGCCTTCGCGCGCGACGCAGACGGCGACGCCCACCTCGCCCCAGAACGGGTCGGGCACGCCGAGCACGGCGACCTCGCCGATCGCGGGATGGGTGAGGATCTTTTCCTCCACCTCGCGCGGATAGATGTTGGAGCCGCCGGAGATGTACATGTCCGAGGCGCGGCCAGTGATGTAGACAAAGCCCTCTTCGTCGACATGGCCGAGATCGCCGGTGCGGAACCAGCCGTCGCGAAACGCCTTCGCATTGGCTTCGGGGTTGTCGTAGTAGCCGGCGAATACTGCAGGCCCGATCACGCAGATCTCGCCGGTCTCGAACGGCTTCAGCTCGCGGCCATTGTCATCCTGGATCGAGACCTGCATGCCGGCGCGCTCGTAGCCGCAGGTGCCGATCCGCGCCGTCGGGCCGTCCTCGATCTCGTGCAGCGCCGCGGGCATCACCGTAATGTTGCCGGTGACTTCGCCGAGGCCGAAATACTGCACGATCACGGGGCCGAGCTTGTTCAGCGCCGCCTTCTGGTCCTCGCGATACATCGGCGCGCCGGCGTAGACGACATGGCGCAGCGAGGAATGGTCGAACTTGCCGGAGGCGGGATGCTCGACCATCATCTTCAGGATGGTCGGCACCGTGAACATGTTGGCGACGCGATGGGTTTCGATCAGGCGGAAGGCTTCGGCGATGTCGAGCTTTTCCGTTGGCAGCAGGATCGTCTTCACCCCGCGCACGGTCTGCACCAGCTGATGCACGCCGGCGCCATGCGACAGCGGCGCCACGACCAGCGAGGCGTCCTGCTCGGTCACTCCGGGCGTGAGATCGGCGAGATGATTGGTGACGACAAAGGCGAGCTGGCCGTGGGTCAAGACCGCCGCCTTGGAGCGGCCGGTGGTGCCCGAGGTGAAGAAGAACCAGCAGGGATCGTTGTACTCGACCCTCGCCGTCTCCACCGTGGCGTCCGCATGGGCGGCGATCGCCTTTGCGACCGTATGCTCGCCGAACGAACCGGTATCGCCGATGCGCCAGGTGAACTGAAGCGCGGGACTGCCAGCTTGCACCGCGGCCGCGTGGTCGGGAAAGTCGCCGCCGCACAGGAATGCCTTGGCGCCGGAGGCGGTGGCGAGATAGGCGACTTCGTCGGGCATCAGGCGGAAATTGGTCGGCACCCACACGGCGCCGAGCCGGAACGCGGCAAACATCGACCAGAACATCTCGTCGCTGTTCTTGGAATGCACCAGAACGCGGTCGCCCTTGGCGATGCCGCGCGATGCCAGCGCCGCCGCAAGCGCCGTGACCTTCGCGTCGATCTCGCGCCAGGTGAAGCTGCGCTCGGCCCAGACGAAGCCGACGCGCCCGCCATGCCGCCGCGCATTCTGGGTCAGCATATGGGCGAGGTTCATCACCCGGTTCGACATGCGGACGAGCCCGCCCTGCGGCGCGGCAGAATGATCGGTCACCTCGGCACTCCCCGGCTCTTCTTTTGATGGGTCCGGGCGTTGAACAGGCTGGCCCGGAACGGCTTGAATAAACCCCAGCCACGCCGAGACCTCAATGCCCCGCAGCGCCCATGTCCCGTTCCGCGAGGCCATCCTATCCGAGCGTCAGGTCACCTGCGGCTACGACGGCGGCTATCTATTTCTCCATCCAGTCCGGCTGGCGCGTCGGGATCTGCGCGGTCTCCTTGACCGAGGACAGCACGATGATGGTTTCGGTGCGTTCCAAGCCCGGCACCGCATTGATCACCTTGGCGAGCAGCCCTTCGAGCATCCGTGTATTCTTCACCCGCACCTTCAGCATGTAGTTCCAGATGCCGGTGACGTGATGCGCCTCCATCACGACAGCTTGCCCCATCACCTTCTTGAGGAAAACCTTCTCCGTCTCCGGCTTGCCCCAGGCCACATAGATGAATGCGAGCAGGTCGTAGCCCATCGCCTCCGCCGAAATTTCGGCATGGTAGCCGACGATCAGGCCGCGCTCGCCGAGCTTGCGGATGCGCTCGTTGACCGAAGACGCGGCGAGGCCGACCTGCGCGGCCAGCTGCGCCTGCGGCGTGCGCGCGTCCTTTTGCAGCAGCTCGATCAGCGCAAGATCCGTCTCGTCCATTTCCGCCATAGGCTGCGTGTCCGGGTGGTGGGAAACAGCCACGGTATCAAACCGAATGTTGTTCGGCAAAGCCGTTGCAGGTGCCCCAAAGTTGAAAGGCCGCATTCTGGACCTGCCCGGCGAACCGGGCTACGCCAGCGCTTGGCAGGGCCGAAACGACCAATGGAACGCGATGACCAACACGATCAATAACAACGCGGTAGAAGACCGCTTCGAGTTCGAGGTCGAAGGCCACCTCGCGTCGGCGTACTGCCATCGCCAAGGCAATCTCGTTACCTTCGCGCACACCGAAGTGCGGGCCGAGCCTGGCGGCAAAGGCATCGGCTCAACATTGGCCAGGGGCGCGCCCGATCAGGTGCGCGCCAAGGGGCTGAAGGTCGTGGCGGAACGCCCGTTCGTCAAAGCCTGGATCGGCAAGCATCCGGCTTTTTCCGATCTGCGGGAGGGGTGAGCGATGGCTGCGGTCCGCGACAACAAGGCCCTGAGCCGCTTCGAGCTCGATGTCGAAGGCGCTACCGCCTTCGCCAATTACCGGGTGACGCCGCAGGCGATCGTGATCACGCATACCGAGACGCCGCGGGCGCTGCGCGGCCGCGGCATCGCATCCGAACTGATCAAGGGCTCGCTCGATCTGATCCGCGCCGACGGCCACAAGGTGATCGCCGGCTGCGGTTTCGTGGTCGACTATCTTTACAAGCACCCGGAATATGCCGACCTGACCGCCTGAGCGCGTCAGGTGATCCTGATCGACATATCAGGCAGATTCTCGATCTTGCAGAGCAGAACGTCGCCCTTGACGACGGGGCCGACATTTTCCGGCGTGCCGGAATAGATGATGTCGCCGGCCTTCAGCTCGAAGGCCTCCGACAGTTTTGCGATCTGCTCGGCAACGCTCCAGATCATGTTCTGCAGGTTGGAGTTCTGCTTCACGTTGCCATTCACCGCGAGCGAAATCGCGCCCTTGGTGAAGTGCCCGGTCTTGGCGGCGGGATGGATCGGCCCCAGCACCGCCGAGCGGTCGAAGCTCTTGCCGATCTCCCACGGCTTCTTCTCGTCGCCCATCGCCCGTTGCAGGTCGCGCCGCGTCATGTCGAGGCCAACAGCGTAGCCATAGACATGATCGAGCGCCTGCTCGGCAGGGATGTTCGTGCCGCCGGATTTCAGCGCCGCGACCAGTTCGACCTCGTAGTGGTAGTTCTTGGTCAGCGACGGATAGGGATGATCGGCCACCGCGCCGATCGCGACGTTCTGGATCGCATCGGTCGGCTTCTGGAAGAAGAACGGCGGCTCGCGATTCGGATCGGAGCCCATCTCGCGGGAGTGCGCGGCGTAATTGCGGCCGATGCAGTAGATCCTGCGCGCAGCGAACACGTCGGTCTCACCGACGATCGGGATGGTCGTGGTCGCGATCGGGAAGATCGATTTCGGTCCAGCCTGCGCCGCAGCCGGCGAGGTCGCGGCAGCACCGGCCAGCGCCAACGCGCCGGTGGTCAGGATGGTCCTGCGGTCGAGTTGGTCCATGGGTTCTCCCGTTGCCGTTGTTATTTGTGGTCTGTTATTTGTGGTCGTGACGAGACAGGCCCGCGCATGCGCGGGCCTTCGCGCCTGGTCGCGCAGGGATCAGTGCTTGATTTCCGGCGGCAGCTTGCCGCCGTTGGCGGCGAGCTTGGTCATTACCTGCTTGTGCAGCCAGATGTTCATGCTCGCGGAATCATTGGTGTCGCCGGTGTAGCCGAGTTCCTTGGCGAGTTCCTTGCGGGCAGCAAGGCTGGAGTCGATGTCGAGCGCCTTCATCAGGTCGACGATCGAGTGCTTCCAGTCGAGATTTTCCTTCTTGGCGGCGACGGCCGCATCGAGGATGGGGGCGACGTCGACGGTCTGCGCCGGGGCCGCCGCGGGAGCGGCGGACGCGCCGCCGGATGCTGCGCCACCTGCCGGCGCTGCACCGCCCGCGGGCGCCGCACTGGCCTTGGTGCCGAAGATCGCGCCCATGATCTTTCCGAAAATACTCATCGATCGCTCCCAATAAACGTGAAGATGCCGTGGGGGTTTGTGGCGCTTTCGTCGTCGGTTACCGGCAGCACCAGGCCGGCGTCGCTCTGCAACTCTACTCCACGTGCAATGGCCTTGCCAATGCGGCAATCACCGAAGCTTGAGCGAGACAACCGCCACAATTGGGAGTACGCTGACCCCAACAGTTCGCGACATGGCCGGTCCGGTTTCTTTCGCGTCTGGTCTGATCGTGATCGCTTTACGGGAACGGCGCTGCAGTGCCATTCGCGTGGCACGAGATTGCGGCCGCCTCCCCGAAGGGAGACAGCGACCATGGCTACGCCATATCAAGGCACGCCCTATCAAGGAAATGTCACAAATGCCGGTGCCGCCGATCCATCGGCTGGGCCCGTCATTCGCAGCATCGGCATTGCCGACCTGCATCGTGCACTGCAACTCGGCTGGGAAGATTTCAAGGCGGTGCCCAGCCACGCCATCATGCTGTGCCTGATCTATCCCGTCATCGGCATCGTGCTCGCGCGGCTGGTGCACGGCTATGCCGTGCTGCCGCTATTGTTCCCGCTCGCGGCCGGCTTCGCCCTGCTCGGCCCGTTCGCCGCTATCGGCCTCTACGAACTCAGCCGCCGCCGCGAAGCCGGCGAACCCGCGTCCGCCTGGGACGCGTTCGAGGTATTTCGCTCGCCCTCGTTCGGCGCCATGATGGGTCTTGGCGTGCTGCTGTTTGCGATGTTCGCAGCCTGGATCATGACGGCGCAAGCAATCTACACGGCAGCGTTCGGTTATGAGAGCGCCGCCAACATTCCCGATTTCGCCAACCGCATCCTGACCACATCGCAGGGCTGGTGGCTGATCATCGTCGGCTGCGGCGTTGGCTTCCTGTTCGCACTGGCGGCGCTGTGCGTCAGCGTGATCTCCTTCCCGATCATGCTCGACCGCCACACCGGCGCCGGCGAAGCGATCGCCACATCCATCCGCGCGGTGCTGCGCAATCCCATGCCGATGGCCGCATGGGGCCTCATCGTCGCGATACTGCTGGTCCTGGGATCGCTGCCGGCTTTCTTGGGCCTCGCGGTCGTGATCCCGCTGCTCGGCCACGCCACCTGGCATCTTTACCGCGCGGTGATCGTGCCGGATCCGGCCGCCCGTCCGGTGATCCCGCCGGCCCGGCCGCGCCGGCCTGCCGCGGACTTCCCCGCCAATCTGTTCCCGTGGAAGCGTGGCTGATTGGAAACACCTGTTCGACAGAGGGGCCGCCGGCTGAGCATCAGCCGGCGGCCCATTTCTTCATCAGGGTCGCCAAACCAAGCGTGAAGAATAGCGCGACGTTGTGAAAACGATCCCGCGCCGCAGCCTTGTTTTGGCCGCGGTTGCCCGAACAGTGGTTGCGTTTGCACAAGCAGATTTTAGGATCGATTCAACCTTCTTGGAGTGCACGCCCTTATGAAATCAGTTGGTTGGATACGCGCGATCGCCTTCAGCGCGCTGCTCATGATCCCGGCGGCGCCGGCTTTTGCCGCCGCCTGCGGCACCGGGACGTTCGAGGCCTGGCTCGAGGACTTCAAGAAGGAGGCCGCGGGCAAGGGCATCTCGCAAACCGTCATCGCCTCGAGCCTGGCCGGTGTAACGCTCGACAAATCGGTGATCCAGCGCGACCAGAACCAGAAGGTGTTCACCCAGACTTTTGAGGAATTCTCCGGCCGAATGGTGCCGCCCCGCCTCACCCGCGGCTCCAACATGCTCAAGCAATACGGATCGGTGCTCGGGCGCATCGAGCAGACCTATGGCGTGCCCGGCGAAATCATCGTCGCGATCTGGGGGCTGGAAACCGATTACGGCGCCAACCTCGGCAAGTTCCAGACCGTGCGCGCGCTGGCCTCGCTTGCCTATGACTGCCGCCGCTCCGATATGTTCAAAGCCGAGCTGATGGACGCGCTGCGCATCATCGAGCGCGGCGACATCTCCGCGCAGGATCTCAAGGGCGCATGGGCCGGCGAGATCGGCCAGACCCAGTTCATGCCGTCGAGCTACATCAAATATGCCGTCGATTTCGACGGTAATGGCCGGCGCGACCTGCTCCGCAACGTGCCCGATGTGCTGGCCTCGACAGCCAACTTCCTCGCCAGCAAGGGCTGGCAGCGCGGCAAGGATTGGGAAGTCGGCAGCGCCAACTTCTCGGTCATAAAGGAGTGGAACAAGAGCGAGGTCTACTCCAGGACCATCGGCTTGTTCGCCACCCAGTTGGCCCGCGCCCCTTGAGGCTTACCGCATGCATCGGCAGCTGGTCGGGATTTCCTTAAGATAGATATTCCTGTTCATTTCTTTGTCTGGCTTGCATGCGAATCATGCATGCGGACTTCTCAAGAATCGCCAACTGAGAGGACAAGATTCCCCGTCCTGTACTTTCAGGAACGACTGCGCGTTTCTGTCCAGGGCTGCTCGGCGCTGTGTCGTGATTGCAACAATCGCTTTATTTTTCAATAGATTCCGAGGAGACCTTGGATCAAGAACAACCCATCTTCCGCCAAGGCAGCATTCTGGCCGAGAGGTTAAGCAACCCTTACCCAAGCCATGCATCCTAGGTTTAGCTGCATCGCAACATCGTCTGTACTGCGATGCACAACAGTGTCTTATATTCATTTCAACGATTTGGCCGGCCTCCAAGGGCTGAATCGAATTTGCCAGGAGACTACCAATGCTGCTCTCGCTCATCCGCATGTATCACGCGTTCCGGGATTATCGGCGCAATTTTGCCGAACTGTCCCAGCTCAGCGACCGCGAACTGGCCGATATCGGCCTTGATCGCTCGGACATTCCGCGCGTTGCAGCCGGCACCTACAACGGCTGAAACGCGTTCAGTCCGGAAATGAACGGATAGCGCCCGCCTCGTGCGGGCGTTGTCGTGTCTGGAACATGTCAGCGCAGGTGCGCACCGCGCCAAAACACGCTAACCCTGCGCGCCATGACAACCGACAAATCAACTTGCGGTCCCGTGCACATCGTCGGCGCGGGCCTTGCCGGCTCGGAAGCCGCCTGGCAGGTCGCCAGCAGCGGTATCCCGGTGGTTTTGCACGAGATGCGGCCGCAACGGATGACCGAGGCGCACCGCACCGGGGGCTGCGCCGAGCTCGTCTGCTCCAACTCCTTCCGCTCGGACGATGCCGCCAACAATGCCGTTGGCCTGCTGCATGCGGAAATGCGCAAGCTCGGCTCGCTGATCATGCGTGCGGCCGATGCCAACCAGGTCCCCGCCGGCGGCGCGCTGGCGGTCGACCGCGACGGGTTCTCCGCCGCCGTGACCAAGGCGCTGCACGAACACCCGCTCATTGAGATCGCGCGCAGCGAGATCGGGGGCCTGCCGCCTGCGGAATGGGACAACGTCATCGTGGCCACCGGCCCCCTCACCTCGGCGCCGCTGGCGGACGCCATCCGCCGGCTCACCGGCGAGAACGCGCTGGCGTTCTTCGACGCGATCGCGCCGATCGTGCACCGCGATTCCATCGACATGAACGTGGCCTGGTTCCAGTCGCGCTACGACAAGGTCGGGCCGGGCGGCACCGGCGCCGACTACATCAATTGCCCGATGACGAAAGAGCAGTACGACGCGTTCGTCGCGGCGCTGCTGGAAGGCGAGAAGGTCGACTTCAAGGATTGGGAGACCGGCACGCCCTATTTCGACGGCTGCCTGCCGGTAGAGGTGATGGCCGAGCGTGGCCACGAGACGCTGCGACACGGCCCGATGAAGCCCGTTGGCTTGACCAACCCGCACAATCCGACCATCAAGCCGTATGCGATCGTGCAGCTGCGCCAGGACAACAAGCTCGGCACGCTCTACAACATCGTCGGATTCCAGACCAAGCTGAAGCATGGCGCGCAGCAGCGGGTGTTCCGTACCATTCCGGGGCTGGAGAATGCCGAGTTCGCCCGGCTCGGCGGCCTGCATCGCAACACCTTCCTCAATTCGCCAAAGCTGCTCGACCAGCAGCTGCGGCTGCGCCTCCAGCCACGGCTGCGCTTTGCCGGCCAGATGACGGGGTGCGAGGGCTACGTAGAATCCGCGAGCATCGGCCTGGTCGCTGGCCTGTACGCCGCTGCCAATGCCCGCGGTGGGGAGCTGGCGCCGCCGCCGGCAACGACGGCGCTGGGCTCGCTGCTCGGCCACATCACCGGCGGCCATATCGAGACCATCGACGCCGGTCCGCGCTCGTTTCAGCCGATGAACATCAATTTCGGCCTGTTTCCGCCGCTGGCGAGCCCGCCGACGAAAAAGCCCGACGGCTCGCGGCTGCGCGGCAATGAAAAGACCGTGGCCAAGAAGCAGGCCATGAGCGGTCGCGCGCTGGCCGATCTCGATCGCTGGATCGCCGATCATCTGCGCGTCGCGGCGGCGGCGTGAGGGCGCGATGAGCCTGCCCGGAGACGACGCCGCAGAACTCGCGGCACGCTGGCGCGACGGCGTGCTGCTCAAGCGCGACGTGTTCTCCATCGTCGAGCGCGGCCGTTTTCGCACCGACAGCGGCGAGGTGGACGGCGTGCTGCGCCGCCTCGACGAGGTGCCGTGGTGGTCCTACGCCCTGGCGCTGCATCTGTTCGCGCGGGAGCGCCGGGCGCTGGAGCGCGCCCGTGATCTCGACGCCGGCCCGAAACTGCTGTGGGCCGGACGGCGGGCGCTGGTACGCGGCTTCATCGACGGCGTGGCGCTGCATCTGGCCAAGCCGCACGGCGACGTCGCCTATTTCCGTTCCGCCAGGCAGGCTCTGCACCGGCTGCATCGTGCCGGCATCTGCCACAACGATCTCGCCAAGGAACAGAACTGGCTGGTCGGCCGCGACGGCCGCGCTTACGTCACCGACTTCCAGCTTGCCGCCTGCTTCTCACGGCGCAGCCGGCTGTTTCGCGTGGCGGCCTACGAAGACCTCCGTCACATGCTCAAGCACAAGCGCAGCTACGCCCCGGAGGCGCTAACGCCGAAGGAACGCAAGATCCTGGCGCGCAAGTCGGTGGTGGCCAGCGTCTGGCTCAAGACCGGCAAGAAGGTCTATCAGGCCATCACCCGCGGCCTGTTCAATTTTCGGGACCGTGAAGGCGGCGGCAGGCGGCTGGTCAATGACGCGCCCGTGCTGGCCGAACTGATCCGGAAGAATCCGGCGGTGCGCGACACCGCGATCGTGGCGTTTGCCGATCGCCGCACCGGTGTCGGGCTCTATGCCTTTGTCGAAGCCGACCAGGTGTCGCTGGAAAAGCAGCTGCACGACGAGCTTGCCGCGGCCAAGTCCGCCAAGCCGCCGGAGCACATCCAGGTCGTCCACGCCCTGCCGCGCGACGCCGCCGGGCAACCGCGCACGGAAATTCTGCAACTCGTCGCGATGAACCAGCTCGACCTGATCGAGCCGATGATGAAGAGCGAGGAGGATCGCGCCTTCCTGCGGGACATCCTCGATAGCCGAAAGAATCTGCGCGACAGGTTCAATTTCGAATCGGCTGACCTCAATTCACCGGCAAGCTGATTTTTCCTCGTTACACACAAATCCCGCAGTGCCCGTTCGACGCGATCGCGCTACATTGATTCCGGCGCGCTCCACGCCTCCCCGCTCCGCCGGGAAAGCATCCTTCTTGCTGGGCCACCACAATCATCGAACCGACTGTTCGCGCACTGGGCAAAAGGAGGGGTTGCGATCGCTGCTCGCAATTGGAGGTTCCCGACATGCGACTTTCTGCACCCATCTATCAGTTGAGGCGCAAAGCAAAGCTTCTGTCCCACGAGGCGCGCATTCCCCTGCACGAAGCGCTTGAGCGCATTGCGGCGCAAGAAGGCTTTGCCGGCTGGAGCCTGCTCGCCGCCCAGGCTTCTGCCGTCGCGCCGGCCGGCAAGCTGTTTGCGCGATTGTCCCCCGGCGATCTTGTCCTGGTGGGCGCGCGGCCGGGACACGGCAAGACACTGATGAGCCTTGAACTTGCCGTCGAAGCGATGAAGTCCGGCAAGCCGGCGGTGTTCTTCACGCTCGAATATTCGCAGCGCGATGTACTGGACCGTCTTCGCGCGATCGGCGTGGAGCCGGCCGAGTTCGACGACCGGTTCGAGTTCGACAATTCGGACGACATCAGCGCCGATTACATCGTCAGGAAGCTGGCCGGCGCACCCCGCGGCGCCCTCGCCGTGATCGACTATCTGCAACTGCTCGATCAGAAGCGCGAGAATCCGGAATTGATGCAGCAGGTGCGCACGCTGCAGTCCTTCTCGCGGGTACGCGGGCTGATCCTGGTGTTCATTTCCCAGATCGATCGATCGTATGACACATCGACCAAGCCGTTTCCCGATCTGGAAGACGTGCGGTTACCGAACCCGCTGGATCTGACGCTGTTTTCAAAGACGTGTTTTCTGAACAACGGCGAAGTCCAGTTTCGCGCGGCGGGCTGATCGTTCGGTTCTTATCGAGGCGCCAGCGCGCAACGATCGACGACGCCGGCCGTTGCGCGTCTATTCGCCGCGAAATTCCGGCGAGCGCGAAGCGCGCCACAGTGCGAGCAGCATTCGGAAGCGGGGCGTTCGCCGCGGCACAAAGGGGTCGTTGTCGCGGCGCTCGATCCGCTTGATATCTCGACGGACCAGCGCCAACGGCAGGAAGGCGGGACGCGCCTCCTGCGGGATGTCCGGCAGCAGGGCGATCGCGGTCTTCAGGTGCCTGCTCGCCTCGGCGACGAGCTGATCGACTGCGGCGCGGGCCTGCGGCGTCTGCTTGCCGGCATAGACCTGTTCGACGCTGCTGCCGTGCTGCGTGAGCAGTTGCTGCGGCAGAAACAGCTGCCGGCGCGCGGCGTCCTCGGGCAGCCTGTTGATGACTTCCACCATTCCGTAAGCAAGGCCGGCATGGCGCGCCACGTGGTCGATCGCCTCGGACGGCCGCACCAGAATGCGGGCGCAGCAGGCAAACAGCGTCGATGCCGTGTCGTTGGCATAGCCCTCCAATGCCGACAGCGACGGCATCGGGTCGTTGAAGAGGTCGAACTCGTGCTCGATGATGAGCTGGGCGAGCCGCTCGACCGGCAGCCGCCATGTGCGGATGGTCCAGAGCAGCTCTGAGGCGACCAGGTTGCCTTCGATGCCGCCATGGTCATGGCCCGCCAGCATGTCGGTCCACCATTGCAGCCGCATCTGGCCCGGCAGCGGCTGGCTCACCTGGTCGCGGATACGCGATACCTCGACGTTGAAGGCGTAGATTGCCAGCATCGGCCGGCGGTGCACGCCGGGCAGGAACAAGGTCGAGGCGTAGCGCGGAAAGTCGTGGCTGCGCACGAGATCGGCGCAGAAGGCGGCAGCATCCCCGACCTGCTCGGCCATCTCAGGGCACCGCAATCAGCGCGGCGGCGACGCGGCGGCGCTCGCCCAGCATGATGTTATAGGTGCGGATCGCCGGTCCCGTCTGCATCGGATCGAGCACGATCCGGATCGCGCGCAACTCTTCACGCAGACCGCGCGGCGGCACCCACAGCTCGGCGCCGCTACCGACGATCAGCGTGTCGATACCGTTGGCGGAATCGAACACCTTCTTCAGGGAATAGCGGTCGATCTGGTCGGGCCTCGTCACGTCCCAGGCCCAGATCGAATCCGGCAGGCACAGCAGCGAGCCCCGATGCGACATGTCGGCGAAGGCAAAGCCGCCCTTGCCATATGCCTCGATCGGCGCCGACCTCGGGAAGTGCAGACCTTCAGAGGTTTCCGTTTTCTGA
This sequence comes from Bradyrhizobium sp., assembly GCA_035575905.1. Classification (GTDB taxonomy): domain Bacteria; phylum Pseudomonadota; class Alphaproteobacteria; order Rhizobiales; family Xanthobacteraceae; genus Bradyrhizobium. Next base: position 31,253 of record DATLXL010000008.1, on the reverse strand, counting down.
TTGGGCATGTCCGAAAACCGCTATCCACCTTGCGCCGACGCGGCCCGCCGGTCGGGGTCATGCCCTCGCTACTTCTTCGCGGCAGCCCCCGCCAATGCCGGCTTGGCCGCCGGCTTGCTGACAGGCTCCGGCGCATCCGATGCGTTGGCCCGCTGATCGCCGACGCCGAGATAGATCAGGATCGGCGCGGCGATGAAGATCGAGGTGTAGGTACCGACCAGCACCACGCCGAACATCATCACGGCCGTGAAGCTGTGGATGGCATGGCCGCCGAACAAGAGCAGCGCCAGCAGCGCCAGCGTCACCGTGACGTGGGTGATGATCGAGCGCGACAGCGTCGAATTGATGGATTCGTTGAGCAGCTGCGGCATCGGCATCTTTTTGTAGCGCCGCAGCATTTCGCGGATGCGGTCGTAGATGACGACGGTGTCGTTGAGCGAATAGCCGAGAATGGTCAGCAGCGCCGCGATGCTGGTGAGGTCGAAATCGACCTGGGTGACCGACATGAAGCCGATGGTCAGCACGATGTCGTGCACGTTGGCGATCATGGCGCCGAGCGCGAACTGCCATTCGAAGCGGAACCAGAGATAGATCAGGATGCCGACGATCGCGAGCATCAGGCCGAGCATGCCCATGGCCAGGAGCTCGCCGGCGACGCGCGGGCCGAGCACCTCGACGCGGCGATATTCGACGCTGTCGCCGAGCGTGCCGCGGACCTTGTCCACGGCTGCTTGCTGCGCCTTGTCGCCGCCGGGCTGCTCCGCGACGCGAAGCAGAACGTCGGTCCCGTCCGCTCCGAACTGCTGCAGCTGGACCTCGCCAAGTCCGAGATCGCCGAGCTTGGAGCGCATCTGCGCGATATCGGCCGCGCCGGATTTCGACCTCAACTCCATCAGCGTGCCGCCTTTGAAGTCGATACCGAGGTTCAGGCCGTGGGTGAAGAACAGCACGATGGCCAGCATCGACAGCAACGCAGAGACCGGGAACGAGATCCGGCGAAACTGAGTGAAATCGAAATGCGTATCGTCCGGAACGATGCGGATCGACGGCAACAGGCCGAGGATGCTGACCACGGTCAGCACGGCAATCAGCGCGCCGAGAGAAACGAGAACGATTTGGGTAGTGGTCACAGCCGGCCCCTAGATCGGCACGGTCTTCGGCCGCTTCCACTGCACCCACCACGCCACGATAAGGCGGGTCAGGGTGAAGGCGGTGAATACCGTGGTGATGATGCCGATGCCGAGCGTCACGGCGAAGCCGCGCACCGGGCCGGTGCCGATATAGAACAGCACCGCAGCGGCGATGAAGGTGGTGATGTTGGAGTCCAGGATGGTGGCGAGCGCCCGGGTGAAGCCGGCGTCGATCGCCGAGATTGGCGTGCGCCCGCCGCGCAATTCCTCGCGGATGCGCTCGTAGATCAGGACGTTGGAGTCGACCGCGATGCCGACGGTGAGCACGATGCCGGCGATGCCGGGCAAGGTCAGTGTGGCGTTGAGCAGCGACAGGAGGCCGAAGATCATGGCGACGTTGATGACGACCGCGATGTTGGCGAACACGCCGAACAGGCGGTAGGTCAGCAGCATGAACACGATGACGAGGATCGAGCCCACATAGGCGGCGAGTTCGCCCTTGTCGATCGAGTCCTGACCGAGGCCCGGACCGACCGTGCGTTCTTCCACGACCGTCAGTGGCGCCGGCAGCGCGCCGGCGCGCAGCAGGATCGCCAGATCGTTGGCGGCCTGCACCGTGAAGTTTCCGGAGATCTGGCCCTGACCGCCGGTGATGGGCTCGCGGATCACGGGCGCCGAGATCACCTTGTTGTCGAGCACGATGGCGAACGGCAAGCCGACATTCTCCGACGTCGCCTGGGCGAATTTGCGCGCGCCGCTGGTGTTGAACTTGAACGAGACGACCGGTTCGCCCGAGCGCTGGTCGAAGCTCGCCTGCGCATCCGTGAGATCTCCTCCGGAGACCAGAACCTGCTTCTTGACGACCTGGGGTGAATCCGTCCTCGAAGCACTCTGCAGCAATTCGGAATCCGGCGGGATCCGGCCTGCCAGCGCCTGATCGGACGACACGCTGGTGTCGACCATGCGGAATTCCATCTTGGCGGTCTTGCCGAGCAGCTCCTTCAGGCGTGTCGGGTCCTGCAGGCCCGGCACCTGCACCAGGATGCGGTCGGTGCCCTGGCGCTGGATGACGGGCTCGACGGTGCCGAGCTCGTTGACGCGGCGTTCGACGATCTGGATCGATTGCTCGATGGTCTTGCGCATGCGCTCGAGCATCGCCGGCTGCGTCACGGTGAGGCGGATCACGCCTGCCGCCTCCGCCACATCGAGGTCGCGCTGTCCGGTGCCGCCCATCAGGCCGCCAATCGGCTGCGAGATGTCGCGCAGCTTGGCGAGCGCGGCGGGCACGTCGGTGTCCTTGGTGATGCGCGCTTCCACTGCGTCGCCGCGCACCTGGACGCCTCCCGTGACCTGGATCCGGGCCTCGCGCAGCACCTTGCGCGCCTCGTCACGCACCGCGTCGAGCCGGTCCTTCTTCACCGAATTGGCGTCGACTTCGAGCAACAGGTAGGAGCCGCCCTGCAAGTCGAGGCCTAGCACCAGGCGCCGCTGCGCCCAGGCTGGCCAGGTCTTGACGGTGGCCTCAGGGAAGAAATTCGGAACCGCGCAAAGGCACACCACCAGCGCCGTCAGGATGATCGCCAGCGCCTTCCACCGCGTAAAATACAGCATCGGGTTGACCCGTCAGAGAACGAAAAAATGCGGCGCGAAGATCAGCTCGAGGCCGCTTCGTCCTTGGCTTCGGACTTTTCCTTGGCAGGCTCGCCCTTGGCGCGCACGCCGGAGATCATCTGGCGCATCTGCCGCACCCGGACGCCGTCGGAAATCTCGAACTCGATCTGGTCGTCGTCGACCACCTTGGTCACCTTGCCGACCAGGCCGCCGGAGGTCACGACCGTGTCGCCGCGGCGGATGTTCTTCACCAGGTCCTGATGGTCGCGCATCTTCTTCTGCTGCGGGCGCAGGATCAGGAAGTACATGATCACGAAGATCAGCGCGAAAGGCAGCAGCGACATCAGCATGCTGTTGGCGTCGCCGCCGGCGGCAGCCTGGGCATACGCGGGTGTGATCAGCATTCGGTTATTCCTCGGACAAGACGGAAATGGACCGGCAGCGCCAGAGCGCCTGGCCGGTCCGGGGGCAAATTTCGCGCGGACTATAGCCGCCGCGGTCCCAATTGCAACGCTGGGACGCCCTTTCATTTAGGCCGCTTGCGGGACCTGCCAAGGCCCGATAAGGCTGCACCATCAGGAACTTGAGCGATGGCCAGAAAACCCGATAAAACCGCGGCAAAAGCTGCCTCCCGCAAGGCGGCCCGGCCTGCCAAATCAACCGCGACAAAACGCCCGGCGGACCTGCTAGCGGACGGCCATGCAGCAAGGATCGCGGATGCGCTGGAAGTCATTGCCGCGCACCTGTCGGCCAACGCGCCAGCGGCGGGTTCGGCCGATTCCCTGAACAGTGCAGACGCCTTCGTCTGGCATCCCGACGGCCGCCTGGCGCCGGTACCGAAGGTCAGCCGGGTCGAGATCGCACTCCTGAAGGGAATCGACCGGATGCGCGATATCCTGATCGAGAACACCGAGCGCTTCGCCAATGGTCTGCCCGCCAACAATGCCCTGCTCTGGGGCGCGCGCGGTATGGGCAAGTCCTCGCTGGTCAAGGCGGCGCATGCCAGCATCAATGCCGACCGCAAGCCGGCCGGCCGGCTCAAGCTGATCGAAATTCACCGCGAGGATATCGAGAGCCTGCCGGCGCTGATGGACCTGCTGCGGGCCTCGTCGTTCCGATCCATCGTGTTCTGCGACGACCTTTCCTTCGACGGCAACGACGCCTCCTACAAGTCGCTGAAGGCCGTGCTGGAAGGCGGCATCGAAGGCCGTCCCGAGAACGTCATCCTCTACGCCACCTCCAACCGGCGACATCTGCTTGCACGCGAGATGATCGAGAACGAGCGCTCCACCGCGATCAATCCGGGCGAAGCGGTCGAGGAGAAGGTTTCGCTATCCGACCGCTTTGGCCTGTGGCTCGGCTTCCACCGCTGCAGCCAGGACGAATATCTTGCGATGGTCAAAGGCTATTGCGGTCACTTTGGCATCAGGATCGGCGAAGAGGAGCTGGAGCGCGAGGCGCTGGAATGGTCCACCACCCGCGGCTCGCGCTCGGGCCGCGTGGCCTGGCAGTTCACGCAGGAGTTGGCGGGCAGGCTCGGGGTCAGGCTGGCGGGCAGGCAGTGAGGCCGTCAGGCCTCAGCCGCCATTTAGGAATTGCTGCGGGTCAACCGGCGAAGATCCCTTGCGGATCTCGAAGTGCAGCTGCGGCGAGCTCACCTCTCCCGATTGACCCGACTTGGCAATGACCTGGCCGCGCTTGACGGTGTCCCCGCGCTTCACCAGCAGTTCACTCGCATGGGCATATGCGGTGACATAACCGTTGGAGTGCCGCACCAGAACCAGATTGCCGTAACCCTTCAGTTCGTTGCCGGAATAGGCGACGACGCCTTCTTCAGCAGCTTTCACCTGCGAGCCTTCAGGCAGCGAGATGTTGATGCCGTCGTTGGCCTTGCCGTTGGTCTTGACGCCGTAGCCGGTGATGACCTTGCCGCGCGCCGGCCAGCGGAAGGATGGCAGTGCACTGGTGGTCTCCGCGGGCTTGGCGGTCGCTGCCGGCGGTTCGGCCTGCTTCTCTTCGGCTACGCGCGTGTTCGACTCGGCGGCCCGCATGGCCTGCTGTGCGCCGGGGCCTGCCGGGCGCGTAGCCGGGACCGACAGATCGGCGACCTGCTGGGTGGGAGCCGCGGGTGCCGGTGCAGCTTCCGCCTGTGCGCCCTTCGCGCCGGGCACGGTCAGCTTCATGCCGATGCTCAGTCTGGCCGTGGTGTCGAGATTATTGGCCCGGGCGAGATCGGCGACCGGCACATGGTTGCGCCGTGCGATGCTGGCGAGCGTGTCGCCCTTGTTGACGACATGCACGCTCGAGGCGGCGGCGATCGGCCGGCTCGCCGGCGGTGCAGCGGCGGGCGCCGGCGCTGCTGCCGCGGCGGTCGGGCGCGGAATGATCAGCTGCTGGCCCGGCGAGAGCGCGCGCGGCCCTCTGTAGCCATTGGCCCGGAGAATATCGGCGGACGAGACATTGTAGCGCCTGGCGATGATTTCCAGCGTGTCGCTGGTGCCGACGATGATGGTGGTCCCGCCATGGGCGGAAGGCGCGGGCGCAAGGCGGGTCGCCGCGACCGACTTCGGGCCGACGCCCCCGGTGGTCTCAAGCTGAGGCCGCGGCGGCGGACTGTAGGACGAAATTCCCCGCCCGCCCCCGGACACGCCATGGCTTGGCGCCGGATAGGATTGCGGAGCGGCGACGGATGGCGGCGGCGGAGTCTGCGGGCGCGAATATTGCGGCAGCTCCTGGCGCTCGACCCGCGCGGCCGGCACCGAGGCGGTGGGTTCGGGCTGTGTGGCAAAGGGATTGGAGAGATTGCTGGCCTGGAAGCGGGACGAGGTGTCGGCGCTGCAGCCCGCGAACGCAACCGAAATCAGCGCCAGTGCCGCGGCCTGCGGCACCCGGCGCGAGCGAAGCAACTCGACGACACGGGACATGGTTACTCACTCGTACGCAACAAAATACTGTTTTGAGTAAACACGTCCCGAGTAAATAACCGCTTAAGCCTTCCATAAGGCCTTGGAACGAACGGCCAATCCGGAATTGCTAGAGCTCGCGGGCGATCCCCGGCAGCGCCGGCACGAAGCGCACGTCGACCAACTCCTTGCGATCAAGGCCGGCTTCCGTCCTGTTGATCCTGACCAGGGTCTGGACGCCGTGGTGTGGCCCGACCGGCGCGATCAAGATGCCGCCCGGCGCCAGCCGCTCGAGCAGCTTCTCGGGGATGCTTTCCATCGCCGCCGTGACGATGATGCGGTCGAACGTGCCGAGATCTCCCGAAATGTCGCAGCCGTCGCCGAGCACCACCTCGACATTGTCATAGCCGAGCTTTGCAAGCCGCTTTCGCGCGCCGTCGGCCAGCGTCCGATAGCGTTCGATGCTGACGACTTCCCGGCTCAGCTTCGACAATATGGCGGCCTGATAGCCGGAGCCGGTGCCGATCTCCAGCACCCGGTGCTGCCGCTGCACGCCAAGTTGCTCGGTCATGTAGGCAACCACGAACGGCTGGCTGATGGTCTGCCCGCATTCGATGCCGAGCGCACTGTCGCGGTAGGCGTAGGAAACGTCCCCCTTCTCGACGAACGCCTCGCGCGGCACCTGCTCCATGGTACGCAGGACCGCCTGGTCGCTGATGCCACGCCGACGCAGCGTCAGCTGGAACATCATTTTTTCCGGCGGGGTCTGCGGGGCGGACATGGGCGGGCTCGAAAGCAGCGGATGCTGCCGTAATAGTACCGTGAGGTTGATGTGATTTGATCGGGACAATTTAGCGAAAATTTTGGTTTTCCCCTATTCCCGGCAGCGGAACAACCTTCCGCATTTGCCGTTACAGGCCGCTGGCCACATATGGCGAGACGCGATCCGGACCGGGAGCCGCGTGCGGAATTGCCCCGGCCGGCACGCCGAAACGACAATTGCGCTCCCGGGCTTTATTTGCCAACCTCACGGGGAAGAGGTCAGGGATTCCAGCCAATGACAGCGACACGCCCGGTGGGCGGTTCTGTGTTTCTCGTCGAGGACGAGGTGATGATCCGAATGATGGTCGCCGACATGCTCGAAGAACTCGGCTACCGCGTTGCGGCCGAGGCCGGCGAGATCAACGAGGCACTCAAGCTCGCCCAGACCGCAGAGTTCGACTTCGCCATCCTCGATGTCAACGTGAACGGCAAGGTGATCTCGCCCGTCGCCGACCTCATCAAGGCGCGCAACCGCCCGTTTATTTTCGCAACCGGTTATGGCTCCTCCGGCCTGCCGGAAGAATATCGCGACCGCCCGGCGCTGCAGAAGCCGTTCCAGCTGGAAACGCTGGCGCGCATGATCGACGCGACGCTGAAGGACGCGGCGGCCTAATGCATGATCCGGAAAAGTGTGACGCGGTTTTCCGAAAAGATCATGCTCAAACAACAACCTAAAGCGCGATGATGGTTCATCCATATCTCATCGCGCTTTAGGGCCGCCGTCAGCGCAACGTCTTCGCCAGGACTTCCGAAAAAGCTTCATCGGTGCGGTCGAGCCGCAGCGGGGTCACCGAGACATAGTCTGCCGCGAGCGCGGCGAGGTCGGTGCCTTCACCCGGCGTGTCCAGCATGGCGGCGCGTTCGAAGCCGATCCAGAAATAGGGGTTGCCGCGCCCGTCGCGCCGCTCCTCGACCTTGAGAAAGCCGAGATTGCGTTTGCCCTGCCGGGTCACGCGCACGCCGCGAACCTCATCCGGGGTGCAGGCAGGGAAGTTGATGTTGATGACGGTGTTCCTGGGCACCCCCTCGCTCAGCACCTTGCTCACGATCTCGGGCCCGAATTTCTTCGCGGTCTCCCAGAGCGGCTGCTCACGCGTCGCGATGGAAAACTCCTGCGACAGCGCAAATGACGGAAACCCCAGGATCGTGCCCTCGAGCGCGCCGGCGATCGTGCCGGAATAAACCACGTCTTCGGCAACGTTGCGGCCGCGATTGACGCCGGACAGCACGACATCGGGCTTCTTGTCGCCGAGGATGTGGCGCGCGCCCATGATGACGCAATCGGTCGGCGTGCCCCGTACGGCGAAATGGCGCGGGCCGACCTCGCGCAGCCGCAGCGGATCGTTCAACGACAGCGAATGCGACACGCCGGACTGGTCGAGCTCGGGCGCCACGATCCAGACATCGTCGGACAGCGCCCGCGCGATTTCCTCGACCGCCTTCAGCCCCGGCGCGTGGATGCCGTCATCATTGGTGCACAGGACTCGCATGATTTTTCGTGGCCTTTTCGCTCGATTCTTCACGGCGCGAAGTGCCGGTTTATCCGGCTATCGCCACCGAGGCAAACCCGCCAAAACAAGGCAAATTGTGATCGCGGCGGTACCCCGAGGGTCCTGTATGTGCTATCGATCACCCATTCCGGGTTGAAGATTTGCAATTGCTGATTTCCGAGACGGCTTTGGGATTCTGGTCGTGGCCCGCCCTTTGACCCTGATGGCGATTTCGATTTGCAGCGCATTGCTGGCGCCGCTCTCGAGCTTTGCTCAATCGGATCAGGAAAACCGCTGCTACCCTTGGCAGGAGCTTCGCGACGGCGCCTGCATCGCCAAGGACGCCCCGGCCGGCCAGTCGCGCCAGCTCACGACGACGCCGCGCGATGATGCGCCGGCGGCTGCGCCCGCGCTTATGGCCCCGCCACCGCCGCCTCCTCCGACCCCGCCAGTTCCTCCGGTTGCCGCTGTTCCCCCTGTAGCGCCACCACCCGTCGCCATTCTTTGCGACGGCGGGACGGCGAGCGGCGGCACATGCAGCTGCCCCGGGGGTTACACGCTGCTGCCGGCGAGTTCGGGCCGCGGAGGCACCTGCGTGCGCCGCGATGCCGAGAATTGCCGAGGCGGCGTCCAGACGGTGGGCGGCATCTGCCTTTGCGACGGCCGCGTGACAATGTCCGGTGAAGTCTATGCGCTCGAATTCCTCGCCGGCAAATGCGTGCCCAAGCGCTGCCCGGACAAGACTTATCTGAGGGACGGCAAGTGTGTCGCCGCGACCGACACCCGCTTCTCCTTTACCTGCCGCACCGGCTACATTCCCGATGATGCCAGTTCCGGCACGGCCGCGACCGGTCTACGCTGCGTGCCGGATCCGACCTTCTGTCCGGCCGACACGAAGCGAAGGGACGGCACATGCGGAAAACCCTCCGCCATCGCCATCGATTGCTTCGAGGGCCGCTGCACCTGCGGTCCCAATGCCGATTGGGTCAACTATCTCTGCCAGTGCAAGGCGCCCTATCGCAACGTGAACGGCACTTGCGTGAGCGCATCGGCATCCACAGACGAGAAGAACAAGCCCGAGCTGCAATCGACCGAACCGTCGCACAAGCCCAAGGGCTGTCCGCGCGGCACGGTTCGCACGCATTCCGGCAATTGCGTCGCCGCGCGGCCGCGGGTGCCTGATGCCGCCGAACTCGGCGTCTATTACCAGCGTGCACAGCGCTACCGCGATTATCCGCTGCAGCGCCCCGGCCAGATGCCCTACTAACGTCGCCGCTGCGCGCGCCACACCTTCAGCAATTTGGCCGGATGTCCGAAGAGACTCATGCGAAGCGGCGGTGGCGTGGGCTTGCGGGGTTCTGCGGGCCGTACCGATTTCACACGCTCAGTTGCCGCTTCCACCGGAACGATCGCGGGCGCCGCGGCGACCGGGATGAGGCGAGGCGCAGCAGGCGGCGGCGCGATTGCCGGGCTCGCCTGCGGCGAGGTCTTTGCCGGCTTCGGCGTGGCCAGCGACTGCGGAAAGCGCGCGCGTGCCAGTGCAAGACCCTTGTTGAAGTCCTCCGGATTGAACCATTTCTGCCCGCACACGGCGTCGGGCAGATCGTCGTCCCACAGGCGCTCGATCGGAATGTCGAATTCGCCGCCGTGCTTTTGGTTGATGGCCTGCATCCCGAACCCGGTGACCGCCCATTGCCGGCCAAGCCAGAAGATGTCGCGATGCAAGGGCATTTCGCGGCGACCTATTCGATGACTTTGAGCCCGCCCATATAGGGTTGCAGCACGTCGGGGACGGCGATCGAGCCGCCCTGCTGCTGATAGGTCTCCATCACCGCAATCAGCGCGCGGCCGACCGCGGTGCCGGAGCCGTTCAGCGTATGCACGAAACGCGGCTTGCCGTCCGGGCCGCGGGAGCGCGCATCCATGCGCCGCGCCTGAAAATCGCCGCACACCGAGCAGGACGAAATCTCGCGGAACGCCCCGCCATCGCCCTGCCCGGGCATCCAGACCTCGATGTCGTAGGTCTTCTGCGCGGAAAAACCCATGTCGCCGGCGCACAGCGTCATCACGCGATAATGCAGGTCGAGCCGGCGCAACACTTCCTCCGCGCAAGCCAGCATGCGCTCCAGCTCGTCCTTGCTGCTCTCGGGAGTAGCGATCGACACCAGTTCCACCTTGGTGAACTGATGCTGCCGGATCATGCCGCGGGTGTCGCGCCCGGCGGCGCCCGCTTCCGCGCGGAAGCATGGCGTCAGCGCGGTGAGCCGCATCGGCAATTCTTTTTCATCGAGGATGGATTCGCGGACCAGATTGGTCAGCGCGACTTCGGCGGTCGGAATGAGGCCGAGGCGCTGGCTGCGCAGATCCTCGCCCGGCGCAGCCAGCAGTTCGCCCTTGATCGCCCAGAACTGGTCGTCCTCGAATTTCGGCAACTGCCCGGTGCCGAACATCACGTCGTTGCGCACCAGCAGCGGCGGATTGATCTCGGTGTAGCCATGCTCATTGGTGTGCAGATCGATCATGAACTGCCCGATCGCACGCTCCAGCCGCGCCAGGCCTTTCTTCAGCACCACGAAACGGGCGCCGCTCAGCTTGGCGGCCGCCTCGAAATCCATGTAGCCGAGCGCATTGCCGAGATCGTCATGCGGCTTCGCCGCAAAACCGTATTCGCGCGCCTTGCCGAAGACGTGATGCTGCACGTTACCGTGCTCGTCGGTGCCATCAGGCACCTCGTCCAGCGGCAGGTTCGGGATCGCCGACAGCTCCCGGAACAGTTCCTCGTCGGCGGCCTTCGACGCCGCCTCCAGTTCGGGCATTTTGGTCTTGAGCTCGGCGACCTCCGCCATCAACGCATTGGCACGCGCCTCGTCCTTGGCCTTCTTGGCATCGCCGATTTCCTTGGAAGCCGCATTGCGCCGCGCCTGCGCCTGTTCGGAGGCGAGGATCGCGGTGCGGCGCCGCTCGTCGATCGCCAGCAGCGAGGGCGACATCGCCGACAGCCCGCGCCGCTTCAGACCGGCGTCGAAGGCTTGCGGGTTATCGCGGATCGCTTTGATGTCGTGCATGGCGGAAACTTCCTGAATCGTGCCGATAAAGGCGGGTTTGCAGTACCACACCCGTCATGACCCGCGAAAGCGGGGTATCCGGTACGCCGCGACGACCAGATTCAGACTGAGGTTTTTGAGATACTGCCCGCCGGCGCGGGCTTACGACAGAACGGGCTATTCCGCCGGATTGGCGGCCGACGAAGCGCCGGCGGTGGCCTGACTGCTCGCGGCGGCCTTCTTCTCCACCATGGCCACGGCAAAAATCGCGCCCTCGTAGAGGAGGAGCAGCGGGATCGCCAGCGAGGCCTGGCTCAGCACGTCCGGCGGGGTCAGGACCGCGGCGATGACGAAAGCGATGACGATGAAATAGCGCCGCTTCTCGCGCAGCATTTTCGAGGTGACGATGCCGATGCGGCCGAGCAGCGTCAGGATCACCGGCAGCTGGAAGGCGATGCCGAAGGCAAAGATCAGCGACATCATCAGCGAGAGGTATTCGCCGACCTTGGGCAGCAATTGAATCTGCGCGGTTTCCTCGCCGCCCAACTGCTGCATGCCGAGCGAGAAGCGCACCAGCATCGGCAGCACCAGGAAGTAGACCAGCATCGCCCCCAGCACGAAGAAGACGGGCGTTGCGATCAGGTACGGCAGGAAGGCGTTGCGCTCGTGCTTGTAAAGGCCGGGCGCCACGAACTTGTAGATCTGCGTCGCCACGATCGGAAACGAGATGAAGGCCGCGCCGAACATCGCGAGTTTAAGCTGGGTGACGAAGTATTCCAGCAGCGCGGTGTAGATGAATTTCGAGTTCTCGGCCCCCGCCACCCAGACGAACGGCCAGACCAGGATGTTGTAGATCTGCTTGGCGAAGAAGAAGCAGAAGATGAAGGCCACGGCAAAGCCGAGCAGCGCCTTGATCAGCCGCGAACGCAGCTCGATCAGATGATCCATCAACGGCGCCTTGCTGGCCTCGATGTCTTCGGCGCTCATGACGCTTTGGCTTCCTTTGCCACTTCCTCGGGCGCGTTCACCGCCTGTCCCAATTGCTGTGGACCGGGCTCGGTCTCGCGGACAATCGCGAGCGGCTCGCCTGCCGGCGCATGCATTTCGGCTTCGACAAAGGTTTGCGGCGTTGGGGCTGCGGGCTCGGTCGGCGTCACCGGCTCGCCGGTGGCGCTGGCCACTTGCAGATCCGCGGGCTTGTCGATGGCGAGCGCGTCCGTGACTTCCTTCTTCAGGTCGGTCATGACGTTGGCGCCGGAAAAGCTGGTGGCGGCGTCACGCACCTCGTCGAAGCTTTTCTTGATGTCGGCCATCTCGGCCTCGCGCATCGCCTCCTGGAACTGACCCTGGAATTCGGCGGCCATCTTGCGGGCCTTGCCCATCCACTGGCCGACCATGCGCAGCACGCCGGGCAATTCCTTCGGGCCGATGGCGATCAGCGCGACGACCGCGATGACAACCAGTTCACTCCACCCGATGTCGAACATAAAAGTTTCCGCTTACGCGCAAAGCCTGTCAAAACCTCAATTCCCTGGCGGGAGCTGAGGGCGGCCCGCGGCTTTTCTGAGAGCCGGCTTGCCCGGACCTATACGGCCTTGCTGCCGACGTCCGACCGCGCCGCCGTGGGCGCCGAGGTCGAGTTATGGTCGATGGTCTTGACGGGCTCGGAAGGCTTCGGCGCCTCGTCGTCCTCCTTCATGCCCTTCTTGAAGGCCTTGATGCCGCCGGCGACGTCGCCCATCAGGTCGGAAATCTTGCCGCGCCCGAACAACAGCAGCACCACTACGATCACGATGATCCAGTGCCAAATGCTAAGCGAACCCATGCTGCAACCTCCAAACATACGGGGCCGGCGCCGGCCCTGGATTTGAGCGGAAGGTAGGCCCGCAAGGGGCTAAAAACAAGGACTTAGGCCGCGGCAAATCGCTGTCGCACCTACGTATTATTGCTACCGTTAACCTGCGGAAATCGAACGACGAAGTTACTCGCCCTCGCCCTTTTCAGCCTCTTTCTCCGCCTCCGGCGCAGGCGCCAGCAACAGTTCCAGCGTATCGCCGGGCTCCAGCGCGTCCTCGTCCTCGCGCAGCGCCGGATCATCCGACGGGCTCGGCACGCTGAACCCGGTCGGCAGGCGCGAATCCAGCAGGCCCGTCCCCTTCAACTCTTCGAGACCCGGCAGATCGGTGAGCTGTTCCAGGCTGAACTGCGTCAGGAACGTCTCGGTGGTGCCGAAGGTGAGCGGACGGCCGGGCGTCTTGCGGCGGCCGCGCGGGCGGATCCAGCCCGTCTCCAGCAGCACGTCGAGCGTGCCCTTGGAGGTGACGACGCCGCGGATCTCCTCGATCTCGGCGCGCGTTACCGGCTGGTGATAGGCGATGATGGCGAGCACCTCGATTGCCGCGCGCGACAGCCGCCGCGTCTCCGTGCTCTCCCGCGTCATCAGCCACGACAGATCGCCCGCGGTACGGAACGTCCATTTGCTGGCGACGCGCACGAGGTTGACGCCGCGCGAGGCGTATTCGGCCTGCAGCCGTTCCAGCGCGGCCCTGACGTCGACGCCGTCGGGCATGCGCTTTGCGAGGGTTGCCTGATCGATCGGCTCGGCGGACGCAAACAGCAGCGCCTCGAGCAGCCGCAGTTCCTCGGGCCGCGCCTCGGTGTCGGCTGGTGTTGCCTCGTCGTCAGCCACGCGTTTCTCCGCCAGGCTTGCCATGGCCACAGTCTCCTTCATGCACTTGCTTTACTCGACCGGAACTTCCGGCGCGGCATCGGCCGCCTGCGGGGGACGCTTTCGGAAGTACAAAGGCGCGAACGCCTGTTTCTGGTTCAGTTCCATCTGGCCTTCCCGCACCAGTTCGAGCGCGGAGGCAAAGCTCGAGGCAAGCACGGTGGCCCGCTGGGAGGGATCGGCCACGTATTGCATCAGCAGTTCGTCAAGGCAGCCCCAGTCCTCGGTCATGCCGACCAGACGCTCCAGCGAGGCGCGCGCTTCCGACAGCGACCACACCGTGCGCTTGGCCAGATGCACGCTCGCCAGCACGCGCTGCTGGCGCTGCGTCGCGTAGGCCGTGAGCAGGTCGTACAGCGTTGCGGTGTAACGGGGATGGCGGATCTCGGCGATGCTTTCCGGATTGCCGCGCGGAAAAATATCGCGCTGAAACTGCGGTCGGTTCATCAGGCGGTTGGCGGCTTCGCGGATGGCTTCCAGCCGGCGCAGCCGGTTGGCGAGCGCGGTCGCCATTTCCTCGGCGCTCGGCCCGTCCGGCGACGGCGGCTCCGGCAACAGCAGGCGCGACTTCAGATAGGCGAGCCAGGCTGCCATCACGAGATAGTCTCCGGCGAGCTCCAGCCGGATCTTTCGTGCCGCTTCGATGAAGGCGAGATACTGGTCGGCGAGCGCCAGGATCGAAATTTTCGACAGGTCGACCTTCTGCTGCCGCGCCAGCGTCAGGAGCAGATCGAGCGGGCCCTCATAGCCGCCGACGTCGACCACCAGCGCCGGTTCGCCCTCGGCGATCTCGGCGGGACGGCCGGTCTCAAACGACAGAATTTCCGCGGTCATGCGATCCCCGCCCGTTCGACCAATGCGTCCAACTCGGCCCGCGCCGCCATGCGGTCGAACGGTGCCGGGCGCTTGCGCGAGCCGAGCGCCCGGAGGGCGCGCTCCAGCGCCATGCCGGACAATTCCGGCGCGTGATCGGCAACCTCGCGCATCTCGTCGAGCTTGCCGTTGCAATGCAGGACCATGTCGCAACCGGCCACGACGATGGACCTTGTCCGCTCGGCGATCGATCCCGCCAGCGCGTTCATGGAAACATCGTCACTCATTAACAAACCCTGGAATCCAATACTGCCGCGAATCACCCGTTCGATGATTGTCGCAGAAGTCGTCGCCGGATGGGCGGGGTCGAGTGCGCTAAACACAACATGTGCGGTCATCGCCATCGGCAGGTCCGCCAGCGGCACAAACGCAGCAAAGTCGGTTCGTTCCAGCTCGTCTTGCGGCGCATCGACCCTCGGCAGTCGGAAATGGCTGTCTGCCGTGGCACGGCCGTGCCCGGGAATGTGCTTGAGGACCGGGAGGATGCCGCCCTGCTCCAGCCCCTCGGTGACCGCCCGCGCGATCGCCGCGACCTTGGCCGGCTCGGTTCCATAGGCGCGGTTGCCGATCACGTTGTCGGCCCCGGCAACCGGCACATCCGCCAGCGGCAGACAGTCCACGGTGATGCCAAGTTCGGCCAGATCAGAGGCGATGAGCCGGTTGCTCAGGCGAGCCGCTCTCAGGCCCAGCTTGGGCCCGGCGTCGTAGAGCGCGCCGAATACCGCTCCGGGGGGATAGGCGGGCCAGTGCGGCGGCCCCAGACGCTGCACCCGGCCACCCTCCTGGTCGATCAGGACCGGAGCGTCGGCCTCACCCAGGACATCGCGCAATTCGCCAACCAGCCGAACGACTTGGGCGGGCGTATCGACGTTGCGTTTGAACAGAATGAAGCCCCAGGGGCGCTCGGCGCGGATGAAATCGCGCTCGGCGGGGGTTAGTTCCAGTCCAGAAATACCGGTGATGAATGCGCGGCTCGGCATGGGCCGGGTTTGCCCTCCGCCTGCCCGGGGGTCAAGCAAACCACGCTCAATTCTTATGGATATAGCAGTCCGACAGTCCGGCCGCCTTGAGATCGGTGCAGACCCGCGACGCCTGCTCATTTGTCGCGAACGGGCCGGCATAGGCGCGGTAGACGATCCCCTTGCCCTTGTCCGTCAGGTCGACGCGCTTGATCACGGGCGAGCGCGAGCCCAGCACGGTGCCGTACTTGCCCTGCAGGACGCGGTAGGAAGCCTGCGCGTCGGCTTCGCTCTTCTGCGACGAAACCTGGACCACAAACCCCGCGGTCGAAGCCGGCGCGGCCGGCTCCGTGGGATTGACGGCGGCGACCCGTGCCGGTTGCTCGGCCGGCTCCGGCGCGCCGGGCGCGATGGAGAGCGGCGCGTTGGCGCTGGCGTTGGCCGAGCTCGGCGGACTGCGTGAAGGCGCGGCCGTCGCCGCCGGCGCCCGGGGCGCTGCAACCTGTGCAGGGAGCGCCGGTCTTGCAGCACCGGCAGATCCGCCGGCGGGCATGCCGGCATCCGCAGCGTCGCCCTTCACCGAAAGAGTCCTGATCCGGCGCGGCTCGTTGTTGGGCAAAGTACCGTTGCCGGCGGCAGGAGGCATCGGCGCATTCGGCGACACGCTGGCCGCGGGCGGCGGATTGGCGTTCTGGTTCAGCGGCGGAAACACCACGCGCGGGCCACTGCGGGCGTTGATGTCGACCGGGGTCTCCTCGCGCGGCACGATCTTCTCGTTGCCGTCGCCGAACGTCATGCGATCCGGCGCCTTCGGCGTGTCGGCCTGTGCCGGCACGATCTTGGTTGGGCGGTTGTCGGCCCTGATGACCGGCGGCTCGCCGCTGCGCTGAGAGCCGATGAAGCTGCGATAGGCAAAGGCGGCGCCCGTGCCGAGCACGGCCAGCACCAGCACGCCCGCAACCATGATCATGCCGCCACGCTTGCGCGGTGGCTCCTCCGCCTCCTCGTCGTAGGCGCCCTGATAGGCGTAGGGATCGTCGGGATAGGCCGGCTCGCGCTGATAATCCTGCGCGGACTCGATCTGCCCATACAGCGCATCGTCGTAGCGCGAGGGATCGGCTGGCTGCTCCTCGGCGTATTGCTGCTCGGCGTATTGCTGCTCGTCCTGGTGCTGATATTGCGGCTGGGGCGGCGGCACCGGCGCGGCAGGCTGCTGCGCGTAGCGATGCAGCGGATGCACCGGGCTCGGCTGATAATCCGCCTCGTCATCGTATTGCGGCGCGGGCGGCTGCGTCCTTGCATTGGCGCGCTGCATCCACGGCGGCGGACCGGCCGGCCGCTCGGGCTCCGGCTCATAGGAGTCCGCCTCATACGCCTCGTCGGGCTCGTATTGCTGCGGCTGATGTTGCGGAGCCGGCTGGCGCGGCCCGGCTTGCGGTTGGGCTTTCGCATGGGTGCGCTCGATCGCAAAGGGGTCGGTCTGGCCGATGAGGCGCGCCAGCTCCGCCAAGGGATCGCCTTCAGCTTTCGAGCCGTGCTGATCTGCGCCGCGACCATAGTCATGGGCGGGAAACGGTCGGTCCTGATATCGTTCAGCCATCGCCTACGATGCATCCCCTTCAGGAAGGAGCCAAATCGTACGACAAACGAATGGTCACCCGCCAGATGGCCGCGGGCATCCCCATGCACGCGGCGGTCTACCCCTAGCTACTAAGCTACCTCATCTCCGTCGGGGCGTGGACGCCAAGCACGGCCAGTCCGGACGCCAGAACCGAGACGACGCCCTGGACCATGGCCAAGCGCGCCTTTGTAAGCTGTGCATCATCATTGATAATGAAGCGTAAATGGGGCAAATCGCGGCCCTTGGTCCAAAGCGCATGGAACTCGCTGGCTAAGTCATACAGGTAAAAGGCGATTCGGTGTGGCTCATGTGCAACCGCCGCCGCCTCGACCGTCCGGGGGTAGACCGCCAGCCGCCGTAATATTTCCAGTTCCGAGGGCTCGGTGAGCCGCTCGACCGCTGCGCCTGCCAGATAGGCCAGCCGCGCCCCCGCCTGCTCCGGAAGGTCGCGGACCACCTCCTCGCGCGCGTTGCGGAAGATGGAATGACCGCGGGCGTGACCGTACTGGACGTAGAAAACGGCATTGTCCTTGGACTGCTCGATCACCTTGGCGAGATCGAAATCCAGCACGGCGTCGTTCTTGCGAAACAGCATCATGAAGCGGACGGCATCCGAGCCGACCTCGTCGACGACTTCGCGCAACGTGACGAAATCGCCCGAGCGCTTCGACATCCGGACCTGCTCGCCGTTGCGCAGCAGACGCACGAGCTGGACGATCTTGACGTCAAGCGTGGCCTTGTCGCCGGTGACCGCCTTGATCGCCGCCTGCACGCGCTTGATGTAACCGCCATGGTCGGCCCCCCAGACGTCGATCAGGTCACGGAAGCCGCGATCGTACTTGTCCTTATGATAGGCGATGTCGGAGGCGAAGTAGGTGTAGGAGCCGTCCGACTTGATCAGCGGTCGATCGACGTCGTCGCCATAGGCGGTGGCGCGGAACAGCGTCTGCACGCGATCCTCGTAATCCTCGACCGGCTTGCCTTTCGGCGGCGGCAGGCTGCCCTCGTAGATATCGCCCTTCTGGCGCAGGTAATCGATGGTTTGGGCAACACGATTGTTGCCGGTCTCGATCAGCGATCGCTCGGAGAAAAACACTTCGTGCTTGATGTTGAGCGCGGCAAGATCGCCCCTGATCTCGTCCATCATCATCGCGATCGCCTTGGCGCGCACGGTCGGCAGCCACGCGGCTTCGCTCATCGCCTTCAGCTTGTCGCCATGCTCTTTCGCGAGCGCCTCGCCCACGGGCTTCAGATAATCTCCGGGATAAAGGCCTTCGGGTATCGCGCCGATATCCTCACCGAGCGCCTCGCGGTAGCGCAGGAATGCCGAACGCGCGAGCACGTCGACCTGCGCGCCGGCATCGTTGATGTAGTATTCGCGGGTGACGTCGAAGCCGGCGAACTGCAGCAGATTCGACAGCGCATCGCCGAACACCGCGCCGCGGCAATGCCCGACATGCATCGGCCCCGTGGGATTGGCCGAGACGTACTCGACATTGACCTTCTGTGCCGCCCCGATAGCACTCTGGCCGTAGGCCGGACCCTCTCGCAGCACCGTGCGCAGTTCGTCGATCCAGGCCGACGGCTTCAGCGCCAGGTTGATGAAGCCGGGTCCGGCGACATCCACGGATGCAATCAGGTCTTCGCTGCGCAGCTTGTCGGCGATCTTGTCGGCGAGCTCGCGCGGCTTTGCCTTGGCGTCCTTGGCCAGCACCATGGCGGCATTGGTCGCCATGTCGCCATGGCTGGCATCGCGCGGCGGCTCGACCACCACGCGCGAGAAATCGCTATCCGCCGGCCAGCCGCCCTCGGCGGCAAGCTGCGCGCAAACGGCGTGAACACGCGCCAAAACGATGGCAAACAGGTGCTGTGACGGGGATTTTTCGGCCATGAGCCGCCGCCTAACGCAAATCCGGGGTCGAGTCAAAAAGCCTTTGATGCTCGATCAACGCGTAGCGGTCGGTCATCCCGGCGATGAAATTGCCGATCCGGCGGGCCCGCCCGGTGTCGGTTTCCCGGCCCGTGCCCTCCAGCCATTCCGGCGGCAGGTCGCCGGGCGATTTGCGATAGCGCTCGAACAGATCAACGACAATCTGTTCGGCCTCCTCCATCACCCGCATCACGCGCTTGTGCCGGTACATGTGCTGATAGAGGAACGCCTTGATTTCCGTCTCCGCCTTGGCAATTTCGGAGGGAAAGGCGATCAGGGCGCGGCTTTGGGCACGAACATCCTGCGCCGATCGCGGGCGCACTGCAGCGATGCGATGGTTCGATTCCGTCATGACGGCGCCGATCAAACAGGAGATCAGCTCGCGCACCACCTCGGCGCCGCGCCTGACGTCGTCGAGATTGGGGTAGTGGCGGGTGATCTCGCCGACGATGTCCGAGATCAGCGGGATCACCTTGAGATCATCGATGCGGAACAGACCTGCACGCAAGCCATCGTCGATGTCGTGGGCGTCGTAGGCGATGTCATCGGCTATCGCGGCGACTTGCGCCTCCATCGAGGCAAAGCTCCAAAGTTCCAGGTCGAAGCTTTTGACATAGTCGGCAATGCCTGTTGGCACGCCATGCTCGCGGTAGGCTCCGACCGGCGCGCCATCGCGCCCGGTCAATGGGCCGTTGTGCTTGACGATTCCTTCCAGCGATTCCCAGGTCAGGTTGAGCCCGTCGAATTCGGGATAGCGATGCTCCAGCGAGGTGACGACCCGCAGCGCCTGCGCATTGTGGTCGAACCCGCCATGGTCCTTCAGGCAGGCATCCAGCGCCCTCTCCCCGGCATGGCCGAACGGGGGGTGCCCGAGATCATGCGCCAGCGCCAGTGTCTCGGTGAGGTCTTCGTCGAGCCCGAGCTGGCGGGCCAATGCGCGGGCGATCTGGGCCACTTCCAGCGAATGGGTCAGCCGGGTGCGGTAATGATCGCCCTCGTGGAACACGAAAACCTGGGTCTTGTGCTTCAACCGGCGGAACGCCGTGGAATGGATCACCCGGTCGCAATCCCTGCGGAACGGGCTGCGGGTCCGGCTCGGCGGCTCCGCAAACAGCCGCCCGCGGCTCTCGGCCGGGTCGCAGGCAAAGGGCGCCCGCGGGGCTGCCATACCGACCGTCACGGCAATTTAATCCTTATCCATTTGATTCCACTGGTCCCTGCACTTAACTATGGGGAATGCGGGATACCAAATGAATTGGGTATGACGCATCCAGGATCGACCAGTCTGGAGACCGGCCTATGACGACTGCCATCACCGTCAGCGAACGCGCTGCCCGCCGCATCGGCGAAATCCTCAAGGGCGAAGGCGACGGCGCCATGCTGCGCATCAGCGTCGAAGGTGGCGGCTGCTCGGGCTTTCAATACAAGTTCGATGTCGACCACGCCAAGGCCGAGGACGATCTGGTGATCTCCCGCGAGAATGCGGTGGTGCTCGTCGATTCCGCCTCGGTGCCGTTCCTGGCGGGTTCGGAAGTCGATTTCGTCGACGACCTGATCGGCGCATCCTTCCGCGTGGTCAACCCGAACGCCACCGCCTCCTGCGGCTGCGGGACGAGCTTCTCGATCTGATCGACCTCCCTATGATGCGCTGGGACGCTGATCGCCAGAGCGCCTGGCGTCCATGTTGTCACGACTGTGAACTACCTCATAGCGAGTTCATATTCGCTCGCTATCTTGCATTGGCACCCGGCCCGATCACTGCGGTGCTCAATCAAGTGGGGAGACGGTTGTGGCAAGGTATACGCTGATCAAGGGAAACTACTGGATCCACTATCCGGACAGACCAAGACAAGGCCCCCAGCCCGACGGGGACACCGTCACCTTTCATCCCGACGACCCCCAACTGGTGCGCGGCCTGCCCTGGTTTTCTCACGTCGGACCCGGCTTCAACGCTCGAGGAAACATTCCCGTCCGCTATGAGGGCATCGATGCGCTGGAAACCCACTTCCAGGGCGCGCATCAGCAACTGCAGTTCGCGGAAGAGGCCCGCGATCTCAACCTGCGGCTTCTGGGCTTCACCAATGTCCGTTTCTTCGACGATCTGCCGAACGTGGTAGAGTCCGTCGACGTCAATCCCATGCCGGGCTACGTCATCGCGAACGGCATCGAATCCAACGGGAGACTGCTCGGACAGGTGTATGCGGGAACCACGACAGAGGCGGACGGCACCAACATTTTCCTGGAGGCCCCGCGCCTCAACCAAAGTGTGAATTCCCAGCTCGTCATGGCAGGGCTCGCCTATGTCGAGCCCTACGACACGATGCCGATCACTCTGGTGCAGAACATGCGACAGGTGATTGCGACGGCCAGACAAGGCCAGGCGGGCCTCTTTCCGTCGGAAGATGTCAGTCTCGCCAATGCTGCTCGCATTTCCGACCTTGACGAGCTTCAAGGGCTGGTGATGTGGCCGAAGCTGTTCCGCCGCCTTGCCTCTTATTTCTCGTCAGGCCACTCCGGTCTTGGACAGTTTGATTCCTGGATTCGTCAGGACCCGATCCACCGGGATGACTCGCTCAGACTTCCCAACGGCGAGAAAGCGAATATGCATGACGCCTACATCATCAACGGCGACACCATGCAGCTTCAGTTCAACCCGGAAGATCTGCTGATCGCGCCGGACCCGTAGGCTAACGGCATTGGCTCACCGTTTTGGAATAATCAATGAGCGGCGAACAGCGCCTTGGCGTTGCCATTGGCGATTTGCGCCGCAGTCTTCGGCGGAAGCTGGTCGAGCCATGCCCGGTACCCGGCCATGATGTCGCCGTAGCTCGCCCAGCGCTCGGAGATCCAGGTGTCGGAGCCGAGCAGGAAGCGGTCCGGGAACTTCTCGAACAGGCCGCGCCACTCCGCGCTCAGCCTGCCGCCGCCGTCGACAATGCCGCTGCGGTATGACAATTCGCCCCACAGTTTTGGATACTTCGTCAGCATCGCAGCAACCCGGTCGGTCGAAAGCCCAAAGCCGGTATGCGCCCAGATGATCTGCGCGCGTGGATTATGCCGCATCAGGATTTCGACGGCCTCGTCGTCGGCATGGGCGTGCAGATAGAGATTGTTGGCGACGGCGAAGTTGACGATGTTCTTCACCACGTCTGTATCAGCGGCCTTGCCGGAAATGTGGAATTCGCCGATGCCGCGGTAGTAGCCGCGCTTGAACTCCTCCTGGACGAGCTCGAACATCAGGGGATCGCCGAACCAGGTCTGGATGTCCGCGCGCACCCGGTAGGGGCGGATGAACGGCACCACCCGGAGCCCCTCGGGCTTGGCATCCATCAGCGCATGCGTACCCGTATTGGGCCGGCTGGTGGCGAGAATGCCGGTGACGCGGTTCTTGCGGAACAGCGCCAGCACGTCGTCGAGCTGGTAGTAGGGCTTCGGCTCCCAATTGTAGTGCAGATGGGCGTCGAAGATTTCGATCGGCTCGGCGGCACGCGAGGGAATCGCGAACGCCGCCATGGTTGCCCACGCAAGCCAACCCGCAAGCCGCATCGCCCTCCCCGCTGCCATCATTCCGCAGCCGCCACGCGCGGCGGCGGCTCACCGACATCGCCGATGTCGTCCTCCTGGGGCTGCAGGCGGCGCTTGAGGCGACGGTCGATGCGGTCGAGATAGATGTAGACCACCGGCGTGATGTAGAGCGTCAGCAATTGCGAGACGCAGAGACCGCCGACCACGGCGATGCCCAGCGGCTGCCGCAGCTCGGCGCCGGCGCCGGCGCCGAGCGCGATCGGCAGCGTACCGAAAATCGCGGCGAAGGTCGTCATCATGATGGGGCGGAAGCGCAGCAGCGCGGCTTCGCGGATGGCGTGCTCGGCGGACAGCCCGACGCGGCGGCGCTCCAGCGCGAAGTCGACCATCATGATCGCGTTCTTCTTGACGATGCCGACCAGCATGACGATGCCGATCATCGCGATCACTGACATTTCCATGCCGAACAGCATCAGGGTCAGGATCGCGCCAATGCCGGCCGACGGCAGGCCGGAGATGATCGTGATCGGATGGATGAAGCTCTCATAGAGAATGCCGAGGATCACGAAGGCGGCGAACACGGCGGCCAGGATCAGCACGCCCTGCCCGCGCAGCGAATCCTGGAACACCTGCGCGGTGCCGGAGAAGCCGGTCGCGATCGTCACCGGCAGGTTCGATGCCTGCTCGAGCTGGGTGATCTTGTCGACGGCGTAGCCCAGCGAATAGCCGGGCGCCAGGTTGAACGAGATCGTCACCGCCGGCTGCTGGCCCTGGTGGTTGATCTGCAGCGGGCCGACGCTCGGCACCATCCTGGCGACCGCGTCGAGCGGAATGGTCTGGCCGGCCGCCGTCTTCATGTAGAGCTTGGACAGGTCCGACGGATCGATGCGGAACTGCGGCTGCGCCTCCAGGATGATCTGGTAGTCGTTGGACGGCATGTAGATGGTGCCGACCTGACGCGAACCGTAGGCATTGTAGAGCTGGTTACGAACCTGATCGACGGTAACGCCGTAGACCATCGCTTTCTCGCGGTCGATGTCGACCGTCATCTGCGGGTTCTTGATGTAGAGGTCGGTGGTGACGTCGAGCAGGCCCGGGATCTTCTCGATCTTGTCGCGCATTTCCGGCGCCAGGCGGTACAGCGAATCGGTGTCGCCGCTCTGCATCACATACTGATACTGGCTCTTCGAAATGCGGCCGCCAATGTTGAGGTTCTGGATCGGCTGGAAAAATGCCTGAATGCCAGGGACCGCGCGCGCCTTGACGCGAAGCCGGGCGATGATCTGGTTGAGGTGGTCGCGCTCCTTTTTCGGCTTCAGCGCGATGAACAGCCGGCCGTAATTCGCGGTCGGGTTGGGCCCGCCGGAGCCGACGGTCGAATTGAGATATTCGATCGCAGGATCGTCCTGCAGAATCTTCACCAGCGCCTGCTGCCGCTCCTTCATTGCCTCAAAGGAAGTATCGGTGGCAGCCTCGGTGACGCCGATCAGGAAGCCGGTGTCCTCCTGCGGGAAAAATCCCTTCGGCACGATCATGTAGAGATAGATGGTACCGCCGAGCGTCGCGAACGTGACCAGCAACATCGCGGCCTTGCGCGCCAGCACTTTGTCCAGCGTCCACTCATAGGCGCGGAGCCAGGAATCGAACATCCGCTCGAACAGCCGCAGCACGACGTTCGGCCGCTCGTGGCCGTCGTGGGCTTTCAGCACGCGAGCGCACAACATGGGTGTCAGCGTCAGGGACACGAAGCCGGACACCACGATCGCAATCGAGATGGTGACGGCGAATTCGCGGAACACGCGGCCGACGATGCCACCCATCAGCAGCACCGGAATGAACACCGCGATCAGCGAGAAGGTGATCGAGATGATGGTGAAACCGATCTCGCGCGCGCCCTTCAGCGCGGCCTCGTACGGCTTCATGCCGTTCTCGATATGCCGGACGATGTTTTCCAGCATGACGATGGCGTCGTCGACCACGAAGCCGACCGACAGCGTCAGCGCCAGCAGCGTCATGTTGTTGATGGAGTAATCGAGCCCGTACATGACGGCAAAGGTGCCGCATAGCGAGATCGGCACCGCCAGCGCCGGAATGAGGGTCGCGGATACCTTACGCAGGAACAGGAAGATCACCATGATGACCAGCGCGATCGCGATCATCAGGGTTTCCTCGACGTCGGCCACGGCCTGACGGACGGCGATCGAGCGATCCATCATGACCTGTATGGTCACCGAGGGCGGAATGGAGGCGCGCAGCGCCGGCAGCTTGGCCAGCACCGCATCGACCACCGCCACCGTATTGGCGTCGGGCTGCTTCTGGATCGCCAGCACGATGGCGCGCTCGTTGCCGAGCCAGGTCGCGATCTTGTCGTTTTCCACGCTTTCATAGATGCGCGCGACCTCGTCGAGCTTCACCGGCGAGCCGTTGCGGAAGGCCACCACGATGCTCTTGTAGTCGGCCGCCTTGTCCATCTGGCCGGAAGCCTGCAGCGCCACGTCCTGCTTGGGACCGTTCAGCGTGCCGACCGGCGTCGAGGAGTTGGCGCGCGATACCGCTGTCCGGATGTCCTCCAGCGTCAGTCCGCGCGCCGCGGCAGCTTCGGGATCGGCCTGGACGCGAATGGCGAATTTTTGCGTGCCGTAGATCAGCACCTGCGCGACGCCCGGCAGCTGCGACAGCGCCTGACCGATGGTGATGTCGCCGTATTCATTGACCGCCGAGAGCGGCAGCGTTGCCGAGCCGAGCGAGACGAACAGCACCGGGAAGTCCGCCGGGTTCACCTTGCGGAAGCTCGGCGGAATCGTCATTTCGATCGGCAGCCGTCTCTGCGCGATCGTCAGCGCGGTCTGCACGTCGAGCGCCGCCGCATCGATGTTGCGGTTGAGATCGAACTGGATGGTGATGACGGTGGTGCCCTGCGACGAACTCGACGACATCGAGGAGATGCCGGCGATGGTCGAAAGCTGGCGCTCGATGATACCGGCCACCGATGCGGCCATGGTATCGGCGCTGGCGCCCGGCAAGGTCGCGGTCACGGCGATGGTCGGGAAGTCGACCCGCGGCAGGGCCGACACCGGCAGCAGGCGGAATCCGAACACGCCAAAGGCGATGATCGTCGCCGTGATCAGCGTCGTCATGACCGGCCGGCGGATACAGAGTTCGGAGAGCGACATCGGCTAGGCTCCGGCCTTCTTGGCCCGCGGCTCGACGCGCGTGCCTTCGGACAGCAGCAACTGGCCGTCGGTCACGACGCTCTCGCCGCCCGACAGTCCTTCCGCAATCACCGAGTATCCTCCGAAAGTGCGCTCGACCTTCACCGGCGTCACCCTGGCGGCGCCGTCCTTTACCACGAACACGAAATTGCCGTTCTGGCTGCGCTGGACGGCGACCGTCGGCACCACCACGGCGTCTTCGGTGCGGATCGTGAGCTTGGTCTGCACCAGCGTGCCCGGCCACAGCGTCTCGTTGCCGTTGTCCATGATGCCGCGCACGGTGATCATGCCGGTGGTGGCATCGACGGTGTTCTCCACCATCGCCACCTTGCCTTGCTCCGAATTCTGCCGGCCCGGGATGGTCGCGCCCACGCTGGAGCCGCCGCTCCTGGCCATGGATTCGCGCAGATCGACCAGCACCCGCTGCGGCACCGCGAAGGTGACGTAGACCGGCGCCATCTGGTTGATCACCGCAAGCGGCTGGGTGTCGGCGGGACGAACGAAATTGCCGACCTTCACGTTGGCCGAACTGATGCGGCCCGAAAACGGCGCGCGGATCTCGGTGAAGCTCTTCTGGACCTTCAGGTTGTCGAGCGCCGCCTGGTCGACCTTGATGGTGGCGCTGAGCGCGTCGGACTGCGTCTTCGCGTTGTCGACGTTGACTTGCGTGGTGGCACCCTTGGCCACCAGATCGGTGTAGCGGCGCAGGTCGCGCTGCACGCCCTCGAGCTGGGCCTGGTCTCTGGCCAGCGTTCCCTCGGCCTGCTCGATCTGGGCGTCGATCTGGCGCGAGTCCAGCATGAACAGCAGGTCGCCCTCTTTCACCTTGGCGCCGTCCTCGAAATGGACCGAGACGATGGTGGTCTCGAGGCGCGACTTCAGCGCGACGCTCATGATGGGCGTGACGGTGCCGATCGCATCGACATCGACAGGAACGGGCCGACGCTCGGCCTTGGCAAGTTCAACCGATATCGTGCGCGGCCGCTGCGGCGCCTGGGCACTGGCGTTGCCGCCGATCCAGTACGATCTTGTGGCGAAGGCGGCTACCGCGACAATGCCCAGCGCGCCTGCAAGTAAAATCCAGGTTCGTTGTTTCATTTTTTTCAGTCCGCCGGTCAAAAGGCCGGGACGGCCAGCCTGCCCCCTTGACGGCGATTTTTGCGCCTTGTTTGTAAATGGTTACCACAGCCAGTCGTCCGATGGTATGCCACTGTTGGCGAATTCTGGGTTACGGGCCGGGTCATTTTCATGCGTATTGCTACGTGGAACGTCAATTCGATCCGGCAGCGGCTCGAAAACCTCATGACGTGGTTGAAGGAGTGCTCGCCGGAGATTGTCTGCCTGCAGGAAACCAAATGCACCGACGAGGCGTTCCCGCGGCTCGAGATCGAGTCGCTCGGCTACAACGTCGTGTTCCACGGCCAGAAAACCTTCAACGGCGTTGCCCTGCTCTCCAAGCTGCCCTTTGACGAGACCAAGTCGGGCCTCCCGGGCGATGACGCCGACGACCATGCCCGCTTCATCGAAGGCGTGGTCACGCTCAAGCGCGGCGTGATGCGGGTGGCGTGCCTTTACCTGCCCAATGGCAACCCGGCGCCCGGCGAAAAATATGCCTACAAACTCAAATGGATGTCCCGCCTTCTTGAATATTCGCGGGAGCGGCTCAAGGCCGAGGAGCCGCTGGTGCTGGCGGGCGACTTCAACGTCATCCCGGCCGCCGCCGACGTGCATAATCCCGCCGCCTGGGTCGATGACGCCCTGTTCCGTCCGGCTACCCGCGAAGCCTTCCAGTCCCTGCTCGGCCTCGGCCTGACGGATGCGCTGCGCGCGGTCAGCGATGCGCCGGGCCAGTATACATTCTGGGATTACCAGGCCGGGGCCTGGCAAAAGAACTGGGGCCTGCGCATCGACCACCTGCTGCTCTCGCCCCAGGCCGGCGACCGCCTGATCGATGTCGGCATCGACAGCTATGTGCGGGCCTGGGAGAAGCCGTCGGACCACGTGCCGGTCTGGGCGGATCTCGATCTCGAGACGGCCTGAGGCGTCGGCACCTGGCGCCGCCCTAAAGCGCGATGGAGATCTGGACGAATCGCCCTCGCGCTCTAGGTTGTTGATTGCGCGTGATCTTTTTGGAAAACCGCCTCACACTTTTCCGGATCATGCCCTAGTTCGGGCGGCCCTTCACCCACAGCTCCAGCATCTGCAAGGCCATGGCGCGGTCGCTCTCGGAGGCGCTGGCGATCGCCCGGTTGTAGCTTTCCTTGATCCAGGCCTCGTCCGCGCCGGCGTTTTCGCGGGCGAGCGTCAGCCACATCAGCCCGCGGGCGCGCTGCGGCGGCATCTGGTCGCCGTTGAACAGCATCTGCCCGAGCAGCGCCTGCGCCTGGTACTGGCCCTTCTGCGCGGCAAGGCCGAGCCAACGGGTGCCGTTGCGGAAATTCTCCGGCGAAGAGCCGGCGTCCCGCAGATAGAGCCGCGCCAGATCATACTGCGCGTCCGCATTGCCGAAATAGGACGCGGCGTAATTGAGCATTTCCCGCGCCCGCTCCGGATCGGCCTTCACCTTGGTGTTCGGGATGCCGCTGAGATAGTAGCGGCCAAGCGCCACAAAGGCGTTGGCGATGATGCCGGCCTGCGGCGCCCAGGGATTATCCTCGGCGTGCTGGTTGGCGATCTTGCTGAAATATTCGAAGGCGCGCAGGTCGTTCTGCACGACGCCATCGCCATCGGCATACATCCGCCCGAGCTTCCACTGCGCCACGGGATGGCCGCCCTCGGCGGCATATTCCAGCGCGATCCGCGAGGAGGATGGCGTATTGACGGCTCCGGCCGATGCCGGCACGGCTGTCGGCGGAACCGGCTTGTTGCCCAGGGGTGCGGACCCCGAGGGCACCGATGCAACGGTTGGCGCCGGCGTGGGCCCGCCCTGCTTGGCGACCGGTCCGTTGACCGGCGTGCCGTCGAATCCGAACGCGGAAGCCAGCGGGAGGGCCGCGAAGACAAACGCGAATATGGTGCGCCTAGATGTCCGCATAGCACTGTTTCTCGTGTGCGCCACCAGGGTGGGTAACCGCCCCATCCACCGCAGGCCCAACCTGCTGGGCATACTTCCACAACGCACCCGACGTGTGATTCGTCGCGCGCGGCGCCCATTTGGTTTTGCGTTCGGCAAGCTCGGAGTCGGTCAATTTTACGTTAAGGGTACCGGCCTCGGCATCGATCTCGATGATGTCGCCATCCTGAAGCAGCCCGATCGGCCCGCCGATGGCGGCTTCCGGCCCGACATGGCCGATGCAGAAGCCCCGGGTGGCGCCGGAAAACCGGCCGTCGGTGATGAGCGCGACCTTGCCGCCCATGCCCTGGCCGGTCAGCGCCGCCGTGGTGGAAAGCATTTCCCGCATGCCGGGACCGCCGCGCGGTCCCTCGTAGCGGATCACGATGACCTCGCCTTCCCTGTAGGTCCGCTTCTGGACGGACTCGAAGGCATCCTCCTCGCGGTCGAAGCAGCGGGCCGGCCCGGTAAATTTCAACTTCGACATGCCCGCGACTTTCACGATCGCACCTTCTGGAGCGAGATTTCCCTTCAAGCCGACCACACCGCCCGTCACGGTGATCGGCTTGTCGGCTGGCCGCACGACATCCTGGTGCGGATTCCATTTCACGCTTTTGAGGTTTTCGGCGATCGTCCGGCCGGTCACGGTCAGGCAATCACCGTGCAAGTAGCCATTATCGAGCAACGTTTTCATCAGAAGCGGAATGCCGCCAACCTCGAACATGTCTTTGGCAACATAACGACCGCCCGGCTTCAAATCGGCGACATACGGTGTCTTTTTGAAGATTTCCGCAACATCGAACAGATTGAATTGTATGCCGCACTCGTGGGCGATCGCCGGCAGGTGCAGCGCAGCGTTGGTCGAACCGCCGGAAGCGGCGACCACGGCGGCGGCATTTTCCAGCGCCTTGCGGGTGACAATGTCGCGCGGACGCAGGTTTAGCGCGATCAGTTCAACCACTTTCTCGCCCGCCGCCGCGCAGAAGGAGTCGCGGATCTCGTAAGGCGCCGGCGCACCCGCCGAATACGGCAACGCGAGCCCGATGGCTTCGGAGACCGTCGCCATGGTGTTCGCGGTAAATTGAGCGCCGCAGGCGCCGGCAGAGGGGCAAGCCACCCGCTCGATCTCGTCGAGATCCTCGTCCGACATCTCGCCGACCGAGTGCTTGCCGACGGCCTCGAACATGTCCTGCACGGTCACCGGCTGGCCGCGGAAGCTGCCGGGCAGGATCGAGCCGCCATAGATGAAGATCGAGGGCACGTTGAGGCGAACCATCGCCATCATCATGCCGGGCAAGGACTTGTCGCAGCCGGCGAGCCCCACCAGCGCGTCATAGGCATGGCCGCGCACGGTCAGTTCGACCGAGTCGGCGATGCATTCGCGCGACGGCAGCGAGGAACGCATGCCGTCATGGCCCATGGCGATGCCGTCGGTGACGGTAATGGTGCAGAATTCCCGCGGGGTGCCGCCGCCGGCCGCCACGCCCTTCTTGACGGCCTGGGCCTGGCGCATCAGCGCGATATTGCAGGGGGCGGCTTCGTTCCAGCAGGAGGCAACGCCCACGAAAGGCTGGTGAATCTGCTGGGTTGTCAGCCCCATGGCGTAGAGATAGGAGCGATGCGGCGCGCGCTCGGGCCCTTCCGTCACGTGACGGCTGGGCAACCGGGCCTTGATGTTCGTCCTGGCGTCCATCGCGCGGGTCCGCTCCACAGGGCTTGCTCGCTTCCGGTCCCGGGAGGTCCCTCCCTTCGCCGTGGCTTAGTGCTGTGGACTTCTAGACAATGATTTCATGGAGGGGTGTGGCTAAAAAGCGGCGTTTGGTCCGACCACCGCGGTTTCCACTCAAATGTTGGATGTCTGTTGCAGCAACGCTACAATCGTTGCCATCGCGCAACCATAAAGACACCAAAATGCCTCCTTTCTTCACGCCGGGTTTCCGCCGGACCGGCCGGCGATCGACTGCCTTCATGCTCGGCCACTGGCGCCGGACGATTTCCAACTTCAGAACCGCGCTAGATTGGAGTGACCGGGCCGTGGCTGCGCAGCTTTTCGAGCGATGCGGCTGGGCAGGCGCTATCGCTCTCGCAGCACGTTTTTGCTCGAGCTTTGCCAAATTCGTTGGCCCTCTTTGCATTGAGGGCGCAGGGAAAGCCGGGCGCCGGATGCACCCGCATCGCCGTGTGCAATGGGTAGAGAAGAAGCGCACACGGATTTGACAGGTACAGCCGAGACATCCCGGCTTTCCCCGCGCAATGGCTTTACGGCTTATACGTACTCTCCCCGGTGAGCGGCCTTTGTTGTCACCGTTGCCCTGCCAGCACGGGCCGGCAGGGATGGACGCCAGGGTCGCGG
>DATLXL010000007.1:0-2569 GCA_035575905.1 Bradyrhizobium sp. | reverse complement strand
CCGGGAAGAGAGATTACCCTCTGAGTCGGTGAAGGGCTCATAGAGCTGGACCGGGAAGGAATGGGCGAGGTAATCGAGGACATACTCCCGCGGGGTGATGTCGACCTGAACGTCGCTCCACTCTTCGGTCGGAATCTCCGCCAGCCGGCGCTCCATCAGCGCTTCGCCGGTCGAGACGATCTGGATGACGGCCGCATGGCCGGCATCAAGATCGCGCTCGATCGAGCGGATCAACGAAGGCGTCTTCATCGAGGTGAGCAGATGGCCGAAGAAGCGCTGCTTGGCGCTTTCGAAGGCAGATCGCGCCGCGGACTTAGCCTGCGCGTTCAGAGTGCCGGTCTCGCCGGTGATGTTGGCGGCGCGCATCGCCGCGTCGAGATTGTTATGGATGATGCTGAATGCGCCGGCATAGGCATCGTAGATGCGAACCTGCTCCGGCGTAAGCTGGTGCTCGACGAGCTCGTACTCGACGCCCTCGTAAGAGAGCGAACGG
This sequence comes from Bradyrhizobium sp., assembly GCA_035575905.1. GTDB lineage: Bacteria > Pseudomonadota > Alphaproteobacteria > Rhizobiales > Xanthobacteraceae > Bradyrhizobium. The sequence goes on along the minus strand of DATLXL010000007.1, from coordinate 2,076 downwards.
GCGGCGTAGAGACCGAGCGCCTTGAGATCGCGCGCCAGCACCTCCATGGCCGCGACGCCACCCTCCTCGATCGCCTCGACGAATTCGGCTCGGGTGGCGAACGGGAAGTCGGCACCGCCCCATAGCCCGAGGCGTTGGGCATAAGCGAGGTTGTGAACCGTGGTGGCGCCTGTCGCCGATACATAAACCACGCGAGCATTTGGCAAGGCGTGCTGGAGTCTCAGGCCCGCGCGCCCCTGCTGAGAGGCCGCCTGGTCGCCGCGCTCGCCCTTGCCCCCGACCGCATTCTGCATGGCGTGGCTCTCGTCGAAGACGATCACTCCGTCGAACTCGGAGCCCAACCATTCAACGATCTGCTTGACACGCGAAAGCTTTTCTCCACGCTCGTCAGTGCGCAGCGTAGCGTAGGTGGTAAATAGGATGCCCTCCCGAAGTCGGATCGGCGTGCCCTGCCGGAAGCGGGAAAGCGGCGTGACGAGCAACCGCTCCACCCCGAGCGCCGACCAATCGCGCTGCGCATCCTCGATCAGCTTGTCGGATTTGCTGATCCAGACCGCACGACGGCGGCCCTTGAGCCAGTTGTCGAGCAGGATACCGGCAACCTGCCGGCCCTTGCCCGCGCCGGTGCCGTCGCCCAGGAACCAGCCGCGGCGAAAACGAACGGCATTCTCCGCGTCATGACGCGCGGCTGACACGACGTCAAAGGTGGCATCGACCGTCCAGAAGCCAGCGAGAAACTCCGAATGGGCCTCGCCGGCGTAGATGACGCTCTCGAGCTGGGCGTCGGACAGGATGCCATCCGCTACGACATTGGCCGGCAAATGCGGACGATAAGATGGCTTCGGCGGAGCGACTGATGCCATCGCCGCCGACTGCACGAGTTTGGTCGGATGCGCCTGTGCGCTGGGAATGCAGATCGACTGAAGCGTGTAGGCTTCATAGAGCGCATCGGTGATGGTACTGGCATCAGTGGGCGTCCAGTTGACTGCTTCGTAGGCGACTTCAGTCGCCATCAGGCCGATTGCCGGCGCGGCCGCTGACGGCTGGCGCTGGGCGATATAAGCGCGAAGGGTCCGCGGCGTGGACGGGCTGGCAATTGCTGGCACTGCCGCCGCCGGGGTGCCTACGATTGGATGACGTGCTGGCACGCTCCGGATGACCCAGTCGAGCAAAGTGGGCAGGTCGGGCGCAATGCCGAGGGAAGCCGGGAACGACCCGATGTCGTCAGACGGCACTCGATCAAAGACGGTCAGGCGGGTGTCGACGCCGGTGCCCTGCTTGGCAAAAACGGCGCCGTCAATCGCAGCCGAGAAAACGACCCGGCCCTGCTCCTGCAGCCGTCTGAAGGAGTCGGTCCACACGGGATTGTCGGGTGCGACGTTTGCGCCGGTGATGGTGACCAGCCGTCCGCCTTCTGGGAGACGGGCCAACGCGGAGGTAACGTGCCGCAATGCCGCATCCGCCATCCGACGATCGACGTGAACCGCTGCCGAGAACGGCGGGTTCATCAGCACCACGCTCGGCACGATACGCGCATCGAGGTGGTCGTTGATGTGTGCGGCGTCAAACCGCGTGGTGGAGACGGCAGGAAAGATCTGCCCGAGAATGCCGGCGCGGCTCTCGGCGAACTCATTGAGGACGAGGGAGGCGCCGGCGAGTTCTGCGAGAACGGCCAGATGGCCGGTACCGGCCGACGGCTCCAGCACGACATCGGCTGGCGTGATCGCGGCGGCAACGCTCGCGACATACGCCAATCCGATCGGTGTCGAGAACTGCTGGAGGGATTCGCTTTCCTCGGACCGGCGTGTCTGGGTCGGAAGGAGACTTGCGATCCGCATCAGCATCGACAGCATGTCCGCTGGCGACGCCGCCTTGGCGCGCATGGCGGCGCCATGCCTCCGCAGGAACAGGACGGTCGCCGCCTCGCAGGCATCATAAGCGGTCTTCCAGTTCCAGGCGCCGGTCGCATCGGAGGTGCCGAACGCTGCCTGCATGGCGTGGCGCAGAACGGCGGCATCGATGCGACGTCCCTGTTCGAGATCGGTCAAAAGCTGTCGCGCAGCCCTGACGACTGCG
>DATLXL010000006.1:0-126636 GCA_035575905.1 Bradyrhizobium sp. | reverse complement strand
AGCGACAGCGGGGTCACGTCGAGCAGCAGCACGTCCTTGACGTCGCCCTGCAGCACGCCGGCCTGGATCGCCGCGCCGATGGCGACGACTTCGTCCGGGTTGACGCCCTTGTGCGGCTCCTTGCCGAACAGCTGCTTCACCACTTCCTGGACCTTCGGCATGCGGGTCATGCCGCCGACCAGCACCACTTCGCCGATCTCGCCGGCGGTCAGGCCGGCATCCTTCAGCGCCTTGCGGCAGGGCTCGATGGTCTTCTGCACGAGCTCATCGACCAGCGCCTCGAACTTGGCGCGGGTGAGCTTCATGGTCAGATGCTTCGGCCCGGTCTGGTCCGCCGTGATGAACGGCAGGTTGATTTCGGTCTGGGTCGTCGACGACAGCTCGATCTTGGCCTTTTCAGCGGCTTCCTTCAGGCGCTGCAAGGCGAGCTTGTCGTTGCGCAGGTTGATGCCCTGCTCCTTCTGGAACTCGTCGGCCAGATAACCCACGAGCCGCATGTCGAAGTCTTCGCCGCCGAGGAAGGTGTCGCCGTTGGTCGACTTCACCTCGAACACGCCGTCGCCGATTTCGAGAATCGAGATATCGAACGTTCCGCCGCCGAGATCGTACACCGCGATGGTGCCGCTCTTGGTCTTGTCGAGGCCATAGGCCAGCGCAGCCGCGGTCGGCTCGTTGATGATGCGCAGCACCTCGAGGCCGGCGATCTTGCCGGCGTCCTTGGTGGCCTGACGCTGGGCGTCGTTGAAGTAGGCGGGGACCGTGATGACGGCCTGATCGACCTTCTGGCCGAGATGGGCTTCAGCGGTCTCCTTCATCTTCTGCAGGATGAAGGCGGAGATCTGCGACGGCGAATAGGTCTTGCCGTCGGCTTCGACCCAGGCGTCGCCGTTGGATGCCTTGACGATCTTGTAAGGGACGAGCTGCTTGTCCTTTTCGACCATCGGGTCGTCGTAGCGGCGGCCGATCAGGCGCTTCACTGCGAAGAAGGTGCGCTCGGGATTGGTGACCGCCTGGCGCTTGGCGGGCTGACCGACAAGACGTTCGCCGTCGTCCGTGAAAGCAACGATCGAAGGCGTCGTTCGCATGCCCTCGGCGTTCTCAATGACTTTGGAAGTTTTGCCGTCCATGACGGCGACGCACGAATTGGTCGTGCCGAGGTCGATACCGATGACCTTTCCCATGATTCTTTCCTCTTTTCTGCGGCAGGCTGGTCGGGCCCTGGTGGCGCCCTTGGACCGAACCCCCAGGAGTTCAAATACGCGCGATGTGCGACGTTGAGCCTCATATAGGAGGGTGGGTTAGCCCCGCAAGGACCGTCGACAACCTTAGCCCATGAAACGGCTGATGTTTGAAAGATAGTGTCAGCCGGGGCCCGAAGCAGCCTCGGGCGCCGGGCCGCGGGCAAGCCGCATCAACAGATAGCCGGCCAGGCAGGGGGCGATCAGCGCCGGTCCGGGCAGGTGATAGGTGCCGAGCGCAAGTTGCAGGGCTGGCGCAAAATAGGTCAGTTGCACCAGCCGCCGGCCGCTCGCATCGAGCGGGACGGTGAGCAGCAGCACGACGGCGGCAAAGGTCAGCGGCAGCAGGTCATAGGCGAGAAGATAGGGCGAGGCTGTGGCCGAAGCCGCGAGAAACAGCGCTATCAGCAGCCCGGCATCGGCATTCTTGCGGGCGCGGAAGGCCCACACCACGGCAAAGGCAGCGCCAAGGGAGAACATTGCCTGAACCGACATGGCCCCCGCATAGCCGAGCCCGGCGCCGCGCAGGTTCATGAAGACGGTCGGGAAGAACGGCGTCGCGATCCGGTCGGGGTCGGCGAGGACAAGGCCCTGTGCCGGCAGGCCCATGGTGAAGAAATCCGCCCAGACCTTGGTCCCGAACAGCGCGGTCGCGGCGCCGGCAATCAGGATGGCCATCGCGCCGGCCGACCAGAACACGCGCCAGCGCCCGGAGGCCGCCAGCATGAACGGAAAGAGAATTCCGAGCTGCGGCTTGATGGTGAGCAGCCCGATCAGCATGCCCGCCAGCAGCGGCCGGCGATCGAGCCAACCGAAGGCGGCGATCATCACCGCCGCAGTCAGAAACGCGCTTTGTCCCGACACCAGGCAGAACAGCGCGGCCGGCGAGACCAGCACGGGAATCAGGATGCGCCGGTCGCCGACATGCCGCGAGGCAACCGCGAAAAACACGACAATTCCGAGCAGCGTCCACAGCGCCAGCGCCGGCAAATAATCGAGCCGCGCGAACGGCGCGGCGACGAGCATCACGCTCGGCGGGTAGGACCAGTTCTGGCCGGGAAATTCCACACCGAAGAGATCGGCGAGCGCGCGATGATACGTCGCAAAGTCGTAAAATCGGCCAGGATCGGCGCTGCCGGCGGCGCGGCCGTACATCCAGAAATTCAGGAAATCGCGGCCGAGGGCGAGCGAGGTGGCGTCGCGCGGGATGGCGCCGCGCCAGTCGATCGTCGCGACGTAGCTCACCGAGGCGATGAGAAAGAGGGACGCGCCCGCGACCAGAATATCCCGGACCAGCTCGCGCGCCGCGCCCGGGGCCAGCGCCGGCAGCAGGGCGGCAAACGGCCCCGATGGCGCGGTATTTAGCCGCTCTGCTGGCATGACGGACTGGTCGGTCATACCCCCCGAAATGCCCGAAAACCCTTTAAGGACCGGTAATGTCGGCCGAAAGACCGGATAGGCCGGCGCCCCGCCGGGAACCGGGGCGGTTCTTGCCTGTTGCGAAGCCAGCAAAACCGCTAAAAGCCCCCCGACCAGACGGTGACCAAGGCCGAGGGGCGCGGCCAGCCGTCACCTGACGGCTTCATGCAAATGGATAGAGTTTTCATGATCCCGATCCGACGCTTGCTTGCGGCCGCGCTGCTGACGATGGCCGCATCACTCCCCGCCTCTGCGGCCGACGCCGTGTTTCCGCCGGGCGCGCGGGTCGGCATGGTCCCGCTCGTCGGCCTGAACCCCGCCAAGGCTTTCGTCGGTTTCGAGACCGAGGACCAGGGCGTCAAGGTCGTGATCGCCGACCTGCCGGCCGAGGCCTACACCGAGGTCTCCAACGCCTTCAAGGGAGGCACAACCGGTCCCGCCGGCGGCGTCAAGCCGGAGAGCATCGAGACCGGCGCCGGGCTCGCCTACTACACGGTCGAGAACGGCAAGGACGGCGCCACCAATGTGAGGCGTTACTCGATGATGGTGCCGGGCATCGGCTTCTCCGGCTATGTCGCCGTGCAGGTTCCGGAAAACGCCTGGAAGATCTACAGCGACGATGCGGTCCGCCAGATGTTCGCTTCCGCGGTGGTGCGCAAGGAAGTGCCCAGCGACGAACAGCTCGGCCTGCTGCCGTTCAAGGTCAGCCAGCTCAGCGAGTTCAAGAATGTCCGCACGCTGGCGCCCGGCGCGGCCGTCATCCTCGCCGATGGCGACGAGACCACGGGCTTTGAGCCCGCGCCCTTCATGATCATCGGCCTGATCGGCCAGACCGCGGCAACGCCCGACGACCGCGGCCGCGTCGCCCAGCAGATCGCACGCACCATCCCCGGCGTCCGCGACGGCCGCATCACCATGTCCGAGCCCGTCCGCATCGACGGCATGCCGGGCTACGAGACGCGGATCGAGGCGACCAGCGGCAAGGACAATATCCCCGTCACCATCGTGCAATGGCTGCGCTTCGGCGCGGGTTCGTCGCTGCGCATCATCGGCAGTTCGCCGCGCGATGACTGGGCCAGGGCGTTTCCACGCTTCCGCGCCGTGCGCGACGGCATCCAGCCGCGCGGCTGACGCCGTCGCGCCTGCCGGAATTTTGGCGCGCGGCCGCATTGAAAAGCGGCTTTACGCTGTGTTGGCGACCTGATCTGCTGATGCAGATCCACTGAAGAAGCGGAGATGCATCATGCAGAACCGAAGACAGATTCTATCTGGTTTGGGAGCAATGGCGCTCGTGGCCGTCGCACCGGGCGTGCCGTGGGCGGCTTCGATCAAGCCCGACGAGGCCTCCGCACTTCTGGTGATCGACGTGCAGAACTGCTTCCTGCCCGGCGGCAGCCTCGCAGTGAAGGACGGCGAGCAGGTGGTTCCCGTCATCAACAAGCTGGCAAAGGCGTTTTCCAACGTGGTGCTGACGCAGGACTGGCACACCGGCGGCCATATCTCCTTCGCGTCCAGCCATGGCGGCAAGAAGCCGTTCGAGACGGTCGATCTCAGCTACGGCAAGCAGGTGCTGTGGCCCGATCACTGCGTACAAGGCACCGACAGCGCGGCGCTGTCGAAGGACCTCGAGTTACCGCATGCCGGGCTCGTCATCCGCAAGGGCTTTCGCAAGGACGTCGACAGCTACTCGGCTTTCACCGAGGCGGACGGCAAGACCACCACCGGCCTCGCCGCCTACCTCAAGGCGCGCGACATCCAGAAACTTTTCCTTGCGGGTCTTGCGACGGATTTCTGCGTCGCCTGGAGCGCGATCGACGCACGCAAGGCCGGCTTCGAGACCTATGTGATCGAGGACGCCTGCCGCGGCATCGACACGCAGGGATCGCTTGCGGCGGCCTGGGCCGACATGACCAAGGCCGGCGTCAAGCGCATCCAGTCGGCCGATATCGCGGCCTAAGCGTCCGTGGAAACGGGCGCGACCTTGGCGCCGCCCTTGGAGACGCCGACCAGCGCCGGCCGCAGCACGCGCTCGCCGATCATGTAGCCGGCCTGCACGACCTGAACCACGGTGCCGGCGGGCACGCTGGGATCGGGAACTTCGTACATCGCCTGCTGGAAGTTCGGATCGAACTTCTCGCCGGACGGATCGAACTTCTTCACGCCGTTCTTCTCGAGCGCGTTGAGCAGCGAACGCTCGGTGAGCTCGACGCCCTCGATCAGCGCCTTCAGGCCCGGATCGGCATTGGCCTTGGCCTCGGCCGGCACCGCATCCAGCGCGCGCTGCAGATTGTCGGCGATATCGAGCACGTCGCGGGCAAATCCGGTGATGCCGTAGGTCTTGGCATCGGCGACTTCGCGCTTGGTGCGGGTGCGCAAATTCTCCATCTCCGCCAGCGTGCGCAGCGTCTTGTCGCGCGCTTCGGCGACTTCCTTCTGCAACGCCTCGACCGAGCCGGGCTCGGGATCGTCCGGCATCACATAGGGTTTGGAGACCACGGGCTCGCCAGCCTGCGCCGGATCGTCCTTGGGCCGGTTGGGATCGGTCATGGGTAGCCTTTTCGAAAAATCGCTTCGGTCGGAATTATCGGGGTTTCAGGCCCGCATATCGTGCTTTGAGCGCCGAAAATCAAGCACAACCGCATCCATTTCGGGGCAGATCAGCCACCCAGCAGGCGGCTGACGATCCGCGCGGCATAGTCGACGGTCGGGATCACCCGCGCGTAATTCAGCCGGGTCGGGCCGATCACGCCGAGCACGCCGACGATACGCCCCGCCGCATCGGTGTAGGGCGCGATGATGGTCGAGGAACCCGACAGCGAGAACAGCTTGCTTTCGGAGCCGATGAAGATGCGGACGCCCTCGGCGCTCTCGGCTCGGCCGAGCAGATCGATGACGCCGCGCTTGGTTTCGAGATCGTCGAACAGCAGGCGGACGCGCTCGAGATCTTCCAGCGCGTGCAGATCTTCCAGCAGATTGGCGTGCCCCCGCACGATCAGCTGGCGTGCGTCACTGTCGCCGCCCGACCAGCTGGCGATGCCTGCGGCAACCACCTTGTGGGTCAGCTGATCGAGCTCGGCGCGGTCCTCGGCCAGCGCCGTCTCCAGCTCCAGCCGTGCTTCCGCCAGCGTGCGGCCTCTGATCCGCGCATTGAGGAAGTTGCTGGCCTCCGTCAGCACCGAGGGAGGAACGCCCGGCGGCACCGACAGCACGCGGTTTTCGACCTGGCCGTCCTCGCCGACCAGCACGACCAGCGCTTTTTCCGGCTCGAGCCGGACGAACTCGATATGTTTCAGCCGCGGGTTCGCCTTCGGCGTGAGCACCACCGCCGCGGCCTTGGTCAAACCGGACAGGCGGGTCAACGCCTCGCCCAGCAGGCCTTCGACCGATTGGGCGCGGCCGATGGAAGCAAGCTGGGTCTGGATCGATTGCCGCTCGGCCTCGGTGAGATCGCCGACCTGCATCAGCGCGTCGACAAAGAAACGCAGGCCCCGCTCGGTCGGCAGGCGGCCGGCCGAGGTATGCGGCGCATAGATCAGGCCGAGCTGTTCCAGGTCGGACATCACGTTGCGGACGGAGGCCGGCGACAGGGGAACGGCGATCAGGCGCGCGATATTGCGCGAGCCGACGGGCTCGCCGGTCGCGAGGTAGCTCTCGACGATCTGCAGGAAAACATCCCGCGAGCGCTGGTTGAGCTGGGCGAGCCCGGCGCCGGGGGTGATCAGGCCGATGGGATCGTGGTGGGCCACGCGTTAACTCCTCGCAATCGCTCCTAACTTGGGCAATCGGCGCGCCCCTGACAAGCATGCACTTGCCGCCCTAATCAAGGCTTGCCGGTAACCCTTCCCCCTCCTAAAAGCTGGCCAGCCATTTACCCCGATTTTGCGGAGGATTCCCATGCGGCCCAGCCGCCGTGCCCCCGACCAGCTGCGCGCCGTCACATTGGAACGCGGCGTGGTCAAATATGCGGAAGGCTCCTGCATGGTGAAGTTCGGCGACACCCACGTGCTGGTCACCGCCACCCTTGAAGAGCGCCTGCCGCCCTGGCTGAAGGGCCAGGGCCGCGGCTGGGTCACTGCCGAATACGGCATGCTGCCGCGCGCCACCCTGGAACGCACCCGCCGTGAGGCGGCCGCGGGCAAGCAGGGCGGCCGCACCGTCGAGATCCAGCGCCTGATCGGCCGCTCGCTGCGCGCCGCCGTCAATCTCGAAGCGCTCGGCGAGCGCCAGATCACCGTCGACTGCGACGTGATCCAGGCCGATGGCGGCACGCGCACCGCCTCGATCACCGGCGCCTGGGTGGCGCTGGCCGACTGCCTCGGCTGGATGAAGTCGCGCAACATGATAAAGACCAATGTGCTGCGCGACAACGTCGCGGCGATCTCCTGCGGCATCTATCAGGGCACGCCGGTGCTCGATCTCGATTATGCCGAGGACTCCGAGGCCGAGACCGACGCCAACTTCGTGATGACGGGCGATGGCCGCATCATCGAGGTGCAGGGTACCGCCGAGAAGACGCCGTTCTCGCAAGACGAGTTCCTCGCGCTGATGGGTCTGGCGAAACAGGGCGTGGCGAAGCTGGTCGAGCTGCAGAAGATAGCGGTGGCCTGAGCGCGCATGCATCGCCAGATCACGGGCAAGCTCGTCATCGCGACCCACAATCACGGCAAGCTGGCCGAGATGCGCGAGCTGCTGGCGCCGCATGGCGTCGAGGCGGTCTCCGCCGGCGAGCTTGGCCTTGGCGAGCCCGACGAGACCGGCACCACCTTTCGCGCCAACGCCGCCATCAAGGCGATCGCCGCCGCCCAGGCCGCGCAGCTTCCGGCCTTTGCCGACGACTCTGGTCTCGTGGTCGATGCGCTCGACGGCGCGCCCGGCATCTATTCGGCGCGCTGGGCCGGCGAGGCCAAGGATTTTGGCGCCGCCATGTCGCGCATCGAGCGCCTGCTGCAGGAACGCGGCGCCACCACGCCGGACAAGCGCAAGGCGCACTTCGTCTCGGCGCTGTGCGTCGCCTGGCCCGACGGCCATCTCGAGGAGGTCGAGGCGCGGGCCGATGGAACGTTGGTGTGGCCGCCGCGCGGCACCGCCGGCTTCGGCTACGATCCGGTCTTCCTTCCCGACGGGCACACGCGTACCTTCGGTGAGATGACCAGCGTCGAGAAACACGGCCTGCCCCCGCTGGGGCTCGGCCTCTCCCACCGCGCCCGCGCTTTCGTCAAGCTGGCGGAGATCTGCCTCAATGGCCGCTGAGCAAAAAGCCTTCGGCGTCTATGTGCACTGGCCGTTCTGCCTGTCGAAATGCCCGTATTGCGACTTCAACAGCCACGTCCGCCACGCGCCCGTCGACGAGGAACGCTTCGTCAAGGCCTTTGCCCGCGAGATCGAGACGACCGCGCAGCGCGCAGGCGAGCGGACCGTGTCCTCGATCTTCCTCGGCGGCGGCACCCCGTCGCTGATGCAGCCGCAGACCGTCGGCGCCATTCTCGATACAATCGGCGAGCACTGGCGCGTGGCTGACGACGTCGAGGTGACGCTGGAAGCCAACCCGACCAGCGTAGAGGCGACGCGCTTCCGCGGCTATCGCGCCGCCGGCGTCAACCGCGTGTCGCTCGGCGTGCAGGCGCTGGACGATGTCTCGCTGAAGGCGCTGGGACGGCTGCACAGCGCGCGCGAGGCACTCGATGCCGTCGCGATCGCGCGTTCCGCGTTCGACCGCTACTCGTTCGACCTGATCTATGCCCGGCCCGACCAGACGCCGGCGATGTGGGCGGATGAGCTCCAGCTCGCGATCTCCGAAGCGGCCGAGCATCTGTCGCTCTACCAGCTCACCATCGAGGAAGGCACGCCGTTCTTCGGCCTGCACGCTGCCGGCAAGCTGCAGACACCGGAGGAAGCGACCGCGCGCGCGCTCTACGACGTGACGCAGGAGGTCTGCGCCAGGCACGGCCTGCCGTCCTACGAGATTTCCAACCACGCGCGCGAAGGCGCGGAGTGCCGGCACAATCTCGTCTATTGGCGCGGCGAGGAGTATGCCGGCATCGGTCCCGGCGCTCACGGCCGGCTCGATATCAATGGCGTCAGGCACGCCATCGCGACCGAGAAGCGGCCGGAGTCCTGGCTGATGCGCGTGGAGGCGTCCGGTCATGGCGTCGTCACCGACGACATCCTCAACAGCGAAGAGCGCGCCGACGAATTCCTGCTGATGGGGCTCCGGCTCACCGAGGGCATCGATCCCCGCCGCTATCAGGCGCTGTCCGGCCGGCCGCTCGATCCCGACCGCATCGCGCTGCTGCGCGAGGAAGGCGCGATCTCGGTGGATGCCGACGGCCGGCTGCGCGTGACCAAGGACGGCTTTCCCGTGCTCGATGCCGTCGTCGCCGATCTCGCGGCGTAACGCGCCGCCGCAAACGAGGGCGCGCGATGACCATCATCATTACAGCCTTTGACCGCTCGCCCGATGGCGGCCGGGGACTGGCGCGCGACACGCGCGTGCGCTGGGCGCTCGAGGAAGTGGGGCAGCCGTACGAGGTTCGCCTCGTCTCGTTCGCTGCGATGAAAGAGCCGGCGCATCTTGCGCTGCATCCCTTCGGCCAGATCCCGACCTACGAGGAAGGCGGGCTCGCGCTGTTCGAGACCGGCGCGATCGTGCTTCATCTCGCTGAGCGTCATGAAGGCCTGCTGCCGGACGACGCTATTGCGAGGGCACGCGCAATCAGCTGGATGTTTGCCGCGGTCAACACCGTGGAGCCGCCGATCCTCGATCTTGCAACCGCCAGGATCGTGGAAGGTGACAAGCCCTGGAGCAAGGAGCGCCTGCCCCTCGTCCAGGATCGTATTCGCGAACGGCTGAACCAGCTTTCCGCGCGCATCGGCGATGCCGAGTGGCTCGATGGCGCGTTCAGCGCGGGCGATCTGATGATGGTGTCGGTGCTGCTGAGGCTGAAGCCTTCGGGCGTGCTCAACGAATATCCGAGCCTCGCCGCCTATGTCGCCCGCGGCGAGACGCGGCCCGCCTATGTCAGGGCGTTCGCCGCACAATTGGCTGTCAACACGAGGCCGTAAGCCGCCTGACTACGCCCCAAAGCTTTTCGGCGAGCCCGCCACCGGAACGCCGCCGCCGGTCGTCACCTTCATCACGGCAAGGCCGCGTTCATTGGTGCCGTCGGAGCGGAAGCGGAACAACCCGTCGATGCCGGCAAAGCCGGACGGGTTGGTAAGCGTCTCCGGCGCGAAGCGATTGGGACCTTGGGTGCGCGCCAGCGCCGCCATCAGCGCCACCGCGTCATAGGCGAGCGTGGCGGTGCGGACCGGATCGTTGCCGTACTTCTGGCGGTAACGGCCGGAGAACGCCTTGAAGCCGGCCGGATCGGGCGCAGGGTAGAGGCCGCCCTGCAGCGCCTGGCTCGCGAACACGCGCGGATTGTCCCACTGCCCGGTTCCCAGCAATTGAATGTTGCGCAGGTTGGAGCCGGCCGCGGTCAGCGCATCGGCGGTGGCGACGACGGACTCGCCGTCATCGGCGATCATCAGCGCATCGGCCGAACCAAGCATCTGCGCGACCGTGCGCGCGGGCCCCGCGCGATCGCCGCTGTATTTCTCGAACGCGACGAGACGGCCCCTGCGGCCCGCCGCCTGCTTGAACGCGGCTTCGACCACATTGCCATAGGGGTTGTCGGGTACGAGCCCCGCGAAGGAGCGCTTGCCGGTGCCGGCCGCGTAATCGACGATCCGGTTGACGTCGGACTCCGGCAGGAAGCTGAGCAGATAGACCCCGCGCCCGGCGATGCTCGAATCCGTCGAGAACGCGATCACCGAGATGCCGCGGTTGCGCGCGACCTGCGCCACCGCCGGCACCGAGGCGGCAAACAGCGGCCCGAGAATGATCTCGGCGCCTTCGCTGACCGCCTGCTGCGCAGCGCCGTTTGCGCCTTGCGGGCTGCCGGCGTCGTCCTTGACCAGAAGCTGGATGTTCGGGTTCTGGAATTCGGCGAGCGCCATTTCGGCGGCGTTCTTCATCGACTGGCCGACCAGGCCGGCATTGCCGCCCGCCGAGAGCGGCAGGATCAGGGCGACCTTGACCTGTCCGCTGCCGACCGCGGCCGGCTCCTGCGGCGGACCGGCCGGCGGCTCGGCGCCCGGCGAACCTGAAAACTGGTTGAGGCTCTGCTGCACGCTGGAGCAGGCGGCCAGAAGCGGCGCGCCCAGGATCAGGCCGAGTGCGCCGCGCCGGGTCGCGCCCGAGGGCGAGCTTCCCGATGCGGCCGGTTTGCGGTTGAGCGGGCCGACCATCTCTGTTCTCTTGACCGACCGAAATCGGCCAGACTTCCTCCCTAAGTGGGGCGAGGATTCAGGCATAATCTCGACGAATAGTTAACTAATACAAAAGGTCTGGAGGTCCCCCTGGCGCCGTTGCCAGTCCTTGAACCCCTCACCTCGCCGAGGCGCCGCACTGCATCCGTGGATGGCGTAAACGCCAGCCCCCCTCTACACTGATATTATGCGCGCAAAAGCCAGTTCAATATACGGGTCCGAAGGCGAAGCGGGTTCTGTTAGCAGGACTTTTTCGGTCAGCGGTCATGTCCTGAGCGCACCGAGGCCGGTTCCCGGGCTCTATCTGGTGGCCACGCCGATCGGCAATCTCGCCGACGTCACCCTGCGCGCGCTGGAGACGCTGGCCGGCGTCGACCTGATCGCCTGCGAGGACACCCGCATCACCCATCGGCTGACCGAGCGCTACGGGATTTCGGCCCAGCTCACGCCCTACCATGAGCACAATGCGGCGGCGGCCCGCCCGAAGATTTTGGAGAAGCTTGCGCAGGGCGCTTCCGTTGCGCTGGTTTCCGACGCCGGCACGCCGCTGATTTCCGACCCCGGCTTCAAGCTGGTGCGCGAAGCCTGCGCTGCCGGACATGCCGTGGTCGCGGTGCCCGGCGCATCGTCGGTGCTGACGGCGCTTTCCGTCGCGGCCCTGCCGACCGACCGGTTTTTCTTCGAAGGGTTCTTGCCGTCCAAGCAGACCGCGCGCCGCGCGCGGCTGGCCGAGCTGGCGCGGATCGAGGCAACCCTGGTCGTGTTCGAATCCGGCAACCGGGTGCAGGACACGCTGGCCGACCTCGCGGGGATCATGGGAGGACGTGAAGCCGCGATCTGCCGCGAACTCACGAAGCTGCACGAGGAGATCAAGCGCGCGCCCATCGCCGAGCTGGCGAGGGACGCGGACTCGCTGGAAACGCGCGGCGAGTTCGTCCTCGTGATCGGCCCGCCCGCGGCCGGCGCCGCCGTGATGGCACAGCACGAACTCGACGACGTGCTGCGCAGCTCGTTGCAGCAGGGCAGCGTCAAGGACGCCGTGGCGTATGCCGTGGAAGTTTCCGGCCGGCCGCGCCGCGAGGTCTATGCCCGCGCGCTGGAGCTCGCCAGGGAAGGCCGGGGCGCGCATGGCGAAGACTGAAGGCGCCTCGCCCGAACGCGTCGCCGCATTCCAGACCGGCCTTTCTGCCGAGAGCCGCGCCGCCGCCTTCCTGATTGCCAAGGGATACCGTATCCTCGCAAAGCGCTTCAAGACCCCCTACGGCGAGATCGATCTGGTGGCGCGCCGCCGCAACCTGATCGCCTTTGTCGAGGTCAAGGCCCGCGCCAGTCTCGATGACGCCGCCTGGGCCGTGACGCCGCGCCAGCAACAGCGCATCATCAATGCCGCGCAGGCCTGGCTGATGGCGCATCCCGAGCATGCAGAATTCGAGATGCGTTTCGACGCCATGCTGATTGCGCCCAGGAGCCTGCCGCGCCATCTCTTGGCAGCCTTCGACGCCAGCCCTTAAGTCCAAGCATCACACAAGAGCCGGATATCCCAGAACATGAAACTGAACGTCGCCGTCCAGATGGACCCCATCGCGCGCATCAACATCCGCGGCGATTCCACCTTTGCGCTGCTGCTGGAAGCCCAGAAGCGCGGCCACGGGCTTTCCTACTATACGCCCGACAAGCTCTCGCTGGTGGGCGAGGAACTGGTGGCGCCGGTGCAGACGCTGACCGTGCGCGATGAGGTCGGCGATCATTTCACGCTGGGCGAGCCGAAGCGCGAACCGCTCGATGCCTTTGACGTCGTGCTGCTGCGGCAGGATCCGCCGTTCGACCTCGCCTACATCACCTCGACGCATTTCCTCGAGCGCATTCACCCGAAGACGCTGGTGGTGAACAATCCGGCTGCGGTGCGCAACGCGCCGGAAAAGCTGTTCGTGATGAACTTTCCGCAGCTGATGCCGCCAACCCTGATTTCGCGCGATCTCGACGAGATCAACGCTTTCCGCGACCAGCATGGCGCTGTCGTGATGAAGCCGTTGCACGGCCATGGCGGCGCGGCGGTGTTCCGCGTGCTGCCGCAGGACATGAATTTCGGCTCGCTGTACGACATGTTCTCCGTGACCTTCCGCGAGCCCTGGGTGATCCAGCGCTTTCTTCCCGAAGTGAAGCATGGCGACAAGCGCATCATCCTGGTCGACGGCGAGTTCGCCGGCGCCGTCAATCGCGTGCCGGCCCCCGACGATCTGCGTTCCAACATGGTGCGCGGCGGCGCGGCACAGGCGACAGACCTGTCGCCGCGCGAGCGCGAGATCTGCGCCACCTTGGGGCCGGCGCTGCGCGAGCGCGGGCTGTTGTTCGTCGGCATCGACGTGATCGACGGCAACCTGACCGAGATCAACGTGACGTCGCCGACCGGCATCCGCGCCATCCAGCGGCTCAACGGCCCCGACGTCGCCGCGAAAATCTGGGATACCATCGAGGCCAAGCGCGGCAGAAAATAACTGGCGCGGTTGCGCCGGCGCTCAATTTCTACTCACCTCCCGCGCGATCTAATTCTTCTTGCCAGCTTGCGCGGCCGGGCGCAGCATGTTGATGCGCGCGCCTGCGCGGGGCTGCCGGCCGTCGCATCAAGAACAAACATTGGAGGAACGAATGACAACCCAGCTTTCGCGACGATCTCTCCTTGCGCTCGGCGCCGGGCTCGGAGCTTCCCTTGGCGCCTCGACCATGCTTGCCGGCAGCGCGCTCGCCAAGGCGCCCAAGCTCAACACGCAAACGCCCTATTGGCACCGAATGGTGCTCGGCGATGCCGAGATCACGGTGGTCTCCGACGGCCCGCTGCCGCTCGGCCCGCCCAAGGGCACCTTCGTCGGCGTGCCGGACGACGAAGTGAAGAAGATGCTGACCGACAATTTTCTCTCGGCGGAAAACGTCGTGCTCGAGCAGAACTCGCCGATCGTCAACACCGGCGACAAGCTGATCCTGTTCGACACCGGCATGGGCACCTCGAAGGCGTTCGGGCCGACCACCGGCCGTCAGCAGAAGAGCATGGCGGAGGCCGGCATCAAGCCCGCCGACATCGACGCGGTCGTGCTGTCGCATGCCCATATCGACCACATCGGCGGCATCGTCGGCGAAGACGGCAAGCCGCTGTTCCCGAACGCGCAGTACTACATCACCCAGAGCGACTTCGAGTTCTGGACCGACGAAGGCAAGCTCGGCAGCCCGCTGAAGGATTTCGTGGTGCATGCCCGCAAGAACCTGATGCCGGTGCGCGACCGCATCGTCTTCATCAAGGACGGCCAGGAATTTTTGCCCGGCGTGCAGGCCATCGCCGCGCCCGGCCATACCGTCGGCCACACCATCTTCACGGTCGCCTCGGCCGGCAAATCCTTCGTCTTCCTCGGCGACCTCTCGCACCACCCGGTGTTGCTCTTGGAGAAGCCGCGGATGGAGTTCTCCTACGATTCCGATCCCAAGCAGGCCGCCGCGACACGGGTAAAGCTGCTCGACATGATCGCGGCCAACAAGCTGCCGGTGATGTCCTATCACTACGCCTGGCCCGGCTTCGGCCACATCGCCAAGACCGGCGAGGGTTTTCATTACTATCCGGCCGCGATGGTGATGAATCTCTGAGTGGACAGGCAGGGCCGGTCGGTACAGCCGGCCCTGCGCCCGCTACGTATCCGTCAGTCTGCTGACCGGCGGCGTCCGTGCTGGATCACTGGAGGTTCGCGGTTAGACCACGGTTCGTGGACCAAAACAGGCTTTGAGACCTATCGATATTCGCTCCCGTCGTAGCGTTGACGAAAGGTTCGACGTGCGACGCGCTGCCCGTGCTGCTAGCGGTCAGCAAAGTGCTGACCGCATTGCCGTAGGGCATCTTGTGCTCGGGCCGTTGCGAGCCGCTCGGACCCATGTGAGCCGAAGCAATACTAACGACAGCTAGGCCAACAACCGACTGCTTTAGCGCCATTTCCCTTACTCCTGAGATCTTCCGAATCTTCGGCCATTCTAACACGTTCCGCGAGTTTGTTCCCGTAATGTTCTTGCGCTCCCTCCCAGCTTCCGCTACCTTCGATGGCGGCAGGGGGCGGCATGGTCCAGCGGGTTTCCACGGTAGCTTTTGAGGGGATCGAGGCCCGCGCGGTCGACGTGCAGGTGCAGATCGTGCCCGGGCTGCCGGCGTTCGCCATCGTCGGGCTACCGGACAAGGCGGTGTCGGAAGCGCGCGAGCGGGTGCGCTCGGCGCTAATCGCTTCGGGGCTCGCGCTGCCGGCGCGGCGGATCATCGTCAACCTGGCGCCTGCGGACCTTCCCAAGGAAGGCAGCCATTACGACCTGCCGATCGCGCTCGGCCTGATGGCGGCGATCGGGGCGATCCCGCCGGATGCGCTCTCCGGCTTCACCGTGCTCGGCGAACTCGGGCTCGACGGATCGATCGCGCCGGTTGCCGGCGTGCTGCCGGCCGCCATCGGCGCCAATGCGCGCGACGAAGGGCTGATCTGTCCCGCCGCCTGCGGCTCGGAAGCGGCGTGGGCGAGCCCGGACATCCAGATCATCGCGGCGAAATCGCTGATCCAGATCGCCAACCATTTCAAGGGCACGCAGGTGCTGTCGCGCCCGCAGCCGCGGGTGCACGAGATCGGCGAATCGCAGCTCGACCTGCGCGACATCAAGGGCCAGGAGAGCGCCAAGCGCGCGCTGGAGATCGCCGCCGCCGGCGGCCATCATTTGCTGATGATGGGCTCGCCCGGCGCCGGCAAGTCGATGCTGGCGGCGCGGCTGCCGTCGATCCTGCCGCCGCTGTCGCCCGGCGAACTGCTCGAAGTCTCGATGATCGCGTCCGTCGCCGGCGAAATCCGCGACGGCGCGCTGACCGCCCGGCGGCCGTTCCGTTCGCCGCATCATTCCGCCAGCATGGCCGCGCTCACCGGCGGCGGGGTGCGGGCGCGGCCCGGCGAGATATCGCTGGCGCATCAGGGCGTGCTGTTCCTCGACGAGCTGCCGGAGTTCGATCCGCGCGTGCTCGATTCGCTGCGCCAGCCGCTGGAGAACGGCGAGGTCTCGGTGTCGCGCGCCAATCACCGCGTCACCTATCCGGCGCGCTTCATGCTGGTGGCGGCGATGAATCCCTGCCGCTGCGGCCACGCCTATGAGCCCGGCTATTCCTGCAAGCGCGGCCGCATCGACCGCTGCACCGCTGACTACCAGATGCGAATCTCCGGTCCGCTGATGGACCGCATCGACCTGCGCATCGAGGTGCCGGCGGTGACCGCGGCCGATCTGATATTGCCGCCGCCATCCGAAGGCTCCGCCGAAGTCGCCGCGCGCGTTGCGGCTGCCCGCGACATCCAGCGGGCGCGCTTTGCCGCCGCCGGCCTGCCCAACATCCGCACCAACGCGGAAGCGCCCGCTTCGCTGCTGGAAACCATCGCGCAGCCGGACGCGGCCGGACAGAAGCTGCTGCGCGATGCGGCCGAGACGATGCATCTGACCGCCCGCGGCTATCACCGCGTGCTGCGGGTGGCGCGCACGCTCGCCGATCTCGACGGTGCCGCGAAGATCGGCCGGCTTCATCTCGCCGAAGCGCTGTCGTACCGCGCGCTGGCCGACGATCTGCGCCGGGCGGCCTGAAACAACGGCGCGTCAACGCGGCGGTAACCACTCTTCTTTACGCTCCATCAGCCATAAGCCCTGCGTGTGTGGCCGGGCTGGCTAGTGAAGTGAGCGTTCCATGTTGCGTTTTCGGCTTCTTGCCTCCGTCGTCCCCCTCGCGATCATAGCCTTCCTCGCCCGCGGCGAGATTTTTTCCGATGCGCGCCCCTGCATCGCGGTGGCCGACACCTCCGTGCAGCTGACGTCGATGCCCTGGCAGTCCAGCCTCCATGTCAGCTTCACCACCAATCCGGCCCGGGCGACCGTGCGGGTGCAGGTCATCGACAGCGCCGAGGCCGCCGACTTTGCCGTGATCGACGGCGCCGACCCCGCCGAGGCGGGCGCCTGCCAGACCATCCGGCCGCCCCAGCTGGTGTCGATCTCGACGAGCTTCTCGGCATCGGACGCCGTGATCTACCTGACCCGGGACGGCCCGGCCGATTACCGCATCTTCGAGCAATCGAAGACCTTCTCGATGCTCGACGCCGCGGCCCTTGTCGTGGGCGCCCGCGGCGCGCCACACCGCCCGTCCGCCTCGCTTTAACCTTTGGTCAACCCTGTTTGCAGCGCTCCCACGGGTGCGATGCGGCCTCAAGCACTTTGCAACGCGCGCCGCGCATCGTGACGGCGCGGGGAACGCGGGCGATTTTCGAATAATCCTGGAGAGTGGCGGCGATGCGACGGGCGAACGGACCGATCTTCCGGATCAAATTGCATCTCCGCCGCTTCGCGCGCCGGCACTCGCTGCTTACATCGATCGTTCGCTCCTTCATGATCTTCTCCGCCGCGTTCGGCGGCGCCTATGGCTTCATCGCCGGCAGCACCTCGCCGGTCGCCGGCTATGATCCCCACGCCTTTGCGATCGGCGCGAGCTTCCTGTTCGCGCTCGCCTGCCTCTGGATCGTCACGCTCGGCATTCGCCTGCGGCTGATGCGCCGCAAGCTGCGCGGGATCGCCATGCACAACGAGGCGATGGCCGACCGTAACTGGGAATTGCAGGAGGCCGAATCGCGCGCCCGCAGCCTGTTCGAATCGCAGGGCGACCTGATCGTGCTGCGCGATGCCGACGGCCGCATCACCTTCGCCAACGACGCCTATTGCGAGCTGGCGCAGATGCCGCGCGAAAAGCTGATCGGCAGCACGGCGGCGCTGAAGGTCATCGAGCAGGGCGACACGGCGCTCGAAATGAACGGCACCCGCGTGCACGACCAGAAGATCGAGACCGCGCTCGGCCCGCGCTGGATCGCCTGGCGCGAAGGGCTGGTCCGCAGCGATGCCGGCGGGCCGGCGGAAATGCAGAGCGTCGGGCGCGACGTCACCGACCGCACCGAAAGCGAACGCGCGCTCGCCGAAGCGCGCGACCTCGCCGATGCGGCCAACCGCGCCAAGTCGCGATTCCTGGCCATGGCCTCCCACGAGATCCGCACCCCCCTGAACGGCATCATCGGCATGAGCGGCCTGTTGCTCGACACGCCGCTGACGCCCGAACAGGCGACCTATGTGCGGGCCGTGAGGACATCGGGCGATGCGCTGCTCGCCCTGATCGAGGAGCTGCTCGATTATTCCAAGATCGAGGCCGGCAAGGTCGACCTGGAATCGCGGCCATTCGCGCTGGCGGCGCTGGTCGAGGACGTCACCGAACTGCTGGCGACGCGCGCGCAGGCCAAGCAGATCGAGATCGCCGCCTATGTCGACGACCGCCTGCCGCGCGAAGTGGTCGGCGATGCGGCGCGGCTGCGCCAGGTGCTGCTCAATCTCGCCGGCAACGCCATCAAGTTCACGCCGACGGGCGGCGTCGCCCTGATCGTCGAGCCCGGCATCTGGCCGAATGAAATCTCGTTCCAGGTGCGCGATACCGGCATCGGCATCGCGCCGGAGGCGCAGCAGCGGATTTTCCGCGAGTTCGAGCAGGCCAATGACGGCATCGCGCGCAGCTATGGCGGTACCGGCCTCGGCCTCTCCATCAGCGAGCGCATCGTGCGCCGCATGGGTGGACGGATCACGCTGGACAGCACGGTCGGCGAAGGCTCGACCTTCGAAGCATCGATCCCGCTGGGCGCGGCCGATTGGGGCCGGCAGCCGGCCTTCGCCGCGCCCGACCTCTCCGGCCAGTCGGTGATGCTGGTGGCGCCATCCGGCATCGGCGTCGCGCTGATCGAGCGGCGGCTGCAGCGCTGGGGCGGTCACACCTGCGTGGTCTCCGATATCGACGTGGCGGAAGCGCTGCTGCCGGAACGCGCCTGGCACGCCGTGATCGTCGACCATGCCTTCGGCGCGGCGACGATCGAACAATTCGGCGCGCGCGCGCGCATGCACGCCACCCACCGCATCGTGATGTTCACGCCATCGACGCGGCAGGAGCTGCAGCTCGCGATCGGGTCCGCCTTCACCGCCTATCTCGTCAAGCCGCTGCGCGCCGCCTCGCTCGCCGCGCGGCTTGTCACAGCACCCGACGTCGCCGCGCCCGACATTGCGGCAGAGGCGCCGGTCGAAGTTGCCGAACCCGTTGCGGCCGGGACGGCGGGCCTCTCCATCCTCGTCGCCGAGGACAATGACATCAATGCACTGTTGATGCGCTCGCTGCTCGGCCGGCTCGGCCACCGTGCCGTCATCACCGCCAATGGCGAGGAGGCGCTGGAATCCTGGCAGGCCGCGAAGTCGGCGGGCACGCCCTATGATCTCGTGCTGATGGACATCCAGATGCCGCGTCTCGACGGCATCGAGACCACCCGCCGCCTGCGCCGCCAGGAAGCCAGCGAAGGCGGCCGCCGCACGCCGATCCTCGCGCTGACCGCCAACGCGCTGGTGGAGGACCGCTATGCCTGTTTCGAAGCCGGCATGGACGGCTTCTTGATCAAGCCGCTCGACCGCGAGAAGCTGGCGGAGGCGCTGAGCTCCCTTGCCGCCGCGCGGCACATCGCGGCTTGACCGCGGGTTCGTTCAACCTCTCCCGCTTGCGGGGGTGCGTGAATTCCCTGCACTTGCGCCGGCGCAAGGTCGCGGCATCCGGACCCATGCCATGACGCGCTAAAGCCGCCGCAGCGCCACCGTCTCGATGACGTGATCGGCGCCCTTCTTGAGAATCAGGGTCGCGCGCGGCCGGGTCGGCAGGATGTTGTCCTCGAGATTGGCGAGGTTGGTGCGTTCCCAGATCGCGATCGCGGTCGCGGTCGCCTCCTCGTCGGACAGCGGCGCGTAGCGGTGAAAATAAGACCGGGGATCGATGAACGCGGTGTCGCGCAGCGTCAGCCAGCGCTTCACATACCACTGCCGCAGCACCGGCTCGTCGGCGTCGATATACACCGAGAAATCGAAGAAGTCGGAGACGACGGGCACCGCCTTGCCGTCGCGCGGCAGAGGTCCGGTCTGCAGCACGTTGACGCCCTCGACAATCAGGATGTCGGGCTGGTCGACCTCCTGCCATTCGTTCGGAACGATGTCCCAGCGCAGATGCGAATAAACCGGCGCGCGGACTCCCCGCCGTCCGGCCTTGATGTCGCTCAGGAACGACAGCAATAGCGGTAGATCGTAGCTCGCCGGAAATCCCTTCTTCTGGATCAATCCCAGCCGTTCGAGCACGGCGTTCGGATAGAGGAAGCCGTCCGTTGTCACCAGATCGACCTTGGGGCGCGGCGACCATCGCGCCAGCAGCGCCTGCAGCACGCGGGCCGTCGTCGACTTGCCGCCCGCAACCGAGCCGGCGATGCCGATGATGTACGGCACCTTGCGGTCCCGGATGCCGAGGAACTGGCGCTGCGCCTGAAACAGCCGGGTCGTCGAATCGACATAAATCGACAACAGGCGGGACAAGGGCAGATAGATGTCCTCGACCTCGTTGAGGTCGAGCCGGTCGTGCAGCGAACGCAAGCGGTCGAACTCGCCGGGCTCCAGCGTCATCGGCGTGTCTTCGCGCAGATGCGACCACTGCTCACGGGTGAAGATGCGGTATGGATTGTACTGCTGCTCTGGTGCCCGAATATCCATGGCTCACCCCTCCCGCTTCCGCGAGGCCTTCTCTTCCAGTCCAGACATTCCCGTGCGCTGCGCCAGCGCGGCTTCAACGTCCCCGAGCGTCACGCCGCGCGACTTGAGCAGCACCAGCAGGTGAAACACGAGGTCGGCGCTTTCGGCGATCAGGTGATCGCGATCGCTGCCGATCGCGGCGATCACGGTCTCGACCGCTTCCTCGCCGAGCTTCTTGGCACAGTGCTCCGCGCCCTTGTCGAGCAGCTTCCTGGTGTAGGACGCCTCCCCGCCCGCCGTAGCGCGGGCATCGATGATGGCGGCCAGATCGTGGACGGTGAAACGCGACATCGAACAACTCAAACTGCGCGGACGCCGTCGTTCCGGGCGCCGTCAGCAGTTCCCTTAGCACTTTTGTGACAGGGAGTCGTCAGGGATCGAGCCGCATCGGCAGGCCGGAGCGCACCATGTGGTCCTTGGCCTGCCGGATGGTAAATTCCCCGAAGTGGAAGATCGACGCCGCCAGCACCGCGGTGGCGTGACCCTCGCGGATGCCGTCGACCAGATGGTCGAGATTGCCGACGCCGCCCGAGGCAATTACCGGTACGGGGACACTGTCGGCAATGGCGCGGGTCAGCGGCAGGTCAAAGCCCTGGCGGGTGCCGTCGCGGTCCATCGAGGTCAACAGGATTTCGCCGGCACCGAGCGAGACCACTTCCTGGGCGTATTCGATGGCGTCGATCCCGGTGCTCTTGCGGCCGCCATGGGTGAAGATCTCCCAGCGGTCGGAGCCGGTTCGCTTGGCGTCGATCGCCACCACGATGCACTGCTCGCCGAACTTTTCCGCGCCCTCTTTCACGAACTCGCGGCGCGCCACCGCGGCGCTGTTGATCGACACCTTGTCGGCGCCGGAGCGCAGCAGCGCGTTGATATCGTCGATGGTGCGCACGCCGCCGCCGACCGTCAGCGGCATGAAGCAGGCTTCCGCCGTCCGCCGCACCACGTCCATCATGGTTCCCCGGTTCTCATGGGTGGCGTTGATGTCGAGGAAGCAGAGCTCGTCGGCGCCGGCCGCATCATAGGCGATCGCCGCTTCCACGGGGTCGCCGGCATCACGCAGGTCGACGAAGTTGACGCCCTTGACCACCCGGCCATCCTTGACGTCGAGACAGGGGATCACGCGAACCTTGAACATGGAGCTCTCCTAGGCGGCCGCGCGGGCGCGCTTGATCAGCGCCAGCGCGGCGGCCGGATCGAGCCGCCCGTCATACAGCGCGCGGCCTGCAATGGCGCCGGCCAGTTTCGCGGCGCGCGGCGCCAGCATCGCCTCGACGTCCGCGATCGAGGCAAGGCCGCCGGAGGCGATCACGGGGATCGCGATGCGATCGGCCAGCGCAATGGTCGCATCGATGTTGAGGCCCTTGAGCAGGCCGTCGCGGGCGATGTCGGTGAAGATGATCGCCGCGACGCCGGCATCCTCGAAACGCAGCGCGATCTCCAGCGCGGTGACCTGCGAGGTCTCGGCCCAGCCCTCGACCGCCACCTTGCCGTCGCGGGCGTCAAGCCCGACCGCGACGCGGCCGGGGAATTTCCGCGCGGCAGCCTTCACGAAATCCGGATCGCGCACCGCCGCAGTGCCGATGATGACGCGGGCCACGCCCTTTTCCAGCCAGCCTTCGACCGTCCGCACGTCTCGGATGCCGCCGCCAAGCTGCACCGGCATGGTGACCGCCTTCAGCATGCCCTCGACCGCCTGCGCGTTCATCGGCTTGCCGGCGAACGCGCCGTCGAGATCGACGATGTGCAGATATTCGAAGCCCTGCGCGGCAAAGGCGCGCGCCTGGGCCGCGGGATCGAGGTTGAACACGGTGGCGCGCGCCATGTCGCCCTGTTCGAGGCGCACGCACTGCCCGTTTTTCAGGTCAACGGCAGGAAACAGAATCACGGCTTCCACTTCAGGAAATTGGAGATCAGCGCCAGCCCGAAGCGTTGGCTCTTCTCGGGATGAAACTGGGTGCCGATCGCGGTGTCCCGGCCGACGATGGCCGTGACCGGCCCGCCGTAATCGGCGCGCGCCAGCACATTGGCCTCGTTGGCCGCATTGAAGTGATAGGAGTGCACGAAATAGGCGTGGCGGCCCTTCGGCCCCAGCGGCAGACGCTCCAACACCGGATGCTCCTGCACCATGTCGAGCGTGTTCCAGCCCATGTGCGGAACCTTCAGGCTCTCATCGCGCGGCTGGATCTTCTCGACGTCGCCCTCGATCCAGTTGAAGCCGTCGGTGACGACATGCTCCTTGCCGCGCGTCGCCATCAGCTGCATGCCGACGCAGATGCCGAAGAACGGCCGCGCCTTGTCGCGCACCGCCTCCGTCAGCGCCTCGACCATGCCGTCGAGCGCATCGAGCCCCTTGCGGCAATCGGCGAAGGCGCCGACACCCGGCAGCACGATGCGATCGGCGCGGAACACCGCGTCGGGATCGCGCGTCACCGCGATCTTCTCGGGATTTTCCATGCCGCGCGTGGCGCGCTCGAAGGCTTTCGCGGCGGAATGCAGGTTGCCGGAGCCGTAATCGATGATGGCAACCGTCATCGCGATCCTCCCGGCTCCGGAAACAAACCGATGATGCCGCCTTGCGGGATCGGCGGCGGCTTCGAGAAAGGCTGGCCCGGCACGTGGCGGGTCGGCGGCGGAGCGCCGCGATCGACCGAATAGCTGTCGCTCACCACGCGGTTGCGCGTGGTCCAGCGATCGAAGAAGCGCCGCTCTGCGGCCTCCTCGTCATCGGCCACGACGACATCGAGCATGCGCCAGTTGCGGCGTGACAGGGTCCAGCGCCGCAGGCTTGCGGCCTCGAATCCCATGAGCAGCGCCAGCACCACGTCGATGGCGAAGATGGTGCCCGATCCGACGCCGAGCCAGGCGAGCCCGACGTCAACAACCAGAAGCAGCACGATCCAGCCGATCAGCGCCAGCCACAGCCGGTGCCAGGCCAGCCAGATCACGCCGGCGACCGCGGCCCAGAAATGGAAGCCGTCGCGCACGAACGCAAACTTGTCGGTCGCCGTCAGATCGGCGCCGTTGGTCACCGGGGCATGCACCGTATAGACCGGCATCGCACTCTCCGCAGAAGTAACGGACCTAGCCGCCGAGCTGGCCCTTGGTCGATGGCACCTCGCCGGCCGCGCGCGGATCGATCGCGACGGCGGCGCGCAGCGCCCTCGCCAGACCCTTGAAGCAGGATTCGGCGATATGATGGCTGTTCTCGCCATATAGGGTCTCGACGTGCAAAGTCACGCCGGCGTTCATCGCGAAGGCGTTGAACCACTCCCGCACCAGCTCGGTGTCAAAGGCGCCGACCTTGTCGCGCGGGAAATCGACCCTAAACACCAGCATCGGCCGGCCCGAAATGTCGATGACAACGCGCGACAGCGTCTCGTCCATCGGCATGTGGATCGAGGCATAGCGGGTGATGCCGGCCATCGAGCCGAGCGCCTGCTTCACGGCCTGGCCGAGCGCGATGCCGACGTCCTCGGTGGTGTGGTGGTGGTCGACATGCAGGTCGCCGTCGGCCTTGACGGTGATATCGATGCGCGAATGGCGGGCCAGAAGATCGAGCATGTGGTCGAAGAAGCCGATCCCGGTCGAGACGATGGACACGCCGGAGCCGTCGAGATTGACCGCCACCTCGATGTCGGTCTCCTTGGTCTTGCGCTTGATGGTTGCCGTGCGCATGGAAAGTCGCTTTCTGGTCCCGGAAAAGGCGGCCCTTTTAACAGGCGAAATCCCCCTTCGCTACCGCGGGATGACCGAAGTTCGGCCTATGGTGACCGGAATCCGGCCCGTCCGGCCCGATTGTAACCATTGCTGCAACCCCCTAAATCTGGCGGGAACGCGAGGTATCCATGCAAGCATCCCCCCAAGCGCCTGCGGTCTGGCACGGCACCACGATCCTGACGGTCCGCAAGGGCGGCAAGGTGGTGATCGGCGGCGACGGCCAGGTCTCGATCGGCCAGACCGTCATCAAGTCCAACGCCAGGAAGGTCCGCAAGCTCGGCAAGGGCGACGTCATCGGCGGCTTCGCCGGCGCGACCGCCGACGCCTTCACCCTGTTCGAACGCCTCGAGAGCAAGCTGGAGCAGTACCCGGGGCAATTGACCCGGGCCGCCGTCGAGCTCGCCAAGGACTGGCGCACCGACCGATATCTCCGCCGGCTTGAGGCGATGATGATCGTCGCCGACAAGGACGTCTCGCTGGTGCTGACCGGCACCGGCGACGTGCTGGAACCGGAGGCGGGCGTGATGGCGATCGGCTCCGGCGGCAACTACGCGCTCGCCGCCGCCCGCGCCCTGATCGACAGCGACAAGGACGCCGAAGCCATCGTGCGCCGCTCGCTCGACATCGCCGCCGACATCTGCGTCTACACCAACCGAAACCTGACGATCGAAACGCTGTAGCGGAGCGATCGGTGGCGGCCCCGTCCTACGCTTTCCGCCCAATGACGACGGCCGACCTGCCAATGATCAAGCGTTGGCTGGCCTGGCCGCATGTCGGGGAGTGGTGGGGTGATGCTCCTGAGCAATTCGAGCTCGTCAGCGGCGTTCGCGACAATCTGACGCTCAACATCATCATGCTGCTGTACCCCATCGAGGCGATCAGGCAGTGGCAGGCCGGGCCACCGACCCGGTGACCCGGCTTGCCGATCACGCCGTTCCGACATAGCTAGAACCAATGACCGACTTTTCACCCCGCGAAATCGTATCCGAGCTCGACCGCTTTATCGTTGGGCAGTCCGACGCCAAGCGCGCCGTGTCGATCGCGTTGCGCAACCGCTGGCGCAGGCTGCAGCTCGCCGGCTCCTTGCGCGAGGAAGTGCTGCCCAAGAACATCCTGATGATCGGGCCGACCGGCGTCGGCAAGACCGAGATCGCGCGGCGGCTGGCCAAGCTTGCGGGCGCGCCGTTCCTCAAAGTAGAGGCGACGAAATTCACCGAAGTCGGCTATGTCGGCCGCGACGTCGAGCAGATCATCCGCGATCTCGTCGAAGTCGCCATCGCCCAGGTGCGCGAGCGCAAGCGCAAGGACGTGCAGGCCCGCGCGCAGCTGGCCGCCGAGGAGCGCGTGCTCGACGCGCTGGTCGGGCCCGGCTCGAGCTCCGCGACCCGCGAATCCTTCCGCAAGAAGCTGCGTGCCGGCGAGCTCAACGACAAGGAAGTGGAAATCGAGACGCAGACGTCGGGCGGCATGCCGATGTTCGAAATCCCGGGCATGCCGGGCGCGCAGATGGGCGCGATCTCGATCGGCGACATTTTCGGCAAAATGGGCGGCCGCACCAAGACGCGACGGCTGACGGTTTCCGATTCCCACGAAATCCTGGTCAACGAGGAGTCCGACAAGCTGCTCGACACCGACCAGCTGGTGCTAGAAGCGATCAGCGTGGTCGAGAACAACGGCATCGTGTTCCTCGACGAGATCGACAAGATCTGCGTGCGCGAGAACCGCCTCGGCGGCGACGTCTCGCGCGAGGGCGTGCAGCGCGACCTGTTGCCGCTGATCGAGGGCACGACGGTCACGACCAAGCACGGCGCGGTCAAGACCGACCACATCCTGTTCATCGCCTCCGGCGCCTTCCACATCGCAAAGCCCTCGGACCTCTTGCCGGAACTGCAGGGCCGCCTGCCGATCCGCGTCGAGTTGCAGGCGCTGACCCGCGACGACATGCGGCGCATTCTCACCGAGCCCGAGGCCTCGCTGATCAAGCAGTACGTCGCGCTGATGCAGACCGAGGGCGTCACGCTCGATGTCACCGACAGCGCGATCGATGCGCTCGCCGACGTCGCGGTTGCCGTGAACTCGACGGTCGAGAACATCGGCGCGCGTCGGCTGCAGACGGTGATGGAGCGGGTGCTCGACGAGATTTCGTTTGCCGCGCCCGACCGCCACGGCGAGACCATCACGGTCGACGCCGACTACGTGAAGAAGCACGTCGGTGATCTCGCGAAGAATGCGGATTTGAGCCGGTTTATTTTGTAGCCCCCGCTGCCGCACAGCAACGATTGTCGTCCCGGCGAAGGCCGGGACCCATAACCACATGATCGTGTTGTTGAACCAAGCTGTGACTCCAGCGTCTGCAACACGGGCTCCTGTGGTTATGGGTCCCGGATCGCGCTCGCTCTGCTCGCTTGTCCGGGCGACAGCGGAGCATGGCGACGCGTTGCCTGCCCCTCCCCGCCATGTGATAACGCCCGCCTGATCTGTTCGGGTGGGCGATGAACCTTCGGCTCTGGCAAGACCCCTGGCGGCTGATGCTGGCCGTCAATGCCGCCGTGCTCGCCGGCGTATTCCTGCACAAGATCTCGCTGCCGCCTTACGTCCCCTACATCCATCTCCTCGTCGACTATCATTTTGGCTTCACCAAGCGCGCTTTAATCGGTGCCGCGGTCTCGCTGTTCGCTGCGAAGGTGCCGGTGTGGCTGGTGTTCGCGCTTGCGGGCGCCGTCTGGCTGATCACGCTCGGCCTGTTCGCAAGACTGTTCCAGCGCACCTTCGGCTTCGACGCGAAGCATTTGCCGCTGTTCGTGTTCATGGCGGGCTCCCCGTTCTTCCTGAAGAACTTCATGCACACGCTCGGCCATTTCGATATCTACGGCTGCCTGCTCGCGACGTGCCTGCTGCTGATCCCGGCGCGCTCCATCGCTTTTGTGCTGCTGGCGGCCGCGTTCTCGGTCGTGCTCGTGTCGATCCACCACATCCATTTGCTGATGTATGTGCCGACCGTCGCCGCCATCGTGGCGCTGCGCCATTACCTGTCGCAGGGCGTCACCCGGCAGAACGCCGTCGCGGGCATCGGTGCGCTTGCTCTCAGCGGCGCTCTGTTCATCGCCATGCAGTTCTACGGCACGATCGGCGTGCCGCAGCAGGTATTCATCGATCATCTGCAGGACCGGATGGCCGATCCCTCACGCATCGAACTGCTGAGCTTCGCCTACATCTGGTACCAGCCGCTGTCGACGGAGATTGCCGACACCTGGGCGCGCCTGCCGCATAACATCCTCGGCGTGCCGGTGTTCGCACTGCTGATCTGGCTGCACATGCCGCTCTGGCGCTATTTCGCGGGCCTGATCGGCGCGCTCGCGAGCGAGACGCACCGCCGTGTCGTGATCGCCGCGCTCGTCATCGTCAGCGCCGGCTATCTCGTGATGTTCGCCATCGTGTTCGATTATTCACGCTGGATGTCGAACTGGGCGGTGTGCATGTTCCTGATCCTGCATGCGGTGAAAACGCTGCCGGCCGCGCGCGAGACTCCACCGATCCCGGCGGCGGATGACACGAAGACCACCATCCTCGGCGCGATCATCACGCTGATCCCGCGGGTCGGCATCGTGCGTCCGTTCTAGTGCAGCTTGATCCGGAAAAGTGTGAAGCGGTTTTCCGGAAAGATCATGCTCAAACAACAACCGATCTCATCGCGCTTTAGTATCGCGCCCGCCGCACGCGCACATACAGCGCGCCCTCGCCGCCGTGCCCGACATGGGCCTGCTCGAAGCCGACCACCATCGCGCGGAATTCCGGCAGCGCCAGCCATTGCGGCACCTGGCGGCGCAGCACGCCGCGCTCGGATTCCGCGCCGAGCTTGCCCTTGCCGGTGATGACGAGCACGAAGGTGAAGCCGTCATGATGCGCGCGCTGCAGGAAGCTCAGCAGCGCGCGGTGGGCGCGGGTCTGCGTCATGCCATGCAGGTCGATGCGGGCGTCGATCTCCTTCTTGCCGCGCGAGAGCTGCGCCCGTTCTCTCCGCCCGATCGGTGCAAGCGGCGGCACGTGCGGCCTTGGCGGCGGCGAAATCTTCACCGGCGACATCGGCCGCGGCGGAACACCAGACGCTGCCGCCGGCGTCGCCGCATCGGCCGCGGGCGGCCGCACGACGCGGGGGCTGGCGCGCAGCGGCTTGACCTGTTTGGCCACGCTCTCCCACAGCTTGCGCTCTTCCTCGCTGAGGCTGCGCTTGCGCCGCGTGCCTGCCGAGAGGTTCGGGATTTCGGGCGGGGAGCGTTTCATCGGTCGCGCGAGGGATGGCGGCGCCTGGGGTTGCTTGCGGGAGCGGGAGCCTCCTTCGGCCGCGCCGCCGGAAGCGGGAACGACGCCTGGGCGGCCGTGGCCGGCGGCACCGCGGGAGACCCAGCTGCCGTCGCAGGCCTGGCAGGTGCGGCCTGCGGAAACAGCTTCGCGATGTGCGCCGACGGCCGCTCGTCCGGCACCGGCAGCTTGCGGCCCCGCGCCACGGGATCGAGCCCCTTCGGCAGCAGCATGACAAAGCGCGCATTGTTCTTCAGCCGCCCGGCCACCCTGCCCGCCTCGGCGCCGGCACCGAAGTAAAGATCGGCGCGCGCAGGGCCAACGATGGCAGAGCCGGTGTCCTGCGCGATCATCAGCCGGCGGAACGGCGTCTTCGACCGCTCAGATTCGATCGGCAGCTCGCCCTCGATGAAGAACGGCGTGCCATAGACGTGCAGCGCCTTGTCGACCGCGATCGAGCGGCCCGCCGTCAGCGGCACGCCCTGGGCGCCGACCGCCTCGTCCTTGTCGGACAGGTTTACCTCGCGGAAGAAGATGTAGGAGCGGTTTTGCCGGCGCAGCTCGTTGGCGCCGTCCGGATTCTGCTCCATCCATTCCCTGATCTTCTGCATCGACATCTGTTCGCGCGGAACGATGCCGCGGTCGATCAGGATGCGGCCGACCGGCGTATAGGGATAGCCGTTGTGAGCATCGTAGTTGATCCGCACCATCGCGCCGTCAGGCAGCTCGATGCGCGCGGAGCCCTGGATCTGCGCGAACAGCAGATCGGTCTGGTTCTTCAGATAGGCGATCTCCAGCCCGCGTCCCTCGATCTTTCCGTCCTCGATCTCCGCACGATCGTAATAGGGCACCAGCTTGCGGCGGCCGATCTTGCGATAGACCGCGCCCTTGTTGGGCAGCCCGACGGATGACTGGGTCTGGCCCTTCACGAACAGATTGGAGGGACGGCGATAGATCGGGACGTTGTAGATTTCGTTTTCCGTGCGCGATCCTTCGAGGATCGGCTCGTAATAGCCGGTGACGAATCCCTCGCCCTCGCCGAGGCGAGAGATGCGCACGGGCAGGAAATTATCCTCGAAGAATGCCTGGGCCTTGGCGCCGTCGGTCAGCTCCAGCCCCTTGGCGATACGGCAGGGATCGCGCAGCGACGAGCCGAGCGCCTTGGACTCCGACGGCGGTCCAGCCTGCGCCGCGATCGGCTGGCAGCTGGTGCGGAACGCCTTGTAGGCGGCGAGATGATCGTCGTCACGCCAGCCGGTAACATCGCTCCAGGCCAGCGGCACATATTGGCTGTTGGGGACTTCGAGCGGGGTCTCGAGGGCCGGATAAGGCAGCGGGCGCTGCTTGGGCGGCGGCTCGGCGCGGTGATAGCGCGAATGCGCGGCGCGCGAATCGGCGCTCGCCGGCAGCATCGCAAGCACGAGCGCGATCAGCCATCCCGCAGCGGCGCGTGTTCGATTGCCGCGCGGATCAGCCGGCGCTTCCGGTGCCAACCAGCTTCCAGTTCGGGTCGCGTGAGGTGGTGTCGCGGGCGAACGTCCAGACATCGGTGATATCGGCGACCTTGTCGGGATTGCCATCGACGACGGTGCCGTTCTTGTCGCGGGTCACGGAGATCATCTGCGACACGAAGCGAACGGTGAGCTGCGCGGCACGGTCGCGCGCTTCCGCGGCGACGATCTCGGCCTTGTCGATCGAGACGAAGCGCGTCTCGGTCTTCTGGTCGTGCTTCTCGCGGTCGCGGATGACGGTATCGAAGCTCTCGAACACCTCGCTCGAGAGCAGATCGCGCAGCGCGCGGCGGTCGCCATTGGCGAAGGCCAGCACGATCATCTCGTAGGCACTGCGGGCACCGGAAACGAAATGTCGCGGATCGAACGAGGAGTCCTGGGCGACAATGGCATCGAGCCCCTGCGCCAGCGCCGAGCCGGGCTCGGCAATCCCCTTCCAGCGGTCGGACGGCGTGACATCGGCGGTCGGCGCCAGAGGCGCCTGATCGATGACGCTGCCGGGGATCGGCACGACGTTGCTGTCCGGCTGTGCCCCCTGTGCGACATTGCGCGGCGCGCGCTCGAAGGGCGGTCGCTCGCTGCCGGTGCGCTGTCCGAGAACGCTGCGCAGGCGCAGGAAGATGAAGACGGCCAGCGCCAGGAAGATGATGGTGTAGATATCCACGTCGTACTTCGCTTTCTTGCTTCTCACGCCGGCAACGGGTCCGGCGGCAGAGCGTTCCGCGGGAAACCGGAACGACGACACTACATAACCGCGAGATTACATCACCGAACAAGTCTGCAGCATGTAGGCATGAAACCGTGCCCGGCCAATGGCGCGTTTTGGCGCGGGCATTGTAGCGCCTTTTGGCCGCAAGGGGAAACCCGATCCTGACCGGAAATCGCGCATCTTCAATAATTTAAGGTAACCTAGGCGGCCGAAGGGGACACTCTCGGCCGCTTTCGCCGATATTGCGCGCGAAGCTGCCGTTCTCCTCCTTGAGGAAGCGTGCAGGCCCATGATAGCTACTCGCGCCGATCCGGGCATTTTCGCAGCACGCGCGCGAAATGTGGCCTGTAACGGTGTTTACGGCCCCCCGCTCCAGGAGACAATCTCATGACCAACGGCAACGGCACCCCGCAGGAGGGAGCCCCTCCCCAGCTCAACGTGCTGGCGCAATACACCAAGGACCTGTCGTTCGAGAACCCGAACGCCCCCGGTTCCTTGCAGCCGCAGCAACAGCAGCCGGCGATCAACATCCAGATCAATGTTGCGGCCAACAACCTCTCTCAAAACGAGTTCGAGGTGACGCTCCACATCGATGGCAAGGCCGAGACCGGCGGCAAGGTGCTGTTTTCCTTCGACCTAGCCTATGCCGGCGTATTCCGCATCGTCAACGTTCCGCAGGAAAACCTGCATCCGCTGGTCATGATCGAGTGCCCGCGGCTGCTGTTCCCGTTCGCGCGCGAGATCATCGCCACGTCGGTGCGCGACGGCGGCTTCCCGCCCTTGATGCTGGATCCCGTGGATTTCGTCGGCCTCTACCGGCAGAACATGGAGCGCCAGCAGCAGGCAGCGGTCGCAGGCGGAGCCAAGCCGAGCTGATCATCCCGCAGGCGTGATCTCTTCCGAAAACCGGCCTCCGCTTTTCGCGATCACGCCTGCCCGGCTGCGGCCGCCACCGGCACGGCCGGAAGGAAGTCGTTCCAGATCGCCTTGTCGCCGAGCGTGGCGACGAAGGCGCGGTGCGCGAGACGATCGTCCTCGCCCACCCGCGCAACAAGCGGAATTTCCCGCTGGCGGCGCGGCGTGTCGCCGCCCGCGCCGATCCTGATATCGACGGTCTCGGCCGCCAGGATGAGCTGCGACTGCCGCGCGCCGATCAGGTCGATATAGACCTCGGCGAGCAGCTCGGCGTCGAGCAGCGCGCCGTGCTTGGTGCGGCGGGAATTGTCGATCGCATAACGCGAACAGAGATCGTCGAGCCGGTTGGACACGCCCGGATGCTTGCGCCGCGCCAGCAGCAGCGTGTCGACCAGGCGATCCCTCGGAATCGCCGCCCGCTTGATGCGGTCGAGCTCGGCATTGATGAAGCTGATGTCGAACGACGCGTTGTGGATCACCAGCGGCGCGTCGGCGATGAAAGCCAGGAACTCTTCGACGACTTCCGCAAACAGCGGCTTGCTCGCCAGGAATTCGGTGGAGAGGCCGTGGACGGCGAACGCTTCCGCCGGCATGTCCCGTTCCGGGTTCATGTAGCGGTGGAAGGTCTGTCCGGTCGGCATGCGGTTGAACAGCTCGATGCAGCCGACTTCGACCAGGCGATCGCCGCGCAGCGGGTCGAGGCCGGTGGTTTCGGTGTCAAGGACGATTTCGCGCATGGTCCACTACTCGGGGCAGCGGCGAATCAGGTCCGCCGTTTCGGCATCTTAACGACCGCCGCCAGAATGTCCTTGATCTGCGCACGCACGGGATCAAGCCCGTGTGAGGTATCCACGACGAAATCGGCGCGCCGGCGCTTCTCCGCATCGGGGGTCTGCCGCGCGATAATGGAGTCGAGTTTCGCTTCATCCATGGTGCCGCGCGCCAGCACCCGCTCGCGCTGCAGTTCCGGCGACGTCGTCACCACCACGACGGCATCGACCCGCTTCTCGCCGCCGGTCTCGTAGAGCAGCGGCACGTCGACGACCACGACGGGCACGCCGGCGCGCTCGGCATCTTCGAAAAACTTCTGCCTGCCCGCCCCCAGCATGGGATGGACGATCTGCTCGAGCTGCTTCATGGCGGCGGGGTCGTGAACCACGCGCTCGCTGAGTTTTTGCCGGTCCACCTTGCCGTTTGCGGTGGTGCCGGGAAAGGCCGCCTCGATCGCCGGCGCTGCTGCCCCCTCATATAATTTGTGGACCTCGGCATCGGCGTCGTAAAGCGGCACGCCCGCTTCCACGAACAGTTTCCCCGTCGTGGATTTGCCCATTCCGATCGAGCCGGTGAGGCCTAGTACCAGCATTGCTTCCGCCGCTTCGTGTCAGACACCGAGTAGCCCCTGCGTCCGCAGGAATGCAAGCAAGGACAGCAACGGCAGGCCGAGAACGGTGAAATGGTCGCCTTCAATGCGCTCGAACAGATGGACGCCGAGGCTCTCCAGCTGATAGGCGCCGACGCTGGTGGTGACGGTATCGCCGGCCGCATCCAGATAAGTGCGGATCTCCTCACCGCTCAGCCCGCGCATGGTCATGCGCGCAACCGAAACCTCGCAAAACAGCACCTCGCCGCGCTGTGCGACTGCCACGCCCGAGTGAAGCTCATGGGTGTTGCCGGCCAGGGCGTGCAGCTGCTCCGCGGCCTCCGCCCGGCCGGCCGGCTTGGAGACCAGGCGCTGCCCGAGCGCCAGGGTCTGGTCGGCGCCGACCACGTAGCGATCCGGCATCTTCATGGAGACGAACAGCGCCTTCTCCTGCGCCAGCAATGCGGCGATCTCGCCGGGCTTGAGCAAGCCCGATTGCTGCTGGATGGTGCGCTCGTCGATGTCGGCGGGCACTGCCTCGAAGGTGACGCCGGCATTGCCCAGCAGCATCTGCCGCGCGCGGCTTTGCGATGCCAGAACCAGCGGAGCTTTGCCGCGCCAGATCGTCATTCGGCAGGCCGCGCCTTCTGCCGGTCGGCATAGAGCTTCATGACGGCAGCCGCCGTTTCCTCGATCGAGCGGCGCGTGACGTCGAGCTGCACCCAGTCGAATTTCGCGCTGAGCCGCCGGGCATAGGCGACTTCGTCGGTCACCGACTGGCGGTCGATGTAATCTTCGTTCGACGACGTCGACCCCATGCTGAGCAACCGGTTCTGCCGCACCTGGATCAGCCGCTCCGGCGTCGCGTGCAGGCTGACCACGAGCGGCTTCTTCAACGTCTCGAGCTGATGCGGATGGGGAATGCCCGGCACCAGCGGCACGTTCGCGGTACGGATGCCACGGTTGGCGAGATAAATCGAAGTCGGCGTCTTCGAGGTTCGGGACACGCCGACCAGCACCACATCGGCCTCCTCCAGGCCTTCGACGTGTTGACCATCGTCATGCATCATCGAGTAGTTCAGCGCATCGATGCGCGCGAAATATTCCGCATTGAGCACATGCTGCGCGCCGACCCGCCCGGTGGTAGCCGCGCCAAGATAAGCCTCGAACAGCTGCATCACCGGGCCGATGATCGACAGGCTTGGAACGTTCATCTCCTTGCACTTGGCTTCCAGGCGATGAACCAGATCCTTCTCCAGCAGCGTGAACAAGACGATGCCGGGTGCTTCCTCGATCTCGTTCAACACGCGGTCGAGCTGCTTCTGGCTGCGCACCAGCGGATAGACGTGTTCGACCGCGCTGACATTGGCGTACTGCGCGGCCACCGCGCGCGCCACCGTGATCAGCGTCTCACCGGTCGAATCGGAGACCAGGTGAAGATGAAAATAATTGCCTGACGTGGGCACCGATACCCCTGTGTATCCTGTGAGTCCCTGTGGAGCTATCCGCCGTCAAGGAGCACCGCGCCCCTGCGCTTGGGATATCTCGGATTTTTCTTCACAGGGCCGTGCGGAAGGACAAGTTCAAAGCCTGGTCGCAATGATAGTGAGAATATGTGGACTTGTCTCCGGATAAGCTGCCCATGGAACGGACCAAGTGGCTGACTCCAGTCGCCTTATCGGCGCCGGCAGCAGACCCGCAGAGAATGTTGAGGGATGTGAACAAGCGCTTGGTGACGGCCGGACGGCATTGTGTGAGTCCAATCAACGTCCAAGACTCTTCAAACCTTAAGAATCATAAACTTATTAGTTTAGAAGAGAGCGGCTTTGCGGATATGTATCCATCCCACGCTGGCAAGCTCTTCTCTCAACGCATCGGGAGCACCGAGGTGCCATCTGGCCGGTGAAATTTTCTCGCTGAAAGCGACGTGAGTGACGAGCATGTACGAGTGGATCAAGGCGCTGCACGTGATAGCGGTCATCTCCTGGATGGCCGGCATGCTGTATTTGCCGCGGCTGTTCGTCTATCACTGCGAAGCCGAGCCCGGCTCAAAGCAGTCCGAGACGTTCAAGGTGATGGAGCGCCGTCTTCTCAAGGCGATCATCAATCCCGCGATGATGGTCACCTGGCTCGCCGGACTCTACCTTGCGTGGAAGGGGCAGTGGTACATGTCGCCCTGGTTTCACGCGAAATTCGTTCTGGTGCTCGCATTGTCCGGCGTGCACGGCGCCCTTTCACGCTTCGTTAAGGATTTCGCCGCCGACAAAAATACCCAAAGCCAGAAATTCTATCGCATTATCAACGAGATACCTACGGCACTCATGATCCTCATCGTGGTTTTGGTGATCGTGAAACCGTTTTGATCAACAGATCGTCTCCCCTCTCCTGCTTGCGCAGCAGCGTGCGATTTTCTATATTTGGTTCATCCCACCCTACGCAGGCGGATGTGGTTTGCGTTCCGGTCTCTTCGTTGGACCGGCCGCCGCATCAGGTTTGAAGCCCTCACCGGCGCTTTCCTTGATTAGACCTGCGACCTTCCCTTCCGCGCGTGCTTTTTCGCAACGCTCTTTCACTTTCCTAGAACTACTCCACAGGACCTCCCCCAATGCGGGAAATCAAACTTCAAGACCTCAAATCGAAAACGCCGGCCGAGCTCGTCTCGTTCGCGGAAGAAAACGGGGTCGAAAATGCCAGCACCATGCGCAAGCAGGAGCTGCTGTTCGCCATCCTCAAGCAGCTCTCGCTGGCGGAAACCGACATCGTCGGCGAAGGCGTCGTCGAAGTGCTCTCCGACGGCTTCGGCTTTCTCCGCTCGCCCGATGCGAACTACCTGCCCGGCCCCGATGACATCTACGTGTCGCCCTCGCAGATCCGCCGCTTCGGCCTGCGCACCGGCGACACCATCGAAGGCCATATTCGCAGCCCGAAGGAAGGCGAACGCTACTTCGCGCTGCTCAAGGTCAACACCCTCAATTTCGAGGACCCGGAAAAGGCCAAGCACAAGGTCAATTTCGACAACCTCACCCCGCTGTTTCCCAACCAGCGGTTCCGCATGGAGATCGACGATCCCACCCGAAAGGACCTCTCGGCACGCGTGATCGACATCGTCGCCCCCATCGGCAAAGGCCAGCGCGCCCTGATCGTGGCGCCGCCGCGCACCGGCAAGACCGTGCTGATGCAGAACATCGCGCACTCCATCACGGCCAATCATCCCGAGTGCTATCTGATCGTGCTGCTGATCGACGAGCGTCCGGAAGAAGTTACGGACATGCAGCGCTCGGTGAAGGGCGAAGTCGTCTCGTCGACCTTCGACGAGCCTGCCGTGCGCCACGTCCAGGTCGCCGAGATGGTCATCGAAAAGGCAAAACGCCTGGTCGAACACGGCCGCGACGTCGTCATCCTGCTCGATTCGATCACCCGCCTCGGCCGCGCCTACAACACCGTGGTGCCGTCATCCGGCAAGGTGCTGACCGGCGGTGTCGACGCCAATGCGCTGCAGCGTCCGAAGCGCTTCTTCGGCGCCGCGCGCAACATCGAGGAAGGCGGTTCGCTCACCATCATTGCGACTGCGCTGGTCGATACCGGCAGCCGAATGGACGAAGTCATCTTCGAAGAATTCAAGGGCACCGGTAACTCCGAATTGATCCTCGACCGCAAGGTTTCGGACAAGCGAACCTTCCCGGCAATCGACATCTCGCGCTCCGGCACGCGCAAGGAAGAGCTGATCACCGACCCGCAGCTCCTGAAGAAGATGTACGTGCTGCGCCGGATCCTCAATCCGATGGGCACGATGGATGCGATCGACTTCCTGCTCGACAAGCTGCGAAGCACCAAGAGCAACAGCGATTTCTTCGAGTCGATGAACACGTGATGCACGGGGCTCGCGCCGGCATTCTGGCGGTCATTGCCGTCCTCGGGTCGGCGGCCGCCGCGCTTGCGCAAGAGAGACTGAACAGCATCTACGGGCTGTCGATCCCTGACCGGGTCGGCAGCCTTTCTTATCGCCAGTCCATGAATTACGAATCGCGATCGCCCGGACTTGGTTATGGCCTTCGCTTTGCGGGTCCGCCGGGCTGGATCGTCGACGTCTATCTTTATGATTTCGGACTGAAGTCGATTCCGGCGGAGGCCGATTCCGACGTGATCAAGAACCAGTTGGCGCAGGCGAGGGGCGACGTGTTCGAACTCGGCAGGCGCGGTACTTACGCCAATGTCGCGGACAAGGGCGACTTCAAGGTGCCGGAGGGCGGCAACCCGCGCTTCATCTGTTCGAGCTTTTCCTATCTGCGTGGCGAGCGGGTGGACATCGATGTCGAGAGCTATCTTTGCCTGTCGTCCTGGAATGACAAGTTCGTCAAGGTGCGCATGACGGCGCCGAAGGGGACGATGGCGCGGTCGGACGCGACCGACTTTGTCCAGGCCTGGATCGAACTGCTGCGTTAGCCGGGCAGGGCGGTGCGAGACGGGCGACAATTCGATAAGCGAGAAGAGCTTTGAGTTTGCAACCAGAGGCTTCGGTTGCCGTGCGGTTGTCCTCGATGCATTGTTTCATTAACATATTGATAATTCAGTAATTATTGGACCTCGTCGGATCAGGCCCGCGCACGAGCTGAAATTGCGTTGCCTTTCGAACGGCGGCGCGACACTTAAGCGATGCACCGGCGGGACCAAACCATCTTCGCACTATCTTCCGGCCGCGCTCCCAGCGCCATTGCGGTCGTGCGGGTGTCGGGAGCGGAAGCCGGAAACGCACTCTCGCGCCTTGCCGGAAAAATGCCGGCGCCGCGCACGGCCATGCGGTCGCTGTTGAAGTGTGCCGACGGTCAGCCAATGGACGACGCAGTCGTGCTATGGTTTCCGGGGCCCGCAAGCGCCACCGGCGAAGACGTCGCCGAGTTTCACGTCCACGGTGGACGCGCCGTGCTGGCTTCGCTGTTTGCTGCGCTGTCAGCTTTCGAAAACGTTCGGCCCGCCGAGCCCGGAGAATTCACGCGCCGCGCCTTCGAAAACGGCAAGCTGGATCTCACCGAAGCCGAGGGCCTCGACGATCTCATCCACGCGGACACCGACCGCCAGCGTCGCCAGGCGCTGCGGCAGTTGAAGGGTCTGCTCGGCGACAAGGCGCGCGACTGGCGCGCGCGGATCATCGAAGCCTCGGCGCTGATCGAAGCGGGCATCGATTTTTCCGACGAGGGCGACGTGCCGGCCGAGCTGATCGCGCCCGCGCTCGCGAAGCTCAGGGCGCTGCTCGCCGACATCGAGAAGGTTCTCAGCGCGCAGGGCCACGCGGAGCGCCTGCGCGATGGTCTCGTTGTCGCCATCGCCGGTCCGCCGAATGTCGGCAAGTCGACGTTGATCAACCAGCTCGCGCGTCGTGAGGTCGCGATCGTCTCGCCGCATGCCGGCACGACGCGCGACATCATCGAGGTGCAGCTCGATCTCGAGGGCTATCCGGTCACGGTCATCGACACCGCCGGCATTCGCGAAACGAGCGATCCCGTCGAGCAGGAGGGCGTGCGCCGCGCGCGGGCGAGGGCAGGGGAAGCGGACCTCGTGTTGTGGCTGGCTGATTCCGCGGGCGCGCCGATCGAACGTCACGGCACGGCACCGGTCTGGCTCGTCCGCAACAAGATCGACCTGGTGAGACCGGCCACCCGCTCGGCCGATGGCCGAGGTCGGCCACTGGCCGAGTTCCGGATTTCCGCCCGGAGCGGCGCCGGACTGCCGGAGCTGATCGCGGCGCTGGTTGGATTCGCCCAAAGCTATTTCGGTGCGGGCGAGGCAGGCTCGATCACGCGCGAGCGGCAGCGGATGCTGGTCAGGGAGACCGCAGATGCGTTGGGGCGCGCCATCGCAGTGATTGGCCAGGGCGAAGAACTCGCCGCGGAGGAGCTCCGGGCCGCAGCCTATTCGCTGGGCCGGCTGCTCGGCCGGGTTGATGTCGAAGACATTCTCGACGTCATCTTCCGGGAGTTCTGTGTCGGAAAGTAGTGATGCTTCGCTCAACCGATTAACGGATTGTTTCACGTGAAACAGGGCAGGGTTTTCCCAACCAAGTTTCACGTGAAACATGGAAACCGCCGGGCCCGTTTCACGTGAAACGCGCTACCCCCGCTTCACTTACCGCTTTCGAGTCCGCGCATCCCGGGATAGAAGTCCGGCTATGCCCACAGCTTCGCAAGTCTTCGACGTCATTGTCATCGGTGGTGGCCACGCCGGTTGTGAGGCCGCGGCCGCCGCTGCGCGGATGGGCGCGAGGACCGCGCTGGTCACTCACCGCTTCTCGACTATCGGCGCGATGTCCTGCAACCCCGCCATCGGCGGTCTCGGCAAGGGCCATCTGGTCCGCGAGGTCGATGCCCTGGACGGCTTGATGGGCCAGGTGGCCGACGCCGGCGGCATTCAGTTTCGCATGTTGAACCGCCGCAAGGGTCCGGCGGTACGCGGCCCGCGCGCCCAGGCCGACCGCAAACTCTACGCCGCTGCGATGCAGGCCGCGATCTGCCAGACTGCGAACCTCGACGTCATCGAAGGCGAGGCGGACGAACTTGTTGTCGCTGGCGGCCGGGTCACCGGTGTCCGCCTGGCGGATGGCCGCGAGGTCTCCGCGGGCGCGGTCGTCATCACGACCGGGACTTTCTTGCGCGGCCTGATTCATCTCGGCGAGCGTAACTGGCCGGCCGGCCGGGTCGGGGAGGCGCCGGCCATGGGCCTCTCCGCTTCCTTCGAACGCGCCGGCTTTTCCCTCGGCCGCCTGAAGACCGGCACGCCGCCTCGGCTCGATGGTACCACCATCGACTGGTCGGCGGTGGAGATGCAGCCCGGCGACGATCCGCCAGAGCCGTTCTCGGTGATGACGGACCGGATCACCACGCCCCAGATCGAGTGCGGGATTACCCGAACCACACCCGCTACCCACGCGGTGATCCGGACCAACGTCCACCGCTCGCCGATGTACTCGGGCCAGATCCAGAGCACCGGTCCGCGCTATTGTCCGTCGATCGAGGACAAGATCGTCCGCTTCGGTGACCGCGACGGCCACCAGATATTCCTGGAGCCGGAGGGGCTCGACGACACCACGGTCTATCCAAACGGGATCTCCACCTCGCTTCCCGAGGAGGTCCAGCTCGCGATCCTGGCCACGATCCCGGGCCTGGAGCGGGCGAAAATGGTTCGGCCGGGCTACGCCATCGAATACGATCATGTCGATCCGCGTGAGCTGGAGCCGACCCTGCAGGCAAAGCGTCTCGCGGGTCTTTTCCTGGCCGGGCAGATCAACGGCACCACCGGATATGAGGAGGCGGCCGGGCAGGGCGTCGTGGCCGGCCTCAACGCCGCGCTGGCGGCTAGCGGCGCCGATCCGATCGTGTTCGACCGGGCCGATGGCTATCTCGGCGTGATGATCGACGATCTCGTCACCCGCGGTATCACCGAGCCCTATCGCATGTTCACCTCGCGGGCCGAATACCGGCTGACGCTGCGGGCGGACAATGCCGACCAGCGGCTCACCGACAAAGGCATCGCCCTGGGCTGCGTCGGGGCGGCAAGGGCGAAACGACACGCCGGCAAAATGGCGGCGCTGGCCGACGCGAAATCGCTCGCGAAGTCGCTCGCCATCACGCCGAACCAAGCCGCCCGGCACGGGCTCGCCCTCAACCGCGACGGCAATCGCCGCTCGGCTTTCGAGCTGCTGGCCTATCCCGAAGTCGAGTGGCCGGTCCTGCTCGCGATCTGGCCGGAGCTGTCGGCCATCGATCCGGCGATTGCGACCCATCTTGAGATCGACGCCAGGTACGATGTCTATCTCAAGCGCCAGACGGCCGACGTCGACGCCTTCCGCCGTGACGAAGGCCTGGTGCTGGCCGGCATCGACTACGAGGATGTGCCCGGGCTCTCCAACGAAGCCCGCGCCAAGTTGCGTGCGCACCAGCCGAGGACGGTCGGGCAGGCAGGCCGGATCGACGGCATGACGCCGGCGGCGCTTGGCATTCTCGCGGCCTATCTGCGGCGCGAGGCGAGGCGGAAAAGCGCAAAGGCGACGGCCTGACGTTTCACGTGAAACAGTACCCATGGCGCGCTACCCGACAACCCAGGATGCGGTGATGGCGGACAAGTCCGACGCCCTCGCCCTTACCCCTGTTTCACGTGAAACAGAGGCGCGGCTCGACCGCTACATCGCGCTGCTCTTGGCGTGGCAGTCCAAGACCAATCTCGTTGCGCCCTCCACGCTTCCCCATCTCTGGACCCGCCACGTTGCGGATTCGCTGCAGCTCCTGAGCCTCGCGCCATCGGCAAAAATCTGGATGGACCTTGGCAGCGGCGGCGGCTTCCCTGGCGTGGTGCTGGCTTGTGCTTTGGCGGAAACGCCTGGCGCGACGGTCCACTTGGTCGAGCGCATTGCCAAGAAGGCTGCATTCTTGCGTGAAGCAATTCGCGTAACCGGCGCATCGGGGGCTGTGCATCTCGCCGAGATCGGGAATACTGTGGACAGATTCGCGGGCCCAATCGATTGCGTTACGGCCCGCGCGGTGGCTCCGCTACATCAGCTTATCGGCTTTGCGGAACCGCTGGTGAGACGCGGCGCTAAGGCGCTGTTTCTCAAAGGCCAAGATGTAGAGGCAGAGTTGACCGAAGCCACTAGATATTGGAAAATTGAGCCGAATCTGCATTCCAGCCGCACGGGCGGACAGGGCTGGATCGTCGAGCTCGACGCGATCGAGCGGCGCAATGCTGCCGCGGACTAGCTGGGGACAGCAGCCATGGACGTAATTGACCAAGTATATCAGAAGGATAGCGCCAAGGCGGCAGGCTACCCCCGGATCCTCGCGCTGGCCAACCAGAAGGGCGGCGTCGGCAAGACCACGACCGCGATCAATCTCGGCACCGCGCTCGCCGCCATCGGCGAGCGGGTGC
Organism: Bradyrhizobium sp.; assembly: GCA_035575905.1. GTDB lineage: Bacteria > Pseudomonadota > Alphaproteobacteria > Rhizobiales > Xanthobacteraceae > Bradyrhizobium. Next base: position 84,570 of record DATLXL010000006.1, on the reverse strand, counting down.
TGATCGTCGATCTCGATCCGCAGGGCAACGCCTCGACGGGACTTGGCATCGACCGCCGCAACCGCAGCTGCTCGACCTATGACGTGCTGATCGGCGAAGCGAAGCTGCGCGAATCGGTGGTGCCGACCGCGGTGCCGCGGCTGCACATCGCGCCCTCCACCATGGATCTCTCCGGCCTCGAGCTCGAGCTCGGCACCACGCCCGGCCGCGCCTTCCGCCTGCGCGACGCCATCGCCGCGCTCAACCAGGATGCGGCCCCGGACAGCGATTACACCTACGTGCTGATCGACTGCCCGCCTTCGCTCAACCTGATCACCGTGAATGCGATGGCGGCATCCGACTCGATCCTGGTGCCGCTGCAATGTGAGTTCTTCGCGCTCGAAGGTCTGTCGCAGCTCTTGCAGACCGTGGAGCAGGTGAAGACCACGCTCAACCCGAACCTGACCATCCACGGCATCGTGCTGACCATGTTCGACAGCCGCAACAATCTGTCGAACCAGGTCGTCGCCGACGTGCGTCAGTTCATGGGGTCCAAGGTCTACAAGACCATGATCCCGCGCAACGTGCGCATCTCGGAGGCGCCGTCCTACGGCAAGCCGGTCCTGGTCTACGATCTCAAATGTGTCGGCAGCGAAGCCTATCTCAAGCTCGCCACCGAAGTGATTCAGCGCGAGCGCGAGCTGCGCGCGAACTGAGGCGCGGCCTCCCACCTGATCTGAAGTTCTAATGCCGGAGAGCTGCGAGTGAATCCAAGGGAGCTGGCGATGGCAGCCGACGAAGCGCGTTCGCGTCTGGGCCGCGGTCTTGCAAGTCTGATCGGCGACGTCGGCGGCGAGGCCGCCCATGTCGAGCGCCCGCGCAGCCAGCGCAAGGTGCCGATCGAGTTCCTCAAGCCCAACCCGCGCAACCCGCGCCGCGCCTTCTCGGAAGCCGAACTCAACGACCTCGCCGGTTCGATCAAGCAGCACGGCGTGATCCAGCCGATCGTGGTCCGCCCCATAAAGGGCGCCAACGATCGCTTCGAGATCATCGCCGGCGAGCGCCGCTGGCGCGCCTCCCAGATCGCCGGCCTGCACGAGGTGCCGATCGTGCCGGCCGATGTCAGCGACAGCGACGCGCTGGAGATTGCCATCATCGAAAACGTCCAGCGCGAAGACCTCAATCCGCTGGAAGAAGCGCAGGGCTATCACGCGCTGGCGGATGAATATAAGCGCAGCCAGGACGACATCGCCAAGATCGTCGGCAAGAGCCGCAGCCATGTCGCCAACATGATGCGGCTGACCAGGCTGCCCTCCGAGGTGCAGGCCTATATCGCCTCCGGGCGACTTTCCGCCGGCCATGCCCGTGCGCTGATCGGCGTGCCCGATCCGGTCGCGGCGGCGAAGCGCATCGTCGAGGAAGGCCTCAACGTCCGCCAGACCGAAGCGCTGGCGCACGAGGAGGGCGTGCCCGAGCGCAAGTCGCAGAAGCCGCGCGCCGGCGGCGGTGGCGCCGGCAAGCAGAAGGACCCCGACACGCTCGCGCTGGAGAAGCGCGTCAGCGATGCGCTGGGCCTGACCGTCACGGTGAACCACCGCGATCCCGGCGGCAGCGTGCAGATCTCCTACAAGAGCCTCGAGCAGCTCGACGAGGTGATGCGGCGGCTGGCGCGCTCGGGCTGAACCTGCCGAACCCGCTCACGCCGCCGTCGGTCGACGGCGCGCGCTGAAGGCGGACTGCTCCAACCAGTCCGCCACTTCGTGATTGAGAAATCTCGGCCGTCCGATCTCGAAATTGGCGAACAGGTCGCCGTTCTGATTGTGCTTACCGGTGCGCTGCACGATCGCTGTGAAGTGGTCGGCAAAGCGTGCCGCTTTGTTGCGGTAAATGAATTCGGCTTCGGGGCCGACCGGATCGGACATCGCCACCCGATAGAACAGCTTGCAGGGATCGTGGCTGTCCTGCTCGACGAAGAACAGCGGCTTGCCGTCGATCCGCGCGCCCTGCAGGATCGCAGCGCCGCTCGCCGCCTGCCCTGGATTGGCGAAGAACACGTGCGCGTCATAGGTCATCAAGGGCTCAACCCGCGTGGCCTCAACGCCGAGGAACGACACCAGCGCCGCATGATTGTTGGGCCGGTACAGGATCCACGGCGGCTCATCGATTGTGCAGGTTTGGCTTAACGCATTCATCAGCGCGACGCGGCCGTTGCCGACGACCGCCTCGCAGCGCGCCAGCATCTTGCCGAGAATTTCATTGGTCGCGGCGGCGGCAAATGCGATCTGAGGGCAATCCGTGCCGTCTCCGGACTTCCAATAGTGATGCTGTACATGCGCCAGCATGTTGATGAAGACAATTGCCGCGTCGGGGCGATGGCGCTCGACGGCGCGGATGAAGGCCATCGCCGACAGATATTCGAACAACACGATGAAGACCGCATTGGTCGGGCCGAACTGGCGGAAACCGCGCCAGAACAGGCGCAGCCCGTCGATGAAATCCCCGCCCTTCGTCGATCGCAGCAGCGTGCCGACGAGATCGAAGCCCTTGCGCGCTGCGGTCAGCTTGGAGAAGTCGAGGTAGTTCTTCGCCAAATAGCGCGGCAGCGCGATCAGGCCCTGATACTCGGCTGGATAGGCGTCTTCCGAAAACGTCCAGGGGTCGGGGACGAATACCTTGCAGGTGGCGGCGCTGCGACGATTGCCGTTCATAACGCCCCACACCACCGAGCTGATGCCGCGCCGGCTCCAGCGCTCCCAGATCTGATCCTCGGCGAGATTGGGCACGTCACCCAGGTTCTTGACGCGATGCTGGCTGGAAGGAACGCCCGTATGGACCGACACCCATTGCACCCACGGCTCGAGGAACCCGGTGTCGTATTCGTCCGAAGTGAAGGTCCCGGCGCGGCTCCATCCGAGCACGTGTTGCAGATTTTTCAGGCCGCGCGAGGCGGCAATATTCTGCAGTAGTTCCCGGTTGAACTCGTTGAGCTCGATCAGCAGCATATGTGGCCCTTGCATCCCATGGGCATCCTACTGGCCGGACGCCAGGAGCACCATCCTGTTGCTCTCGAGCACCTTGGTCAGCTGCCGGTCCTCGGCCGTCTTCAGGATGAGATTCAGGATGGACGGATGCAACCGGTCCAGCGGGTAGAGCACGGCCGTGCAGCCCGAGGCCTTCTCGAGCCCGTTGCTCAGCGAATCGTCCAGTGGAAGCGTGTAGAAATAAAGCTGTATCTGGCTGCGAAACGGTGCAAAGGCCGTGATGTAATAGAGCGAGCCGGTGGGACTGAAGAGCTTGCAGCCCCGGCCCAGCAGTTCGCCGATCTTCCGATTGACGTCGAGGCCGGCATCGATCCGCATCTGCTCGTCCGCAAACCGGCGCTGCAGCTTCTCGTCGTTCGTCGCTAGCGGTGAGGTCAGGCCCAGCGCCGCGATGGTCACGATCGTCGCCACCAAGCTGTCGCCAACCGGCCATTGCCGGCCGCCCGGCAGCGCTGCGGGGTCGAGCCAGCGGCGTGCCAGGACATAAGGCAGCACAAATGCGCCGATCAGCAGGAAGCTCAGCACATTGCGTAGGTCGTAGGCGGCGGTATTGGCCCAGGCGGCGACCCCGATATAGAGCGGCAGCGCAAACCAGCGAACCCGCCTGATGAAGGGGCAGATCAATAGGCCCAGCACGACCATGATCCGGAAGGGAATCGTGAAGGTGGAATTGAAGAGGTCGAGCGCGACAGCCAGCCGTTCCGCCAGCACGCTGTCGACAGGAAAGTTGGGCACCCCGCCATTGCGCAGATGCATGTAGTAGATCGCATATAGGATTATGGGAAGGGCCAGCACGCCAGCGGCGGCGGCCAGGAACCTGTTGCGTTCGGCGGCTGCCAAGTATTTCCATGCGTCCGCGGATATCCCGGCCAGCACGGCGAGGGCGAGCAGGCCGTGCAGCGGCTTGACCGTCGCAGCCATCGTCACCAAGCATAGCGCGAGCAGCGCGTTGGTGATCTTGTCCCGGTCGAAGCGGCCGTTGGGATCGCTGAAGACGAACAGCACCACGCCGCAGGAGGCGAAGATCGCCGCGACCCAGTCGGGGAAACCCTCCTCCAGCGTCGATCGCAGCCACGGGGTGCGGATCTCCGCGATGAACCAGGTAAGAGCGAAGCCCGCCACCAATGGGTACCACCAGACCATCCGCCCGAGCACGACTGCGTTGAGCAGAATTGGGATCGTGATCAGGCCGAGATAGATATAGAAGGCGAAGTACTGCTCCGGCGAGCCGGTGAAGATGTAGGTCACCGCCCATAATGTCGGGATCAGCTGCGGGTACCCGTAGGAGCCGACCGGAAAATTCCCTTCCGCCCAGGTCGTCGCCCAAGCGTTCCAGCTCACGAGCACATCGCCACCGCTGAAAATGTTTGGAACACCCCGCTTCCAGACGTTGAAATAGATAAGGCCCAGCGTCGCGAGCCCAGCGAGCAACCAGCCGAGATCTGAGGTCTGGACGGTAGCGCGCTGCCGGGACATGGCCGCGGAGGCCCGGGAGCGGGGCATCCATGCGATCGTCACCAGCGCTATGATCAGGATGCATGCCGCACGGAAGACAAGCAGGGGGTCGAGCCGGAACGCCGCAATCAACGTCACCAGCAGATGGCTGGCGAGTAGGCTGGTCAGCACGATTGCGAACCAGCGCTGTGGGAAGTCCGGAATCCGCAGCAACGCGGCGAGAGCGAGCCCCGGGAGCATGAACACGAAGAGCAGCGAAAGCAGCCCATTCACATAGATCGGCGCGTTGCCGAGGAAGCCTGCCATTTTGTCCCCTTCAAAGCCCGCGGACGCTAGACAACGAGAGCGCGAATATCAATAAAGCAGCGAGCCCTGCTAGCAGGGCCCGTTGCCCGACGAGACATCCCTTCATGACCGCCGCCAAGTCGATCGTTTTCCTGATCCCGTGCTACCAGCCCACCGACCTTCTGCCCGGTTTGCTGGAGGAACTGCGGCGCGCGAACTCTGCGCCCATCGTGGTCGTCGACGACGGCAGCGGCGCCGATTTTGCCCCGGCCTTCGCACGCATAAGGCAAATGGAGGGCATTGCGGTCCTGACCAATGCGGTCAATCTCGGCAAGGGAGCCGCGCTAAAGCATGGCATGAACCATATCCTCGTCCATCACCCCGATTGTGTCGGCGTGGTCACTGCCGATGCCGACGGTCAGCACGCCGTTTCCGACATCATGCGCGTTACCGAATCACTGCAGGCCGATCCCGACCGGGTCGCGTTCGGCGTACGCGCCTTCGACACCGAGGTCCCGTTGCGCAGCCGGTTCGGCAACACCGTGTCGCGCCACATCTATCGCTTCCTGATCGGGATCGATCTGTCCGATACGCAGACCGGATTGCGCGGTATTCCCAGACGGTTGATGGAGCTTTGCCTTGCCATCCGCGCCAACCGCTACGAGTTCGAGACGGAGCAGCTCGTTGTCATCAAGGCGAGCCGGATGCCGGTTCGGGAGGTCCCGATCCAGACGATCTATATCGAGAGCAACCGGGATTCGCATTTCCGTCCCTTGCGCGATTCCGCGCGCATCTACTTCGTGCTCTTGCGATACAGCATTGCCAGCATCGTCACGGAGATGGCCGATCTTGCGGTATTCGCCACCGTCATGGCCGCCTTCGGCGACCTCGTGTGGTCGAACGTGATCGGGCGGCTGGTGGCGCTGTGGGTGCAGTTCATGCTGCTGCAGAGCTTTGTGTTTCACCTGCGCGCAAACGCCGGGACGCTGGCGATGTATCTGGGGCTGGTCGTGGTCTCGGGCGTGATCTCGACCGCACTGCAGTTGCAAATCGCCAACATTGTTCCCTTTCCGGTCGTCGCCAAGGTAATGGCGGAGGTGCTTGTCTTTGTGTTCAACTTCCTGTTCCTGCGTGACTTCGTGTTTGGAAGGTCAGATGAGACCACTCGCGACTGATTGGGACCAATATTACGACCGTCCGGCGCCGACGGCGCATCTCACCCGGCGGTATACGGCGCAGTGGCTGCGGACGATGATGCGGCGCTATACGACGGGAAGACCATCGCTCAGCGTCATCGAGTTTGGCGGCGGCAATAGCTGCTTCTTCAAGGGGCTGGTGGAGGCACTTCCAATCGATCGCTACGAGATCGTCGATCTCAACGCCAAGAGCCTTGCGCTGTTCAGCGAGCAGGGTTGCAAGGTTCCCTCGGTAAGGACGGCGGCGCACCGGGCCGATCTCCTGAAGGAGGTGCCGGCGCTGGAGCCGGCGGATATCGTCTATTCCGTTGGCCTGATCGAGCATTTTTCGCCGGAAGGGACGCGGGAGGTGGTGCGGCGGCATTTTGCCTGCGTCAGGCCGGGCGGCATTGTCATCATCACGGCGCCGAGGCCGACATGGCTCTATCGCACGGTGCGAGGCGCGGCCGAGATGATCGGCGTCTGGGCCTTTCCCGACGAGCGGCCGCTGCAGCCGGAAGAGATTATCGCTGCTGCTGAAGGGCTCGGGGAGCTGCGCCATGCCGCCACCCTGTGGCCGCAGGTGCTGACCCAGCATGCGGTGGTTTGGCAGGCGCGAGCGTCCTGATCAGCCTCGTCGTTTCGCATTGGCCGCGATCGACAGCAGCGTGCGCTGCGCGATGGCGGCTGCCAGCGCGGTCTGCTTGCGCATGTCGAGCGCCGCGGCCGCGAGCTGGTCGATGACGGCAACGAGCCGCGGCGGCGTGAAATTGCGCATTGCCGTTTCAACCGCACCCTTGCGCGAAAAATGCAGGCGAGGGTAGCCGCTGTCGAGCACCGTGGAGAGCGGCGTGCCGTCGGCCACCGCCAGCGCGGATTTGTGCAGCCACGCGGCCTGGCGCTGTGCAGCGGCGATGATGATGCCGGGATAGGTGCCGGCGACCATGGCCTTGGCAAACTCGCCTTCGACCACGGCCGCATTGCCGGCGAACGCGGCATCCACGATCGGATCGAGCTTGAGGTCGGAGGCGTCCGAAACCACCGCCATGACGTCGTCGAGCGTCACCTCGCCCTTGCCGTGGGAATACAGCGCAAGCTTCTTCAGCTCGTTGCGCGAGGCCTGGCGGTCGCCGCCGAGCAGGCTCATCAAGGTCGAGCGGGCATCCTGCGCGATGCGCAAATTCGACGGCCTCAGCTCGTCGTCGATCAGCTTTGCCAGATCGCGCTCGGTGTCGGGATAGCAGCCGATCGCCACCGCGTTCCTGGCTTTCTCGCAGGCCTTGCGCAGCGGCGATTCCGGCCGGATGTCGCCCGCTTCGATGACGATGCGGCAATCGCGGATGGCCATTTCCGCCAGCGTGTCGACGCCGGCGGCGAAGCTGCGCGAGCCGGCGCGGACCCGGATCGCGCGACGGCCGCCGAACAGCGGCACGGTCATGGCTTCCTCGACCAGGCGCGAAGGCTCGGCGGCGAGCTCGTCGCCATCGAGGCGGACCATCGAGAAGGGATCGTTGGGATCGTCGACCGCGGAGGCCAGCAGCGCGTCGGCGCGCTCGCGCACGAGGCCCGCGTCGGGCCCGTAAAGGAGGATGATCGGGCGGCCGGGGTCGGGCCTGCCCAGGAAGCTATCGATGTCTTTTCCGCGGAGCGCGACCACGTATCAGCTTTTCAGTTCGCCATTCCGGAAGCATCGCAGCGCCGGGCCGGCAATCTCGTTCAATGATATCGAGGTTCCGGCTTATTGCTTCGCATGCTCCGGAACGACGGGATGTGTCAGCTGCCGGCGGTGAAATACGACGCAAGCCGCGTCTGGATGTTTCCGGCGATCTCCTGCGCGGCGCGGTCCTCGGCGTCGCGGAAAGCGCGGTTGCGGGCGAAGCGCTGCAGCTGCCCCGGGATGTCGTAGGACACCCGCGAGAAGGTCGAGCCGGTCATCACCGATTTGTTGGTGGCGAGGTCAACGAGGTTGTACTGCGCGTCGATACCGTAGTTCTCCGTCGACGGCAGCGCGGTGTTGGGATCGAGAATCAGCGATGAGCGGGTGGTGTTGAAGCGCAAGACGAGCTTGTGCGTCGGCGGCATGCCGGTGGCCTGGCCATAGAGCTTGAACGCCAGCGCGTTGCGGATCTCGACGCCGATGCGGGCCTCGCGCGAGGCGTTGGGCTTCTCGACCGGCGGAATCTCTACGCCCATCAGCTTCTCGCGCAGGCCGGGCGTGCCGTCGGTACGTTCGGCGTACATCGGCTGGAAGCAGCCGACGGTCAGCCCGGCCAACGCGGCCACGGCCAACAGCCTGATAGCGATGCGGGTCCTAGCCGACCACATTGACGATCCTCTTGGGCACGACGATCACCTTCTGGACCGGTTTGCCGCCCAAGGCCAGTTTTACCGCATCGAGCGCCAGAACGGCACCCTCGATTTCCGGGTTCTGTGCCTTGGCGGCCACCGTCACCTCGCCGCGCTTCTTGCCGTTGACCTGGACCACCAGGGTCATGGTGTCTTCGACCAGCAAATCGCGTTCAATTTGCGGCCAATCGGCCTCCGAAATCAGCCCCTTCTGGCCCAGTACCGCCCAGCATTCCTCGGCCAAGTGCGGCATCATCGGCGAAATCAGTTGAACAAGGATGACCGTGGCCTCCCGGACCGCCCAGGCGAGGTCCGGCGCGGGGCTGGTTCCGCCTTTGGCCAGCACGTCGGCCAGGGCGTTGGTGAATTCACGGATGTGGGCGAGGCAGACGTTGAAGTGCAGCCGCTCGATGCCGGACGACACCCTGTCCAGTGTGCCATGGGCGGCCTTGCGCAGGACCAGCGCCTCGGCGCCGAACGCGGCGGGCCGCGCCGCCGGTGCCGCCTTGGCGATCTCGGCCGATTCGTTGACCAGCCGCCACAGCCGCTGCACGTAGCGCGAGGCGCCCTGCACGCGCTCGTCGCTCCAGATCACGTCGCGGTCCGGCGGGGAGTCCGACAGCATGAACCAGCGCGCCACGTCGGCGCCGTAGGTGGCGATGATGTCGTCGGGGTCGACGGTGTTCTTCTTCGACTTCGACATCTTCTCGATCGGGCCGATCGTGACCTCGTCGCCGCCATAGATCATGGTGGCGCGGCGCTCGCTGCCGATCATCTCGATCTTGACCTCGGCCGGCGTCACGAAGGTGCCGTCGGCCTTCTGGTAGGTCTCGTGCACCACCATGCCCTGCGTGAACATGCCGGCGAACGGCTCCTTCATGCCGATGTGGCCGGTGGCCTTCATCGCGCGGGTGAAGAAGCGGCTGTAGAGCAAATGCAGGATCGCGTGCTCGACGCCGCCGATATACTGGTCGACCGGCATCATGCGGTCGGCAATCTTCGGCGTGGTCGGCGCGTTCTCATTCCATGGATCGGTGAAGCGCGCGAAATACCAGGACGAGTCGACGAAGGTGTCCATGGTGTCGGTTTCGCGCTGGGCTTTGCCCCCGCATTTCGGGCAGCTGACGTGCTTCCAGGTCGGGTGATGGTCGAGCGCATTGCCCGGCCTGTCGAAGGTGGCATCCTCCGGCAGTGTCACCGGCAGGTCCTTGTCCGGCACCGGCACCACGTCGCATTTCGGGCAATGGATCACCGGAATCGGGCAGCCCCAATAGCGCTGGCGGGAAATGCCCCAGTCGCGCAGGCGGAAATTCACCTGCCGCTCGCCGACGGATTCATTGCCGCGGGTTTCGTTCTCCAGCCGCTTCGCCACTTCTTCCTTGGCCTGATCGATGGTCATGCCGTCGAGGAAGCGCGAATTGATCATGCGGCCGTCGCCGTCATAGGCGGTGTCCGTGATGACGAACGTCTTGGGGTCCTGGCCTTCGGGGCAGACCACCGGCACGTTGCCGAGCTTGTACTTGTTGACGAAGTCGAGATCGCGCTGGTCGTGCGCCGGACAGCCGAAGATCGCGCCGGTGCCGTATTCCATCAGAACGAAGTTGGCGACATAGACCGGCAGCTTCCAGCCCGGGTCGAACGGGTGGATCGCCTTGATGCCGGTGTCAAAACCCTGCTTCTCGGCGGTGTCGATGATCTCCTGCGCGGTGCCGATCTTCTTGATGTCGGCGATGAACGACGCCAGCTTCGGATTCCTGGCCGCGGCCGCCTGCGCCAGCGGATGGTCCGCCGAGATCGCCATGAACTTGGCGCCGAACAGCGTGTCCGGGCGCGTGGTGAAGATCTTCAGCTCGTTCTCGCCGGCCGGCGTCGTCGCGGTATCCAGCGCGAAACGGATCAACAGGCCCTCCGAGCGGCCGATCCAGTTGCGCTGCATCAGCCGCACCTTGTCGGGCCAGCGGTCGAGCCCGTCGAGCGCGTCCAGCAGTTCCTGCGAGTACTTCGTGATCTTGAACACCCACTGGCTCATCTCGCGCTGCTCGACAACGGCGCCGGAGCGCCAGCCGCGGCCGTCGATCACCTGCTCGTTGGCGAGCACGGTCATGTCGACCGGGTCCCAGTTCAGCTTGCGCTTCTCGCGTTCGGCGAGGCCCGCGCGCAGCATGTCCAGAAACATCTTCTGCTGATGCTTGTAGTAGCTGGGGTCGCAGGTCGCGAATTCGCGCGCCCAGTCCAGCGACAGCCCGATCGACCGCAGCTGCTTCTTCATCGCGGCGATGTTGTCGTGGGTCCATGCCTTCGGCGCCACCTTGCGCTCGATCGCGGCATTCTCCGCCGGCAGGCCAAAGGCGTCCCACCCCATCGGGTGCAGCACGTTGAAACCCTTGGCGCGCATGAAGCGGGCCAGCACGTCGCCGAGCGTATAGTTGCGGACATGGCCGATATGGATGCGCCCGGACGGGTAGGGGAACATCTCGAGCACGTAGTATTTCGGCCGGGGATCGTCGTTCCTGGAGGCGAAGATCGCCTTTTCGTCCCACTGGCGCTGCCAGCGCGGCTCGGATTCACGGGCGTTATAGCGGTCGGGCGTCATTGAATGGCTTGGCTTTTTGAGGATTCGGGTCCCGTCCAGAGGACGGCGGAATAGGCCATGAAAGACCGCGGGGGGTCAACCGCTCGGGCGGATGTGAGGGCTGGCGCTGGCGCGCCGAGGTCGCCTGACGGAGGACACGCATTCTCATTCCCGCGGCGTGTTTTTGTCCGGGTTTGGCAAGTTCGTCGGCCCTCTTCGATCAGAGGGCGCAGGGAAAGCCGGGCGCTGGATGCACCCGCATTGCCGTGTGCAATGGGTAGTAGGAAGCGCACACGGGTTTGACAGGTACAGCCGAGACATCCCGGCTTTCCCCGCGCAATGGCTTTACGGCTTATACGTACTCTCCCCGGGGAGCGGCCTTTCTTGCCCCCGTTGCCGGCGGAATAGTTCCCGCCAACGTAGCGCCAGGGTCGCGGCGCCAGGACCACACGATTTCGCCGTACGCTGCCGCGTTTTCGTCCGGTGCTTTATTTGAGCGTGATCCACTTTTCCGGGATCACGCTACACACCTGACGCGGCAAGCGTCCATCGCAACCCGCGCCACGTTTCGTGACGACCGCGAAGCGTCCCTCCAGCGGCACGGGCTGGCGAATGTATAATTCCGATTTACGGAATAGTCAAGCGGTGATTTCGAAAATCGGAATCCGTCACCCCGCCAGCGCCATGCCGGCCTCGTCCATCAGGCGCACAAAACCGTGCTCCACCACAGTATTCCGGCCGCGGTGCTTTGCGGCGTAGAGCGCGGCGTCCGCCGCTTCGATCAGGTCGCCGGGGCGCTGGCCGTCGGTGGGCAGCGTGCAGGCGACGCCGATGGAGACGGTGACGGCGCGGTGGCTCGAGGTCGCATGCGGCAGGTCGAGCGCGCGGATGGTGGTACGCACGGCCTCGCCGATTTCCATGGCGCGCAGCGCGCCGGTGTTGGGCAGCAACAGGCAGAATTCCTCGCCGCCATAGCGCGCGGCAAAGCCCAGATGATCGGCAGCAAGGCCAGCCAGCGATTCGCCGAGCTTGGTCAGGCAGGCGTCGCCTTCGGGGTGACCGTAGGTGTCGTTGTAGAGTTTGAAATGATCGACGTCGATCATCAGCAGCGCCAGCTCGCTGTTGTATTGCTGCGCCTTCATCCATTCGAAGTCGAGCCGGCTCTGGAAGCCGCGGCGGTTGGCAAGGCCCGACAGCATGTCGATCGATGCCATCACGGTGAGGCGATCGTTGGTCGCCACCATCTCGCGCTCGCGCTGGCCAAGCCGCGCCGCCATCGCGTTGAAGGCGCGCGCCAGCGGCACGAATTCGGCGGGCAAGCGATGACGTGCGACGCGCGCCGACCAGTCGCCCTCGCCGAAGCGCTTGGCCATGCCTGTCATCACCTCGATCGGTTCGATGATCAGCTTTTCCGCGCCGATCAGCGCGCCGATCAGCACGAACAGGCAGACGAAGACGAGCTGCAGATAGGCGCTGCGGATTTCGCGATTGATCGCGGCCGTGACCTTGGCTTCGTCGATGCTGACGACAAGGCGGGACTGGGTACCGGGAATGCGCGCAAAATTCAGCTCCCGCTTGGCGCCGTCAGGCGCGGTAAAGGAAATCGAGCCGGACGGTGCCTCTGTACTGAGCGCCTTCTCTGCGACCGCCGCCATCAGCGGCACCGAATCCAGGGGGCGGCCAACCAGGCTGGCCTGATCGGGGGGTGCGGCGATCACGACGCCGGTGCTGTCGATCAGCAAGGACGAAATTCCCGACCGCCCGCCGAGATTGGTCATGATCGTGGACAGCCAGTCGATGTTGATGCCGGCCACGACAACCGCCTCCTGCTCCGGGTTGACCGCAGCCACCGGATAGGCGGCCATCATCATCGGACGGTTGTTGGTCTTGCCGAACAGATAGTCGCTGAAGACGAAGTCGCCGGTCTGCTGCGCCTTGCGGAAATATTCGCGGTCGCCGAGGTTGAGTCCCACCTGGTACTTCAAGGTCGAGCACTGCACCAGGCCGTCCTTGCTGACGAACATGATGCTGCGGATCCAGGGCAGGTTCGTCGGCAGGCTGGCGTGCAGGATCTCGCAGCTGCGGGCGACGCCGCCGGAGGCACGGATGTAGGCCGCCGATTTCAGCATGGTCTCGACCGAGGAGACCACCTCGCGCTGGATGTCGGTGCTGTGCCTGGTCAGGTTGGCGAATTCCTCGGAGGCGGCCGCGATTTGCTTGCCGCGCGTCTCCTCCAGGGAGCGGACGCGCTCGACCATCAGGGGCGCGACCAGCAGCAGCGCGAGCACGGCGAGCCGGGCCCGGATACCCAGCAACTTCCTAAGCTCCACCCTCTTGCGGCTGAACGCAACGCGCGACATCTTCACTCCCTACCCGCGGCCAAGGTAGCGGCAAGGGTTCAAAAAGCCCTTCTCGAAACTGGTAAAATTCAAGCAAACCCCGGTTGTTTACGGGGCCGGTGAGGGAAGATCATGGCGAGCGAAACGACGGCAGTAACCGCGCCTTTACCAAGCGGCCTTGCCGCCGTGGAGCAGCAGATCGCGCGCGCCTGCAAGGATTTTGGCCGCGACCGCGCCTCGGTGACGCTGATCGCGGTGTCCAAGACTTTCGACGCCGAGGCAATTGTGCCGGTGATTGCCGCCGGACAGCGTGTGTTCGGCGAAAACCGGGTGCAGGAAGCGAAGGCGAAATGGCCGGCGCTGGTGTCTGCTCATCCCGGCATCCTGCTGCACCTGATCGGGCCGCTGCAGTCCAACAAGGCAAGGGAAGCCGTGGCGCTGTTCGATGCCATTCACTCGGTCGATCGCCCGAGCATTTGCGAAGCGTTAGCCAAGGAAATCAAATCCCAGGGCCGTCACCCGCTATTGTTCGTGCAGATCAACACCGGCGAGGAGCCGCAGAAGGCCGGCATCGCGCCGCCGGATGCCGATGGCTTCATCGCCGCGTGCCGCGACAAATATGGCCTGCAGATTTCCGGCTTGATGTGCATCCCGCCGGTCGATCAGACGCCGGCGCCGCACTTCGCGCTCACCGCCAAGATCGCCGCGCGCAACGGGCTGAAGAACCTGTCGATGGGCATGAGCGCGGATTTCGTCACCGCGATCCAGCTCGGCGCCACCCATGTGCGCGTGGGCTCGGCGATCTTCGGGAATCGGTAGTGAAGGACCCTCACCCTGAGGAGGCTGCGCAGCAGCGGTCTCGAAGGGCGAGGCCACATCCTTCGAGACGCGCGTTCCGCGCTCCTCAGGATGAGGGTCGATAGTTACGACGACGCTCTACCCAAACCCCACCGACACCTTGCCGAGCACGCCGAAATCTGCAGCGCAGAAATCGCCGGCCTCGATCGGCAATGGTGGATGGCAAGTTCCTGTAGTGACCACCCTGCCCGCCTTCAGGCTGATGCCGAGCTGGCGCAATTCGTTGGCGAGCCAGGTCAGCGCCACACGTGGATCGCCGAGCACGTTTCTGCCGTGACCGACATGGCGTTCGCCGCGCATGGTGATGACCGGGCGGTGCTCGATCAGGTCCATGGCGCGCCAATCGGCCGTCGCCGCCGGTCCCAGCACGAAGAGATGCGCGCAGGCATTGTCGGCGATCAGCTGCGCCTCGCCGGCGCTGGCGAAATCGGCGAAACGCGAGTCCGGGATTTCGATGGCGGGATGCAGCGTGTCGACGGCATCCAGCACCTGCTGCACGCTGTAGGGCGTGGTGCGCGCCGGCAGATCGACCCGCATGCGGAACGCGAATTCCGGCTCGGCGACGGCCATCTCGTTGCCCGCCATCGCGGCCATGCCGCCGTCGGCAATCACGGTCTCGGCCAGGATGCGGCCGGCCATGGGGCCGGCAACGTTGATGTGGTTCTGCCCGGCTTCGCTGGTGGCGGCGATCTTCCAGCCGAATAGATGCGTGGTGGAGTAACGCTCGATCGCCGCCTGGATGGCGTAGCCTTCGGCGCGGTCTTGCGGTCGATACCGGTCGTCCAGCGCTGCGATCTTCGTGCCCGCGCGCCAGTGCTCATGCAGCGTCTGCGACGCTGCGGTCACCTGATGCCGTTCCATAATGTGCAGTCCCCGAAATGTGCTTCATCCAATCACGATCCGCGTTCGCGGACCCATCCTTCGCAATAAACGCAACATGTCCGAACGCGTCATCGAAACACATCCGGCGGTCGGCGCAAAGTTCGTTCGTGCCAGATGCAGAAAAACCGCGCTGCCGCGCCCGGCGATGCGCGGGCGCGTGTTGTGGTCGATCTCGACGATGAAATCGTAGAGGTGATCCTCGCGCGTCAGGCGGTCACCGGCTTCCCCGCGCGACAGCCGTATGGCCTGGTTGTAACGGCGATCGGCCAGGTCTTCGCACCAGGCATCCTCGGGGCGGATGGCGCGGGCCGGCAAGAAGCTCTTCGGGCGGACGTGGCGGTCGGCTCGCCACCACAGCCGCCGCGGATGGAACACGCCTCTCGGGGTGCCGCCGTCGCCCTCGCGCTTGTTGGCCTTGATGCCGCCGCGGCCGAGCGCGACCGGGATAGTGAGGCCCCCCGCCGTGAGCCAGCCCCGGCGCGGGTTGCCGGCGGCAGGGCGCACGCGAATCAACGGCAACGGGCGATCACGCCCCAATGTCTGATAAGTGATTGAAAGATCGAGACTTCCCATGCGATTCGACAAGACCGCGGTTGCCAGCTTGCGGCAAATTGCTCTAATTCAGCCCGTTCAGGCACAATGATCGAAAAAGACCGGGGAATCTGGAGTAGAGTGGCCCCAAGCTTGAGAATCTGTAACAGAACCTTACCTGAAGCGAATTGGTCCTGGAGACCAACCTGCTCTTTCAGTTCGCGTAACGGTCAAGGCCTCCCCCGCTCGTGACCGCCGCCTGCCCGCCTCAAGGATCGTACCGATGGCAAATGCCCGCAAGATATTGATTGTGGATGACGACAACGACTTGCGCGACACGCTGGTCGAACAATTGTCGCTGCACGACGAGTTCGAAGCTTCCGCCGTCGATACCGGCGCCAAGGGCGC
The DNA here is from genome assembly GCA_035575905.1 of Bradyrhizobium sp. GTDB lineage: Bacteria > Pseudomonadota > Alphaproteobacteria > Rhizobiales > Xanthobacteraceae > Bradyrhizobium. The sequence goes on along the minus strand of DATLXL010000006.1, from coordinate 68,699 downwards.
CACCGCCGCCAAGAACGATGCGCCAGATCTGGTGCTGATGGATGTGGGGTTGCCCGATACCGACGGGCGCGAGGTGGTGCGCAGCCTGCGCAAGGGCGGCTTCAAGGCGCCGATCATCATGCTGACCGGGCACGACACGGACTCCGACACCATCCTCGGCCTGGAATCCGGCGCCAATGATTACGTCGCAAAGCCGTTCCGGTTCGCCGTGCTGCTGGCGCGCATCCGCGCCCAGCTTCGCCAGCACGAGGCGAGCGAAGACGCCGTGTTCTCGGTCGGTCCCTACAGCTTCCGTCCCGGCTCGAAGATGTTGACCGCGGCGAATGCGCGCAAGGTGCGGCTCACCGAGAAGGAAACCGCGATCCTGCGCTTTCTCTACCGCGCCGGCCAGCAGCCGGTGTCGCGCGAGACGCTGCTGCAGGAAGTCTGGGGCTACAATTCCGGCGTCACCACCCACACGCTGGAAACGCATATCTACCGGCTGCGCCAGAAGATCGAAAAAGATGCGGCAAACCCCGAGATCCTGGTGACGGAAGCCGGTGGCTACAAGCTGGTGCCGTGATACGATTCGCGGATTGCGAATCGCACTGAGCTGACCAACCGTCGATGTCGATCGAAGATGATGTAGCCCTGCTCGAGCGGGTGCCGACCCTGCGCCTCCTGGGATCGGCGTCCTTGCGTATGCTCGCGATCGGCTCCGAACAGCGCAATCTTGGCCGTGGCGATGTGCTGTTCAATGCGGGCGACGACGCCGACGCCGGCTTCGTCGTCCAGCGCGGCTCGTTTCGCGTCGACGACGGCGTTGCCGCGGAAATCATCGCCGGTCCCGGCTCGCTGATCGGCGAGCTCGCGCTGGTGGTGGTGATGAAGCGGCCCTCGACGGCGATCTCGCTCGACAATTCCTCGGTGGTGCGCATCGCACGCAGCCTGTTCCAGCGCGTGCTGGAAAGCGATCCCGCCGCCGCGCGCCGCCTGCGCGACGAGTTCGCCGCCCGCACCAGCCAGATCGCCAGCGACATCCTGATGGCCGGCGGCAAGCTGAGCATCTAAAGCGCGGTGAGATCTGGGCAAGTCATCGCGCCTTGGGTTGTTGTCTGAGCAGGATCTTTCCCGAAAACCGCTTCACGTTTTTCCGGATCATGCTCTGGACGCGCGCTAAACCTCCAGCACCGCGGTGACCGGCACGTGATCGGACGGGCGCTCCCAATTGCGGGCGTCGCGCAGGATGCGAAAATCGGCGACCTTGTCCTTCAGTGCGCGCGACACCCAGATGTGATCGAGCCGGCGGCCGCGGTCGCCGACGGTCCAGTCGGCGGCGCGATAGCTCCACCAGGTGTAGACCTTTTCCGACAGCGGAATCCGCTCGCGCGCGACGTCGAACCATTCGCCGTGGGTTTGCGCGGCGAGCAGCTTCTCGGTCTCGATCGGCGTGTGCGAGACCACCTTGAGAAGCTGCTTGTGCGACCAGACGTCGTTCTCATGCGGCGCGACGTTGAGGTCGCCGACCAGGATGTGGCGGTCCTCGCCGCGCGGATGCAAGGGCTCGCAGGCCTTCATCTCGTCGAGGAATTGCAGCTTGTGCCCGAATTTCGGATTGAGCGCGGGATCGGGAATGTCGCCGCCGGCGGGTACATAGAAATTGTGCAGCACCAGCGGTTTTGCCAGCTGCGCCTTCGCGCCAAAGGACACCGAGATGTGGCGCGAGTCGACCTTGTCGCAGAAGGTCCTGACGTCGCTGCTGTCGAACGGCAATTTCGAGATGATGGCGACGCCGTGATAGCCCTTCTGCCCGTTCAGCGCGATGTGCTCATAGCCGAGCCGCTTGAAGCGCTTGCGCGGAAAGGCGTCGTCGATGCATTTCGTCTCCTGCAGGCACAGCACGTCCGGCCGCGCCGCCTTGAGGAATTTGGCGACGAGATCGATGCGCAGCCGCACCGAGTTGATGTTCCATGTTGTGAGGGAAAAACGCATGGGAATTGATGTAACAGGAAACTCTCGGCGTCGTGGCCGGGCTTCACCCGGCCATCCACGCCTTTTTTTCGGTTAGAAAAGAAAATGCGCAGTATGGGCGGAGCGCAAGCGAAACCCGTCATGTCACGAGGAAAGGCGATGGGTTCGCCTCGCTCTACCCGTCCGGCGGAGCCGCAAATCGGCGCTAAAGCGCGATGAGATATCGATGAATCATCATCGCGCTTCAGGTTGTCGTTTGAGGATGATCTTTTCGGGAAACCGCGTCACACTCTTCCGCATCAGGCTCTAGCCAGGCGGCGTCTGGTAATTGGTGAAATCGATCTTGAACAGGCCGGGGTCGACCTTGCGGTTGGCGTCGAGATTGTAGACCGCGATCGTGGTGTCGTAGCCCTGCGGATCGGTGACGGTCCATTGCTTGAGCTGGCCGTCCTTGGCGCCGACCATCAGCATCAGCCTCGACGTGCCGATCAGCGCCTGCTTCTCCTCGATGGTGACGCTGATGAAGACATCGTCGGCGGTGACGCTGACGACGTTGGTGTCCTTCAAGAGATCGATGCGGTCGGAGAGCAGGAAGCGCAACGGCGTCTGCGACAGCGGATAGATGTCCTGCGTCGCCAGCTTGCGGTCGCGCACCGCGAGCGAGGAGCCGTCGGCGATGATCGCGATCGGCGTCGGCGGATCGTATTCGAAGCGCACCTTGCCGGGCTTCATGATGTAGAAGTCGCCCTTGGTCCTGCTGCCGTCGGGGCCGACCTGAACGAAATTGCCGCTGAGCTGCTGCAGCGACGACAGATAAGCCGAGACCTTTGCGGCCTGCGCCTTCTGGTTGGCATCGAACGTCGCGAAGATGCTGGCCGGCACATTGCGGCGGGGGTCTGGAATGACCGGATTCGGCGGCTGTTGCTGTGTGGCGCCGGTGGTCATCGGCGTCCGGTCCGAGGAGGTCATCTGGTTCTGCGCATTGTCGCGGTCGCGCGCCTTCGGGGCGGGCTTCGGCGTCGGAACGGTCTGCGCCGTCGCGACGCCAGCGAGCGAGGCCGCAACCAGCAACGTCAGCACGCGGGTGATGGACCGGTGGTTTTTCATGCGAACTTTCGGACTTCCGTTCAACGCGTCATCCCGCTGAGTTGCCGGCGTCTTGTAGCGTGATTTGGCCGGGTTGAGGTATCGTTTTTCCGTGAAATTGCTGTAAATGCGGGCTTTTCTCAGTATCCGCCGCCCTCTTCCTCACCGACCAGAATCTCGCGCTTGCCGGCGTGGTTGGCCGGGCCGACGATGCCTTCAAGTTCCATGCGCTCCATGAGCGAGGCGGCGCGATTGTAACCGATCTGCAGACGGCGCTGGATGTAGGAGGTCGAAGCCTTCTGGTCGCGCTTGACGATGGCGACCGCCTGCTGGAACAGATCGCCGCCTTCGCCGCCCATGCCGGTCGCGTCGAACACCGCGCCGTCCTCGCCCTCGGCCGGCTCTTCGGCGGTGACCGCTTCGAGATATTCCGGCGCACCTTGCGTCTTCAGGTGACGCACGACTTTCTCGACTTCCTCGTCCGACGCGAACGGTCCGTGCACGCGGCTGATGCGCCCGCCGCCCGCCATGTAGAGCATGTCGCCCTGGCCGAGCAGTTGCTCGGCGCCCATCTCACCCAAAATGGTGCGGCTGTCGATCTTCGAGGTGACCTGGAAGGCGATGCGGGTCGGGAAGTTCGCCTTGATGGTGCCGGTGATGACGTCGACCGACGGACGCTGCGTCGCCAGGATCACGTGCAGGCCGGCGGCGCGCGCCATCTGGGCGAGGCGCTGCACCGCGCCTTCGATATCCTTGCCGGCCACCATCATCAGATCGGCCATTTCGTCGACGATGATGACGATGTAGGGCAGCGGCTCGAGATCGAGCTTCTCTTCCTCGTAGATCGCCTTGCCGCTCTCCTTGTCGAAACCGGTATGCACGGTACGGGTCAGCTCTTCGCCCTTGCCCCTGGCTTCGGCGAGGCGCGCGTTGTAGCCGTCGATGTTGCGCACGCCGAGCTTGGCCATGCGCTTGTAGCGCTCTTCCATCTCGCGCACGGCCCATTTCAGCGCGACCACCGCCTTCTTGGGATCGGTAACGACGGGCGTGAGAAGATGCGGGATGCCGTCATAGACGGAGAGTTCGAGCATCTTGGGATCGACCATGATCAGCCGGCACTGGTCCGGGCGCAGCCGGTAGACGAGGCTCAGGATCATGGTGTTGATGGCGACCGACTTGCCGGAGCCGGTAGTGCCGGCGATCAGCATGTGCGGCGTGCGGGCAAGATCGATGATCACAGGCTCGCCGCCGATCGACTTGCCGAGGCACAACGGCAATTTCGCAACCGACTCGGTGGCTTCCCTCGCCACCAGCAGCTCGCGCAGGTAGACCTTTTCGCGATGCTTGTTCGGCAGCTCGATGCCGATGGCGTTGCGGCCGGCGACGACGGCGACGCGCGCCGACAGCGCGCTCATCGAGCGGGCGATGTCGTCGGAAAGGCCGATGACGCGCGACGACTTGATGCCGGGCGCGGGCTCCAGCTCGTACAGCGTGACGACAGGGCCGGGGCTGCTCTTGACGATCTCGCCGCGGACGCCGAAATCGCCGAGCACGCCTTCGAGCGCGCGCGAATTGGCTTCGAGCTCGGCCTTGCTGAGCGGCTGGCGGTCGCCCGCCTTCGGCGCGGCGAGCACGGATACCGACGGCAGTTCGAACTTGCCCTTTTTGGCGGCTTTGGGCGGTGCAGCCTTCTTGGGCGTGCGGGCGACGGGCTCTTCGTCCTCCTCCTCTTCTTCCTCTTCTTCCTCCTCGCCTTCCTCCTCCTCGTCCTGCGGCGCCAGGGTCGGCGCGCGGCGGCCGGCGAGGTTGGGCTCCTGGCGCTCGAACGAGGCCCGCGGCGCGGGACCGGAAGAAACCAGCATGCGATACGCGGTCGAGAGGAACCAGCCGATCCGCGCCTTCGCGCTCATGATGGCGTGGAACAGCCAGCCCAGCGAAACCGAGCCGCGGCTTTCGTGCTCTTCCTCGACGAACGGTTCGTCATCGTCCTCGATCGGCGTCAGCTCTTCGTCCTCGCGCGGCTTCGAACCCCAGCCGGAGGCAAACAGGAACGCGGCGCTCATCGCGGCAAACAGAATCGTGCCGAGCGCGAGGCGATAGACGAGGCCGGGCGGGCCGAACACCACGGCCGGCGCGCGCACCAGGGCATCGCCGACCACGCCGCCGAGGCCGGTCGGCAACGGCCAGGAGCCGCCATGTTTGAAACAACTGGCAAAGCCCGCGGCGAGCACCACGGTGAGCAGCCAGCAGCCGAGCCGCAGCGCCTGTCGGTCGAAGCTGCGGTGGGTCAGCATGCGCCAGCCCCACACGGCAATCGGCAGGATCAGCATGATCGCGCCGAGGCCGAGGATCTGCATCGCAAGATCAGCGCCGATCGCGCCGGGATAGCCGAGAATGTTGCGGATCGGGCGCGAGGTGGCGTGGCTGAGACTCGGATCCTGCACCGTCCAGGTCATCAGCGCCGCCGCGGCGACACCGCACAGCGAGATCAGGCCGAGGCCGACCAGCTCGCGAATGCGACGCGCCAGCGCCTCGCGGATCGAGGGCGGCAAATGGCTTGCCAGGGGAATTACGCGTTCAATCGCTGCCATGTTCTCGAGGCGCCCCGCGATCAATCCAGTGTCTGCACCAGCCGATGCAACGCCTCGGCCGTCGATTCGGAATCGGATACCAGCGCAAGGCGGATGTAGCCCGCGCCGGGATTGGAGCCGTCATCCTGAAGCCGCGCCAGATAGCTGCCCGGGATCACGCGGACGCCGGCATCGCGATAGAGCTTCACGCAGGCCGCCTCGTCGCCGCCGCGGTCGGAGACGTCGAGCCAGACGCAGAAGCCGCCTGCGGGCCGTGCGTAGCCGTAGCGGTTGCCGAGGATCTGGTCGGCGAGATCGAACTTGATCCGGTACAGCTTGCGGTTTTCCTCGACATGCGCCTCGTCGCCATAGGCGGCGACGCCGACATGCTGCAGCGGCACCGGCACCTGCGGCGCCGCGACATTGCGGAGCTCATGGAAGGCGGCGAGAAACCTCTTGTCGCCGGCGGCAAAGCCGACGCGCAGGCCCGGCAGGTTCGAGCGCTTGGACAGCGACTGGAATGCGATGACGTTGGCGAAGTCGGGGCCGGCGCATTCCAGCGCGCTGCCCGGCGCTTCCTTGGTGTAGATTTCCGAATAGCACTCGTCGCTGAGGACGATGAAGCCGAAGCGGTCGGCGAGCGCCTTCAGCCGCGAGAAATATCCACGCGTGGCGACCGAGCCTTGCGGGTTGGCGGGCGAGGCGATGTACATCGCCACCGTGCGCGCCAGGAGCGCGTCATCCAGCGAATCGAGGTCGGGCAGGAATCCGTTGGCGGGCGTGGTCGGCAGGTACACGAGATCGCAGCCGGCGGCGCGCGCGCCCGCGCCATAGGCCGGGTAGAACGGGTTCGGCATCAGGATTGCCGGGCGTCCCTCGCGGGGGCCGACAAAGCGCTGCGCGGTGATGGCCGCAAAGAACAGGCCCTCGCGGCTGCCATTGAGCACCAGCACCTCGGTCTCCGGATCGACCGCGCGCGGCAGCTTGAATCGCTTGGACAGCCAGGTCGCTGCCGCCTGCCGGAATGGCTCGATGCCTTTTGCCAGGGGATAGCGGCCGAAATCGGCGATGTGCCGGGCCAGCACCGGGCCGACGAAGCTGGGGACAGGATGCTGCGGTTCGCCCAACGATAATGTTATCAACGGCTTACCTGGCTGGTAGGGCGCCAGCAGCTCGGTTGTCCGGGCAAACGGGGAGCGCTCGGCCTGACCGGCAGCCGATACGTTGCCGACGCCCTGCGCCAGGCCGGAAGAGGCGGTCATTGCCATGTCAGAAACGCCAGCACTTTCAACACGGCCGGCAATCCAGACGCCGGCCGAAAGACCCCGATGAAATCACCATAGATACGGCGAGGTTAAGACGCGATTAACCAATGGCGCGCGGGCGTGTCCAGGGAAGCAAAATCAGCCGCGTCCGTTCGGTGCAAATGGCGATTGCCCCGACTCTTCAACGATCCATACGGAAGCTTCCGTGCGCTATGCGACGCTGGAAGCGGTCGATGCAATGCTCGCCGATCTGATGCGCAGCTACCGCTGCGGCAGCCGCTCGAACGCGGGCATGCCTTCCGGCACATGGTGGAAGGGCTGGATGTCCACGGTGTAGATCGCGACCTGCGGCGTGATCTGGGCCGGCTCGTCGAGCGTGCCGACCTTGATGACGACGATGGGCCGGTTCGGGCGCGTCACGAGATGGGTGCCGCATTCGGCGCAGAATTCGCGCGTCACCGGCTTCTCCAGGTCCTTACGGGCAAACTGTTTCGGCGCGCCCTTGGTGTATTTGAATCCGTCCGGCGCCATCGCCACGAACATGTTGGGCGAGCCGCCGCTGATGTACTGGCACTCGCGGCAATGGCACTGCGCCTGCATCAGGGGCGTCCCCTCGGCCTCATAGCGCACGGCGCCGCAATAGCATCTGCCTGTCAGTTTCATGGCTGTTTCCTCCGCTAGTGGCTGGCCGCCTTGCGCGCGGCATCATTGTTCAAAACGATCAAGCCGTCCACGGCCACGCCCACCTTTGTGTTGATCAGGAACGGATTGACGTCGATGGAGGCGATGCGGTTGCCGGCATCGGCGATCAGGTTGGAGAGGCCGACCAGCGCTTTCACCGCGGAAGCCTCGTGCATGGCGGGGCGGCCGCGATAGCCTTTCATCTTCACGCCGGCCTTGGTGCGGGCGATCAACTCCTTGGCCTCAGCCGCGTCGATCGGGGCGCCGGCGAGCGCGACGTCCTTCATCAGCTCGATGTCGACGCCGCCGGTGCCGAACAGCACCACCGGGCCCATCTCGGCATCGAGCGAGGCGCCGATGACGAGCTCGAGATCGGCCTTGACCTGCTGGGCGATCAGGATGCCCTCGATCTTCGGCTTGCCCTTCAGCTTCTTGACGCGCCTGGTGATGTCGTCGAACGCCTTCTTCACTTCCGCGGCGCTGGCAAGGTTCAGCACCACGCCGCCGACGTCGGACTTGTGCAGGATGTCGGGGCTGACGACCTTTGCCACCACGGGAAAGCCGATCTGTTTGGCGATTTTTGCAGCCTCCGCAGCGGTCTGTGCGATCGCCTCTTTCGAGATCGGGATGCCGTATGCTTTCAGCAGCTGCTTGGAGGCCACCTCGTCGAGCGCGGCGGCGTCGCCGGCGTTCTTCAGCGTTTTCTCCAGCATGGCGCGGGCGGATGCCTTCGAGCTGGAGACGATGTCCGGGATTTCCTTGCGCAGCCTGGCGTATTCGACCAGCGACTTGATCGCGCCGACGGCGCGGTCGAGGCCCTGCAGCACCGCGATGTTCGGCAGCGACTTGCGCAGCGCCTTGGTATGCTCGGTGAAACCGATCGACATGGCGCTGATATAGATCACGGGCTTGTTGCCCTGAGCCGCCATGTCATTGACGATGCGCAGATTGCGCTCGCGCAGCTCATGGGGGGCCTTCGGCAGCTCGGCGTCGATGATGACGATGTCGGTGTCGGGATCGTCGATCATGATCTTGATCGACTTCATGTAGACGGACGGATCGACCACCGCGGCGAAGCCGGCGTCAAGCGGATTGCCGACGATGCTGCCGGGGCCGAGCATTTTCGCGAGCTGCTCGGTGGCGCTCGCCGGCAGCGGCGCGAAGCTCATGCCGGCCGAATAGAACGCATCGATCAGAAGACCGCGCTTGCCGCCGGACAGCGACACCGCCGCCAGGCGGTCGCCCTTGGGCGTTTCGGCATGGACGAAACATTCGGTGGTCTCGACCAGCTCGTCGAGGCCCCGCACGCGGATCACGCCCTCGCGGGTCGAAATCGCATCGAAGGTTTCGATGGAGCCGGCCAGCGCACCGGTGTGGGCCATCGCCGCTGCACGGCCGCCCTCGGAGGCGCCGAGTTTCAGCGCGATCACGGGTTTGCCCGCGGCGCGCGCGGCCTTGCAGGCGTCGCGAAACGCCTTCGCGTTCCGCACGCCCTCCAGATAAACCACGATGACGCGGATCGAGGGATCGGCGGCGAAATAGGCCATCAGGTCCGGCGTCTCGAGGCCTGACTCGTTGCCGGTCGTCACCATGTAGCCGACGCCGACGCCGCGATCCTCCAGCGCCTGGCGGATCGCCATCACGATAGCGCCGGACTGCCCGGCAATCGCGACCGTGCCCTGCTCCATGGTGACGATGCGGTCGTCGATATTGGTGAAGAGTTTTTCGCCGGCGCTGAGATTGCCGAGGCAGTTGGGCCCGGTGACCGCGAGCCCGGTTTCCTTGATGGCCTGCTTCAGCTCGACAGCGAGGCGCTGGCTTTCCTCGTCCTGCAATTCGGAGAAGCCCGAGGTGACGATGGTGGCGCTGCGGGCGCCGGCCGCTGCGGCATCGCGCACGACCTGCACGGCAAACCGCGCCGGCACCAGCACCAGCACATGGTCGGGTTTGTCGGGAAGACTGGCAAAGTCCTTGTAGCAGGTGACGCCCCAGATGGTCTCGCGCCTGGCGTTGACGGGATAGAGGCCGCCTTCGTAGCCATACTTGACCAGATTGTTCCAGATGCGCTCGGCGTAATTGCCCGGCTTGTCGGTGGCGCCGACCAGCACGATGTTGCGGGGATGCAGCATCGCATGCACGCTTTTCACGACATCGCTGGCGTCTTGCGGTGGCGACCATTTTCCGGTGTGGGCATCCATTGGCGTTCTCTCACCCCGATCGCGTTGTTTTGCGGGACGGAATTTTCCGTCCGTTTGATTGGGGCGGAAGCAAACCGGTCATTTCGTCCGGCGTCAACACGCCATCGCGGGTGTCCGGTGCGCATGATTGGCGGATCTGAATCGCGATGGTGCCGCGGTCCTCACCTGTCCCCGGCGGGGCGAGGTCGGCTTGCGCGGCAATCCGGCTGAGGGGACACAAGTCCAGGGAGAGAGCGTACACCCGGCGCCTTGCGCCGACCTCTCGCATCGGGAGAGGTGAAAAAGAAAGGGGCTCCAACTTGCGCTGGAGCCCCTCAACAGTCCGGGCATTGCCGGGTATGTGCCCGAACCGTAGTTGTGGGCGACTTCGATGCGAAGCGCCGCCGCCCCAGGGAGAACCTACATGTTGTAAGCGCGCTCGGTGTGGTCGGTGAGATCGAGACCCTCGCGCTCCACTTCGACGGAGGCGCGCAGGCCGACGATCACGTCGACGACCTTGTAGAGGATCGCCGAGCCGATGCCGGACCAGACCAGCGTGGTGCCGACGCCCCAGACCTGGGAGGTCATCTGCGCCATGAAGTCGTAATCGCCGACCTTGCCGGTGACGTAGTCCATGACGCCGGTGCCGCCGAGCGCCGGGTTGACCAGGATGCCGGTGCCGAGGGCGCCGACGATGCCGCCGACGCAGTGCACGCCGAACACGTCGAGCGAGTCGTCATAGCCGAGCGAGTTCTTCACGATGGTACAGAAGAACAGGCAGACCACGCCGGCTATCAGGCCGAGCACGATGGCGCCCATCGGGCCGGAGTAACCGGCGGCGGGCGTGACCGCGACGAGGCCGGCGACCGCGCCGGAGATGACGCCGAGCATCGAGGGGTGGCCGCGAACGATCCACTCCGCGAACATCCAGGCCAGCGCCGCCGCCGCGGTTGCGACGAACGAGTTGGTCATGGCGAGCGCAGCGCCGCCCGAGGCTTCGAGGTTGGAGCCGGCGTTGAAGCCGAACCAGCCGACCCAGAGCAGCGAGGCGCCGATCATGGACATGGTGAGCGAGTGGGGCGCCATCAGGTCCTTGCCGTAGCCGGTGCGCTTGCCGATCAGCAGCGCGCCAATCAGACCGGCGATGCCGGCGTTGATGTGCACCACGGTGCCGCCGGCGAAGTCGATCGCGCCCTTCTTGAAGATCCAGCCGGCATCGGCCATCACTTCGTCGAGCTTGGCCTGCGCGGCCTTCTTGGCGGCTTCGTCGCCGGCCGCGGCGAGCGCCTTGGCGGCATCAGAGATCGCATCCGGACCGGCCCAGTACCAGACCATGTGCGCGATCGGGAAGTAGATCAGGGTGACCCAGAGCGGGATGAACAGCGCCACCGCCGCGAACTTCATGCGCTCGGCAAAGGCGCCGACGATGAGGGCCGGCGTGATCGCCGCGAAGGTCATCTGGAAGCAGAGATAGATGAGTTCCGAGATGTTGGCATCGACGCTGAAGGTCGCCGCCTTGGAGTCCGTCGTGATCCCCATCATGAAGGCTTTCGAGAAGCCGCCGATGAAGTCGGAACCGCCGGTGAAGGCGAGGCTGTAGCCGTACAGCGCCCACAGCAGGGTGACGATACAGACGGTGTAGAACACCTGCATCAGCACCGAGAGCATGTTCTTGGAACGGACGAGGCCGCCATAGAACAGCGCGAGGCCGGGGATGGTCATCAGCAGCACCAGCACCGTCGATGTCAGCATCCAGGCGTTGTCGCCCTTGTTGACGGTTGGCTCGGCACAGGCTGCGGTCGCAGCGAAAAGGCCGACCGCGAGGGCCGCCGCTCCCGCGCTATAGGGACGTTTGAACGTCATTGTGTCTTACTCCTGAGTGTGTGTGTGCGCGAAATCAGAGGGCTGCGGCATCAGCCTCGCCGGTGCGGATGCGAACCGCATGGTCGAGGTTCATGACGAAGATCTTGCCGTCGCCGATCTGGCCGGTCTTGGCGGCCGAGGTGATCGCATCGATGGTCTTGTCGACCTGATCTGAATTGATCGCGACTTCGATCTTGATCTTGGGCAGAAAGCTCACCGCGTATTCGGCGCCGCGATAGATTTCCGTATGGCCTTTCTGCCGGCCGTATCCCTTGACTTCCGTCACCGTCAAACCGTGAACGCCAATGGCGGTCAGGGCGTCACGGACTTCTTCGAGCTTGAATGGCTTGATGATCGCCATAACAATTTTCATGGGTCCTATCCCCGCTTGGGCCCGGTGCGCCGGGCGATCTTGACTGACGTCACCACGCGGAGAGGTTTCACAACGCGGGCACAGCCTCGCCCTCTAGAATCAAATGCCGTGCCAGAACGGCTGAGGTCCCTAACGTTTTATGAATGCGGACGTTTTCGCCTGCGGCGGGCACACGCCCGGAGTGCGCCATTCCGTCGCGCCTAAATTATAATCAGATGCGCTCAACACGTGGGCACGACTTGTGTCCGGACACAATCATGCCCACGGGACGTGCAGGTCCAAGGTAACTGGATAGAGCGGCTACTGCAGCGCTTCGCCATGTTGCGAAATATCGAGGCCTTCCAGCTCCTGCTGCAGGCTCACCCGGAGCGGCGCGAAGGCGCCGACCAGCTTCAGCAGGACGAAGGTGACGATGGCGGTCCAGGACAGGGTGATGGCGACGCCGTAGAACTGGGCCAGCAGCTGCAGCGGGTTCCCCTCGATCAGCCCCGAATTGTCGCCGATCGCCCTGGCGGCGAACACGCCGCAGAGCAGCGTGCCGGTGAGGCCGCCGATGCCATGCACGCCGAACACGTCGAGCGAATCATCGTAGTTGAGGCGCTGCTTCAGCGACGTACAGGCCCAGAAGCAGACCGCGCCCGCGACCACGCCGATGACGATGCCGGCCCAGGGCGCGACGAAACCCGAAGCCGGCGTGATGGTGCCGAGGCCCGCCACGGCGCCGGAGATCATGCCGAGCACCGACGGCTTGCGGCGCGTCGACCATTCGAGCGCGGCCCAGGTTAGGGCGCCGGCGCAGGCCGACAGATGCGTCGCCGTGATGGCCATCACCGCACGCGGGCTCGCGGTCAGGGCGGAGCCGCCGTTGAAGCCGAACCAGCCGACCCACAGCATGCCGGTGCCGATCACCGCGAGCGACAGATCGAACGGTGCAAGATTCTCGCTGCCATAGCCGTGGCGGTTGCCCATCACCTTGGCCGCCACCAATCCGCCGACTCCGGCGGAGAGATGCACGACCAGGCCGCCGGCGAAATCCAGCACGCCCATGCCGGCCAGGAAGCCGCCGCCCCAGATCCAGTGCGCCAGCGGCACATAGACGAAGGTAAACCAGCCGACCGAGAACCACAGCCAGGCCGAAAAACGCATGCGGTCGGCGACCGCACCGGCCACCAGCGCCACCGTGATGACCGCAAAGGTCATCTGGTAAAGCATGAAAAGCGCTTCCGGGATGGTCTTCGCGGCCGCATTGACCGTCTCCATGGTCATGCCGGCGAGGAACCAGCGGTCGAGCGTGCCGATCCACGGGCCGTCGCCGACAAAGGCGAGCGAATAGCCGTAGGCAACCCAGAGGATCGAGATCAGCGCCACCGCCGAGAGGCTTTGCGCCATGGTGGCGAGCACGTTCTTCTTGCGCACCATGCCGGCATAGAACAGCGCCAGTCCCGGAATGGTCATCATCAGCACCAGCGCGGTGGCAGTGATCATCCAGCCCGTGTCGGCGGCGTTGATGGCGGCCGTCTCGGCAAAGGCCGGCGTGGTCAGTGCGAAGAATGCGGCAAACGCCAACCGCCTCACGGCGCGTGAATAGGCCCCCATGACATGCTCCCCAGCATCAGCAACTTGCAGTTCTTGTTGTCCGCACCTTCGGCGTGATGGCCGGATGCGTTTCCCGAAATCAAAGCGCGTCGTTGTCGGTCTCGCCGGTGCGGATGCGCACGGTGTGGTCGATCGGCGTGACGAAGATCTTGCCGTCGCCGATCTGCCCGGTGCGTGCGCCCTGGGTAATGACGTTCACCACCTTGTCGGCGACGGCGGAATCGACGGCGACCTCGATGCGCAGCTTGGGCAGGAAGTTCACGACATATTCGGCGCCACGGTAGATCTCGGTATGGCCCTTCTGGCGGCCATAACCCTTGACCTCGGTTACGGTCATGCCGTGGACGCCGATGGCGGTCAGCGCCTGGCGGACTTCGTCCAGCTTGAAGGGTTTGATGATCGCAACGACGAGCTTCATGAGCCTTTATCCATATTGTCGTAGGCAGGTCTGGTGGGCAGTTCCGGCGGGTGCCAATCGAAATCTGGCAGCTTTCTGAGCAAATGGCACAAAAAAGCTGCAGGGGTAAGTGGAATCATTTGGGGTTGACGGCGGGACCACCTGTACAGGGGGCGGGGTCGTCCGTCAGAATACGGCTCTGCGGCCGTATTTTTTTGATTCCGACGAGCCACGGTGAACCGGGCCGACAGGCGGGGAGAACGTATGTCGAATTGGTTTTTTGCGGCCAACGGCCAGCAACAGGGGCCCTATCCCGAGGCCCAGTTCCGCGACCTGATCGCGAACGGCACGGTGCGGGCTGACACGCTGGTGTGGTCGGAAGGCATGGCCGGCTGGCAGAAGGCGGCCGAAGTACCGGGGCTGATGGCGAGCGTCGGCGGCCCGCCCGCCATGCCCCACGCCGGCGGTCCTCCGGCTTACGCCGGCGCCGCCGGCGAGGCCGCGCTGGCGATCGACTTCGGCATCCTGGAATTCGTCTGGCGCTTCCTCGTGCTGATCATCGGCGTGATCTTCGTCATCCCGGCGCCGTGGGCGCTGGTGTGGTTCACCCGGTGGATCGTCACCTGCGTGCGCGTGCCCGGCCGCCCGAACCTGACCTTCACCGCCAAGACCCTGCCGGCCGTCATCGTCTATTTCGCGTTCCTCGTGCTGTCGATCGCGGTCGCGCTGATCGGCATCGACTGGCTCAACCAGCTGATGGTGATCGTCCAGATCGCGCTGTACTGGCTGTTCATGAAATGGGTGATCGAGAACCTCGCCTCGAACGGCCAGAACATCGGCCTGTCGTTCTCCGGCTCGATCTGGGGCTATCTCGGCTGGTCCCTGCTCGGGCTGGTCGCGCTCATCACCATCATCGGCTGGGCCTGGGTCTATGCCGCGATGGCGCGGTGGATGTGCCGCAACATCCAGGGCACGCGGCGCGAGGTGGTGTTTGTCGGCACCGGCCTCGACATCCTCTGGCGCGTGATCGTCGCCGTGATCGCCTGCGCCTTCATCATCCCGATCCCGTGGGTGTATCGCTGGATGCTGAACTGGTGGGCCTCGCAGACGCGGCTGGTGCCGCGCGGCGCGACGTAAGCCTGACCTAGTTCTTGCGCTGGCGCACCGAGCCTTCCTGCGCCACCGAGGCCACCAGCGTGCCGTCGGGCTTGAAGATCATGCCGCGGGTCAGCCCGCGGCCGTCCTGCGCGCTCGGCGAATCCTGCGCGTAAAGCAGCCATTCGTCGGCGCGGAACGGGCGGTGAAACCACATCGCGTGGTCGAGGCTCGCCGGCATCATGCGGCGGTCGAACAGCGTGCGGCCGTAGCGCGCCATCACCGCATCGAGCAGCGAGAAGTCCGACGCATAGGCCAGCGCGCACATGTGCAGCGCCGGATCGTCGGGCAGTTTCGCCGCGGTGCGAATCCAGACATGGATGCGGCCGTCGTCGATCTTCTGGCCGAAATAGCGGCCGAGCTCGACCGGGCGCAATTCGATCGGGCGATCGGACTCGTAATAGCGGCGGATGAAATCCGGCATTTCCTTGAACATCGGCTGCTTGGCGATCTCCTCCGCGGTGAGCTTTTCCGGCGGCGGCACGTCGGGCATCTTCTCCTGGTGATTGAAGGCGCCTTCCTCCTCGGCATGGAACGAGACCATGATGGAGAAGATGGCGTTGCCGTGCTGGATCGCGGTGACGCGTCGGGTCGAATAGCTCTTGCCGTCGCGCAGCCGCTCGACCTGGTAGATGATCGGGATCTGCGGATCGCCCGGCAGGATGAAATAGCAATGAATTGAATGCGGCAGCCGCCCCTCGACGGTGCGGCATGCCGCTACCATCGCCTGCCCGATCACCTGGCCGCCGAACACCCGCTGCCAGCTCGTCTTCGGGCTGTTGCCGCGGAACAAATTCACCTCGAGCTGCTCGAGATCGAGGATCGAGAGGAGATCGATCACGCCTTTGGACATTGTAGCGCTTTCATTTTGGTCCTCATTCCGGGATGCGCCGTCAGGCGCAGGCCCGAAATCCATAACCACGATCGGCAGTATGGATTCTCAGGCGTGCAATTGCACGCCCCAGCTCGTGCTTCGCACGCCCCGGAATGACACAGAAGGGGCTTGTTTCTCAAACCTGTTTCGCCCAGCTATAATGCCATCGCAAGAGTAATGAGTACGCAGGTTTCCATGTCGGCACAGCGAAGCATTGTCGTTTGCGGCGGGGCATTTGCCGGGCTGGCGCTGGCGCTGGCGCTGCGCCAGGGGCTGGGGCCGGACGTTCCCGTGGTCGTCGCCGATCCGGCGCTTTCGCAGCGGCCGAGCCGCGACCCGCGCGCCACCGCCATTGTCGCCGCCTGCCGCCGGCTGTTCGAGGCGCTGGGCGTGTGGGACCAAGTGGCGCCGAACGCGCAGGCCATCCTCGACATGGTGGTCACGGACTCGCAGCTGACCGACGCCACGCGGCCGGTGTTTCTCACCTTCGGCGGCGAGGTCGAGCCGGGCGAGCCGTTCGCGCACATGGTTGAGAACCGCGACCTGATCGACGCGCTGGCGACCAAGGCGGAGGCTGCCGGCGTCGATCTGCGCGCCACCGCCGTCGACGGCTACGAAACCGGCACGGACGGCATCGATGTCGTCCTGGCGGATGGTTCGACGATCGCCGCCAGCCTGCTGGTCGCCGCCGACGGCGCGCGCTCAAGGCTGCGCGAGCGCGCCAACATTGCGACCCATGGCTGGGAGTATGATCAATCCGGCATCGTCGTCACCGTCGGCCATGAGCGCGATCACCACGGCCGCGCCGAAGAGCATTTTCTCCCCGCCGGCCCCTTCGCCATCCTGCCGCTGACGGGCAAGCGCTCCTCGCTGGTATGGACCGAGACGCGCAAGGAGGCCGCGCGCATCACGGCCTTGAGCGACGAAGAGTTTCACGCCGAATTGGAGCAGCGCTTCGGCCTGCACCTCGGCGAGGTCAGGGCGCTGGACAAGCCGCGCGCGTTCCCGCTCGGCTATTTCGTCGCGCGCTCCTTCATCGCCGAGCGCCTCGCGCTGGTCGGCGACGCCGCGCATGTCATCCATCCGATCGCGGGGCAGGGGCTCAACATGGGCCTGAAGGATATTGCGGCACTTGCCGAAGTCGTCGTCGATGCCGCGCGGCTCGGCATGGACCCCGGGCAGGCCGACGTGCTCGAACGCTACCAGCGCTGGCGGCGCTTCGACACCATGGCAATGGGCGTCGCCACCAATTCCCTGAACCTGCTGTTCTCCAACGAATCGAAATTGCTCCGCGCCGTGCGCGATATCGGGCTCGGCATCGTCGACCGCGCCCCGCCGCTGAAGAACCTGTTCATCCGCCAGGCCGCCGGGCTCACCGGCGAAGTGCCGAAGCTGCTGAGGGGCGAGGCGCTGTAAGTCAAT
Organism: Bradyrhizobium sp.; assembly: GCA_035575905.1. Lineage (GTDB taxonomy): Bacteria > Pseudomonadota > Alphaproteobacteria > Rhizobiales > Xanthobacteraceae > Bradyrhizobium. Next base: position 51,290 of record DATLXL010000006.1, on the reverse strand, counting down.
CGATCTTCCGCGCCTCTTCCGGCAGCATGATCGGGATGCCGTCGCGGATGGGATAAGCGAGCTTTGCGGAGCGCGAGATCAGTTCCTGCTTCGCCGCGTCGAACTCCAGCGGGCCCTTGGTCAGCGGGCAGACCAGAATCTCCAGCAGCTTTGGATCGACGCTGGGTTCGGGGCGCTCGGGCTGGGCGTTCATTGCGCAAAAATCTCCGGTTCGCGGCCTCCTCTAGCATATCCGCTTGACCCGCGTCACCAACGCGCCACCATGCGGAGCAATTCGTCGAGCACGGCTTGCTGGCGGTCCGCCGGCAGCGCCTGGTCCGACAGGGCAAAGCCCAGAAACGCCCAATAGAGGATTTGCGCGCGCGCGCGGGCGGCATCGCCGGCAAGGCCCGACTGCCGCAGCAGGGTCTCGATATAGTCGAGGCGGCGGCGGTCGATCGCCGTCACCGCGGCGCGTGCCCTTGCGTCATGCGCCGCCCAGCTGCGCACAGCCTTCTCCAATGTCAGCTTGCGGGCGAAGGTTATCCGCAGCAGCACCGCCAGCGGGTCTTCGCCCCTCACCGCCTCGATGCTGGCAATGATCTGCTCGGCCGCGATGTCGCGCCAGCGTGCCAGCACCGCGGTGTGGTAGGCGCCGATATCGGCAAAATGCCAGTAGAAGCTGCCGCGCGAGACACCCATCGCCCTGGCCAGCGGTTCCGCCTTCAGCGCCGTAAAGCCGCTTTTCGCCAGCGCCTTCAGGCCGAGGTCGACCCAATCCTGCGCCGAAAGCTGTTCCGTCATCGGGTCTCCGTTCCGCGATGACGCACCATACACAACTGTATTGACAAGGGCCAGCGCATCGCCCATAACTCCATACAGTAGTGTATGGAGGTTTCGATGCGCGATCTTTTCCTGCAGGGCGCCGGCGTCATCGCCGTCCTCGTCAGCATCGCCCATGGCGTGCTCGGCGAAACCAAGGTGTTTGCGCGCGCCACCGTCGAGCCGCCGCGGCTGCGCCTGTTGCTGCGGCTGGTCTGGCAGGCCGGCACGCTGGCCTGGATCGCCGGCGGCGTGCTGTTGATTGCAGCGCCCTGGATGGGATCGGACACGGCACGGCACTGGATCATCGCGACATTTGCGGTCGTGTTCGGCTTTGCCGCCATCGGCAATGCGCTCGCGGTGCGCGCGCTGCATCTCGGCTGGATCGGGATGAGCGCCGTCGTGGCGCTCGCGGTCGCGGGCTACTGACTACTGCAGCCCGGGCTCGCCGCTGGTGCGCTTCTTCGCCAGATCCATCTCGGTCACCGCGATCAGGATTTCGGCGCGCGTCTTCAGGTCGGGTGCTTCCAGCATCGCCTGCTTCTCGGCCGGACCGTAGGGCGACATCATCGCCAGCGCATTGACCAGGGCCTCGTTGGGCGCGCTCTCGATGCCTTCCCAGTCGACCTTCAGGTTGTTGGCCTTGAGGAAATCGGTGAGCACGTCGAGCAGGGCCTGGCGATCGACCGCCTCTTCGCCCTTGCGCGCGGTGAAATCGTCTGCAAAGGCGAAGTAGTCGACCTTGCATTGCCGGTAGGGCGTGAGCACCGTCAATTCCTCGATCACCCTGTAGCGCGACACGCCGGTCAGCTCGAGGATGTAACGGCCGTCGCCGGTCTCGGCGAGCTGGGTGATGCGGCCGACGCAGCCGACGCGGAACAGCACCGGGTCCTGTCCGCTCGGCGAATGCGCGACGTCGGGCTGGATCATGCCGATCAGGCGATGGCCGTCGCGGAAGGCGTCGTCGACCATGGCGAGGTAGCGTGGTTCGAAGACGTTGAGCGGCATCTGGCCGCGCGGCAGCAGCAGCGCGCCCGGCAGCGGGAACACCGGGATCACCTCCGGCAGTTCGCCGGGGCCGCGATATTCGGCATTGATCGGCATGAGCGGTCCCGGCGTCTTGCCTCGGCGTTGTCTTGACTTGCGATGTTGTTACGAGAACAGGATCGTCGACAGCCTCTTGCGTCCCTCGACGGTCGCTTCATCCGCGCCGCCCCATGACTCGAAGAACTGCACGAGCTGCCTGCGCGCGCCGTCGTCGTTCCACTTGCGGTCGCGCCTGACGATCTCCAGCAGCTGCGCGGTCGCCTCGCCCCGCTTGCCGGCCGCATTCAGCGCGGTGGCGAGGTCGAAGCGCGCCTGATGGTCGAGCGGGTTGGCGGCCACCTTCTGCTCGAGCTCGGCCACCGGGCCGAGCGATTGCGCCTGCTCGGCAAGATCGATCGCGGCCTGCACCGCCTTGACGCCGGCATCGTTGCGCTTGGATTCCGGCACCATGCCGAGCGTCTGCTTGGCCTGCTCGATCGCACCCGAGGTCACGTAGCACTTCGCAAGCCCGGCCAGCGCGGCGATGTTGGTCGCATCGAAGGATAGCACCTCGGCATAGATCTGCGCCGCGCCCGCCGCATCGCCGTCGGCCAGCACGGCTTCGGCCTCGGCGAGGATTTCCGCGATGTTGGGCTCGCCCGCCGCCGGCACGCCCTTGGTGATCTTCTCGATGAAGGCGTTGACCTGGCTCTCCGGGACGGCGCCCATGAAGCCGTCGGCCGGCCGGCCGTCGATGAAGGCGATCACGGCGGGGATCGACTGGATGCCCATCTGGCCCGGAATCGCCGGATGCTGGTCGATGTTCATCTTGACCAGCTTGACCCGGCCCTTGCCGTTGCGGACGGCCTTCTCCAGCACCGGCGTCAGTTGCTTGCAGGGTCCGCACCATTCCGCCCAGAAGTCGACCAGCACCGGCTGGCGCTTCGATTCCTCGATGACGTCCTTCATGAAGGACTGGGTGGTGGTATCCTTGATGAGGTCGGGGGCCGCCTGCGGCGCGCCGCCGCCCTGCTCCATGATGGTCACGATGTCCTCGCCTGGTCTTTCGGAAGTCCGGCCTGTTCTAGCACGGCTGGCTGACGTTGAGGGTGCGGTCGATGGGCGGCGTAACGACTTTTCCTCGAAAAGCCACCACACCTATGTTCTTGTTGGAGCGTGATCTTTCCCGAAAACCGGTATCCACTTTTCGGGCTCACGCTGTAATTGGCGTTGGTCGTGGTCTTTTTCAATCGCCTGGAACCGGCCCGGAGTTGATTTGGGGGTATTCGGCGACCATTTCGCGATAAATCGCCTCGTCAGGACCGGATTTTAACGCTTCGCAGAAGTGTTGCATTCACAGTCGGCATTTGGCATAGGTTCGCCGTTGCCGGCGAAACATCGCCGCCATCTCGGATGCGGGTGTAGCTCAGTGGTAGAGCACGACCTTGCCAAGGTCGGGGTCGAGGGTTCGAGCCCCTTCGCCCGCTCCAGATTGCTCAACTGACGCATCCGAAACGAACTGCGCCTTGTCGGACTGCGCCGATCGAACTGCGCCCTGATGGCGCACAAGCTGCGAAACCCTTCTGGTCCATGCGTGTTTGCTCCCTTTTCGCCGCAAAGGTGCGTCGCTGCGAATCGAAGGGAGATCACATGAATGTCCGCAAGTTCGCCATCACCGATGCGACGCTCGAGCGCTCGCCCGGGCAGGAGGGCGACGTCTTCGCCGGCAACCTGGTTGATCAGCGGCATGGCGGAGCCATTACCGTCGGCTACGGTCGCTATGCTCCCGGCCAGAGCATCAGCGAGACGCTGGCCGTTGACGATGTCATGATCGTCCTGGAGGGACGGCTGTCGGTCTCGACCGATACCGGCACGGTAAGCGCCGGCACAGGCGAGATCGTCTACATGCCCAAGGGCGCGACGGTCACGATTCGATCGTATGAGGAGGGCGCGGTCACGGCCTACGTTACTTATCCGCACTGGCAGGAAGCACGCGAACCCTGAACGCGGCCGCGGGCCAGCGCAGTGCTGCGCTGCAATGCGCAAATCACAAAGTTGTCTCAAAGCGAACTGCTTCGCGCCGCGCCGATTCGATTTCATCGCGCCGGCGCGTGGAGGCGAGTCGCACCCTTCTCACGCGCGGGGGATGTGATAGGCTTTTGCGGTCTGACGCTCAGCCAGACCCACTGACATTTCCTCTCTCGACTCAAAAACATAAAGGCGGCCTTCCGGCCGCACAGGGGAGTGACGCGATGAAATCGGCTATCCACGGATGTGTTATTGCGCTTGCGGCGGCCTTCGTGGTCGCCACGGCCGCTGCCCCGGCCTCAGCTCAAGACGACAGGGCGCTGAAGAAATACGAGTCCGGCAAGCCGGACTTCTGGAAGAACCCGCCGCCGGACTGGTTCCTCGGCGACGAGACCGAGGCACAGAAGGGACAGGCGCCGCCCTCCGGCCCGCCGACCGGAGCTTCCGAGGCGGAACTCGCCGCGCTGGTGAAGAAGATCAAGCTGCAGCCGGGCTTCAAGATCGAAGTCTGGGCGCCGGGCGTGCTGCAGGCGCGGCAGATGGCCTGGGGCGACAAGGGCACGCTGTTCGTCGGCACCTTCGATCTCGGCAACGTCTATGCCATCACCGACAAGGGCGGCAAGCGCGAGGTCAAGACCGTGATCAAGGGGCTCAGGATGCCCACCGGTCTCGCCTTCCTGGACGGCGCGCTCTACGTCATCGACATCGACAAGCTCTACAGGTTCGACAACGCCGAGGCCAACATCGACAATCTCGGCAAGGGCACGGTGGTCTATGACGACATGCCTCCGTATGTCGCGCATGGCTGGAAGTACATTGCCGTCGACAAGGACGGATGGTTCTACTTGCCGTTCGGCCCGCCCTTCAACATCGGCATTCCGCCGACCAGCGTCTCGCAGATCCGCCGCGTCGATCCCAAGACCGGCAATGCGGAAATCTGGGCGCTCGGCGTTCGCAACAGCGTCGGCGGCGACGTCGATCCGCGCACCGGCCGCTACTGGTTCACGGAAAATGCCCGCGACTGGATCAGCGACGACATGCCGAGCGACAAGCTCAACATGATCTCGAAGATCGGCGAGCATTTTGGCTATCCGTACTGCCACCAGGGCGATTTCCCCGACCCGAAATTCGCGATGGGGCACAAGTGCGAGGAGTTCACGCCCCCCGTTGCCAAGCTCGGCGCCCATGTCGCTCCGCTCGGCATGAAGTTCTATACCGGCGACATGTTCCCCGCCGAGTACAAGAACAACATCCTGATCGCCGAGCACGGCTCCTGGAACCGGCACAAGTACCAGGGCGCGCGCATCAAGCGCGTGATCGTCGGGCCTGACGGCAAGGATGCCAAGCAGGAGATCCTGGCCGAAGGCTGGATCGAGGGCGACAAGGGCTATCTCGGCCGTCCCGACGACATCATCATCGCCAAGGACGGCTCCATCCTGGTGTCCGACGACTGGGCCGGTGCGATCTACCGCATCAGCTACAGCAAGTAGGCGCGGGAACCATCGGAGGCTGCGGTTGCTTGAAGAAGCAGCCGCGGCCTTCTTGCTTCCAGCGTCATTCCGGGGCGTGCGAAGCACGAACCCGGAATGCAATAGCACCATCGGGAGTATGGATTTTCAGGGGCGCAATTGCGCCCCATAGCTAGCTCTCGCCTTCGGCGAGCCCTGGAATGACGAAAGCGGCGAAAGAATACCGAAAATGCTAATCCGCTTCTTCGTTTCCCTCATTGCCGCAACTGCCGCGATGTCCGCCCATGCCGCCGACATCGCGGCCGGCAGGCAAAAGGCCGAGCTCTGCGTCGGCTGCCACGGCGAGAACGGCATCTCCACCATGGAGAACATGCCGTCGCTCGCGGGACAGCCCGATCAGTTCATCCAGTGGCAGCTGGTCTATTTCCGCGCCGGCTCGCGCAAGAACGAGCAGATGCAGCCGATCGCCCAGGAAATCACCAACGAGGACATCCGCAATCTCGGTGCCTATTTTGCCTCGCTGCCGCCGCCGAAGAACGAGACGCCGGATGACGATCCGGAACTATCGAAGAAGGGTGCCCTGTCCGCCGCCGGACGGCGCTGCGGCTCGTGCCACATGGACAACTACGCCGGCACCAAGGGCGTCGCCCGCCTGGCCGGCCAGCGCGAGGATTACCTCCTGAAAGCGCTGCGCGACTACAAGACCGGCCGCCGCTCGGGCGCACAGGCGGCGATGGCGGAGATCGCTTTTCCCTTGCACGAGGAAGAGATCGTCGCGCTCTCGCATTATCTCGCCAACTTGAAGTGATGCCCGGTCCGGAAACGCTTCGCTATTTCTCCGCCAGCGGATGCAGATCGCGCACCAGGCTCTTCAGCCGCTCTTCCACCACGTGGGTATAGATCTGCGTCGTCGAGATGTCGGTGTGGCCGAGCAGTGTCTGCACGATGCGAAGGTCCGCGCCGTTGTGCAGCAGATGGCTGGCGAAGGCATGGCGCAGCACGTGCGGCGAGACCAGCCGCGGCGCCAGGCCCGCTGCGGCGGCGAGTTCTTTCAGATCGCGGGCAAAATGCTGCCGGGTCAGATGGCCGCTCTCGCCGAAGGACGGGAACAGCCATTTTCCGCTGGCGATGCTTTTCTTCCGGGTCGATGTCAGCGCCTGCATGGCGGCGAGATAATCGGCCATCGCTTGCCGGGAGGCGTCGTTGAGCGGCACCAGCCGCTCCTTGTCGCCCTTGCCGCGCACCACGATCATGCGCGCATCGCGCCGCGAGGCCGACAGCGGCAGCGACACCAGCTCGGAGACGCGCAGGCCCGTGGCGTAGAGCACTTCGAGCAGGCAATAGAGCCGCAGCGCACGGACCTGATGCAGGCTCGCGGCTTCGGCGGCCGCCGCCAGCTCGCGCGCCTTGGTCAGCATGCGATCGACATCGCCAATCGACAGCACCTTTGGCAGGCCACGGCCGCGCTTGGGACCGGACAGGATCGCGGCCGGATCGTCGCTGCGGATGCGCTCGCTCAGCGCGAAGCGGAACAAATGACGCATCGCCGATAGCCGGCGCGCCACGCTCGACGATTTGTAACCGCGGGTATCGAGATCGGCGAGATAGTCGCGCAGCTGCTGCGTCTCGGCGGTCACGAAGGTGACGCCGGCATGGCTCAAGAATTCCGAGAAGTCGGTGAGGTCGCGGCGATAGGCCTGCAGCGTGTTGTCGCCGGCGCCCTGCTCGGCCGCGAGCATGTCGAGGAACAGGGTGATCAGCTTCGCATCGGTCGGTTTTGCGCGCATCCCCCGATCGTAGTCCCTATTTCTTGAGGAACCTGTCCGGCGGGATGGTCACCGTCATTTCCCTGGATTTCGGGCTGACGAAATTCGCAAGCGCAAACACCACCCCGTAGCCGATCCCGGCGATGATGCCGACAACCGTCAGGAAGCGGAACAGACTGGGCATGTCACGGTCTCGGGCCGGCGGTTAACCATCAAATCAGTCCGGGCAGGCCGGGAGGCCTTACCAGCATGTTTCGGCCATTCCATGCAAGAGTCTCCCGCATGGCCTTGGGCGAGGGTGGCAAGGGTAGTATAGGTGGCGGCAAACGCGGCAATTTCGCGATACGAGAGCTTGATGCCCGAAACCGCCTCACCGGCGCCGGAAAGCCTGAACCTTGATGCCGAGATCGCCGCCGCGCTCGGCAAGCGCTGTGTCGTGCTGATCGGCATGATGGGGGCCGGCAAGTCGACCATCGGACGCCGCATGGCGGCGCGGCTGCGGCTGCCTTTTCTCGATGCAGATACCGAGATCGAAGCCGCGGCGGGCATGTCGATCCCGGAGATTTTCGAGGCCCATGGCGAGCCGCATTTCCGCGACGGCGAGGCGCGGGTGATCGCGCGGCTGCTCGACGGTGGGCCGTCCGTGGTCGCCACCGGCGGCGGCGCATTCATGCGCGAGGAGACGCGCGACCGTGTCCGCGCCAAGGCCGTGTCGATCTGGCTCAAGGCCGACGCCGACGTGATCATGAAGCGGGTGCGCCGCCGCTCCGACCGGCCGCTGCTGCAAAATGCCGATCCCGAAGGCACCGTTAGCCGCCTGCTCGGCGAGCGCGAACCGGTCTACCGGACCGCCGATCTCACCATCCTGTCGCGCGACGTGCCGCACGACCGCATCGTCGACGAATGCATCGAGGCGCTGCACGCCAAGCTCTGCGCGGCCGCGCCGGAAGACAACAAGATAGACATCACGCCATGACCGCGCCGATCAAGCATTCCGATCCCATCAATGTCGGCGTCGCGCTCGGCGAGCGCGCCTACGACATCGTCATCGGCCGCGACGTGCTTGCCACGCTCGGCCCGCGCATCGCCGCGATTCGGCCCGGCGTGCGCACCGCCATCGTGACCGACCGCACCGTTGCCAGTCACTGGCTGGCGCCGGCCGAAGCCTCGCTGGCGCAGGCGGGCATTGCCACCTCGTCCATCGTGGTCGAGGAGGGCGAAGGCTCGAAAAGCTATGCCGGGCTGGCCAAGGTCAGCGAAGCCCTGATCGCCGCGAAGATCGAGCGCAACGATCTCGTCATTGCGCTCGGCGGCGGCGTGGTCGGCGATCTCGCCGGCTTTGCGGCCGCCATCCTGCGCCGCGGCGTCGATTTCGTGCAGGTGCCGACCTCGCTGCTGGCGCAGGTCGATTCCTCCGTCGGCGGCAAGACCGGCATCAACTCGCCGCAGGGCAAGAACCTGATCGGCGCGTTCCACCAGCCGATCCTGGTGATCGCCGACACCGCGGTGCTCGATACGCTGGCGCCGCGCCAGTTCCGCGCCGGTTATGCCGAAGTCGCCAAATACGGCCTGCTCGGCGATGAAGCCTTCTTCACCTGGCTGGAGAAGAACCACGGCGACGTGTTCTCCGGCGGCGCCGCGCGCGAGTATGCCATCGCCACCTCCTGCCGCGCCAAGGCCGCCATCGTGGCGCGCGACGAGCGCGAGACCGGCGAGCGGGCGCTGCTCAATCTCGGCCATACCTTTGGTCATGCGCTCGAAGCGGCGACCGGATTTTCCGACCGCCTGTTCCATGGCGAGGGTGTCGCGGTCGGCATGGTGCTGGCGGCGGAATTTTCCGCGCAGCTCGGCAGGATTTCGCAAGGCGACGCGGCGCGGATCAGGCACCATCTCGCCGCCGTCGGCCTGCCGACGAAACTGCAGGACATCGCAGGCTTCAGGCAAGAAGGCCTGGCGGACGCCGACCGGCTGATGGCGCTGATGGCGCAGGACAAGAAGGTCAGGCGCGGCAAGCTGACCTTCATCCTGCTGGAGGCGATCGGCCGCGCCGTGATCGCGCCGGACCTGGAGCCGGCGCCGGTGCGCGATTTCCTGCAAGCCAAACTGGCGGGATGAGAATGCAATTATGAGCCCGGTGGCGATCAACCTGACGCTTGCCGTCCTCCTGCTCGCGGCCAACGCGTTCTACGTCGCGGCCGAGTTCGCGCTGGTGAAAAGCCGCGGCTTCCGCGTCAGGGCCATGGTCGAGCAGAACCGTTTTGGCGCGCATCTGCTGCAAAGCATGATGGAGAACATCGAGGCTTACCTCGCGTGCTGCCAGCTCGGCATCACCATGGCCTCGCTGGGTCTCGGCTGGGTCGGCGAGCCGACGGTCTCCGCGCTGCTGGGGCCGCTGCTGCTGCCGCTCGGCCTGTCGGAGCACGCGCTGCACTTCACCTCGTTCCTGGCCGGCTTTCTCGTGTTTTCCTCGCTGCATATCGTGATCGGCGAGCAGGTGCCGAAAACCCTTGCGATCCGCCAGCCGGGGCCGGTGTCGCAATGGATCGCCTATCCGCTCTATGCGTCCTACCTGGTGTTCTACCCGCTCAACTGGCTGCTCAACAACGCTTCGCGCGGCATCCTGCGGCTGGTCGGGGTCGAGGAATCCTCGCAGCACGAGATACTCACGGACTCCGAGATTGAAGGGCTGGTGGAGGAATCCGCCGAGCATGGCGGCATCGCCAGCGGCGAGGCCGAGTATATCCAGAACGTCTTCCGCTTCGGCGATCTCGCGGTCTCCGACGTGATGGTTCACCGCACCGCCATGGTGATGATCAACGCCGACATGCCGCCGGAGGAGCTGGTGCGCGAGGTGCTCGCCACCGAATACACCCGCATTCCGCTCTGGCGCGACAAGCCGGAGAACATCATCGGGGTGCTGCACGCCAAGGATCTGCTCCGCGCGCTGCGCGCCAATGACGGCGACGCCTCGCAGCTCGACATCACCAGCATCGCTCTGCCGCCCTGGTTCGTGCCGGAAATGCGGCCGATCTCCGATCAGCTCAAGGCGTTCCGCCGCCGCAAGACTCACTTCGCCCTCGTCGTCGACGAGTACGGCGAGGTGGAGGGCATGGTGACGCTGGAGGACATCCTGGAGGAAATCGTCGGCGACATTTCCGACGAGCATGACATCGTCGTGGCCGGTGTGCGCGCGCAGCCCGACGGCTCGGTCGTGGTCGACGGCTCGGTGCCGATCCGCGATCTCAACCGCGTCATGGGCTGGCATCTGCCGGATCAGGAGGCGACCACCGTGGCCGGGCTCGTCATTCACGAAGCGCGCTCGATCCCCGAGCGCGGCCAGAGTTTCACCTTCCACGGCTTCCGCTTTCGCGTGCTGCGCCGGGAGCGCAACCGCATCACCGCGCTGCGCATCGTGCCGGTGCTGCGCGAGCCGGAATTGCTGGAGCCCAAGCCGAGGCGGGCGGGAACGTCGTTCTAGACGGCGCGTTGACGCCGGTTGCAGGTCATTACCGAATGGTAAATCTCGTCATGCGAGATACGCCACGATAGGGGCGGGGCCCCGTCAGGCGGGTGTTGCCGGATACGCCGCTCGCTCTCCCGAAAGAGCCTGGGGAGGCGGGCCGGCCACTCGCTGCCTCACTTCCGCAGCGTGCTCGCCGCGCAGCTCTGCGAGAATTCGCCGGCCTTCTTCATCGTCTCCGGCGTCAGCGTGTCCTTGTTCCTGTCGAGATCCTCGACCTGCATGAAATCGGTGAAGGCGCGCGCGTAGCAGTCGCAATAGGTTTGCAGCTGGCCGACCGTCATCGCCTTGTTGGTGACGTCCTTGACCTGGTTCTCCAGGCAGGAATCGTTGGTGCCCTTCAGGAGCGCCGCCTTGTCCGACGGCGCGAGCGGCGTCGCCCCGGCGGCCGCGCAGGAGGCGAGAACGAGAAGGGCGATAGTCAGGATACGCATGGTCATTCCTCGGTGCTTGGTCATTCGAAGTCGTTCATTCGATGTCGATGGTGAGGGCGGACAGCTTCCACACGCCGTCCGACGGGATGAAGCCGAGCTGGTACTTGACCTGCTTCGGCGTGGTCTCGAAGCGGCCCTTCAGGCGAAGCACGCCATTCTCGTCGATCCTGGCCTCGCCGTCGGGCACCATCGGCTTTGCTACGATGGCATCGAACACGGCGCGCTTGTCGATCAGGTCCTTGAACACCGAGCGCAGCCTGTCGGGCGGAAACTGCTCGCGGAACGGCGTCGATATCTTGGCGTGCAGGACCGTGAAATTGTCGTAGGTCACGGCATCCGACAGCGTCACCAGGATGCTCTTGACCAGCACCTCCTGCACGAAGGGGCTCGGCATGCCCTGCGCCGAGGCGGAAGACGGTGCTCCCGCGAGGCCGGCCGCGAGAAGGAGGGCTGTGACCAGGCCGAATGGCGGCTGGAGAAATGAGGCCTTGTTATTCGGAGTCTTGGAAATCGGAGTCTTGGCAATTGCCGTCTGGGAAATCGAAGTATTGGCTCGCATCGGGAAACGCCCCTGTCGATCGGCGCCGATGTCGGGGCCGGCCGGCCCGCCAGAAAATCCGGGAACTACGTCGGTCGCCTCGCCCTACATAAATGAAAACCGGCACACCGTCTCTGGCGATCTTGGCCGGCTAGGGTCGTTTTTCCCCCGGGGCCTGCGCGTGGATGGCGAGCGCGTGCACCGAGCCTGCCAGTTCCGAGGCGAGCGTCGCGTTAATCATGCGGTGACGCTCGACCCGGCTCTTCCCTTCGAAGGAAGGAGATACGATATACACACGGAAGTGCGTCTCGCCGCCCGGCCGGTGGCCGGCGTGGCCCTCGTGCAAATGTGATTCGTCCGCGACTTCGAGGCTTTCCGGCACGAAAGCTTCACGCAACTTCTTTATGATAGCGTCTTTGGTGCTCATGGCCGCGGATTACGTCTGCAGCCGACTTTCGTCAATGGCGCGATTCGAAGGATTTGCAATGTCAAGACTTGAAGCCTTTCGTATTGCGTAGTGTAAGTCATCCATGCCGATCGATTCATCAAAGTTCTTCGATTCCATTCGCATCAAGCCCAACAAGGTGAGCGCGAAGGCGCAGGCGCGCGCCAAGGAAGAAGCGATGATGTGCGAGTGGGCGGGCTGCCCGAACAAGGGCCCGCACCGCGCGCCGAAGGGCCGCGAGAACTCGCGTGAGTATTTCCACTTCTGCCTCGACCATGTGCGCGAGTACAACCAGTCCTACAACTTCTTCCAGGGCATGAATCCGGAAGACGTTGCGCGCTACCAGAAGGATGCGCTGACCGGCCATCGTCCGACCTGGAAGATGGGCGCCAATTCCGGCGGCAAGGGCGAGAGCGGCTTCGACGCGGCGTCCGATCCGTTCCAGATGTTTGCCGAGATGAACGGCCGCGCCCGCTGGCGGCCCGGCGCGCAGCAGGCCAAGGCCGAGACTCGCAAGGTGATGAACGCCGAGCGCAAGGCCCTGCAGGTGATGGGTCTGGCTGCCGGCGCGACCCTCGAAGAGGTCAAGACCAAGTACAAGGCGCTGGTGAAGCAACACCATCCCGACGCCAATGGCGGCGACCGCTCGACGGAAGACCGCCTGATCGAGATCATCAAGGCGTACAATTATCTGAAGACGGTGGTGAAGGAGGCCTGAGGCCTCCTTCGTATTCTCCGCTGTCGTCCAGGCGCAGGCCGAGGCCCGTCATGTACGAGCCGACGAATATTGCAGGGACGGGCGGAAATCTCCCGCGTCGCCGGTGAACTCCCGAAGCAGTTTGGACCAACGTTCAGGTTCGTGCCCGACGGCGTTGCCGTCGGGCATCACGGCCTGGCACATCTGTCCTGGCATGCCGGACCGGAGAATGACGCGGCCGCGGTAACGGGAGCCGACGCGGCTGAATTCGAGGGCGGCAAGATCGCGCGGCTCCGGGTGCTGCTCAATCCAGCATGGATCGGGACGTTGCGGTCAATGGCCGTGCTGCTAAACTAGTCCAGTGTCCTGGACGCCGCTGCAACGGTACCACTGCGGCGGCGAACGATCCAAGCCGCTACGCCGACCACGACCGCAATAGCGACCACCGCAAGAATCCACACATGCTTGCCGATGTGGCCATGATGCGGCATGCCGCCATAGCGATGCAGCGCCGAGACCGCGAGCACGCCGGGCAAGGTATGCGCCAGCGCCCAGAACAGGATCGCCGGGGCGTTGACGCCGTAGAATTTCCACGGCTCCATGCCGAGCGAGCCCGCCGTGATCGGCACAAAAGCGCGGATCGGCGGCACGAAGCGCGCGAAGAACACCGCGAGCGCGCCCCAGCGACGGAAAAACGCCTCGCTCTCCGCGATCAGCCGCGGATAATTCGCCAGTGGCCAGGCGTTGAGGATCTGGCGCTGGCGGCGATGCCCGATCCAGAACGCGGTGCCGTCGCCGACCAGCGCGCCGGCCATCGCCGAGATCAACACGCCCGCATATTGCAGCTCGCCGCCCGGCACCAGCGCACCGAGCGCGAGGATGACAGTCGAGCCGGGAATCACCGCGCCCACCACGGGCACGGCTTCCAGCAGGGCCGCGAGGAACAGCGTCAGATAGGCGAGCCAGGGATGCGCCGAAACGAAGGCGATGAACGGATCGAGGAAGGAGGTCACAACATCCCTGTTCGGCGGTGCGGTGCGGATGACGACCTTACAGCCGATCCGTTGACTGAGAAGAGCCCGGCGGCGCGGGCGTTCCGGCGAAAGCGCGTCGCAATTCGCAGGGCAGCCCTCCAAAAAGCGAGACAAGAACCTATCTCAATGAAAAGGTTGTGGAACTTTGATTGAGCGGCGGGCTTCTGCCAGCCCGTGCTCTCTGCTAGGCTGACCGAAAGCCCCCAATCCGCAGCCATTCATGCAATCTGGTTTCGGAACGCGTCCGAGGCCTCGGAGGATTTATGACGACCGCCGCCATGACCAAGAACGAAATCACGGGATTGCCCGACATGAAGGTGTCGGTCCGGCAGGTGTTCGGTATCGACAGCGATCTCGAAGTGCCCGCTTATTCCGACGTCGACCCGCATGTGCCGGAAGTCGACACGGACTACCGCTTCGACCGCGCCACCACGCTGGCGATCCTCGCCGGTTTTGCCAAGAACCGCCGCGTCATGGTCACCGGCTATCACGGCACCGGCAAGTCGACCCATATCGAGCAGGTGGCGGCGCGGCTGAACTGGCCCTGCGTGCGCGTCAATCTCGACAGCCACATCAGCCGTATCGATCTGGTCGGCAAGGACGCCATCGTCGTCAAGGACGGCAAGCAGGTCACCGAGTTCCGCGACGGCATTCTGCCGTGGGCACTGCAGCACAACATCGCCCTGGTGTTCGACGAATACGACGCCGGCCGCCCCGACGTGATGTTCGTGATCCAGCGCGTGCTGGAAGTCTCCGGCCGCCTGACGCTGCTCGACCAGAACAAGGTGATCAAGCCGCACCCGGCGTTCCGCCTGTTCTCGACGGCCAACACGGTCGGCCTCGGCGACACCTCGGGCCTTTATCACGGCACGCAGCAGATCAACCAGGGCCAGATGGACCGCTGGTCGATCGTCACCACGCTCAACTATCTCGGCCATGACGAGGAAGTGGAGATCGTGCTGGCCAAGGCGAAGCACTACCGCACGCAGGAAGGCCGCGACATCGTCAACAAGATGGTGCGGCTGGCCGACCTCACGCGCAACGCCTTCGCCAACGGCGACCTGTCGACCGTGATGAGCCCGCGTACGGTGATCACCTGGGCGGAGAACGCCGACATTTTCGGCGATATCGGCTTCGCGTTCCGCGTCACCTTCCTCAACAAGTGCGACGAGCTGGAGCGGCCGCTGGTGGCCGAGTTCTATCAGCGCTGCTTCAACGCGGAGCTGCCGGAATCCTCGGTCAACGTGGCGCTCAGCTAGCGTCATGGCCAGCATCTCCGTCGAGCGCACCATTGGCAAAGCCAAGAAGGCGGTGCTCGACGGTCTCTACGGTTACAACACCGAGAAGGCGGGGAAGCAGAAATACAAGCGCTTCGCGGTCACGTTGCGCGAGCGCGGCAGGATCGTCGGCGGAATCGTCGGCGAAGTATGGATGACGGTGCTGTTCATCCAGTTCTTCTGGATCGATCAGAAATATCGCGGCAAGGATTTCGGGACGAAGCTGATCAAGGCGATCGAGGACGAGGCGAAGAAGTTCGGCGCCGTGCGGTCCTACGTCGACACGATGAGCTTCCAGGCGCCGGGCTTCTACCGCGGCTGCGGCTACGAGGAATACGGCGCGATTGACGGCTATCCCGGCGGTGTCACGCGCCATTGGTTGACGAAGGCACTATGAGCATCTCCAACTCGAAATTCCGCAACACCAGGGAAGCGCCGACCGAGCCGTTCAAGCGCTCGGTCGCCTCTTGCCTCAAGGCGATCGCCAAGACGCCGGAGCTCGACGTCACCTTCGCCGCCGAACGGCCGGGTCTTGCCCCCGGCAAGGCGCGGCTGCCCGAGCCGGCGCGCAAGATGTCCAAGCGCGACGCCGCCGTGATCCGCGGCCATGCCGATTCGATCGCGCTGAAAATCGCCTGTCACGATCCCAAGGTTCACCGCAAGCTGATGCCCGGCAATCCGCAGGCGCGCGGCGTGTTCGAGGCGGTGGAGCAGGCGCGGGTGGAGGCGATCGGCGCGCGGCGGATGTCCGGCGTTGCGAAAAACCTCACCGCGATGCTCGACGATCACTTCCATCGCGGCAAGTTCGATGAGATTACCGACCGCGCCGACGCGCCGCTGTCGGATGCGCTGGCCATGCTGGTGCGCGAGCGCCTGACCGGCATGGCGCCGCCGGCGGCCGCCAGGAAGATGGTCGACCTCTGGCGTCCGGTGCTGGAAGACAAGATCGGCACGCGGCTCGACCAGCTCTCCCGTTTCACCGAGGACCAGGCCCGCTTCGGCGATCTCGTCCATGATCTGCTCTCGGCGCTCGATCTCGGCGACGACCGCAACATGGATTCGGACGACGACGACAACGACGAGAACCAGGAAGGCGAGAACGACCAGTCCGGCGCCGAGGGCTCGCCGGATTCGGACGCCGCGCAGGAGATGAGCGCCGACCAGGCGCAGGCTTCCACCGACGAGATGTCGGAAAGCGCGATGGAAAGCGCGCAGGCCTCGACGTCGGATACCTTCGACGACGGCGAACTTGGCGACGACGAGACGCCGGGCGAGGCGACGCGGCCGAACAGCCACGGCCGCAACGAGCCGCGCGGGCCGGAATATCACGCCTTTGCGCCGAAATTCGACGAGGTGATCGCGGCCGAGGACCTCTGCGACCATGACGAGCTGGAGCGGCTGCGCTCCTATCTCGACAAGCAGCTGGCGCATCTGCAGGGCATCGTTGCCCGGCTTGCCAACCGCCTGCAGCGCCGCCTGATGGCGCAGCAGAACCGCGCCTGGGAATTCGACTTGGAGGAAGGCATTCTGGATCCGGCGCGGCTGTCGCGCGTCGTCACCGATCCCTATCATCCGCTGTCCTTCATGCACGAGAAGGAAGCAACCTTCCGCGATACCGTGGTGACGCTGCTGCTGGACAATTCCGGCTCGATGCGCGGCCGCCCGATTACCGTGGCGGCGACCTGCGCCGACATCCTGGCGCGCACGCTGGAGCGTTGCGGCGTCAAGGTGGAAATCCTCGGCTTCACCACGCGGGCCTGGAAGGGCGGGCAGTCGCGCGAGGCCTGGCTTGCCGCCGGCAAGCCGGCCAACCCCGGCCGGCTCAACGACCTCCGCCACATCATCTACAAGTCGGCGGATGCGCCGTGGCGCCGGGCGCGGAAAAATCTCGGCCTGATGATGCGCGAGGGCCTGCTCAAGGAGAATATCGACGGCGAGGCGCTGGACTGGGCGCACAAGCGCCTGCTGGCGCGTCCCGAGCAGCGGCGCATCCTGATGATGATCTCGGACGGTGCGCCGGTCGACGACTCCACGCTGTCGGTCAATCCGGGCAATTATCTCGAGCGGCACCTGCGCCACATCATCGAGGAGATCGAGACCCGTTCGCCGGTCGAACTGATCGCGATCGGCATCGGCCACGACGTCACGCGCTACTACCGCCGCGCGGTGACCATCGTCGATGCCGAGGAGCTTGGCGGCGCCATCACCGAAAAGCTGGCCGAGCTGTTCAGCGAGACCAGCGCGGCGGCGCAACCGACCGCTGGCCGGCGGCGCCTGCATTCCTGAGCCCATGATTCCCATCGTGAGCCGCCGCCGTTTGCTGACTGCAGCGGCGGCGGGATTCTTCGCCGCAACCCTGGCCAGGCCGGCAGCCGCGCAAACGGCCGTGCAGCGGCCGTCGAAATGGGCCCGGACCAACGAATATTCGGTCGACGAGCCGGTTTCGATCGAGGTGAATGCGCGGCCGATCGCCGGCTTCGATACCCGCGACCGCGCGCGGACGCGCTTTGGCGAACTCGAGTTCCGCTCGGGCCTGGTGCTGACCTCGGGCTTTCGCGGTTTTGGCGGATTGTCGGGCCTGCGCCTCGACGCCAGCGGCGAGCGCTTCCTTGCGGTCAGCGACCAGGGCGGCTGGTTCACCGGCCGCATCGTCTACAACGGCAAGGAGATGACGGGCCTTGCGGATGTCGAGGCATCGCCATTGCTCGGGCCGGACGGCAAGCCGATCACCGCGCGCGGCTGGTACGACAGCGAGGCGATCGCGCGGAACGGGCCGCTGGTTTATGTCAGCCTGGAGCGGGTCAACCGCGTGCTGCGCTACGATTTTTCGAAGGGCGCGACCGCCGCGCGCGGCGAAGAAGTGCCGTTGCCGCCGGCGGCGCGCAAGCTGCCCAACAACAAGGGGCTGGAGGCGCTGGTCGCCGTGCCCAGGGGGCAGCCGCTGGCGGGCACCTTGATTGCGATCTCCGAGCGCGGACTGGATGCGCAAGGCAACATCATGGGCTTTTTGGTCGGCGGCAAGACGCCGGGGCAGTTCTCCGTGAAGCGATCCGACAATTTCGACGTCAGCGATGCGACGCTGCTGCCCTCGGGCGACCTGCTGCTGCTGGAGCGGAAATTTTCCTGGATCGGCGGCGTCGGCATCCGCATCCGCCGCATCCCGCTGAATTCGTTTGCGCCGGGAGCCGTGGTCGACGGGCCGCAAATCTTCCTCGCCGATCTCGGTCACGAGATCGACAACATGGAAGGCATCGACGCGCATGTGACGGCGGATGGCGACACCGTGATCACCATGATCTCGGACGACAATTTTTCGCTGATCCAGCGCAACCTGCTGCTGCAGTTCACGCTGGCAGGCTAGGACGTATACTCATGAATGCGACGTCCGGCTTCGGGAGTAGAATGGACATGCCCGAAAGCTGCAGGAACGTCGCCTTTTAAAGCAGGTTGGGCTGGTGGAGATGTCGATTTCGCTGCCCGAAGCACAGTTGGAGGCACTCTTTATAGTCAAACTGCCTGGCAGAGCGGCTGGGCAGGCGGAGCCGGGGTCGAGTACGCATTCAACAAGTGGCTTCGTGCAGGCTTCGACTACACTCATATTGACCTCGGCTCAGCTACCGTAAGAGGTGTTCGCGCAATCAATCCCGGCAACGAGACTTACCGAACCAATGCGAAGTTGGATGCCGTCATGGCCCGGTTGAGCTTTTTCTGGTCGCCATCGCTCAACGGTGTGACAGCAAAGAACTAATCAGATCAATAGTCAGTCGACATAAAAGCTCCGGTTGGTTGCCGGAGCTTTTTCATTTCGTGTTGCAGGCAACTGCGGAGATTTGACGGCGGGTCTTGGCCCTCTAGCAGACACGCAGGCATCTGCCTCCAATGTCCGCTTTCGAGCGGAAAGCGGACGTCGCTGCTCGCATCGATACCAGCGGATTTATGTGTACACGCCCTCAGCGGGCTCAGCCGAGGCGGTAGACGTCGCCTTCCATCCGCACCCGTCCGTCCGCGAGCATCTCCGCCAGGTGGCGCGAGATCGAGCGCGTTTCAGCATCGACCACCCAGAATTCCTGGTGTCCCGGCGGATACAGCAGGCGGCATTCGACGAACTGGGCGAGCGTCTTCGGCGATTCCTGCAGCAGGTCGAGCAGGCGCTGGTCGCGTGCGTCGAGTGTCTTCGTGTAAGCTGCGAGATCGCGCAGAAAGTGCTCGCGTTCGGTGTAGACGCCGCGGTGGTGAGAGGTCACCCACACCTTCGCCGGAATGTCCGCCACGCGGGCGAGCGTGCGGCGGAAATCGGCAAGGCTCGAGGAGGCATCGCCGTAATAGGGGCCGAAGCCGGACAGATCGATGTCGCCGATGAAGGCGACGCCGTCGGGCTCGACCAGCAGCGCGCAATGTCCGGCGGTGTGCCCGGGCATGTGAAAGGCTCGGATCCGCGCGCCGCCCAGTTCCCACACCGCGCCATCGGCGTAACCGACCGCGTCGGGACGCGGCGCGTAATGGAAATGCTCGCGGAAGCGCGCCAGCATCGGCTCGACATAGGCCGGATTGCTGCCATAGGCCGCGATCAGGCCTTCGCTGCTCTGCGCAGCCTCGAGATCGGCCTCATGGACATGCACGGGCGCGTTCGGCAGGCGGTGCAGCGCGGCCATATGATCCTCGTGCACATGGCCGAGGATGACGATGTCGGAGCGGTCGAATTCGGCGCCGATATGGTTGGACACGATCGGCGTGTCGAAAGCGGCCTGAGTATCGGAGCCGCGGACGATGACCTGGTTGGCGTCGGGATATTTGCCGTTCTTCTCGCCGAAGAAGACGGTGACGCGGCCGAAATCGGCGCGCGGAATCGCGCCGCGGTTCGATGCTGTGGCAGTGACGTTCATGGACTTCCCGGCCTTAACTTGCGCGCTGCTTCTCGTAGGCATTCAGATGAGTATAGGCCGTGCGCAGCTTCGGCACCGGAATTTTTGCCGCATCGGCGCGGGCGACGAGGTCGCCAATGACGTGGTCGGCCTCGACGGGGGAGCCGGCCTTGATGTCGCGGAACATCGAGGCCGTCATGGCGGACCCTTCCGTCGTCAGCATGCCACGGGTGCGCTGGAAGAATGGCCCGCCCGGCGCATATCCTTCGGCGGTCGAGACGGCGCTGCACTCATCGAGCATGCCGAGCAGGAAGTCCTTGCCGCCGGGGACCGCCAGGATGTTGCCGACCGAGGTGCGCATCAGGCAGGTCGAGGCCGCGAGCGACGCCAGGAACACCCATTTTTCCCACATGTCCTGCATCACATGCTCGCTGGGCGCTGCGCCGCAATTGCCCTTGGCGAAGACTTCGGCGATGGCCTTGACGCGATCGGAGGTGCCGCCGGCGCGTTCGCCGAAACCGAGCGACTGCATCGGCGCCAGTTGCACCACCTCGCGCTTTTCGTTCAGCGTCGCTGCAATGGCGCAGAGGCCGCCGAGCACGCGCTCCTTGCCGAATTTCCTGTCGAGCACGTCGAGATGCGACATGCCGTTGAGCAGCGGGATGATCGCCGTGTTCGGCCCGACCGCTGGCGCGAACGACTTGATGGCGTCCTCCAGATCGAACGACTTGCAGCTCAGCAGCACCACGTCGAACTTTTCGCCGAGCCCGTCGGCCAGCACGGTCGGCGGATCTTTCAGCGTGACGTCGCCGCCGGGGCTCTTGATCACGAGGCCGTCGCTGGCGAGCTCCGCCGCGCGCTTCGGGCGGACCAGAAAAGTGATGTCCTGGCCGGACTGCAGCAGCCTGCCGCCGAAATAGCCGCCGATCGCGCCGGCTCCGACCACGAGAACGCGCATTGTGAAATGCTCCTGCCTGAGTCTCCGCCGTCAGCCCGGCCCTTGTGCCGGGCATCCATGTTTTTCTTCACGATTAGAAGCAAGACGTGGACGGCCGGGCTTTTAGCATGACGCGCTTCGCGCTGTTGACCGGCCATGCTGCATGAATGATATGCGTCACCACTTCTCGCCGAACGGGCGGATTTCCTGCTCAAAGGTCCAGGCGCTCTTCGGCTGCTGATAGAGCTGCCAGTAGGCGCCGGCGACGGAGGCGGGCGGCATCAGCAGGTCGGGATTGTCGAGCGCCTCCTTGCCCCAGATCTGGGCGCGGCGCTCGCGCACCCAGGCGGTGTCGACGCCGGAATCGATGATCAGATGCGCGACATGGATGTTCTTCGGCCCCAGTTCGCGCGCCATCGATTGCGCCACGGCGCGAAGGCCGAATTTGGCGCTGGCAAAGGCCGCAAAACCAGCGCCGCCGCGCAGCGACGCCGTCGCGCCGGTGAAGAAGATGTTGCCCTGGCCGCGCGGCACCATCAGCCGCGCCGACTCGCGGCCCGCCAGGAAGCCGGCCCAGCACGCCATCTCCCACACCTTCCGGAACACGCGGTCGGTGGTCTCCAGGATCGGGAAATTGACATTGGCGCCGACATTGAAGATGCAGACTTCGAGCGGCGCGTGCTTGTCGGCGTCGCTCAGGAAAGTGGTGACCTGCGCTTCCTCGCGCGCATCGAGCGAGCGGCCGAAGATGCTGCCGCCCGTGGCTTCCACTTGCTTCACCAGCGGCTCGAGCTTCTCGCCGTTGCGGCGGCCGGCGAACACGGTGAACCCCTCCGCGGCGAATTTCTTGGCGATCTCGGCGCCGATATAGTCGCCGGCGCCGATCACGGCGCAGGTGGCGTTGCGCTCTTGCATGCTACCCCACTCCCTCTGTCGTCATTGCGAGGCGCGAAGCAACCAGGCAATCCAATGTCCCGCAGCGGAGGCATGGATAGCTCGCTTCGCTCGCGATGCCGGTGACGACTACCTGCCCGACACCATTTCTTCGACTTCGCGCAGCTGCTCCTTGCCGAAGAACATCTCCTTGCCGACGAAGAAGGTCGGCGAGCCGAACGCGCCGCGCTCGACGGCGGACTGGGTATTCTCCAGCAGCCTGCCCTTGACGTCGGCGTCCTGCGCGCGCGCGAAAAGTCTTGCGGCGTCGAGGCCGGACGACGAAAGCGCTCTTGCGGCGACTTCCGGATCGTCCATCTTCTTCGGTTCGACCCACATGTGGTGGAAGGCCGCCTCGACATACTTCTCGAACACGCCCTCCATCTGCGCAGCCACCGCGGCGCGCATGATGTTCAGCGTGTTGACGGGGAAGAAGGGGTTCATGACGTAGGGCTTGACGCCGAAGCGTTTCAGGAAGCGTTCGGTTTCCAGCGCGTGGAATTCGCGCTTGTTCTTCACCCCCGCCAGCGTCTCGGCCGGCGACTTGTTGTTGGTCGACTTGAAGATGCCGCCGAGCAGGATCGGCACATATTCGAACTTCACGCCGGTGCGCTTTTCGATCGCGGGGATCGCCTCATGGCTGAGAAAGGCGTTGGGGCTGCCGAAATCGAACAGGAACTGCGGATTTTGGCTCACGGCGGTCTCCCCGGATTTTCTTTGTGATTGCGGCCCGGACGGCGTTACCGCCAGAGCCATGATGATCATCATACTGATGCGCCGATCACCCCGAGTCAATTGAGGCGCCCCGCCGGGAGAACGTCACGATCGCGCTAGGCGGCGCGATCGCTGAAGGCGAGTTTCACGATGTGATCGCGAATGTCGGCCGGCCAATCCGCGATCAGGCCGGCAAAGCGCCGGTTGTCATCGGCAAACAGCGCGCGCGAGGCTTCCTCGAAATTGCCGAGGTTGCCGGCCATGGTCGACATGAAATGATAGGCCGCATCGCGCGCCGCGCGCAGGCGATCGCGGTCGCCGTTGGCGCGGCGGGCGTCCTCGACCAGCTTGCGCAGCGCCACCGAGGCGCCGCCGGGCTGGTTGTTGAGCCACTCCCAATGGCGCGGCAGTAACGTGACCTCGCGCGCCACCACCCCCAGCCTGGGCCGGCCGCGGCTACGCGGCTCGCTCGCCTGGGTCTCCGGCTCGGGCGCGGCCTTCGGAAGCCGCGCGACGATTTCCTCGTCGGATCCGCGCAGGTCGAGATCGAGCGAGCGCCCGGTCGCATCGTTGAAGATGATGATCGGGGCGGGTGCCGAAGCCGCCCGCTTCACGGCAAGCGCAACCTCGGCAAGGGTGCCGGAGGCGAGGCGACGCTGCCCCTCAAAGGCGGTAAATCTCTGATACATTTTGAGTTTCCGAAAGGGCCACATTTCACGATTTATACCCGGATATAATTATCCCGTCAATATCATCCGGGTAATAAGTTTTCGCTCAGCCATTTGGGGCAAGGCGGGCGTCGCTAATCGGCCGAAGGCCTGATACGGGAACAGCCGGAAAAATTACCGCAGGGAGACGGCCATGCTGACGGTCCATCATCTCAACAACTCTCGCTCGCAGCGGGTGTTGTGGCTGCTCGAGGAGCTCGGCGTGCCCTACGAGATCGTGCGCTACCAGCGTCAGCCCGACATGCGCGCACCGAGGGAATTGCGCGCCATCCATCCGCTCGGCAAGTCGCCGGTGATTACCGATGGCGGCAACACCATCGCGGAATCAGGCGCGATCGTCGAATACCTCATTGCCACCTACGGCAACGGCCGGCTGATCCCGGCGGAAAATACGCCGGAGCGGCTGCGCTATACCTACTGGCTGCACTATGCCGAGGGCTCGGCGATGTCGCCGCTGCTGCTGAAGCTGCTGTTCACGCTGATGCCGCGGCGGTCGCCGGCGCTGCTGCGGCCGCTGGTGCGCAAGGTCTGCAACCAGGCGCTGACCACGCTGGTCAATCCGCAGCTCAAGCAGCACATGGATTACTGGGAGGGCGAGCTCGGCAAGAGCGAGTGGTTTGCGGGGAGCGAGTTTACCGCCGCCGACATCCAGATGAGCTTCCCGCTGGAAGCCGCCTCCGGGCGGGCGGGCCTCGAGCAGGGGCATCCGAAGGCGATGGCCTTTCTGGAGCGCATCCATGCACGGCCCGCCTACCAGCGGGCTCTGGAGCAGGGCGGCCCGTACGAGGTCGGACGGTAGCGCCCGCGGTGGCATCGTGGTTCGAGACGCGCGCCTTGCCGCGGTCTTCATCATGAGGATGCGTTGACTGCCAATCCGCATGCTGAGGAGCACAAGTGCGATGCGTTTCGAAGGACGAAGGCCACTGTCGCGTCAATGCGCCGTCGCCGCGATGACCTCCTTCACCAGCCGCGCCACGCCCTTGATGTCGCCGCTGGGTTCGACCGTGTCGCCGAGCCGCACCACGACGAGCCGATGCGACGGGACGATCACGATGCGCTGGCCGAGCAAGCCTGAGGCGAAGAAGGAGTCGCGCGGCATGCCGAGTTGCACGCGAGCCCTGGCATCCGGGTGGTCGCTGCGGTTGGTGAAGAAGCCGGCGGCGTAATCGCTGTCGAGCGTGGCGGCCGCGCAGAAGTCCACCCAGTCCGGATGAAGCACCTTCCTGCCGCCGGCCACGCCGTCATTGAGATAGAGCAGGCCGAGCTTTGCCCAGTCGCGCGCGCTGGCGAGCATGTAGCTGCCGCCATGCAGGGTGCCGGCGCCGTCAAACTCCAGCGTGACGTTGCGCATGCCGAGCGGATTGAACAATTCGCGCCAGGCGAAGGCGAGCGACTGTTCCGGCCCGCCGGTCAGGTCGCGGACGATGCGCGCCAGGATTTGCGTGGTCGCGCTCGAATAGGCAAGCCGGCTGCCGATCGGCGCGATCATCTTCGCACCGACCGCGTAGGCCGACGTGTCGCTGTGCAAGTACATCCGCGTCGACGGATCGAACCCGGAATTGGTCTCGTCGAGATCGAGGCCCGAGGTCATGCGCATCAGGTGCTCGACCTCGATCTCGCGGCGTGGATCGTCGACGCGGCGCCATTCCGGGATTTGGGCGGGCAGGGACGGCGAAGTCAGCCCCTGCTGGGTGAGAATGCCGATCAGCGCGTTGATGACGGATTTCGTCATGGAAAAGCCGGACAGCTGCGTGTCAACGCCGATGCCGGCTGCGTAGCGCTCGGCGATCACCTTGCCGTCGTGCACCACGACGACGGCCCGGGTGCGGCGAAACGGCGGTGTCGCCGGCTCCTCAAAGGCATGATCGAGCGCCGCCTTGAGCGCGGGATCGCCCGGCTCGACCACGGCCGGCCCCGCGATCTCGGGCAGCAGCGGCGGCGTCTTCGGCAGCTTCAGCGCATCGATGTCGCTCTTGAGAAGGTATGGCTCCTGCGCACCGAGCTTCTCGACGCAGCCGAAGCCTTCATGGAACGCGGCATGGCTTCTGAACAGCCCGAGCGTCGAGGCTTCGACCGTGCCGGCCTTGCGGTCGAGCTGAAAACGCATCACGCGGCGCAGACGCCGAACGCCGGGGCGCTCGAGGGTTTCGACAAATACGGTTTGCGGATCGAGTCCGGAAACAAAAGCCTTCGAGCAGATCAGATGCGCGACGTGGCCGGTGGCGACACGAATGGCGAGATCGGGGCGGAAATGGATGCCGAGCCCCGCGACCGCGGCCAGCACCAGGACGACCGCAGAGGCAACAATCCATTTCCAGACGGCCACGCGGCGCTCCGGCGGTTGGCGATGCTATCGCGACGTCTGCGCCGCGCCGACCGACGGCAGCGGCTGCACCGTCACGCCCGGCGGCGGCACGTCGTCCTCGGGCACGAAGAAATCCGACATCAGCGGCGAGGACCGGTCGACGCGATAGGGCTCGAAATCCCTGACGCCGCTGGCGTAGAGAATCCTGTCGTCGATGCAGAAATTGCCGGTGAACTCGCGCGCGGGCCTTGTGAGGATCGCGTGCGCCGCATCGCCCATGATCTCGGGCGTGCGGCTCATCCGGATCATGGCGTCGCCGCCGAGCAGATTGCCGACGGCGGCGGTGGCGATCGTCGTGCGCGGCCACAGCGCATTGACCGCGACGCCGGCGCCCTTCAGCTCGCCCGACAGCCCGAGCACGCACATGCTCATGCCGAACTTCGCCATGGTATAGGCGGTGGAGTGCTCGAACCATTTTTGCTTCATGTCGAGCGGCGGCGACAGCATCAGGATGTGCGGATTGTCCGCCTTCTTCAGATGCGGAATGCAGTATTTCGACACCATGAAGGTGCCGCGCGTGTTGATGCCCATCATGAGGTCGAAGCGCTTCATGTCGGTGGCCTGCGAATTGGTCAGGCTGATGGCGCTGGCATTGTTGACGCAGATGTCGATGCCGCCGAACTCGGCGATGGTCTTTTCGATGGCGTCCATCACCTGCGCTTCGTCGCGGATATCGCAGACCACCGGCAGAGCCTTGCCGCCGGCGGCGCGCACCTCGTCGGCGGCGGTAAAGATGGTGCCCTTCAGCCGCGGATGCGGCTCGGTGGTCTTCGCCGCGATGGCGACATTGGCGCCGTCCCGCGCCGCCCGCAACGCGATCGCAAGACCAATGCCGCGGCTCGCGCCGGAGATGAACAGCGTCTTGCCTTTGAGCGATGCCATGGGAGGACTCCTGTGAGGGCGTGTAAATGATGTCAAGGACGGACGGTGGTCAGGCTCCCTCCCCCCTTGCGGGTCGCTTGCGGGGGAGGGTTGGGGAGAGGGGTAAGCCACGGGCGCTGATCGTAGACATAGTGCGCAATCGCATCAACGAGTCGGGGAAGGGTTGCGGAAGCTGACGCTACCTAATGGACAGGGGAGCAAACCGCACCCCTCTCCCCACCCTCTCCCGCAAGGGGAGAGGGTGCCCCGCCGCCCGTGCGTCGCTCAAGATGCCTTACTGCCCCGCCGCCCACGCGCCGCGCGTGCGCGGGTCGGGCGCGCCGAGCGGACCGCTCGGCCCGACGAAGATCGAATTGGCCGAGGTCTGGCCGAGCGTATCGGCGACCTTGTGGCCCTTGTCCTGCAGTTCGCCCAGCACCTCCGGCGAAATTCCCTTCTCGGCGCGCAACTCGTCGGGCAGCCATTGATGATGGACGCGCGGCGCGGCGACCGCCGCGGCGATGTTCATGTGGTAGTCGATGCTGTTGATGATCACCTGCGTCACCGCGGAGATGATGCGGCTGCCGCCGGGCGTGCCCGTCACCAGCACGGGCCTGCCGTCCTTGAGCACGATGGTCGGCGACATCGAGGATAGCGGGCGCTTTCCCGGGCCAGGCAGGTTCGCCTCGAATCCGACCAGCCCGAACGCGTTGGCCGCGCCCGGCGCCGCCGTGAAATCGTCGAGTTCGTTGTTGAGCAGGATGCCGGTGCCCTCGGCGACCAGGCCGACGCCATAGGGGAAATTCAGCGTGTAGGTATTGCTGACGGCGTTGCCGAGCGCATCGACCACGGAATAATGCGTGGTGTTGCTGCCTTCGCGCTGCGGCTTTGCCGGCGCCGCCTCCGCCCACGGCGTCGCCCGCGCCGGATCGATGCCGGCGCGCTGTTTCGCGGCGTATTCCTTGGACAGCAGGATGTTGGTCGGCGCATCGACGAAGGCGGGATCGCCGAGATAACGGGCGCGGTCGGCATAGGCGCGCTTCATCGCCTCGACGATCAGGTGCAGCGAGGCCGCCGACCCCTGCTTGAGGCCGCCGAGCGGATAGCCTTCGAGGATGTTGAGCGTCTCCAGCAGCACCGTGCCGCCGGAGGAGGGCAGCGGCATCGAGACGATGTCATAGCCGCGATAGGAGCCGCGCACCGGTGCACGCAGGATGGCCTGATAGGACCTGAGATCGTCCGTGGTCATGATGCCGCCGGCATCGCGGACTGCTTTCACGAGTTTTTCCGCGATCGGTCCTTCATAAAAACCGCGCGGGCCCTGCTCCGAGATCGCCAGCAGCACGGCCGCGAGATCGCCCTGCTGCAGCGTATCGCCATCACGCAGCCGGCTGCCGTCCGCCTTCGAGAAGCCCTTTGCCGAATTCGGCCAGCGCGACATGCGCCGATACATGTCGCCGAGCGTGTCGGCCATGTCGTCGGTGACCACAAAGCCGTCGCGCGCGAGCGCAATCGCGGGCTTGAGCAGTTCGGCCAGCGTGAACTTGCCGGAGCCGAATTTTTCCAATGCCAGTGCCAGCCCTGCGACGGTGCCGGGCACGCCGATGCCCAGCGCCGAGTCGCGCGATTTCACCGGGTCGGGTTTGCCGTCGGGGCCGAGGAAAATGTCCTGCGTCATCGCCGCCGGTGCTGTCTCGCGATAGTCGATGGTGATGTCCTGGCCGCGGTCGGCGGAATGGATCACCATGAAGCCGCCGCCGCCGATGTTTCCGGCGCGCGGATAGGTCACCGCGAGCGCAAAGCCCGTGGCAACCGCGGCATCGACCGCATTGCCGCCTTGCCTGAGGATATCCGCGCCGATTTGTGCGGCCAGTTTCTCCTGTGCCACCACCATGCCGTGTTCGGCCGCTACAGCCTGCACCGAATCGAGCGGCGGCGGCGTGTAGAAGCGGCGTTCCTGCGCGTTTGCGCCCCAGGCGAGCAGCGCCAGCGCAATGTAAGCAAAGGTTTTGCAGAATCTGGTTGCGAGGCAGTTCATTGCGAATCCACAGGTCGGTGCGGCCGGCAGGCAGGCGGCAACATGGTGACGCCATCGCGTCCACGGATGCTATAGGGAACCGTGCAACGCAGGCAAAACGTGTTTGTGATCGGAAGGTATGTTTGACATGGCGTTGATGGATGCCGCGGCCTCTCGCGCGGACAAGACGCCGGCCTATCCGCCCCGCGCCGCCGTCATCAGCTGGATCTTCTTCGACTGGGCCGCACAGCCTTACTTCACGCTGATAACGACTTTCGTGTTCGCGCCTTATTTCGCGAATTTCGTCGCGCCGAACCCGGCCAAGGGCCAGGAGCTGTGGGGATATGCCGCTGCCGGCGCCGGCTTCTGCATCGCGCTGCTCTCGCCGGTGCTCGGTGCCATTGCGGATGCGTCCGGCCGGCGCAAGCCGTGGATCGCGGGCTTCGGCGCGCTGCTGGTGATCGGCGCAAGCTCGATGTGGATCGGCCGGCCGGGCGATCCCGCCATCATTCCGATGCTGCTGCTCGCCTATGCCGTCGCGAGCGTCGGCGTCGAGTTCGCCACCGTCTTCAACAATGCGATGATGCCGACCTTGGTGCCGCCGGAACGCATCGGCCGCCTGTCCGGCACCGGCTGGGCCACCGGCTATGTCGGCGGCATCGTCAGCCTCGTCATCGTGCTCGGCTTCCTCGCCGCCAGTCCCGAATCCGGCCGCACGCTGTTCGGCCTGACGCCGCTGTTCGGGCTCGATCCCGCCAGCCATCAGGGCGACCGCATCACCGGGCCCCTGACCGCCATATGGTTCATCATCTTCGTGATGCCGATGTTCCTGCTGACGCCGGACTATCCGGCAAAGCGCCCGGTCCGCGAAGCGCTCCATGCTGGGCTGTCCGAGCTGAAGGGTACGCTCGCCGAGCTACCCAGGCATCGCTCGATGCTGCGCTTTCTGCTCGCCAACATGATCTACACCGACGGGCTGGTGTCGCTGTTTGCCTTCGGCGGCATCTATGCAGCCGGCACCTTCGGCTGGCACACGCTGCAGATCGGCACCTTCGGTATCATCCTGGCGATCGCGGGAACGCTCGGCGCCTGGCTCGGCGGCAAGCTCGACGATTATCTCGGCCCCAAGCGTGTCATTGCCGGCGCCATGATGGTGCTGCTGCTTGCCGTGGTCGCCATCCTGCTCGTGGACAAGGATTCGATCTTCTTCGTCAAGGTGGCACCGCCGCAGCCCGGCGGCGCGCTGTTCGCCGGCGCATCGGAAAAGGCCTACCTCGTCCTCGGCTGTCTGATCGGCGCGGCCGGCGGTCCGCTGCAGGCCGCCGCGCGCACGCTTCTCATTCGTCTCGCGCCGAAGGACCGCATCGCGCAGTATTTCGGGCTGTTCGCGCTGACCGGGAAAGTGACGTCCTTCCTCGGCCCCCTGCTGATCGGTATCGTCACCGCGGCGACCGCCAGCCAAAAGGCCGGCATGGCCGTGCTGGTGGCGTTCTTCACCGCCGGGATGGTGCTGCTGATGATGGTGGAAGAGCCCCGCACTGGCGTCCCGGCCAAGCGAAGCGCGAGCCCGGAATGATACTTCCCGGCTAATGCCGGAAATGCCTCGTGCCGGTGAACACCATCGCGATGCCGTGCTCGTCGGCGGCCTTGATCACCTCGTCGTCGCGCACCGAGCCGCCGGGCTGGATCACCGCGGTGGCGCCGGCCTCGATGCAGGCCAGCATGCCGTCTGCGAACGGAAAGAAGGCGTCCGACGCCACCACCGAACCCTTGGTCAGCGGCTCGGCGAGCTTCAGCTCTTTCGCTGCATCCAGCGCCTTGCGCGCGGCGATGCGTGCGGAATCGACACGGCTCATCTGGCCTGCGCCGATGCCGACGGTGGCAAGATCCTTGGCATAAACGATCGTGTTGGACTTGACGTGCTTGGCGACACGGAAGGCGAATTTCAGGTCGCGCAGCTCGGCGTCGGTCGGCGGGCGCCTGGTCACGACTTTCAGGTCCATGCCGTCGACCACGGCATTGTCGCGGCTCTGCACCAGCAGGCCGCCGGCCACCGTCTTGGCGGTAAGACCGATGCTGCGCGGATCGGGCAGGCTGCCGGCGAGCAGCAGCCGGAGATTTTTCTTCGCTGAAACGATCTCGATCGCGGCCTCGGTCGCCGCGGGCGCGATGATGACCTCGGTGAAGATTTCCGTGATGGCGCGCGCCGCCTCCGCGTCCAGCACGCAGTTGACCGCGACGATGCCGCCGAAGGCCGATGTCGAATCGCAGGCCAGCGCCTTGCGATAGGCGCTGACGAGATCGGGTCCCTCCGCGACGCCGCAGGGATTGGCGTGCTTGACGATGACGCAGGCGGCGGTGCGGTTGGGATCGAACTCGCCGGCGCATTCATAGGCCGCGTCGGTGTCGTTGATGTTGTTGTAGGACAGCTCCTTGCCCTGCAGCTGCCGCGCGGTGGCGACGCCCGGACGCTTTTCCGGCGTGGCGTAGAACGCGGCGTGCTGGTGCGGGTTCTCGCCGTAGCGCAGCGATTGCAGCAGGCGGCCGCCGAAGGCGCGGAAATCCGGTGTGTCCATGCCGTTCTGCGCGGCGAACCAGTTCGAGATCGCGGCGTCATAGGCCGCGGTGCGCGCATAGGCCTTGGCGGCAAGGCGGCGGCGCAACATCAACGTGGTGGCGCCATTGTTGGCAGAGAGCTCGTCCAGCACGGCCTGGTAGTCCTGTGCTTCCACCACGACGGCGACATCGTCGTGGTTCTTCGCGGCGGCGCGGATCATCGCGGGACCGCCGATGTCGATATTCTCGATGCAGTCCTCGAAGCCGGCGCCTTTGTCGACGGTCGCCTCGAACGGATAGAGATTGACCACCAGCAGATCGATCGGCGCGATGTCATGCGCCTTCATCGCGCTGGCGTGCTCCTTGTTGCCGCGGATCGCGAGCAGGCCGCCATGCACCTTCGGATGCAGCGTCTTGACCCGGCCGTCCATCATCTCTGGAAAGCCGGTCAGCTCGGAGACGTCCTTCACCTTCAGGCCGGCGGAGGCGATCGCCCTGGCGGTGCCGCCGGTCGAGACCAGCTCGACGCCCCGGGCAGCCAGCGAAGTGGCGAATTCGACGAGGCCGGTCTTGTCGGAAACGGAGAGCAGGGCGCGGGAAACACGGCGGATGGTATCGGTCATTGGGCAAGGTCCTTTGTCAGGGGATTCTTCTGCCCAGGCGCGCGGCACTTCATCTCGCGCTTCCCGATGGTGCTCCATCCAAAGTCGCCAGTCGCGCGAGGCCGGCTGGTTAGCAGTTTTGGGCAAACTTCACAATGGCCGCCAGAAACAGGCGGCCGGAGAGCACCCTACAACGGGAGCTCCGGCTCGCGGCGGGCGTTGCGCCGGGCATGGATCTGGCTTGCCGACGTCGAGGAGCGCGCAAGACTCCAGCGGATCGACGAGGCGTGGCGGGCATCCTGCCGGATCACGATCTGCGCCGCGCGGCGGGGGCCGTCATTGCCGGCCAGGAACACGCTGTCCTCGAGATCGACCTTGTCGTCCATGGCCTCGAAGGTCCAGACGTCGCGGTTCGGCAGCACCAGCATGACGCCGCGCCCGTCCGACAGCCGGCTCGCCTTCACCGACGGATGCAGGTGAAAGCGCAGCGCGTAGTCCGCCTCGCCCTTGATCTTGCCGCCGGGCGCCGTCGACAGCGTGTCCTCGCCATCGAGCCGCGTGCCGTCCTGCGCCACCATCAGCACGCGGCGGTGGATCACGCCGAAGCGGGCCAGATAGCCGTCGTGCGAGGTGGTCAGCAGCTCGCCATGCGGCACCGCCTCGCGATAGCTTTCGACATTGGAGGGACCGGAGGTGATCGGCGCGCCCTGCAAGAGCTTCTTCATCGCCGAGAACTCGACGAACTGGCACGACGAGGTGTCGTGATAGGTCAGCGTCGAATGCGCCGCGGTGCCGCGCGCGAACGGACGCCAGTTGTCGCGGCCCGTCGCCGGCATGCCGCAATTGACGACGATGCGGCTCGGCCCGGACGACAGCTCGAACGAAAGGCAGCCGGCATGCGCGTCCTGGCTCACGCTCGGCGTCGGCGGCGCGCCGGTATCCATGATCAGGGTGGTGGTGCCGGCGTCGATGCGCTGGTAGCCGGTATGCGGCATGCTCGCCATCGGCGCGCCATGGGTGTCGTCATAGGCGAGCAGCGTGGCGACCAGATCGTTCGGCGCGTTGCTCATGCCGTTGAACAGCGCAAAGCTGCCGTCGCCATGCCGGAAGAAGCGCAGCATCGGCATCATGCGGTCAATCGCGTTGAGCAGCGCCGGCGGCGGCGGGATGTTGCGCGCCGCGAAGGTCTGGCGCAGCGGCAACAGATCGCTGAGCAGTTCGACCAGCGCGCCGGGATTGCGCGAGATGTGTCCGCCATCGGGCAGGATCTGCCGCTGCAATTCTTCGGACAGCTTCCGCGAGGCGCTTCGGATATGCTTGGCCTGATTGGCAAGGCACAGCGAGGCGTAACACAGCGCGATCAGCACCTGCAGCTTGGGCACGCCGTCGCCGATGTCGATCATGGCGTAGCGCAGATGGCCGATCTCCCGCGTCAGGCCGCGCAAATAGCGGCGGTAGAACTTGCCGTCGGTATCGCCGAGCACCAGCGGCGCCTGCGACAGCAGCGAGATGACGCGGCGCGCCAGCACGTCGGCGCGGCGTTCCAGCGGCCGCCGGCGGCTCGGGTTCGACATCCAGTCGTCGACCAGCGAGCGCGCGTTGGCGCGGGTCAGCGCGGTGTCGGCGGCGCGCAGGTGGCGCAGCCAGCCGAAGCCGAGCAGAGCGACCTCAAAGTCTTCCGACGGCGGTTCCAGGTCGAAGATCGAACGGCCATGGCAGGTCACGATCTTGCCGGCGAACACGAACCGCCCGGCATAGATCTCGGCCGCGCGGGTGGCATCGGCGGTGCGCAGGTCGTGCGGGGCGATGATCAGGCGGTCGGAGCGGCCGGGCCACAGCCGGGACAGCGCGACCGTGCCCCCGCTGGCGCGGGCCATCACGGTCCGCGCGAAGCGGCCCATGATCAGGGTCGAGATTCGTCTGCGTTGAGACACGCCGTGCCTTTTGGGGAGGGGACTTGCGATTCGTATTTAGCCGGAATCGTGGCTTTGGTACCATCTTGAAAACGGCGAAATCAGCCCCTTGCCGCAAAAATCCGCAGTAGAATCAGGCCTTAACCAGCCGGGCGGCGTAGAAACCGTCCAGTCCCGCAAGGCGCGGGTCGGCGTTCGGCAGATGGCAGGGCAGGGTGCGGAGATCGCCGGCGTCGGTGACGATTTCGGCAAGCCCGGCCACTTCGGCGGCCGCAATGGGCGCCCGGCGCAGGCCGGTTTCGGCGGCAAGCAGCGCGCCGATGGCGGCTTCGCCCTCTTCGGGCTCGAGCGAACAGGTGCAATAGATCAGGGTTCCGCCGGTCCGCAGCAGCGTTACGGCCTTCTGCAGCAGGCGCTTCTGCAGCGCGGCCAGGGCTGCGATGTCGGTCTCCTGCCGCAGCCAGGCCACGTCGGGATGGCGGCGGATGGTGCCCGTCGAGGTGCAGGGCGCATCGATCAGGACGCCGTCAAAGCTTTCCGCCGCACCCTGCCATTCGACGGCATCGGCAACGACCGTCTCCGCTTCGAGCGACAGCCGGGTGAGATTGTCGCGCAGCCGCGTCACCCGCGCCGGCGAGCGGTCGATCGCCGTAACGCGCGCGCCGGCATGCGCGAGCTGCGCCGTCTTGCCGCCGGGCGCGGCGCAAAGATCGGCGATGGCCCTGCCGGCGACGTCGCCGAACAGGCGTGCGGGCAGCGCGGCGGCGGCGTCCTGTACCCACCATTGTCCTTCGGTGAAGCCCGGCAGCATGGTGACCGAACCATGCAACGGGGTGCGCACGGTGTTGGTCGGCAGCACTTCGCCATGCAGGCGCGCGGCCCATTGTCCCGCATCGGCCTTTACGGTGAGGTCGAGCGAAGGCTCATGGCCGAGGGCTTCGGCCATCGCGCGCGCGGTCGCCTCGCCATAATGCGCGATCCAGCGCGACAACAGCCATGCCGGCACGTCCAATGTCTGCGCGGCGATTTCGTCGACGATCGCCTTGCCCTCGCGGGCACAGCGGCGCAGCACCGCGTTGACGAGGCCGGCATAGCGCGCGGCGCGCCGGTCGGATTGCACCAGCCGCACCGAGAGATCGACGGCGGCATGATCGGGCACGTCCATCCAGAGTATTTGCGCAGCTCCGATCAAGAGGGCGCTCTGTGCGCGCGGCGCGTCGGTCGGAACGCCGCGGTCGAGCAGGCGCGACAGCAGATGACCGAGCGTGCCGAGCCGGCGCAGGATGGTGGCGACCAGCCGGCGCATCAGCGCGCGGTCGCGATCGGAGAGCGTTTTCAGCGCGGGATGGGCGCCGGCGCCTTCGAGTTGCTCATCGAGCGTGCGATGCCGGTGCAGCACGCCATCCAGGATGTCGGCGGCAATCCGTCGTGCCGCCAGACCGGGCACTTCGGATGCAACTGCAAAACGCTGTGGAGGCATGGCGCGAAATGTTCTTGCGGGTCAATGGGAGTGATGCTTCGGCTCGTGCCATCGCAATCAAACGAAGCTGTGGCATGTGAATATGCCAAATGTAAGAATCGCGATCAGATTTCGCGATTGTGATACGCGCGTCCTGCAAGCGGGTTGACCTGCACCCATGGCGGAGGGAAACAACTGCAATGACCGATACGCCTGCAAAGCCCGATACCGGACGCAAGCCGCTGACGCCGGCCGCACAGCGGGCGCTCGCGGAGGCCGAGGAGCGCCGCCGGCAGGCTGCGGCCAACGCCACGCCAATGGCCAGGGAATATCAGGGCCCGCAAGGCCCCGAGCCGACGCGCTATGGCGATTGGGAAAACAAGGGCATCGCCTCGGACTTCTGATGCCGGAAGTTCTCTTGCCGGGCAGGCCGACTCAGTTCAGCTTCCGGCGATGTCGTTTGAGAGAGCCAATTTCGATCGGCCGCGGCGGCGACGGCCTCCCGGCATCCTTCCCTGGATATTTGCGCTCGCGGTTGCGGCGGCCGCCACGCTGCCGATCCGGCACTGGTGGCAATTGCCGCGCTGGAACGACAGCCGCTCGCAGGAATTCGAAACGATCTGGCGGCCTGCCGGCAATCTCGACCGGCGCCGCGCGGCCGACGTGCTCCGCACCATCGACGGCGACACCTTCGAGGCGCGGGTGCATCTGTCGCCGGGACAGGATGTCGTGACGCGCGTGCGGCTGCGCGGCATCGATGCGCCGGAGCTCAAGGCATCATGTGCCGAGGAATTGCGGCTGGCGGAAGCCGCGGCCGGCGCGCTGCGCGATCTGCTGCGGCAAGGCGATGTCGCGATCTACAATATCGGTCCCGACAAATATCAGGGGCGCGTCGTCGCCGACGTTACCGCCGGGCGCACCGACAACGTTGCGGCGGCGCTGCTCCATGCCGGTCATGTGCGCAGCTATGACGGCGGCCACCGCGGCGGCTGGTGTGCGAACGTATCGCGGTGAAAAAACAGGAGCCGCGCATCGGCGCGGCTCGTGGCCTTGTATTGTTTCGAAGAAAATCAGCGCGTCACGACCACCCTGGTGCCTACGGAAACCCGCTGGTAGAGATCGGTGATGTCGGCGTTCAGCATGCGGATGCAGCCGTAGGAGACGAAGCCGCCGACCGAGCCCGGCATGTTGGTGCCGTGAATGGCGTATTCGCCGCCGTGCAACGTCATGGCGGCAACGCCCATCGGGTTCTTCGGCGAGCCGCCGGGGATCACGTCGGGCATGTTGGGCTTGTCGCGCTTGACTTCCCTCGGCGGCGACCAGGCCGGGTTGGTGTACTTGCCGTCGATCCGGGTGGTGCCGGCCCACTGCTTGCCGGACTTGCCGACGCCGACCGGGTAGCGCATGGCGCGGCCGTCATCGAGGATAAGATACAGCCGGCGCTCGTTGGTTTTCACGACGATGGTGCCCGGCGAGTATTCGCCGCTGCGCATGCCGACCAATTCGGGGCGTGCCTGCGCCGCCGACGACATGGCCACCGCTGCCCCGATGGTGACGGCCACCGCCGCCGCAATCCTGAACGACATCGTTCTCTCCATTCCCATTGCCCGAAGAGCTCAGTCCGCCGGCTGGCCCTCCCTGGAGGCGCTTGGCCTCAGGCACGCACTTCTAACCGCGCCCCTTAACCGGACGGCTTTAAACGCCGGCCGCTGCCGCGATCTCGATGGGGGCAAGAAATGGAAAGTTCCAGTCAAAGTAAATGACCTGAAAACAACACTGGTCCCAAAAAAGACACAGTCAGGACACGGATGCGTGAGGCACTTGTAAACGCTCATGAAAAAGGGCCCCGGCGCGACCGGAGCCCTGATTTCTGCGATCGATCGTGGCCTTTCGGCCGAAGCAGTGAAGCTACGCCGGCGCGCCCTTCTTGTTCTGGCGGTTCTTGACGAGATCGTCGACCACGGCGGGATCGGCCAGGGTCGAGGTGTCGCCGAGGCTCGACGGCTCGTCCTCGGCGATCTTGCGCAGGATGCGGCGCATGATCTTGCCGGAGCGGGTTTTCGGCAGGCCCGGCGCGAACTGGATCAGGTCGGGAGAGGCGATCGGACCGATGTCCTTGCGCACCCAGGCCACCAGCTCCTTGCGCAGCGCCTCGCTCGGCTCCTTGCCGGCCATCAGCGTCACATAGGCGTAGATGCCCTGTCCCTTGATGTCGTGGGGATAGCCGACCACCGCGGCTTCCGACACCGCTTCGTGCGCCACCAGCGAGCTTTCGACCTCGGCGGTGCCCATGCGGTGGCCGGAAACGTTGATGACGTCGTCGACGCGGCCGGTGATCCAGTAATAGCCGTCGGCGTCGCGGCGGCAGCCGTCGCCGGTGAAATACTTGCCCTTGTAGGTCGAGAAATAGGTCTGCTCGAAGCGGGCGTGATCGCCATAGACGGTGCGCATCTGGCCCGGCCACGACCGCGTCAGGCAGAGGTTGCCCGACGTCTCGCCTTCCAGCGTCTTGCCCTCGGCATCGACGATTTCGGGCACCACGCCGAAGAACGGCCGTGTCGCCGAGCCCGGCTTGAGTTTGGTGGCGCCCGGCAGCGGCGTGATCAAAATGCCGCCGGTCTCGGTCTGCCACCAGGTGTCGACGATCGGGCAGCGGCCGTCGCCGACCACGCGGTGATACCATTCCCAGGCTTCCGGATTGATCGGCTCGCCGACCGAGCCGAGCAGGCGCAGCGTCGCCCGCGAGGTCTTCTTCACCGGCTCGTCGCCGCCCTGCATCAGCGCGCGGATCGCGGTCGGCGCGGTGTAGAAGATGTTGACCTTGTGCTTGTCGACGACGTTCCAGAAGCGGGAATTATCGGGATAGTTCGGCACGCCCTCGAACATCAGCGTGGTCGCGCCGTTGGCAAGCGGCCCGTAGAGGATGTAGCTGTGGCCGGTGACCCAGCCGACGTCGGCGGTGCACCAGTAGATGTCGCCGTCGTGATAGTCGAACACGTAGTGGTGCGTCACCGCCGCGAACACGAGGTAGCCGCCGGTGGTGTGCAACACGCCCTTGGGCTGGCCGGTGGAGCCGGACGTGTAGAGGATGAACAGCGGATCTTCCGCGTGCATGTGCTCGACCGGACATTCCGTCGTCACCATCTCCGCGGCGTCGTGATACCAGAGGTCGCGCGTCGGGTTCATGTTGACGTCGGCGCCGGTGCGCTTGACCACGACGACCCAGTCGACGCCGGAAGCCTTCTCCAGCGCCGCGTCGACATTGGCCTTCAGCGGCACCTTGCGGCCGCCGCGCAGGCCTTCGTCCGCGGTGATGATGACCTTGGACTGGCAGTCGTTGATGCGCTGGGCGAGCGAGTCAGGCGAGAAGCCGGCGAACACCACGGAGTGGATCGCGCCGATCCGCGCGCAGGCCAGCATCGCATAGGCGGCTTCGGGGATCATCGGCAGGTAGATGGTGACGCGGTCGCCCTTCCTGACGTTGCGCGTGCGCAGGATGTTGGCCATCCGGCATACTTCGTCATGCAATTCCTGGTAGGTGATGTGCCTGGACTGCGAGGGATCATCGCCCTCCCAGATGATCGCGGTCTGGTCGGCGCGCTTGCCGAGATGGCGGTCGATGCAATTGTAGGCGGCGTTCAAGACGCCGTCCTCGAACCATTTGATGGAGATGTTGCCGGGTGCGAAGGACACGTTCTCGATCTTGTGCGGCGCCTTGATCCAGTCCACCCGCGCGGCCTGCTCGGCCCAGAACCCGTTCGGATCCTTGACCGAGCGGTCGTACATCTCGCGATATTTGGCGTCGTCGATGAAAGCGCGCTTCGACCACTCCGCCGGCACGTCATAAATCTTGTCGGACATCGTCCCCTCCACTCAACTCGGCCGGCGTTTGCGACAAGGATTGAGCGCAAGCGGGCTCCAATTGTTGGTGCGATTATGCGTCGCCGGAGTGTTCCACGACAAGCACGGCGGCCTCACACCTTGGTCGGCTGCGCTGACCCAATTCATGCCACGGCAGCCAAATCGCCGTTTTGTGACAGCTCAATATCAACGTTATCGAGCGAATGGCACCATGAACGGTATTTAGAAACCTTTATTGCCTGATTCGGGACTCGCAATCCCAATCCTTACCCCCTAAATCGCCACCCCGGGGCCAGGAGGCTCCCGGAACGAAGCCGCATCGACCGGCTTTACCGAAAGAAACAACGGAGCAAGGCGTTCAACACGATGACGGATCAGCAGAATCTCGAGGCCACGCGGCCCGCTTCCGCCGATCCCGCCGTTGCGCTTGCGGAAATGCTCGGCCAGCTGCCGAACCCGGCCCCGGTTGCCGCGGCCAAGCCCCCCCCCCAAACCGTCGAAGCGCTCGCCACCGAACTTGGCCTCAAGCTCGGCGGTCCGGACGCGCTCACCATCCGCCGCATCAAGCGCGGCAAGGGCTATTCGTTCGTCCGCGCCAACGGCAGCAAGATCCTGCACGAGCCGACCATCCGCCGCCTCAACCGGATGGCGGTGCCGCCGGCCTATCGCGACGTGCGCTACTCGCCCGATCCGACCTCGCATCTGCAGGCGGTCGGCATCGATGCCGCCGGGCGGCTGCAGTACCGCTACCACGCCGACTGGGAGAAGGTGCGCGAGCAGCGCAAGGCGCATCGCCTCGCAAGGCTGGTCGGCGCGTTGCCGAAGATCCGCCGCAACGTCTCGGCGAATCTGGCCGGCGACGAGCCGACGCGGGAATTCGCGCTGTCGGCCGTGATCGAGCTGA
Source organism: Bradyrhizobium sp. (assembly GCA_035575905.1). Classification (GTDB taxonomy): domain Bacteria; phylum Pseudomonadota; class Alphaproteobacteria; order Rhizobiales; family Xanthobacteraceae; genus Bradyrhizobium. The sequence goes on along the minus strand of DATLXL010000006.1, from coordinate 11,543 downwards.
TCGCGCGCACCGCGATCCGGCCCGGCAACGAGTCCTACGCCAGGCTCAACGGCACGCGCGGCGCCACCACGCTCCTGAAATCCAACGTCACCATCGAGGGCGACTCGATCGTGCTGACCTTCAAGGCCAAGGGCGGCAAGGCCGTGCGCAAGGAATGCGATGCCGCGAAACTCGTGCGCGCCATCGGTATTCTGCGCACGCTGCCCGGCAAGCGCATGTTCCAGTATCGCGACGCCTCCGGCACGATCCGCAGCGTCTCGACCACGGCGGTGAACGGTTTCCTGCGCGAGATCGCGGGTATCAAGATTTCGCTGAAGGACTTTCGCACCCTGATGGCTTCCGCCGTCGTGCTGGAGTCGCTGTCGCGCATCACGCCGGCGGCGAGCGAGCGCGGCCGCAAGAAGCAGGTGCTGGAAGCCGTGCGGGCTGCGGCCGACGAACTCTCCAACACGCCGGCGATCTGCCGCAAGAGCTACGTCCACGACACCATCGTCACTGCCTTCGAGGACGGCATCCTCGAACGCTTCGCGGCGACCATGAAGGGCTACCGCACCCAGAAGAAGCGCGAGCAGCTGCTGGCCCAGGTGGTGCTGGCCGCTGCGGCCTAGTAGTCCCTCATGGTGAGGAGCCGCGAAGCGGCGTCTCGAACCATGAGAGCCCCGCTGTAGCCATCCTTCGAGACGGCGCTGACGCGCCTCCTCAGGAGGAGGACCGTCACAGCCCGGCCATCTCGCAAGCCGGCAGATTTTGTAGGGTGGGCAAAGGCGCTCTTTGCGCCGTGCCCACCATTTTTTGCAGTGCTCTTGAAGGTGGGCACGCTGCGCTTTGCCCACCCTACGCATCTACGGCTACTTTGCATGGGGTTGTTTTCGCGATTCGGCGTCTCGACCGCCAAACGTCATTAGAGCCCGCCCATCTTGCAGACCAGCTTCCACTCCTCGGCCGTCACCGGCTGCACGGACAGCCGGGAATATTTCACCAGCGCCATCGCCGCCAGCTTCTTCTCGGCCTTGATCGCGGCCATCGTCACCGGCTGCGGCACCGGCTTGTCGGCCTTGATGTCGACGCAGACGAACTTGCCGGTCTTGTCGGTCGGATCGGGATAGGCCTCCTTGATGATCTCCGCGATGCCGACGATCTCCTTGCCCTCGTTGGAGTGATAGAAGAACGCCTTGTCGCCCTTCTTCATGTTGACGAGATTCTGGCGCGCGGTGAAATTGCGGACGCCAGTCCAGGCTTCGCCCCTGGCGCCCTTGGCGACCTGCATGTCCCACGACCACACCGACGGTTCCGATTTCACCAGCCAGTAATTCATGACACTCACCATCCAGTCGTCATGGCCGGACTTGTTCCACGGCTGTCCGGTTAAGGTTTGTCATATCGAGAGCCTCAACTGCAACAGGTCTTTGAGTACTGGCGGAGGCGGCTCGAGGAGACGATCGATACGCCTTCGTTGCATGAGGTTTTGAGCCACGAGCCGAGTGAAGATCAGGAGGCTGTTGACGCTGTTCTGCAGGGTGTGAGCCATGCGCAGGAGAAGGAAGGCGATCAGGGCAACAGCGATCTGAATACGTACGGCATTCTCCGAGGTGCCGAAGAAGTGGCGGATTTTGAGGGTGTGCTTGATCCATCGAAAGAACAGTTCGATCTGCCAACGGCGCTTGTAGAGTTCAGCGATCTCGTCGGCCGGCGCATCGAGATCGTTGCTGACGATGCGCAAGACTTTGCCTGTCTCGGTACGAACCCTGATCTCGCGTACCGGGTCCTGGAACGGGTTCTTGCGGGACTTTGCCTGCCGTGAGGGCAGCAGGCCAATGCGGTCGGAAAGCACGCAAGAGCCTTTGGGTACCGCGTTCTCGGCCGTTACCGACAGCGGTGTGTTGACCTTCAGCCGGGTAACGAGACGGCAGCCAGCGGCATCGAGCTCAGCCCACCAGCCATAGTCGTAATAGCCAAGATCGAAGACGTAGGTCGCGCCGGGCCGGATCGGCATGGTCTTGGCGACGGTGATGTCGTTGACATTGGCCGGGGTCAGTTCGGCGAAGCTCGGTCGTGCACTATCGGGGTTGTAGACCACATGCAGCTTGGCACCGTGCACGCCCGTGGAAAATCGAGCCCAGTCGGCGCTCAGGGAACTCAGCCGAAAACCGGTGGAATCCACCAGATAAACCGCCTCGGCTACCTTGCTGCCGAGTGCCCGCTCGCAGTGACCCATTAGCTCGGACAGCAGCCCCGTAAAGACTGCGCACGAACGTTTGGTGTTGGCGTCCGCCAAGGTCGAGCGCGAAAGCTCCCTTGCCCCCAGATGATAAAGCCGCGTCGTATGGCTCTCGAAAGAAGCTTCGATCGCGCGCAGGCTCTGGGCGTCAGATAGCTGTGCGTACAGCATCGCGACGAACTGATTCCGCGTGCTAAGGCGACGCACTCGCCTGTCCGCTTGGTACCTGTCCACAAGCCGGTCCAGCACACGCCAAGGCACCAGCTTCAGCAGACTATGAAATACTGTATTGTGATGGCGCATGGCGGGACCTTCCTTGCCTGTCTCGAACATTTGGCGATGCTCAAGACCGCAGAAGAATCCACGCCATGCGCCTTGTCTACCCAGAACTAGACCGGACAGCCGTGGACTTGTTCCGGCCATCCACGTCTTCCTTGCCGCATATTAAATACGTGGATGCCCGCGACAAGCGCGGGCATGACGAGGATAAGGGGTCTCATTCCTCCGCCTTGAACGGCCGCGTCAGCAGGCCTTCGATCGCGGCATCGATCGTGATCTTGCCGGCCAGTATCGCGGCCACGGCATTTGATACCGGCATATCGACGCCTTGCGAAGCCGCCAGCTCCACCAGCACCGGTGCGGTGAACTGTCCCTCGGCGAGCTTTCCCGACGGCGGCGGCTCGCCACGGCCGAGCGCGATGCCGAGCGCGAAATTGCGCGACTGAAGACTAGAGCAGGTCAGGATGAGATCGCCGAGGCCGGACAGGCCGACGAGCGTTTCCGCGCGCGCGCCGCAGGCGCGGCCGAGGCGGGAGAGCTCGGTGAAGCTGCGCGTGGTCAGCGCCGCCTGTGCGGATGCGCCGAGCTTGCGGCCGACGACGATGCCGGCGGCTATCGCCAGCACGTTCTTGGCCGCGCCGCCGATTTCGACGCCGCGAACGTCCGTGGTGTGATAGGGGCGGAAGGTCGACGAGCCCAGCGCCTGCACCAGTGCCGCTGCCAGCGCCTCGTCCCTTGCCGCCAGCGTGACCGCGGTGGGAAGTCCGCGCGCGACATCGTCGGCGAAGCTCGGGCCGGAGAGAATGGCGGCGACCGCGTTCGGCGCCGCTTCCGCGATCACCTCGGTCATGAATTTGTGCGTGCCGCGCTCGATGCCCTTGGCGCAGGCGACGACGGGCGCGCCTTGCTGCAGATGCGGGGCAAGCGTGGTCATCGCTTCCCGCAGGCTCTGCGCCGGCGTCGCGATCAGGATCGCATCGGCCCGCGCCGCGTGAGCGATGTCGCGGGTGATGTCGATGCCGCTCTCGAGGCGAATGCCGGGCAGCCGCAGATTCTCGTGCGTCGCGTTCATCCGCGCCACGCTTGCGGCGCTGCGTGCGTATAGCGTGACGCTGCGCCCGGCGCGGACGGCGACGGCGGCGAGCGCGGTGCCCCACGCGCCGGCGCCGATCACCGCGACGGAATTCAGCGCCGCCATCTCAATGGCCCGCGCGGCTGTTGGCGTAGCCGGCCGGCGCCCTGGCATTGGCGTCGAGCAGCCAGCGCGCCCGCGGCGGCGCTTCCATGGTATCGGTGAGGCCGATCGCCATGCGCTCCGCGCCGGCCCATGCGATCATCGCGCCGTTGTCGGTGCACAGCGCCGGCGGCGGAATGATCAGCGTGGTCTGCGCCTTGGCCGCGACGTCCTGCAATGCGCCGCGGATCGCCTGGTTGGCGGCGACGCCGCCGGCGGCGACCAGCGCGCGGGGCGGACCGAACTGTTCTCGAAACAGTCTTAGCCCCACCGTCAATCGATCCGCGGTCGACTCCAGCACCGCGGCCTGGAAGCTGGCGCAGAGATCGGCGATGTCCTGCTGCTCCAGCGGCGTGATGCGGCTGGCTTCATTGCGCACCGCCGTCTTCAGGCCCGACAGCGAAAAATTCGCATCCGCCCGGCCCAGCATCGGCCGCGGGAAGGCAAAGCGCCGGGCATCGCCGCCGCGCGCGGCAAGCTCCACCTGCGGCCCGCCCGGATAGGGCAGCGACAGCATCTTCGCTACCTTGTCGAAGGCTTCGCCCATGGCGTCGTCGACGGTGGTGCCGAGCCGCACATAATTGCCGACGCCGGCCACGGCGACGATCTGGGTGTGGCCGCCCGAGGCCAGGAACAGGCAATAGGGAAACGCCAGCGCGCAGGTCAGCCGCGGCGTCAGCGCATGCGCCTCGAGATGGTTGACCGCGATCAGCGGCGTATCGTGAACCATCGCGATCGCTTTCGCCGTGGTCAGGCCGACGATCACGCCGCCGATCAGGCCGGGGCCGGCGGCGGCAGCCACCGCCGAGAGCTGTTCGTAGGAAACGCCGGCGTCCTTCATGGCGCGGTCGACGATGCCGTCGAGCAGGTCGACATGGGCGCGTGCGGCGATCTCGGGCACCACGCCGCCGAAGCGGGCGTGCTCGTCGGTCTGCGAGCGCACGACATTGGAAAGGATCCGTCCGCTGCCGTCGCTTTGCCGCTCCACCACGGCCGCAGCGGTCTCGTCGCAGGTGGTCTCGATGCCCAAGACCAGCATCGCTGTATCGTTAGCCAATGTGAGCCCTTGCATGATAAAGCGGCGTCTCGCTGCTTCGGTACCATTGCGAGGTTGCGCCGTGCAATCGTCCGGCTGCGGCAATTTCCTCGCGGAGACCCCTGGATGGCCGTTCTCGTCACCCGCCCGCTGCCCGATGGCGAGACCACCGCCGCGGAGCTGCGCGCGCGGGGGGTCGAGGCCGTCGCAGCGCCGATGCTGCGGTTCGAGCCGTTCGCCTTCCGTGACGCGGCCGAGGTGCCTTATGGCGGGGTCATCGTCACCAGCGCCAACGCGGTGCGCGCCGTCGAATCGTACCTCGCCAGGAGCCCGCTGTTGAAGCTGCCGCTGTTCGCCGTCGGCGAACGCACGGCCGCGGCGGCAAGCCGCGCCGGTTTTGCCAAGGTGCACTCCGCCGAGGGCGATGCGACAGCCTTGCGCGACCTCGTGGTCAAGGCGGCCAAGGCGAAAAAGCTGAAAAAGAAATCGCCGCTGCTCTACCTCGCCGGCGAAGAGCTTTCGCGGGATCTGCCGGGCGAACTGCGCGAGCAGGGCTTTGAGGTCGTCACCCACATCGCCTACCGCATGGTTCCCGCCAGGCGCCTGCCAAGCGAGGTGGTCGACGGCTTTGCCGCCGGCCGGTTCGAGGCGGTGCTGCACTATTCCAGGCGCAGCGCGCAGGCCTTTATCGAGGCCGCGCGCACCGGCGGGGTGGAAATCTCGGCGCTTGCGCTGCCGCAATGCTGCATATCGGCGGCGGTGGCTGAAATCGTCCGCGAGGCCGGCGCGACCCAGGTCACCGTTGCGGCCAGGCCGGACGAAAATGCCTTATTCGAGGCATTGAAGCGTGCTTTGCCGGCCCGACTGGCTTAAGAGAGCGGGCTCGATCTGCTAAGTTCGGTCGGAATCAGAGGTATTTGCATGGTCGACGACAGGCCCGACGAGGTGACGCCCGCCGAATCCAGCCGGCCCAAGCGTGAAGGGCCGACCATCGACCTCAAGGCCACCGACGTGTCCGAACCGGTCACGCCGGCGGCCAGGGAGGCGGGCGAAGCCGAGCCGGCTCCGCACGTTGCGGCCGAGCCGGCCGCCGGGGCTGAACCGTCTCCTGCCCAACCTGCCCCGCAGCCGGTCTCTCAGCCCGTCTCCCCCTGGGCCATCGCGCCGATTTCCGGTGCCGTGGCCGCCGCGCTCGTGATCGGCGTCGGCTGGGTGCTGGGCTGGCCCGCCGTGCAGGCACCGGCGCCGGGTCCGGCCCCGCAGCTCAATGCCGCCGCGATCGACGATCTCACGGCGCGCATCGCCGGCCTCGAATCGAAGGCGGGCCGGCCGGCCGCGCCGGTCGCAGACCCCGCGGTCGCGGCGCGGATCGAGCAGGCCGACAAGTCCGTCGCCACGCTGCGCAGTGAGCTTTCGGCGGTTCGCGCGCAGGCCGACAAGCTCGCGTCGGCCATTGCCGAACTGCGGGCGCAGCCGCGCGACGGCGCTGCGCCTGCGCCGGCGGCAGAGCCGGTCGATCTGTCCCCCCTCAACGCGCGCATCGCGCAGCTCGAGCGCGCCGCAAAGGCGCAGGAGGGCGAGATCGCCGCGGTCAAGTCGGCGCAGGCGAAGCCTGCGGCGCCGGTGGACGACGCCGCGTTGCGCCGCGTGGTCGCGGCCTCGCTGCTCGACCTCTCGGTGCGCCACGGCGATCCCTTTGCGGCGCAGCTCGCCGCGGCAAGGCCGCTCGCGGCCAGCGCCGATGCGCTGAAGCCGCTGGAAGGATTTGCGGCCTCCGGCGTGCCCGGCGCGGCCACGCTGTGCCGCGAGCTCACGACCATCGCGCCGAAGCTCGCGCCGTCAGCGCCGGAAGCCGAGACCACCGGCAGCGGCGGCATCGTCGATCGCCTGCAGGCCGGCGCTGCGAAGCTCGTGCGCATCCAGCGCGCGGATGCGACCGGCACCGATCGCGACAGCGTGGTGGCGCGGATCACCGCGGCGGCGCTGCGCAACGACCTCAACGGGGCGCGGCGCGAGCTGCTCACGCTGGCGCCTGCCGATCGAACGCCCGCGCAGGCCTGGCTCGACAAGGCCGATGCGCGCGATGCCGCGCTCGCCGCCTCGCGCAAATTCGCCGACGACGCCATGACTTCGCTCGCCACAGCCAAGTAGGAAGTCCATGATCCGCATCATTCTGTTCCTGGCTCTGATCGCAGCGCTGGCTGCGGGCGCGGCGTGGGTGGCCGACCAGCCCGGCGACGTCGTGATGTCCTGGGGCGGCTGGCGCGCCGAGATGGCGCTGCCGGTATTCGTGCTGGGGCTCGGCATTGTCATCGTGGCAGGCGTTTTCCTGTGGTGGGTTCTGAGCGGGCTGTGGAATACACCCGCGCGGATGCGGCGGCGCAGCCACGAGCGCAGGCAGGCGCGGGGCCGCCACGCCATCACGCAAGGCCTGCTCGCGATCGGACACGGCGATGCATCCGCCGCGCGCCGCCATGCCGGCGAGGCGCAGCGGATCGCCGGGCACGACCCGCTCGCCCTGCTGTTGTCGGCGCAGTCGGCGCAGCTCGAGGGCGACCGCGACGGCGCCCACCGCGCCTTCCGCGCCATGGCCGAGCGCGAGGACACCCGCCTGCTCGGTCTGCGCGGCCTATTCATCGAGGCGCAGCGCGCCGACGATCCGGTATCGGCGTTGATGATCGCCGACGAGGCGCTGAAGGTCTCGCCGTCCTCGACCTGGGCCTCGCACGCCGTGCTCGGCTTCCGCTGCGCCAGCGGCGACTGGAATGGCGCGCTGTCGATCCTCGACAACAATCTCTCCTCCGGCCTGATCGACAAGGCAACCTATCGACGTCAGCGCGGCGTGCTGCTGACGGCGCGCGCGATCGAGCTGGAAAAGGTCGACCGCGATCTTTCCCGCGAAAGCGCGATGGAAGCCGTGAAGCTGGCGCCGACGCTGGTGCCCGCCGCGGTGCTGGCGGCCAAGTACGAAAGCGAGGCGCATCAGGTGCGCCGCGCCATGCGCATCGTCGAGACGGCGTGGCTCGCCGAGCCGCATCCCGATCTTGCCGACGCCTATTCGCGCGTGAAGCTCGGCGATTCCGCGCGTCAGCGCCTGGTGCGCGTCGAGACGCTCTCGGGCAAGACGCCCGGTCATGTCGAAGGCGCGCTCGCGGTGGCGCGCGCCGCGATCGATGCCTCCGAATTTGTTCGCGCGCGCGAGGCGCTGGCGCCGTTCATCGACAAGCCGACGCAGCGCGTCGCGGTGCTGATGGCGGAGATCGAGCGCACCGAGCATGGCGACAGCGGCCGCGCGCGGATGTGGGCGATGCGCGCGGTGCGCGCGCGGCACGATCCGGCCTGGACCGCGGACGGCTATGTCAGCGACCGCTGGCGGCCGGTCTCGCCGGTCACCGGCAAGCTCGACGCGTTCCAGTGGCAGACGCCGGTGGCAAGCCTGCCGCCGGACAAGGGGACGGCGATCGAATCCTCGCCGTTCGAGGACGCGATGCTGGCGGCGCCGCCGCCGAGGCGTATCGAGGCCGAGCGCAAGGAAGTTGCCGAAGTCCCGCAGCCGCAGCGCGACGACGTCCTCGTGCCGCCGACGCCGGCCGCGCAGGACAATGTCCCGGCGGCCGCGCCCGCACCGATAGCGGTCGCGCCCGTTGAGCCCGCGCCTGCCAAGGCTGCGGCGGCCGAGCCAGAGCCGGCCCCCGCCGCGGCGGCGCCCGCGCCGGCAACAGTCGAACCGGCCCCGGCCCAGCCCGGGCCATTGTTCCGCGCCCGCCAGGACATCCCCAAGACCGTCCCGCAGGTCGTCCCGATCGTCCGCGCGCCCGATGACCCCGGGGTCGACGACGAGGCGCCAGGCGACGAGTTTTCCGAGCAAATCGGCACGCCCAAAGCGCAAGCCGGCGGCTGGCGCGGATTTCTGGCCCGCTGGGGCAACTGAAGCGGCCTTTGATTCGACGCGTTTCTTCACGTGAACCCGGTACCCGCTTGGCGACCTTGAACAATCGAAAAACGTCGCGGTTGCATCGGACTAGCTAGGATTGCCGAAGTTGCAGCTAAATTTGTTGCCAAGAGGAAGCGCCATCATTTCTGCCTGCGGCAGCTACCGATACGAGCTACGTCGAGTTTGGAAAGATGAAGCCCCGCCTTGTGTTGTTGGAATGCTCAATCCATCTACCGCAGACGCTGCCGCGGATGATCCGACGATAACTCGCTGCATACGAAGGGCAGAGGCCGACGGATACGGCTCACTGATCGTTTGGAATTTGGGTGCTGGACGTGCGACAGAACCGAAGGTCTGGAAGCAAATGAACGATCCAGTCGGCCCAGATAACAGTTCTCACATTCGACGAATCTTGATTGAGTGTCGCGCGCGTGGCGGTCTCGCTTTGGTCGGTTGGGGTTCGCACGGGTCGCATCTGAACTGCGACGCGGTCGCGGTTGCCATCGCGAAGGAAGTGGGGATCACGTTGCATTGCCTCGGTGTTACTAAGGGGGGGCAGCCGAAACACCCGCTCTACGTCGGCTACGATCAGCGCCCCGTCAAATGGCGAGCGAGCGATGTGGAAAATTCAGAAAGGTGAGTCGAAAGAATCACTTAGAGATGCCTTCATCCCCTTGAAATAATTGAATTTTTAGTTTATATGATTCTTAGGCGTGTTGGGGAGAAGGCGATGTATGAGGCGAACGATTGGTTGCGCCTTCAGCGTGAGCAGTACGCGCACGATCAGCGTAATCATGCGGATATTCTGCATCTGTCGAAAAACGATCGGTTAAAGCACTACGGTCTTCACTTTGCGAAGTATGTCGGGCGCCTCGCGCGCGGGACAACCGAATCGAAGTCAGTCGAGCGTACCGTCATCGATACATTTTTGGTGTGTTTGAGTGCGGCCAATACGCTGCACCAGGAACTGAACAAGCTTCCCGTTTGTCAGCTTTCGCACCAACCGACGAATGATCCGGTTTACGTTCTCGCCGATGCTGCTGGTCGGTTCGCAGACGCCTGCGAAAAAATCGACCACTTGGAAGAATTTCTCCCCATTGCAAAACAAGCAAACGCCGACGTGATACGTTGGGTGGTAAGCATTGCTGCGGAGCGCTCTATCGACATAGAGCCTGCTCTAAAATCTCGGAGAAAAGAATTGGCCGCGCGCCAATTCTACATCGCCGAGTAGGTGCGTCATGCCTTTTTGGAGCGGGGCGAGACTCATCGCGACACCCTCAGTCGTTGTACCTTTCAACCCCGACCAAGTCGATTGCAATGCATATACTCTGCGCATGGGCGGGGTTTATTACCGCACCGGCGAACAGGAAGCTGGATACGAGCAGAAGAAAACCACACTAACGTCCGGTGAATCATTCCTGATTCCTGCGGGTCAGTTCGCGTTTCTTCTTTCGAAGGAGACGGTGAAAATACCGACTGATGCGATGGCCTTCATTTCCATGAAGACCGGCATCAAATTTCAAGGTCTTATCAACGTATCAGGATTTCACGTGGATCCTGGGTACAATGGTAAGTTGATTTATGCAGTCTACAACGCGAGTCCCGCAGCTATTCAAATATGCGAAGGCGACCCAATTTTCAAAATTTGGTTCTGTGATTTGAACGGCGACTTTGATCCGAAATTTGTGTTTAGTGGAAGGGGTCTCTCCGACATCAGCGGAGAAATGATCAAGGGAATGAACAAGGAAATCTATTCCCTTCAGAGCCTCGCAGAGAAGATTCGCGACCAACAGTCCGCGATAGACGCGAAGTTCGCCGAACAAAAAGGCGTCATTGATAATCTGATGCTTGTTTGGCGTACGGCCGTAATGGGCGTCATTGCGACCATCTTGGTCGCGATCCTCACGCTCGCATACCCATCGATCATTAAACTCGGCGAATATGGGGCTCAGCTTTGGTCTCGACCGGCCACCTTAACCCCGGCCCCCACGGCGACACAGCCGACTTCGCAGACGCCTCCACCTGCGCCGTTGCCGCCACCGGCTACGCCGCCGGTCGCGCCGATCGGCAGCCCTAAGCAGCCATAAAGCCTTGTGCATTCCGGTCTGATGGGGACCTCTCATCAGCCTTGCTTGTGGCTTCTAGCACCTCCCGGTCTTGCCGGGCCGCCGGACGGTCGCTATACCGGGGCCGCAACCGACCCGGTCCCGGCCAACTACCCCGTAGACTACCCCGGCCGCCCGGACGGACCGCTACGAAGGCGAAAAAGCCAACGTTTTCAGGGACGCCGCAATAGCTCAGTTGGTAGAGCACGTCATTCGTAATGACGGGGTCACAGGTTCGAGTCCTGTTTGCGGCACCAGTTTCTAGGCAATCAGCATGACGTTGCGAACCGCGACGCATCGCGACGACAATGTCCGCTATTGCCCCAATAGCTGTCATTCAGACGCGGATCGTGTCTACTCCTCGGATCGCGTTTATAAGCGCTTCCGGATCCGCCTGGATGTGGTCGCCACGCCACGCAACATGCTGGTCGGGGCGCGCGAGCAGGAGCTTGTGCCGGTAAACAGCAGGTGCTGATACAGCGGTGACGTCGAGGAGCTCGATCGGAACGCCTGATATGCGCGCGGCTTTCAACAAAGCTGTCACATCCACGGTGAGATCGAAGCGTAGCAGAGTGTAGCCTTGACCGAACGCATCATACAGCGATCGCCCGTCCGCAAGCGTGAAATGCGGCACGCGCGCGCCGGGCGCTGTGGAAGCGGTGAATCCGCCCATCGAAGAAGGAGGAGCAGCTTCGCCGTCAGAGACGATCAGCGGAGATTGCTCGTAATAATAGCCG
>DATLXL010000005.1:0-49398 GCA_035575905.1 Bradyrhizobium sp. | reverse complement strand
TCATCGACCAGCACCTTCATGCGCCGAAGCACGAGCGGGCTCTTGTTGACGAGCTTGGCGACCAGCGCCTCGGTCGCCGGGATCAGCATGTCGTCATCGACGACCTCGTTGACCAGTCCGGCGGCAACGAGCTGTTCGGCTAGCACGAACTCGCCGGTGTAGAGCAGATATTTTGCGCGGGTCGGGCCGATCTTACGCGGCAGTCGCACCGAGCTGCCGCCGCCGGGCAAGAGCCCAAAATTTGCATGGGCGTCGCCCAGCTTGGCCGAGCGCGCCGCCACGACGAGATCGCAGCACAGCATCAGTTCCAAGCCGCCAGCCAACGTCAATCCGTTCAGCGACGCGATCACCGGCATGGGAAACGTCTCGAGCCGGTTCATGACAAGAAGAACGGTATCGAGAAAGCGGCTCAGCGACGTTTCGTCGTTCCGGGCTTCGCCGCGTACGAATTTGAGGTCGGCGCCGGCGCAGAAGGCGCGCCCCGTTCCGGTCAGCACCACTGCGTGGATGTCCGACAGCTGAGCCTTGTCGAGCGCCGCGTTGATGCCCGAAACCAGTGCGGGAGTAATGGCATTGAGTGCATCCGGTCGGTTCAGCGTGATCCACATCGCGCCGGCCCGAATTTCAGAAATCACCGCTTCCACTGCATCTTCCCTAGAATTGACTGTGGAGTTAGTTGATTATTCCAAGGGTTATGATACAGACTGTCGAGACTAATGCAAGTCGCGTTGCTGCCGGAAAGAGCGATCGAGATGAGTCTTCCCCTCGCTGGAATTCGGGTGATCAGTCTGGCCGAGCAGTATCCAGGGCCCTATGCAACCTTATTGCTGAGTGACCTTGGCGCCGACGTGATCCTGGTGGAGCGTCCCGGAGGGGGCGACCCTGCGCGGCAGTTTCCGGCCTTTCACGGCGCGCTCAATCGCGGCAAGCGCTCGGTGGCGCTGGATCTCAAGAGCGTTGAAGGCAAGCTGAACCTGCGCAGGCTGGTCGCTCCCGCCGACGTTTTGATGGAAGGATTTCGTCCGGGCACCATGGCGCGCCTCGGCTTCGGTTATGAGGCGATGGCGGAGCTCAACCCGAGGCTGGTCTATGTCTCGATCTCCGGCTTCGGGCAGGACGGGCCGTATCGCGATCGCCCCGCCCACGACATCTCCTATCAGGCACTCGCCGGGTTTCTCTTTCGTCACGCCGAGCAAGGCTCAGTAGAGGATCCGGGAAGTATCGCGATCGGCGACCTGTCCTCCGGCATGTTCGCTGCCGTCGGCACGTTGGCGGCGCTGTTCGAGCGCGCGCGTACGGGAAAAGGAAAATATGTCGACGTCTCGATGACGGACGGCCTGGTGTCCTGGATGTCGGTGATGCTTGGTCCGGTGATGAACGGCGCGCCGCTCGCCGACATAGGCGCCGAGCCGGCCTATGGCGTCTTCAAGTGTGCCGATGGCCGTCTGGTCACTCTGTCAATTGCTCACGAAGACTGGTTCTGGCGGCCGCTGTGCGAGCTGCTCGGCATGCCTGATGCGGCCGGCTTCAATCGTGACGAGCGGGTCGCGCGGGGCAATGCATTGCGAGCCAAGGTCGCTGCCGTGCTTGCGACGCGCGATCGCGCCGATTGGGCGCCGAGGCTGGACGCGGCGGGTATTCCATGGGGGCCGGTGAACTCGTTGAGCGAGGTCGCCGCCGATCCACATTTCCGCGCGCGCGGGATGTTCTGCGAGGTGGCGGATGGCGACGGTGGGCGGAGCCACCATGTGGCGCAGCCGTTGATTTTCTCCGGCGAACATCCCGGCCCGCGCTCCGGCGTGCCTGCTCTTGGCGAGCAAACCGAGCAGGTGCTGCGTGCGCTGCCGGAGCTCAAGGGCTGACAGGTGGCGACAAGAGAAGGTTCCAACCCTCAAGGGAGCGCGCGATGAGCGACATCTATGTGGTCGGTGTTGGCATGACCCCGTTTGGGCGCATGCTCGAAGTCGATATGAAGGCTTTGTCGCGCAGGGCGGTGGATGCTGCGCTCGGCGATGCGGGATTGCAGACGTCTGACATCGAGGCGGCCTTCTTCGCCAACGCGTCGCAAGGCCATATGGAGCGCCAGCACATGATCCGCGGCCAAATCCTGCTGCGCGAAATGAGCATTGGCGGCATTCCCGTGGTCAACGTCGAGAACGCCTGCGCCAGCGGCAGCACGGCGTTCAACCTTGCCGTGAATTTCCTCAAAGGCGGTGAGGGTGATGTCGCCCTCGCTCTCGGCGCCGAGAAGATGTTCTCGACCGACCGCAAGCTGATGTTCGAGGCGTTCGACAGTGCCTGGGATGTCAGCCGTGATGGTGAAATACGGGACAGGCTGCTGGCGCTCGGCGAGGGTATCGAGGTGCCGGAAGGCTCGACCTCAGACAAGCCCTACAGCGTGTTCATGGACGTCTACGCTGCGTTCTCCCGTCAACATATGAAGCGGTTCGGCACAACGCAGCGCCAGCTTGCAGCGGTGGCGGCGAAAAACCATCGGCACTCCGTGGAGAATCCGCTGGCGCAGTTTCGCAATGCCTATTCGGTGGACGAGGTACTTAATGCACCGCCGATCACCTATCCCCTGACACTGCCGATGTGCTCGCCGATATCCGACGGTGCGGCGGCTGCGATCCTTGTGACCAAGGCGGGCTTGAAGCGCCTCGGCCTTGACGAGTCGCGGGCAATCCGCGTGCTGACATCGGTGATCCAGACCGGCAGCGATCGTGATTCGTCCGAGGTGGAGCGGCACTGTACTGCTCTTGCCGCGAAAAAGGCCTATGAGAGGGCCGGCATCGGTCCGGAGGACGTCTCCGTCGCCGAGGTGCATGACGCGACTGCCATGGGTGAGATCATCCAGATAGAGAATATCGGCTTCTGCGACTTCGGCGAAGGCGGCATCATTTCGGAGCGCGGCGACACTTCGCTTGGCGGACGCATACCGGTCAATCCCTCCGGCGGACTTGAATCCAAGGGGCACCCCGTCGGCGCCACTGGAATCGGACAGGTACATGAACTGGTAGCGCAACTGCGCGGTGAAGCGGGGCCACGTCAGGTCGAGGGAGCGCGCATCGCGCTCGCCGAAAACGGCGGCGGCCTTCAGGGTATCGAAGAGGCGGTGGCCTGCATTACGATTCTCGGCCGCTGATACAGAAGATCAAGTAGGAGGGACGCTCATGCAGTTGGATGGAAAAGTTGCGATCGTAACCGGAGCTGCGTCGGGGCTGGGGCGGGCATCGTGCGTCGCGCTGGTGAAAGCTGGCGTGCGCGTTGCCGCCTTCGACCGTGATGAGGCGCGGCTTGCCGATCTCTGCCGGGAATTGGGGAGCGGCGCGTTCGGGCGTGTCGCCGACGTTGCCGATGAGGCCAGTGTCAGCTCCGGCGTCGACGCAGTGCTCGAAGCGTTCGACGCAGTTCATATCGCTGTCAATTGTGCCGGCGTCGCCGACGCAGCCAAGACCGTATCGAAGGGGCAGCCATTTTCACTGGCGACCTGGAACAGGGTTGTTGGCATCAACCTCACCGGTACCTTCAACATCATCCGCTTTGCGGCGTTAGCCATGACGCGTAACCAACCAGAGGGCACTAGCGCCGAACGCGGTGTCATCATCAACACCGCGTCCGGCGCAGCATCGCAAGGGCAGGTGGGCCAGGCGGCCTACAGCGCCAGCAAGGCTGGTGTGGTCGGCCTCACATTGCCGGTCGCGCGTGATCTCGCCGAATATGGAATTCGGGTCGTCTCCATCGCGCCGGGGCTGTTCGACACCGGAATGGTCGCCGGCATGCCGCCGAAGGTTTCCAAGTCGATTGTTGACCGTATGATCCTTTATCCCAACAGGATGGGGCGCCCCGACGAGTTCGCTGGCTTAGTCAAGCACATCGCAGAGAATGCCTATCTCAACGCGACGACAATCAGTATCGACGCAGGCGCGCGAATGCAGCCGCGCTAGACGAAGCCACTTTTGATCGCATTTCTCGTTCTTGGACCGGCGGCCTTGGCGATCTTTCCCACAACAACAATCTTGGCCGCATCGCCCAGGTGGTGCGCCGCGGGCTCGCCACAGAGAGGAACCTATTTCGCGACTCCAGTGGCGAGAACTGGGGCGATATCCGAGACAAGCCCGAGAGCCACGCCGTTTCGATGCGTCGAGCAGTCGACCCTTCGCACGGAATTCGAACGCAGTGGGCGTTGAGACCCAGCCTTCAAGCGCCGCTACTATTTTGGGAAGCTCGCAGGACAAAATCGTTAGCGTCGACTACGAGGCCGCTCAGCGCGGCAATCAACATCTCGCCCCGAGGTAAAGAAATGAGGCCCTTCACTGAAGCGACAACTACAGTGCTATCTCCGAGGAGCTGTTGAAGAAATAATTAACTGTTGACAGGTCGCAGTAGCATGTCTTAATCTAACAGATGTTAGAAATTGACTCGTTCAGCGAGCCAAGGTTGCTGATGCGAAATGGCGATAAGAGGTATGAATGTAACCGGCAGCTGCCGTCGTAAGTCGATCGGTAGCAGGCGTCTACTCGGCACTCCTCCCCAGACTTACCGGGATCGCACGCTGTGCGATCCCGGATCTTTGTTATGCTTGCCTAGGTGGTATCAAGCACCGGCTCGTCTCTTTGTAGTCACCTCTACTTGCCGGCTTGCTAGTAGATCGCCCGCCCTCGATGCATGGCCGCTAGTTTGAAGAGTTCCTATTTGATCATCGCGCGGACCATTGGAAGTTCTTATACGTTTGACCGTTTTTTCCGAGAAGTATGTTTCTTTTTCTCTCTCGCAGTCGACAGTTTTATCTTGTGCTCCATAGGAAGGCTTCGGCGTCAGGGATGCGTGCCAGGCTCAACGGAACCTTCAGATGAGCAAAGTGCTGGCCGCGAAACTGCACGGCCTCCATGTTACGGAAGCCAATCTTCACTATCACGGCTCGATCACTCTCGATCCGGATCAGTGCCATGAGGCGGGAATTCTGCCGATGGAATTCGTGGAGATCTGGAACAGGAACGCCGGGCGCGAATTTCGACCTACGTGATTTTCGGCGAGTCCGGCTCGCGTTGTTGCGTCGTCAACGGCGCCGCCGCGCGCACTTGCCAAGTCGGCGACCAGATCATCGTGTGCAGTTCGACCTACGTGAATGAGGCCCAAATCGCTGGGCTGAGACCCAAAATTCTCGCCTTCGATCGCAACAACCACATTATCGATCGCCTGACCTATTCGGTCACTCGGGATAGTGCGGAGCGCTATTGCTTCGAAATCCGCGATGAGGAAGGCGACGTGAAGCCCGTACCGCTTCGAACCGCGGACTCGAACTAAGCTGACTGGCGGAATAGGGATCCAAAATGAGCCACACCTCAGAAGCCGCGGCCGAGCGAGTCACGCTTCCAATGCTGCAAGAGTGGAAGGAGGAGGGGCGGCGCCTCGTGATGACGACCGCCTATGATGCGGTTACTGCGCGCATTGCGGATCCCATCGTCGAACCGGGCGAGCTCGCGAAACCGCTCTGCGGAGCTTTCAGGCCGGGACATTTTCGCGCGGTCGCGACGGTCGTCTGCAAGCTGTTCAATATGGTGCAGCCGAAAGTTGCCTTCTTCGGACAAAAGGATTTTCAGCAATGTGCGGTCGTGCGTCGGATGGCCATCGATCTGAATCTTCCGATCGAGATCGTTACCGTATCGACGGTTCGGGAAGCGGATCGTCTCGCAATGAGCAGCCGTAACCGATAGCGCGACAGAGGCGAAAGAACCGTCTTGATTGAAGCTGTCCGACGCGAAGCGCCTCCCGCAAGCCGTCCTCACCTTGGCGGGGCGGGTGAAGGGATCATCTTCGAAGAAGTGCAGTTTCGGCGCGCGGACCGTCAGCTTCTTGCGATTCCCGAGCTTTGCCTCGCTGAGCGCCGGATCGGCCTGATTGGTGACAATGGTTCAGGCAACAGCACGATGTTGCGGCTGATGAACGGGCTGCTCCCGCCAACACGTGGGCGCGTCGAGGTGGCGGGCCTCGATACGGTGAGCCATCGCAAGGACCTTCCAGCAAGGGTCGGCTTTCTGTTTCAGAATCCCGACCACCAGCTCATTTTCCCCACCGTTGGCGAGGAGGTCGCTTTCGGGCCGAAGGAGCGCGGTATGTCGGCGTCGCAGGCGTGCCAGCAGGCGATGGCGCTGCTGGAGCGGCATGGCTGCGCCCAATGGGCAGACTGCAACGTCAATGAGCTGTCCGGCGGGCAGAAGCAACTTGTCTGCATCCTGGCGCTACTCGCAACAGAGCCGTCGATCCTGTTGATGGACGAGCCTTTCGCCAGGCTCGACTTGTCGACACGATTGCGGATGTATCGCAGGATCACGGCGCTTCCGCAGCGGGTCGTGATGGCGTCTCATGGTTTTGAGCTGCTCGCGGAGTTCGATCGCATAATCTGGCTGGATGCAGGCCACATTCGCCTCGATGGCCGACCCGCCGAAGTGCTGCCTGCCTACCGGGCCCATGCAACGATCGTTGGGGCAGGGGACGCCCTAACGTCATGATGACCGCCGGCCTTGCGCTACAGACCTGGCTGCACCGCGTACCGGCCGGCGCCAAGCTTGCGGGCCTTGCCCTCCTCAGTGTGCTCTTGCTGCCGGTCGGCGACTGGCGAACTCTGGTGGGCGCCTTGGCGATGATTGCTCTGGTTTATGCCGGCTGTGGCCGCGTCGGCATGGCACGCCTC
Organism: Bradyrhizobium sp.; assembly: GCA_035575905.1. Taxonomy (GTDB): domain Bacteria; phylum Pseudomonadota; class Alphaproteobacteria; order Rhizobiales; family Xanthobacteraceae; genus Bradyrhizobium. The sequence continues at coordinate 42,704 of DATLXL010000005.1, read as the reverse complement.
AAGTTGCTGCGGCCATTGCTGCCGCTGCTTGTGGTCGTCGGCGGTGTGCAGGCCGCGTCGGGAGGTTGGAATGCCGGCGCCGTCGTCACCATGCGGCTACTGGCGATGCTTCTGCTCGTCGATCTCGTCAGCATGACCACCACGATGAGCGCGCTGATGGAGGTGCTGGCGCCAGCGTTCCGCGTGCTGCGCCCGCTTGGCGTCAATCCGCGCAAGATGGCGCTCGCCGTGGCCCTCGTCCTGCGTTTCGTGCCCGTCCTGATGACGCGGTGGCGCGCCCGCGAGGAAGCCTGGAAGGCACGCACGCACCGGCGCATTCCGCCGCGACTGGTGGCTGCTTTCGTCGCCGATATTCTCCAGCTTGCCGACCGCGTCGCGGAAGCGCTCGATGCGCGCGGATTCGACCGATCCGCCGCAGGAAACCGCGCGTCAACCATGCCGATGTCGACCTGCACCGTCGCGGAGGCCTGTGAAGTGACAGGTCTCGGGCGGACCAAGATTTATGAATTAATCGGGAATGGTCGACTTACCACAACGACCGTCGGTCGCCGTCGGCTAGTCATTGTGCAATCTCTGTGGCTCTGGTTGGTGCGACACCAGCCGACCGTGGATAGGTTCGCGGCTCCTGATGGCAGTCACGCGAGCAGGTGCGGAAGCTGACGGTAGCCGGGCCACCGAATCGATCGTTAGCTCTTGACTCGATTGTCGTATCAGCCCGGAAAAGCAGCTTCAGGGCTTGGGCCTCTTACATATCGGTCGTGCGGTGGAAACCAAACCTATAGAGTGGTTTTATGCGTTCGATAGCAAGAGCTTCTTAGTGATCATCCGCGCTCGACTGCATTTTCGCCATGCCGCGGGACCGCGGTACAACTGCGGCCCGAGCGAGATCTTCCAAGGCTGTTGAGATATATTTCGCGTAGTGCCGCTCGATCATCTTCACGGAAGTGTTGTGCAGTTTAGCAACGTGCTGAATAGGGAGTCGGTTTCGCAAGCCGCGGACGATGCTGGAATGTCGCAACACATAAGGAATGGCTTCCGGTAGCCCTGCGCGCTCGCGGATGGCATGCCACGGACGAGTAAGTTCTGCCGTCTTCCACGGACCGCGTTCTGACTTTTTCCAAACGATGCTACCGGCCTCCTGCTCATGGCTCCATCGCTCGAACAACGGCGCCTCTCTCGGGCGACCTAAAATTCCCGGCAATAGGACTTCGATGACATCTTCGCCCACCGGAACCGGGACGGAGCCACCGTTGCCGCCACGCCCCTTGTAGGAACCTGGCACCATCAAGCGCTGCTCTTTCCGTTGTGCATCACTGACGCGCATCCGTCTTGCCTGCGCAAATCGCGCGCCCGTGGCTGCAAGGCCCACGACAATGCGATATAGGTCGCCTTCAAATTCCTGCTCATCGTCGATCTCGCGTGCGGCTCGAAGGAGGGTACCGACCTGAGCATCCGTGAGGATCTGGTTGTCTCGAGCGACAGATATCTCATCATCATCATCGATGCGCTCAGCCTTAAACCCGTCTTTCACGATCGAGAGGAACGTTGGGTTCAGCTTCTTTTGTTCCGCCGGCAGGCGTGGCCATGCTGCATTCAGCCCGGCCTTCAGGTCGTTTATGAGCCGCTGCTTTGTCGTGGCCTTCAATTCTACAGGAAGGTCCTCTCGCCATGTCAAAAGGTCATCTTCCTTTAGCGCGTGCAGATGGACTGGCGGCAGCCAGGCAGCCTTAACGGCTGCCTGGCTGCCGCCAGTCCTCTGCGCTCCTTTTGCGCGAGTCCACTCGATTCTGCGATTGGATGTCCAGAAGCCCGACAAGAGCGGTTGTCGGCTTTATTTCGCGGTGTCCCATGCGAAGATGGCGATCAGTCATCCAAATTTCGAAAGCGTCGATGACAGATCGTACGCAACCTGAAATTACACCGAATACCCCGCTTCGCCTTGCTGATGCCGTGAAGATCGCATTTCCTATGGGAGGAATGACGGTTACGGGCCTGCGACGCGAGCGCGATCGCGACCGATTGGTGATTGAGAAGATTGCCGGCAAAGAATTTACGACGCTGGCTCACATTGAACGGATGCGAGAGCTATGCCGCGACGAAGCAAGGGCGCTAGGCTCCAGCTTAAGGCCGCCCGCCGAGACAAGAGCGGAAAGATTACCCACCAGGCAACCTGGATCATCAGAGACAACGGACGCGATTTCGGCACAGGCTGCGCTGCGAATGAGATTGCGGCCGCGGAAAGAAAGTTAGAGGATTACATAGCGTCCAAATACACGCCAAAGCGGCGAGTGCGGCACATCGACGATATTCCGATCGCGGACGTTCTCTCGATTTACTTGGATGCGCAACTGGAAAAGCTTCGCGATCGTTTCAAAGTCGACAGCGAAAGCGAAGACACTATCCCTGCCCTACGAAAATTTAAGAAGCGCGTCGAGCGACTGAACGCGTGGTGGGGTGCAAAGGTGCTCGGTGAGGTGAATGGAGAGGCGTGTCGCTCGTATAGGAAGAAACGAGGCAACCGGGGCGGCACCAGACGAGACCTGGAGGATTTGCGCGCGGCCATTGGCCATCATGCCGCAGAGGGTTATCACCGTGAGATCGTCAAGGTCCCGCTGCCGGAAAAAGGCGAGCCGCGCGACAAATGGTTGACGCGTAGTGATGCGGCCAAATTGATCTGGGTCTGTTGGCGGTATCGCGAAATGCAGAAGAGATCACGTCGGCTGACGGATAACGTAAAGGCTCCGACAGGGAAACGCCCGCTTCGACATCTTGCTCGCTTCATCTTGCTCGGGATCTACAGCGGGACGCGCGCGGGAGCGATCGCATCCGCATCGCCCATTCCAGCGGTCGGCCGCTCTTTTGTCGATCTCGAGCGCGGACGTTACTATCGTCGCCAGCAGGGAAGCGCCAAGACGAACAAGCGTCAACCGACGGTCCCAATTCCACTGCGCCTGCTTGCGCATCTACGTCGCTGGCACCGGATCAATCCAGAGGCGAAGCACTTCGTCGAGTTTAATGGCCAGCCGGTAAGTTCAGTCAAAACAGCGTTCAAGAGCGCCGTCAGGCTCGCCGGGCTCGGTCCCGGTATATCGCCTCACACGCTGCGCCACACGGCCGCGACTTGGCTGATGCAGAAGGGCGCGGACCCTTGGCAGGCCGCCGGCTTTCTCGGCATGTCACTTGAGGTTCTGCTCAACACCTACGGCCATCATCATCCTGACTATCTGTCGGATGCAGTCGAGAAAATCGCGATGCGTACGCCCAGCCACGAACGAAAGGCGCACGTATCTGGTGCGGTTTCTGGTGCGGTCATCCCGCTGCGGCGAGAAATCCCTGACTAAGCAATTGATTTGACTGGTGGGCCCGGCAGGACTCGAACCTGCAACCAGACCGTTATGAGCGGCCGGCTCTAACCATTGAGCTACAGGCCCCGCCGCGGGCGGCCGCATCGGAATCGGGCGGCCGGCAACGGTGCGGCCTCCGTTTACAGCCTGCGCGATGGTCCCGCAATGCCGCCCTTAATCGACGGAAACCCCGGCGAATTCGACCACCTTGCGCCATTTCTCGGTTTCGTCGGCGACCAGCTTACCGAACTCGGCAGGCGTCATCTCCTTCGGGATGCCGCCGACCTCGGCGAGGCGGGCCACCAGTTTCGGGTCCTTCAGGGCTTCTGCGACAGCCTTGTTCAGGATATCGACGATTTCCGGCGGCGTGCCCTTGGGTGCGGAAATTCCGTAGAAGCCGACCGACTCGAAGCCGGGCACGGTCTCGGCGATCGCCGGAACGTCCGGCACGCTCGGCCAGCGCTTCGGCGAGGTGACGCCGAGCGCGCGAACGCTGCCGCCGCGCGCCTGCTCGAGCGCGGACGGAAGGTTGTCGAAGATCAGCTGCACCTTGTTCGAGATGATGTCGGGGAAGGCGATCGCCGATCCCCGGTACGGCACATGCAGCATGTCGCATTTGGTCATCGCCTTGAACAGCTCGGCCGACATGTGCACCGAGGTGCCGTTGCCGGACGATGCGTAGGAGATCTTGCCCGGGTTGGCCTTGCAGTAGTCGATGAATTCCTGAACGGTCTTGACCGGCATGTCGTTGGAGACCACCAGCATGTTGGTGAGCTGCATGATGCTCGCCACCGGCACGGTGTCGCGCAGGAAGTCATACGGCAGCTTCTTGTAGAGCGAGGTGGAGATCGCGTTGTTCGGTGCGACGAACAGCAGCGTGTAGCCGTCGGGCGGCGAATTGATCGCTGCGGCTGCCGCGATGTTGCCGCCGGAGCCGGTGCGGTTCTCCACCACGAATTGCTGGCCGAACTTGTCCGACAGCCACTGGCTCATGATGCGCGCCACGATATCGACCGGGCCGCCGGCGGCAAAGCCGATCAGCCATTTCACGGGTCGGTTGGGGTAATCGGCGGCGGAAGCGGGAGAAGGGTTGAAACTCGCGGTGGAGAGGCAAGCCAGGGCAAAAAATGCTGCACGTGCAAGATTCTTCATGTGTTCCCGCCGTCTTCTTGTCGTTGTCATTGCGGGCATGCTTCCATAAAACCTTCGCCTTGCCTACAGCCTTGGCTGCGCGATGATTAGTCACTTTGGCGCATCATCGGCGCCCCCGAGGAGTTGCAAATGAAGCTTGCTCATGTGCTTTTTGTCGGTGTCATGCTGGCCGGTCCGGCCGCGGCGCAAGAGGGGGGCAAGGCCATTTCGAGGACCACGATAAGCTTCGGAACGGCAACGCCTGGCGGCGGCTTCCCGCTCTACGGCGATGCCCTGGCCGAGGTGATGCACGCCGCCGATCCACAGCTTGCGATCACCACGCGCAACACCAAGGGCAGCAACGAGAATATTCCGCTGATGGAAAAGGGCGAACTCGACATCGCCACGGTGGCGGGCGAGCCGGCCTATGAGGCCTTCATGGGCATCGGCCGCCCGGCGACGCCGCTGAAGATATTGACCGCGATGTATTCGAGCCCCGGCATGTTCGTGGTGCGCGCGGACAGCCCTTACAAGACCATCCGCGATCTTGTCGGCCAGCCGGTGGCGTTCGGCGCCAAGGGCTCGGGCCTGCCGATCCTGTCGCGCTACGTTCTCGACGGCATCGGGCTGAAGCAGGATGAGGACTTCAAGTCGATCTATCTCGACCGCGCCGGCGATGGCCCGGCGATGGTACTGGATGGCCGCGCCGCCGCACTATGGGGCGCCGGCGTCGGCTGGCCGGGATTTGCCGCGGTCGCTTCCGCGCCGGGCGGCGCGCGCTTCATCGCCCCCGACGCCAGCGACATCGCGCGCGTCCGCGCCAAGCACGCATTCCTGAAGCCGCTGACGATCCCCGCCGGCAGCTATCCCGGCCAGCAGGAAGCCATCAACTCGGTCGGCTCCTGGAGTTTTGTCCTGACGCGCGCCGATCTGCCCGATGAGGTTGCCTACCGCCTCGCGCGTACTTTGCATGGGGTTGAATTCGCATTTTGTAAAAAGCTGGCGCAGGGCTGCGAGACGACGGCGGCAAACACCGTTGCCGCCGCGCCGAAGCCGGAATTGATCCATCCCGGCGTGATGGCGTATCTGAAGGAGATCGGGGTCGCCAAGTGACGTGATGGCGGGTGGCGGGCAGCAAATGGAGAAGGTCCCCTCGCTACTCTCCATGCGCCAACGCTATTTCTTCACCAGCGAGCATTCCGGATTCGGCGGGCCAAATGCTTCGTCGCCCGGAATCGTCGCGAGGATCTGGTAATAGTCCCACGGATATTTCGACTCGTCCGGCTTCTTGACCTGCACCAGCCAGAGGTCGTGCACCATCAGATTGTCCTCGCGCAGCTTGCCGTTGCGGGCAAAGAAGTCCTCGATCGGCTTTTCCCGCATCTTCGCCGCGACCTTCAGCGGATCGTCAGTGCCGGCTTCCTTGATAGCGTTGAGATAATGCGTCACGGAAGAATAGACGCCCGCCTGCCACATCGTCGGCATGCGGTTCATCTTGGTGAAATAGCGCTTCGACCACTCACGCGTCTTGTCGTCCATGTCCCAGTAGAACGACGTCGTCAGCAGCAGGCCCTGCGCCGCCGGCAGGCCCAGCGAGTGGATGTCGGTGATCAGCGCCAGCAGCGCCGCCATCTGCTGGCCGCCCTTGAACACGCCGAACTCGGAGCCGGTCTTGATCTCGTTCATGTTGTTGGGCGGACCGCCGGCGATGCCAATGATCTTGGCCTTGGAGGCCTGCGCCTGCAGCACGAACGACGACAGGTCCGGCGTCGCCAGCGGCGGCCGCACCGAGCCCAGCACCTTGCCGCCGCCCTTGGTTATCATGGCGGTGGCGTCGCGTTCCAGCGAGTGTCCGAAGGCGTAGTCGTCGGTGATGAAGAACCAGCTGTCGCCGCCGCGCTTCACGACCGCCTGCGCGGTGCCGGCGGCGAGCGCGCGGGTGTCGAACACCCACTGGATGGCGTAGGGCGAGCAGAACTTGCCATGGAAATCCGCGGTGCCGGTCGAGTGGGTGATGAACAGCCGCTTCTTCTCGTTGGCGATGTTCTGCACCGCAAGGCCCACTGCGGAGACCGGCACGTCGACGATCAGATCGACCTGGTCCACGTCGTACCAGCGCCGAGCCAGGTTGCCTCCGATGTCGGGCTTGAGCTGGTGGTCGCCGATCATGATGCTGATCGGCTTGCCGAGCACCTTGCCGCCGAAATCGTCGATCGCCATCTGTGCCGCGGTCACCGAGCCCTGGCCGGTCGGTGTCGAGGCGGGGCCGTTCATGTCGGTGAGCACGCCGATCTTGACGACGTCGTCGGAGACCTGCGCCAGCGCCGCAGTCGGTGAGAGCATCGCCGCCGCGCAGGCCGCGAGCACGGCGAGATTTCTGGCAAGCATTCTGTTCCTCCCTGGAGCACTGGCGCTGTTTGGCCATCGGCGGCTTGGCCGCTCTGATTGGTTCCAATTGCAACTATTCTCATCTTCCGTCAACGGGGTCAAAGGGATGATGACAGTTTTCGCCAGTATTTGGTTCTGTATTTCCTGTCCGATTCAGGGCATAGCCGGGCCATGTCTGTGCTCCAACGCCTGCCGGCTTCGCTCACGCCGCTCGATGTCGTGCTCAACGCGTTATTGACGCGTTTGCAGCCGGTGGCGCCGGTGGAACTGGCGCTGGCCGACGCGCTGGGCTGTATCGCCGCCCGCGCGCCGAAGCTTGCGGCGCATCCGTCGCGCGATATGGCCGATGTCGACGGCTTTGCGTTTTGTGCGCGTGATCTGGTCGGCGCGTCCTCCTATTCGCCGTTGCTGCTGACCGCTTCGCCTCCTTGGGTCGCAGCCGGTGAAGCGATGCCGGCGGGCTGCGATTGCGTGGTCGACGTTGATAGCGTCGACACGACAGGCCCGGTCGCGCAGGCGATGTCGGAAGCCGTTCCGGGACAGGGCGTCCGCCGCGCGGGCAGCGATCTAGCCGAGGGCAGTGCGGTTCCCGTTGCAGGCCGCCGCATCCAGCCGACGGATTTACTGATTGCGCGCGCCGTTCAATTGAAGAGGCTTCATGTGCGCCGGCCGCGCCTGCACATCGTCAACATCCCCGGCGCCACGCTGGCGGCGAATTTGATCGCCGAGAACGCCTTTCACGCAGGCGCAGAGGTCAGCGCGGTCGAAGCGGTGGGACGCGACCCCGCAACGATCGCCGATGCGCTTGAGACGAATGGCTGCGATCTTCTCCTCACGGTCGGCGGCAGCGGCGTCGGCCGCCATGATGCGACATTACTCGCGCTGGCCGCGCGCGGCGCGGTCATCACGCATGGCATCGCCCTGCAACCCGGCCGCACGTCGGGTGTTGGGCATATCGGCAGAACGCCCGTTGTGGTGCTGCCTGGCGCGCCGGACCGGGCGCTCGCGGTATGGTGGACGCTGGCGTTGCCGGCGCTGGACCGGCTTTCGGGCCGTTCGCCGCGCATGACGCTGAGCCTGCCGCTGGCGCGAAAGATCGCTTCCGGCGTCGGCCTCGCGGAAATCGTGCTGCTGGAACGCAAGGACGAGGTCTGGGCACCGCTTGCAAAGGGCGAATTGTCGCTTGAAGCGATCAGCCGGGCAGAGGCCTGGCTTGCGGTGCCAGGCGGATCCGAGGGATTCGCGGCAGGCGCGATCGTCAGTGCCTATCTGCTGAGAGAATGACAAGAGTGTCCGGATGACCAAGGCAAGCGCCCCATTGCCGGTGGCAAATGACGGGATCGAGCAAGACCAGTTCCTGACCATCCTTTCGCGCGAGGAGGCGATCGCGCGCTTCGAGGCGGCGCTGTTGCCGCGCGCCGTGCCCGGCGAGCGTCGCAAGCTTGCGGAAGCGGTCGGCTGCGCGCTGGCCGAGGACGTCACCGCGCCGATCGATGTGCCGCCGTTCGACCGTTCCAATGTCGACGGTTTTGCCGTGCGCTCCGCTGATCTTGCGGAAGCGGGCGAGGGCGCGCCGGTGCGCCTCATCCTCAATGATGAAGTGATCGCCTGCGGCACGGCGCCAGCGCGGCCGGTGCTGTCAGGCACAACAACGCCGATCGCGACAGGTGGTCCAGTGCCGCGCGGCGCAGACGCCATCGTCATGGTCGAGCACACCCAGCCCTCCGGCAATCGGGCGATCGAAGTTCGCCGCGCGATCTCGCCGGGGCAGTTCGTCTCCTATGCCGGCTCCGACATCGCACGCGGCGAGGCGCTGCTTCGTGCCGGCACCATGATCGGCTCGCGCGAGATTGGCATGCTGGCCGCCTGCGGCGTTGCCGAAATCGTCGTTGCCCGGCGCCCGCGTGTGGCGATCCTTTCGACCGGCGACGAACTGGTGCAGCCGGGCATGCCGCTGCGGCCCGCCGCGATCTACGACACCAATGGCGCCGTGGTGACGGCCGCGATTGCCGAGAACGGCGGCGAAACGAATTTCCTCGGCGCCATCCCCGACGACGAGCAGGCGCTGGAAGCCGCGATGCGCAGCGCCTTGGCCGCATGCGACATGCTGGTGCTCTCCGGCGGTACCTCGAAAGGTGCAGGCGATGTCTCGCATCGCATCATCGGCCGGCTCGGAAAACCCGGCATCATCGCCCATGGCGTGGCGCTGAAGCCCGGAAAGCCCCTCTGCCTTGCAGTGTGCGACGGCAAGCCGGTGGTGATCCTGCCGGGCTTTCCGACCTCGGCGATGTTCACCTTCCACGACATGATCGTGCCGGTGCTGCGCAAAATGGCCGGCTTGCCGCCGCGCAACGACGCGACGGTGTCCGCGCGTGTGCCGGTGCGCATCGCTTCCGAACTCGGCCGCACCGAATTCGTCATGGTGTCGTTGGTGGAAGGCAATGAGGGCCTGATCGCCTATCCCACCGGCAAGGGCTCGGGAGCGATCACGTCATTTGCGCAAGCTGACGGCTTTCTCAAGATCGACGCGCTGGCCGATCAGTTGCCGGCCAATTCCGACGTCAAGATCACGCTGTTCACGCCGCACGTGCGCGTGCCCGACCTCGTCGTTATCGGCAGCCATTGCACCGGGCTCGATCTCGTCACCGCGCCAATGGCGCATGCGGGCCTCGTCGTGCGCTCGATTGCGGTCGGCAGTCTTGGCGGGCTCGCGGCCGCCAAGCGCGGCGAGTGCGATCTGGCGCCGATCCATCTGTTCGACGAGAAGAGCGAGACCTACAACACGCCGTATCTGACCGAGGGCCTCGAGCTCGTGCCGGGCTGGCGGCGCATGCAGGGCATCGTGTTCCGCAAGGGCGATGCCCGGTTCGAGAGGCTGGATGCGGAAGGCGCGGTGCGCGCCGCGCTCGCCGATGCCGCCTGCATCATGGTCAACCGCAACCAGGGGGCGGGGACGCGCATCCTGATCGACCGCCTGCTGAGCGGCGCCCGTCCCGACGGCTACTGGAATCAGCCGCGCTCGCACAATGCGGTGGCGGCCGCCGTGGCGCAGCACCGCGCCGACTGGGGCATGACCATTGCGCCGGTCGCGCATGCAGCGGGACTGGGTTTCATTCCCTACGCCGAGGAGCATTATGACTTTGCGCTGGTCAAGGCGCGCATGCAGCGGCCGGCGGTGCAGGCGTTTCTCGACGCGCTCGCGTCGGAGGCGGGCCGCAGGGCGTTGGAACAAGCGGGCTTCAGACCCGCGTGAAAGTCGGGATGGGGATGCCGACGCCTCCTCCGCTTCGAGGCCACGCGGAAGGAGCGCACCTCGCGCGTGCAGGCGACGCCGCGCGCCAACACGTGGCTGCGCGGCAAGACCGATGGCGATTGGGTCTATGGCTATGACGCCAGGACGCCGCCGCTGGCGGCCTGAGCTAGCGCCGCGTCGAGCGCGGCCAGCCGCTCGGCCTCGGCGATGTCATCCATCGTATTGGCGTTGAAGAAAGGATCGACCGGCGTCACCGGCCAGGTGACGGTGGCCAGACGATAGCGCGCGGTCCAGCGGTCGATCTTCCGGATGTCCTCGACGACAAGCGAATGACGAAGCTCGTCGCGGAGCGCGACGCTCCATAGGCCGATCACCGGATGCGATTGGCCGTCCGACGCAGCGACGGCAAGCTGGGCATTCTCAGCGATGAGGGCCTGATGCAGGCGCGAAACAAGATCGCGCGGCAGGAATGGGCAATCTGCCGCGGCGCTCAGTATCAGTGATACCTCGGGCCGGTTCGCCGCGGTCCAATCCAGCGCCGCGAGAATCCCGGCCAGCGGGCCGGGAAAGTCCGCGACGCTGTCGGCGACGACTGGCAGTCCGAACGAGGCAAAGCGCGCGGGGTCGCCATTGGCATTGATGATCAGCCCGTCGCATTGCGGCGCGAGACGGGCGATGACGCGATCGAGGATGGTGCGCCCGGCAATCTGGCGCATCGGCTTGTCGCCGCCGCCCATCCGCCGCGCGAGACCGCCCGCGAGCAGGACGCCCGGAATCCCCGGCGTGCCGTCTGGCATTGCCTCAGTCGTCACGTGCTTCGCCCTTGCGCTTGTGCCGCGCCGATTCCTCCTCGACATAATCGAGATTCTGGTCGTACACGAGCCGCTCCTGTCCGGACAGCGCGATGAAGCGCTTTCCACGCGTGCGGCCAACCAGTGTCAGCCCGACCTGCCGCGCCAGCTCGACGCCCCAGGCCGTGAAGCCAGAGCGCGACACCAGGATGGGGATTCCCATCCGTACCGTCTTGATCACCATTTCGGAGGTGAGCCGCCCGGTCGTATACATGATCTTGTCCGCGGCATCGACGCCGTGCCGGAACATCCAGCCCGCGATCTTGTCGACCGCGTTGTGCCGGCCGACATCCTCGGTGTAGCAGACCGGCGTGCCTTCCTTGCACAGCACGCAACCGTGAATCGCACCGGCTTCCAGATAAAGTGACGGCATGGTGTTGATCGCATGCGTCATCTGGTAAAGCCACGACGTACGCAACTCCGCCTTCGGCAGCACGACGCTTTCGATCGCATCCATCAGATCGCCGAATGCGGTGCCCTGGGCGCAGCCCGAGGTTTGTGTGCGCTTCTTCAGTTTCTGCTCGAAGTTGGTGTTGTGCTCGGTGCGCACCACCACCACCTGCAGGTCGTCGTGATACTCGACCTCGGTGACGACGTCGCCGTACTTCAGCATGTTCTGGTTCAGGAGATAGCCGAGCGCCAGATATTCCGGATAGTCGCCGATCGTCATCATGGTGACGATCTCCTGGGCGTTGAGATAAAGCGTCAGCGGCCGCTCGACCGGGACCCTGATCTCGATCTCGGCCCCATGCTGGTCGGCGCCGCGGACGCGCTCGGTCAGCCGCGGGTCGTCCGGGTTCGGCACGATCAGGGGGATGGGGGCTTTCTCGATCTTCATCATACCCATGACGCTAGCATGACTTTCCCTGCACTCCGATATAAAGCATTTGGGAGCACGAACGAAATTGGACGAAAAGTCGTCATCGCGAGGAGCTCAGCGACGAAGCGATCCAGCTTCCCTGGCAATATGGACTGCCTCGCTTCGCTCGCAATGACGGCCGACAGCTGGTTCCGCCGGAGATGGTGGCGATATGAATGTAATTGGCCTCGCGGGATGGAGTGGCGCCGGCAAGACGACCTTGCTGAAGCGCGTGATTCCGCATCTGCTCAAGGAGGGGCTTCGCGTCTCCGTGATCAAGCACGCCCATCACGAGTTCGACGTCGACGTGCCGGGCAAGGACTCCTGGGAGCATCGCCAGGCCGGCGCATCCGAGGTGCTGGTGTCGTCCGGCCGGCGCTGGGCGCTCATGCATGAGCTGCGCGGTGCGGCCGAGCCTCGGCTGCAGGAACTGCTCGCCAAGATGACGCCGGTCGATCTTGTGCTGGTCGAGGGTTTCAAGCGCGAGCCGCACCGCAAGATCGAAATACATCGTGCGGCCAACGGCAAGCCGTGGCTGTTTCCCGACGATCCCGGCATTGTCGGCATCGTGACCGACGCCAAGGCCGATGCGCGGCTCCCGGTGGTCCATCTCGGCGACATCGACGCGGCCGCCGCGCTGATCAAGCGTTCGGCGATCTCGATCGAGGACCTGTTCTCGAAAGCGGCGGTGTAGGCGGCAAGCCATGGCGCAACTGTCGGACGATTGCTTTGCCTTTGGCGGCCCGATGATGTCCGTCGATGAGGCCGTCGGCCTGATCGCTGATCGCATCGACAAGGTCGAGGAGATCGAGACGGTCGCGCTGGCCGACGCCGACGGCCGCATTCTCGCCCACGACGTCACGGCACCGTTGCCGCTGCCGCCGTTCACCAACTCCGCCGTCGATGGCTATGCGGTCGCCAGCCGCGATCTGCCGAAGTCCGAGGCCGAGACATTTCCCGTGCTCGGCCGCGTGCAGGCCGGCGCATCGCCCGACGATGCCATCAAGGCGCGCCATGCCGTGCGCATCTTCACGGGAGCACCGATGCCTGAAGGCGCCGACACCGTCTTCATGCAGGAGGACGTGCGCCTCGAGGACAACAAGGTCGTGCTTCCCGGCGGGCTGAAGCCCGGTGCCAATGTGCGGCCCGCGGGCGAGGACGTTCCGATCGGTCACGCCACGCTGAAAGCCGGCCAACGGTTGCGGCCGCAGGACGTCGCGCTGATTGCCGCGTTCGGGCTGACGGGCATCGAGGTGCGCCGGCGCGTCCGGGTTGCGGTGTTCTCGACCGGAAACGAACTGGTATCGCCGGGCGAAGCGCGCGCAGCGCCGCAGCTGTTCGATTCCAACCGCTTCATGCTGATGGCGATGCTGCGGCGGCTTGGCTGCGACGTCAGCGATCTCGGCATTTTCAGTGACGAGCAGGCCTCGCTGGCGAACGCATTGCAGCGGGTTGCCGGTGAGCACGATCTATTGCTCACCACCGGCGGCGTTTCGACCGGCGAAGAGGATCACGTCAAGGCGGCGGTAGAGAGCGCCGGCAAGCTCGTGCTGTGGCGGATGGCGATCAAGCCCGGCCGTCCCGTCGCGATGGGCGTCATCGGCGGCACGCCGTTCGTCGGCCTGCCCGGCAATCCCGTGGCGAGTTTCGTCACCTTCGTGCATGTGGTGCGGCCGACCATCCTTGCGCTGTCGGGCGCGCGGCCGGAACAACTCACGCCGATGCCGGTGCGAGCGGCCTTCTCCTACACGAAGAAGATCTCGCGGCGCGAATATGTCCGGGTGTCCCTGCGCAAGGGCGCGGACGGTTTGATCGAAGCCACCAAGTTCCCGCGCGAGGGCGCGGGCCTGTTGTCGTCGCTGGCCGACACCGACGGCCTCGTCGAACTGGGCGAAGATGTCACGCAAGTCTCGCCCGGCGATACCGTCGGTTTTCTGTCCTACGCCAGCCTGGTGAATTGATCGGCGTTGACGATACGGCTCCTGTTCGCCATCTTCCTCGCATGAACACGACCAAGCTCGATCTCGCCGGATTGAAATGCCCATTGCCGGCGCTGAAAACGCGAAAAGCTCTGAAGTCGCTCGCAGCCGGTGACCGGCTGGAAGTGCTGTGCACCGACCCGCTGTCGGTGATCGACATTCCCAATCTTATTCGCGAGACCGGTGACAAGGTCGAGATCACCGAACGCAGCGACAGCCGGATCGTGTTCGTGATCGAGAAAGCGAATGGCTCGATAGGAAAAGCCGATGGTGCATCATCGGCGCACAATTGATGTTGGATTGCCGTAGCTTGCCGGTACCCTCCGACGCCGGTAGTCGAAAAGACCTGCGTCCTTAAGCCCTTATCCAGCCGCAATAATTGACTTGGCATCTGGCATGCCAGTCTTTAGGTTCGATCAAGATCAGGACTAGGAAACGAGACGCCTATCAATGGCTCATAACGTCCATCAAATTCGCGAATTCGATCATCCCGGCGAGGGCCGCAAGCGCGCCAAGGCCACGCCGAAGGGCCGCCAGATCGATCCAGCGGCAGCGGATGAGATCGAGCTTCTGCTCGGCGACCAGCCTCGGCGGCGCGATCTGCTGATCGAATTTCTGCACCTGATCCAGGACAAGTACCACCAGATCTCCGCCGCGCATCTCGCCGCACTTGCCGACGAGATGAAGCTCTCCTTTGCCGAGGTGTTCGAGACCGCGACCTTCTACGCGCATTTCGACATCGTGAAGGAAGGCGACCCGGATATTCCGCCGGTCACCATCCGCGTCTGCGACTCGCTGACCTGTGCAATGATGGGCGCGGAACAGTTGCTGGGTGAATTGCAGGCCGGCGCCGGACCCGGCGTCCGTGTCGTGCGCGCGCCCTGCGTCGGATTCTGCGACAGCGCACCGGTGGCGGAAGTCGGGCATCGCTACGTGCTCAATGCAAAAGCCTCCGACGTCCTCGATACCGCAGCGCGCGGCGAGACCCATCCGGTCATGCCGTCGTATGTCGAATACGACGCCTACGTGAAGGATGGCGGCTACAAGCTGCTCGGCGACCTGCGCACTGGAAAGGTCAGCAAGGAAGACATCCTCAAGGTGCTGGACGATTCCAGCCTGCGCGGGCTTGGCGGCGCGGGCTTTCCGACCGGACGCAAGTGGCGCGCCGTGCTCGGCGAGCCCGGACCTCGGGTGATGGCGGTCAATGCCGACGAGGGCGAGCCCGGCACATTCAAGGACCGCTTCTATCTGCTGAGCGATGTGCATCGCTTTCTCGAAGGCATGCTGATCGGCGCGCACATCATCGATGCCGAGGACGTCTACATCTATCTGCGCGATGAATATCCGGCCGCGCACAAGCTGCTGCCGATCGAGATCGCCAAGCTGCCGCCGGGCGGCCCGCGCATCCATCTGCGACGCGGGGCGGGCGCCTATATCTGCGGTGAGGAATCCTCGCTGCTGGAAAGCCTCGAAGGCAAGCGCGGCCTGCCCCGGCACAAGCCGCCTTATCCGTTCCAGGTCGGGCTGTTCGGCATGCCCACTTTGATCAACAATCTCGAGACGCTGTTCTGGGTGCGTGATCTCGTAGAGAAGGGCGCTTCGTGGTGGACCGGCCAGGGCCGCAACGGCCGCCATGGCCTGCGCAGCTATTCGGTGTCCGGCCGCGTGAAGGAACCGGGTGTCAAGCTCGCGCCGGCTGGCATCACCGTGCGCGAGCTGATCGACGAATATTGCGGCGGCATGGCCGACGGCCACGAATTCCGCGCCTATCTTCCGGGCGGCGCATCGGGCGGCATCCTGCCGGCGACGATGAGCGACATCCCGCTCGATTTCGGCACGCTGGAAAAATACGGCTGCTTCATCGGTTCGGCCGCGGTCGTGATCCTGTCCGACAAGGACAGCGTGCGTTTGGCGGCGCTGAACCTGATGCGCTTCTTCGAGGATGAAAGCTGCGGCCAGTGCACGCCGTGCCGCGTCGGCACGCAGAAGGCGGCGCTGTTGATGGAACGGCCGGTGTGGAACCGGGCGTTGCTCGATGAATTGAGCCAGGCGATGCGCGATGCGTCGATCTGCGGCCTCGGTCAGGCGGCCGCCAATCCGCTGACATCGGTCATCAAATACTTTCCCGACGAGTTCAAGGAAGCGGCCGAATGACCAAGATCACGTTCGAGCTCGACGGCAAGCAGGTCGAAGCCACGGCTGGCGAGACTATCTGGCAAGTCGCAAAACGTCATGGCCGCGAGATTCCGCATCTGTGCTATTCGCCCGCGCCCGACTATCGCCCGGACGGCAATTGCCGCGCCTGCATGGTGGAGATCGAGGGCGAGCGCGTGCTCGCTGCCTCCTGCAAGCGCACGCCGACCGTCGGCATGAAGGTGAAGACGGAGAGCGCGCGCGCCGTCTCCGCGCAGAAGATGGTTATGGAGCTTCTGGTCTCCGACCAGCCGGCGCGCGAGACCTCGCACGATCCGGACTCGAAATTCTGGAAATGGGCGGACGCCGTCGGCGTCACCGGGAGCCGTTTCCCGGCCGCACAGCGCTGGGAGGCCGATTCCAGCCATCCGGCAATGCGCGTCAATCTCGATGCCTGCATCCAGTGTGGCCTCTGCGTGCGCGCCTGCCGCGAGGTGCAGGTCAACGACGTCATCGGCATGGCCTATCGCAATGCCGATGCCAAGATCGTGTTCGACTTCGACGACCCGATGGGGGAATCTACCTGCGTCGCCTGCGGCGAATGCGTGCAGGCCTGCCCGACCGGCGCGCTGATGCCGTCGGTGATGCTCGACGACAAGCAGACCCGCGTCACCTATGCCGACCGCAAGGTGGATTCGCTTTGCCCGTTCTGCGGCGTCGGCTGTCAGGTCACCTACCAGGTCAAGGACGAGAAGGTCATCTATGCGGAGGGCCGCGACGGTCCGGCCAACCACAACCGCCTCTGCGTCAAGGGCCGCTTCGGCTTCGACTACATCCATCATCCGCATCGCCTGACCAAGCCTCTGGTGCGGTTGCCCAACGCGAAAAAGGACGCCAACGACCAGGTCGATCCGGCCAATCCCTTCACGCATTTTCGCGAGGCGTCGTGGGAAGAGGCGCTGGATATCGCCGCCGGGGGGCTCGTGAAGATCCGCGACGAGAAGGGCGTGAAGGCGCTGGCCGGCTTCGGCTCGGCCAAGGGCTCCAACGAAGAGGCCTATCTGTTTCAGAAGCTGGTGCGTACCGGCTTCGGCTCCAACAATGTCGACCACTGCACGCGGCTGTGCCATGCCTCATCGGTGGCGGCGCTGTTCGAGGGCCTGAGTTCGGGCGCAGTATCGGCGCCGTTCGCAGCTGCGATGGATGCCGAGCTCATCATCGTGATCGGCGCCAACCCGACCGTGAACCATCCGGTGGCGGCGACCTACATCAAGAACGCGGCGAAAAAGGGCGCAAAGCTCTACGTCATGGATCCGCGCCGCCAGACGCTGTCGCGGCATGCGACCCGGCATCTGCAGTTCAAGCCAGGCTCCGATGTCGCGATGCTGAATGCGATGATCAATACGATCATCACCGAAGGCCTGACCGACGATCAGTACATCGCCGGCTACACCGAGGGTTTTGACGAGCTCAGGGAGAAGATCAAGGAGTTCACCCCGGAAAAGATGGCGCCGATCTGCGGCGTCCCGGCTGAGACCCTGCGCGAGGTGGCGCGAACCTACGCGCGGGCCAAGGCATCGATCATCTTCTGGGGCATGGGCATCAGCCAGCACGTCCACGGCACCGACAATGCGCGCTGCCTGATTGCGCTCGCGCTGATCACCGGCCAGGTCGGCCGGCCCGGCACCGGCCTGCATCCGTTGCGCGGCCAGAACAACGTGCAGGGCGCCTCAGACGCCGGCCTGATCCCGATGTTCCTGCCGGACTATCAGCCGGTCGGCCGCGTCGATCTGCGCGGTAAGTTCGAGGAGGTCTGGGAGAAGAGCATCGATCCCGTCCGCGGGCTGACGGTGGTCGAGATCATGAATGCGATCCACGCCGGCGACATCACCGGCATGTATATCGAGGGCGAAAACCCAGCGATGTCCGACCCCGATCTGCAGCATGCCCGCGAGGCGCTGGCCAAGCTCGATCATCTCGTGGTGCAGGACCTCTTCGTCACCGAGACCGCGTTCCACGCCGACGTCATTTTGCCGGCCTCGGCGTTTGCGGAAAAGGACGGCTCCTTCACCAACACCGATCGCCGCGTGCAGCTTGCGCGCCAGGTGATCAAGCCGCCGGGCGACGCGCGGCAGGATCTCTGGATCATCCAGGAGATCGGCAAGCGCATGGGCTTGCCGTGGAATTACGCCGGTCCCGGCGAGGTCTTCACCGAGATGGCGCAGCTGATGCCGTCGCTGAAGAACATCTCCTGGGAACGCCTGGTGCGCGAGGGGGCGGTGACCTATCCCGTCGACGATCCCGAAAAGCCCGGCAACGAGATCATCTTCACCACGGGTTTTCCGACCGAGAGCGGCCGCGGCAAGATCGTGCCGGCCAAGGTGATCCCGCCGGACGAATTGCCCGACGACGAATATCCGATGGTGCTCTCGACCGGCCGGGTGCTGGAGCACTGGCACACGGGCTCGATGACCCGCCGCGCTGCCGTGCTCGACCAGCTCGAGCCGGAGGCCGTTGCCTTCATGTCGCCCAAGGACATGCGGCGGCTGAGTGTCTGGCCCGGCGACTTCATCCGCCTGCAGACCCGCCGCGGCGCGGTCGAGGTCAAGGTCCGCTCCGACCGCGACGTGCCGGAGAACATGGTGTTCATGCCGTTCTGCTACGCGGAGGCCGCGGCAAATCTCCTGACCAATCCCGCGCTCGATCCGTTCGGCAAGATTCCGGAATTCAAGTTCTGCGCCGTCAAGGCCGAGAAGGCGGAGCACCAGGCCGCGGCGGAGTAGGGCTGCGGCGGTGAAGTGGAGGCGTCATCGCGACGATGTCGGCGCGTCACCTCACGGGAAGAACAAGGATCTGGCCGGGATAGATCAGGTTCGGGTTGCGGATCTGCTCCTTGTTCGCCTTGTATATCACCGCATAGCGTGTGCCTGCCCCATAGGAGAGCTGGCTGAGACGCCAGAGGCTGTCTCCGCGGGAGACCGTCGTGGTCGTGACCTTCGGCACCACCACGGTGGAGGATGATGCGCTGTCGGGCACGATGGCGGTGCCCGCAGCCGCAAGCTGCGGCAGCTGCGCGTTCGCCGCTTCCGGACGCTTCGACGCCGAGGCCTGCACCGGCACCGACGCCGTGATATCAGGCGCGGTGAACGGCACTTCGGCGCGGGCGCGCACCGTGCCGGAGCCCGACGCCTCGTCCACCCGGACGCGGTAGTTCCCCGGCGCCACGCCTTCATTGATGGTGACCGCAAAGCGCCCCTCCGTGCCGGCGGTTACCGACGTGATGAAGCTGTCGTTGAGGTAGAGCCGCAAGCCCGCGCCGGGGCGAGCCTGGCCGCTGACATGGAACTTGCCGCCGCGCTCGATCTCGACCGTTTCCACGACCACGGTGCCGGCCGCCGGTTTCGCCGCGGCCGGTTGCGATAGCACGACGGTGGGCTTGTCCGGCGTGACCAGCGCCACGATCGGCCGTTCGGTCGCTTTCGGCTCCAGCGCGGTGGTCACGCGCTGCCTGGAGGTGACCTGCCTGCCGTCCGTCCGGGTCGAGCGCAGCGTCAAATCATAGGTGCCCGGAGGAAGTTTCGGCGGGATCATCACGAATTGCCCGGCCTTGTCGGTGAGCGCGCGATCATGCACCTCGCCGTCGCGCAGCAGTTCCACCGTCACGCCCGGCGCGGCCCGGCCCGCGACGACGGTTTCGCCCGTGGGCTCGATGCTGACGACGTCGAATGTCGGCGTGCCGTCGCTGCTCTCCGGCGCTGGAGGCGATCCGACCAGGGCGTTGGCGACGGCGCTTGCCTCCGATTTTGCTGTTGCGAGCGGCGCCGCGATCCGCTCTTGCGGTCCGGGTGCAGGGTTCGAAACGGCCGGCGCCGCCAATGCAAATCTCGCATCGGCTTGCGGCCCGCTGCGGAAATATTGCACGGCGAAGACGACGCCGCTGGCTGCAACGAGCGCCAGCAGGACAGCAATTATTCGGCTGGTCGATATGGCGGTCATGTTACTCACCCCCTGCCGGATCGCAGGCGCAGCGTGATTTTATACCTTCCCGGGCAGGGAAGATACCGCTTTGCGTTTGGAAGGTGAACCGCCGCGGCATCCCTCGGCGCAGATCAGTTCCGGTGCCGGGTTCGCATCTGCGGTACGACCATGACGGCGCCCTGATCCGTCATCTTTATGTCGCCCCTATGCGGGACGGCGTCGCGCCGTCTCGAATTCCTACGCCCTCATTCGCATCTTGCGGATCATCAGGCGCGCTATTCGCGCCGCTGAGCTGGAAGAATGCACATGACCATGTTTCACGCCCATCGCAGCGAGCTGTTCGGCGCCTGTGGCCTGCGCCGCGGCAGCCGCTTCTCGGCTGCACGCGCCATCCGAAGAATCTCGGCCGCCTTCAAGGCGATGCACCGCGCGATCGTCGCGGCCAAGCTGCATCGCTTGCGCAACGAGCTGATGCTTCGCTACAGCCCGCAAGCTCGCACCGAATTCGATCCGGCCAGGTTCCCGCAACGCCCGATGATCATGGGCGACAAGTGGGATTTCTAGGTGCGGCCATGATTCGATTCCGCACACCAGTTGTTGTGATCAGGTCGGCACTATCGACCGCCGCAAATGCGCTCGCGAACGGTGTGCAGAGCATCATCGTGGGTCCGCGAAAATATCATCCCGAGCGGCACTATATGCGCGGGCCCGGCCCAAAATGGCGCGAGAAGCATCTGTTCGACGTCACGACCCGCGGCGCGTGAGCGCCGAAGCGTGGGCCGGCGACAATTCGGGCCCCTCCCGCCGGGACACTTATGGGATTCTTATAACGTACTTATTCCCGCCCCCTCGAAAACCTATGCCCCCGATGTCACTTCAGCGCCATCGATCACCAGCGGTGCGGCACCAGTTCCTTAGGGAATTTTGAGTTGCCGCAACCCGTCTTGCCTGGGCGGGCGATGTTGCAACGTCGCCATGTCCGGTTCGACAAGGAGAATACCATGATGGACGTCCTCATGCTCGCCCTCGCTGCCGGCCTGTTCGCCGCCGGCATCGGCTACGCCTATGTCTGCGAACGGCTTTAGGGGAGGGTGAAATGATCTTCGATTACTCGCTCGCCGGGCTCGTCTCGCTTGGCCTGCTCTTCTACCTCACCTATGCGCTGCTGCGTCCGGAGCGCTTCTGAGCCGTGGCGATTCTCGCACAGCTATTCCTCGCGTACGCGCTCTTGAGCGCGGCGCTGTTCGGCCTGCTTGCCGTCCTTCTGCGTTCGAAGAAAATTCGAAAGGTGTGATGCCATGACCGTGATCGGCTGGTTCCAGATTATCCTCTATTGCGCGGTTATCGTCGCGCTGGTCAAACCGCTCGGCTGGTACATGACCCAGGTCTTCGCCGGCGAGCGCACGCTGCTGTCTCCGGTGCTGCGCCCAGTCGAGAGCGCGATCTATTGGATCGGCGGGGTCGATCCGAAGCGCGAGCAGCACTGGCTGACCTATACGGTCGCCATGCTGCTGTTCCATGTCGGCGGCTTCCTGATCATCTACGGGGTGATGCGGCTGCAGGCGATCTTGCCGTTCAATCCGGCCGGGCAGGGCGCCGTGGCGCAGGACCTTGCATTCAATACCGCAATCTCCTTCCTCACCAACACCAACTGGCAGAACTACGGGGGCGAAAGCACCGTCTCCTATCTCGTACAGATGGTCGGCCTGACCCACCAGAACTTCCTGTCGGCCGCAACAGGCATTGCGCTGGCGGTAGCGATGATCCGCGGCTTTTCGCGCGCGTCGATGCGCACGATCGGCAATTTCTGGGTCGACGTCACGCGCTGCACACTCTATGTCCTGCTGCCGATTTGCATCGTGTATGCGCTGTTCCTGGTCTGGCAGGGCATGCCGCAGACGCTCGGCGATTATGTCGAGGCGACCACGCTGGAAGGTGCCAAGCAGACGATTGCGGTCGGTCCGGTCGCCTCCCAGGTCGCGATCAAGATGCTGGGGACCAATGGCGGCGGCTTCTTCAACGCCAACGCCGCGCATCCCTTCGAGAACCCAACGGCGCTGTCCAATTTCGTGCAGATGCTCTCCATCTTCGCGATCGGTGCCGCGCTGACCAACGTGTTCGGCCGCATGGTCGGCAACCAGCGCCAGGGTTGGGCCATCCTCGCCGTCATGGGCACCCTGTTCATCGCCGGCGTCGCGATCACCTATTGGGCGGAAGCCAACGGCACTTCGATCCTGAACAGCCTTGGGCTGACTGGCGGCAACATGGAGGGCAAGGAAGTCCGCTTCGGCATCGTCGCTTCCTCGCTGTTCGCGGTCATCACCACGGCGGCCTCCTGCGGCGCGGTCAACGCCATGCATGACAGCTTCACCGCGCTCGGCGGCATGATTCCGCTGATCAACATGCAGCTCGGCGAAGTCATCATCGGCGGTGTCGGCGCCGGCCTCTACGGCATGTTGCTGTTCGTGGTGCTGGCGATCTTCGTCGCCGGCCTGATGGTCGGCCGCACGCCGGAATATGTCGGCAAGAAGATCGAAGCGCGCGAGGTCAAGATGGCAATGCTCGCCATCCTGGTGCTGCCGCTGATGTATCTCGGCTGGACCGCGGTTGCCGTCGTGTTACCGCCGGCTGTTGCCTCGATGGCCAATGCCGGCCCGCATGGCTTCACCGAAGTGCTTTATGCCTATACGTCGGCGACCGGCAACAACGGCTCGGCTTTTGCGGGCCTGACCGGCAACACCTTCTTCTACAACCTGACGCTCGCCAGCGCGATGTTCGTCGGCCGCTTCTTCATGATCGTGCCGGCGATGGCCATCGCAGGCTCGCTCGCGGAGAAGAAATCGATCCCGGCGTCCGTCGGCACCTTCCCGACCACGGGCGGGCTGTTCGTCGGCCTCGTCGTCGGCGTCATCCTGATCATTGGCGGGCTCACTTTCTTCCCGGCGCTGGCGCTCGGCCCGATCGTCGAACACCTGGCGATGAACGCCAATACCGTCTTCTGATCGCATTCGGAGTAACCTCCATGGAAACCATGAAACTGAAGAAGAAAACCACGGCTTCGACGATGCTCGATCCGAAGATCGTGGTGCCCGCGATGTGGTCGTCCTTTGCCAAGCTCGACCCACGGCTGATGGTCAAGAATCCCGTGATGTTCGTGGTCGAAACCGTCGCCGCGCTCACCACGGTGATCTTCGTCCGCGATCTCGTCACCGGCGGAGCCGGTCTTGGCTTCACCTTCCAGATCATCGTCTGGCTCTGGTTCACGGTGCTGTTCGCCAATTTCGCCGAAGCCGTCGCCGAAGGCCGCGGCAAGGCTCAGGCGGAATCGTTGAAGAAGACGCGCACCGAGAGCCAGGCCAAGCTGTTGCAGGGCGTTGCCCGAACCTATCGCCTCGTTCCCGGCACCAGCCTGAAGGTCGGCGATGTCGTGCTGGTAGAGGCCGGCGATACCATCCCGTCCGACGGTGAAGTGATCGAAGGCGTTGCGTCCGTCAATGAAGCCGCCATCACCGGCGAGTCCGCGCCTGTCATCCGCGAATCCGGCGGCGACCGCTCGGCGGTTACCGGCGGCACCCAGGTGCTGTCGGACTGGATCAAGGTGCGCATCACTGCCGCCCAGGGTTCGACCTTCATCGATCGCATGATCAGGCTGGTGGAGGGCGCCGAGCGGCAGAAGACGCCGAACGAGATCGCGCTCAACATCCTGCTCGCGGGCCTTACCATCATCTTCGTGTTCGCGACCGTCACCATCCCGAGCTATGCAGCCTATGCGGGCGGCTCGATCTCGGTCGTGGTCCTGGTGGCGTTGTTCGTCACGCTGATCCCGACCACGATCGGCGCTCTCTTGTCGGCTATCGGCATCGCCGGCATGGACCGGCTGGTGCGCTTCAACGTGCTGGCAATGTCGGGCCGTGCGGTGGAAGCCGCCGGCGACGTCGATACGCTGCTGCTCGACAAGACCGGCACTATCACGCTCGGCAATCGCCAGGCCACGGCCTTCCGTCCTGTCGGTGGCGTGACCGAGCAGGAGCTGGCCGATGCCGCGCAGCTTGCCTCGCTCGCCGACGAGACGCCCGAGGGCCGCTCCATCGTCGTGCTGGCCAAGGAGAAATACGGCATCCGTAGCCGCGACATGAAGGAACTCGCCGCCACCTTCGTGCCCTTCACGGCGCAGACCCGCATGAGCGGCATCGATGCCGGCGCCTTGTCGGTGCGCAAGGGTGCGGTGGATGCGATCCTGGCCTACATCGGCGGTGGCACGGCGCAGTCGCTCGCCAGCGGCAATGCCGTCCGCGCCATCCAGCCGTCGCCGACGTCGGACGCCGCTCGCGAACTGCAGGCGATTGCGGACGACATTGCGAAAGAGGGCGGCACGCCGCTGGCCGTTGCCAAGGATGGCCGCCTGCTCGGCGTGATCCAGCTCAAGGATATCGTCAAGGGCGGCATCCGCGAACGTTTTGCCGAGCTGCGCCGCATGGGCATCCGCACCATCATGATCACCGGCGACAACCCGATGACCGCGGCCGCCATCGCCGCGGAAGCCGGCGTCGATGATTTCCTCGCGCAGGCCACGCCCGAGGACAAGCTGAAGCTGATCCGCGACGAGCAGGCCAAGGGCAAGCTGGTGGCGATGTGCGGCGACGGCACCAACGATGCGCCCGCGCTCGCACAGGCCGACGTCGGCGTCGCCATGAACACCGGCACGCAAGCCGCGCGTGAAGCCGGCAACATGGTTGATCTCGACTCCAACCCCACCAAGCTGATCGAGGTGGTCGAGATCGGCAAGCAGCTCTTGATGACCCGCGGTGCGCTGACGACGTTTTCGATCGCCAACGACGTCGCAAAGTACTTCGCGATCATCCCGGCGATGTTCCTCGCCTTCTACCCGCAGCTCGAGGTGCTGAACATCATGCACCTGGCGAGCCCGCAGAGCGCGATCCTGTCGGCGATCATCTTCAATGCGCTGGTCATCATCGGCCTGATTCCGCTGGCCCTGAAGGGTGTGGCCTACCGCGCGATCGGCGCCGGCGCACTGCTCCGCCGCAACCTGCTGATCTATGGCTTAGGCGGCATCATCATTCCCTTTATCGGCATCAAGGTCATCGACCTCGCGGTCGCGGCCTTGAACCTGGCCTAGCAACGTCATCGCGCGGAGCGTTGCTTCGCTCGCAACGACGGCCAAAATACAGGAGACGTAACATGCTCAGAGAAATCCGCCCCGCCATCCTCGTGCTGCTCGTGCTCACGCTGATCACGGGCCTCGCTTACCCGCTCGCCATCACCGGCATCGCCGGCGTTCTCTTTCCGAGCCAGGCGCAAGGCAGCCTGATCGAGAAGGACGGCAAGGTGATCGGCTCGGCGCTGATCGGCCAGGAATTCAAGGAAGACAAGTATTTCCACGGCCGGCCGTCAGCGACGCTGGCGCCCGATCCGAGCGACTCCACCAAGACCGTGCCGGCGCCCTATAACGCCGCCAATTCCGGGGGCTCGAACCTCGGCCCGACCAGCAAGGCGCTGGCCGACCGCCTCAAGGAGGACGTCGAGAAGTTGAAGGCGGAAAATCCGAACGCCGCCGTTCCGGTCGATCTGGTCACGACGTCTGCCAGCGGCCTCGATCCGGATATCTCGCCGGAGGCGGCGCTGTTCCAGGTGCCGCGGGTCGCCAAGGCACGCACGCTGCCGGAAGACCGCGTCCGGCAGCTTGTCACGGACCACACCAAGAACCGGCTGGCCGGCATCCTCGGCGAGCCCCGCGTTAACGTTTTGGCGCTGAATCTGGCCCTGGATTCGGTGGCCACAAGGTAGCCTCGGCCCGATCGGTGACTATATTGCCTCATGGCCAATGAGCGCCAAAGCACCGATCTCCGTCCCTCGCCGGAAGCCCTGCTGGAAGCGGCCCGGCGCGCGGACAGCCGTACCGGCAAGCTGAAGATCTTCGTCGGCGCCGCTCCCGGCGTCGGCAAGACCTATGAGATGCTCTCGAACGCGCACGCTAGGCTCAAGGCCGGCGTGGATGTCGTGGTCGGGGTCGTCGAGACCCACGGCCGTGTCGAGACCGAGGCGCTGCTCAAGGGTCTCGAAGTGCTGCCGCGCAAGCGCATCGCCTATCGCGACCAGACGCTCGAGGAGATGGACATCGACGCGCTGATCGCGCGCCGCCCGCAACTCGCTCTGGTCGACGAGCTCGCCCACACCAACGCGCCCGGCAGCCGCCACCCCAAGCGCTATCTCGACGTCGAGGAGCTGCTCTCGCACGGCATCGACGTCTATACCGCCGTCAACATCCAGCACATCGAGAGCCTCAACGACGTCGTCGCCCAGATCACCCACGTGCGGGTGCGCGAGACGGTGCCGGATTCCGTGTTCGACCGCGCCGACGCCATTGAGCTGATTGACCTTACGCCCGATGACCTGATCCAGCGGCTGAAGGAGGGCAAGGTCTATGTGCCCAGACAGGCCGAGCGCGCGCTGGAGCATTACTTCTCGCCCGGCAATCTCACCGCGCTGCGCGAGCTGGCGCTGCGGCGCACCGCCGAGCGCGTCGACGAACAGCTGCTGTCCCATATGCAGGCCAATGCCATCGCCGGCCCCTGGGCGGCGGGCGAGCGCATTCTGGTCGGCGTCAGCGAGGACCCGCGCGCCGCTGGCCTCGTGCGCTACACGCGGCGCCTCGCCGACCGGCTGCATGCGCCGTGGACCGCCATTGCCATCGAGACGCGGCGCAGCCTGCAACTCACCGACGAACAGCGCGACCGTCTTGCCGATACCATGCGGTTGGCCGAATCGCTCGGCGGCGAGGCGATCACCATCCCCGGCGTCGAACGCCGTATCGCGGACGATCTCATCAATTTTGCCCACGCCAACAACGTGACGCAGATCGTCATTGGCAAGTCGATGCGCTCGCGCTGGTTCGAGCTGCTGCGCGGCTCGGTGGTGCACGATCTGGTGCGCCGCACCGGCAATATCAGCGTCCACGTCATTGCCGGGGAGGAGCAGCCGATCGGAAAGTCGGCAGTGCAGACCGCCACGCGGACCGATCCGTTCAACCCGCGTCCCTATCTGATGGCGCTGCTCACGGTCGCGGTCGGGCTCGGTGTGGCCATGCTGATCCTGCCCTGGTTCGGCATCGAGAATGTCGATCTCGTCCTGCTCACCGCGGTGGTCGTTGTCGCCGGCCGCTACGGGTTGTGGCCGTCGTTGCTTGCCACGATCGCGGCGTCGCTGTGCTACAACTTCTTCTTCCTGCCGCCGATATACACTTTCACTATCACCGATCCGACCAATGTCGCAGCGTTTGTCCTGTTCACGGTGGTCGCGATCCTCGTCTCCAACGTCGCCGCGCGGGTGCGCCTGCAGGCCGACACGGCGATCAGCCGGGTGAGGACCACCGAGTTGCTCTATGCGTTCAGCCGCAAGCTCGCGGGCACCGCGACGCTCGACGATGTCTTGTGGGCGACCGCCTACCAGATCGCGCTGATGCTGAAGGTGAGGGTGGTGCTGCTGCTGCCGCAGCACGGCGTGCTGACGGTGATGACCGGCTATCCGCCGGAGGACCAGCTTGACCAGGCCGACCTTGCGGCCGCCAGCTGGGCCTGGGGCAATGACCGCCCCGCCGGCCGCGGCTCCGACACGCTGCCCGGCGCAAAACGACTGTTCATGCCGATGCGCACTGGGCGCGGCCAGATCGGCGTGATCGGAATCGACGACGACAGGACCGGCCCGCTGCTGACGCCGGACCAGCGCCGCCTGCTCGATGCGCTGGTCGACCAGGGCGCGCTCGCGATCGAGCGCGTGCTGCTGGTCGAGGACATGGACCGCGTCAAGCGCACGGTGCAATCCGACCGGCTGCGCGGCGCACTGCTCACCTCGATCTCGCACGATCTGAAGACGCCGCTTGCATCGGTGCTGGGTTCGGCGAGCACGCTGCGCGATCTCGGCGCGGGACTGGATGATGCGCAAAAGCACGAGCTGCTCGCCACCGTGATCGAGGAATCGGAACGGCTCAACCGCTTCATCGTCAACCTGCTCGACATGACTAAACTGGAATCCGGCGCCATCGTGCCGAACACCGCGCGCCACGACATCGGCGAGATCGTCGGCAGTGCGCTGCGCCGCGCCGGCAAGATCCTCGTGCACCACAAGGTGCATCTCGATCTCGCCGCCGACCTGCCGATGCTGGAACTCGATGCCGTGCTGTTCGAGCAGGTGATCTTCAATTTGCTGGACAATGCCGCCAAGTATTCGCCTGCCGAGACCACAATTTCGATCCGTGCGCAGCGCGACGGCGATACGATCCTGCTGCGGGTCATGGACGAGGGCAGCGGCATTCCGCCGGCCGAACTCGACAGCGTGTTCGACAAGTTCTATCGGGTGGAGAAGGGCGATCACGTTCGCCCCGGCACCGGGCTTGGGCTCGCGATCTCCCGCGGCTTTGTCGAGGCCATGCATGGCACCATCGTCGCCGCCAATCGCACCGACCGCTCGGGCGCCGTGCTCACCATCCGCCTGCCGGTGCCGGCAGATGCAGGCCGACTGGATACCGCCGCATGAACGCTCCGGCCATCAAGGTTCTGGTCATCGACGACGAGCCGCCGATCCGCAAGCTGCTCCGGATGGGCCTGAGCACGCAGGGTTATGACATTCTGGAGGCGTCCAGCGGCAAGCTCGGGCTGGAGAAGCTGGCCGAGGGGCCGGCGCTGATCATCCTCGACCTTGGCCTCCCCGATATCCAGGGCCACGACCTCCTGCGCATGATCCGTGCCCGCAATGAAAGCGTGCCGATCGTGGTGCTGTCGAGCCGCGGCGACGAGGCCGGGAAGGTGCAGGCGCTCGATCTCGGCGCCGACGATTATCTGACAAAGCCGTTCGGCATGGACGAACTGCTGGCGCGCATGCGCGCCGCCCTGCGCCACCAGCTGCAGGTGCAGGGCGAGCGGCCGATCTTCCGCACCGGCGACCTTTCCGTCGACCTCGTTCGCCGCATCGTCAAGGTCGGCGAGCGTGAGGTAAAGCTGTCGCCGAAGGAATACGATCTCTTGCGCGTGCTGGTGCAGCACGCCGGCAAGGTGCTGACCCATCGCTTCCTGCTGAAGGAGCTGTGGGACGAACTCACCGACGCGCAATATCTGCGCGTGTATGTCCGTCAGCTTCGTCAAAAGATCGAGGCCGATCCCGAACGCCCGCATTTCGTGCTGACCGAGACAGGCATCGGCTACCGCTTGCGCGCGCCGGATTGACCGAGCAATGCGCACCGGCCGCTATGCAGCTCGTGCACGTCAAACGCGAAGGCGACCGCGCGCTTGCGGATTTCGTCCGCCACCGCGTTCATGCCGGCTTCGTTCTGGTCGGCGCCGCAACCGCTGCGCCCTCGCGCGCCAGGATCAGCGTGCCGGGCGGCCTGCGCCGGAAGCCGCGGCAGTGACGAGCGCGATCTTGTTCTGCATGTCTATTGTTGTTTTCTTTTCTCGTTGGGACCGCCCGATCGAGATGCGCTAGATCGCCGTCATTTCGCCCTTGATCCAGGATTCCTTCAGCTTGAATTTCTGGATCTTGCCGGAGCCCGTCAACGGGAAGGCCTCCACCACGAACCAATGCTTCGGCGTCTTGTGCGGGGCGAGCGAGGCGCGCATGTAGTCGATCAGTTCTTCCTTCTCGATCACGGCGCCGGGCGCGGCACGGATGAAGGCGGCGACCTCTTCGCCCCATTTCTCGTGCGGCACGCCGATCACGGCGACTTCGCCGACCTTGGGGTGCTTGAACAGCAGTTCCTCCAGCTCGCGCGGATAGATGTTCTCGCCGCCGCGGATGATCATGTCCTTGAGCCGTCCCTCCACCGTGCAGTAACCGCGCGCATCCATCGCGCAGAGATCGCCGGTGTGCAGCCAGCCGTCGCTGTCGATCGCCGCTGCCGTCGCGTCGGGCATCTCGAAATAGCCGAGCATGACGTGATAGCCGCGGGTGCAGAACTCCCCGATGGTGCCGATCGGCACCGTCTCGCCGGTGCCGGGATCGACGATCTTCGTTTCCATGTTGGGCAACGGCAGCCCGATGGTGTCGGCCTTGTCCTCGACGCTGTCGCCGGCGCTGGTTTGCGCAGCGACCGGCGAGCACTCGGTCTGGCCGAACACGATGGTGAAGGGGGCGCCAAGCTCCTTCTCCAGCCGCCGCACCAGCGGCGCCGGCACCGTCGAGCCGCCGGAGCAGATCGCCTTGACGCCCGAGAGATCGGTGGTCTTGAAATTCGGATGCTCGAGCATCGCAATCAGCATGGTCGGCACGCCGACCATCGCGGCGCCCCGGTAGGTGCCGAACATCTCCAGCACCACGGCCGGATCGAACGCCTCGATCAGCACTTGTGTAGCCGCCTTGTAGACCGCCCCGATCACGCAGCAGACGCAGCCGCCGGTGTGAAACAACGGCATGGTGGTGACGAAGACATCGCCTTCGTCATAGCCCATCCGGTCGGCGGTATCGGCGCCGTTGTTCAGCAGGCCGCGATGGCGCAGCAGCGCGCCCTTGGGAAAGCCCGTGGTGCCCGAGGTATACTGGATCATGACGGGATCGTCGGGGCTGACGTCCGGCAGTTCCACGCGGGCATCATCGCCCGCGGCGATGAACTTGTCCCAGTCGTCGAAGCAGATCACTTCACGCAATTCGGGGCAGCTGGCTCTAACCGCTTGCACCGTTTCCAGCATCGGATTGCCGCGAAAGCTGTTGACGACGAAGACGCCGGCCGAGCGCGACTGCTTCAGCACATACTGCACCTCGTTGGCGCGAAAGGCCGGGTTTACGGTGACGAGCACCATTCCGGCCATGCCCGCGCCGAATTCCAGCATGATCCATTCCGGCAGGTTCTGCGCCCACACCGCGATGCGCTCGCCCTTCTTGAAGCGGGTCAGCAGTGCGCGGGCGGTGCGCTCGGCCTCGCGGTACAACTCTGCGTAGGTCCATTTTCGCCGCAGCGCCGGATCGGGCAGGCCCGCGATCAAGGCGAGGCGGTCGGGCGCGGAGTCCGCTGCCCTCCGCAACAGATCGCCAAAGGTCCATTCCCGCACCGCAGGTGTGCTGGGTCCCGCGACATGCGACATCGTCAAGGCCATGTTTCTCCTCCCGGGCCGCTCTTGGGGCGGCGCTTCTCGGGGAGGGAAAATGCCTTTGCTCGGAACCCAATGCAAGCGGGGTCAGTCGCGGCGAGGGCGACCGCTGTCATTACGGGCGTCGGTTCGCGCCCCGCAACGGCGGTGAAGTGCGTCTACCCGGCCCGCCGATGCCGGGCCGACGGGCGGTGCGCCTTCCGCGCGGGACGCCGCTGCGTAGAGCTGCGACGGGCCGGCATATGGCCGCGGCGCTTCGTGCCACCGCCTTTGAGACTCTGCTTCAGCGCATCCATCAGGTCGACGACATTGTCGCCCCGTTCCTCGCGCTCGGCCGGCTTCAGCGGCTTGCCGGCAGCCTTGCGGCGGACCAGCGCCTTCAGCGCGTTTTCGTACTGGTCCTTGAATTTGTCGGGATCGAAATGAGCGGCCTTCTGGTCGAGGATGTGGCTGGCGAGTTCGACCATGTCCTTCGAGATTTTCGGGCTCTTGATATCGTCAAAGTAATCGGCCTCGTCGCGCAGCTCATAGGGGTAGCGCAGCGTGGTGCCGAGCAGGCCCTTGCCCAACGGTTCCAGCGTGATGATGTGCTCGCGATTGGTCAGCACGATCCGTGCCAGCGCGACCCGGTCCTGGTCCTTCATGGCGTCGCGGATCACGGCAAAGGCGTCCACGCCGGCCTTTCCGTCGGGCACGATATAATAGGGGTGGCTGAGGTAGCGCTTGTCGATCTCCTCGCGCGGCACGAAGCTGTCGATGTCGATGGTGTGGGTGCTCTCGATCTGCACCGCTTCGAGCTCATCCTTTTCGATTTCCACGAATTTGCCCTTTGACAGCTCGTAGCCGCGCCCTTTCTGCTCGCCTTCGACGACATCGCCGGTCTCCGCGTCCACCATCTGCTGCTTCAGCCGGTTGCCGGTCTCCCGGTTGATCATGTGGAAGCGGGTCTTCTCGGCCGCGGTGGAGGCCGGGTACAGCGCCACCGGGCATGTCACCAGCGACAGCTTCAGGGAGCCTTTCCAATAGGCGCGGGGAGCCATTACAATCTCCGGGATGGGCCAGGGTTCAGGAACCTGAACGGATTGCAGCCGTTTTCGTTCCGTGGGGCCTGCCGCCGCGGCTGCTGCTGCAAGGATCATGCGTGCACAAGAGTCTGACCACCTATCGCAAGAAGCGCGACTTCGACGTCACCTCGGAGCCCTCGGGCGACGTCAGGGTGGCGCCGTCGAAACAGCGGCGTTTCGTGATCCAGAAACATGATGCGACGCGGCTGCATTACGATCTGCGGCTCGAGTTCGACGGCGTATTCAAGTCGTGGGCCGTTACCAAGGGGCCCTCGCTCGATCCGCACGACAAGCGGCTCGCCGTCGAGGTGGAGGACCATCCGCTCGACTATGGCGATTTCGAAGGCACGATCCCGGAAGACCAGTATGGCGGCGGCACTGTGATGCTGTGGGATCGCGGCTACTGGGAATCCGACGATCCGGAGCGCGGCTTCAAGAAGGGCGATCTCAAGTTCAGTCTGCACGGCGGCAAGCTGCACGGCAGCTGGGTGCTGGTACGAATGAAAGGCGACCGTTACGGCGGCAAACGGACCAACTGGCTGCTGATCAAGCATCGCGACGATTATGCGCGCGATGGCGCCGGTGAGGAAATTCTCAAGGAGGATCGCTCGGTCGCCTCGGGCCGCTCGATGGAGCAGATCGCAGCCGGCAAGGGCAGGGCGCCAAAACCGTTCATGCTGGCCAAGGGCAAGATCAAGGCGGATGCGACCTGGGATTCCAATCGCGGTTCTGCCGCCGCGGCGCGCGCGAAGACCAGGGTTCCGCCGGCCAAGGCAACGAAGAGGCCTGCGTCGAAGAAGGTCTCCGCCATGCCCGACTTCGTGCCGCCGCAGCTTTGCGCCTCGGTGGAGAGGCCGCCGAGCGGCGCGGCGTGGTGCCACGAAATCAAGTTCGACGGATACCGCCTGCAGCTGCGCATCGCGGACGGCGAGGTGGCACTGTACACGCGCAAGGGATTGGATTGGGCAGAAAAATTTCCCGAGATCGCGAGAGAGGGCGCCAACCTGCCGGATGCGCTGATCGATGGCGAGATTGTCGCCGTCGATCACGACGGCTTGCCGGATTTCTCCGCGCTGCAGGCCGCGATCGCCGAGGGCAAGACCGCCAACCTGATTTACTACGCTTTCGATCTGCTGTTCGCCGATGGCGAGGATCTGCGTGCGCTGCCGCTGCGCGAACGCAAGGCGCGGCTCAAGGCGCTGCTGGAGGCGCGAAACGGCAAAGCGAAGCTGATTCGCTATGTCGAGCATTTCGACGATGACGGCGAGGCGGTACTGCAATCGGCCAGGGAACTGAAGCTGGAGGGCGTGATCTCCAAGAAGCTGGAGGCGCGCTATCATTCCGGCCGCACTGAAAGCTGGACCAAAGCCAAGGCGCGGGCCGGCCATGAGGTCGTGATCGGCGGCTGGAAGACCACCGCCGGCAAATTCCGCTCGTTGATGGCCGGCGTCTATCGCGACAAGCACCTGGCCTTTGTCGGCATTGTCGGTACCGGTTTCGGCGCCGACAAGGTGCGGATGCTGATGCCGCATCTAAAGGCCAATGCGTCGGACAAGAGCCCGTTCAGCGGGGCCAACGCGCCGAAGAAGACGCGTGATGTCCACTGGCTGAAGCCGAAGCTGGTCGCCGAGATCGAATTCGCCGGCTGGACCGCGGACAACAATATCAGACAGGCTGCGTTCAAGGGCCTGCGCGAGGACAAGCCGGCGCACGAGGTGGAGGCCGAGATGCCTGCGAAGGTCAGCGTCGTCAAGCCGATCGTTGCGAAATCGTCGGCCAAAAAGGGCGCCGAGGTGATGGGCGTCGCCATTTCGAACCAGGACAAGGCACTGTGGCCCGATGGCGGCGACGGGGAGCCGGTCACGAAACTCGATCTCGCCAATTACTTCGAGTCGGTAGGCGACTGGATGATCGGGTACCTGAAGGGCCGGCCCTGTTCGGTGGTGCGCGCGCCAGACGGGATCGATGGCGAGACGTTCTTTCAGCGCCATGCCATGACCGGCACGTCAAAGCTGCTGGAACTCGTCAAGGTCTCCGGAGACCGCAAGCCCTATATCCAGATCGACCGCTTGGAAGGGTTGGCCGCCGTTGCGCAGTCAGGCGGCGTCGAATTGCATCCCTGGAATTGCGCACCCGACGCCTATGACGTTCCGGGTCGTCTGGTGTTCGATCTCGATCCCGCGCCCGATGTGGATTTCGCTGAGGTGATTGCGGCCGCCAAAGAGATGCGCGAACGGCTTTCGGCACTCGGACTTGAAAGCTTCTGCAAGACGACGGGCGGCAAGGGGTTGCATGTCGTCGCGCCGCTGCTCTACGGCGCCAGGGACAAGGTCGACTGGAAGGAGGGCAAAGCGTTCGCGCAGGGCGTCTGTCAGTGGATGGCCAACGACGATCCCGAGCGATACCTGCTGAACATGTCAAAGCAGAAGCGCAAGGGAAAGATATTCCTCGACTATCTTCGCAACGATCGCATGTCGACTGCGGTCGGCGTGCTGTCGCCGCGCGCGCGACCGGGCGCCACCGTGTCGATGCCGTTGACGTGGACGCAGGTGCGTGGCGACCTCGATCCCAAGCGCTACA
This sequence comes from Bradyrhizobium sp., assembly GCA_035575905.1. Classification (GTDB taxonomy): domain Bacteria; phylum Pseudomonadota; class Alphaproteobacteria; order Rhizobiales; family Xanthobacteraceae; genus Bradyrhizobium. The sequence continues at coordinate 8,051 of DATLXL010000005.1, read as the reverse complement.
CGCTGCGCACCGTGCCGGCGCTGCTCGCCAGGAGCAAGGCGTGGGAGGGCTACGAGGACGCCGCCGGCGCGATCAAGCCTGCGATCAAGAAGCTGGTTGAGAAACTGTAGGGGCAAAGCGAAGCGTCCCCATGCTCGAAACAAGCGAGGGTGGGCACGGCGCTGTCCCGCCCTTGCCCACCCTGCGTCCGCTCGTGAGGCAAGCGCTCGTTGCTCGCTTACAGCTTTCCAAGCAGCAGCAATATCAGCAGGATCACGATAATCAGCCCGAGTCCGCCGCCGCCGTAATAGCCGGTGCCGTAGAACGGGCCGCCGCCGATGCCGGAAAAGCCGCCGAGCAGGGCGATGACCAGAATAATCAGAATGATAGTGCCGATTGACATAACATCTCTCCTCAGCCCGCGAGGGGCGCATTTGTCTGCCTTCGCCCGGGGAAACCTTCGGGAACTGTGAAAGTTCCGCATTTCGCGACGCCATATCGCAGCCCTTTCGCTTCGGAGGAGCGGAACTACATTGAGCGCAAGAGAATGGAGAACCAGATGCCCGGCCCTTTGATCGTTTCAATTCCACACAGTCTCGGTCGCGAGGAAGCGATGCGCCGGCTGAAGACGGGACTTTCGCGCGCGGCATCGCATGTGCCGATGCTGAAGGTCGACGAGGAGCGCTGGGAGGACAATCGCATGATTTTTCGCGTGCGCGCGCTGGGCCAGGCTGCGTCTGGCCATGTCGATGTGGCCGAGGATCACGTCAAGGTCGAGGTGACGCTGCCGTTCCTGCTGCAGCGCTTTGCCGAGATGGCGCAGATTGCGATCCGCGAGCGCGGCAAGCTGCTGCTAACGAAGAAATAAGTCATGCGCAGTGAGAGCGGGATTGGATTACGCAACGAGGCGGTCCGCTCCCTCTGCCGCAAGCGGGAGAGGTCAAGCAGACTCCCATGACCAATCGATTCCTGATCTTCGCGCTTTAGCGGGCGCCTTCGAAGGCCAGCACGGTGCGCGGCGGCGCCTTGGTCTCGCTGCCGGAAGCAAAGTCGGCTGACGGCTGCTTCAGCTCGACCGTGCTCAGCACCTGCCGCCACTGCTTGTATTCCGGCAGCTTCGGCAGATGAAACATGATCTCCTCGGGCGCGGCATTGAGCACGATGAAGATCGGCGCGCCGCCGGGATCGGTCGGGGCCAGCACATAGGATAGAAACCGTCCTTCCGGAAACTTCCAGTCCTGCTCCGTCATCTCCGCCGCCGCAGGCGTCAGCCACAGCACGCCGTAGGAGCCATCAGGGCGCTTTCCGTCCAGCCAGCGGCGGTTGCGGATTTGCGGGAAGCGCTTGCGCAGGCCCGTGAGGTGGCCGACGAAGCCGGTGAAGTCCTCGGCCTCGTGGCCGAGATTGTCCCAGTTCACCCAGCCAATCTCGCTGTCCTGGCAATAGGCATTGTTGTTGCCTGCTTGCGAGTTGCCGACCTCATCGCCGGCGAGCAGCAGCGGCAAGCCCTGCGCCAGCAACAGGCAGGCGAGCTGGTTGCGGCGCAGCTGCCGGCGCAGCGCAAGAATCTTGGGATCGTCGGTCGGTCCCTCATGGCCGCAATTGTTGCTGTGGTTGTCGTTGGCGCCGTCGCGGTTGTCTTCGCCGTTCGCCAGATTGTGCTTCTCGTTGTAGGAGAAGAGATCTGCCAGCGTGAATCCGTCGTGCACGGTGATGTGGTTGACGGAGGCGCGCGGATTGCGGCCGTCATGCCGGAACAGATCGGAGGATGCCGTCATGCGGCTCGAAATCTCGCCGATCAGGCTGCCTTCGCCGCTCCAGTAGCGCCGCATTGCGCTGCGATAGCGGTCATTCCACTCCGACCATTGCGAGGGAAAGGCGCCCACCTGGTAGCCGCCGAGTCCGACGTCCCACGGCTCGGCGACAAGCTTGACCTGCGCCAGCACCGGATCCTGGCGGACCGCGGTCAGGAAGCCGCTGGCGCGGTCAAAGCCGTTCGGCCCGCGCGCCAGCGTGGTGGCGAGATCGAAGCGGAAACCGTCGACATGGCAGACTTCGACCCAGTAGCGCAGCGAGTCCGTCACCATCTGCAGCACGCGCGGATGGGTGAGGTTCACCGAGCTGCCGCAGCCGGTGAAGTCGTCGTAGTAGCGGGGATTGTCCGGCTTCAGCCAGTAGTAGGAGGCATTGTCGATGCCACGGAACGACAGCGTCGGGCCGAGGTGATTACCCTCGGCGGTGTGGTTGTAGACGACGTCGAGCATCACCTCGATGCCGGCATCGTGCAGCCGCGCCACCGTTGTGCGGAAGGAGTCCAGCGCGTTGTCCTGCGCGTAACGCTGTTCCGGCGCGAAGAAGCCGATGGTGTTGTAGCCCCAGTAATTGGCGAGCTTCTTCTCCACCAGAATGCGGTCGTCGATCAGCGCGTGGACCGGCAACAGCTCGATCATGGTGACGCCGAGCCGTTTCAGGTGGGCAATCATCGCCGGCGAGCTCAGGCCCGCATAGGTGCCGCGCAGCTGCGGCGGCACGTCTTCGCGAAGCTGCGTCAGTCCCTTGACATGCGCTTCATAGATGATGGTGTCTTCCCAGGGAATATTGGGCCGCGTTTCCTGGCGGCCCTGGAACAGTTCGTCGACCACGACCGCCTTCAGCATCCCGCGGGCATTGTCGCGGCGGTCGAACGAGAGGTCCTCGCGCGGGCTGCCGATACGGAAGCCGAAATGCGCATCGCTCCACACCAGCCGCCCGGCCAGCCGCCGCGCATAGGGATCGATCAGGAGCTTGTTGGGGTTGAAGCGGTGGCCGCGTTCGGGCGCATAGGGGCCGTGCACGCGGTAGCCATAGAGCTGGCCGGGCGCAACATCGTTGAGATAGCCGTGCCAGACATCCTCCGAGCGCTCCGGCAATTCGATGCGTTCCAGCTCGCGCCTGCCCTGGGCATCGAACAGGCAAAGCTCGACCTTCTCCGCATTGGCCGAAAACAGCGCAAAATTGGTCCCCCGTCCGTCCCAGCTTGCACCAAGGCGTGACGGCGAGCCGGAGGACAAACGCATAAAGTCAGCTTTCGGGTACGAGGAAGATCGCAGCCAGCGGCGGAAGGGTGAGATTAAGTTCATGGCCATGACCCTGCAACGCCTCAATGCCGCCGGAATTGCCGACGTTGCTGCCGCCGTAATGGGCGGAGTCCGAATTGAACGCCTCGCGCCAGCGGCCTCCGAATGGCACCCGGACGCGATAGTTGTAATGAACGTTCGGCGAGAAGTTCACGACGACCACGCAGCGCGAGCGTTCGTCAAACCCCTTGCGCAGCCAGGCGAACACGTTGTTGTCGGCGTCCTCCGTAACCAGCCATTCGAAACCGGATTCCTCGCAATCGAGCTCGTGCAGCGCCGGCGTTGTGCGATACAGCTGGTTGAGATCGCCGATCAGCGCCTGCACCCCGGCGTGGTTCTTGTTGTCGAGCAGATGCCAGTCCAGCGAATGGTCGTGGTTCCATTCGCGCTCCTGGCCGAATTCGCAGCCCATGAACAGCAGCTTCTTGCCGGGGTGACCGAACATGAAGCTGTAATAAGCCCGCAGGTTGGCAAAGCGCTGCCATTGGTCGCCGGGCATGCGGCGGAGGATGGAGCCCTTGCCGTGCACGACCTCGTCGTGGGATAGCGGCAGGATGAAGTTCTCCGAGAAGGCGTAGTGCAGGCCGAACAGCACGTCGCCGTGGTGGTATTTGCGGTGAATGGGATCCTTGCCGATATATTTCAGCGTGTCGTGCATCCATCCCATGTTCCACTTGTAGCCGAAGCCAAGGCCGCCATGGTCCACCGGGCGCGACACCTGCGGCCATGCGGTGGATTCTTCCGCTGCCGTCATCGCCCGCGGGAAACGTGAATACAGCTCGGTATTGAAGCGGCGCAGGAAGGCGATGGCCTCGAGATTTTCCCGACCGCCATGCTTGTTCGGAATCCAGTCCCCGGCGGGGCGGCTGTAGTCGAGATAGAGCATGGAGGCCACGGCATCGACGCGCAGGCCGTCGATGCCGTAGCGCTCCAGCCAGAACAGCGCGTTGGAGACCAGAAAGTTGGTGACCTCCGTGCGCCCGTAATTGTAGATCAGCGTGCCCCAGTCGAGATGGCGGCCTTGCTTGGGATTGGCGTGTTCGTAGAGCGCGGTGCCGTCAAAATGGCCGAGCCCGTGCGGATCGTCGGGAAAATGCCCGGGCACCCAGTCGAGAATGACGCCGAGCCCTTCGGCGTGGCAGGCATCGACCAGCGCGGCAAAATCCACCGGTGAGCCGAACCGGCTGGTCGGCGCAAAAAGCCCGGTCGGCTGATAACCCCAGGAGCCGTCGAACGGATGCTCGCTGACGGGGAGGAATTCTACATGGGTGAAGCCCATGTCGCGGACATAGCCGGGCAGTTGTTCGGCAAGCTCGCGGTAGCTGAGCCAGCGGTTGCCGTCCTTGCGCCGCCACGAGCCGAGATGCACCTCGTAGATCGAGATCGGCGCGCTGCGGGCGTTGATGTGCTGCGGCGCTGGCCGCGGCTGCGGCACGGTTGCGAGGTCCACCACGATCGAGGCCGTCTTCGGCCGCACCTCGGCGGCAAACGCCACCGGATCGGATTTCATCGGCAGATGCTGGCCGCGCGGGCCAATGACGTCGAACTTGTAGTGGTCGCCCGGCTTGGCGCGCGGAATGAACAATTCCCAATAGCCGTTACCGCGCACCCGCATCGGATGGCGCCGCGGATTCCAGTAGTTGAAATCGCCGACCACGCTGACGCGCCGCGCGTTCGGCGCCAGCACCACGAAGGCGACGCCCTCGACCCCGTCGAGCGTCGTCGGGTGCGCGCCGAGCTTGTCATAGATGTGCTGGTGGGTGCCTTCGCCGAGCAGATGCAGATCGAAATCGCTCAGCACCGGCGGGAAGCGATAGGGGTCTTCCAGCTCCACCACGTTATTGCCGAAGCGGGCGCGCAGCTGATAGCGCTCGGCGCCCTCGGGCGCTGCGCCGGCAAACAGCCCGGCCTCGTGGATGCGGGTCAGGTTGGCGGCATCGCCATGCACGCCGACCGCATCGACTTGCGTTGCCTCCGGCAGGAAGGCGCGCACGATGGTCTTGCCGCCTTCCTTGTGCAGGCCGAGATAGTGGAAAGGGTCCGAGTGGCGGCCCTCAACGATGGCATAGGCTTCTGCGGAGAGTTTTGTCATTCACATGGCTGCGGGTTGCTGCGACAGCATACGGAGGATCGCGGCGAGGGGGAAGCGCAGCCGGTCCGCCCGATGCGCTGCTTCGTGCTCGATTTCGTAGAGCGCTCTTTCCAGGATGAAGAAGTCGATCAGCCGCTGTGCCGCCCAGGGGTCGTCGGGCCACAGCCGCGTGCCGGACATGGCCTCGCGGTAGCCGCTGATGCCGGCTTCGACGGCGCGGTCGCGCCATTCACCGAGCCGCAGTGCCAGCCGGCTCTGGTCGTCGGGGGCGACTGTCAGCGACCGCCGCAGCGCGGCCTCGGTTGCGGCATCAATGGAATGGACAAAGCCGGCCACATCGCGCGCGGCCGGCATCTTGCGCCGCCGCTGCGCCAGGGTCAGGCCGGCTGCGCCCTCGAAGCCGGTGATGAAGGCGTCGTCCTTGACGATCAGCACATGTCCGAGCGCGAAATTGCCGTGATGACGGATGGCCTCCAGCTCGATGCCGTGCGGGGCCAGCCGGCTCAGGATTTCGGGCAGCGCCGCCTTGCGCGCCGCGAATTGCTCGACCAGCGGGCGGTCGGCGTCGGCAATATTGCTGCGGTACAGTTTTAGCGCATCGAGCGCGCGGCCGGCACTCTCGATGATCTCCTGCGTCCAGTGCTGCCAGTCGTTCTGGTGCACCGGCTCCGGCGCGAAGTCGGCTTGCGCGGTATTGCCCGCCAGCGCCAGATGCAGTTCGGCCAGCCGCCTTCCGATCTGCGCCATCTGCCGCAGCGGCGACTGGTCCTCGCCGTCGCCGTCCTGCAGCAGGATGTGCTCCTCGACGAAGCGGCCGAGATAGGCCGACATCACCGTCCAGGCATCGCCCTGATTCTGCACCTGCGCATGCAAGGTGGCGATCGCGCTGCGGCTGCCGTCGGGATCGATCAACTCGGCAGTACCGAGCAGATGCGGCGCGTTGGCAAAGCCCGCGACCTCGGTAAGAAAGCGGCCCATCTCGATGGCGGGATGCACGCCCGGTTCCAGCTTGCGGAACAGCTTGAAGACGAAGTTGTGATCGACCAGCGCCGCATTGGCCGGGAATTCGCTTTCGAAGGCGCGGACGCGATTGGGCTCGCGCACCATGCTGTCGTCGAACTTGCCGGTCGGCCGGAATTCCAGCTTCAGGCCCTGTTCGCTTTCGTCCACCGTCAGCCGCTCGCGCAAATTACGCAGCATCAGTCCGATGAAGATGGGCTCGCTCGCCACGTCGAGCAGCGTGCCCTCGCGCGCGCCCTGGCGCACGGCGGCGAGCGCCCGCGGATTGTAGTGCTCGCGGTCGAAGCGCACCCATTCGATCTGCATCGGCATCACATAGCGGGCGCTCTGCCCGCGCTGCTTGGCCTCGAAGAAGGCGAGGTAAGGCCGGTTGTCGCCGATGTCGCAGAATGGAATGGCGGAAACCAGCACAGGATGAATTGCCCGCGGCGAGCGTTCAGGATACCAGCGCGTGCGCGCCAGATGGCCGGGCAGCACGTCGCGCTCGAACACGCCGCGCTCGCGCGCCAGCGACACCCAGGTCGAGCCGACCGGCACGACCAGCGTCTCGAATTCCGGCACCGCACGATGCTTCACCGGCTCCGACTTGTCGGGCAATTGCAACTGGAACCAGTAGAAGCCATAAGGCCCCAGCGTGATCATGTAAGGCAGTTCGCCGATGGCGGGGAAGCGCGAGCGCCCGAGCATTTCCAGCGGAACACGCCCCTTCCAGGCCGAAAGATCGAGCTCGGTGGCCTGTGCGGAGCGCGACAGGTTGGCGACGCACAATATGACTTCGTCGTTGTGCTGCCTGACATAGGCCAGCACCGCGCGGTTCTCCGGGCGGATGAAGGTCATGCTGCCGCGGCCGAATGCGGCGGTGGATTTGCGGATGCCGATCAGCTTCTTGGTGGCCGACAGCAGCGAGCCGAGGCTGCGCGACTGTGCCTCGACGTTGACGGCTTCATAGCCATAGACCGGGTCCATGATCATCGGCGCGTAGAGGCGGGCGGGATCGGTGCGCGAGAAGCCGCCGTTGCGGTCGGACGTCCACTGCATCGGCGTGCGCACGCCGTTGCGGTCGCCGAGATAGATGTTGTCGCCCATGCCGATCTCGTCGCCATAGTAGATGATCGGTGTGCCGGGAAACGACAGCAGCAGCGAGTTCATCAACTCGATCTTGCGGCGATCATTGTCCATCAACGGCGCGAGGCGACGGCGAATGCCCACATTGATGCGCGCGCGCGGATCGTTGGCATACGTCGACCACAGATAATCGCGCTCGACGTCCGTGACCATCTCCAGCGTCAGTTCGTCGTGGTTGCGCAGGAACATCGCCCACTGGCAGTTCGCCGGGATGTCCGGCGTCTGCCTGAGAATGTCGGTGATCGGGAAGCGATCTTCCTGCGCGATCGCCATGTAAATGCGCGGCATCAGCGGGAAGTGATACGCCATCTGGCATTCGTCACCCTCGCCGAAATATTCCTGGACGTCCTCCGGCCACTGATTGGCTTCCGCCAGCAGCACCTTGCCCGGCGCATAGGCGTCGAGTTCGGCGCGGAGCTGCTTGATGATGGCGTGAGTTTCCGGGAGATTTTCGTTGTTGGTGCCGTCGCGTTCGCAGAGATAGGGAATCGCATCCAGCCGGAAGCCATCCACGCCGGTATCGAGCCATCGCTTCATCACCTGGATCACCGCCGAGACCACGCGGGGATTGTCAAAATTCAGATCCGGCTGATGCGAGAAGAAGCGGTGCCAATAATAGGCCTTCGCCTCGGCGTCCCACGACCAGTTGGATTTTTCAGTGTCGGTGAAAATGATGCGCGTGCCGGCATATTTCTTGTCGTCGTCGCTCCAGACGTACC
>DATLXL010000004.1:0-61673 GCA_035575905.1 Bradyrhizobium sp. | reverse complement strand
GGTCCGCCACGAAAGGGAATCCACAAAACGAAATTGCAAGGTTCGGGGGCCTCAAGCCACCATCTCCTGCAATCTCAAATGCCTCCGCAACCGAAAAACAGACTCCCCATCAACGGCTTGATGACTTGTTCACGGAAGACTGAACCAGAAGGGCCGGCTCCCGCGGCATCGGAGCTTCACCTCTCCCGTCGGGAGAGGTGAATCAACCCCCGCTATCGCGGGTCGGCGCGAAACGCCTTGATCTGGTTCACCGCGCTGTCGATTTTCATGTCGAGGTAGAGCTTGCCAAGCTCGGGCGTCGCCAGCGTGGGCGAACCTTGCACGCCGTTTGCCTCGTTGGCGGCGGCGAGCTGGTCCTTCCTGATCCAGTTCTCCATGCCGAGGAACATGACCGCTGACGTGTCGGGAACGCCGGCGTGCAGTTCCTTGCCGGTGATGCCGCGTCTGGCCATCAGCTCGTCGAACTTCGCGTCTGCTTTGCCATAGAGATCGCCGACATAAAGCACGCGCGCGCCGCTCTTCTTCGACTGCGCATCGAGCGCCTGCGCTACGCGCGCCATCTCCTCCTGGCCGCCGCCATGGTCGCCCATCAGCGCCACCAGCTTGAAGCCGGCAGCGAGCGCGCTCTGCGCCACGTTGCGCACCACGCCGGAAAACACATCGCTTTGCAGCGTCACCGAGCCGGGAAAGCGCATGTGAGCTGTCTTCGCCGCGGCATCGCCGGTGATGGCAAAGGGAAGGACGGGATAGACCAGCGCATCGCCGAGCCTGCCCGCGATCTGTTCGGCACAGTAGCGGGCGATGAAATTGTGCTTGCCGATCGCCATATGCGGGCCGTTCTGCTCGCTGGAGCCGACAAAGATGATCGCCGTGCTCTTGCCGGCCGTGATCGCATCGCGCACTTCCGGCCAGGTCAGATCATCGATCCATACCGAGCGCTGCTGCGCGCCCGCGGGCGCTGTGATGAGCAGGGCTGCGAGCAGCGCCACGAGCCATTGCGGTGTCTTCACCTGAAGTCTCCGACGAGTGGAATCAAGCACAGCATAGGCGAGGCGCATCAACGCTCAAGACGCGCGTGTTGAAGTTGGCGAAGAACATGATAAAGCCCGCCCTCGACCTCCTCGAGGAAGGTGAGAGCGGGCTTGAATTCAACACAGGCCGGTCAGCGGATCGTCGTCGCCGGCGGCAGGGGTGGGACAACCGTCGGTCCCTGGCCAGGCACCGGGCCCGAATAGGCCGGCGGAGCCGCAGCGCCCGCAGGCGCACCGGCGGCAGCAGTCGCGGTGCCGGCAGCCGGCGTCGCCGCGGCCGTCGCCGTTCCAGGCGGCGGACCGCCCGGCATGACCACCACGCGGGTGCCGACCTTGGTGCGCTCGAACAGATCGGAGACATCCTCGTTCAGCATGCCGATGCAGCCGGAAGAGACGAACTTGCCGATGGTCGATGGCTGGTTGGTGCCGTGGATGCGGTAGACCGTCGAGCCCAGATACATCGCGCGCGCACCGAGCGGATTGCCGGGGCCGCCCGCCATGAAGCGCGGCAGGTAGGGCTGACGCTCGATCATCTCGGTCGGCGGATGCCAATCCGGCCACTCGGCCTTCTTGGTGATCTTCTGCACGCCGGTCCAGGTGAAGCCGTCGCGGCCGACGCGCACGCCGTAGCGGATCGCGCGCCCGTTGCCGAGCACGTAGTAAAGATAGGTGTTGGGCGTATCGACCACTATGGTGCCGGCCGGCTCCTTGGTGGCGAAGGCGACTTCCTGCCGGCGCAGGTGCGGCGGCAGCTGCGCAGGAGCGACTTCCGGCTGCTCTTCCGGCGGCAGCGCGGAGAGCTGCACCGGCCTGCCGTCGGCGCCGGCGGGCGCCTGCGGAGGCACTGCGCCGGTGACGGTTGGCGGAGCCGCGCCGATCGCGCCCGGCGGACGCAGGGCATCATCGTTGTAGGTGCCGGGCGGCGCCGAAGCGGGCGGACGGTCGGCATAGATCACCGCCGGCGGAGCAGCCGGCCGGCCATAACGAGGATCGTCGGGCGACATCACCGGGCCGGTCGGGATCGGCGGCGGCGCAGCCGAATGGGTTGGGCGGCCGTAGCGCGGATCGTCGGGGGACAGGATCGGGCCCGTAGGGGGCGGCGGCGGCGCAGCCGAATAGGCCGGACGGCCGTAGCGCGGATCGTCGGGTGACAGGATCGGACCCGTCGGCGCCGGCGGCGGAACGTTAGAATAGAGCGGACGGCCATAGCGCGGATCGGCCGGCGAGAGCACGGGGCCAGGCGGCGAGAGCGCCGTCGAGGACTGCGCGTTCGGTGCGTCGTCGTCCTCCAGCTCGTCGAAATCGGCGGGATGGGGCCGGCGTTCATCGACGACATAGCCGCCGGGCGGATAGCCCGGGCTGGCCGAATAAACCGAGCCGGGGGGCACCGGATAGCTCTGCTGGGCCTGCGCAAGCGAACTTCCCGCCGCAGCGGCTGCCACGGCGGCGCCGATCGTCAGAATTTTCTTGATCATCATCGCTCTTGTATAGACCCAAGGCCACACCGGACCGTTAAAGGCTAGTGACCGAAGATAGCGGCGCATTCAAGACAAATCCGCGAAACCGGTCGCGGGGCAAATACTTTGTGACCCGCAATTTAGCGGGGAATCACTTCATCTTAGCGGCGTTCGGCGGATTTAGCGGGCGATTGGCCTGTCGCTTTTGTGCAACCACGGGAGGGGGCGGATTGCTGTATTCTGGATTCAGCTGATTCGCGGCGGCGAACGCGGCTGATCCAGTGCTCACCGCGTTCCCCCAGGCCTCCAGCAGCCTTTGCAATGCCCGCTTAGGCGGAACCCGAGCCCATGCTCCCCGGAATTCGCTTTCTGCTCGCCGCGATCCTTCTGTCCATATCCATCCTGATCTTCGGGCTCGGCGCTGCGGCCCTGTTGCGCGCCGCGCATGAGGAGGTCGCCAGCGTTCCGACGCGGCGCGTGATGCCCGAACCAGTGTTCGCCCAGCAGCTGGAGGCTCCGACCCTGGCAATGCTCCGCGTCGAGCCAGTCCGATCCGAGCAGGCGACGGACACGCCACCCATAGCAACGCCCGAGCCGGCGCCGGAAGCCGCGCCGGTGCCCGGGGTGGAGACGGAAAAGCTCGCCGCGCTGAAGGTTGACGACGTTCCGCCAGCCGACGCGGCAACGGCCGAAGCTGCGGCGAAGCCTGTGGCAAAGGAGACGCCCGCACCATTACCTGCCGCCGTCGAATCGCCGCCGCCGGCCGACCAAGAGCCTGCTGCGCTCGATGCCGCGCCCGTTCGGCCGGTCGAAGCCGCGCTTGTCCCGCCGGAGCAGATCACGCCGCCCGCGGCGAGCGTGCCGGTTACGAAGACTGCGGCCCTTGGCGATCCCGCCACGATCGAAAAGCCGGCCGAGGCCAAAAAGACCGACGAGAAAACTGACCTCAGCGAGCTTCGCAGGCAAAAGCGTGCCGAGCGCGCCAGGGAACGCCGCCGGGCGGCAACACGCCGAGCAAGGCTCGCGTCGCAGCAGGCAGCGGCGCGGCAAGCGACGGATCCGTTCGGGCAAGTGGGGCAGCAGATGCCGCCGGCCGTCGGCCCAGCGACCTTAACGACGACGACGCGCCGCTGAAAATCACGCCGGTCCGGTGGCGATCGGCGGGCCGTCGGCCGCGCCCCACTCCGTCCACGATCCGTCGTACAGCGCCGGATTCTCGACCCCGAGGCGATAGAGCGCAAGCGTCAGCACGGCGGCGCTGACACCGGAGCCGCAGCTCGTCACGATCGGCGCATCGAGTTTTGCGCCGGCGCCTAGGAACGCCGCCCGCAGCTCGTCCAGCGGCTTCATCTCGCCGGTCGCGGCGTCGAAGAGGTTGTTGTAGGGCAGGCTCAGGCTGCCGGGGATGTGGCCCGCGCGCAGCCCGGCCCGCGGCTCGGCGACCGCACCCCGATAGCGATCACTGGCGCGGGCGTCGATCACCTGCTCTACGCGGCTGGAAAGGTTGGCGACCAGCTGCTGCATGCTGCGCACGCGCCGCGCGTCGAACATTGCCTTGAAGGCTGCGGGTTTGGCCGTCACCGGCCCGCTCTCGACCTTGCGACCCTCCGCCTTCCATTTCTTCAGGCCGCCATCGAGCAGATGCGCCTGTTTGCCGAACGACAGAAACATCCACCAGGCACGGGGACCCGCGACCCAGCCGCCGGCATCGTAGATCACGATGGTATCGTCATTGCCGATGCCGAGCGCGCCGACGTCGCGGCCGAACTGCTCGGCGGCGGGAAACATGTGCGGCAGCGGATTGGAATGATCCGACACCGCGTCGACGTCGAAGAACACCGCGCCCGGGATGTGCGCGGCGAGATAGTCGTCCTTCGGCAGCGGCAGCACGCCCGGCATCTTGAAGCTGGCGTCGACGACCCTGACGCCGGGCTTGTCGAGGTTTGCGGCCAGCCATTCGGTCGAGACGAGCGGGTCGGTATTCGTGGACATGGATTATTCTCTTGCGTGATCATTCGGCTGTCATGGCCGGGCAAAAGCGCGAGGCGCGTCTTCGCGCCTGATTTCCCGGCCATCCACACACTTCGCGGCCAAGACGTGGATGCCCGGCACAAGGCCGGGCATGACGACGGCCAAGAGCTTGCGCCCCTCACCTCACTTCTTCTTCGGCTCCCACTTCTCGACCGGGCCGCCGGCGTCGCGCCAGGCGGCGAAGCCGCCGCCCATATGCGCGACCGGTTTCAGGCCCATGTCCTTGGCCGTTTTCGCAGCGAGCGCCGAGCGCAAGCCGCCGGCGCAGTGGAAGACGAACTTCTTGTCTTCCTGGAAGATCGGCTTCGCGTAGGGGCTCTGCGGATCGATCCAGAATTCCAGCATGCCGCGCGTGCAGGCAAAGGCGCCGGGGATGCGGCCGTCGCGCTCGATCTCGCGGGGGTCGCGAATATCGACAATGACGACGTTGTCGTCGCCGACCAGCTTGATCGCATCGGCCGCGCTGATGGTTTCGATCTCGGCATTGGCCTCGTCGATCATCGGCTTGATGCCGCGGTGGATGTTCTGGGGCATGCGCCGTCCCTTGGTTGCTCCGCGTCGAAACCCGAAAATGCGGGTTGGTGCGGCGCTTACCGCACCAGCTCCTTCATCGCATTCTCCAGACCTTCGATCGTGATCGGATACATGCGATTTGCGAGCAGCCGGCGGATGATGGTGGTGGATTCAGAATAGTCCCAGTGCCGCTGTGCCACCGGATTGAGCCACACCGTGTGCGGATAGGTGCGGGTTACGCGCTCCATCCAGACCGAGCCGGCCTCCTCGTTGACATGCTCGACCGAGCCGCCCGGCACCATGATCTCGTAGGGGCTCATCGAGGCGTCGCCGACGAACACGACCTTATAGTCGTGGGGGTATTTGTGCAGGATGTCCCAGGTCGGCGTGCGGTCGGTGAAGCGCCGCTTGTTCTGCTTCCACACGCCCTCATAGAGGCAGTTGTGGAAGTAGAAATATTCCATGTGCTTGAATTCGCTCTTCGCGGCCGAGAACAACTCCTCGACCTGCTCGATATGCGAATCCATCGAGCCGCCGATGTCGAAGAACACCAGCACCTTCACCGCATTGCGCCGCTCGGGACGCATGTGGACGTCGAGATAGCCGTGGTTGGCGGTCTCGCGGATGGTGGTGTCGAGATCGAGTTCGTCCGGCGCGCCGGTGCGCGCGAACTTGCGCAGGCGGCGCAGCGCGACCTTGATGTTGCGGATGCCGAGCTCGACATTGCCGTCGAGATCCTTGAACTCGCGCTTGTCCCAGACCTTCACCGCGCGGTTGTTGCGGTTCTTCTCCTGGCCGATGCGGACGCCCTCGGGATTGTAGCCGTGGGCACCGAACGGCGACGTGCCGGCGGTGCCGATCCACTTGTTGCCGCCCTGGTGGCGGCCCTTCTGCTCCTCGAGGCGCTTCTTCAAGGTCTCCATGAGCTTGTCCCAGCCCATGGCCTCGATCTGCTTCTTCTCTTCCTCGGTGAGGTATTTCTCCGCGAGCTTCTTCAGCCACTCCTCGGGGATCTCGGCATTGCCCATGGCATCGAGCAGGCTCTCGAGCCCCTTGAACACCGTGCCGAACACGCGGTCGAACTTGTCGAGATTGCGCTCGTCCTTCACCAGCGTCGCGCGCGACAAATAATAGAAATCCTCCACCGACTGTTCGGCGAGATCGGCGTCGAGCGCTTCCATCAGCGTGAGATATTCGCGCAAGGTCACGGGGACCTGCGCGTCACGGAGCGATGTGAAGAATTGCAAGAACATGACGTACAGATTGCCCGCTTGAGATGGAAGGTCAAGGGCAACGCGCGCATGGCTGGCCCTAGACCGGGGCGCTTTTTCGACTAGAATTGCCGCCCGACAGGGTCATGTCGTGCGGGGGTTTTCCATGGGTATCATTGCAGCGCTGATCATCGGCGCCGTTGCCGGCTGGTTGGCTGGCCTGATTGTACGCGGCGCCGGTTTCGGCCTCATCGGCAACATCATCATCGGCATCCTCGGCTCGCTGCTGGCCAGCTGGCTGCTGCCGCAGATCGGAGTGAACCTGGGCTCCGGCTGGGTCCGCGACATCATCAACGCCACCATCGGCGCGGTGATCATCCTGGTCATCCTGGCGCTGATCAGGCGCGGCTGACGGAGCTTTCAAGCTCGTTTCATCAGGGGTCGACCCGTTCAGCCTCCCGGTTGCTGCGCGAGAATGGCCGCCTGTGTTGCGAACAACGATGCGTTTCCGGAGGCAGCTTTGACACTTTCCCCAGCGCCGAGCTCGAAATGGAAAGACGTGATCGCCGGCGTCAGCATTGTCGCCGGCGCGCTTGTTGCGGCGTGGCTGCTTCCGCGGCTTGGGTTTAGCGTGGGTCCCACCTTGATCCGCAACATCATCAACGCCACCATCGGCGCGGCGATCGTTATGGCCGTGCTGGCCGTGATCAGGCGCGGCTGACGCATCCCCCCTATTCCCGCCGGGGAGGCTGTTCCGGCCGGAAATTCCTGTTAAGGCAGGATCATAGCCGCTGCGCACAAGAAACACGCATTGAACGGATTTAAGGCATCGCAATGAAATTTACCGGTACCAAGGACTATGTCGCGACCGACGACCTCAAGGTCGCGGTGAATGCCTCGATCGTGCTGGAGCGCCCGCTGCTGGTGAAGGGCGAGCCCGGCACCGGCAAGACGGTGCTGGCCGAGGAAGTCGCCAAGGCGATCGATGCGCCGCTGCTGACCTGGCACATCAAGTCCACCACCAAGGCGCAGCAGGGCCTTTACGAATACGACGCGGTGTCGCGCCTGCGCGACAGCCAGCTCGGCGATGCGCGCGTGTCCGACATCAGGAACTACATCAAGCGCGGCAAGCTGTGGGACGCCTTCACCGCCGAGAAGCGCCCGGTGCTCTTGATCGACGAGATCGACAAGGCCGACATCGAGTTTCCGAACGATCTTCTGCTCGAGCTCGATCGCATGGAGTTCTTCGTCTACGAGACCGGCGAGAACATCAAGGCGAAGCAGCGCCCGATCATGATGATCACCTCGAACAACGAGAAGGAATTGCCGGACGCCTTCCTGCGCCGCTGCTTCTTCCACTACATCAAGTTCCCCGACGCCGACACCATGGGCAAGATCGTCGACGTGCACTTCCCCGGCATCAAGAAGCGGCTGGTGGAAGAAGCGCTGCGCATCTTCTTCGAGGTGCGCGAGGTGCCCGGCTTGAAGAAGAAGCCGTCGACGTCCGAACTGCTCGACTGGCTGAAGCTGCTGCTCAACGAGGACATCACGCCGGAGATGCTCAGGGAGCGCGACCCGCGAAAACTGATCCCGCCGCTGCACGGCGCGCTGCTCAAGAACGAGCAGGACGTGCACCTGTTCGAGCGGCTGGCGTTTTTGAGCCGAAGGGAGGTTTGAGGCGACGCCCGGCTGGCTCGCCCTCGCCCCGGGGCCGACATCCGCGCCGGCGGCAACATGCCCACCGGCTTCACTGGAGGTTGCAGCGTAACACAAGTGTCGTTGTTCCTTCATGGCGCCGCCTTACAAGGTGCAAGAAAGCTGGCAAAGCGAGGGTGACATGCAGGATCGCGAAGCGGCACTCGACCCGGATCTGGTTGCAGAGCTGGATCGCCTACAAGGCGCCTACAAAGCGGCGGTCGAGGAATGGATCGGCGCGATCAGGCACGAAGAGGAGCTCGCCTCGGGCAACCACACGGTTGCCGAGCTCGACCAATGGGAAGCGGCCCATTTCGCCGAGGACGAGTTGCGCACCCGGGTCAAGGACGCCAAGAAAGCGTACGAGGACGCGCTGCGCCACAAGTTCTTCGATATCTAGCAGCGCGATAGGGTCAGGTTGACTCGATTTTGGATTCCCAAATCGGTGCGTTTCTGATCGACCATGCTGGCGCGTGCCGCATGGCTAGTGCTTCAGGATGATCGGCTCGGGCGCCGTCTTGCCGCGGATCATGTCGCTCGCCTTGTCGGCGATCATCAGCGTGGACGCGTTGAGGTTGGCCGAGATCATGCGCGGCATGATCGAGGCGTCGATGACGCGCAGGCCCTGCAGGCCGTGCACGCGAAGCTGGTCGTCGACCACGGCCCACGGCTTGTCGGCCGTGCCCATGCGGCAGGTGCAGCCGGGATGGAAGGTGGTGGTGCCGCGCTCGGTGGCGGCGGCGAGAAATTCGTCGTCGCTCTGCACCTTCGGGCCGGGAAAATCCTCGTAGGCGTAATACGGTTTGAGCGGCTCGGAGGCGAGCAGCCGGCGCGCCAGCTTCATGCCGGCAACGACGACGCGGCGGTCGATCTCCTCGACGAGATAATTGGTCTGGATGATCGGCTGCTGGAACGGATCGGACGAGCGGATGCGGACATAGCCGCGGCTTTCCGGGCGCTGCTGCCAGGAGGCCACCGTCATGCCCGGTTCGTCCTCGAGCTGGCCCTGCACGCCCTCCTTGTAACTCGCCGGCGTGAAGGTGAGCTGCAGGTCGGAGCTTTCGTTGGTCTCGCCGGAATGCCAGAAGCAATAGACCATGGTCGGCGACAGCGACAGCAAGCCGCGCCGTGTCGTCGCCCATTTCAGCGCCTCGACCCACAGGCTCAGGCCGCGACGAAGCTCGTTGATGGTCTTGATATTCTTCACCCGCGCCACCGAGCGCGGCGCGTAGTGATCCTGCAGCCCCTCGCCCACGCCCGGCAGCGCGTGACGCACTTCGATGCCGTGCGATTGCAACAGCTCCGGGGAGCCGACGCCCGAGAGCTGCAGCACCTGCGGTGAATTATAGGCGCCGCCGGAGAGGATGACCTCCTTCGACGCGCGCACTTCGACCGGCGTGCCGCCGCGGCCGCCCTTGAGGTAGCGCACGCCGACGGCGCGCTTGCCCTCGAAGATGATGTTGGTAACATGCGCATGCGTGCGCACGTCGACATTGCCACGCTTCCTCGCCGGATGCAGGAACGCTTTGGCCGCGCTCATGCGCAGGCCGCCCTCGATGGTGCGCTGGCAATAGGATACGCCTTCCTGGATGCCGCCGTTGTAGTCGGGGTTCTTGGGAATGCCGAGGCTGACCGCGCCTTCCATGAAGGCTTCGCAGAGCGGATCCTTCCAGTCCATGGTGGTGACGGTGAGCGGCCCCTCGCGGCCCCGGAACGTATCCTCGCCCTCGCCGATCCGGCGTTCCAGGCGCTTGAAGTATGGCAGCACGTCCGGGTAGCCCCAGCCGCGATTACCCAACTGGGCCCAGGTGTCGAAATCCTGGCGTTGGCCGCGGTTGTAGATATGGCCGTTGATCGACGACGAGCCGCCGAGCGTCTTGCCGCGCGGCGCATAGATGCTGCGCCCGCCGGTCCATGGGCCGACCTCCTGCTGGTAGGCCCAATTGATACTGCGCATGTGGAAGGTCTTGATGAAGCCGGCCGGCAGATGGATGTAGGGATGCCAGTCGCTTGGCCCGGCCTCCAGCACGCAGATTTTTGTGCCGAGGTCTTCGCCGAGCCGGTTCGCGAGCACGCTGCCCGCCGAGCCCGCGCCGATGATCACATAATCGAACGTTTCCATCGCACCTACTATGGGCGCGCTACCGCGCCTTCTCGTTCAACTGATAGTTCAGATGCGCCTTCACCGTCGGCCATTCCGAGGCGATGATGCTGTAGACCACAGTGTCGCGCAACGTGCCGTTGGGTGCAATCTGGTGATTGCGCAAAATGCCGTCCTGCTTGGCGCCGAGCCGTTCGATGCCGCGCCGGCTCTGGTGATTGAAGAAATGCGTGCGGAACTCTACCGCAATGCAATCGAGCTTCTCGAAGGCATGCTGCAGCAACAGCAATTTGCATTGGGTGTTGAGCGCGGTGCGCTGCACGCGCTTGGCATACCATGTGGAGCCGATCTCGACCCGGCGGTTCGGCGTGTCGACGTTCATGTAGGTGGTCATGCCCGCGATCTTGCCGTCGGCGTCGAATACGGTGAAGGGCAGCATGGCGCCGGCCGCCTGCAGGCCGAGCCTGCGGTCGATTTCGCTGCGCATGCTATCGGCGGTCGGGATGAAGGTGTACCAGAGCTTCCAGAGATCGCCGTCCTTCACCGCTTCGAGGAGACCATCGTAGTGGTCGGCCGACAGCGGCTCCAGCCGAGCATGCGCACCACGTAGCGTTACCGGTTCAAGCCAGGGCATTTCGTACACTCCATCTCTCCTCCGTCATTGCGAGCGAAGCGAAGCAATCCACGTATCCGCACGGGGAAAGATGGATTGCTTCGTCGCTTCGCTCCTCGCAATGACGTGGATGGGTTCGTGTTCACTTGTTCAAGAAGTTCAGCGCCAGTCCGGGCCTCGGCCAGTCCATTGCAACCAGTTCGCCCTTGCCCGACAGCGTGATGAAAGCCGTCTTCAGCTCCGGCCCGCCGAAGGCGATGTTGGTGGTGACGCGATCGCCCGTCGGCACCTGCTCCACCAGCGTGCCGTCGGGCGCGATCACCGAAATGCAGCCGGAGATCAGCGTGGCGACGCAGACATTGCCGTTCGCCTCGACCGCAAGCGAGTCGAACATCTGGTAGCCGCCGAGGCCCGCAATCGGCTTGCCGCGCTCGCCGCGATAGATCGGATCGCGCGGCTTCAGCGCGCCCGGCTCGTGGACCTCGTAGGCCCACAGCCGCGCGGTCGGCGTCTCCGCGATGTAGACCGTCTTCTCGTCCGGCGACAGCCCGATGCCGTTGGCCGGCAGCACGCCGTGCACGACCTCGACGATCTCCTTCATGTCGGGCTTGAGATAGTACATACCGCCGACATCCATCTCGCGGTGACGGCGCTTGCCGAGCTCGGAGAACCACAGGCCGCCATGCCTGTCGAACACGAGATCATTCGGCCCGCGCAGGCCGTGCTCGCCGCATTTGGCAACGACGGTCTCGACCTTGCCGCTCTGCAGGTCCACGCGCTGGATCGAGCCGCCCTGATAGTCGTCCGGCTGCGGCCCCGGCATGATCATGTTGCGGGTCGGAATCCAGCTAAAGCCGCCGTTGTTGCAGATGTACATCCTGCCGTCGGGGCCGAGCGCGGCGCCGTTCGGCCCGCCTGGAATTTTCGCGACGACTTCCTTTCGGCCATCGGGATAAACCCGCGTCAGCCGCTGCCCGCGGATTTCGACCAGCACCACGGAGCCGTCGGGCATCGCCACCGGGCCTTCCGGAAATTCCAGATCGGTGGCGAGAACGCGGATATTGGCCATGAAATCCTCCCGGCGCTTTGGCTGCAGGCGGATTTTTTGGCTAGCCCCGCACGCGCAACGCGTTGCAGGATTTATGGCAAAACCGCTCCGGCTTGCCAAGCAAGCCGGCCGCGGCGCAAGGCAGCATTGCGGGGCCGGTGCAATCGATGCAATCGGCTATATGGAGTAGCTGCTTACTCGTACAGATACCCGACCGGCTTGCCTTCCTGGCGCAACGGACGCACGTCCGTCCGCGTGATGATCTGTCCCGCAAGGCCGTCGATTTCGTCGCGCTGCGTCGGCGTCCAGCTGCGCAGGTTCTCGATGCCCTTCAGCAGGCCAAGCCGAAGCAGCTGGGTGTTTTCGCCGAGGCCCACGAGACTGACCGTGTCCTTGCCGGCGGTGACCGTATCGCCGGTGACAAGCTCAAAATTCTCCCCCGCGCTGTTGGTGAATTCGGCCGAGCCGCGAATGACGCGATAGATGACGACCTCGCCCTTGCCGAGAAAGCCGATGTCCGCCGTGCCGGACGTGCTCTTCGGCAGCAGCGACTGGCCGCGCGGATCGGTCGCGATGATGTGCCCCGTCGTCAGGCGGCCGCTCGGAACCTCGATGCCGATGTCGCGCACGTAAACGGGACCTGCGGATTTGATCGGCGTGCCCGCCGGCAGCGGCCTGAACAGCGCTTCCAGCTCGTGCGGATCCTGCAGCCAGAAGCAGGCATCGGCCGGACGGTCGTGCAGCGGATGGCTCCAGGCGACACGCGGCGTTTCCTCCTCGTTGATGTGGTCGTGATCCACCACCGTCGGGTTGGGGAACGTCGTGGGATCGGTGATGAAGGCCTCGAGAAACTTGCCGGAATAGCCCATCGACATCGGGTCCGGGACCACGGTCTGCGGCGTCTTCAGGTTCTCCTCGGTGGACAATCCCGACCAGGTGTAGAACAGCTGGCGGTGCACGATCGCGCTCTGCAGCATCACCGAGCCGGGACCGACATAGTAGAACCGGCCGTCGTAATCGAAGGTGAACACGCCCGAGGTGACCAGCACGAGCTGGTAGCCGCCGGGCGGCAGGTGAAGATGGAAATCGGTGGGACCTGTATCGGGGCGGTAGATCGGCAGGTTGGTCGAGACTTCGTGCAGCAGGAAAGTCTCGTTGTTGGCGTGAAAGCCTTCATTGGCGCGATTGTAGAGCGCCTGCGGGCGATAGGTCGGCTCGTGCGAGGCATTCTTGTCGCGATCGATCGCCACGAAACTCTTGTTGTTCAGGCGGAGGGGATCACCGCTCGGGTGCGTCAGGCCGGACCATTTTGGATTAACCGCGGCATGTATGTTCATGGCACCCTCCAATCCATCCAGCGAGACCTGAGGCCGGTTCGATTTGCTGCCCAGCCTTGGCAGGGCGCTCGGAATCGCCCATCGGTCCCTGACGGAGTTATGTAGCAATGCGAATTCCGGGCCAGTTCAGGTGCGGAAAATCGCGACGACTCCCGGCGCATTCTCCGGCGCGAGCCGATTGAGAAAGAACAGGGCGCGCAGGATGTTAGACAGCGGCCACGCGGAACTGCCTTTTTCTTCATCGCGGTTTCCGCCCGCATGGACGAAGGCTCTCTTGCGCAAACTGTCATCAAGCCTCGTCAGGAAACATGCAGCTGAATGCTTCCGATTCCGCCGGCCGTCCTGTTTCCTCACCGTATCCAGATTTCCAGCCCGTCATTGCCGGTCGCGGGATCGAACTTCTGGCCGTAGCGTCCTCGCGCGGCTACCTGGCGCCTTCCTTCGCGGCCGGCGCGGCATCCTTTGCCGGCGGCGTCTCCTTGGCCGGCCCGGTCTTCCTGATTTCCTCGATCGTCTTCTTCTGCTCCTCGACGAGCTTTTCCAGCGACGCCACGCCCGCCTTCAGCGCATCGATCTGCCGGCTCGCCGCATCGATCCGGCGCTGGCTGTCGAGCGAGAGCCTGGTGATGGTCTTCTGCAGGAAATCGACGTTGCTCTGCAGGCACGAGGTGCGCCGCTCCATGGTCTTTTCCACGGTGCAGATCTCGATGCCGGGAACGTCCTGGGCATGACTGACCTGCGGTAACAAACAAGACATGACGCACGCTGCGGCAGTAGCGATCCGGCCATTCATGAACGCCTCATCCCGAAAAACTTGATCACGCCAATTTGCACGCGAGCAGCATGCAACGCGACCGATACCACACTCGTACCGCATTCATCGCATGTGCTTGCGCCCGGATGATCCGCTGGAATCGGTCGGAACCCGGATGGGGACGGAACGTCCGCAAGTTCGCATAGAGTGGATAGGATCAAAGATGGCAACGCGGGAAAAGCGGCTGGCGCAATTCGACGGTTTCGGCGCTCCTCCGCCGGAAATTCCGGTTGAGGTGCTCTGCGAAGATCACAGCGGAACCTATCAATTGCCGTTTGCCTGCCGCTTTGTCGACGGCCGCTGGCAGAACGATCAGTCCGGTGACGCCGTCGAGGCAACGGTGATCGGCTGGCGCATGCCGCGCGTCCGGCAGCCTGGCGCGGCGTAGCAGCGGCGCACCTGTGTCAAAACGCGACGCAGGCGCGCCGTCTCTTAAGGTTTGGAACGCGCTTCGAACAAAGCGCGCCCGAATCACTGACCGGGCGCCGTACGCGCCTGTTCACGGCTAGATGTCGCCGCTTGCCGGAAGTAGCGCACAACATGCAGAACCGCCACGACCGGCCGCAACCAGCGGCCGACGACAAGGGTTAACTCCTCCGGGGATGACATTGACGCCTCCATTGTTTCGCTCGTGAGCGCGCAGGGCGGCGTGCGTCCAGATGTCGGCAGCGGCGCATCGTTGCGGTCACGGCTAAGCGTTGCCATGCGAATTTCACGCCAGACGCGCTGCACTGCGTCATGAGGGGCAGCTTCAGATCGTCGGGGAGCGAAGCCCGGACCGGCGTCCAGGCCGGCGCGGGGCGCTGAACGCGCAAGGCGCAGGCAGGCCTGCCTAATATTCGACCTCGAGTTCTTCGATGTCGGCGGGCTCGGCGCGGGCGGCGTCGATCCATTCCAGCATTTCCGGCATGGCCATGATCATCTTCACATAGGCCGCAAGCTTCGGTTCCAGCTTGACGTCATAGGTCGTAAAGTGCGTGGCGACCGGCGCATACATCGCATCCGCCATGGTCCGCCCTTTGCCGAACAGGAACGGCCCGCCGGACTTTTCCAGGCACTCGCGCCAGATGGTGCAGACGCGGTCGATGTCGGCCTGCGCCCGCGTCCAGATCTTGAAGCCTGGGAAATGTCCCTTCAGATTGACCGGCAGCGAGGCGCGCAGCGTGGTGAAGCCGGAGTGGATTTCGCCGCAGATCGAGCGGCAATGCGCGCGCTGCACGCGATCGGCAGGCAACAGCCCGGCGTCGGGGCATATCTCGTTGAGATATTCGGCGATCGCCAGCGTGTCCCAGACGGTGGCGCCCTCGTGGCGCAGGCACGGCACCAGGATCGACGACGACAGCAAAAGGATTTCGGCGCGGGCAGAGGCATCGTCCGGAGCCGTGACGACCTCCTCGAAATCGAGGCCGGCGAATTTCGCTAGCAGCCAGCCGCGCAACGACCATGACGAGTAGTTCTTGCTGCTGATGGTCAGTGTGGTCTTAGCCATTCGGCCCCTTCCCTCGCTCCTTGCATGCCCGCCCGGGCAAAGTCTGTTTCCGTCGCATATGCAGGCCCGTAGCCGGGCTTTTTGCCTACGCGTCGGGCAGTTTGCAGCAAGCGACGTGCCAATCTGGCAACGCTCCCGCCACGCCTTGGCTCCGATATTGCATGGCCCGGGTGGCGGGGACGGAACTGAATGATGTCAATGCTGTATCAGGCCTACCAGAACCACATGGACCTCACGGCGCCATGGCGGTCAGGGGCTGCAAACGCGCTGAAATATCTCAATCTGCTGCCGCAAGGCACGTCCGACCGGGTGTTTGGACGACTGGCGGCGGCGCTGGAGCTGATCTCGCGCTCCGCGCTGACCTACGACCGCCCGGACTACGCCATCGGCACGGTCAAGGTAGGCAACCGCGAGCTCGCGGTGACCGAAGAGGTGGCCTACGCAACGCCGTTCGGCTCGCTGCTGCATTTCAAGAAGGTGGACGCCCCCGAGCAGCCGCGCATGCTGCTGGTGGCGCCGATGTCGGGCCACTTCGCCACGCTGCTGCGCAATACCGTGAAGACGCTGCTGCAGGACCACGACGTCTACATCACCGACTGGCACAACCCGCGCGATATTCCCCTCGATCACGGCCGCTTTGGCCTCGAGGACTATACCGACCACCTCATCGCCTTCATGGACAAGCTCGGTCCGCGCGCCCACATGGTGGCGATTTGCCAGCCCTCGGTGTCGGCGCTGGCTGCGGCCGCCGTCATGTGCGAGAACGATCATCCGGCACGGCCGGCGACGTTGACCCTGATGGCGGGCCCGATCGACACCCGCGTCCAGCCGACCAAGGTCAACGAGTTCGCCAAGAGCAAGCCGATCGACTGGTTCGAGAAAAACCTGATCAATTACGTGCCCGTGCAATGCAAGGGCGCGCTGCGAAAGGTCTATCCCGGCTTCGTGCAGCTCACCGCGTTCGTCTCGATGAATCTCGAGCGCCACATCAAGCAGCACATGGACCTCGCCCACCACATCGCCAAGGGCGAGAAGGAGAAGGCCGAAGTCATCAAGACCTTCTACGACGAATATTTTGCGGTGATGGACCTGCCCGCCGAGTTCTACATCGAGACCGTGCGCGACGTGTTCCAGGAGCATCTGTTGCCGCAGGGCAAGCTGATGCACCGCGGCCGGCCGGTCAATCCGGCGGCGATCCGGCGCATGGGGCTGATGACGGTCGAGGGCGAGAAGGACGACATCTGCTCGATCGGCCAGACGCTCGCAGCGCAGGATCTCTGCACCGGCGTGCGCGCCTATCGCCGCGTCCACCATATGCAGGCCGGCGTCGGCCACTACGGTGTGTTCTCGGGGCGGAAGTGGAACAACGAGATCTATCCGCTGCTGCGGGATTTCGTCCACGTCAATTCGTGAGGTGGCATGCGCTCTCCCTCGTCGTTGCCGGCAAAGCGAGGCAATGAGGGTTAGTGCAGCCGGCGCAGCGTCGCCGATGGCGTCTCGCCGAACTTGGCGCGATAGGCTCCCGACATCCTGCCCAGATGGGTGAAGCCGAGATCGAATGCGATCTCGATGATGTGGGCATCCGGCGGCGCCGATCGCAGGCGTGTATTGAGCTCGGCGAGCCTCATATCCAAAAGCATTTCCGAAATGGTGACGCCGAAATGCCGCTGGAAGCCGAGTTGCAGCGCGCGCACGCCGATGCCGGCAGCTTCGGCCAGTTGCAGCAGATCGAGCGGCTCGGCGGCATTCGCCTGCAGACAGTCGCGCGCCCGGCGCAGCGCGCGCGGCAGCGTCTCGATTTTTCCGGAGAATGTCGCGATCGCGTCCGAGAGGCTGTGACGCTGGCCGGCAAGCAGTGCATCGAGCAACGCTTCGCGACAATCGGCTGCCGCCACCGGCGACATCGGGCGACCCGGCCCGTTGCGCTCGGCCAGATCGACAATCGCCTCGATCTTCCCCTGCAACGCCCGCGCGGCCCCGGTGGACAGATCGACCGCAGGATCGAACTCGACCGCCCGCATCGCCCGGCCCGCCAGCGCGGCCGCGCGCTGCTCCAGCAGCGTCCGCTCGACCAGCAGGATCAACTGGGCGCAGCTATTCTCCCAAACCATCTGTGTCGGCATCGTCGGCGACAGCAGCGATGCGCTGGCACCGGGCGAGCTTTCGATCTCGCGCGAGGCGGTCCTGATCCTGGCTGAACTGGCAAGCGGCATCTGCAGCAGGAAGAAACGTTCGAGGCAGCCGGGATCGATGGACACCGATCCGCCATAGGACACGTAGTTGATCGAGAAGCCGTCAAAGCCCGCGCAATTGTGCACGGCGTGAAAGTCGGGCGCGCGCGGCCGCAGCGGCTTCAGTTCATGCGGGCAGAAGATGCGTCCCACCTGCTCGGCCGCCGCATCCACGTCGGCGGTGGCAACGCGACGAAATCCGGCAAGCCGGGCGGCTTGCGGAAAGGCTGGCCCCGTAGCTGTTTCCGGAACGACGGCTCTTGCCATCCGAGTTCTCCGAAATTGTTTTAAGCTTACAATAATTTCGGCCCAAGAAAAGCGGGCCGTCGCACGAAGTTTGGGCATTGCCCGCCGGCATCAAGCCCTTCCGCGGCGCAGCGGGGACCGAACGCGCTGGATTCGTTTATCGGATAGACACGCCCTCGCCGCCGCAGGAAGCTGCTCATCACGGCAAACCCGGAGGGAAATCATGGCGGCACTCGAAAAGGGCATCACCGCAAGCGGCACGGGCTATCGCGGCAAGACCTGGAACATCCTCGGTCAGGTCTACTTCCCCAAGGCGGTGACCGATTCAACCTTCGCCTTCGAGACCAACAGCGATCCCGGCCAGTTCGTGCCGGTGCATATCCATCCGACCCAGGACGAATTCATCCTGGTGCAGGAGGGTGTGCTCGACCTCAAGCTCGACGGCGTCTGGGTGCAGGCCAAGGCCGGCGACCTCGTGCGAATGCCGCGCGGCATTCCGCACGGCTATTTCAACAAATCGGACAAGCCGGCGCGGGCACTGTTCTGGGTGTCGCCGATGCAGAAGCTCGAGGCGCTGTTCGACAAGCTGCACAATCTGACCGACCCGGCGGAGGTCGTGCGCATCTCGGCGCAGCACGAGGTGGACTTCCTGCCGCCCGAGGCGAACGACTAGTGCCGCAGCACGCGTGTTGCCCTGACGATGACCGCCGCCGCACTGCGGCGGGCGAACGATACCGGCCGCCCTCAATCGGGAGATGCACATGCTCAGACAAAAGCAGGTTTGCGTGATCGGCGCCGGCGTGTCCGGCCTTGCGGCAGCGAAAGCGTTTGCCGAACGCGGCCACAACGTCACCATCATCGAGAAGAGCGCCGATCTCGGCGGCGTCTGGGAGCCGGCGCGCTCCTACCCGCAGGTGCAGACGCAGAGCCCGAAGGATCTCTACCGCTACACCGACAAGGCGATGCCGGATTCCTATCCGGAATGGCCCAAGGGCCCGCAGGTCCACGCCTACCTTGTCGATTATGCGCGCGGCCACGGGCTCGATCGTAAGGTGCGCTTCAATACCGCCGTCACCGGCATGGATCGCCGCGCCGACGGCAAGCCCGGCTGGACGCTGGAGCTGAAGACATCAGACGAAACGTCCCGCGAGAATTTCGATTTCGTCGCAGTCTGCACCGGCCAGTTCAACGAGCCGCAGACGCTGAGCCTGCCCGGCGAGGCCGAGTTCAGCGCAACAGGCGGGCGCATCCTGCACTCCTCCGCCTATAGCGATGCAAACCTTGCCAAAGGCCGCAAGGTCGTCGTGCTCGGCGGCTCGAAATCCGCCACCGACATCGCGGTCAACGCGGTCGAGTCCGGCGCGAGCGAGGTGACCATCGTCTACCGCGAGCCGGTATGGCGCATACCCTACTTCATCGGCGGCCTCGTCAACTTCAAGCACATCCTCTACATCCGCGCGCAGGAGAACATGTTTGCAGGCTGGGGCATCGGTCCGCTCACGCGCCTGGCGCATGCCATCGCCAAGCCATTGGTGTGGGCGAACTGGCGCGGGCTGGAGAGCCTCTTGAAGGCGCAGCTCAAGCTGGCCAAATGCGAGATGGTGCCGAAGGAGCCGATCGAGGCCGGGGTCAACTGCTCGGTGCCGATCGCCACCCCCAATTTCTATCCGATGGTGGCGGACGGCCGCATCAAGGCGATCCGCGGCACCTTCGCGCGCTACGAGAACGGCGGCATCGTCATGAGCAACGGCGAGCGTGTCTCCGCCGACATTGCCGTTCTCGCGATCGGCTACAAGCTCGGGGTGCCTTTCCTGGCCGAAAAATATCGCGCCAAGCTGGTCGACCCCGACGGGCAATATCGCCTCTACCGCCTGATCGCCAATCCCGACCTGCCGGAACTCGGCTTTGTCGGCTTCAACTCCAGCTTCTGCACGGTGCTGTGCGCCGACATGGCCGCGCACTGGCTGGTGCGTTATGCCGACGGCAGGCTCCAGCATCAGCCGACCGAGCAACAGATGCGCGACAACATCGAGATGATGCTGCATTTCAAGCGCACCGAGCGGCCGGCGGCCGGGGTCTATGGCGGGCTTTGCGTGGCGCCGTATCACTTCCGGCATTTCGACGAGCTGCTGGCGGATATCGGCGCGACCCGTCGCCGCCGCCGCAATCCGCTGGCGGAAATGTTCAAGCCGCCGAATGCCGACGCCTACGCGGGTTATCTCGCATCGGCGCCGCAATACACGGCAGGCTAGCGAAAAGCCGCCCCAATCCTGCCGATGCGCGCCGTGCAGCAACGCCAGCCGCACGATCGCCGCAAGCGCCAGCACGATGGTGGTGCTCTCCCGGAACAATAGCGGGCTGCGCTCGATCAGCGGTGCGGCCGGGGCCCTCTGACATTTGCTGTTCGCGCGCGCCGGTCGAACAGGAATTCAGACAGCGGGTTGCAGCGCTTGGCCGGATTTGGGGTGCACCGCGCGCTCCGGCGCGCCGTCGACCCGGACCGGGATGCGGGGATGCTGCGCCAGAGACGGCCAAAGCTCCCTTCATCGTCATTCCGATTATCAAAATAACGTCTTGACTATTCCGTCAATCCGAATTATCTTCCGGCCCAGCCCGCGCCGCCATGAGGGGCGCTTCGCGGTCGTCACGAAACGTGGCGCGGGTTGCGATGGACGCTTTCCGGCGTCAGGCTTGCTTCGGCGAGCCGGACGAAGCGCCGGAAGCGTACGGCGAAATCGTGTGGTCCTGGCGCCGCGACCGTGGCGTCTATCCGGCCTGCCTGTGCGGGCCCGGCAACGGTGACAATCAACGCCGCTCACCGGGGAGAGCACCTATAAGCCGTAAAGCCATTGCGCGGGGAAGGCCGGGATGTCCTGGCTGTACCTGTCAAAGCCGTGTGCGTCTTCGCACTGCCCATTGCACACGGAAATAGCGGGTGCCGCCGGCGCCCGGCCTTCCCTGCGCCCTCAATTCGAAGAGGGCCAATGAATTGGAAAAAACCTCGGGCGGATCGTGCCGCGAGAACGAGAGCGCATGACTGCAATATCTCATGACTGCAAAATCTCATGACTGCACGACCTGCAGGGTCGGCAAAGGGGCTATGTCCGCCGCGGCTCAACGAGCTAAGGCGGAAGCAATCCGTCGCGCCGCAAGCGGATACATGGACCGCTTCGCTCGCGATCACGGTCTGCCCCTAGTTCGTCTGTGTCCGCATTGGGCGGCCCTTCAGCCCGTTATTGTCATAGGCCGCGCGCAGCACGCCGTTGCCGATCGCGTCCGTCATGAACTTCACTACAAATGCCAGCGCCTGCGGATGGTTCGGCGGCACGGCGACTGCGGTCACCGTCTGCTTGAAGGTCTCCTCCAGCACGCGCGTCCCTGGAATCTGCTGCGCCATCGCGTTCAGCTGGTCGCGCGACAGTGCAAAAGCGTCGATCTCGCCGTTCTTCAGGAGGTTGAAGATCTCGTCATAGGTCTGGTAGCCGGTGACCTTGGCGTTCTTCAGATGCGCGATGGCGCCGCGCATGGTCGTGGTGTTGTTGACGGCGGCGACCTTGACGCCGGGCTGATCGAGCGTTGCGAAATCCTTCGCCGCCGAGCCTGCCTTCACGATGTAGGTGGCGTCGGCAACCTCGTAGATCGGGCCGAACGACATCCGCCCTTCGCGCTCGGGATCCTTCGGCAGGAAGGTGACGTCCCAGGTGCCCTTGCCGGTTGCATCGACGATCTGACCGGAATTGTTGTGCACGACGTACTCGACGGGCACGCCAAGCTGCGCGGCCATCTCCCTGCCGAGATCGACGGGCACGCCGGCGAAACCGTTCTCGGTCCTGGTCGACCAGAACGCTCCGCCGGCCGGGCTAATGGCGATCGCCACCCGGAGCTTGCCGGTCGGCGCGATTTCATCCTTCAGCGCATCGGCGCTGGCAACACTTGCTGTCATGAGAATTCCGAGAATAAGGCCGGCGATGCGCGGCATGGATCGGCTGGACATGGGACACCTCCCCGCGGCTCTTGTTGGAGCGAGCCTTCGGCACGCCAGTGTGGCCGATCGGGCGGCGGCCGAAAAGCCCGGAAATCAGCATGGGTGGATGAATCTGCCGGGAATATTGGCGGGGCGTCAGAGACCGCCGTCGACGGTGTGGGCCGCGCTTCGCGGACACCGCAGGCCTTCGGTGGACGCCTTGATGAACTTTGCGTTCTTCAGATCGATCTTCCACACGGAGATCGCAGGCAACTGGTCGCCCGCGACCTCTGCATTCAATATTCCGACGAAAATGTCGGGAAGCCTCTTGCCGTGGAGTTCGCAATAACTGGAGAAGGCAGGCGTCCTCTTCGAGTGCGCCGGGAACGGCATCGCGTCGCGGACGATGTCCTCGTTGTCCACCAGCGTGATGTATTCCGCGCCGCAGATCAGCCAGTTGATCGTCGACAGCTTGTCGGAGGTTTCATCCGCGCCGAGATGCTTCAAGCCGAGCGCGCGATACCGCGCCTCCGTCCTGACCACCGGCCCGTCCGATGAGCGCTGCCCGATCATGGCCTTGGCAATGTCGCCGCCACACTTCACGTTCTTGAATTCGTCCGCGAGCGCTGCCGATCCGCAGGCGAGCCAGACCGCAGCAAGCAGCCACGCCGATACTTTCATGTTTCGTCCGCTCGGCGGTCGGAACTCACGAACCGGCGTCAACGCGATAGCTTGCCCGCCTGGGACAACGCAGGCCGTCGACGGGCTCCTGCTTGACGAACTTCGCTTCCTTGAGGTCGATCTTCCATGCCGCAAGCACCGGCAACTGATCTTCCAAGACCGTGGCGTTCGCGATTCCGACGAGCATGTCGGTTTCTGCATCACCTTGCTTGCAGCGGCCGAAGAACGCCGGCGACATTTCCGTATGCGGCGGAAAGCGGATCGCATCGCGAATGAAGCCCTTGCGGTCCACCAGCAGAACGTATTCCGCGCCGCAGATGTACCAGTTGATCGTCGCCAGTTGATTGGAGACCTTGGCCGCGCCGAGGTACTTCAGGTTCAAGGCCGGCCACTTGGCTTCGGTGATGACGACCCGCTCATTCGATGATCGCTGGTTGATCAACGCCTTCGGGATATCGACCCAGCATTTCACCTTGCTGAATTCATCCGCCACCGCGGCCTGGCCGCCCAGGAACCAGACCGCCGCAACCAGCAGCCACACCAACTTCTTCATGGCACCCCTCACCCGCTCAGCCGGCGGGCTTGGGCGCGACCTCCCGCGGCATGATGATGGCGGCAGCGATCACGAACAGGCACAACCCGGCAAACGCGTGCAACATAGTGGCAAAGCCGCCCCGTTCATAGAGCCAGGCGACGAGGCCGACCGAGGCCCCGGCGGCGGTGAAGCCAACGAAATAGCGCACCGAATAGGCCCGCGAGCGCCATTCCTCCGGTGTGTACTTACCGACGAGCGCGTCATTCACCGTGACCTGCCCGAACGCCCCCATGATGATACCGATGGAGACCAGGATCAACGGCAGGTTCGACAGCGTGGCCGCCAGGTAAAGGAACGGCGCAAGCATGAACGACAGCGGCAGCATCACGGTCCTCAGCGAGTGGCGGTCGAGCAGCTTGCCGATGGTGTATTGCGTCATCGCGCCGAACACATAGACGGCGGCTGCAATCACCCCGAGCAGCGCCGGGCTTTTCGTCATGTCGGCGAGCCGCTCGGCAAACAGCTTTGGCAACGCCACGGTGACCGCGTTGAATGTCGTGGAGATCGCGATGACGACGATCAGCAGCGCGAGCATGAGCCGCCAAACGTCTTCTCTGGCGATGCGGGCCTGCGCGGCGGCCTGCCTGGTGCCCCTGCGGTCCTCGTGCACCACCATCATCGCAAAGGCGATGCCGATCAGCACCGTGACCGCACCGGGAACAAAGAAGGCGTAGCGCCAGCCGAGATATTGCCCGATCACGCCTGTGACCAGCGCGGACGACGCAACGCCGAGATTGCCCCACACGCCGTTGATGCCCATCTCGCGGCCGAGTTTCTCCGCATAGGAGACGATCATCGCGGTACCGACCGGATGATAGATCGAGGCGAACAGGCCGATCGCCAGCAGCGCAGCACCAAGCTGCAGCGGCGTCTGCACGAAGCCGACCGAGATCATCGACAGCCCGATGCCGACAAAGAAGATCAGCATCATGTGCCGCCGGCTCCAGCGGTCGCCGAGCCAGCCGGTGATCAGCGAGCCCGCCCCGAACGCCACGAAGCCGGGCGTCGCGTACGGCAACAGCTCCGAATAGGCCATGCCGAGCGCCGGCCCCATGATGATCACGGCGGCAGCGAAGATCAGCATCGCATAATGGTCGATGAAATGGGCGGCGTTGACGAAGGTGATGACCCGGCCGGGGCTGTTCATTTTTTTGTCCCTGGTCGCCACTCGGGCGATTCCTGCATTTCCCGAAATAGGTTATACGTCCTTGCGTTGATGGGATGCCGCCAATGAATATCGCGGAACGGCCAATCGCGGCCATCGAGGGAAAGCATCGCACCACCGGTGACGGCGTGCATATGGTGGCGCGGCGCATCCGCAAGGGGACCCGGCTCGACACCCACATGCACCGGGAGTCGCAGCTGGTCTATGCCGCCGCCGGCACCATGCAGGTGACAACCCCGAAGGGCCGCTGGCTGGTCCCTCCGGACCGCGCGGTGTGGGTGCCGGCCGGGCTCGGACACGCCATCGACATGCTCGCCGACATCGAGATGCGCACGCTCTACTTCGACCTGGGCTGGCTCAAGCGCGAAGGCCACGGCAAGAAGCTCACCAAGGAATTCGTGGTGCGGGTGTCGCCGCTGTTGCACCAGACCATCCTGGCGCTGTTCGACGCGCGCGAAGAGCCGGCGCGCACTGCGCTATTGGTGCGCCTGACGATGCTCGAGCTGACACGTGCCGAGGATTCGGCGACCTTCATTCCGGTGCCGCAGGAGCCGCGCTGCCGCCGCGCCGCCGACATCGTGCTGGCCGATCCCACCGCCGATCACGAGATCGACACGCTGGCGCGCACGGTCGGCACCTCGGCGCGGACGCTGTCGCGGCTGTTCGCCGCGGAGACGCAGCTTTCCTTCAAGCGCTGGTGCCAGCGCGCCCGCATCGCAGCGGCGATCCAGCTTCTGTCGGTCGATACCGGCCTGTCGGTCAAGCAGCTCGCCTCCGACCTCGGCTATGCCAGCGTGCCGGCGTTTTCCCACGCCTTCCGGCAGGTCACCGGCAAGACACCGACCGAATTCGCAGGAAAGGCTAACACCCTATCAAGCTAATACCTTTGCGGGTCATGACATATTTCCGTACCGGAAATGCGCTTGATTCAGGTCTGCCGCCCCCTAAATCCCTATTGATTCGGACTCGCTGGATTGCCATGGCTAACGCCTTCTTCTCCGATCTGCTCGCGACGATTTCCGAACGCAGCCGCACACTGCTGCGGCGGGCCGAGCCCGCCGACGGCAGGGATGATGCCTCCGGGCTGCTTGAGCTGTGCGAGGCCCTGCTGTCGGGCCGTGGCGAAGCTTCCGGCACGGCAATGGCGCGCGAAGTGCTGGACGGCTACCACAATCTCGACGCCAAGGGCCGGCTCGCCTTTTTCGAACAGCTGGCGCGACATTTCGGCCCGGACTACCAGCGGCTGCAGCAGGCCATCGAGGCCTGGCGCGCAGGGCCGTCGGAAGGGGATGCCAGCGACCTGCACTTTGCCTCGGAGCCGCGGCGGCAGGAATTATTTCGCCGGCTCAACCGCGCACCCGGCGGCACCGGTGAACTCGTGCAGATGCGCGCCGACCTGCTTGGCCTGTTGAAGGGCAGCGGCGAACTGGCGGCACTCGATCGCGACGTCTCGCATCTGCTGTCTTCCTGGTTCAACAGGGGATTTCTCGTGCTGCGCAGGATCGACTGGGGGACGCCAGCCATCATTCTGGAACAGATCATCCGCTATGAGGCGGTGCACGCGATCCGCGACTGGAACGATTTGCGACGCCGCATCGATCCGATCGACCGCCGCTGTTACGCATTCTTTCATCCGGCGATGCCGGACGCGCCGCTGATCTTCGTCGAGGTGGCGCTCACTGAGACCATTCCCGGCGCCATTGCGCCGCTGCTCGCCGAAGAGCGCCAGCTGGTGGCGATCGAGCGCGCCCGCACTGCCGTGTTCTATTCGATCTCCAACACCCAGCGCGGCCTCGGCGGCATTTCCTTCGGCAGCTTCCTGATCAAGCAGGTGGTCGAGGAATTGCGCCGCGAATTGCCGAAGCTCGATACCTTCGTGACGCTGTCGCCGGTGCCGAACTTCATGCAGTGGATTAACGAAGCCAAGGACGTTCCACTATCCGACGACGAGCGCAAGCTGCTGGAGCATCTCGACCAGCCGAACTGGTACGAAAACGCGGAGCTGACCGCGCAGCTCCGCGCCGTGCTGGAGCCGCTCGCCGCGCATTATTTCCTCAAGGCGCGCACACCGAAGGGCCGCCTGATCGATTCCGTCGCGCGCTTCCACCTCGGCAACGGCGCACGGCTGGAGCGCATCAACTGGCTCGGCGATCTCTCGCCAAAAGGCCTGCGCGAGTCCGCCGGCGTCATGGTCAACTATCTCTACCGCCTCGACGACATCGAGAAGAACCACGAGGCCTATGCCAATGAAGGCGAGGTGGTGGCCTCCAGCGCGGTGAAGAAGCTGATCAAGGGTGAAGGGCGGCGACTGCTGGATATGCGGCTGGGGTCGTAGCTCGCAGCGCGCGCCTGCCGGTTCAAATCTTGTGTTCGTAGAGCAAGCGGGCGCGGATCGTGCCCTGCAGGGCGCGGATGTCGGCCAGCACGCGCTGGCCGTCGGCCGCGGAGGCATCGGCGTCGAGGACCACGTAGCCGACCTCGTGATCGGTCTCGTAATATTGCGCGGCAATGTTGACGGAGTGGCGTGCGAGTACTTCATTCAAGTGGCCGAGCATGCCCGGCAGATTGCGCTGCACCTGAATAAATCGCGTGCCCAACGGCCGTGGCGGCAACTGGACCTGCGGGAAGTTGACGGCACCCATTGTCGAGCCGGAATCGCTGTAGTCGACCAGCTTGCGTGCCACCTCGGCGCCGATGCGCTCCTGCGCCTCTTCGGTCGAGCCGCCAATGTGCGGCGTCAGGATGACGTTCTCCAGGCCCTGCAACGGCGTCACGAAGCGATCCGAATTCGAGCGCGGCTCGACCGGAAAGACATCGACAGCGGCGCCGCGAAGCCTGCCTTCCCGCAGCGCGTCGGCGAGCGCCTGGAGGTCGACGACCGTCCCCCGGCTGTTGTTGATGAAATAGGCGCCACGCTTGATCGCGGCGATCTCCTCGCGCCCGATCATCCCGTGGGTGGCCGGTGTTTCCGGCACGTGCAACGTCACGACGTCGCTTTGCGCCAGCAACTCGTGCAAACTTGTGGTCGGCTCGGTGTTGCCGTGGCGAAGCTTGTCGGTGTGGTCGTAAAAAATGACCCGCATCCCCAGCGCTTCGGCAAGATTGGAAAGCTGCGAGCCGATGTTGCCGTAGCCGATGATGCCGAGCGTCTTGCCCCTCACCTCGTGGCTGTCGCTTGCCGATTTGTCCCATTGGCCTCGATGGGCCGCGTTGGATCGTTCGAAGATCCGGCGCAGCAGGATGACGATCTCGCCGATCACCAGTTCGGCTACGCTTCGCGTGTTGGAGAACGGGGCGTT
This sequence comes from Bradyrhizobium sp., assembly GCA_035575905.1. Taxonomy (GTDB): domain Bacteria; phylum Pseudomonadota; class Alphaproteobacteria; order Rhizobiales; family Xanthobacteraceae; genus Bradyrhizobium. The sequence goes on along the minus strand of DATLXL010000004.1, from coordinate 34,152 downwards.
GAACACCGGAATCCCGTCGCGGCGCGCGGCGTCGATGTCGACCTGGTTGGTGCCGACGCTGAAACATCCGATCGCGATCAGCCGGTCTGCGGCCTCGAGAACTTCGGGCGTTATCTGCGTGCGGGAACGGATGCCGAGCAGATGAACGCCCTTGATCGCTTCCTTGAGCGCATCGCCCTCCAGCGCCTTGGACAGGCGCGTCATGTTGGAATAGCCGGCAGCCTCGATCAACTGCACGGCGCTGTCGTTGACGCCTTCGAGGAGCAGGACCCGGATCTTGTCCTTGGCGAGGGAGAGCTGGGGAAGAGATGGTTTGCTGGGCACGATCGCGACGTCCTTCGAAGCTCGATGATCGGCAAGCCGGCAGCCGCGAGGTCACCCTCAAGCCACCAGCGCCTTCATCTCCGTGTAGAGATCGGACTTACCCTCAAAACCGATGCCCGGCAAATCCGGCATCACGATGTGTCCGTTCTCGACCCGAACGCCGTCGGGAAAGCCGCCATAGGGCTGGAACAGGTCCGGATAGCTCTCATTGCCGCCGAGGCCGAGACCGGCGGCGATATTGAGCGACATCTGGTGCCCGCCATGCGGGATGCAGCGGCCCGGCGACCAGCCATGGGTGTGCAGCACTATGCCGGGCGCATCGAGGCCGTGCTGAGGGAAATCGGCAAGGACGCACAGCTTGCGGTCGATGCCAACGGCCGCTTCGATCTGGAGACCGCGATCGCCTACGCCAAGATGCTGCGCGATTATCCGCTGTTCTGGTACGAGGAGGCCGGCGATCCCCTCGACTACGCGCTGCAGGCTGCGCTCGCCGAGTTCTATCCCGCGCCGATGGCGACCGGCGAGAATCTGTTCAGCCATCAGGATACGCAAAACCTGATCCGCTATGGCGGCATGCGGCCGGATCGCGACTGGCTGCAGTTCGATTGCGCGCTGTCCTATCATCCTCCGCGATCGGCGCGCCGCCGATCTTCATCTTCACGACATTGTAGCCGCGGTCGAGATAGCCGCGCATCTCGCCGCGCAGCGCCGACAGATCCTTGCCGGGATAGTAATAGCCGCCGGCCGCATAGACGAACACGCGCGGGTCGGCCTCGCGCTTGTGCCGCTCGGCGAGCAGGCGAAACAGCGGCTTGCCCGCGATCTTCGCCACGGCATCCCACACCGCCATGTCGATGGTACCGACCGCGACCGAGCGCTCGCCATGGCCGCCCGGCTTCTCATTCGACATCATCGTCGCCCAGACCTTGTCCGGATCGAGATTATCGCCGGAGGCATCGAGCAGCGATTCTGGGTCCGCTTCGAGCAGACGCGGCGCGAAGCGCTCGCGGATCAAGCCGCCCTGCCCGTAACGCCCGTTCGAGTTGAAGCCGTAGCCGACCACGCGCCTGCCGTCGCGCACCACGTCGGTAACGACGGCGACGAGGCTCGTCGTCATCTTCGTGAAATCGATATAGGCGTTCCGGATCGGCGAAGAGATCGGCTTGGTGATCTCGCGGACGTCGGTGATGCGGACGGACATCGGCAGGGCTCTCTCAATTCGTCATGCCCGGGCTGGACCCACGGCTGACAATCCCGCTACGACGCCTGGTCGCGGAAATACGGCTCGACCGGCCCGTGGACCTTGATGGTCAGCGGATTGCCATGGCGGTCTTTCGCGGCCCCCGCGGGAATGCGCACCCAGCCCTCGCTGACGCAATATTCCTCGACATTGTTCTTCTCGACACCCTTGAAGCGGATGCCAATGTCGCGCGCCAGCACGTCCGCGTTGTAGTAGGGGCTGCGTGGATCGACCGACAGGCGGTCGGGCAATTCGCTGGTCGCTGGCTTGTCGTTGTCGCTCACAATAGTGCCTCTATCTCTTGTGTCAGGTTTTCCGGCCGCACCGTCGGCGCGTACCGTCCCGTAACCTTGCCGGCACGATCGACCAGGAACTTGGTGAAATTCCATTTGATCGAGGAGCCCAGCAGGCCCGATTTCTCGCGCTTCAGATAATCGTACAACGGATGCGCCTGGCTTCCGTTGACGTCGATCTTGGCGAACATCGGAAAGGTGACGGCATAGTTACTTTCGCAGAACTCCTCAATCTGCTTGGCGTCGCCCGGTTCCTGCCCGCCGAACTGGTTGCAGGGAAAGCCCAGCACGGCAAGCCCGCGCGGCGACAGCTTTTGATGCAGTTCCTGCAGCCCCTTGTATTGCGACGTGAATCCGCAGGCGCTCGCGGTATTGACGATCAGCATCACCTGCCCCTCGAACCGCCGCATCGGCACCGGTTCGCCCGCAAGCGAGTTGGCGGAGAACTCGTAAATCGCAGACATCGCTATCCTCAATCAGGGTCGACTGGCGAAGCCGGCACGCCGCCCGCCTCGATCGCCTCACCCGCGGCAAGGCAGAGATCCTCGCGGTACCGCCCGGACACCACCTGCACGCCGACGGGCACGCGCCCGACGAGGCCGGTCGTCACCGTCAGGCCCGGCAGGCCCATGAAGGGAATGGCGATCTGCGCCAGTTGCGCCTTCCACACCCGCGCAAAGGACGCATCGTCCTTGCGATCGAGATGATCGGGGAACGGCAGTTCGCCCGATACCGGCATGACCAGCACCGCATATCGCTCCAGGAACAGCAGCCATTCGCGCGTCAGCGTCGCGCGCCGCACCAGCGCTTTCGAGAAATCCGCCGCGTCGAACGGGTATACTTTTGACTTGTTGCCCTTCAGGCAAGCCAGCGCACCGGGATCGCCCTCGCGCTCGGCGGCGGCAAGCTGCGCCTCATAGCCGTCGCCAAGCCAGAGTTTGGTCTGCCACTCGGCCGCTTCGCGCAGCGGCGGGATGCCCGTCACTTCCTCGACGATCCAGCCGGCGCGCTCCAGCCGTTTGCCGGCATCCGCCACCGCAGCCTTGACTTCGGGCACGGCGTCGAGTCCTTCCGGATCGAGGCAGAGCGCGGCGCGCTTTTCGCGCTTCGGCCCCTCCAGTGGAGCCGGCACCCACCAGGGATCGCGCGGATCAAAGCCCGACATTGCGGCGAGCGCGATGCGCAGGTCGGCGATGGTGCGCGCCAAGGGACCAGAGACCGCGCTGATCTGCGGCCCGATGGTGCGCTCCGGCAGCGCCGCATTGAACGCCGCGATGCGGCCCACGGTCGGACGCAAGCCATGCACGCCGTTGGCGTAGGCGGGATAGCGGACCGAGCCGGCGATGTCGGTACCGTGCGCGATATGGCCGATGCCGGCCGCCACCGCCGAGCCCGCGCCGCCTGAGGAGCCGCCCGGCGTGATGCCGGGATCGCGCGGATTTTTCGTATCGCCATGTACGAGGTTGGTCGTGAACCAGCGATAGGAAAATGCCGGGCAATTGGTGCGGCCGAGAATGACAGCGCCGGATTTGCGGAGGTTGTCGACGACGGGGCTGTTGTCTTTGGCGATCACATCCTTCTGGAGCTTCAGCCCATTGGTGGTGGCAAATCCCGCCTGGTCGATATTGACCTTCACCGTTACCGGCACGCCGGCCAGCACGCCCGGGTCCTCGCCCCGGGCGATCCTTGCATCGATCGCCGCGGCCTCGGCCAGCACCTCGGCCGGCCTGTGGTCGATCACCGCGTTGAGCTTGGGATTGACGGCATCGAGCCGCGCCAGCGCGGCGGTCGCCGCCTCCTTTGCCGACACATTTTTCGATTTGACCATAGCGGCCAAATCCACGGCCGACAGACGCCAGAGGTCCTGCATTACCAGCTCCGTTTGCTTTCGGGTCTTGTAGCGCCGGATCGTTGGCAAGGCCAGCGGGCGTTATTGCACGCGGGCGATGTAATAGGCGAGGTCGGCGATCTGTGCCGGCGTGACCTGGGCCATCACGTCGGCCATCGAGGCGTCGTAGCCGGCGCGGGCGTTGCTCTTGTACTCTGCCAGCGTTTTGGCGAGATAATCCTCGCGCTGGTGGCCGATGCGCGGCACGTTCTCTTTGCCGGAATAGTCCGGGTTGTGGCAGGTGTTGCAGCGGTGCTGCTGCGCTGCCGCCTGCCCGCGCTGCATGCGCGCGGCATCGGCGGCATCCGCCGGAGCCTCGGGCTTCGGCAGCTTGGCGATGAAATCGGAGAAGGTCCGGAGGTCATCGTCGCCGAGCTGCTTCGCCATCTCGTTCATGATCCCGTTGATGCGCAGCTTCTCGCGGAACATGTAGAGCTGGATCAACGTGTACGGCGCCTGCTGTCCGCCAAGCGACGGCGTGTTCTCGTTCTCGGACCTGCCCTTCTCGCCATGACAGGCCAGACACGGCGCGACGCGCTGTTCGATCTTTTGCGCACCGGCGGACGACGCAACGAAGGCAAGCGCCAGGGCGGCAATGGTCTTGCGCATAAACTATCCTCTCGTCATTGCGGGAAGCGAAGCGACGAAGCAATCCACATGCCTGAAGGCGGATATGGATTGCTTCGCTACGCTCGCAATGACGGCAGTTGCAGACTACTTCCTGTCGGCGACTTTCTGCTTGCCGTAGGTGACGCGGTACACCGCGCCGTTCCAGTCGTCGGAAACGAGCAGCGAGCCGTCCTTCATCTGCATCACATCGACCGGACGGCCGATATACTTGTTGTCCTCGACAAAGCCGGTGATGAACGGCTCGGTCGACTTTACCGTGCCGTCCTTGTTCAGCTTGACCAGCAGCACGTCGCCGCCGACCTTCCTGGTCCGGTTCCAGGAGCCGTGGCGCGCCACGAGGATCTGGTCCTTGTAGGCGGCCGGGAACATCTTGCCGGTGTAGAAGCGCATCCCGAGCGCCGCCGAGTGCGGGCCGAGCAGGGCGACCGGCGCGGTGAACTCGGAGCAGGACTTGCCCCAGCCGAATTCGGGATCGACGATGTTGCCCTGCAGGCAATACGGCGCGCCAAAGTGCTCGCCGGCCTTGGTGATGCGGTTGAGTTCGTCTTCCGGCACGTCCTCCGACATCCAGTCGCGGCCGTTATCGGTGAAGTAGAGCTGCTTGGTCTGCGGATTCCAGTCGAACCCGACCGTGTTGCGGACGCCACGCGCGATCACCTCATCGCCGCTGCCGTCGAGATTCATGCGGCGGATCAGGCCATGCTCGTCGTCATGCAGCACGTTGTTGCCGGGCTGGCCGACCGGAACATAAAGCTTGTTATCGGGACCGATGGCGATGAACTTCCAGCCATGCGCCTCGTCCTTCGGCAGCTTGTCGAAGATCGTCGTCAGCTTGGCGGGGCTGTCGAGATTGTCCTCGGCCTTTTCGACCTTGGAGATCTTCGAGAGTTCGGCGATGTACAGCGTGCCGTTCTTGAAGGCGACGCCGTTCGGCCGGTGCAGGCCGGACGCAATGGTCTTCACCGTGCGCTTGCCGTCCTTCTCCGTGATGGCGTAGACGTTGCCGACCAGGCGCGAGCCGACGAAGATCGTGCCCTTGTCGCCTTCAGCGAGCGAACGCGCATTCGCCATGCCGGAAGCATAGACTTCGATATTGAAGCCGGCGGGGACCTTCAGCTTGGCGATCGGCAGCTTGTCGGCCGCGGCCGCAATCGGCGGCGGGGCGACCGGCGCCAGCTTGGCGGCTGCCTCGTTGTTGTCGGGCCGGCCGATCAGCGGCGAGCCGGGCGGCAGCGGCGCGGCTGCCGCCGGCGCGGCCGGTGGCGCAGGATTGGCGGCGGGCTGCTGCGCCGCGGCAGTCAACGTGAACGCACCGAAGAAGGCCCCGGCCAGCCAAAGGCTGCGCGGCACCAAGATGTCGCTTTTCATTTTTGTGTCCTCCCTAGATGGAAGCCTGAAGTCGCTGGAGCGCACTATCGGCTTCCTGACGGGAGTTTTCGATTTTTTCCTGCTGATGGCAATCGGAAACAATCGGAGTGGCTGTTAAGCTGCAGGAAAGCGAGAAAAGCAGCCGACGTATCGCAGCGCACCGATGATCGCGATCATTTTGAAGTCGCGTGTCTGCACCGGCTGCGGCGGCAAAGCAGCTAGTGCTTCGTCGCCCCCGCCTGGCCGCCGCCGTCGAGCAGCGCCTCGGCAAAGGGAAACTCCAGCACGATCTCGCCATCGCCGTCGGTCACCTCGACCCTGGCGTTGAGCAGCCGCTCGTCGGCGCCCTCGCTGCGCAGCAGTTCCAGAATCATGGCCCGCGCCATCTCCCAGGCGCGATCGGGATTGCGCAGCTCTTCGCCTTCGGGGTCGGCAATGAGTTCATCGCCGATCCGTGTGTGAAAGTAATATCTGGGCATGGACGGGATCGGCCTTCGACTTGGGGCAGGTCGGGGGTAAACGGACCACCGACATCGCCACTTCGCACCCTCAAGGCAACCGGGAAGCGCTTGATCTCACGCCATTTTGAGCCAAATGCCGGTTGCCCTGCGAAAACCTCCCGCTTTCGCGCCGCAACATGAACGCTCGGAGCGGCGTGACACAAAAATTCACTGGCGAACTTTTTGATCCGCGATACCTTATCCATCAGGGCGGAAGTCGTCCGGTTCGAGAAGGAGATCCAAATGGCCTGGAAAGCACCCAAGATCGTTGAAGTGCCGGTCGGCATGGAAATCAACATGTATGCGTGCGCCACCCGCAAGTAAGCGGAAGGCGATCCCTACGTTTTGACGCAGGTGGATTTCCGGGCGTGAACGCGACCCCGAGCGTCGGGGGGCGGCCAGGACCGGAGGTCCACCTCGAAACGTTTCTAGCGCTCCAGTTTCAGGAAGCCGGTTTCTAGAGCCAAGTTTTTCAGAACCAGGGGACGGATCATGCTTCGCATCGTCGTCCTGGGGGCGGCCGCAGGCGGCGGCGTTCCGCAATGGAATTGCGGATGCGTGGTGTGCGCGAAAGCCCGAAGCGACAATCCCGAACTGATCAGCACCCAGGCCTCGATCGCGCTCAGCCGCGACGGCTCGAACTGGTTCCTGGTCAACGCCTCGCCCGACCTGCGGCAGCAATTGATCGCGGCGCGGCAGCTACATCCCGCGCCGGGAAAGCTCCGCCACAGCCCGATCGCCGGCGTGATCCTGACCAATGGCGAGATCGACGCCGTGGCGGGGCTGCTGTCGATGCGGGAGGGTTCGCCGTTCTCGATCTACGGCCATCCGCGGGTACTGGCGATCCTGGCCTCGAACAGCATTTTCAACGTGCTCGGCGAGAAGAACGTGGCGCGCCGGCCGATCGCGGTGGACAGGCCGTTCGAGCCCACCCTGCCCGACGGCTCGCCATCGGGCATCGAGGTGCTGCCCTTCGAGGTTCCCGGCAAGGGCGCCTGGTATCTCGAGGGCAAGGCGCATCCGGCCGGCGGCGATGGCGTCGGCGATACGCTCGGGCTTCGCATTGCGGACAAGGCGACGGGACAATATTTCTACTTCATCGCCGCCTGTGCCCGCGTTACTGACGAGCTGAGGGCCCGCATCAAGGGTGCACCGCTCGTCTTCTTCGACGGCACGGTGTGGCGCGACAACGAACTGATCGCCGCCGGGCTTGGCCAGAAGAGCGGGCAATCGATGGGACATATCGCGATGTCGGGCGAGCACGGCGCAATCGAGGGTTTCGCCGGGCTGGACATTGCGCGGAAGGTGTTCTTGCATATCAACAACTCCAATCCTGCGTGGATAAAGGGTTCCGAGGAACGCAAGGCCCTCGAGCGCGCCGGCTGGGACATCCCCGCCGACGGAACGGAGATCGCACTGTGAACGTGGCGCCAACCAGCGGAATGACTGCGCTGTCCATCGGCAAGGGAATCCGGCTTGATACGGCCGAGGACCTGGAAGCGACGCTGCGGCAGATCGGCGCCACGCGCTATCACAACCTGCATCCGTTCCATCGCCTGTTGCACGGCGGCAAGCTCAACAGGGGCCAGGTGCAGGCTTGGGCGCTCAACCGCTATTACTACCAGAGCACGATCCCGCTGAAGGATGCGGTAGTGATATCGCGCTTCCGCGACCGCGGCATTCGCATGGAGTGGCGACATCGCATCGAGGACCATGACGGCGATCCCGGCAGCGAAGGCGGCATCGAGCGCTGGCTGAAGCTGACCGAAGGCCTCGGCCTCGACACGGCCTACGTGGAATCGACCGAGGGCATCCTGCCGGCGACGCGCTTTGCCGTGGAAGCCTACGTGCACTTCTGCCGCGACCGCACGCCGCTGGAGGCGATTGCTTCCTCGTTGACCGAGCTGTTTGCGCCGAACCTGCATGAGGAGCGCATTTCCGGCATGTTGAAGCACTATGATTTCGTCAACCCTGACATCATGAGCTATTTCAGCCGTCGCCTGACCCAGGCACCGCGCGATGCCGGGTTCGCGCTGGAATTCGTCAAGAACAACGCGAAGACGCAAGAGCAGCGCGAGGCGGTCTGTAATGCGCTGATCTTCAAGACCAACGTATTGTGGGTGCAGCTCGACGCGCTCTATCACGCCTATGTCGAGGGCCACATTCCGCCGGGCGCGTTCGTTCCGAGGGGCTAGACCGATGGCAAGCCGCAACATCAGCGTCAGCGAGACCAGCCGTCCGGTGCTGCCGCGGCATGCCAAGCTGAGGTTCGATGAGACCCGGCAGGTCTGGGTGATCCTGGCGCCGGAGCGCGTGCTCGCGCCCGACGAGATCGCCGTCGAGGTGCTGCAGCTCTGCGACGGCCAGCGCAGCGTCGCCGCTGTGGTCGATCTGCTTGCCGCAAAATATGCGGCGCCGCGCGAGGCGATTGCGGCCGACGTCATCGTCATGCTGCAGGACCTCGCCGACAAGGGTTTTCTGACCGAAGCCCGCGAGAAGACGCCATGAGCACGGCGACAACCGCAATCAAGACGACGGGTGCCGACGGACTGGCGGCGCTGGAAGCGCGCTCCACCGCCGAAACCTTTGGCATTCCGCTTGCCGTGCTCGCCGAGCTGACGCATCGCTGCCCGCTGCAATGCCCCTATTGCTCCAACCCGGTCGAGCTTGACCGCGCCGGCGCCGAGCTAACGACCGACGAATGGAAGAAGGTGCTATCCGAGCTCGCCGAGATCGGCGTGCTGCAAATTCACTTCTCGGGTGGCGAGCCGACCGCGCGCAAGGACCTCGTCGAGCTGGTGCAGCACGCGAGCGACGTCGGCCTCTACACCAACCTGATCACTTCGGCGGTGTTGCTGACCAAGGACCGGCTTGCGGCGCTGGCCGATGCCGGGCTCTGCCATGTGCAGATCAGTTTTCAAGGCAACGAGCCCGTCATCGCCGACCGTGTCGCCGGACTGAAGAACTCGCACGAAAAGAAGATCGAAGCCGCGAACTGGACGCGTGAGCTTGATTTGCCGCTGACGGTGAATGCCGTCATGCACCGCCAGAACCTGCACCAGCTTGCCGACATCATCCAGATGGCGGTCGATCTCGACGCAGACCGGCTGGAGGTCGCCAATGTGCAGTATTACGGCTGGGCGCTGAAGAACCGCGCCGTGCTGATGCCGACGCTGGCGCAGATCGAGGAGACCAGCCGCATCGTCGAGGAGGCGCAGGTCCGGCTCAAGGGCGTGCTGACCATCGATTACGTCGTGCCCGACTACTACGCGCTGCGGCCGAAGAAATGCATGGGCGGCTGGGGCCGTCAGTTCTTCAATATCTCGCCGGCCGGCAAAATTCTGCCCTGCCATGCAGCGGAGAGCATCACGGGTCTCGAGTTCGATTCGGTACGTTCCAATCATTCGATCGCCTGGATCTGGCAGAATTCGGAAGCCTTCAACCGATATCGCGGCACCGGCTGGATGCCGGAGCCGTGCAAGTCGTGTGATTTCCGCGAAGTCGATTTCGGCGGCTGCCGCTGCCAGGCCTTCGCGCTGACCGGCGATGCGGGCAATACCGATCCGGCCTGCTCGTTCTCGCCGCTGCACGAGAAGATTTTCCACCAAGCCAAAGCGGATTCGGCCTCCGGCGAAAACCTGTTTCTCTATCGCAATTTTGCCGGCGGGACGCGCGAGACGGAAGGCGGCCATGGCGCCTGACCTTGACGCGCGGCGATCGCGCGCCGATCCGTTCGCACCACTGACGTCGGAGCACCTTGCCGCCGGCGACGGGCACGAAGTCTACGTCGAAAGCGTGGGCCGCCCAGGCGCCATTCCCGCCGTATATCTGCACGGCGGCCCCGGCAGCGGTTGCCAGCCGGATCATCGCCGCCTGTTCGATCCCGAGCGCTTTCACGCCGTGCTGTTCGACCAGCGCGGCGCCGGCCGCAGCCGACCGAAGGGAGGCCGCGAGCACAACGCGTTGGGGCATCTGATCGCGGACATGGAGATGATCCGCGAAAAATTCGGCTTCGAGCGCTGGATGGTGGTCGGCGGCTCCTGGGGCGCCACGCTGGCGCTGGCGTATGCGCAAGCCCATCCGCATCGCGTCAGCGGCCTCGTGCTGCGCGCGACCTTCCTCGGCACCACCGGGGAAATCGCCGAAGCATTCCTGGACACGTTGCCCCGCCTCTATCCCGGCCTTTCCGAGGACTTTCTCAGCCTGCTCACGCCGGAGGAGCGCAAGCAGCCGCTGCAGGCCTATTTCCGCCGCATCCTCGATCCGGATCCGGAAGTGCACGGCCCGGCAGCGCGCGCCTGGGGGGAGACCGAGCGCATTCTTTCCGAGATCACGCCGAGCCGCACGCGGCTCGACCGCGATGGACTGAAATCCTCGCGCGCGATGCCGGCATCGCCGTTCATGGAAGCGCACTACTTCTCCCACGGCTCCTTCATGAAGCCGGACCAGTTGATGGCGGAGGCGGACAAACTCGCCGGGATTCCCGGCATCATCGTGCAGGGCCGCTACGACCTGCTCTGCCCGCCAAAGACCTCGCATGCCCTCGCCGCCCGATGGCGCGAGGCCGAAATCCGCATCGTCGAAGGCGCCGGGCACACGCTCTATGATCCTGGCGTCCGCAACGCGGTGATGCGGGCAATTGCCGACATAGCCACGAGGATAAAATCATAGGAGCGACCGATGCCGATGGCGGGAAAGGGCATGCTGCTCACGTCGATGGATATCGATGCCGCGCATGAAGCCGAATTCAACCGTTGGTACGATCGCGAGCATCTCGAGGAGCGCGTCGCCATCGACGGCTTCCTCGAAGCACGGCGCTACATCGCCCATGTCGGCAAGCCGAAATATCTCAGCCTCTATTCGACCGCGACCTTCGAGGTGCTCGACAGCGATATCTATCGCAAGGCGCTGGCGAGCCAGACGGCATGGTCGAAGGCCAATATCAACCGCTTCAAGAACATGATCCGTGCGGTGGCCCGCATTACCATCAGCCATGGCGTCGGCCGGGCGGCGGCACTCGGCATCGTCCGGCTCCGCCCGGGCGGGGCCAAGGACAAGCTGCGCGACGCGCTCGATCCGCTGCTCGACCCTGCGGAACTCGACGGCATCATTTCCATGCACCTGATCGAAAGCGATCCGGCGCTGTCGAAGCCGCTTACCAAGGACGGTGCGGCGTCCGATCCCGGCGCCGGCGACTGGTTCGTGCTGATCGATGCCACCAGCGTGCATGCCGTGCCGAAAGCCGCGGCGCGCATCGCCGACAATGCCGCGATCAAGCCGCTGGTGGTGACGAGCGGCGTCTATCGGCTGCTGTTTGATCTGGCGAAAAATGACCTTCCCGCGCGTTGATGTGCGCTGCAGCGTACATGCTGCAGCGCCGCAAGTTATCATCGACACGAATGTTTGAGCAGCGCAGCCATGAAAACGCGCGGTGGGACAAATTTGTCCTTTGTGCATCTGGAATGGCTCTAATAAGGTAAGCCTATGATCCAATTCAGAAACGAAAAGAACGCGGCGTAAGCGTTCGAGGCAAAGACAAGGCCGCGCTTTCCTTGAAATTGCGCGGGCAAGGGAAGAATGAAACCGACCGACATTTCGGCGCCCGACTACTTCCACAAGGTGGTCGATTGCCAATGGGCTTGTCCCGCGCACACCCCCGTTCCTGAATACATCCGCTTGATCGCCGAAGGCCGCTACAGCGACGCCTACATGATCAATTGGAAGTCGAACGTGTTTCCCGGAATTCTGGGACGCACCTGCGACCGTCCATGCGAGCCGGCCTGCCGCCGCGGCCGGGTCGAGGAAAATCCGGTCGCGATCTGCCGCCTCAAGCGCGTCGCCGCCGACTTCAAGGACGACGTCAAACATCGCATGCCGAAACCGACCGCAAAGAACGGCAAGCGCATCGCGCTGGTCGGCGGCGGTCCCGCGTCGCTTGCGGTCGCCCGCGACCTCGCTCCGCTCGGCTATCACTGCACCGTGTTCGATTCCGACTCGGAGGCGGGCGGCATGATGCGCAGCCAGATTCCGAAATTTCGCCTGCCCGACTCCGTGATCGACGAGGAAACCGGTTACATCCTGGACCTCGGCGTCGAGTTCAAGGGCGGACACCGCATCGACAGTCTCAAGAGGCTGCTCGCGGAAAATTACGACGCCATCTTCGTCGGCTCCGGCGCGCCGCGCGGCCGCGAACTCGACATCCCCGGCCGCAAGGAAGCCGCCAGGAACGTCCACATCGGCATCGAATGGCTTGCCAACGTTTCGTTCGGCAATATCGACAGGATCGGCCGCCGCGTCATCGTGCTCGGCGGCGGCAACACCGCGATGGATTGCTGCCGCACCGCCCGTCGGCTCGGCGGCGACCGCGTCACGGTGGTGGTGCGCTCCGGCTTCGAGGAGATGAAGGCCTCTCCCTGGGAAAAGGAAGACGCCATGCGCGAGGATATTCCGATCCTCAATTTCATGGTGCCGGTCGCCTTCATCCACGAGGGCGGCAAGCTCACCGGCGTCACCTTTCAGAAGGTGAAGGCCGAATACGACGCCAAGGGCCGCCGTAACCTCGTGCCGTCGGGCGAACCCGACCAGACCATCGAATGCGACGACGTGCTGGTCGCGGTCGGCCAGGAGAACGCCTTCCCCTGGATCGAGCGCGACTGCGGCATCGAGTTCGACAAACGGAACATGCCGAAGGTCGATCCCAAGACGTTCGTATCGACCAACCCGAAGGTGTTCTTTGGCGGCGACGCGGCATTCGGGCCAAAGAACATCATCTGGGCGGTGGCGCACGGCCACGATGCCGCGCTGTCGATCCACAAGCTCATCTCCGGCGAGGACATCGACGAGCGGCCGCTCCCGGAAGTGCATGTCACTTCGCAAAAGATGGGTATCCACGAGTGGAGCTACGACAACGACATCTCGATCGATCATCGCTTCAAGGTGCCGCACCGCGACAAGGTGATCGCGCTAAAGGACATCCGCGCCGAGGTCGAGCTCGGTTATGACGTCAAGCTCGCGCTCGGCGAGGCGCAGCGCTGCCTGAACTGCGACGTGCAGACCGTGTTCTCTGCGCCGCTGTGCATCGAGTGCGACGCCTGCGTCGACATCTGCCCGATGGACTGCATCACCTTCACCGAGAACGGCGAGGAGGATGACCTGCGTGCACGGCTGAACGCCCCCTCGCCGAACCATGACCAGGCGATCTACATCCAGGACGGTCTGAAGACCGGCCGCATCATGGCCAAGGACGAAGACGTCTGCCTGCATTGCGGCCTGTGTGCCGAGCGCTGCCCGACCGGCGCCTGGGACATGCAGAAATACCTCATCGACATGACTCACGCAGGATCGACATGCCAGAGCAAAGCCCGATCAGCAGCGTAAACGACTTCGTCGTCCGCTTCGCCAACATCAACGGCTCGGGCTCGGCCAGCGCCAACGAGCTGTTCGCGCGCTCGATCCTGCGCCACGGCGTGCCGGTCAGCCCGCGCAACATCTTCCCCTCCAACATCCAGGGCCTCCCGACCTGGTACGAGGTGCGCGTCACCGAAGCCGGCCATCTCGGCGCACGCGGCGGCGTCGACATGATGGTGGCGATGAACCCGCAGACCTGGGACAAGGACGTCGCCTCGATCGAACCGGGCGGCTATCTGTTCTACGATTCCACCAAGCCAATGCCGTCGGGGAAATTCCGCGCCGACATCAACGTGATCGGCGTGCCGCTGACGGCGATCACCAACTCTACCTATTCCGATCCGCGCCAGCGCCAGCTGTTCAAGAACATCATCTATCTCGGCGCGCTGTCGGCCCTGCTCGAGATGGACCCGAAGGTGATCGAGCAGCTGATCGGCGAGCAGTACAAGGGCAAGGAGAAGCTGCTCTCCTCCAACGTCCACGCGCTGCGTCTCGGCCGCGACTGGGCGCTGCAGAATTTGAAGTGCCCGATCGGGCTGCGGGTCAAGAAAGCCGACAGGGTCGGCGACCGCATCTTCATGGAAGGCAACAGCGCGGCCGCGCTCGGCGCGGTCTATGGCGGCGCCACCGTCTGCGCCTGGTATCCGATCACGCCGTCCTCGTCGGTGGCGGAAGCCTTCACCAGCCACTGCAAGAAGCTGCGGCACGATCCGGAGACCGGCAAGGCGAAATACGCCATCGTGCAGGGCGAGGATGAGCTGGCCTCGATCGGCATCGTGATCGGCGCGTCCTGGAACGGCGCCCGCGCCTTCACCGCGACTTCCGGCCCCGGCATCTCGCTGATGACGGAGTTCATCGGCCTGTCCTACTTCGCCGAGATCCCGGCCGTGATCATGAACATCCAGCGCGCCGGCCCCTCGACCGGCATGCCGACCCGCACCCAGCAATGCGACATCATCGCCTGCGGCTACGCCTCGCATGGCGACACCAAGCATGTGATGCTGTTCCCCGAGGATCCGGCGGAAGCGTTCGAGTTCGCGGCACACGCCTTCGACCTTGCCGAGCGGCTGCAGACCACGATCTTCCTGATGCTCGACCTCGATATCGGCATGAACCACCGGCTGTGCCGTCCGCTGAAGTGGGACGACGCAAGGCAGTACGACCGCGGCAAGGTCATGACCGCGGAGATGCTGGAAGAAGGCCGCGACTTCGGCCGCTATCTCGACGTCGACGGCGACGGCATTCCCTACCGCACCTATCCGGGCACGCATCCGACCAAGGGCAGCTATTTCACCCGTGGCACCTCGCGTGACCGCTATGCGCGCTATTCGGAAGAAGGCGCCGTCTATGTCGACAACATGCAGCGCCTGGTGCGCAAGTTCGAGACCGCGCAGGACATGGTGCCGCGGCCGCTGCAGGCCAATGCCGGCAGGCCGACCAAATGTGGCGTGATCTATTTCGGCTCGACGTCGCCGGCGATGGACGAGGCGATTGGCCTTCTGGAAGCCAAGGGCCATCATCTCGACCGCCTGCGCGTCCGCGCCTTCCCGTTCCATTCGAGCGTGGCGAGCTTTATCGCCGACCACGACTTCGTCTATGTCGTCGAGCAGAACCGTGATGCGCAGCTGCGCCAGCTGATCGTCAACGAGAACGGCATCGACCCGGTGCGGCTGGTGCCGATCCTGCATTATGACGGAACGCCGATCACCGCGCGTTTCATCGCCAGCGCGATCGGCGACCACCAGGATCATTTGAAAGTGACCCCACTCCGCAAGGCCGTATCATGACCTACATTGCGAAGCCGAAATTCCATCATCCGGGCCTGCCGAAGAATTCGCTCGGCTATACGCACCGCGACTATGAAGGCAAGATCTCGACGCTGTGCGCCGGCTGCGGCCACGATTCGATCACCGCCTCGATCATCGAAGCCTGCTACGAGCTGTCGATCGAGCCGCACCGGGTGGCAAAGATCTCCGGCATCGGCTGCTCTTCGAAAACGCCCGACTACTTCCTCGGCAATTCGCACGGCTTCAACTCGGTGCACGGCCGCATGCCGTCGGTCCTGACCGGCGCCAACCTCGCCAACCGCGATTTGATCTATCTCGGCGTCTCCGGCGACGGCGATTCCGCCTCGATCGGCTTCGGCCAGTTCGCGCATTCGATCCGGCGCGGCGTCAACATGACGTACATCGTCGAGAACAACGGCGTCTACGGCCTGACCAAGGGGCAGTTCTCGGCCACCGCCGACTTCGGCTCCAAGTCGAAAAAGGGCGTGACCAACACCGACCACGCGATCGATCTCGTCGCGATCGCGCTGCAGCTTGGCGCCACCTTCGTGGCGCGCAGCTTCTCCGGCGACAAGACCCAGCTGGTGCCGCTGATTGCCGCCGCGATCCGCCACAAGGGCGCCTCCTTCATCGACGTCATCAGCCCGTGCATCGCCTTCAACAACCACACCGGCTCCACCAAGAGCTTCGATTACGTGCGCGAACACAATGACGCGGTAAACCGGCTCGACGTGCTGGTCGGCCGCGAGCCGATCGAGGTGGAATACGCGCCGGGCACGGTGCAGGTCGTCGAACAGCATGACGGCACCAAGCTGGCGCTGCGCAAGCTCGACGCCGACTACGATCCGCATGATCGCCTCGGCGCGCAGAATTTCCTGCAGAAGCACGCCGCCAAGGGCCAGATCGTCACCGGGCTGCTCTATGTCGATCCGGAATCCGAGGATCTGCACGCCCATCTCAACACTGTCGAGACGCCGCTCAACGCGCTGGATGAAAAGGCGCTCTGCCCGGGCTCCGCGGCGCTGGACAAGATCAACGCCAGCCTACGCTGAGGTCAGGCCGCAGGCGTTCGCAGCAGTCCCTTCCACTCGCGGTCGAGCCGCGCGAGCGCGTCGGCCGGCGGCGCCGCCATGAGGCCGCCGCCCGTCTCGATGACGAGATCATATTGGCGCAGCCGCGACAGGGCGTGATCGACGTCGAAATCTGCGGAGACGCCGATCGCGCGAAGCAGGAACTCCTCGATACGCGCATCGAGGCTCTCGCGCGTCACGGGCGCGGTTTCGGTCAGCAGGCCGTAATAGGCCAGCAGCACTTCCTTCCAATCCTGGTCTTCCGCCTCGCCGATCAGGTAGGCGAAGATGCCCGAATTGTTGTTGACGTTGCGGTAGTAGACGTTGTCGGTGAGCTGCTTCTGATGGATCAGCGACTGGCGGTGAAAATTCCCCCATTGCCGCAACAGGAAAGCGCCCAGCGCGAGCAATCCGCTGAGCGCCGCCAGCGCCTGCTCCATGTCCTTGTCGTGGATCGTGCCGGCAACGCCGAGATAGAAGCCGGCGACCAGGAACAGCACCGTCATGGTCGACGCCAGCTTGATCAGGATCGGCACGCCGCCAAGAATGGCCGGCACGCCGAGCGTGAGGTGGTCCATCCAGCTCCTCACCACCCGGACATTGGGAAACAGCGCCTTGAGATCGGCGCGCGCAATGTGCCGGAAATATTTGAGGAGCACCGCACCGTTGCGGACTTTCTGGCCGCCACGCAAGGCGCTCAACAGCGCCAGGCGATCGTCGGTCTCATCCATGCCCTTCGGCTTGGTCGCGACCATCAGCACGACGTCGTCGTAGACCTTGATCTCCAGCGGCCGGCGGCGCAGGCCGAACCAGGCCGGCACCTTGATGGTCTCCATGTGAGAACCGCGGCGGAACATGCGGACGTCGCGATAATCCTCGACGGGAGCCTTGATCTTCACCCGCACCCGGGCGCCCTCGGCAAAGGCTTTCGTGATCTCTTCATGCGAGACTTCGATGAAGTTTGCGTCCGTCAGCACGCGGACGAATTCGTTGCTCAATTGCTGGTAGGCCGCGTTCAGATCCTTGGCCGAGCCGAACTCGTGCGGATCGACCTCGGGATCGAAGTAGAAATAGGTCTCCCGCAGCCGCTCGAGCTCTTCGAGATATTCATAGTGCAGGATGGCGCCGAGCATGCGGGCCAGTTGCCTGAACCTTGCCTCGTCTGCCTCGTCGAGACGGCCCTCGGCAATCAGCCCGTCGATGATATCCGACTTCCGCAGTGGAATGACACGGTCGCGCGGCTCCCGCGCGGCGGTTCCGGCCAGTTCATCCATCAGGAACCGCCCGCCGGCATCGGGGCAACCATCGGGAGCGCTTTTTCCTGCAACGATCGAATCCGCAAATGAACCGGGCCAACGGGTAGCGCGAAGCATACCTCGATTGCGGCAGCTCCGTCACCAGCCCGATGGCGCATCCCCGGAGAGTCCCGCCTCCGGGCTACGCCGCGGCAGGCTCGTGCCGATGGTTCTTCAGCCGGAACGCCAGTGCAATGAAGCTGATGCCGAACACGATGGAATAGGCGGCGATCGCCCAGACCAGGCCAAGCGCGCCGGCGCCCGGCGCGATCAGCACGATCAGGCCGAACAGCACCGAGATGACGCCGGAGAGGATCAGCATCCACTCATTGTCGATCTCCTTGCGGAGCTGAATGGCGCCGATGATCTCGAAGATGCCGTGCACCAGTGCCCAGGCGCCGATGAACATGATCAGCAGAACCGCGGTGAGGCCGGGCATGACGAAAGTGGCTATGCCGGCGCCGATGCCGAGGATGCCGACCACCACCAGCCACCAGGCGGGCGCGGGCTTTGCGCCGCCGGTGAAGGCCGCGACCAACGCGATGACGCCGTCGACCAGCGCGAAGGCGCCGTAGAACAAGACCAGCGTCACCAGCGTGAGGCCGGGCCAGGCGAAGGCGAGCACGCCGAACACGATGGAAGCGATGCCGCGGATCAACAGCAGCCACCAGTTCTTGGCCAGTGCATGCAGCATCGGGCGGGGCGTAATGGTCATTGACGGCGTGGACATGGCGATCACCTCCGGGAGCGAGCGCTGCGATGGGAGGATCCAGCGCCAACAGTCGCTTGTTCTCAACGGCAAGTAGCACGCAGGCAGGATATCCGATTGATTCAGATCAGTCGACGGGCCGCCCTGTGCCGAAACCAGACAGGCCGGTCGCTGAGGCTTCTTGAACGCGAAACCGGCCCAGGCCAGCGGCCGACAGGGGCGGCGTGGTGCGCATCGCTGAGTTGCAGTCACGTACCTGCGGCCGCAGGGCGCGCAGCAGTCACAAAAAAGCGCTGGAACTGGTGGTAGTTATCGCGGATCGAAGCGATCCGGACGGCGTTATCCCGGTTGCCGTTCCCTGAATGCCGCGCCCGCTGCCGGGGCCGGTTGACATTCCCGTCTCCCCCCAGAAAGCTGGCCCGGACAGTTGCCGCACGGCGCAAAATCCCAAGCAGAAACAGGCATCATGAATCCGGTCAAAGCACTCGAAACCCATGGCCAGGCGGTCTGGCTCGACTTCCTCGCGCGCGGCTTCGTCGCCAAGGGAGACCTGAAGTCTCTGATCGACCGCGACGGCGTGAAGGGCGTCACCTCCAACCCCGCAATTTTCGAGAAGGCGATCGGCAGTTCCGACGAGTATGACGGCGACATTGCGAAAGCCCTCAAGCATGGCGACCGCTCGGTGGCCGATCTTTTCGAGGCGGTCGCCGTCGAGGACATCCAGGACGCCGCCGACGTGTTGCGGCCCGTCTATGACGCCACCGATGGTTGCGACGGCTTTGTCAGCCTGGAAGTGTCGCCCTATCTCGCCAACGACACCAAAGGTACGGTCGCGGAAGCCAAGCGGCTGTGGAAGGACGTCGGCCGCAAGAACCTGATGGTGAAGGTGCCGGCGACCGACGAGGGCCTGCCGGCGATCGAGGCGCTGATCGCGCAGGGCATCTCCATCAACATCACGCTGCTGTTCTCGCAGCAGGTCTACCGAGAGGTGGCGGAGGCCTATCTCGCGGGCCTCGAAAAGTATGTCGCCGGCGGCGGCGATCCCTCACATGTCGCGAGCGTTGCCAGCTTCTTCGTCAGCCGCATCGACTCTGCCGTGGACAAGCAGCTCGACGAGAAGATCGCCAAGGCGAACGATCCGTCCGAGAAGGAGCGGCTTGCCGCGCTGAAGGGCAAGGTTGCGATCGCCAACGCCAAGATGGCGTATCAGGACTACAGGAAGATCTTTGCCGGTCCCCGCTGGGAAAAGCTTGCGGAAAAGGGTGCAAAACCGCAGCGGCTGCTGTGGGCCTCCACCGGCACCAAGAACAAGGATTATTCCGACGTCCTCTATGTCGAGGAGCTGATCGGCCCCAACACCGTCAACACCGTGCCGCCGGCGACGCTCGATGCGTTCCGCGACCACGGCAAGCTGCGCGACAGCCTGGAGGAGAATGTCGAGGAGGCAGGGCGCGTGCTCGACGAGTTGGAGCGCTCCGGCATATCGCTCGATGCGATCACAGCAGAACTGGTCGTCGACGGCGTGAAACTGTTCGCGGATGCCGCCGACAAGCTCTATGGCGCGGTGGCACACAAGCGCGCGACGGCGCTTTCCGGCGGCATCGATCCGCAAAGATTTTCGCTCGGCGACGGGCTCGGCAAGGCGGTGGCCAAGAGCACCGAAGAGTGGCGCGCTTCGGCAAAGATCCGCCGGCTCTGGAGCAAGGACAAGTCGGTATGGACCGGCGATGACGAGAACAAGTGGCTCGGCTGGCTCGACAGCCCGGCCAAGGCCGACATTGCCGACTACGAGGATTTTGCCAGGCGCGTGAAGGGCCAGAAGTTCACCGACGCCGTCGTGCTCGGCATGGGCGGCTCTAGTCTCGGCCCGGAAGTGCTGGCCGAGACGTTCCCGCCAAGGAGCGGCTTTCCGAAGCTGCATGTGCTCGACTCCACCGATCCGTCGCAGGTGCGCTCGATGGAAGCGGCGGTCGACATGGCAAAGACGCTGTTCATCGTCTCCAGCAAGTCCGGCGGCACCACCGAGCCGAATGCGATGAAGGATTATTTCTATGATCGCGTGGCGAAAGCGATCGGCAAGGACAAGGCCGGGCACCGCTTCATTGCGGTGACCGACTCCGGCTCCTCCCTGGAGAAGGTTGCGGCCAGGCAGGGCTTTGCCCGGGTGTTCCACGGCGAGCCGACCATCGGCGGACGCTACTCCGTGCTCTCGCCGTTCGGCCTGGTGCCGGCGGCGGCCGCCGGCATCGACGTGCGCGCGCTGCTGACACATGCGCTGTCGATGGTGCGCTCCTGCGGCGCCGACGTGCCGCCGCAGGAAAATCCCGGCGTGCAGCTTGGCCTTGCGATGGGCCTTGCCGGTCTCGAGGGCCGCGACAAGGTGACGATCTTCTCTTCGCCGAAAGTCGCCGATTTCGGCGCCTGGGCCGAGCAGCTGATCGCCGAATCCACCGGCAAGGAAGGCAAGGGCCTCATCCCGATCGACGGCGAGCCGATCGGGGCAGTGTCGGCCTATGGCAACGACCGCTTCTTCATCGACCTGCGCACGGCGGACGAGGAGAACGATGTCCACGATGCAGCGCTCGTTGAGCTGGAGAAGGCCGGCCATCCCGTGGTGCGGATCGTGATGCAGTCGATCGACCATCTCGGCCAGGAATTCTTCCGCTTCGAGCTTGCGACTGCGGTCGCCGGCGCCATCCTGGGCATCAACCCGTTCAACCAGCCCGACGTGGAATCGGCAAAGATCAAAACGCGCGAATTGACCTCGGCGTTCGAGAAGACCGGAAAGCTGCCGCCAGAGAAGCCTGTCGCCTCATCGGCGGAGGCCGATCTCTACACCGACGAGCAGAACGCGGCCGAGTTGCGCAAGGCCGGCGCCAATGGCGATCTCGATTCCTGGATCAAGGCGCATCTGTCGCGTTCCGGCCGCGGCGACTATGTCGCCCTGCTCGCCTATATCGAGCGCGCCGGCGAGCACATCGAGGCGCTGCAGAAGATGCGGCTCGCGGTGCGCGATGCAAAACATCTGGCGACCTGCGCCGAATTCGGCCCGCGCTTCCTGCATTCGACCGGACAGGCCTACAAGGGCGGGCCAGACAGCGGCGTGTTCCTGCAGATCACGGCGGACGAGAAGAAAGACCTCGAGGTGCCCGGCCAGAAGGCAAGCTTCGGCACGATCATTGCGGCACAGGCGCGCGGCGATTTCGAGGTGCTCACAGAACGCGGCCGACGTGCGCTACGGGTGCATCTCAAGGGCGATATCGCCTCCGGCCTGAGGGCGCTGGATGCGGCGATAACGGCGGCGCTGGCTTAAGGATACACGCGTATGCAGCTTGGCATGATCGGCCTCGGACGGATGGGCGGCAACATCGTCCGCCGCCTGATGCAGCGCGGGCATTCGACCGTGGTCTACGACAAGGACCCGAAGGCGGTCGCGGCACTGGTCGCCGAGGGCGCGGTAGGCGCCGCGACTCTGGAAGAGTTCGTGCAGAATCTGAAGCCGCCCCGTGCGGCCTGGGTGATGCTGCCCGCCGGCGCGATCACGGAAGCCACCGTCGAGACGCTCACGTCCCTGATGCAGAAGGACGACGCCATCATCGATGGCGGCAATTCGTTCTGGCAGGACGATGTCCGCCGCGGCAAGACCTTGCGCGCGAAGGGCATGCATTATCTCGACGTCGGCACCTCCGGCGGCGTCTGGGGGCTGGAGCGCGGCTATTGCATGATGATCGGCGGCGACAAGGGCGTCGTCGACCGGCTCGATCCGATCTTCGCGGCGCTGGCGCCCGGCATCGGCGACATCCCGCGCACGCCGCATCGCGACGGCCGCGACCCGCGGGTCGAGCAAGGCTATATCCACGCCGGCCCGACCGGCGCCGGGCACTTCGTCAAGATGATCCACAACGGCATCGAATACGGGCTGATGCAGGCCTATGCCGAGGGTTTTGACATCCTCAAGAACGCCAATACCGACGCCCTTCCCCCGGAACACCGCTTCGATTTCGATATCGCCGATATCGCCGAAGTTTGGCGGCGCGGCAGCGTGATACCGTCGTGGCTGCTCGATCTCACGGCCTCCGCGCTCGCGGAAAGCCAGACGCTCGATACCTATTCGGGCTATGTCGAGGATTCCGGCGAGGGCCGCTGGACCGTCAATGCCGCCGTCGACGAAGCCGTGCCGGCGGAAGTGCTGACCGCCGCTCTGTTCGCGCGCTTCCGCTCGCGCAAGGAACATACGTTTGCGGAAAAGATTCTCTCCGCCATGCGCGCCGGTTTTGGGGGACACCGGGAGCCGACGAAGCCCGATCCCAAGAAGTAGTCCGATGTCGCAGAAGAAGCCCGATCCCTGCTCGTTCGTCATCTTTGGCGTGACGGGCGACCTCACCCACCGTCTGGTGATCCCGGCCCTCTACAACCTCGCCGCCGGCAATCTATTGCCGGACAATTTCTGCGTGGCGGGGGTCGCGCGCAAGGGCGTCACCAGCAGCCAGTTGCGCGACAGCCTGATGGACGGACTGCACAAATTCGCCACGCGCCCGGTGGACGACGAGATTGCGATGCGGCTGCTGGCCTGCGTCACCGCCATCGAAGCCGATGTGAAGGAGCCCGCATCCTTCGACGCCATGCGCGAGCAGCTCGACAAGATCGAGGAGCTGCGGGGCAACAAGGGCAACCGCCTGTTCTATCTGGCGACGCCCCCCGGCGCCTTCCTGCCGATCGCCCGTGAGCTCGGCCGCACCGGCATGCTGAAGGAAAACGGCATGTGGCGCCGCCTGGTGGTGGAAAAGCCGTTCGGCACCGACCTCGCCTCGGCACGCGCGCTCAACGCGGCGCTGCTGCAGCTGATGGACGAGCACCAGATCTACCGGATCGATCACTATCTCGGCAAGGAAACCGTGCAGAACATCCTGGTGCTGCGTTTTGCCAACGGCATGTTCGAGCCGATCTGGAATCGCAACCATATCGACCATGTGCAAATCACGGTCGACGAGAAACTCGGCGTCGGCCACCGCGGCAGCTTCTATGACGCCACCGGCGCGCTGCGCGACATGGTGCCCAACCACCTCTTCCAACTGCTGTCGCTGGTGGCGATGGAGCCGCCTGTGAAGTTCGACGCCCATTCCGTGCGCTCGGAAAAGGGCGAGGTGCTGTCCGCCATCCAGACCCAGACCGAAGCGGAAGCGCTGCAGAATTCGGTGCGCGGGCAATATCTCGCCGGACGCATCGGCGATAACGAGCTCGGCGACTACCGCAAGATCGCGGAAGTGCGGCCGGACTCGACCACCGAGACCTATGCCGCGTTGAAGCTTACCATCGACAACTGGCGCTGGGCCGGCGTGCCCTTCTACCTGCGCACCGGCAAGGCGCTGTGCACCAAGCGCACCGAGATCGCCATCAAGTTCAAGCAGGCGCCGTTCGCGATGTTCCGCGGCACGCCGGTCGCCAAGCTGTCGCAGAACTACATGATCATCTCGACCGAACCGACCGAGGGCATCGAGCTGCAGTTCAACACCAAGGTGCCGGGGCCGACCATCGACATCGACGGCGTCGAGATGAAGTTCCGCTACAAGGATTACTTCAAGGCCGAGCCGAGCACGGGTTACGAGACGCTGATCTACGACTGCATGATCGGCGACAACATCCTGTTCCAGCGTGCCGACAGCGTGGAAGCCGGATGGCAGGCGGTGCAGCCCTTCATCGACGCCTGGAAGAAGGCCGGCGCAAAAGGCCTGCAGACCTACCCGGCCGGCAGCGAGGGACCGCCGGAGGCGGACGAGTTGTTGGCGCGCGACGGCCGCAGCTGGCGCAGGCTTGGCTGACGATGGCAACCGGCGAGCGCAAGATTATCGCGGTAGCCGATCCGGACTCCCTTGCCCGGACAGCCGCCGAACGGCTGCTGTCGCGCATATCGGCCAACAGCGGCCGCATCGCTATCTGCCTCACCGGCGGCTCCGGTCCGGTCAGGCTTTATGAATTGCTGGCATCCACCGAATATCGCGGCAGAATCCCGTGGGCTCGCGTGCACTGGTTCATCGGCGACGAGCGCTTTGTGCCGGCCGGCGATCCCCTCAACAACATGGCGGCAGCGCGCCGGATCTTTCTCGATGCCTGCGCGCCGGCGCAAAACATCCATCCGGTTCCGACTGGCACCGGCAATCCGGACGACAGTGCCATCAGCTATGAGCGCGAATTGAAGTCATTTCACGGTGCTGCGTTACTCGATCCCGCTCGGCCGCTGTTCGACCTCGTCCTGATGGGCGCCGGCCCCGACGGCCATACCGCCTCGCTCTTTCCCGGCGCTGCAGCGCTCTCTGAAACCGCGCGCTGGGTCGTCGGCGTGCCGAAGGCCAATGTCGAGCCGTTCGTGCCGCGGGTGACGCTGACGCTGCCGGCGCTGGCGTCCTGCGGCGAAATGCTTTTCCAGATCGCAGGTTCGGGAAAGCGGGCGATCTTGACGCGTCTGCTGGCAAACGAGAACCTGCCTGCCAATCGCGCCCGCTCGGCCGGGGAGACCGTCTGGCTCGCCGACCGCGCCGCGCTTCCGGAGGATTTTCGTGGCTGAGACCACCCCTTGCGCGCTCGTGCTGATGGGCGTGTCCGGCTCGGGCAAGAGCACCATTGCGGAAGCGCTTGCGGTGCGCATCGGCTGGCGTTGCGAGGACGGCGACAAGTTTCACCCCGCCAGCAACGTGGCCAAGATGAGCGCGGGTCAACCGCTCACCGACGACGACCGCTGGCCCTGGCTGAAGGCGATCGCCGACGAGATCGACCGGCTCTGCGGCAAGAACCAGCACGCGGTGTTCGCCTGCTCGGCGCTGAAGCGCGCCTATCGCGAGGTGCTGGTGCACGGCCGCGACGACGTCCGCATCGTCTTCCTCGACGGCACAAAGGCCCTGATCGCCGGCCGCCTCGCAGGCCGCAAGGGTCACTTCATGCCGGCGGAGTTGCTCGACAGCCAGTTCAGGACGCTGGAGCCGCCGAGGCCCGACGAAGGCGCGGTGACCGTCTCGATCGACGGCACCGTGCAGAGCATCGTCGATGACATCGTCAGCAAGCTGAAGCTCAGTCCCGCATGACCCGTATCAAGCTCGTTGTCTCCGATGTCGACGGCACATTGGTCACGAAAGAAAAGAAGTTGACCGACGCGGCCAAAGCCGCGGTCGAAAAGCTGCGCGCGGCAGGGATCGGCTTTACCATCGTCTCAAGCCGTCCCACCATCGGCATGGATTTCCTGGTCAAACCGCTGGCGCTGACGCTGCCGTTCGGATCCTTCAACGGCTCTTCGATCGTCGGCCCGCAGATGCGGCCGATCGAAGAGCATCTCATCCCGCCTGAAGTCGTGCGGCGCGCGATTGACCTCTTCGAGCAATTCGGCGTCGATATCTGGCTGTTCACCCGTGATCAGTGGCTCGCGCGCGACCCGAACGGCGAATATGTCGGCCACGAGCGGTTCGCCATCAAGCACGACCCGGTCATCGTCGGCGACTTCACCCCCTACTCCAACCGCGTCTGCAAGATCGTCGGGGCGAGCTCCAATCCCGAGCTCCTGATGCGCTGCGAAGCCGCAATGCAGCAGGCGGTCGGAAAGGAAGCCGTTGCCGCCCGCTCCCAGACCTACTATCTCGACGTCACCCCGCCCGGCCACGACAAGGGAACGTTCGTCGCCAACATGGCGGCCGGGCTGGGCGTCCCGCTCGGCGACGTCGCGACGATCGGCGATATGCAGAATGATTTGCCGATGTTTGAGCGCAGCAGCATGTCGTTTGCCATGGGCAATGCCGCGGACGAGATCAAGCAGCACGCCACCCATGTCACGGCGTCCAATGAGGACGACGGCTTTGCGAAGGCAATGGAAGTGATCCTGGCTGGCTACAAGAATCCTGTGGTTAGCTAGGGTCCCGGCCGCGGCTTTCGCTCGGCCGGGACGACAGTGATGGCTGTCATATCCCTGTCAAATGTTACGGTGAATTTGCGCCCCGAAAGCTCGGCCGAAAATGGGGAAATAATCATGACCAAGATCGACACCAGCGACGAGAAGGCCCTGCGCGCGATTATGGATGCCGATCTGCAGGACACGCTGGATGAAGAGTTCGAAATGGAGCTCGACGACAGTCGGCTCGAGGAGCTCCATGGCCTCAAGTCCTTGCAAGATCCGAGCCATGCCCTCGACCGCGGTTTCTATTTCAAGGAACTGCTGCGCCTGCAGGGCGAACTGGTGAAGCTGCAGGACTGGGTGCAGACCACCAAGCAGAAGGTGGTGGTGATCTTCGAGGGCCGCGATTCCGCCGGCAAGGGCGGCGTGATCAAGCGCATCACGCAGCGGCTCAATCCGCGCGTCTGCCGGGTCGCGGCGCTGCCCGCGCCGACCGAGCGCGAGCGCACCCAATGGTATTTCCAGCGCTACGCCGCGCACCTGCCGGCCGGCGGCGAGATGGTGCTGTTCGACCGCTCCTGGTACAACCGCGCGGGCGTCGAGCGCGTGATGGGTTTCTGCACCGACGAGCAGGCGGAAGAGTTCTTTCGCTCGGTGCCCGAGTTCGAGCGCATGCTGGTCCGCTCCGGCACCATCCTGCTCAAATACTGGTTCTCCATCACGGACGAGGAGCAGCAGTACCGCTTCCTGATGCGCATCCACGATCCGCTCAAGCAATGGAAGCTGAGCCCGATGGACGTGCAGGCGCGCAGCCGCTGGGAGCAGTACACCAAGGCCAAGGAAGAGATGCTGCACCGGACCCACATTGCCGAAGCGCCGTGGTGGGTGGTCGAGGCCAACGACAAGAAGCGCGCCCGACTCAACTGCATCGCGCATCTGCTGGAACAGATGCCCTATCGGGAAGTGCCTCACGATCCGGTGGTGCTGCCGGATCGCGTTTACGATCCCACCTATCGGCGCGAGAAGATTGCGGAAGAGCTGTACGTGCCGCCGCGGTACTGAGCGCGGCACGGCGGTCCGCCCCCGGCGGGCGCAGGCGCATTTGCGTCGCCGCCGGGCCTGCGCCTGCGGCCGGCTGGCATGCTGCCGCGGGCGCGAAAACCTTGCGTTGGATCAGAACCTGACGATTTGAACTCTGCTTGCATCGCCGGCATGGCCCGCCAGGTGGTCTGCGGGCGCGCCCCATATCGATGCCCGAGGCAAGCATGACGACATTCTTCAGCGTGAATCGTGCACTGCTTCCGTTTACCTTATTCTGGGTGCTGCTCGGCTTCCATCATCCCTCCTGGGCGATCTGGTCGGGACTTGCCGTTTCACTGGCCGGAAACCTCCGTAGAGCCGCGCGTCGCGAAATCTTCGCCCTGGAAGCCGGCGCGCTCGCATTCTTCACCTTGATCGCTCTCGCCCATTTCATGTCGCCGGAGCAGACGGCCCACAACGCACTCTGGCTCTCCTTTGCCAGTCTCGGGCTGATCAGCCTCTGCAGCATCGCACTGGGGCGCCCGTGGACTGCGGACTATTCGCGCGCCGCCTTTCCAGGCAGCGCCGGTACGCCGCAATTCCAGGCCATCAACCTGGCCATGACGGGCCTGTGGGGGGTCATCTTCCTCATTGTCGGCCTTTGCCGCTGGATTGGCGTTTCCGAGTGGATCGCCATGGCGATCATGATTGCGGGTATACTCGCTTCGATCTTCGGACCACGATTTGCGGTCCGTCATGTGCTGGAGCAATTGCGGGCCGCACGCGAAACGTTTCACTGGCCCGCGCCGTCGTTTGCGGCAAGGACCGGCGACTGTGACGTCGCCATCATCGGCGCGGGCATCGGCGGGCTCACGGCCGCAGCCCTGCTCGCGGATGCCGGGTTGCGGGTAAAGGTGTTCGAGCTGCACGCGCACCCGGGCGGCTTTTGCCAAAGCTATCGGCGCCATGCGCACCATCACGATAAGCCCGTGACCTACCGCTTCGATGCCGGGCCGCATGATTTCTCCGGCGTATGGCCCGGCGGGTCCGTGTCAGGCCTGCTTGAGCGGCTCGGCGTCGCCGATCGCCTGCAGTGGAAGCGTGTCCGGCATACTTACCGGCTCGCGGGAAGACAAATCGACGTCCCCGACGACTGGCGCGACTATGTCAACCTTCTTTGCAGGGAGTTTCCCGGCAGTGCGGAGGGAATCCGAAGCCTGTTCGAAACGATTCATGCGATCTTCGAGGACATGTACTCCACCGGACGCCGGCGCAGCGGAATACCCGGAATGCCCGCCACGGCGGAAGAAATGCTGGCTTTCCCAACGAACCACCCGCAGGCGTTCCGCTGGATGAAGGAGCCGTTTGACAAGCTCGTGGCGGAGCATGTCAGCGACCCCGTCGTCGTCAGGATGCTGAACGCGCTGCTGGGTTATCTCGGCGATGGCGGCGAGCAACTGACCTGTGCGCAGATGGCTCCGGTCTTCGGCTATTACTTCAAGGGCGGGCATTACCCTGTTGGCGGCTCCGGCGCCTTCGCCGACGCTTTGGTAAAGGCGATCGAAAGCCGTGGCGGCGAGGTCCGGCTCAATTCCCGTGTCGAAAGAATTCTGGTGCAACGAGGCCGGGCTGCCGGCGTGGTCCTGCACGATGGCACGACCGTCCATGCCGAGGCGATCGTATCCAACGCCGATATCAAGCGAACCTTTACCGAGCTTCTGGCAAAGGACGGATTGCCCGCCGATTTCCGCGATCGCATCGTTGCGGCAAAGCCGGCCAATTCCGCCTTCAGCGTCCATCTCGGACTTGATTTTGATCCCGATGTCCGGCCGGCGGTCCACGTCGATGCGCCACGCAGGATAGGAATGGCGATGCTCTCCAAGGTCGACCCGTCGGCGGCACCTGACGGGCATTCGACGCTGATGCTGATTTCGATGGTCCCGTACAGTGCGGCCGAAACATGGTTTCCTGCCGAGGCGCGAGATGACTGGAGGGACTGGCGGCGCTCCGAGGAATACGAGTCGCGCAAGCAGAAACTCGGCGACGAATTGATCGCCGCCGCGGAAACGGCCATCCCCGATCTCAGGCGGCACATCGTGTGCCGCGCCGACGCCAGCCCGGTAACCTATGCGCGTTACGACTGGTCGAGTTCAGGCGCGATCTACGGCGTCTCGCGCGAAGGGCGCCTGCTGGGGTCAAAGTCGCCCCTCCGCAACCTCGTCATTGCCGGCTCCGGCAATTCCGGTGCCGGAGTGGAGGCCGCCGTGATTTCCGGAGCCGAGGCAGCGGAGGCGCTAGTGCCGGGATTGCTTTCGCGGTCCGGCGGGCCGGCGCCCGAGCAACCGGCGGAAGGACGTCCCGGCGGTGCAACGCAGGCACACGCCGCCTGAAACCGCGTCTGAAGGATCAACGTGCCATCCCGGTAGCGCCGTGTCGTTCGCGCGGTTTCGCCGGCCGGCGCGTCTTCGATCTTGCAGGGCAATCCACTTCACCGCCAAAACGCCCGCTGCCCGTTAGCCCTTCGGGCGTACCCGCGCGCGGGTCGCAGCCTTCAGCCCGGCCACGTCGACACTCGCCGCAATCTCATCGATGCAAAGCGGCATGCGTCGCCGCCAGTTGGGATGCTCGTCGATGGTGCCGGGAACGTTGGGCTGCTCCTTCAATTTCAGCAGATCCTCCAGCGCGATCGCCATCAGGCGCGATTTGGTGCGCGCCAGATATTCGGCGATGGCGAACAGGCTGTTGTTGTTGATGCCGTGTTTGCCGAGGGCTTCGTCGAGCATGCTGAGCGCGTCCCAGCGGTCGTCGTCGGTTTCGCCGGGATCGAAGCCGAGCGAACGCTTGAGCTTGAGATCGGCGAAGTGACGCCAGCCATAATAGGTGGCGAGGTCATGGGTGTTGAAGGTGACCAGCGCATTCGGCTTGTAATAATCGATCTCGCGGAAAGCACCGCGCTCGTCGCGTTCGAACATCATCACCAGGTAGGACCAGATATTCCAGTCGCGGGTGCGGTCGCGGAAGCCTTCCGGCACCGTGCCGAGATCCTCGCCGATCACGACGCAGCGGTTGGCGTCGCTCTCCAGCGCCGTGACCGCGAGCATGGCCTCGAACGGCATCGGCACGTAGACGCCCTCGCGCGGACCAAATCCGCGCGGCACGAGGTAAAGCCGCTTCAGCCCCATGACGTGATCGAGCCGGATTGCGCCTGCGTGGCGCATCGAGGCCTGCAGCATCTGGCGGAACGGCTCGAACGTGCGCTGCTCCAGGCCGCTGGCGTTGTAGCCGGCAAGGCCCCAGTCCTGGCCGGCCGGCGCCAGCGGATCGGGCGGCGCGCCGACGCCGAGCAGGCGCGAGATTGCGCCCTGCTCGTTCCAGGCATCGAACCCGCTGGACTGCACGCCCACGGCGACGTCGAGATAAAGGCCGACCTTCATGCCGAGTTGGTCGGCGCGCGCCTTGCAGGCCGCAAGCTGGCGGTCGGCATTCCACTGCATGAATTCGACGAACTCGACCTCGGCGCCATCCGGCCCCTCGCGCAATTTCGCGCAGGCCGCTTGTCTCGGCTGGCGCCATTCGTCCGGCCAATCCCACCACGGCGTCTTGAACTTGTGGCGCAGCACCTCGAAGCAGGCGAAGTGCGACAGCAGCAGCCCGCGCTCGGCGCGGAATTTCTCGAAATCGATGCGACGTTCGGGTGCGGCGTTTTCCCTGAACGCCTTGAACGCTGCGCGCAGGGCGGGCCATTTCAGCGCGGCGACCGCGACATAATCGACGAATTCGCTCTGGCGCAGGCGCGGCGTTGTGTTGGCAACGGCGGGCACGGCGTCAGGTTCGAACTCAGGGATCGCCTCGACATCGACATAGAGCGCATTGAGGAACAGCCGGCTGTTCGGCGCATACGGACTGCAATCGCCGGGCCGATCGTCGAACAGCGCGTGCAGCGGGTTGAGGCCGATGCCGTCGGCCCCCAGGCGATGTGCAAGCTCGATCAGGTCGGCGAGATCGGTGAAATCGCCCATGCCCCAGTTGCGGGTCGAGCGGACGCCGTAGAGTTGCACGGCCAGAAGCCAGCCGCGGTCGAAATCGCCGCCGAACGCCATTTCCGGCGCGGACACCAGCGGCACCTCTTCACTGACGCCGGCCGCGTCGGAGAGCCGCACACGGTAGACGCCGAGCGGCAGATGAGCCGGCCATTCGATAGCGCCGCTGGGCGTCTCGCCCGCCACCACGTTGGTTTCACCGGCGATTTCCCAACGCACGGGAAAATTCGCGCCCGGTAACAACGTACTGCGCGCCGGGTGTCCGCGGCGAATCACAACCGGCCCGTCGAGCAGCCGGCGCGCGGCCTGCGGCGGCAGCGCGTCGAAAATCACCTGCAGCGCCTCGGGCGACGTGACATGGGGGTGACCGTGACCGTCGACAAACTCGGTCTGGATGCCAAGGTCTCGGGCTTTCGAAAAAAGATTCATCCGGCACGTCGTTTGCACGCGACTGTGAGGCAGAAGTCGCGAAATTGTCCAATAGCGGAAGGAGATAAGGGTGGCTAACGCCGCTGGCGGCATCCAGTTCCATTGGAACCAATGCCCAACCTCCGGCTTTTTATTGGGGTTAAACGCGTCTCCTTTTGCTCGGGCGGAATTGGGGCGTCACCTCCGTGACAGTGGCATCACCGTGAACAAAAAAGCAGCGAACGTCGAGGCCTCTCAGGGCGATGTCGCCCTTCGCGCCGAGGGGCCTTTCCCCACCGTCGAACTCGGCGAGTTCGGGCATGCGAGCACGATCGGGACCGGAAGGGAAGTGGCGAGGGCGGAATCCGTCGGCGACGAACTCTGGTACAAGGATGCGATCATCTACCAGCTCCACGTCAAGGCCTTCTTCGACAGCAACAATGACGGCATCGGTGATTTCGCGGGGCTGACCGAGAAGCTCGACTATCTGCAGGAGCTCGGCGTCACCACGCTGTGGCTGCTGCCGTTCTACCCCTCGCCCGGCCGCGATGACGGCTATGACATCGCCGATTACGGCGACATCAATCCCGATTTCGGGACGATGAAGGATTTCAAGCGCTTCATCCAGGAAGCCAAGCGACGCGGCCTGCGCGTTATCATCGAGCTCGTCATCAACCACACCTCCGACCAGCATGCCTGGTTCAAGCGCGCGCGCCGCAGCGATCCGAAATCCAGCGCGCGCAACTGGTATGTCTGGAGCGACACCGACCAGAAATACCCTGGCACCCGCATCATCTTCACCGACACCGAGAAGTCCAACTGGACCTGGGATACCGAAGCCGGGCAGTTCTACTGGCATCGCTTCTTCTCGCATCAGCCTGATCTCAATTTCGACAACCCGCGGGTGTTTTCCGCATTGATCCAGGTCATGAAACGCTGGCTGGACACCGGCGTCGACGGCTTCCGGCTCGATGCGATTCCCTATCTGTGCGAGCGCGACGGTACCAACAACGAGAACCTGCCGGAAACGCACGCCATCATCAAGAAATTCCGCGCCGAGCTCGACGCCTATGCCAAGGGAAAGGTGTTGCTGGCGGAAGCCAATCAATGGCCGGAGGATGTGCAGGAATATTTCGGCCAGGGCGATGAATGCCATATGGCCTATCACTTCCCGCTGATGCCGCGCATTTACATGGCGATCGCGCAGGAAGACCGCTTCCCCATCGCCGACATCATGCGCCAGACGCCGGATATTCCGGCCAACTGCCAGTGGGCGCTGTTCCTGCGCAACCATGACGAGTTGACGCTGGAAATGGTGACCGACGTCGAGCGCGACTATTTGTGGTCGACCTATGCCAGCGACCCGCGCGCCCGCATCAATGTGGGCATCCGCCGCCGCCTGGCGCCGCTGATGGACAACGACCGGCGCAAGATCGAGTTGATGAACTCGCTGCTGATGTCGTTCCCGGGCACGCCGATCGTCTACTACGGCGACGAGATCGGCATGGGCGACAACATCTATCTCGGCGACCGCAACGGGGTGCGCACGCCGATGCAGTGGACGCCGGATCGCAACGGCGGCTTTTCGCGCGCCGACCCGGCGCGGCTGTATTCCCCGGTCATCATGGACCCGATCTACGGCTACCAGACCGTGAACGTCGAGGCACAATCGCGCAGCCTTTCGTCGCTATTGTCGTGGATGAAGCGCCTGATCGCGGTGCGCAAATTGACCAAAGTCTTCGGCCGCGGCACGCTGACATTCGTGCGGCCGGAAAATCGCGCCGTGCTGGCCTACGTGCGTCAGCTCGGCGACGAGACGATCCTGTGCGTTTCCAATCTCTCGCGCACCGCGCAGGCTGCCGAACTCGATCTGGCGCAATTCCGTGGCCGCATCCCGCTTGAAATGCTGGGCCGCACGCAGTTCCCCGCGATCACCGACGCTCCATTCGTGGTCACGCTTGCGCCGTATGGGTTCTTCTGGTTCCAGCTGACTGAGCCCAGCGACGGGCGCGAAGGCGCGCCGCAATATCTGCCGGAGCGCGCGACCGTTGTCGTCAAGGACGGCTGGGGCGAATTGCTCGCCGGCCGCGCCCGCGCGGTGTTCGAGCGTGACGTGCTGCCGGTCTATTTGCCGGCCCAGCGCTGGTTCGCTGAAAAAGGCAGCCGTTGGATAGAACCGAAGATCGCAACCGCGCTGACGTTGACGCATGGCGATCCTGGGTTCCTCTGGATGTTGCTCGATGTCGGTGCCGAGCGGGGCAAGAGCCAATATGCGTTGCCGTTGAAGGTCGATTGGAGCA
>DATLXL010000003.1:0-98145 GCA_035575905.1 Bradyrhizobium sp. | reverse complement strand
GTCTATCCGGGCCTGCCTGTGCGGGCCCGGCAACGGTGACAACAAACGCCGCTCACCGGGGAGAGCACCTATAAGCCGTAAAGCCATTGCGCGGGGAAGGCCGGGATGTCCCGGCTGTACCTGTCAAACCCGTGTGCGTCCGCAACTACCCATTGCACACGGTGCTGCGGGTGCATCCGGCGCCCGGCCTTCCCTGCGCCCTTTTCTCGGAGAGGGGCAACGAACTGGCATAACTCGGGTGAGTACCTGCCGCGAGAATACTCGCTGTCGTCCCGGACAAGCGAGCGTAGCGAGCGCCGATCCGGGACCCATAACCACAGGATCAAGTTTTGCGTATGCTGGAGTTCCAACTCGCTCCGAACAACCCGTCCCTGTGGTTATGGGTCCCGGCCTTCGCCGGGACGACAGCGGAGCAAGATGCGAGACCAGCGTCTCCACACAATCCCACGCATTTCCCGCATGGCGGTATCGATTGCCGCCTCCTTTACTCACCGCGCCTTCTCCCTCTATCGTCCGCCGGTACCGATCGCCCGCAAAGCGGCGAGGGCAAGGGAGCGAAATAAAGCCCAATGAACGATCCTGTCGACGTCCTCATCATCGGCTCCGGCGCTTCCGGCGCCGCGGTGGCGTGGAGCCTGGCCGACACCAGGATGCACATCCTTTGCCTGGAGCAGGGCGGCTGGATGAATCCGGCGGAATATCCCTCCACCGGCCGGGACTGGGAAGCCAAATTCTACGGCGAGTGGTCGACCAGCCCGAACGTCCGCGGCCGTCCCGAGGACTATCCGATCAACGACGACGATTCGCCGATCAAGGTTGTCAACTACAACGCCGTCGGGGGCTCGACGGTGATGTACACCGCGCACTGGCCGCGGCTGCACCCGTCCGACTTCAAGGTGAAGACGCTCGACGGCGTCGCCGACGACTGGCCGATCGACTACGACGCGCTGACCCCGTTCTTCGAGGAGAACGACCGGATGATGGGCACATCCGGCCTGTCGGGCGATCCGGCTTCGCCCCTGACGCGGCCGCCAATGCCGCAGCAGCCGCTGGGACTGTCCGGCGCCATCATCGGCAACGCCATGAACAAGCTCGGCTGGCACTGGTGGCCGTCGGATACGACTGTGGCGACGATGGACTACGAGGGCCGCGCGCGCTGCATCAATCTCGGCCATTGCACGCCGGCCTGCGCGCAGGGCGCAAAGTCCTCGACCGACATTACCTATTGGCCGCACGCGATCCGCGCCGGCGTCGAGTTGCGCACCCATTGCCGGGTGCGCGAGATCTTGACTGACGAGAACGGCATGGCCTCGGGCGTGGTCTATTACGACAAGGACGGCGTCGAGCAGTTCCAGCCGGCACATGTCGTGATCGTCGCCTGCAACGGCGTCGGCACGCCGCGGCTGCTGCTGAACTCGGCCTCCGGGCGCTTTCCGAACGGCCTTGCCAATTCGTCCGGCCTTGTCGGCAAGAACCTGATGTTCCATCCCTATGCGCAGATCTACGGCTATGTGAAGCAGCCGACCGACAGCAACCGCGCGCCGCCGACCTGCCTGTGGAGCAAGCAGTGGTACGAGACGGATCTGTCACGCGGCTTCGTGCGCGGCTATGGCGTGCAGTTCGTGCGCGGTGCAGGTCCCGTGTTCGAAGCCGTCGTCAGCGAACAAAAGGGCATTCTGCCCTGGGGTGCGGATCATCACCGCGTATTCCGCAAGCTCAACGGCCACCGCATCGGCTTTTCCGCCATCTGCGAGGACTTGCCGGAAGAGCACAACCGGGTCACGCTCGATCCCGTGCGCAAGGACAGTCACGGCATTCCCGCGCCGAAGATCGACTACGCCATCTCCGAGAACAGCCGGAAGATGATGGAGCACGCGCTGGCCCGCGGCACGGAGTTTCTGGAAGCGGCCGGGGCGACCGACCTCTGCATCAATTCGCCGATCTCCTGGGGCGGCTGGCATTTGCTCGGCACCGCGCGGATGGGCACCGACCCCGAGCGCTCGGTGGTCAATGAATGGGGCCGTTCGCACGACGTGAAGAATCTCTTCATCGTCGACGGCAGCGTGTTCGTGACGTCGGGCGGCGTCAATCCGACCTCGACCATCCAGGCCGTCGCGCTCTACATCGCCGACCAGATGAAGCAGCGCCTGACCAATCTCTTTGACTGAGGAAGCGATGTCCGAACTGACCCAGGCCCAGCGCGACGACCTTCGTACCGTCGCGGCCATGATCATACCCGCCAGCGACGAATATAAAGTGCCGGGCGCCGACGATCCGGCGATCCAGGCCGACATGCTGAAGACGCTCGGCCGCGATGCCGCGCTGGTGGCGCAGGCGCTCGATCAACTGGCTCGCCTTGCCGGCAAGCCGCTCGCCGAGGTCGATCCCGCAAAGCGCGATGTCATCGCCCATGAATTCCGCGCCACCGGCGGCGTTGCGGCGGCGACGCTCGTGCGTGTCGTCCTGCAATGCTACTACCGCGACGACCGCGTGCTGCGATCGCTCGGTCTCGAGCTGCGCGCGCCGTTCCCGAAAGGCTATGTGCTGCCTGATGGCGACTGGTCGATCCTCGACCCGGTCAAGGCGCGGCCGCCGAGCCTGCGCCGGGCCTGACCACGCGAGTTGACAAGGTCAGGTTGGGCTGCGACCGGCGAGATGCTTGCCTGCGATGTAGCCGAAGGTCAGCGCCGGCCCCAGCGTGATGCCGGCGCCGGGATAGTTGCCGCCCATGATGCTCGCCATGTCGTTGCCGACGGCATAAAGGCCTTCGATCACCTTGCCGTCGGCGTCGAGCGCGCGCGCATGCGCGTCCGTCTTGACGCCGGCATAGGTGCCGAGATCGCCGATCACCATCTTGATCGCGTAGAACGGCCCGTTTTCGAGCGGCGCGATGCAGGGATTGGGCCCGTGCTGGGCGTCGCCCTGGAAGCGGTTGTAAGCACGCGAGCCCTTGCCGAAATCGGGATCGCTGCCGCTGGCGGCATTCTTGTTGAATGCGGCGACGGTGGCTTGCAGTCCCGTCGCATCGATGCCGGCTTCGCGCGCAAGCTCTGCCAGGGTCGCGCCGCGCTTGAGATAGCCGGTCTTGAGATGATGGCCGAGCGGCATCGGAAAGGGCGGCACGCAGCCGAGCCCGTATTTGCGCAAGGTGCGATGATCGCAGATCAGGAACGCGCAGATCTCCTCGCCGGGCTTGGCGGCCTTCACCATGTCCTGCACGAAATCGTGGTAGGAATTGCCTTCGTTGGCAAACCGCTTGCCCTCGCGCGTTACCGCGATCACGCCCGGCTTGGCGCGGTCGATGAAGTGCGGCATCACGCCCTTGCTGCCGTCCTTGCGCGTGGTGATGGACACCGGCACCCACGCCGCGGCGTGCGGCAGCGTGTCCTCGATGCGCCCGCCCGCGCTCTCCGCCAGCCGCAGGCCGTCGCCGGTATTGCCGGCAGGGCCCGGCGAGAAATGCTCCTGGCCGGTCGGCGCATGCGGAAACATTGCCGCGCGCCTGTCCACGTCATGGGGAAAGCCGCCACAGGCGAGCACCACGCCGCGCCGCGCGGTGACCTGAATTTGTCTCCCCTCGCGCTCCACGATCGCGCCGCGCACCGCGCCATCCTCGGTGACCAGCTCGCAAACCGGCGAGGACAGCCACAGCGGGATGTCGAGATCGAGCGCGGATTTGGCGAGCCGCCCCGCCAGCGCATTGCCGTTGGTCAGAGTCATGCCGCGGCCGTGGCGCTTCACATCCGCAAGGTGCTTCGACAGCCGTTTTGCGACATAGACGGCGGAGCCGAGCGATTTCGTCGCGCGCATGAAATGGATGATCTCCTTGCCGGAGCCGAGCATCATGCCGAACACGGTAAGTTCCGGCAGCGGCAGGCCGATGTCCTTGATCAGCGGGCCCAGCTCGCGCCCGTCGAACGGACGCGTCACCATGGAGCGGCCGCCCTGCGCGCCGCCCGGCGCCTCGGCGTGGTAATCCGGAAAGGTCAGCGGCATGTCGAAGGCAAGCGCCGTTTGGCTTACGAAGAAGTCGACCGCTTCCGGGCCGTTGGTCAGGAACGCATCGACCCGGTCGGCATCGAAGCTGTTGCCGGCTTCGTGCCGCAGATAGGTCCGCGCCTGTTCGGGGCTTTCGACAATGCCCCAGGCCCTGGCCAGCGAGGTGCCGGGAATCCAGAGCCAGCCGCCGGAGCGCGCGGTGGTGCCGCCGAATTTCGGCTCCTTCTCGACGATCACGACTTTCAGTCCATGATGCGCGGCCGTGACTGCGGCCGACATGCCCGAGCAGCCGGAGCCGGCGACCAGCACGTCGCATTCGTAGGTGTCAGCCTGGTTGCCCGTCACGCAATCATCCCCCTGTGCCTCGGCCCGCCTTGGCCGGCGGCTTCTCGAACGGGGATTGTTGGGAGCGCAAGCCGTGCTGTCAATCACCCGGCCGCGAGGGGGGCGCCCGCGCCACCTTGCGTCGCCGCTCATTCGTCACCATTTGTGAAGCCCTCAGGGAATGTCACCATGCTGGATTTCACTTCGGATATCGTCGATGACGCCGCGTCATCGCGAACGAGCGAACGCGCGCCGGACGACCGGGCGCTGCTCGATGCCTATTCCAATGCCGTGGTCGATGTGACCGACCGTGTCGGCCCCGCAGTCGTGCGGGTCGAAACCGGTCCCAAGGTCAGGACGCCGCAGGAGCGCGGCGGGCTCGGCTCGGGCATTGTCATTTCACCCGATGGCCTTGTGCTCACCAACAGCCACGTCGTGGGCACATCCAAGGAGATCCGCCTGCGCGACATCGAAGGCGTGGTCACCGATGCACGCGTGCTCGGCGTCGATCCCGATACCGATCTCGCGTTGCTGCGCGCCGACGGCGCGCGCGATCTGCCCTATGCCTCGCTCGGCGATTCAAAGACGCTTCGCCGCGGCCAGCTGGTGGTCGCAATCGGCAATCCACTGGGCTTTGAATCGACGGTGACGGCGGGCGTGGTGTCCGCGCTCGGCCGCTCGATCCGCTCGGTCAGCGGCCGCACCATCGAGGACGTGATCCAGACCGATGCGGCGCTCAACCCGGGCAATTCCGGCGGGCCGCTGGTTTCGACCCGGGGCGAGGTGATCGGTATCAACACCGCCGTGATAGCGGGCGCGCAAGGCATCTGCTTTGCGGTCGCCAGCAACACCGCGCAGTTCGTGCTGTCGGAGATCATCCGCCACGGCTATGTCCGCCGCGCCTATATCGGCGTCGCCGGCCAGACCGCGCCGATCCCGCGGCGGCACGCAGTGCTTGCCGGCGTCGACAACGCCATGGGCGCGCTGTTGGCGCAGATCGAGCAGGCCGGACCTGCGGCGAAGGCGGGCCTGTTGTCGGGCGACGTGGTGATCAAGCTCGATGGCGTCGGCATCCACGGCGTCGACGACCTGATCCGCGCGCTCGACCATACTCGCATCGACAGGACGGTCGAGATGGAAGTGCTGCGGCTCGGCCGCCTGCGGTCGTTCGACATCCATCCGGTGGAGCGCAGGACAGCGGCCCGTCAGGCATGATCCGCAAAGGAAGGTGAGAGCGTCAATCTCGTCCTGCACTGGAGGCCGGCCGCCGACCACTCTCCAAGGCGGGAGAGCTTCGTCGCTGCGCTGCTTGCAATGACCAGAGGAGGCTACTGCAGCGACATCCCCGCGGTTTTCACGACCGTCGTCAGCTTTTCGAAATCGGTCTTCATCAGCGTGGCGAGATCGCGAAGCGATGTCGGTCTGCCGGGAATGTCGGTGATCGACAGCGTGCGCTGCACTTCCGGATTCTCCAGCGCCTTGTTGATGGCGGCGTTGATCTTCTCGGCAAGCGCGTCGGGCGTGCCTGCCGGAATATAGATGCCATACCACGGCACATAAGCAGCTTCCGGATAGCCGGCCTCCGCGATGGTCGGCACGTCAGGCAGTTCGCTGACGCGGCTGTGGGTCAGCACGGCGAGCGGCTTGATGCTGCCCTGCTTGATATGCGGCAGCGCCAGCGCCATCGAGACGATCTCGAAATGCATCAGATTGGTCATGAGGTCGACCAGCGCCTGCGGCTGGCCCTTGTAGCCGACATTGGTCAGCTTGATGCCGGCCGCCTGAAACAACTTCTGCGCGGAGAGGTCGATCGAGGAACCGGTACCGGGGTTGCCGAAATTCAGCTGCTCCGGCTTGCTGCGCGCCAGCGCCACGAAATCGCCGATGGTCTTCACCGGCAGCGTCGGATTGACCACGGCAACGCTCTGCGTCCATACCGCAAGCCCGACGCACTTCAGGTCTTTCATCGCATCCCAGCCGGCATCCTTGTAGAGGCCGGGATTGACCAGCGCCGCGGGGCCGCTGACCAGCCAGGTGTAGCCGTCGGGGTCGCTGCGCGCGACGGCGGCGGTGCCGATATTGCTGTTGCCGCCTGGGCGCGCCTCGACCACCACGGTCGCCTTGAGATCGCGCCCGACCTGCTCGGTCACGGCGCGTGCGACCATGTCGACAATGCCGCCGGCGGGATAGGGGACGATGACGCGGATCGGCCGGCTCGGCCAATTCTCCTGTGCGCTTGCCGCGGCGGCGCCTCCGACCAATATCACAATCGCTGCGGCAAGGCGCAGCGCGGCTCCGGTGCGGCTCATACTTCCTCCCACTCTATTTGTTGCGCCGTTCGAGCGGCGCTTGTCAGATTTCAGGCGTTGGCAACGAGGGACTTTATACTGCGTGCGAGCCCGAGGATACGCGGCCCGCATTCGCGCTCGATCTGGTCGGCGGAAAATCGAAATGACGGAATGCCGCAATTGACGGAGAGGCAATCGCCCGACGGCGTGCGGTAGAGCGGCGCGGCGACGCCAAAAATCTCGCGCCGCCATTCGCCGAGCGACACGGCAAAGCCTCGCTCGCGGCAGAGCGCGATATCGGGCAGCGTGCGCTTCCTGACGTAGTCGGTTTCCTGCGGCTGCTCGTCCCTGACCTTCGCAACGTAAGCATCGAGCTCTTCGTCGGTGTAGAGCGAGAGCAGGGCACGGCCGACTGCGGTCGTCGCCAGCGTGCCGGTGAAGCCGACATCGGGCACATGCGGGACTGCGTCGGTGGTGCGCAGCGTCTCCACGTATATAAAGTCGAGCCCGAACGGCATCGCGATCGACACCGTGCCGCCGGCATAGGCCGCGAAATCGCGCATCAGGGGGCGGGCGAGCTGCCGCACCTTCAGCGCCGACAAGACGGGATAGGCGGCGGCGAGCACGCCGAGGCCGAGCACGAATCCCTTTGCATCGCGCTTGAGATAGCCGAGCTGCGCCAGCGTGGAAGTGAGCCGCGACACCGTCGGCCGCGACAGGCCGGTGTGCGCCGCCAGTTCGGCGTTGGACAGCGGGCCGGGATTGTTTCGGAAGGCCGCGAGCACATCGAGCCCGTGCGCGAGCGTCGTCGCGAACGACGGATCGGTCGGAGCCTCTGCAGTCGAAAGGGCGGGAGCCATGTCGGATGGTGGTACTTATATGATGTTCTTGTCAAGATATCGAAACGAATTTGCATTTCGTGTCGATATAGGCTTTACATTCCAGCCAAAAGCCGGGAGGAAGCATGGATTTCGAGCCGTCAAGCCGCTCCGAGCAGTGGCGCAAGAAATTACAGGCCTTCTTCGACAGTGAGGTGCTGCCGCGCCACCGGGCATGGCTCGAGCATGTCGCGGTTCACCCGGACGCGCCGCCCTTCATGGCCGAACTGCAGCGGAAGGCCCGCGCCGAGGGCTTGTGGAATCTCGGTCTGCCGGAGCTCGCTTCGGACGAGCCCGGCACAAGGCTTTCCAATCTCGAATACGCGCCGCTCGCCGAAATCATGGGCCGGCTGTTCTGGGCATCGGAAGCCTTCAATTGCCAGGCGCCGGACGTCCCCAACATGATCGCGCTGCAGAACTGCGCGACTCCCGAGCAGAAGCAGCGCTGGCTGCGTCCGCTGCTGGAAGCGCAGACGCGCTCGGCGTTCGGCATGACCGAGCCGGATGTCGCGTCGTCCGATGCGACCAACATCGCCACCAGAATGGTGCGCGACGGCGACGACTACGTCATCAACGGCCGCAAATGGTTCATCACGGGCGCGGCGCATCCGCGTTGCAGCTTCCTGATCGTGATGGGCATCACCAACTCGGATGCCGACCGCACCCGCCGCCATTCCTGCATCATGGTGCCGATGGATGCGCCCGGCGTCCGCCTGGTGCGCCGGCTGAGCTGGATGGGGTGTCAGGATCATGTCGCACCGATCGGCGAACTGACATTCGAGAATGTCCGCGTCCCGGCGGCAAACCTGCTCGGCGCCGAGGGCGACGGCTTCAAGGTGGCGCAGGTGCGGCTTGGGCCCGCGCGCATCCACCATTGCATGCGCTCGATCGGGCTCTGCGAGCTCCTGATCGAATTGATGATGGTGCGCGCGATGGAGCGCTCGACGTTCGGCCGGCCCATCATCCAATATGACACCGTGCAGCGCTGGATCGCCGAATCCCGCGTTGAGCTGGAGCAGGCGCGGCTGCTCGCCTATCGCTGCGCCTGGCTGCTTGACCGCAGCGGCCATCATGGCGCCTGGCGCGACGTCTCGCTGATCAAGGTCGCGGTGCCCGCGATGCTGCAAAAGATCGCCGACCGCGCCTTGCAGGTGTTCGGCGCGATGGGCGGTTCGGAGGATACGCCGATCCACCAGGCGCTGGCCTGGGGACGGCTGCTGCGGATCGGCGACGGACCGGATGAGGTGCATTTGCGGCAGATTTTCCGGATGGAGCCCACGCCATCCTGGTCGATTGCGGCTTCGCCCTATCTGGCGGCGCACCCCGCTTGAAGGCTAAAGAAGTCACCCCGACTTCCGCAAGAGGCTCCGATGACAATGACCGATCGACCGCCGCAGGCTGCAGCAATCGACAAGGAGCGGCTGCGCCAAAAGTATCTGGAAGAGCGCAACAAGCGGCTGCGTCCTGACGGCAACGACCAGTACCTTCAGGTCACGGGCCGGCTCGCGCATTATCTCGACGATCCCTACACGCCGGTCACGCCGCGCCCGCCGAAGAGCGACCACGTCACCTTCGCCTTTATCGGCGGCGGCTTTGCCGGGCTCGTCACCGCGGCGCGGCTGGTGGAGGCCGGTATCAAGGACGTCCGCATCATCGAGAAGGGCGGCGATTTCGGCGGCACCTGGTACTGGAATCGCTATCCCGGCGCGCAATGCGACACCGCCTCGATGGTCTACATGCCGCTGTTGGAAGAGACCGGTCACATGCCGTCGGAGAAATACGCGCATGCGCCTGAGATCCTGGCACATTGCCAGCGCATCGGTCGGCAATACGGCCTGTACGACAACGCGCTGTTTCACACCGAGGTGGTGGGCGTCGAATGGGACGAGGCGAAATCTCGCTGGCTGATCCGCACCGGCCGGGGCGATGCCTTGACGGCGCAATTCATCGGCTTGGGCACCGGTCCGCTGCATGTGCCGAAGCTGCCGGGCATTGCCGGCATCGAACGTTTCAAGGGGCATTCGTTCCACACCAGCCGATGGGATTATGATTACACCGGCGGCGATCCCTCGGGCGCCCCGATGGACAAGCTCGCCGACAAGCGCGTCGGCATCATCGGCACGGGCGCGACATCGGTGCAGTGCGTGCCGCACCTGGCGCGGGCCTGCAAGGAGCTCTACGTCTTCCAGCGCACGCCCTCGTCGGTCGATGTGCGCGCCAATGCGCCGATCGACCCCGAATGGTTCGCGCAGATCGCAACGCCTGGCTGGCAACTGCGCTGGCTGGAAAATTTCACGGCCAACCAGGCCGGCGGCAACGCCGAGGTGGATCTCGTCCAGGATGGCTGGACCGATCTGAACAAGCGCATCCGCGCCAAAATCCTGGAACTGCCGCGCGAGCAACGGACGCCGCCGAACATGCTGGCGGCGTTCGAGGATTCCGACTTCGAAAAGATGGAGGAGATTCGCGCGCGGATCGACACGATCGTGGAAGATCGCGAAACGGCCGCCAAGCTCAAAGCCTGGTATCGCCAGCTCTGCAAGCGCCCCTGCTTTCATGATTCCTATCTGCAGGCGTTCAACGAACCGGGTACACATCTGGTCGATACCGACGGCAAGGGCGTCGAGAAGATCACCGACAACGGCGTCATCGTCGCGGGCAAGGAGTATGAGCTCGACTGCCTCATCTACGCGTCTGGCTTCGAGGTCGGCACCGAGTACAAGCGCCGCGCCGGCTTCGACCTTACCGGTCGCGACGGCACAAAACTGTCGGACTATTGGGCTGAGGGCATGCGCAGCAAGCACGGTATCCACGTGCACGGCTTCCCGAATGCGTTCTTCGTGCAGCCCGCGCAGGGCGCCAACTTGATTTCCAACGTACCGCACAACCTGACCGACAGCGCCCGCACCATCGCGATGACGGTGGGCCATGCGCGGATGATCGGCGCGAAGGAAATCGAGGTTACAAAGGAGGCGGAGGACCGCTGGGTCGAACTGCTCCTGACCGGCTTCGGGCGGATGATCGGCTCGCAGGATTGCACGCCCGGCTATTACAACAACGAGGGACGCGAGCCTGGTCCCGCGGCGAAGCTCAATGTCGGCTATCCCGCCGGCGCCTACGCCTACTTCAGATACATCGACACCTGGCGAAGCAGCGGCCAGTTCGA
This sequence comes from Bradyrhizobium sp., assembly GCA_035575905.1. Classification (GTDB taxonomy): domain Bacteria; phylum Pseudomonadota; class Alphaproteobacteria; order Rhizobiales; family Xanthobacteraceae; genus Bradyrhizobium. The sequence continues at coordinate 87,490 of DATLXL010000003.1, read as the reverse complement.
AGGGCTGGAATTCCGCTGACGGCGCCACAGGAAATTTCAAGGGAGCGACGCTTATGACCGAGACCGCCACCGAAATGCCGAGGGAGATGCCAAAGGACGCATCGGCGTCCGTCATTGCGCAACACGCGGCAACGCTGCAGGCGCTGCCGTTCACGGACAGGCGCGACTTCGACGACGCCGCGCGCGGCTTCCTCGGTACGATTGAGAATGCCAAGATCGCCACGCCTCAGGGCAGGGTGGTCTGGAGTCTGGAGCCCTACGCCTTCCTGAAAGACGAGACGGCGCCGCCGACCGTCGATCCCAGCCTGTGGCGGCAATCGCGCCTCAACATGCACCACGGCCTGTTCGAAGTCGTGCCCGGCGTGTACCAGGTGCGCGGGCTCGACATCGCCAACATGACGCTGATCGAGGGCGACAAGGGCGTTGTCGTGGTCGATACGCTGACGTCGATCGAAGGCGCCCGCGCCGCGATGGACCTGTATTTCCAGCACCGCGGCCGGAAGCCGGTCACGGCCGTCATATTCACCCACACCCACACCGACCACTGGGGCGGCGCCCGCGGCGTGCTTGATGATGCAGCGCTCGCCGGCGGCAACGTGCCAATCATCGCGCCGAACCTCTTCATGGAGCACGCGGTCTCCGAGAACATCATCGCGGGACCGGCGATGCTGCGCCGTGCGCAATATCAGTTCGGGCCCTTCCTCGCCAAGGGCGTGCGCGGCCACGTCGATTGCGGGCTCGGCAAGTCGATGGCGGCGGGCAGCGTGGCGCTGCTGCGTCCCACAGACCTGATCATCGCCACCGGCGACAAGCGCGTCATCGACGGGCTGGAGTTCGAATTCCAGATGGCGCCGAACAGCGAGGCGCCGGCCGAGATGCATTTCTACGTAGCCCGCTACAAGCTGCTCAACCTTGCCGAAAATTGTACCCACAATTTCCACAATCTGCTGCCGTTCCGCGGCGCCGATGTGCGCGACGCGCTGGCGTGGTCGAAATATCTCGGCGAAGCCCTGCAGATGTGGGGCGGCAAGGCGGAGGCGATGTGCGGCCAGCACCACTGGCCGGTATGGGGCAGTGAGCGGATCGACACCATGGTCCGACAGCAGCGCGACCTCTACAAGTTCGCGCATGACCAGACCATCCGCTTGATGAACCACGGCCTCACCGCAGCCGAGATCGCGGAAACCATCCGCTTGCCGAAGAGCCTGGACGGCGCATGGCACGGCCGCGGCTATTACGGCCACATCCGCCACAATGTGAAGGCGATCTACCAAAAGTATCTCGGCTGGTATGACGCCAATCCCGTCAATCTCGATCCGCTGCCGCCGGTCGAGAGCGGAAAGAAATATGTCGAGTACATGGGCGGCGCCGATGCCCTGCTGGAGCGGGCACGCAAGGATTTTGCCAGGGGCGAGTTCCGCTTCGTGGCGCAGGCGGTGAGCCATCTCGTGTTCGCCGATCCGGACAACAATGCTGCTCGCGCGCTGCTTGCCGACACCTTCGAGCAGCTCGGCTATGCCGCCGAAAGCTCGACGTGGCGCAACGCCTATCTGTTCGGCGCGCAGGAATTGCGGCACGGCATGCCGAAGGCCCCGCCGCGAACGCCGATGCCGCGCGAGACGCTGGCGGCGCTGCGTACCGAGCAATTATGGGACGTGCTCGGCGTCCGTCTCAACGGACCGAAAGCCGAGGGCAAGCGCATCGTGCTGAACTGGAACTTTACCGACACGAACGAAACATTCGTGCTCAATCTGGAAAATTCCGCGCTGACTTACAGCGCGGGCGCGCAGGCAGCCGACGCCGACGCCGGCTTCACCCTGGCGCGCAGCGTGCTCGATGAAGTCATCGCCAAGCTGACCACGTTCCCCGACGCGGTCGGCGCCGGCAAGATCAAGTTCACGGGCGATCCGCTGCGGCTCGGCGAACTGATGACGCTGATGGACGAGTTTCCGCGGATGTTCGAAATCGTCGAGCCGAAGCGCACGCCAGTTGCCTGACGGGCGCTTCGAACGACGATGCTACTCCGCGCTGCTGACGAGCCGCAAATGCGGCTCGGCGGCTTCCTGCAGATCACGATAGGCCGCGAGATAATCTAGCGCCATGCGGCGGGCCGTGAAGCGCTGTTCGAAAACCTTTCGGATTTCGGACCGATCAAGGCTCATCGTCCGATCCATCACCGCGACGGCGCTGATCTCGTCCTCGACGACGAAGCCCGTCTTGCCGTCGTCGATGATTTCCGGCACCGAACCGCGGTTATAGGCGATCACGGGCGTTCCGCAGGCCATCGCCTCGATCATCACGAGCCCGAACGGCTCCGGCCAATCGATCGGCAGCAATAGTCCGATCGCGCCGCTCAGGAAATCAGGCTTTTCCTTGTCACCGATCTCGCCGATGAACTCGACGAGCGGATTGTTCACGATCATCGGCTTGATCAGCTCGTCATAATAGTCCTGGTCGGCACGGTCGACCTTGGCCGCGATCTTGAGCGGTATGCCGCATCGGGCCGCGATGCGGATGGCGCGATCGACGCCCTTTTCCGGCGCGATCCGCCCCAGCACGGCGAGATAGGAAGGCTTGACCTGCTGCGGGGTCAGGAGGTGTTCCGGCAGTCCGTGAAGGACGGTGCGCAGCCAGTTGGCCTGTGGGACGGGCCGGCGCTGCGCATTCGAGATCGAGATCACCGGCGCCTTGAAGGTGTTGAACACCGGCTGATGCTCCGGCAGGTCGAGCCGGCCGTGCAGCGTGGTGACAAACGGCGTCGGCTGTCGCTGGAACAGCGAGAACGGATAATAGTCGAGATGGAAGTGCAGGAGGTCGAACTCTTCGTCGTCACATTTGCGGCGGACGCGCTCGAGCATCACCATGTGCAGCGCGTTGGGATCGCGGACGGAGCCGTCAAGGCGCAGGGCTCTTGGCCAGCTTGCGTCAAGCTTGGCCGTGGTGCGCGAGTCACCGCTCGCAAAAAGTGTGACTTCGTGTCCGAGTGCGACGAGTTCTTCCGTCAGCCAGGAGACGACCCGCTCCGTGCCGCCGTACAGTTTAGGTGGAACCGCCTCCGTTAGAGGGGCAACCTGCGCGATGCGCATCTCTGCGTCTCCTGTGTGTGCATTGGTAAGAGGAAAGCCCCGGCAAGCCTAGATGATATGTGGGAACGTTTTTGCAGGTGCGAGGTTCCACTGGCTGCGCCGATCATTGTTCTTGCACGCTGCGGTCTCGCTCATGCCATCTCGCTCAATCAGGTTTCACAAAAATCGATGTTTGTGGCGGTGTTGAGCAGCATTGGTGCAACGAGGCGGCATCGGACGAGGGGCGTTCACATAGTCGTGCGCGTCAGGCCTAGGTGTGCTCAACAGGTTTGCAGGGGATCATGGAAAATCTTTCAGGCTACGCGCATCGTCCGATCCCGTTCGTGCTGCGCTATATCCGCAAGCGCATGGCCGCGCATTCGGTGATCTTCGCTGCCGTTGTTTGTGCGGTTGTCTGTTCTGTGGGCACGCAATATGGCGTCAAGAATATGGTCGACAGCCTTTCCGCCGGCCCCTCTCACGCGAACGCTGTATGGTTGGCATTCGTCGTTCTCATGACGTTGATCGTGGCGGACAATCTGCTCTGGCGCGTGGCAAGCTGGATCGCGAGCTACACCTTTGTCGGCGTCACCGGTGACCTCCGGTGCGACTTGTTTCGTCATCTGACCGGTCATGCGCACAGCTATTTTTCCGAGCGCTTGCCGGGAATGCTGACCAGCCGCATTACCGCGACATCGAATGCGGTCTTCACGGTCGAAAACATGATGATCTGGAACGTGATACCGCCGTGCATCGCCACACTGTCTGCCATCCTGCTGATTGGAACCGTCAACCCGGCAATGTCGGCGAGCCTGATCGTGATCGCGGCAATCATGGTGTTCGCCATGTTTCGTTTTGCGGCGGCAGGAAAACCGCTGCATGATGATTTTGCCGGCAAGGCGGCGGCGGTCGATGGCGAGATGGTCGACGTCATCAACAACATGCCGCTGGTGCGCGCCTTCGGCGGGTTCGGCCATGAGCACGATCGTTTCGATGCCACGGTTGGCCGGGAACTCGTTGCACGCGGCCGCAGCCTTCGTTATCTGGAAAAGCTCCGCCTTGCTCATGCGGGTGTGACAGTTCTGCTGACGATCGCGCTGCTGGCATGGGTGGTTTCGCTGTGGCAGCGCGGCGCAGCAACCACCGGCGACGTCGTCCTGGTGTGCACGCTGGGTATCGCGATCCTCAGCGCCACGCGCGATCTGGCGGTGGCGCTGGTCGATGTCACCCAGCACTTCGCCCGCCTCACCGAGGCGGTTGCCACCTTGCTGCAGCCGCATGAACTGATCGATCACCCCGAGGCTTCGCCGCTGGCGGGACGCGGCGCGTCCATCAACTTCCGGAACGTCTCGTTCCGCTATCCGAACGGCGCGCATGTGTTCGACGATTTCAGCCTGCACATTCCGCCCGGGCAGAAGGTCGGACTGGTCGGACGGTCCGGCGGAGGCAAATCCAGTGTCTTTGCGCTGCTGCAGCGGTTCTACGACGTCCAGCACGGCAGCATCGCCATCGACGGCCAGGAGATTTCCCGCGTGACCCAGCACAGCCTGCGCCAGGCGATCTCCGTGGTGCCGCAGGACATCTCCATGTTCCACCGCTCGATCATGGAGAACATCCGGTATGGCCGCCCCGAGGCGTCTGACGACGAAGTGATGGATGCGGCCGTTGCGGCGCGCTGCGACTTCATCGATCATCTGCCCGACGGCATGAACACGATGGTGGGCGACCGTGGCGTCAAGCTGTCGGGTGGCCAGCGGCAGCGCATCGCGATTGCCCGCGCTTTCCTGAAGGATGCGCCGATACTGCTGCTCGACGAGGCGACGGCCGCGCTCGACACCGAGTCCGAGGAGGCGATCCGCGAGGCGCTGGCGCGACTGGTGCGCGGGCGCACCGTGATCGCCATCGCGCATCGTCTCGCGACGCTGCGCAATTTCGACCGCGTCGTGATGCTGCAGGGTGGCAAGATCCTGGAGGATGGGCCGCCCGACGTTCTGCTGCGGGGCAGGGGGCCTTACCGCGAATTGGTCACGCGCGAGATGGGCCGCCTCGCTGTCCATGCGGCCTGACGAGCCCTCGTTGCGTGCCGCGTCGCGATTTGAGTCTTTACCGCCTGAGGTTCCGATGGCATCAGAGCCCGTAAGCCAGCTTCGCCCGGTCGACATCGCAGCGGAGTCGCCGTTTTACATTCCAATGACGGGACCGGCGACGCGCCCGCGGCGTTCGCTGAAACACGACGACACGTTTATCGTCCTCGACAGCCACGGCGACATCGGCGCGTCCGCCGGCGGTCCTGACGGGCTGTTCAATGCCGACACCCGCTATCTCGCCCGGCTCGAGATGATGCTGGACGACGTCCAGCCGCTGCTGCTCGGCTCCAATTTGCGCGACGACAACTCGGCGCTGACGGTCGATCTCACCAATTCCGACGTCTACCGCGGCGGGCGCCTGGTGCTGCGCAAGGATACGCTGCATATCGTGCGCTCGATCTTCCTGTGGCGCGGCACCGCCTATCAGCGCATCGGTCTGCAGAACCATGGCGATGATCCCGCGCACTTCGACCTGACGCTGCTGTACGACAATGATTTCGCTGACCTGTTCGAGGTGCGCGGCGAGCGGCGGCCGAGGCGCGGCATCGCTACCGGCAAGCTGCCGGGGCCCGCCGATGTCGTCTTCGAGTATCGGGGGCTCGACGGGCAGGGGCGGTTCACGGCCATGCATTTCGAGCCGCGGCCGACCCGGCTCTCGGTGAATGCAGCGACCTATCATTTCGATCTTGAGCCGAAGCAGACCGTATCGCTCTCCGTCGCCATTTCCTGCAACAAGCCGATCGTAGGCAAGTCAGTGCCGTTCTTCCGCGGCCTGCTGGCGCATCGCCGCGAGATGCGTCACCAGACCGCCGGCGCCGCCACCGTCGAGACCTCGAACAACATCTTCAACGAGGTCCTGACCCAGGCGATGGCCGACCTCAACATGTTGATGACGGACACGCCGCAGGGCCGTTATCCCTATGCCGGCATCCCCTGGTATTCCACGACCTTCGGTCGCGACGGCCTGATCACGGCGCTGCAGATGCTGTGGGTCGATCCCCGCATCGCGGCCGGCGTGCTGCGGCGGCTGGCTTACTTCCAGGCCGAGACGATCGATCCGCTTGCCGATGCCGAGCCCGGCAAGATATTGCACGAGATGCGCGGCGGCGAAATGGCGGCGTTGCGCGAGGTGCCGTTTGCGCAATATTACGGCAGCGTCGATTCCACCGCGCTGTTCGTCCTGCTGGCAGGGCTTTATGTCGAGCGCACCGGCGACGAGCAACTGCTGACCCAGCTATGGCCGTCGATCGAGGCGGCGCTGCAATGGATCGACGGGCCGGGCGACCCCGATGACGACGGCTTTGTCGAATACCGCCGCGCCAGCGAACTCGGGCTTGCCAATCAAGGCTGGAAGGATTCCTTCGACGCGATCTTCCATGCCGACGGCCGGCTGGCGGAAGGCCATATCGCGCTCGCCGAGGTGCAGGGCTATGTCTACGCGGCGAAGCGGCTGGCCGCGCGCTGTGCCTGGCGGCTCGGCCGTCTCGACATGGTGCGAAAGCTCGAGGCGGAGGCGCAGCAGCTCGCCGAACGGTTCGAGGCCGCGTTCTGGTGCGAAGAGCTCGGCACCTATGCGCTGGCGCTCGACGGCGACAAGGCGCAGTGCCAGGTGCGCTCCTCCAATGCCGGACAGCTCCTGTTCACCGGAATCGTGCGCGAGGATCGCGCGCGGCGTGTTGCCGCCGATCTGATGAGCAAGCGCTTCTATTCGGGATGGGGCATTCGCACCATCGCGGTGGGTGAAGCCCGCTACAATCCGATGTCCTACCACAACGGCTCGATCTGGCCGCACGACAATTCGCTGATCGCGCTCGGCTTCGCACGCTACGGCCTGAAGCACTCGGTGGCGCATCTGTTCCACGGCATGTTCGATACCGCCAGCTACATGGACTTGCGGCGGCTGCCCGAACTATTTTGCGGCTTCCGGCGCGAGCGCAAGCGTGGCCCAGTGCTGTACCCGGTTGCCTGCGCGCCGCAGGCCTGGGCGAGCGGCGCGGCATTCACCATGCTGGAAGCGGCGCTCGGCCTCGAATTCGATGCAGCGCGCGGCGAGATCCGGCTGCGCGATCCGAAACTGCCGGCATTCCTGCACGAGGTGGTGCTGCGCGATCTCAGGCTCGGCGCATCCAGCGTCGATCTGCGCCTGCGCCGCCATGACGAGGATGTTTCGCTCGAAGTGCTGCGCACGCGCGGCCAGATCCAGGTGTCGATCGTGCTGACCCATTGAGCCGCGCGATTTGTTGTGGAGAGTGAGGGGAGTTGACATGCGGGCAAGATGGTTGGTTGCCGCTCTGGCCGTGGCGCTCGCCACCTCCATCGGCGCATGGGCACAAAGCGAGACTTCCGGGCGCAGCACGGCGCAGGATGTCCCGAAGCGGGATGCCGCGAAAGACAGGCAGGACACCGCAAAAGACCCGAAACCGCCGGCGTCGGTCACCGTCATCGGGGCGCGCGATGCGCATGGCATCCTCGGCCGGGAAGTGCGTAGCGCCGCCGACGAGAACATGGGCCGCATCGTCGACGTCATCGTCGACCGCGACGGCTGGGCCCGCGCCGCGGTGATCGACTTCGGCGGATTCCTCGGCGTCGGCAGCCGCAAGATCGTCGTCGACTGGCGGGCACTCCGTTTCGGCGCCATCGCCAACAAGGGCGACAGCATCTCGCTGGAATTGACCAAGGATCAGGTGAGCAAGGCGCCGGAATACAAGGAGGACAAGCCGGTGATCGTGCTGGGGGCTGCCGGCAGCCTGCAGCCCTGGGAATCCGAGCACTAGAGGGGCTGCGATCTGGTGGCAAGCTCGTTCCATTTGATCGCAAGGAAGGATGACGACCGCGCAGGGCGGTCGCCCGCCGCCACCGTTGTGCCTCTGCCGGTCGCGACGCTGCGGTCGCCGTCGCGGCAAAGCCAGCGCGGGCTCGACTGGTTCATCTTCTTTCTCGCCGACGTGCAGACCGGCTTCGGCCCCTTCATCGCGGTCTACCTGACCACGCAGAAATGGACCCAGGTCGAGATCGGCATCGTGCTGTCGATCGGCGGCATTGTCGGCCTGCTCGGCCAGATGCCGGGCGGTGCGATCGTCGATGCAGCGCGCTCCGAGCGGGTGGTGGCGGGATTTGCGGTTGCCGCCATCGGCATGAGCGCGCTGGCCTACGCGTTGTTTCCGGTGTTCCCTGTCGTGACCGCGGCAGCAGTGCTGCATGCGATGGCAAGTTGCGTGCTGGGTCCGGCGATCGCGGCCATCAGCCTTGGCCTGGTCGGCCCGCTCGCGATCGGCGAACGGCTCGGCCGCAATGCCCGCTTTGCCTCGCTCGGCAACGGCTCGGCGGCGGCGCTGATGGGCGCCTGCGGTTACTACATTTCCAACCGCTCGGTCTTCCTGGTGACGTTCCTTCTCGCCATCCCGACCCTGATCGCGCTGTCGCGCATCCGCGAGCGCGAGATCGACATCGTCCAGGCGCATGGCGCAATTCCCCGCGAAGTTCCGGACCAGAAGGCGACCAGCGTCTTCACCCTGATCCGTCAGAAGCCGCTGCTGATTTTCGCCTGTGCCATCCTGCTGCTGCAGCTTGCGAACGCGGCCATGCTGCCGATCATGGCCGGCGTCGTCACCAAGCAGTCGAGCCAGTGGGCGCCGGTACTGATCGCGGCTTGCATCATCGTGCCGCAGGCGATCGTCGCGCTGATGTCGCCGGGCGTGGGCCGCAAGGCGCAGGCGTGGGGCAGGCGGCCGCTGCTGCTGATCGGCTTTGCCGCGCTGGCGATTCGCGGCGTGCTGTTTGCGACGGTGACCGATCCGTTCCTGCTCGTCGCGGTGCAGATATTCGACGGCGTCACCGCCGCGGTGTTCGCCGTCATGGTGCCGCTGATCGTCGCCGATGTCGCCTTCGGCAGCGGGCACTTCAATCTGGCGCTCGGCATCATCGGCACCGCGACCGGGATCGGCGCCTCGCTCAGCACGGTCCTTGCCGGCTATGTGACCGACAAATTCGGCGGCAGCGTCGCATTTCTCGGACTGGCCGGGGTGGCGGCGAGCGGGCTGCTGCTGATCCTGCTGGTCATGCCGGAGACGCGCCCGAAGGCGGCGTGATACAGAGACGGGTCGTCAGCACGGCTGCGGCCGCGAGCGCTACGCCGACACCACCGACGCAAGCCGCCCAGCCGAAGCGGTCGAAAAACTGGCCGAGCACGGCGCTGCCGGCGAGGCCGCCCAGGAAATAGCAAGCGAGATAGGTCCCGCTGGCAACACCCCGGTTGTCGTGTGCGGCCTGGCCGACGAAGCCGGTCGCACAGGCCTGCGCAAAGAAGGTGCCGATCCCGACCAACACCATTCCGCTCAGCACATGCGTCAGGTGCGATGACAGCATCAGCGGCAGGCCGACGGCCGCGAGCGTCAGCGCCGCCCAGATCGCGGGGCGTGTGCCGAAGCGGTCCACCGCCTTGCCGGCAAACAGGGTCGTGACCACCGAGGGCGCAAAGACGAAATAGACGAGTCCGAGGTCCATCATCCCGAGCGCAAGTGGCGGGCGCACCAGCACGAAATTGACGAAAGTGAAGGTGCCGATGAAGGCAAACAGGATGCAGAATCCGATGGCGAAGGCGGCCCGAAGCGGCGGATTGCGCCAATGCGCGATCGTCGCGGCAATTGGCGATTGCGTTGCCGCCATGGCATGCATCGGCTGCACGCGCTGGATGGTGAAGTAGACCAGCGCGGCGCCGGCGAGGTTGAGCAGCGCAAAGAAATAGAAGTTCGACGCCAGCCCCAGCGTATCGGCGACCGCCGCCGAAACCAGCCGGCCAACCAGGTTGCTTGCGACATTGCCGGTGATGTAGGCCGCAAATGCACCGCCGGCGTCCATCGCGCTGCATTGTTCACCCAGATAAGCGAGCGTCAGCGCGAAAGCCGAGGCCATGCAAAGGCCTTGCGCGACGCGCAGCAGCGTGAACACGACAAGATTTGGCGCCGTTGCGAGCAGGGCGGTAGGAACGGCAAGCAGGACGAGGCTGACGAGAATGCCGAGCCTGCGGTCGATATGCGGGCTGAAGAAGCCGACCACGAGGCCCGCGATTGCCATGCCCATCGTGCTGGCGTTCACCGCAAAACCCATCGCCCCCGGCGTCACGCCATAGTGCCTTGTCAGCGATGGCAGGATCGCCTGCGTCGCAAAGAGGTCGACGACGGTGAGGAAGGCGGTGAGCCCGATGACGAGCGAGCGCAGCGCAACGCCCGGCGAGTGTCCATGCATTTCGTCTGTTCGCACCTGTGCAGCAAGCTCACTCATGATCAGGCTCCTGAAGGGAGGGATGTGACGCCCGGGAGGTGCAAGGCAACACGGGATCCCGGACGCCACATCTCGACAACGAGCAGGGCAGGCTCGTTACATGTGGTTGTCGTTCGGATCCTTGCGGACATCGCCGACATAGAGAATGACGGTCTCCGTGCCGAGGTTCTTCCACCAGTGCGAAGTGCCGAACACTTCGGGGCGGATGTCGCCGGCCTTGTGCACGATCGGGTCGGCGCAGTTCGAGGCGTATTCGACGATCTCGCCCTGCTGCACGAAGATCAGCGCGGGGCGGTCGTCATGGCTGTGCCACGGCACGATGCCGCCGGGCTCGATGGTCAATTTGCGGAAGCGCAGCTCGCGGTCCTTGATCTTGGCCGGCTGCTTCTCCAGGTCGATCGAGCCGAGCGTTACGTCGGTGACGCCGACCGGCTTGTAGTCGACTTTCTCGCGCACGTTGGGCTTCATCTTGTCGGCGGGGCATTCGCCGGCGAACGCCGGAGCGGCGGCGACGACGCCTGCGATTGCAAATGCTGCGAGAAGAGGATGTGAATTCCTGCTGTGCTTGAACATGGATCGATCTTTCTGGCCATCTTGGCCGTTGGCCCCGGCGCTGATTAATCTGGCCGGCTATGGCGGCAACTTCATTCAGATTGCTTCAACAGGGAAGTGCCGGGTGGCTCTGGGTTCGATAGCAGCGTGCTATTGACGCTCAGCCATGTCCCAGCATGTGCTTGATGTCCGATGCGAAGGTCGGATAGGCGTAGACGTTGCCGCGGATTTGCGCCGCCGTGATGCCGAAGCGCATGGCAAGGCCGAATATATTGATGAGCTCCTGGCCGGCATGGCCGACAAAATGCGCGCCGAGAATGCGGTCGCTCGCTTTTTCGACGATGACCTTTGACCACGCTATCGTCTCGGCGAAAGTTCGAGCCGAGAACCAGTCGATCATGTCGTTGACATGAACGTCGATCGCAAGGCCGTTTTGCCTGGCCGCGGCCTCCGTTAGGCCAACAGCTGCAAGGGCAGGCGTGGTGTAGACCGATGTTGCCATGCTGCCATAGTCGGGTCTGCACTTTGCGCCTCCCACGATGTTGTGGCCGACAATGTCGCCCTCGTAGCTCGCAATTGGCGAGAGCTGCGGCGATGTCGGCACGGCATCGCCGCAGACGTGGACCAGCGGATTCGATTGCGAGCGCAGATAGTCATCGACGGCGATGCGGCCGTTTGTCTGCGCGACGTTGCCGGCTTCGAGATCAAGTGCGTCGACATTGGCGATGCGTCCGGCGCCGTTGACTACACGATCAGCTTCGAGCGCCACCTCGCGTCCGTCGTGAACAAAGGTGACGCGCAGCCGCCCGTGGGCCTGCTCGATCTTGCTGACGCTAACGCCGGTCGCAACACTGATGCCGATTCTTTCGCTCTCGCGTCGAAGCTGCGAAACGGCGTCGCCGTCCATGGCGGGCAGCAGCCGTGGCAGGGCCTCCAGGATGGTTACGCCGGCCCCGGCGCGCGCATAGACGTGACCGAACTCCAGCGAGATGATGCCGCCTCCGACAAAGATCACAGAGGCGGGCAAACTGCGTTCGGTCAGCATCTCATCCGACGTGATCATGTGCTCGGCGCCCGGGATCGGCAGCGATCGCGGCTTCGAGCCCGTCGCAATCACGATGTTCCCTGCTTCCAGAACGCGATCACCGACGCGGACGGTGTTGGGGCTCGCAAATGTGGCCTGACCCCGGATCACCTCGACCTGGCGACGCGCCATGGCGCGGGCCAGATTGTCCGGGATATCCTTGATCATGTCCTTTTCGCGGTCGATCAGGGCAGCCCAATCGAGCCTCGGCTTGCTGACGGTGATGTGATGTTCGGCGGCGCGCTCTATCTCGTGCAGGGCATGACCGGCCGCGACCAGAACCTTCTTTGGCGTGCAGCCACGGTTCGGACAAGTACCGCCGAGATCGCGCGCTTCGATCATGGCGACCGACATCCCGGCACGCCGCACCGGTCCAGTGACGCCGATACCGGCATTGCCGCCTCCAATGATCACTACGTCAAATTTCTCTGTCGCCATTGGGCGTTCTCCCGGTCGGATGGGCAAAGGCTGCCGACGAACCGCGGCCTTGCTGCGTCACGGCGCTCGGCCGGAATTATTTCGCCGCGATCGTCGATGTGATGGAGTTGACGACGGATGTCGCCATCTGGAACTGCGCCACGCGATCCCCGATGCGGTGGCGCCTGGCGATCCATTCGAAGTCGGTCCACACCGCCCAGACATCGCCGTTGTCGTCCTGGGTGAGCAGCAGCCGCACCGGCCAGTCGAGCCCGGCATTCGGGTTCGAGGTGATGAATTGCGTGCCCAGCGGCGGGTTGCCGAACACGAGCAGCGTCGAGGGACGCAGTTCGATCCCGGCATCGGCCGCGAGCCTTGACTGGTCGATTTCCGAGAAGAACTTGATTTTCTTGGCTGCAATGTCTGCCTTGATCCGCGTGATGGCTTCCTGCATCGGCACGGCGCTCTTGACGCGGCGGATGCCATCATCGCTGTCAGCCCAGGTTCGGGGAATGGAGATCGACAGAAGCGCGGCGAATGCGAGTGGCGCGCAAAGAAAGGCGAGGCGGCGGATCATGGAAAGCTCCTGTCCGTTGGCGGGATGGCTGGTGGGCAGCATGAAGGCGCGGAGGCCCGACATGAAATACGAAGGCGCTCTCGTTGCGATAGCCCGCGGCTATCAGGCACTTGATGCTTGCGGGCTATCGAACCGATTGGGGATCGGTATTTTCAACGCGGAGGGAACCGCCGTTTGATGACGGCGCGCCGCCCGATCGGCGGGCGTCCAACTCCCGAGGAGCCCCATGACCAGACTCTCCAAGACCCTGATTGCCGCCGCGGCGCTCGCCACGACCGCAACGGCCGCCTTCTCGCAAGTCGCCTGGGAATTCAATCCCGGCATGGCCTACATGTATGCCGGTCCCGGCAAGATGAGCGCCATGGCGATGGCCGCCGGCGAGAAGAACCGCGACGCCATGATGAAGCACGCCACCAAGGTGCCGGCCAACACGGTGTTCTTCATGCACAACAACGAGCTCTACTCGGTGTCGGGCACGCTCGACCCGACCGGCAATTTCTATCGCCCCTGATCGGGCAAGCGATGCCGCGACCGCCCCTTGCGGGTGGTCGCGGCTCGAACATATGATTGCCCATTCGGGATGTCGGAGCCGAACATGACGCAGCTTTCGCCAGCGAATGCCGCGCGCCTGCGAAGCGCCTTCCAGCGATGCCGCGACATGGATGCAACCCTGCGCGAGCAGCTGGAAGCCTATGCCGCGGCAGGGCGGGAGATTTTCCCGGCCTATGGCGAGGCGGTCGACCGGCTGGTCACGCGGCTTAACGAGAGCGGCGGCGGCGAAAACGCGCCGCGTCCCGGCGACTCCATGCCGCCCTTCATGCTGCCGGACCAGTCGGGAAACCTGGTCACGCTCGATTCGCTGATTGCGAAGGGGCCTGCCGCCGTGATGTTCTTCCGCGGTCACTGGTGTCCCTATTGCCGGCTCAATGTCCGCGCGGTGAGCCTGGCGATGGACCGCATCGAGGCGATGGGCGCGCAGGTGGTGGCGATCATGCCGGAGCTGCAGCAATATGCCGAAAAGTTCAAGGCCGAGTCCGGTGCCCCGTTCCCGGTGCTGACCGACCTCGACAACGGTTATGCGCTTTCGCTGAATCTTGCGATCTGGCTGGGTACCGAGATTCAGGGACTGCTGTCGTATCAGAATCTCGCGGGCTATCACGGCAATGACGGCTGGATGCTGCCGATCCCGGCGGCTTTCGTGGTCGGGCGCGACGGTTTGGTGAAGGCGCGCTTCGTCGATCCGGATTTCCGCAAGCGCATGGAAATCGACGATCTGCTGGCGGCGTTGCGCAGCGCGGCCGGCTAGGCGCCGGCGCTCCGCGCGACAAACTGCTGCCAGTCTGCGCCGCGCAGCATCCGCATCACGGCCGCCGCCACCGCCGTCCGTTCGCGACCGGCGACGCCATAGAGATGCACGGTGCGCCGTGCATCGAGCCCGCCGACCGGCTGGCGCTTCAGCGTCTTCGGCATCGTCGCGGTATGCGGGACCACCGCGACGCCGATGTCGGCCTCCAGCAATTTGATCAGGTCGCGTTCCGAGCAAATCTCGTGCTTGCGATCGACCTGCAGCCCATGTTCGCGGAGCGAATCGTTGATCCGGTCTGCGTGCTCGCAATAGCGGCGCGACAGCAGTTGCTCGCTTCGCAGATCTTCAAATTCGACATCGTCGCGGCCTGCCAGGGCATGTTGGCCGTGAAGGACGAGGTCGAAGCCTTCGGTGAAGAGCGGCCAGACGTCGAGGCGGTCCCAGTCACTGCCGAGTTCGGCCGCAATGCCGAGCTCGGCCTCGCCGCTTTTCAGATACGTGCCGACTTGCCGCGCATCGCCGCGCAGAAAACGGAATTCCAGCCGGTTGAATTGCCGCTTGATCTGGTCGAGATAGGGAATGAGCAGCGACAGGTCGATCGAATGGGTGAGCGCGATGTGGAGCGCTCCGATCTCGCCACTCTTCAGCGACGCCGCCAGCGATCGCGCGCCGCTTGCCGCCTCAAAGCATTGTTGCAGCAGCGGCTGCATGCGCTGGCCGAGTTCGGTCAGTTGCACCGGCCGCTCGCGGCGAAACAGGTCGCCGCCGAGCTCACCCTCGAGCTGCTTGATCGCGCGCGTGAGCGACGGCTGCGCCACGTTGCAGTCGTCGGCCGCTTTGGTGAAGTTCAGCGTGCGCGCCACCGCAAGGAAATATCGCACCTGGTGCATTTCCATGATCGTGCTGCCCCGAGTTTTCCGACCGCCAAGGCTACCCGACAACGTCCTGAAAGGACACAGGATTTACGATAGCGCCAACCTATCAAATGAGAAGCCAATGGGCATTTCCGTTGCGGGCAATGGCCCGGCAGATTGGGGCGTCGCTTCACTAGCCCGTGAGCGCGTAACAAGCAGGGGATACCCCGCGAATTTCGTCGATAGGACCGATGCCGACAAATGGAGCGCGCGATGAACGCCGTTGACAGGAATCCCTCTGACGTCAGGCCGCTCGGGGAGTCCGACCATGGCCAGGTCGTGCTCGTCCTGCAGGGCGGCGGCGCGCTTGGCTCCTATCAGGCGGGCGTCTACCAGGCGCTGCACGAAGCCGGCATCGAGCCGGACTGGATCATCGGCACGTCGATCGGGGCGATCAATGCCGGCCTGATTGCCGGCAACTCGCCGCAGAACCGATTGTCCCGTCTGCGCGAGTTCTGGAAGAAAATGGAGCAGAACCCGGTCTGGACTTTTCGCAACGCCTTCCCGGGCTTCAACGAGAAGCTTTCGTACTGGGCGACGGTGACCAACGGCATCCCCGGCTTCTTCCGGCCCAATCCGCTGGCGCATGCCGGTGATTCATATCCGCTCGGCGCCGATAATGCCGGTTACTACTCGACTGCACCGCTGGAGCAGACGCTCGCCGGTCTCATCGACCTGAATATCCTGAACCAGGGCAAGCCGCGGCTCACCGTCGGCGCGGCCCATGTGCGCACCAGCCGCATGCACTATTTCGACAGCCGCGATGGCGAGCTTGGCATTCGCCACATCATGGCCTCGGGCGCGCTGCCGCCGGCGTTTCCGGCGGTCCGCATTGACGGCGAGCTTTACTGGGATGGCGGCATCCTCTCCAACACGCCGACCGAAGCCGTGTTCGATGACAACCCGCGCAGGAACTCGCTGATATTCGCCGTGCATCTGTGGAATCCCTCGGGCGACGAACCGACCACGATGAAGGACGTGCTCAACCGCCACAAGGACGTGCAGTATTCCAGCCGGATCGCCAGTCAGATCGTCCGGCAGCAGCAGGCCCACAGGTTGCGGCACGTCATCAACCAGCTGGTTGCGCGCCTGCCCGAGGAAGAGCGCAAGCTCGATGCGGTCAGGGAGCTTGCCAGCTATGGCTGCCCGACACGCATGCATGTGGTGCGGCTGCTGGCGCCGCAACTCGAATCCGAGACCCACACCAAGGACATCGACTTCTCGCCGTCAGGCATCATGCAGCGCTGGGATGCCGGCTATGTCCACACCAGAGCGGTGCTGGAGCGCAGACCCTGGGTCGGCGACTTCGACCCGCTATCGGGTGTTGTCCTGCACGATCCGTTGGCGGCGATGCCGCTGGCGGCTGAGTGAACCAGCGAATTGACAGGCACGGCATACGCGTTGCATTGGATCGTGCCCTAAGGATGGTCCGATGCTCGCAATTCCTCGACGCTACAGCCACTTTGTTTTCGGCGTTCTGCAGTCCGGCCTGACCTGCTTCATCGCTGCCGCGATAGCCAGCCGCCCATCGCTGGCGACAGGACATTTCCTGTGGAACTGGACGACATCGTGGCTTTTCTCATGGGTCGCCATGCTGCCGATTGTGTTGCTGGCGGCGCCTGCGATCAGGTCGCTGGCGCTCGCCCTGACGCGGGAAGAGCCTGCCAACTGAAGTGGCGCCCGATCAGACCGCGGCCGGAAGTGCGGTCAGCTTGCGGTAGAGTGTCGAATAGCTGGCTGCAGAAAGCGCCCAGCTGTAGGACTTCGCCATTGCGCTGCGGCGCATGGTGTCGAGCCGGTCCTTGGCATCGTAGGTCGAGAAGGCGCGCCGCACGCTGCCGATGAAGGATTCCGTCGAGGGTTTTTCGAACAGGAAGCCGGTCTCACCGTCCTGGATGGTTTCGGCGAGGCCGCCGGTCTGGTGGCCGATCGGAAGCGAGCCGAACCGCTGCGCATACATCTGGCTCAGTCCGCACGGCTCGAACCGAGATGGCATCAGGGTGAAATCGCTGCCGGCAAAGATCCGCCGCGCCTGCGCATCGTTGAAGCCGATGGTGACGCCGATCGCATCCGGCCGGCGACGGTGGGCCGCGACCAGGGCCTGCTCCAGCTGCGGTTCGCCGCTGCCCGTCACCACGATCTGGCCGCCGGAGGCGATGATCTCGTCGGCCGCCGACAGCACGAGGTCGATGCCCTTCTGGTGTACCAAGCGAGCCACGAGGCCAAACAGCGGTCCGCGCGATACCGCCAGCCCGAACTGCTTGCGGACATAGTCGGCATTGGCCTGCTTGCCTTGCCAGTCGCCGGCGCCGAACTGCTGCGCAAGCTGCGTGCAGGAGCGGGGATCCCAGGTCTCGTCGATGCCGTTAAGGATGCCGGTCAGCTGCTCCGACCGCTTGCTGAGCAAGCCTTCAAGGCCGCAGCCGAGCTCGGGGGTCGTGATCTCCTTCGCATAGGTCGCGCTGACAGTGGTGAGGTGCGAGGCCAGGTTCAGGCCGCCCTTGAGGAAGGACAGCTTGTCGTAGAACTCGAGCCCGTCGATGTGAAAGGAACTCTCCGGCGCGCCGATTCGTCGCAGCGTGTCGCGCGGGAACAGGCCCTGATAAGCGAGATTATGGATGGTCAGGACCGACGGGATCGTGGAGCCCTTCCAGGCGAGATAGGCGGGCACCAGCGCGGCCTGCCAGTCATTGGCATGCACGAGGTCGGCTGCCCAATTCCTGTCCACCCTGCCCATCGCGAGTTCGGCAGCGGCGGATGCAAGCCGCCCGAACCTGATGTCGTTGTCGGGCCAGTCCGCACCGTTCTCATCGCCGTAGGGATTGCCCGGCCGGTCGTAGAGTTGTGCGCACAGCAGCACGTAGACCGGCAGGCCGTCACGGGTCGCGGCGCGGCCGATCGAGCAGGCCGGCATCTCCGCCAGAGCGGCACATTCGCCAACGATTTCAATGTGGATGAGCTGCTCGAGGACGTCGTGATAACCGGGCAAAAGGATGCGGACGTCGCTCAATCCGCGCAATGCCCGGGGTAGCGCGGCCGAGACGGCGGCAAGTCCGCCAACTCGGACGAAATCGTCCATCTCGGTCGTGACGAAAAGGACTTTCAACGTGCCCTCGTGATGACACCTGCGATTTTGCTATGCAAAATCGGTTCCAGTTTGACTCCGATTGTCAATGCACATGGCGGCGCGCGGTTCCTATTCCCGGTCTTCCCCAGAACAGCGCTGACCTTTAGGTTCGCTCCCAACCAGAAACGTGAAGCGACTCGGGAGCTGAGATGACGATAGCAGGCAAGGGTGAGAGCCATTTGACAGGAAGCTTTGCCGGGCTCCGCGTGCTCGATTTTTCGACCACCATTGCCGGCCCTCACTGCACGCGCATGCTGGCCGACACCGGCGCCGAGGTCATCAAGATCGAGACTGCCGAGGGCGAGACCATGCGTACCCGGCCGCCGGTGCGCAATCTCTGCAGCACGGCGTTCGGCCAGCTCAACATCGGCAAGAAAAGCGTGGTGCTCGATCTCAAGTCGCCTGATGGCGCCGAAGCCGTTCGCCGCCTGATCGCCGGCAGCGATGTGCTGGTGGAGAATTTCCGGCCGGGCGTGATGAAGCGGCTCAAGCTCGACTATGATTCGGTGCGCGCCCTCAATCCAAAGCTGATCTATTGCTCGATCTCGGGCTACGGCCAGACCGGACCGTCGGCGGAACTGCCGGCCTATGCGCCGGTGATCCACGCCGCCTCCGGCTACGAGATGGCGCATCTGGCCTATCAGCCGGGCCGCACCCGGCCTGACTATTGCGGCATCTATCATGCCGACGTCCTGACGGGCGTCTATGCTTTCGGCGCCATTGGCGCGGCGCTGTACCAGCGCCATGCGACCGGGCAGGGCCAGCACATCGACGTATCGATGCTGGAATCCATGCTGAGCCTGACGCTGAACGAGATGCAGTGGGCGCAATTCGAGGTGAAGCCGACCCAGCGGCCGATGTTCGGGCCGATCGAAACCACCGACGGCTATGTCATGGTCGCCATCGCCAGCGAAAAGACCTTTCAAAGCCTGATGCAGGTGATCGGCCATCCGGAATGGGTGAGCGATCCGCGCTTCGCGAAATACGCGGACCGCCGCGAGAACTGGGCCGAGCTCATGGAAGGCGTGGAGGCCTGGTCGCGCTCGGTCAGCACCGCGCGGTGTCTGGTGGCGCTGAATGCAGAAGGCGTGCCGTCGTCGGCGTACCGCACCGTCAGGGAAGCGCTGGCCGATCCGCAGCTGGCCCATCGCGGCGCGCTGATGGAGGTCGAGGACGGCGGCGGAACCTTCAAGGTGCTCAACCTTCCTTTCCGCATGTCCGGCGCGAAGGTGTCTGCGGCCAAGAGGATGTCTACGCTCGGCGAGCACACCCGCGCCTATCTGAAGAAAACGGGCCTTTCCGACGACGACATCGCGGCATTTGCCGGAAAGCCCGCGGCCGCCGCAGGCCGCTGAGAAGGCTGCGGCTTTTCATCCGCATGCAGGCTTCCGGGCTTGCAGCGGCACGCGATTTTCGCCAATCTGACAATACGTCGTTTACGATCCGGACAACGGACAGACGCTGGATTCGAGGGAGGAACCATGACCGTGGCAGCACGCGCGCGCGCCTTTGCGCCTATTTTTCTCGTGGCGGCATTCGGCGCTGCGTCTTCGGTCGGTCCCGCCCAGGCACAGAAGGCCGGCGGCACCATGACGGTCGGGCTCGAACTCGACATTCCCGGCTTCGATCCGCTGAAGGTCGGCGTCTACGACACGGCCGCACTGACCGCGTCATCGGCGATCTTCGACACGCTCACCTATCTCGATGCCAACGGAAAGGCCCAGCCGAAGCTCGCGCTGTCATGGGAGCCGTCCGAGGATTTCAAGACCTGGACCTTCAAGCTGCGCCCCGGGGTCAAGTTCCATGACGGCACGCCGTTCAATGCGGCGGCCTACAAGGAAAACTTCGACCGCCAGAAGGACCCCGCCAACAAGTGCCGCTGCGCCTTCTACATCGCCTACGTCAAGAGCGTGGAGGCTGCGGACGACCTGACGGTCGTCTTTCACCTCAACGACCCGCAGGTGAATCTGCCTTCGCTGATGAACTACGCGAACCAGAACGCGGCTGTTCACTCTCCGGCGGCCTGGAAGGCCAAGGGCGACGACTACAGCCGCAATCCGGTCGGCACCGGTCCTTACATCATGAAGTCTTGGACCGCCGGCGATCGCATGGTTCTGGAGAAGAACCCCGACTACTGGGACAAGGACAAGGTCTATTTCGATCGCATCGTCCTCAAGCCGCTGCCCGATGCGCAGTCGCGCTTCGCCAGCCTGCAATCCGGCGAGGTCGATCTGATCTGGGACGACGAAGCCGACGCCGACAACATCCAGAAGGCGCAAAAGGACCCCAAGCTGACGGTGCACACCTACACCGGATCGGGCGCCTCGGTTTATGCCATGAACACCAAGGTGGCGCCGTTCGACGACGTCCGCGTGCGCCAGGCGCTTGTCATGGCGATCGACCGCAAGAAATGGTCGCAGGCGATGTCCAACGGCCTGGCGAAACCGGCCAGCAATCCCTACGGCGAGGGCTCCTGGGTCAAGTGCAAGGACGACGGCGCGCTGCCAAACGATATCGAGAAGGCCAAGGCGCTGATCAAGGACTATGGCAAGCCGGTCGAGTTCAAGATGCTCGTCACCGCCACGCCGCGCGGCCGCACCAACGGACAGATACTGCAGCAGTTCTGGAGGAATATCGGCGCCAACATGGAGATCGAGCAAGTCGACCAGGCTACCATCCCCGCGCGCGCCTTCACGCGGAACTTCATGATGACGCCCTGGCGCATCGTCGATCTCGCCGATCCCGATCCGCAGATGTACGCCAACTTCAAGAGCGGCAGCCCGGTGGCGCTCGCCAACTATTCCAACAAGGAGCTCGACGGCCTGCTCGACCAGGCCCGCACCACGGCCGATACCGACAAGCGTATCGATCTCTATTGCCAGATCACGCGCCTGATCAACAAGGAAGCGATCTGGTTCTGGAACTTCCAGAACACGTATTACGCGATCTCGACGGCGAAGGTGAAAGGCCTGCCCAGGATGTATAGCGGGGTGATCGACGTATCGCGCGCCTGGAAGGAATAGCCGCTCATGGCGTTCTTCATCGCACGCCGGCTCCTCTATCTGGTGCCGGTGCTGGTCGCGGTTTCGCTGCTGACGTTCTCGATCGCTTCGCTGTTGCCGGGCGATCTGGCCCTGACGATCCTCGCCGACCAGGCGACGCCGGAGAATCTGGCGGCCCTGCGCCATGACATGGGCCTGGATCAGCCGATCTGGCAGCGCTATTTCACCTGGCTCGGCCACGTGCTGCAGGGCGATTTTGGCCGTTCCTTCCGCACCGGCCAGACGGTGTGGCAGGCGGTCGCCGAGCGGCTGCCGGTGTCGATCGAGCTGATGCTGCTGGCGCAGCTGGGGGCGCTGGCGATCGGCGTGCCGCTGGCGATCGTCTGCGCCGCCCGCAGCGGCGGCCCATTCGACTGCTTCATGACCGGCACCGCCTTCGGCATGCTGTCGGTGCCGACCTTTCTGTCGGCGATCCTGCTGATCTATCTGTTCGCGGTCGAGCTGGGCTGGCTGCCCGCCACCGGCTACATCCCGTTTGCGGAGGATCCGCTGGCCAACATCCGTTTCATGGTGCTGCCGGCATTGACGCTGGCGCTGGCGGAATGGCCCGGTATCATGCGCATTCTGCGCTCCGACATGATCGCCACCTTGCAGGAAGACTACATCTCGCTGGCCAAGGCGAAAGGTCTCACGCCGGCACGCATCCTGTTCGTGCATGCGCTGAAGCCGTCGTCGCTGACGCTGGTGACGATCACCGGCATCAATATCGGCCGCCTGATCGGCGGCGCATTGATCGTCGAGACGATCTTCGCGCTGCCCGGCATCGGCCGATTGCTGGTCAGCGCGATCCTCACCCGCGACCTCATCATCCTGCAGGGCGTGGTGCTCCTGGTCGCCGCCGGCTTCGTCATCATGAACTTCATCGTCGACTTGCTCTACGCCGTCATCGATCCCAGGATCCGTCATGGCCACGCTTGAACTCGAACTTGCCGAGGAGGCCGTTGCCGCCCCCGTGAAGGGCAGGCGGCTTGGCTGGCTGTTCTGGGCGGCGATCGGCTGGGTGCTGTTCGTTTTTGCGCTGGCAATCTTCGCCAACCTGCTGCCGATCGCGGACCCGACCGCGATGGACATGCTGGAGCGCCGCGCACCGTTCTCGGCCGCGCACTGGCTTGGCACGGACGGGCTCGGCCGTGACGAGCTCTCGCGGCTGATCTACGGCGCGCGCATCTCGCTGGTCGTCGGCCTCTGCGCGCCGGTCATCGGGCTGATCGTCGGCGGCGCGCTCGGCATGCTCGCGGGCTATTTCCAGGGCCGGTTCGGCGCCCTTGTCGTCGGCAGCACCGACGTCCTGCTGGCGTTTCCGCCGCTGATCCTTGTGCTGGCCGTGATCGCCTATGTCGGGCAGTCCATCCTCAACCTGACCCTCGTGCTCGGCGTGCTCGGCATTCCCGCCTTCATGCGGGTGGCCCGCGCCGCCACGCTGACGTTGTCGCGGCGCGAATTCGTCATTGCGGCGCAGGCGCTCGGCGCCTCGCATGCGCGTATCCTGTTGCGCGAATTGCTGCCCAACGTGATCCTGCCGCTGTTCGCCTTCTTCCTGCTCGCCGTCGCCATCACCATCGTGGTGGAGGGATCGCTCTCGTTCATCGGCCTTGGCGTGCCGCCGCCGATTTCGAGCTGGGGCAGTATGATCGGGGAGGGGCGCGAGAGCCTCGACCTCGCGCCGCGGCTCGCCTTCATGCCGGCGGCCGCGATGTTCCTCACCGTGCTTTCCTTCAATCTCGTCGGTGACACCCTGCGTGCGCTGACCGATCCCAAGCAGGGCGGGCTGTGACGGACAAGACGCTGCTCTCGGTCGAGGATGTCGTGGTCGATTTGCCGACACCGCGCGGCAATCTGCGCGCGGTGGACGGCGTCAATCTCACGGTGGCTGCCGGGCAGACGCTCGGTATCGTCGGCGAATCCGGCTGCGGAAAGACCATGCTGTCGCGCGCGATCCTGCAGCTGTTGCCGAAAAAGGCGCGGCTCGGCGGCCGCGTCATGTTCGACGGCCAGGATCTCGCCAGCCTCGACCGGGAGGCGTTGCGCAGGCTGCGCGGCCGTTCGCTGGCGGTGGTGTTCCAGGACCCGATGACTTCGCTCAACCCGGTGCTCACCATCGGCACCCAGCTGATGGAAACGCTGCAGGAGCATCTTGCGCTTGATGCCGCCGCCGCCCGCAAGCGCAGCGTCGAACTGCTCGCCGCCGTCGGCATTCCCGCGCCGGAGCAGCGCCTGTCGCAGTATCCGCACCAGCTTTCCGGCGGCATGCGACAGCGCGTGGCGATCGCCATCGCGCTGTCCTGCGAGCCGAAGCTCCTGATCGCGGACGAGCCGACCACGGCGCTCGACGTCACCATCCAGGCGCAGATTCTTGACTTGCTCGCGCGCGAGCAGCGCCGCCGCCACATGGCGATGATCCTGATCACCCACGACCTCGGCGTCGTCGCCAGCCGCACCGACGAGGTCGCGGTGATGTATGCCGGCCGCGTCGTCGAGCGTGCGCCGACGCCGGCGCTGTTCAAGAAAATGCGCATGCCCTACACAGAAGCGCTGCTCGCGGCGATCCCGAAGCTCGACACGCCGCCGCACACGCTATTGCCGGCGATCTCCGGCCGGCCGCCCGATCCAACGCGTCCGCTCAAGGGCTGCTCCTTCTCGCCGCGCTGCCGCTATGCAGTGGCGCGCTGCCACGGAGAGAAGCCGGAACTCACCGAAGCGGAGACGCCCGCGCATCAATATGCCTGCTTCCACCCGATCGAAATGCCAACCGCCGTTCCCGCATGATGCTGCAGTCCTCGCCATCAGATCCGCTGCTCAAGGTCGAAAACCTCGTCGTCGAATATGCCGTGGGTGGCAGGACCGTCCACGCCGTTACCGGCGTCAGCCTTGACATTGCGCGCGGCGAGACGCTGGGCCTCGTCGGTGAATCCGGCTGCGGAAAATCCACGCTCGGGCGCGCGGTGCTGCAGCTGCGCCATGCGCAATCGGGCAGGGTGCTGTTCGACGGCAACGACCTGACTGCGATGCGCGGCGAGGCGTTGCGCAAGATGCGCCAGCGTGTGCAGCTGATCTTCCAGGACCCGATCGCCTCGCTCAATCCACGGCGGCGGGTCGGCGATATCGTCGCCGAGCCGCTGGTGATCGCCGGCATCAAGGACGCCGGCAAGCGCAAGCAGATGGTTTCCGACGTGCTTGCGGCTGTCGGCCTCGATCCGGCGCTGGTGATGGAGCGTCGGCCGCACGAATTCTCCGGCGGACAGTGCCAGCGCATCTCGATTGCCCGGGCGCTGGTGCTCAATCCGGATTTCATCATCTGCGACGAGCCGGTTTCCGCGCTCGACGTCTCGATCCGCGCGCAGATCCTCAACCTGCTGGAGGCGATGAAATCGCGCTACGGGCTGACCCTGCTGTTCATCGCCCACGACCTTGCCGTGGTGAAGGCGGTGAGCGACCGCGTCGCGGTGATGTATCTCGGCCGGCTCTGCGAGGTCGGTCCCTCCGAGCAGCTGTTCGCGAGTCCCGCGCATCCCTATACCGCACTGCTGATATCGGCCATCCCGGTGCCCGATCCCGACATGCGCCCGGCAGAGGCCGTCGCCGTGGGCGAGCCGCCGTCGCCGATCGCACCGCCCTCGGGCTGCCGCTTCCGCACCCGCTGCCCCCGCGCCGATGCGAGATGCGCCGCCGAGGTGCCGGAATTGCGCACGGTCGCGCCGAAGCAATACGCCGCTTGCCATTATCCGCTGGCGGCAAGCTGAGCCTCTACTTCGCGTCTGCAGGCGCGGAGGTTGGAGCCGGCTGCCTTCTCCAACCGACAACCAGGCTGCGGCTTTCGATCATCTGTAGCGCGTCGGAATCGCCGGCGTATTTGCCCCGCAAGGCCACCTCGTCCTTGGCGATCTGATCGCACCTTTGCGATTGAATGAAGTCCTCGGTTTGTATGGCGCGATAGCCGGTTGGATCCATCGACCAAATAAGGCAGTGAGCCCGACGAGCGACGAACTCGACAATATCTTGCGGCAGGGGAGACCCGCCTTGCGCGTGACCAATACCCGCGGCGGCAATCCACGCCGCAACGATAGCGACTTGATATGCGAGAATGCGGCGACGGTTCATATCCATACCCGAATGCAGTGCATTTGACCCGAAGATTGTTACGCCAATACAACGGCTTGATCTCGACGAGGGCTAGCAATACTGGCAAGGTCCGGCCCAACAAGAAGCTGTTTTCGGGAGTGAAGCGATGAAGAGTTTCCAGGTTGCCGAGTTCAATGCCCCTTTGAAGGAAGTGGACCAGCCGACGCCGCAGCCATCAGGCACGCAGGTGCTGATCAAGGTCAAGGCCGCCGGCGTCTGCCACAGCGATTTACACATCTGGGAAGGCGGCTACGATCTCGGCCATGGCCGCAAGCCGCTGTCGCTGAAGGACCGCGGCGTGTCGCTGCCGCGGACGATGGGTCATGAGACGGTCGGCGAGATCGTCTCGTTCGGCCGCGATGTCACGGCCGCCGACAAGGGCGATCTCAAGGTCGGCGATGTCGCGCTGGTCTATCCCTGGCTCGGCTGCGGCAAGTGCCCGACCTGCCTCGGTGGCGAGGAGAACATGTGCGCGGTCAAGCCGAACGCGCTCGGCGTTTATTGCGACGGCGGCTATGCCGACCACATGATCGTGCCGAACGCGAAGTATCTCATCAATCTGAAGGGACTCGATCCCGTCACCGCCGCGCCCTATGCTTGTTCGGGCGTCACCACCTACAGCGCGCTGAAGAAAGTCGAGAAGGAGATGAACACGCCGATCGTGGTGTTCGGCGCCGGCGGTCTCGGGCTGATGCTGCTGTCGCTGATCAAGGCGATGGGCGGCAAGGGCGCCATCGTCGTCGATATCGACGCGCGCAAGCGGGAGGCGGCGGAAGCGGCCGGCGCGCTCGCCACCGTGGACGGCAAGGCGAGCGATGCGCTCGAGCAGTTGCAAAAGGCGGCGGGCGGACCGGTCCGCGCCGTGATCGATCTCGTCGGCAGCGCCCAGACCACGCAGCTCGGCTTCGATTGCCTCGGCAAGGGCGGCAAGCTGATCATCGTCGGGCTGTTCGGCGGCGGGGCCACCTTTGCGCTGCCGCTGATCCCGATCAAGGCGGTGACGATCCAGGGCAGCTATGTCGGCAATCTCCGCGAGACGCAGGAGCTGCTCGATCTCGTGCGAACGAAGAAGGTGGCGCCGATCCCCGTGACCAGGCTGCCGCTGGCCAAAGCCAACGACGCCTTGCTCGACCTGCAGAAGGGCAAGCTCGTCGGCCGCGCCGTGTTGACGCCGTAACAAACACCAACCGTCGTCATGGCCGGACTTGTCCTGGCTTGTCCCGGCCATCCACGTTCTTTCTATCCACGGCCCAAGCAAGACGTGGATGTCCGGGAAAAGCCCGGGCATGACGCAGTCCGGAAATCGCCGAGGGAGTCCAATGTCCGCCAACAACGCCTTCCACATCGCCGTGCTCGGCGGCGACGGCATCGGCCCCGAGGTGATGGCGCCGGCGCTGGAAATATTGCGCAAGATCGAGGCGAAGTCGGACCTCGCGTTCCGCTTTACCGGGGCGCCGGCCGGGGCAGGCCATTACCGCGAGACCGGCAAGTCGATGCCGGATACCACCATCCGCCTGTGCGAGGAGGCGGACGCGATCCTGCTCGGCGCCTGCGGCCTGCCGTCGGTGCGTTACCCCGACAACACCGAGATCGCGCCGCAGATCGAGCTGCGTTTTCATTTCGACCTCTACGCCGGCGTGCGCCCGGCGCGGCTGATTCCGGGCGTGCCGAGCCCGATCGTCGGCGCCGATGCGCGCGGCATCGATCTCGTCCTGATCAGGGAATCCACCGAAGGCTTGTTCGCCTCGATGGGCAAGGGCGTCGTCACCGACAGCGAGGCGCGCGAGACCATGGTGATCTCGCGCCATACCTCGCAACGCTTGTTTGATTTCTCGTTCCGCCTCGCCGAACGCCGCAAGGCGCGCGGCCGGCCCGGCCAGCTTGCCTGCGTCGACAAGGCGAACGTATTCAGGGCCTTCGCGTTCTTTCGTCAGATATTTGACGAGGTAGCCAGGCGCCATCCAGGCGTGAAGGCCGATCACGTCTATGTCGATGCCTGCTCGGCATACCTCGTGAAACGCCCCTGGGATTTCGACGTGCTGGTCACCGAAAACATGTTCGGCGACATCCTCTCCGATCTCACCGCCAGCCTGATCGGCGGGCTCGGCATGGCGCCATCGGCCGATATCGGCGACCGTCACGCCATGTTCCAGCCCTGCCACGGCACCGCGCCCGACATCATGGGGCAGGGCAAGGCCAATCCCACCGCGATGATCCTCTCCACCGCGATGATGCTGGACTGGCTTGCCGACAAGCACGGCGTGGAAGGCGCCGCCGAAGCCGGCGAGCGCATCGAGCGTGCGGTGGACAAGGCCTACGCCGACGGCATCAAGCCGACGGAGTTCGGCGGCAGCAACGGCACGGCCGATGTGACCAAGGCGGTGCTGGAAGCGCTGTAGGTCAATTCATTTTCCCTTGAACACCGGCTTGCGCTTTTCCATGAAGGCGGTGCGGCCTTCCTTAAAATCTTCGCTGTCCATGCAGGCGTTGCCGATCGCGTTGATCGCGCCCATGTCGCGCTTGCTCTCGTCCTTCAGCACTTCGCGGATGGTGATCTTGGCGGCGGCAATGGCGAGCGGCGCGTTGCCGGAAATGGTGCGCGCGACGTCCATGGTCGCGTCCCAGAGCTCGCCATCCGGCAGCACGCGATCCACCAGGCCGATGCGTAACGCCTCGGCCGAGTCGATCCGCATGCCCGTGTACATCATGAGCCGCGCCCAGGACGGTCCGACCAGCGACACCAGGTGGCGCAGGCCGTCATAGCCGTAGGCGATGCCAAGTCTCGCCGCGGGAATGCCGAACTGGCTGTTCTCGGCGGCAAAGCGGATGTCGGTCAGCATGGCGACCTGCATGCCGCCGCCGAGGCAAAAACCGCGGATGCAGGCGATGGTCGGCTTGGGGTAATCCGCCAGCAGCGCGCGCTGTGCCTCGCTGCGCCGGGAATACTCCGCCGACGCCTCGGCATTGTGCCGGGTCTTCTCGAATTGGCTGATGTCGGCGCCCGAGACGAACGCCTTGTCGCCGGCGCCAACCAGCACCACCACGCGCACCGCCGGATCGTCGCGCAGCTCGATCAGCGCCTGGCCGAGCCCTTCCCACATTTCCAGCGACATCGCATTGCGCTTTTCCGGATTGTTGAAGGTGATGACGCCGACGCCGTCGCTGGCGCTCTGCAAGATCTTGCCGTCGGCGTGGGATTTCGGGTTGGCCTTGGGAGTGTCGAGCATCGCGGCAAGCCTTCAAGAGAACGTCGGGCGTAGTGCTGCCCGCGCTGCAGCATAGCCGGACGCAGCCACCGCAGGAATGTTTCTTTGCGGCACCGTCGGCCGGGTCGCGCAATGCTTCGGCCTATTGCACCATATGGGCACTCAGCGGGTGGTCGGCGGCCTTGTTGAAGAACGCCTCTTCCTCGGCGGTCGCTTCCAGCAGGTGCTCGTCCTGAGCGTAGACGTCGTTACGGAAATGCACGGTCTGGTCCTTGTTCATCCATGCCGTGAGATAAATCCACGCCACCGGCACCTTTTTGCCGACGGGGATATCGAGGTGCTGGCCGCTGGCGATCGTGGCATCGATCGCGGCGCGATTCCATTTCGGTTGGTCCTTGAGCAGCCAGGCTGCGAGGTCGCGAACATTGTCGACACGCGAGCAGCCATGGGAGTCGAAGCGATAGTCGTTGCTGAAGAGATTGCGCTGTTGCGTGTCGTGCATATAGACGGAATAGGGGTTCGGCATGTCAATCTTGACAGCGCCGAGCGCGTTGAAGGTGCCGGATTGCTGACGCACCGTGAAATTCGGCGCGTGCGCGCCGGACCAGTCGACCGAATGCGGGTCGATCGGCCGGTCGTGGGCATCGAGCACCTCCATGTGCATACGCAAGAGGTAGCCCGGATCCTTGCGCATATGCGCGGAGATTTCCGCTCTTGCGATCGAGGCGGGCACCGTCCATGTCGGGTTGAGCACGACGCTGGTGATCTCGGCCGTCAGCGTCGGCGAGGGCTTCTCGGTCTTGCCGACGACGACGCGGTAGCGGCGGACGACCACGTCGTTCTCGACTGCCTCGGCGTAGGTGGCAGGCAGATTGACCACGACATAGCGCGGACCGAAGGAGAAATTCGTCTGCGCGAGACGCTCCAGCGAAGCCTCAAGCTGCTTGATGCGCTTCTGCACCGGGACATTCAGCGCGGCGACGGTGCGCGGCGTCATCGTTCCCGTCGGCGCGAGGCCATGGCGCGACTGAAAGCGCTTTAGCGCTTCGACCACGGTTTCGTCATGCGCTCCGGTATCCTTGCCTTCGGCGAGATCACCGCTCATCATGAGCCGCTTGCGCAGGAGGTCGTCATGCGGTCCCTGCACGCCGATCGTGAACTTTGCGTCCGACGGGATCGTCGGCCAGCCGCCACGCACCGCGATATCGGAATAGCTGAATGCGGCTTCCTTGATCCTTTGCGCGGTGCCTTCGTCGAAGGTCGGCTCGTGCGTGAGCGCAAGGGCCTCGGCCGAGCGCGATTCTGGCGTGGAGGCAGGTTGCTTGGCCGGCGCAGGATGCGGATGCGGCGTGACGCCCGCGGACCCGGCCGGGCGCGGCGCTGCCCCGGCACCAGCTGACGGATTGTCGGCAAAGGCCGGCGCCGTTGCGAGCATCGAGGCAACGGCGAGGATCGTGATTTTCTGCATCGGATCAGTCCCGGGTAATTTTGCTGGCAGGTGGGTCCGTAGCGGGCAAGGATTGCGTTCCGATTAAGCCGATGGCAAGTGCTGTTGCACTGCCGCAAATTCCGCATGGCAATCGGACTTTTGTCCTCTTTGCTATGTCTTCCGGACCGCTATTGTGGTTCGGGACCGAACAACAAAAGCAAGCGGGGGGAGTGCCATGCCGTTCACGCGTCGAGAGGCGATTGCAGGGGGCGGCGGACTGCTGTGGCTCGCGTCATTTCCAGCGCTGGCGCAAGACTATCCCAGCCGCACCATCAAGTTGATCGTGCCTTATCCCGCAGGGGGCACTACCGACCTGCTTGGACGCATGGTCGCCGACCAGCTCAAGAGCGGCCTTGGCGCCACCGTCGTGGTCGAGAACAAGCCAGGGGCGGGCACCGTGCTCGGCGCCGATCAGGTCGCGAAATCGGAAGCCGACGGCTACACGCTGCTGATGGCGACGTCGACCACGCTTGCGATCAACAAGACGCTGTACAAGAAGCTGCCCTACGACCCCGTCAAGGATTTCGCCCCGATTGCGCTCGTTGCCGGCGTGCCCTTTGCGCTGATCATCAATCCGGACCTTCCCGCCAGGACGCTGTCCGAATTCATCGCCTATGCGAAATCGAAGCCGGGACTGGCCTATGGCTCGGCCGGCAATGGCAGCCCGCAGCATCTCGCCGCCGAGATGCTGAAGACCGCGGCGGAGATCGATATCCGTCACGTGCCTTATCGGGGCAGCATACCGGCGATGCTCGACGTGATCGCCGGACATATTCCCTTCATGGTGGTCGACCTGCAGCCGGCGTTGCAGCAGATCAAGGAAGGCAAGGTGAGGGTGCTCGGCGTCACCTCGCCCGAGCGCGTCGCGGCTGCGCCCGACATTCCTACCATCGCGGAAGGCGGGCTCAAGGGTTACGAGCTCGTCGCCTGGCAAGGCGTGGTCGCGCCGGCGGGGACGCCGCGCGCGGTCGTCGATCGACTGGCGGGTCAGATCAACAGGCTGGTGGCTGATCCCGCAACGCAGGAAAGGTTGACCGCGATTTCGCTGACGCCGTTGCCGCCATCGACGCCGGACGGTCTTGCGGCTTATGTCAAGGCCGAGGTCGACCGCTGGGCGCCGATCGTAAAAGCTTCCGGCGCAGAAGCGGAATGACGAGAGATTGTCGCGACATGACTGACTGCAATGTCCTGATCGTGGGCGCGGGCCCGGTCGGCCTTACGCTCGCCATCGATCTCGCCTGGCGCGGCGTCGACGTCACGGTGGCGGAAACGCGCAAGGCGGGCGAGCCGCCGGAGCCGAAATGCAACCACGTCGCCGCCCGCACCATGGAGATATTCCGCCGGCTGGGCCTTGCCGGGCAGGTGCGCAATGCGGGCTTGCCGGCGGACTACCGGCACGACATCAGCTACCGCACGAGTTTCACCGGCGACGAGCTGACGCGGATAAGGATTCCCAGCCGGCGCGATCGGTTTACCGAAAAGGACGGCCCGGACTGCAACTGGCCGACACCGGAGCCGCCGCACCGCATCAACCAGATTTTTCTCGAGCCGATCCTGTTCGCGCACGCGGCCGCACAGCCGCGCATCCGCATCCTCAGCCGCACGGCGGTGGAGGACGTGACGATCGGGGATGTTTCGGCCGGTGTCACGCTACGCGATCTCGACAGCGGCGCCACCAGGCGTGTGACCTGCCGCTACTTGATCGGCTGCGACGGCGCGCGCTCCACCGTGCGCAAGGCGATCGGCGCCGAACTGACGGGCGACGCCGTCGTGCAGCGCGTGCAGTCGACCTACATTCGCGCGCCGGAGCTGATCGATCTGCAGCGGCACGAAAGCGCCTGGGGCACCGGCGCGATCAACCCGCGCCGCTCGGGCATGGTCTATGCGATCGACGGCCGCGAGCGCTGGCTGGTGCACAATTACATGCGGCCGGACGAGGGCGATTTCGATTCGGTGGACCGCGATGCGTGCTTGCGGACCATCCTTGGCGTCGGGCCAGACTTCCAGTACGAGATGATCTCGAAAGAGGACTGGTACGGCCGCCGCCTGATCGCCAACAAGTTTCGCGACCGTTGCGCCTTCATCGCCGGCGACGCCGCCCATATCTGGGTGCCCTATGCCGGCTATGGCATGAACGCCGGCATTGCCGACGCCATGAACCTGTCGTGGCTGCTGGCGGCCCATCTCAACGGCTGGGCGCCGGCCACAATCCTCGATGCCTATGAGGCCGAGCGCTGGCCGATCACCAGCCAGGTCTCGCGCTTTGCGATGTCGCATGCGGAAGCCGAAATGCGCCGCCGCGGCTCGGTACCGCCAGAGATCGAGGACAGCGGACCGGAGGGCGAGCGGGCGCGGAAGGAGGTCGGGCGTCTCACTTACGAGATCAACGTCCGGCAATATGCCTGCGCGGGACTTAATTTCGGCAGCTATTACGACCGCTCGCCGATCATCGCCTATGACGAGGGAAAGCCGCCGACTTACACGATGGACAGCTACACGCCGTCGACCGTGCCGGGCTGCCGCACGCCGCACCTGTGGTGTGAGGATGGCCGCCCGCTTTACGACGTGATGGGGCCGGAATTCACGCTGCTGCGTTTCGACCCGTCCATCGACGTCACGCTGCTTGGCGCCGCCGCGCGCGCGAGGGGTTTGCCGCTGGAGGTAATTGACGTCGCCCGTCCGGTATCCACCCAACCGGATGGCGACATGCTCGTGTTGTCGAGGCCCGACCAACACGTGGCCTGGCGCAGCAACAGGCTACCCGCAGACTGTATCGCCTTGATAGATCGGGTTCGCGGTGCTGCAGACCAGACGCGGGAGCGCGTCTAGTCTTCGTTGGCCGCGATCGATTCCATCAGGGACACCAGCTGGCGCTGCACCGTCTGGTCCTTGATCTTGCTGTACGCACGCAGCAACCGCAGGCTGAAGGCGCTGTCGAGGAACAGAAGGCTCTCGACCTCGCGTGCCTTGTTGTCGCCGTCGTAGAAGAATGTCACGGGAACGTCGAGCGCGTTGGCGATCTGCTGCAGACGAGCCGCGCCGACCCGGTTGACGCCCTTCTCATACTTCTGAACCTGCTGGAAGCTGACGCCGAGCTTTTCGCCGAGCTCTGCCTGCGAAATCTTCTGCTCGACCCGGCGCAGACGAATGCGCTTGCCAAGTTCGATGTCGGGCTTGCCCGCGCTGCGCTGTTTCATTCTCTTTGCTGTTGATTTGTTCATTCGCTCCTACCGTTTCTCGGTCGAGAAGCCCCCGAAAAGATGGGTCAGGGACTCGCCCATATACACCGCCTTGAATTCACCGGGATGGACGAACTCGTCCTTGAACCAGGGGAATTTGGCGGGATTGAAAGCCTCTACCAGCCAGTCGATGGTGCGCCGTATCCGGGGGATGCGGCCGCTGCCGGGATGGTAGGAGAGCCAGATATCGAATGGCCTGCGAAACTCGATATCGAGCGGCACGATGCCGCCGAGCGCGTAGGCATAGGTCGGGAATACGCCAACGCCCGCGCCGTTGGCAACGGCCCAGTAATTGGCGCTGGAGACGTTGGTGCGCATCGCCAGCAGATCGCGCTGCGAAAACCCCGGAAAGAAACTTTCGAACAATTCCTTGGTCGCGGTCTGGTCCGCGCTCTGCAGCACGAGGCGATGCCGGGTCAGGTCGGCGAAGGATTTCGGCGCGCCGCGGGCGTCGATGTACGCCTGGCTGGCGAAGAACATCAGGTGCAGGCGGCCGAGCCGCACCAGCTTGGCGTCGAGCGAAGCCGGCTGGGAGAGGTGAATGGCGACATCGGCTTCATGGCGGGAGACGTCGGCTGAACGCATCGCGCAGTGCAGGTCGACCATGATGTTTGGATAGCAGCGCTGGAATTCGACGAGGCGCGGCGCCACCCAGAAGGTGCCGAGCCCTTCGGTGACGGCGACGCGAACTTCGCCCGAGATCGAGCTGGTGACCGAGCTGCTCGCCCGCATCAGGTCGAACGAAGCCGCCTCCATCCGCTCCACGGCGGAGACCACCATCGCGCCTTCGTCGGTGAGGTGAGTGCCGTGCACGTCGCGGGTGAACAGGGTGGCGCCAACCTGCCGCTCGAAATCGTCGATCCGCCGGCGCACCACGTTGATCGACAGGCCAAGCCGCTCGGCGGCGGAGCGGGAGCTGCCGCATCGCACGACCTCAAGGAAGATTCGGGCCGTGTCCCAGTCAGCAAGACCGCCAAGAGAAACCTTGCGGCGTTCTTCCTGTGGAACACCCCTTTCCAGTGTGAGCGACATACAGAGCCCTTTACGTTGGCTAATATTGGCAGAAGATGACGAGAAGTACAACCAGGGCGGGTTTAACGCCCCGATTATTCACGTCTAAAGTTGCTGCCCTGCCGCGAATAGCGGTCCTCCGGCTTTTTTGCCGGATTGGGAGCCCCGGGGCCAGGCGGGAAAAGGGTACTCGCATCAGAGGTATCCTGATAAGGTCGATTGTCCATGTTAAGCCGGGCTCCGCCGCAGCCGCTGCCTTGTGGGCAAATCGGCGGCAACAAATCAAAATAACTCTCGGCAATGTTGAGCCCGTCCTGCGGGCCGCGATTGCGCGGTGGCGCCGGGCGCACGGCGCCGCGGGAATTGTGGCCCGGTTCGGAATTCGGGAATGTCAGGGATATCGGCATGAAGGCACCGGTTGGACCGCGGGTCTATCTTGCAAGCTCGGTCGCGCAGGACACGCTGGCCGCGAATATGCAGGCGAGGTTGCGAATGACGCTCGCAACGCTGGAGCAGTGCCAGGCCTCGCTGGCCAACGACGCCGAGCATGACACGGCGGACCTGCTGTCGGTGGCGATCCTGCAGCTTCGCATGAAGTTGAAGGGGGTAACCCACTCCGAGTTGAAGCTGCTGTGCGATGTGCAGGCGGCGCGAGAGCAGGCGGGGCGGTGTCAAAAGGCGCCGCGGAGCCGGCGCCGGCGCGGCCGGCCCGTTCTGAAACTGGTCAAGTAAGGGCGGCTAAAGCGCGATGAGATCTGGATGAATCATCGCCACGCTTGGTTGTGGTTCGAGCATGATCTTTTCGGAAAACCGCTTCACACTTTTCCGGATCATGATCTAGTTGCTGCCGTCCAGGCTGACCGTCACGGTATAGACCACGCCGTGCGGCAGGAAATCGACGGTGGCCTCGCCGCCGAGCTGGTCGCGCGCGCTGCGCTCGATCAGCCGCGAGCCGAAGCCGCGTCGTACCGGCGCGGTGACCGGCGGGCCGCCTGTCTCGGTCCAGACCAGCCGCAGCTTCTGCCGCAAGTCTTCCTTGACCACTTCCCAGTGCAGCATGACGATGCCGGCCTCATTGGACAGTGCACCGTATTTTGCGGCGTTGGTGGCGATCTCATGCAGGATCATCGACAGCACCACCGCCAGCCGCGGCTCGAGCGGCACCTTCGGGCCGGACAGCCGCAGCCGCGCGGCGTCGTTGAGCAAGTAGGGCTGCAGCACGCGGCCGATCACGTCCCCCAGCTCCGAGCCCTGCCATTTTTCGGTGCTGAGCAAATTATGCGCCTCCGCGAGCGCGCGCAGCCGTCCCTCGAACTTGTCGCGCTCCAGTCGGCTGGCGCTGCGAAATGTCTGGGCGGCGATCGACTGCAGGATAGCGAGCGTGTTCTTGACGCGGTGATTAAGCTCCTCGACCAGCAGGTTCTGCAGCGTCTCGCCGCGTGCGATCGTGGTCGCCATCCGCACCGCGAAGGCGAGGCCCACCAGCAGCAGCATGCCGCCGATTGCGCTCGTGATGGCGAGGTTGCGCCACAACGGGCCGACCAGCGAGCTTTCGGAAATGCCGGCGGCCACCGTCCAGCCCGTCAGCGCAGAGCGCGTATAGCTCGTGATCAACGGCACGCCCTCCAGCGAGATCGTGGGCATCGTCGCTTCCGGCTGGCGGAACATTTCCGCAAACAGAGTCGGCGAGGCGCGCTTGCCGATGGTTTCCTGCGGGTTGGGAACGCGGGCGAAATTGATGCCTTCGCCGTCGAAGATCGAAATCGTCCAGTCCTGGCTCGGTCGCTGCTTTTCGATGATGTTCTGGAAGATGTCGATCGGAGGGCTGAAGGAGATCACGTAGATCACCTCGCCCTCGCGCAAGACCGGTACTTCGACGGTGACGATCAGCCGCTTCTTCACCGCGCCCACGAACAGGTTCGAATAGACCACCTGCCGGGTCGCGAACACTTTCTCGACGATGTCGCGGTTGTTGCGTGGCGGCAGGCTCGCGGTGTCCGGCGTGACCGAGGAAAACATCTGCCGGCCGTCCCGGTCCGAGACCAGCACCACGCCGTCCGTGCCGTATTGTTCGAGGAAGCCGAGGGCAATCCGGCGAAAGCTGTTGAAGTCGCCGTTGCGCAGCGAGTTGGTGAGGGACAGCACCTGCAGGCCGCCGGCCATCCGCTGCATTTCGGCATCGAGCACGAGGCGGATCGAGCGCACCGTCTCGAGGACGCGCTGGGTCACGTCCCTGCGGTCCTGAATGTAGTTGTGGAAAACGATGCCGGCCGCGAACACGATCAGCGGCAGCGTGGTTCCCGCCACGAGGAGGGCAAGACGCACTGGCAGGGAAAGCTTCGGCACAAAGATCCCGGACGAGACAAAATCGTCCGGACAATAGGAGAAGCAGCGAAACTTCGCCAAGAAATTTAGTCGCAGGCGGGTTCCGCCCGGCGGCGGGAACCTGCTGGCCTAGAGATTGCTGTCCGTGATCGCCGCATTTATCATGGTGCGCAGCTCGCGCCGGATCGGGTAGGCGGTCGACGGCATCACCTGGGTCATGAAGATCGTGATCAGCTCTTCGGCCGGATCGATCCAGAACGCGGTTGCGGCCGCGCCGCCCCAGAAATATTCGCCGGGGCTACCGGCGATCAGCGTCTGCGGCGGGTCCATGGTGACGGCAAAGCCGAGCCCGAAGCCCACCCCATTGTTGGTCGCCTCGCTGAACATCGAGCGCGACAGAGCGGGCAGATCGAGATTTCCGGGCAGATGATTGGTCGTCATCAGCGCCAGCGTCTTCGGTCCGAGCAGGCGGACGCCGTCGAGTTCGCCGCGATTAAGCAGCGCACGGCAGAAGGTGAGGTAATCGGCCGCGGTCGAGCACAATCCGCCGCCGCCGGAAAAGAACGAGGGCGGCTTGAGATAAGAACTCGTCTTCGGGTCATCCTGCAAGGTCAGCATCGGCTTGCGCTCGGCGGCAATGAACCTCAATTCGCCGGGCGGATCGGCCGAGTAGCACGCGGCAAGGCGATGCGCCTTGTCGGCCGGCACGTGAAAGTCGGTGTCGTTCATGCCGAGCGGCTTGAAGATTCGCTCCTTCAGGAATTGCTCGAACGGCATGCCGGAAATCTTGCCGACGAGATAGCCGATCACGTCGGTCGACAGCGAGTAGTTCCAGGCTTCGCCCGGCGAGAACTCCAGCGGCATCTTGGCGAGATCGGCGATCATCGTATCCAGCGTGCCTGATGTCACGACCTCGCCGATCTTCAAGGCGCGATAGCCGGCATCGACATTGGAGCGCTGCTGGAAGCCGTAGGTCAGGCCCGAGGTATGGCGGAGCAGGTCGACGATCTGCATCGGCCGCACCGGCGGTTTGGTCAGATAGGCCGGATTGGTGCCGGCGACGAAGACACCGAGATTCTTCCATTCCGGAATATATTTGTGCACGGGCTCGTCGATGGCGACGCGGCCTTCCTCCACCAGCATCATGAAGGCGACCGAGGTGATCGGCTTGGTCATGGAATAGATGCGGAAGATGGTGTCTTCCTTGACCGGCGCCTTGCGCTCGACATCGGCAAGACCCTGCACCGACGAGTGAACGATCTTGCCGCGGCGATAGACCATCAGCTGCGCGCCCGGGTAGCGGCCGGCGTCGATGTAGCGCTCCTTCAGGTGGCGGTCGACGCGGGCCAGCGCGGCGGCGGACATCCCTGCGGATTCGGGCGAAGCGGAGGTCGGGGCAAGCATGGAGGGGCTCCGGAACGGGAGGGAAGCGTTTTGATACCCGAAAAGTGTGGCCCGATCCAACCAGTTGGCCTACGCAAGGCGGGTATCCCGGTGTAGGCTGCCGCCTCGTCGCGTCATCCCGCAGGACCCGCCCCCAATGACCCAATTCAATGAAACCGAACTTACCGAGGCCGTGATCCGCAGCTTCGACGACACGCCGAACCCGCGCGTCAAATTCCTGCTGCAGGAACTGGTGAAGTCACTGCACGATTACGTCAGCAAGACCGACCTGACGTTCGAGGAGTGGGAGTTCGCGATCGATTACCTGACCCGGACCGGGCAGAAATGCACCCCGATCCGCCAGGAGTTCATTCTGCTCTCCGACGTGCTCGGCGTTTCCATGCTGGTCGACGCCGTCAACCACCGCGACCGCGCGGGCGCCACCGAGACCACGGTGCTCGGCCCCTTCTATGTCGGCGAGCACAAGGTCACGCCGCACGGCACGGACATCTCGGCCCAATTGCAGGGCGAGCGGATGTTCGTGCAGAGCCGCGTCACTGACATTTCCGGCAAGCCGTTGCCGGGCGTGCCGGTCGACATCTGGCATGCCGACGATGACGGCTTCTACGATTCGCAGAAGCCGACCTATGCGACGCAGGGGCCGTCGTCGCGGGCCCGCTTCATCACCGACGCCGACGGCCGCTTTTTCTTCCGCACCATCTTGCCCTGCAGCTACCCGATCCCGATCGACGGACCCGTCGGCGAGATGATCGACTTCACAAGGCGTCCGGCGCTGCGGCCGGCGCATGTGCATTTCCTCGTCGCCGCACCCGGCTACGAGCCGCTGGTCACCCACGTCTTCATCGGCGGCGACCCCAATATCGATTGCGACGTGGTGTTCGGCGTGAAGGACGAACTGATCGCCAACATCGAAAAGCGCACCGACCCGACCATGCCCGACGGCAAGCCGGCGGCCGCGCCCTGGCACCTGATGACCTACGAATTCCGCATGAAGCCGGGCGGTGGCGCGGCGCCAACACCGTTGGCGGCAAAGGCGACGGAAGACGCCTGAAACCGGGTCGCGGCCCTTGCCCAATTCTCGTGCGGCGCACAAGGTTTGGGCGATCGGCCAACAAGAATTGTGCGAATCGCAAATTTTGGAAGCGTTCAAGGTTGAAGGGCGCAGACTGGATCGGCCACCTAACTGATTGTTTTTCATCTATTTATTGCGTTGCGGCAAGGTTGGCACACCACTTGAATAGCGCGTGCTGACGCCATTGAAGCCGTCCCTCGAGACCCATCATCCGAATTGTGAAAGCCGCCGGCCTGGGGCCTCCCCAGAGCGCGCCTCTTTGCGCCCTCGCAGCTTCACCAAACGGACGGCCCGGACACCAACCCAAAGGACGACCGCAGACATGACGAAGACCAGCGCTCCGACCACCCGTCGCATCAGCCGCCGGCAGATATTGAAAGCCGCGAGCGGCACGGCCGCACTGCTCGCCGCCGCCAAACTGAACTTCCCCGCCGGCGCGCTCGCGCAAGGCGCAGGCCCCGAAGTGAAGGGCGCCAAGCTCGGCTTCATCGCGCTGACCGATGCATCGCCGCTGTTCGTCGCCAAGGAGAAGGGCATCTTCGCCAAATACGGCATGCCCGACGTCGAAGTGCAGAAGCAGGCTTCCTGGGGCACCACGCGCGACAACCTCGTGCTCGGCTCGGAAGGTAACGGCATCGATGGCGCGCATATCCTGACCCCGATGCCGTATTTGATCTCGGCCGGAAAGGTGACGCAGAACAACCAGCCGACGCCGATGTACATCATGGCGCGGCTCAACCTGAACGGTCAGTGCATTTCGGTCGCCAAGGAATATGCGGACATCAAGGTCGGTGTCGATACCACCCCGTTCAAGACGGCGCTGGAGAAGAAGAAGGCTTCCGGCAAGGCCGTGAAGGCGGCGATGACCTTCCCGGGCGGCACCCACGACCTGTGGATCCGCTACTGGCTGGCAGCCGGCGGCGTCGATCCCGACAAGGACATCGAGACGATCGTCGTGCCGCCGCCGCAGATGGTTGCCAACATGAAGGTCGGCACCATGGACTGCTTCTGCGTCTGCGAGCCTTGGAACCTGCAGCTCATCCACCAGGATATCGGCTACACCGCAATCACCACCGGCGAGCTGTGGAACAAGCATCCGGAAAAATCCTTTGGCCTGCGCGCCGCCTGGGTCGACAAGTATCCGAAGGCCGCCAAAGCGCTGCTGATGGCGGTGATGGAAGCGCAGCAGTGGTGCGAGAAGCCCGACAACCGCGACGAAGTCGCGGCGATCTGCGCCAAGCGGCAGTGGATCAACTGCCCGGTCGACGACGTCACCGATCGCGTCAAGGGCAAGTTCGACTACGGCATTCCCGGCAAGGTCGTCGAGAACTCGCCGCACATCATGCGGTTCTGGTCCGATCATGCCTCCTATCCGTTCCAGAGCCACGATCTCTGGTTCCTCACCGAGGACATCCGCTGGGGCAAGTTCGAGCCGGGCTTCGACACCAAGGCGCTGATCGGCAAGGTCAACCGCGAGGATCTCTGGAAGGAAGCTGCCAAGGAGCTTGGCGTTGCCGCTGCCGACATCCCGGCGTCGACCTCGCGCGGCAAGGAGACCTTCTTCGACGGCAAGGTGTTCGATCCCGAGAATCCGTCCGCCTATCTGAAGTCGCTGTCCATCAAGCGCGTCGAGGTTTGATAGCTGCGGGCCGTGCACACCCACGCGGCCCGTCCATTCAATCACGGAGACAACCTTTCAATGTCGATGCCTGCCATGAAAACCGAAACCACGACCGCTGCACTTCCGGCAGCTTCCGCTTCGGCCGAAATCGTGACGATAAAGCCCAAGGGACCGCCGGCTTCGGAAAAATATCTCAGGATGGCCAGGGAAGCCGCGGT
This sequence comes from Bradyrhizobium sp., assembly GCA_035575905.1. Classification (GTDB taxonomy): domain Bacteria; phylum Pseudomonadota; class Alphaproteobacteria; order Rhizobiales; family Xanthobacteraceae; genus Bradyrhizobium. The sequence goes on along the minus strand of DATLXL010000003.1, from coordinate 46,315 downwards.
GCGCGTGGTGCCGCCGCTGGTGGTGCTCGCGATCTTGCTGCTGTTCTGGGAGCTCGCCTGCAGCCGTACCGGCTCGGCCCTGCCGCCGCCGTCGCGGGTATTCAAGGAGACCAAGGAACTGATCTTCGATCCGTTCTTCGACCGTGGCGGTATCGACAAGGGCCTGTTCTGGCATTTGTCCGCCTCGCTGCAGCGTGTCGCGCTTGGCTATTCGCTTGCCGCGATCGCCGGCGTGGCGCTTGGCACGCTGGTTGGCCAGTCGGTCTGGGCGATGCGCGGGCTCGATCCGCTTTTCCAGGTCTTGCGCACCATTCCGCCGCTCGCCTGGCTGCCGCTGTCGCTGGCCGCGTTCCGCGACGGCCAGCCGTCGGCGATCTTCGTCATCTTCATCACCTCGATCTGGCCGATCATCATCAACACCGCAGTCGGCATCCGCAACATTCCGCAGGACTACCGCAACGTCGCCGCCGTGGTGCAGCTCAATCCGCTGGAGTTCTTCGGCAAGATCATGATCCCGGCCGCCGCGCCCTACATCTTCACGGGTCTTCGCATCGGTATCGGCCTGTCGTGGCTCGCCATCGTCGCGGCCGAAATGCTGATCGGCGGCGTCGGAATCGGCTTCTTCATCTGGGACGCCTGGAATTCCTCGCACATCAGCGAAATCATCCTGGCGCTGTTCTATGTCGGCATCATCGGCTTCCTGCTCGATCGCATGATCGCGGTCGTCGGCAAGGTCGTGACCCGCGGCACGGCGGCGAATTAAGGGGAACTGTAATGCAGCCTTATCTCAAGCTCGATCACATCGACAAGACCTTCACGCGCGGCAACGCCACGACCGAAGTGCTGAAGGACATCAACCTCGCCATCGAGAAGGGACAATACGTCTCGATCATCGGCCACTCCGGCTGCGGCAAGTCGACGCTGCTCAACATCGTCGCCGGCCTCACCGATGCGACGCAGGGCGGCGTGCTGCTGGAGGACCGTGAGGTCAATTCGCCGGGACCGGACCGCGCCGTGGTGTTCCAGAACCACAGCCTCCTGCCGTGGCTGACAGTCTACGAGAACGTCAAGCTCGGGGTCGACAAGGTGTTCTCCAAGACCAAGACCAAGGCCGAGCGCGACGCCTGGGTGATGCACAATCTCAATCTGGTGCAGATGGCCCACGCCAAGGACAAGCGTCCGTCGGAAATCTCCGGCGGCATGAAGCAGCGCGTCGGCATTGCGCGGGCGCTGGCGATGGAGCCGAAGGTGCTGTTGCTCGATGAGCCCTTTGGCGCACTCGATGCGCTGACCCGCGCGCATCTGCAGGACTCCGTGATGGCGCTGCACCAGAAGCTCGGCAACACCATCCTGATGATCACCCACGACGTCGATGAAGCGGTTCTGCTGTCGGACCGTATCGTGATGATGACCAACGGCCCGAGCGCGCGCATCGGCGAGGTGCTGGAAGTGCCGCTGGCGCGTCCGCGCAAGCGGCTCGAGCTTGCCACCAACGCGGCCTACCTGAAGTGCCGCCAGCGCGTGCTCGAATTCCTCTACGAGCGCCATCGTTTCGTGGAGGCGGCCTGACCACGCCGCAATCACGCGAGATTTGCCCTGAACCGGCGCACAAGTGCAGGCGACCAACTGGCTCGATTTCAACGCGCGAGGATTGTATGGATCAGTCACAAATCAAGCTTGTTCAGGAAAGCTTTTCCAAGGTTGCTCCCATTGCCGACCAGGCAGCGATTATCTTCTACGATCGCCTGTTCGAAGTCGCTCCCTCGGTGCGGGCGATGTTTCCGGACGATATGAAAGAGCAGCGCAAGAAACTGATGGCGACGCTCGCCATCGTCGTCAACGGCCTTTCCAATCTTGAATCCATTTTGCCGGCGGCAAGCGCACTCGCCAAGCGCCACGTCGATTACGGCGCCAAGCCCGAGCATTACCCGGTGGTCGGCGGTGCGCTGCTGTGGACCTTGGAAAAGGGGCTGGGCGGCGCATGGACGCCGGAAGTCGCGTCGGCCTGGACGGCGGCCTACGGCACGCTGTCCGGCTACATGATCTCGGAAGCCTACGGCAAGCCGCAAGCCGCGGAGTAAGGCCGCGCTTCACGTCTTCCGGTTCTTGGCGTTGACCGCGATCGCCGCGGCAGCGGTGCGGTTCTCGACGCCGAGCTTCGAATAGATCTGCTCGAGGTGCTTGTCGACGGTGCGCGGCGACAGGCCGAGGATCTGCGCGATGTCGCGGTTGGTCTTGCCCTTCGACAGCCACGACAGCACCTCGCCCTCGCGCGCGGTGAGGCCGAGCTCGCTGGAGAATTCCGCAGGCGTTTCCGCCGAATCCTTGGCGAGCCGCAGCAGGAATTCATTGGGTCCGAGCTTGCCCATGTATTGCAGGCGCAGCGTCTCGTTGCCGGGAAACGGCGCCATCGACGAGGCCTTGCTCGATGCCTTGCCCTTCTGCACCTGCTCCAGCCATTGCGGCATCGTATCTGGCAGGGCGAATTCGTCGTCGCTGCCCGCGGTCGGCGTTGCCGACAGCAGCTTCTGCGCCTGCGGCGTTGCCCACAGCACCTGGCCCTGACCGTTGACCGCCAGCAGATAGCGGCCGGAGACATCGAGCGCGGCGCGCGCGCTCTGCGTCATCCGCGCATTTGCAAGATGCACGCGGATGCGGGCCAGCATCTCCTCGACCACGATCGGTTTTGTCACGTAGTCGACGCCGCCGGCCTCGAGCCCGCGGACGATATGTTCCGTTTCGGCAAGGCCCGTCATGAAGATGATCGGCGTGTTGGCAAGGCCCGCGTCGCGCTTCAGCCGCTTGCAGGTCTCGAATCCGTCCATGCCCGGCATCACAGCGTCGAGCAGAACGATGTCGGGCGTGATCTGGTCGACGATGCGCATCGCGCCGGCGCCGTCCAGCGCAACCATGACCGTCATGCCCGCGCCGTCGAGCGCGTCGGTCAGGAGGCGCAGGGTCTCCGGCGAGTCATCGACGACGAGCGCAACATCGCGCTTTTTTGCTTCAGTGATCATAGGAATGCAGCGTCTTCAGGGTCGCCATGTACTGGTCGAGGTCGAAGCGGTCGACCAGCGCGCGCATCTCGGCGACGAAATCGGCATGCTCGGGGAAATCGTTGTTGATTTCGTCGAGCTTGGTCCGGATGCCCTTGATGTAGCCGAGCTGGCCAAGCCCGATCAATTCCTCGACATGGCTGACCGCCGGGCGCGAGCCGGTTCCTGGCTTCCAGCGCGGCAGCGGCGGCTGGTCGGCGGCATACTGCCATTGCAGCTTGAGCAACTGGCGAATGGTTTCCAGAAGCCGGGGTATGTCGATCGGCTTCATCAAATAGCCGTCGTGATAGGGCTGTGCCAGCGGCGCGCCGTGCGCTTCGAGCGCGCTTGCCGACACCATCAGGATGCGGGCCTGGTGATGGCCGGTCGCGCGCAGCGTTTGCGCCACCGTCCAGCCGTCCATGCTGCCCATGGATATGTCGAGCAGGAACAGGTCCGGCCGGCAATGCTCCGCCATCGCAAGGCAGCCGGCCCCATCGGGGGCGCTGAGCAGGATGAAGCCGAGCGGCGCCAGCACCTGGCGAAGGAGGTCGCGCTGCGTCGGGTCGTCGTCGGTGATCAGGACCGTCTTGCGCGGCCCAAGATAACCGGAGACCGGTGCGTCGACGGGTGCGTTGCGGGTCGGGTTGGTGACCTCCGACAGCAGAATCTTGACGCGGAAAGTGCTGCCGGTGCCGACCGCCGAGCTCACCTTGATGTCGCCGCCCATCACGCCCGCCAGCAGCCGGCTGATGGTGAGGCCAAGTCCGGTTCCGGTCTGCGGCTGCGCAATGCCGATTTCGCCGCGCTCGAACGGCGCAAAAATACGTTCGAGATCGCCGGGCTGAATGCCCGGGCCGGTGTCGATCACCTCGAATTCCGCGACCGGGCTGCGGTAGTGCACCACGAGTTGCACGCTGCCGGTCTGGGTGAACTTGATGGCATTGGAAAGCAGGTTGATCAGGATCTGCCGCAGCCGCTTTTCGTCGGCGTAGACCACGACCGGCAGCACGGCCGGCCGCTTGAACACGAAGTCGATGCCCTTTGCGGCGGCCTGCAGGCGGAACATGCCGACCAGCTGGTCGAGGAATTCGCCGAGCCGCACCTCGTCGCGCGACAGATAGATGCGGCCCGCCTCGATCTTCGAGATGTCCAGAATGCCGTCGATCAGGCCGGAGAGGTGGTCGGCGCTGCGGCGGACCACGCGCACCTGGTCGCGCGGGCGTTCCTGCAGGCTGGCATCCTGTTCCAGAAGCTGCGCGTAGCCGCTGATCGCGTTGAGCGGGGAGCGCAGTTCGTGGCTGAGGCCCACCACATAGCGGCTCTTGGCGAGGTTGGCGGACTCTGCGACTTCCTTGGCGCGCTGCAACTCGGCGTCGGTACGCTTGTGGGCGTCGATTTCCTGGATCAGCAGCGTGGTCTGCCGCCGCGTCTCGGCTTCCGCGGCGCGCCGGCTTTGCTGCGCCAGCACGAACAGCCACGCGACGACGCCGATGATGATGCTGAGCGCAAAGAACACCTTCCACAGCACGTCCGATATCAGGCGTGTTTCGAGCTGCGCGGTCGCCGCCGTCTCCAGGTAAATCAGACCGAGCGTCAGCGCGACGAGCCCGGCGGATATCACGAACACGCCGACATAATGCCCGAACTGCGAATTGATCCTGGTGTAGATCGTCTCCGGCAGCATCTTGCCGAGCGTCTCGGACACCTGCGCGCCGATCCGCGCATGCGGCTTGCAAAGATCGTGGCAGCGCGCATCGAGCGAGCAGCACAGCGAGCAGATCGGGCCGGCATAGGCCGGGCAGGAGGCCATGTCCTCGGGCTCGAAGCAATGCTCGCAGATACAGCACTGGATCGAGGTGAGGTTCTGCCAGCTCCGCCTGGGCTTGCGCGCGATGTAGTATTTTCCGTCGGTCGCCCAGGCGATCAGCGGTGCGGCGACGAAGGCGACGGTGAGCGCGACGAAGGCCGAAAGCGCCTTGGCCGTCGGCCCGAACAATCCGTAGAACGCCGATATCGACACCACGGTCGCGATCAGCATCGCGCCGACGCCGACCGGGTTGATGTCGTAGAGATGCGCGCGCTTGAACTCGATCTGCTGCGGCCGCAAACCGAGCGGCTTGTTGATGACGAGATCGGCGACCAGTGTGCCGACCCAGGCGATCGCGACGTTGGAATAAAGCGCCAGCGTCTGCTCCAGCGCCTTGTAGACGCCGATCTCCATCAACAGCAGCGCCACCAGCACGTTGAACACCAGCCACACCACCCGGCCGGGATGGCTGTGCGTCAGCCGCGAGAAGAAGTTCGACCAGGCGATCGAGCCGGCATAGGCGTTGGTGACGTTGATCTTGATCTGCGACAGCACGACGAAGGTGCCGGTCAGTGCCAGCGCCAGATCGGGTTGCGAAAGCACGTAGCGGAACGCTTCGAGATACATGTGCGCCGGCTCGGCGGCGTGCTCGGCCGATACGCCGTGGCTGAGCGCAAAGAACGCGAGGAACGACCCGAGCAGCAGCTTGAGCGCTCCGAAGAATATCCACCCCGGACCCGCGATCAGCAGCGCCACCCACCATGACGTGCGCGAGGCGCGGCGGTCGCGCGGCAGGAAGCGCAGGAAGTCGACCTGTTCGCCGACCTGCGCCACGAGCGAGAACACCACCGAGGCGGCGGCGCCGAACAGCAGCAGGTCGAGATGGCCGTTCGGGTCGCCATGCTCGCCGGCGAATTTTTTCCATTCGGAGAAGGAGTAGGGATTGGCCCAGGCAATCGCCGCAAAGGGCAGGATGTGCAGGACGATCCATATCGGCTGCGTCCAGAGCTGGAATCGGCTGATCAGCGTGATGCCGTGCGTCACCAGCGGGATGATGACGACCGCGCTGATGAGGTAGCCGAGCGGGCGCGGAATGCCGAAACACATCTCCAGTGCGGTCGCGAGGATGACGGCTTCGAGCGCGAAGAAGATGAAAGTGAAGGATGCGTAGATCAGCGAGGTGATGGTCGAGCCGATGTAGCCGAATCCGGCGCCGCGCGTCAGCAGGTCGATATCGATGCCGCATTTGGCCGCGTGATAGGCGATCGGCAAACCGCAGGCGAAAATGATGACGCTGACGATGAGGATCGCGACCGTCGCGTTGGTGAAGCCGTAGTTGAGTGCAATCGTGCCGCCGATGGCCTCCAGCGCCAGGAAAGAGATCGCGCCAAGCGCGGTGTTGGCGACGCGGCCGGCGGACCATCGCCGCGCGCTCTTGGCCGTGAAGCGCAGCGCGTAATCTTCCAGCGTCTGGTTGGCAACCCATTGATTGTACTGGCGCCTGACGCGGTCTATGCGCTGCCGCCCTGCCACTTCCGATTAACTCCCGAGCCCGATCACCGCTGCGCAAAACCTACGTCGCTATTTTGCGGTGCAATATACGCGATCCCACGTATCTGTGCACTGCACAATTCTGGGCAATCCTCGCCTCATCAATAAGCGTGTCCCGAAACCAGATGGGGGTGTTCATGTCAGACGAAACCAAACAGGGCCTGCAATCGCCATTCCGGCGCAAACTGCTGATGGGAGCGGCGGCTCTGCCTGCGATGGCGCTATTGCCGCGCGTGGCCTTTGGCGCCGGTCCCGCAACTTCTGCGGTCAACACGACCGGTCTCGCGGTAACCGATACTGAAGTGACCGTCGGCATCTTGCATTCGGCCACCGGCACGATGGCGATCTCGGAAACCGGCTCGATCGAAGCCGAAAAACTCGCCATCGAGCAGATCAACGCGATGGGCGGCGTGCTCGGCCGCAAGATCAAGTTCATCCAGGAAGACGGCGCTTCGGACTGGCCGACCTTCGCCGAGAAGGCCAAGAAGCTTCTCGTCAACGACAAGGTCGCTTCCATCATGGGCTGCTGGACCTCGGCCTCGCGCAAGGCGGTGCTGCCGGTCGTCGAGCAATACAACGGCATGCTCTATTATCCGACCTTCTACGAAGGCCTGGAGCAGTCCAAGAACGTCATCTACACCGGCCAGGAAGCCACCCAGCAGATTCTCGCCGGCCTGAACTGGATCGCCAAGGAGAAGGGCGCCAAGAGCTTCTTCTTCATCGGCTCCGACTACATCTGGCCGCGCACCTCCAACAAGATCGCGCGCAAGCACGTCGAGAACGTGCTCAAGGGCAAGGTCGTCGGTGAGGAATACTATGCGCTCGGCAGCACCCAGTTCAACTCGGTGATCAACAAGATCAAGCTGACCAAGCCCGACGTGATCTTCACCGACGTCGTCGGCGGCTCCAACGTCGCCTTCTACAAGCAGCTCAAAGCCGCGGGCGTCGACCTGTCGAAGCAGCCGCTGCTGACGATCTCGGTGACCGAGGACGAAATCGACGGCATCGGCGGCGAGAACATCGCGGGCGCCTACGCCTGCATGAAGTACTTCCAGTCGCTCGACAACCCGAACAACAAGGAATTCGTCGCCGCCTTCCACAAGATGTGGGGAGAGAAGACCGTGATCGGCGACGTCACCCAGGCTGCCTATCTCGGCCCGTGGCTGTGGAAACTGACCTGCGAGAAGGCGCAGAGCTTCGACGTCGACAAGATCGCGGCGGCTTCGCCCGGCGTGGAATTCAAGGGCGCGCCCGAAGGCTATGTGCGCATCCATGAAAACCATCACCTCTGGTCCAAGACCCGCGTCGGCCGCGCCAAGCTGGACGGCCAGTTCGAGCTGATCTTCGAAACGGCCGACCTCGTCGAGCCCGATCCGTTCCCGAAGGGCTACCAGTAAGCGCGTCAACGGCGCTTCCCGGAAAACAGCTCCCTGGCGTGGACCGTCAATCCATGCCGAACAGCCCGCGTCGCGAGTGGTGGCGCGACGCGGGCTTCCCTTCCCCGGAGAACACTGATGTTCGGCGACTATTCGATTGGCGATCTCGGCTCCATTTTCGTGATGCAAGGCTTTGCCGGCCTGATCCTGTTCTCCGTCTACGTGCTGATGGCGCTGGGGCTTGCCATCATCTTCGGCCAGATGGGCGTCATCAACATGGCCCATGGCGAGTTCATGATCCTGGGCGCCTACGTCACCTGGATGACGTCGAACGCCTTCCAGCACTTCCTGCCTTCGCTGTTCCCCGGCTACTTCTTCCTCGCCATGATACTGGCGTTCATCGCCTCCGGCGCGCTCGGCATGCTGGTCGAATGGGGGCTGATACGTCATCTCTACAAGCGCCCGCTCGATACCCTGCTCGCCACCTGGGGGCTGAGCCTTATCCTGCAGCAGGCCTACCGATCCATCTTCGGCGCCCGTGAAGTCGGCGTCGAGCTTCCGCAGTGGATGCTGGGTTCGCTCAAGGTCACCGACAGCATCGAGGTGCCGATCAACGGCGTGTTCGTGATGGCCCTGACCGTCGCGATCACCATCGCGGTCGCCTATGTGCTGTACTTCTCGCGCTTCGGTCGCCAGGTCCGCGCCGTCGTGCAGAACCGCCTGATGGCGGGCGCCGTCGGCATCAACACCGAAAAGGTCGACCGCTACACCTTCGGCCTCGGCTGCGGCATCGCCGGCGTCGCCGGCAGCGCCTTCACCATGATCGGCTCGACCGGGCCGACCTCAGGCCAGCTCTACATCGTCGACACCTTCCTGGTGGTCGTGTTCGGCGGTGCGGCCAGCCTGCTCGGCACCATCGCCTCCGCCTTCTCGATCTCGCAGACCCAGTCGACGCTGGAGTTCTTCATGTCGGGCTCGATGGCCAAGGTGCTGACGCTGCTTGCGGTGGTCGGAATTCTGATGCTGCGGCCGCAGGGTCTGTTCGCCCTCAAGGTCCGCAAATAACAACAAGCAGGCAGGTCATGATCATCAACTCCCGCTTCTTCAATCGATCCGAGCTCATTGGCTTCATTGCGCTGGCGCTGCTCTTGTTCGTGATCCTGCCGCTGTCGCTGGACGTGTTCCGCCTCAACCTTGTCGCGAAGTACCTGACCTACGCCTTTGTCGCGATCGGCCTCGTGCTGTGCTGGGGCTATGGCGGCATCCTCAGCCTGGGGCAGGGGGTGTTCTTTGGCCTGGGCGGCTACTGCATGGCGATGTTCCTCAAGCTGGAAGCCTCCAGCGTCGAGAACACCAAGATCCAGTCGACGCCGGGCATTCCCGACTTCATGGACTGGAACCAGATCACCGCGCTGCCGCTGTTCTGGCAGCCGTTCCACAGTCTCGCCGCGACCATTTTCCTTATTGTCGCGGTTCCCGGCCTGTTCGCGCTGATCATCGGCACCGCGATGTTCAAGCGCCGCGTCGGCGGCACGTACTTTGCGATCATCACCCAGGCCGTCGCCGCCATCCTCACCATCCTGATCGTCGGACAGCAGGGCTACACCGGCGGCATCAACGGCATGACCGACCTGCGCACGCTGAAGGGTTGGGACATTCGCCCGGACCACGCCAAGGTGATCCTCTACTTCGTCGAAGTCGTGCTGCTGTTTGCCTGCATCGGCATCGCGCAGTTCATCCGCCTGACAAAGCTCGGCCGCATCCTGGTGGCGATGCGCGAGCAGGAGGACCGCGTCCGCTTCTCCGGCTACAGCGTCGCCAACTTCAAGATTTTCGCCTTCACCATCGCCGCGGTGTTCGCCGCGATCGGCGGCGCCATGTTCGCCCTCAACGTCGGGTTCATGTCGCCGTCCTTTGTCGGCATCGTGCCGTCGATCGAGATGGTGATCTACACCGCGGTCGGCGGACGGATGTCGATCTTCGGCGCGGTGTGGGGCTCGATGCTGGTCAATTTCGCCAAGACGCTTCTGTCGGAATCCTTCCCGCAGCTCTGGCTGTTCGGCCTCGGCGCGCTGTTCATCGCGGTGGTGCTGGCCTTCCCGAACGGCCTTGCAGGCCTCTGGCAGGACTATGTGCAGCCGCGCATCGATCGCCTCTTGGCATCGCGCAAATCGAAGTCGAACAGCTGGAGCGGCAACTCCGTCGCCGACGGCGCGCCGGCAGAGTGAGGGGGATCGATCATGCTCGTCGGACATCAGCCCAAGGAATTCCTGCTCGCGGTCGAGGCGCTCACCGTCTCCTTTGACGGCTTCAAGGCGGTGAACGATCTCTCCTTCTATGTCGAGGAGAACGAGATCCGCGTCATCATCGGCCCGAACGGCGCCGGCAAGACCACGGTGCTCGATCTGATCTGCGGCAAGACGCGGGCGACCTCCGGCTCGATCCAGTTTCGCGGCCAGGAGCTGACCAAACTGAAGGAGAACGAGATCGTCCAGGCGGGCGTGGGACGCAAGTTCCAGACCCCGTCGGTGTTCGAGGACCTCACCGTGTTCGAGAATCTCGAGATTTCCTATCCGCGCGGCCGCACCGTGTTCGGCTCGCTCACCTTCCAGCGCGATGCTTCGGTGAAGGAGCGGGTGGAGGAGGTCGCCGAGATGATCTTCCTGAAGGACCGCCTCGACACCTATGCCGACCAGCTCAGCCACGGCCAGAAGCAGTGGCTCGAGATCGGCATGCTGCTGATCCAGGACCCGGACCTGCTGATGCTCGATGAGCCGGTCGCCGGCATGAGCGTCTCCGAGCGCGCCAAGACCGCCGAGCTGCTCAACCGCATCATCAAGAACCGCTCGGTGCTGGTGATCGAGCACGACATGAAGTTCGTCGAGGACATCGCCCACAAGGTGACCGTGCTGCACCAGGGCCAGATCCTGTCCGAGGGCACCATGGAAAGCGTGAAGCACGACCCCAAGGTCATCGAAGTCTATCTGGGCCACTAGCGATGATCCCGTTTCCGGACCAGACCATGCGCCAGAAGTAAGGAAGCACCGATGTTGTCCATCTCCGATCTTCACGTCGCCTATGGCCAGAGCGAGGTGCTGCACGGCCTCAATGTCACGGTCGCGCCCAACGAGATCGTCGCGATCATGGGCCGCAACGGCATGGGCAAGACCACGCTGATGAAATCGCTGATGGGCATCCTGCCGGCCAAGAGCGGCTCGATGACCATGGACGGCACCGAACTCGCCCCGCTCAAGAGTTACGAGCGCGTCGCCAAGGGCCTCGCCTACGTGCCGCAGGGCCGCATGATCTTCTCCACCATGACGGTGAAGGAGAACATCGAGACCGGCCTCGTGGTGCGCGGCGAAACCGAGGTGCCCGGGAGCATCTACGAATTGTTTCCGGTGCTGCTGGAAATGAAGGACCGCCGCGGCGGCAATCTCTCCGGCGGCCAGCAGCAGCAGCTGGCGATCGCCCGCGCGCTCGCCACCGAGCCGAAAGTCCTGCTGCTGGACGAGCCGACCGAGGGCATCCAGCCCTCCATCATCAAGGACATGGCGCGCACCTTGAAGCGCATCCGCGACGAGCGCGGCCTGTCCATCGTCGTTTCCGAACAGGTGCTGAGCTTTGCGCTCGACGTCGCCGACCGCGTGCTGGTGATCGAGAACGGCGAGATCGTTCGCGACGATCCGCGCGAGGGCGTCGATGCCGCGCAGATCTCCAAGTACCTGTCGGTCTAGGAGGTCCGGGAAGTGAAACGTAAATCGGCTGGTAAAAAGGGGAGCTTCTGATGCCAGAGACACTGATCAAGGTCGATCTCAGCAAGTCGGCCTATGATAACGACATGATCCATAACCGCTGGCATCCGGACATTCCGATCGTGGCCTGGGTCAAGCCCGGCGATGATTTCATCATCGAGACCTACGACTGGACCGGCGGCTTCATCAAGAACAACGACTCCGCGGACGACGTGCGCGACATCGACCTGTCGATCGTGCACTTCCTGTCCGGTCCGATCGGGGTCAAGGGCGCCGAGCCCGGCGACCTCCTGGTGGTCGACCTGCTCGACGTCGGTCCGCTGAAGGAGAGCCTGTGGGGTTTCAACGGCTTCTTCTCCAAGAAGAACGGCGGCGGCTTCCTCACCGATCACTTCCCGCTGGCACAGAAGTCGATCTGGGATATCCACGGCCTCTACACGTCCTCGCGCCACGTGCCCGGCGTCAGCTTTGCCGGCCTGATCCATCCCGGCCTGATCGGCTGTCTGCCCGATCCAAAGCTGTTGTCGTCATGGAACGAGCGCGAGACCGCGCTGATCGCGACCAACCCGACCCGCGTTCCGGGCCTTGCCAATCCGCCGTTCGCGCCGACCGCGCATGCGGGACAAGCCAAGGGCGACGTCAAGGCCAAGATCGGAGCGGAAGGCGCGCGTACCGTGCCGCCGCGCGAACATGGAGGCAACTGCGACATCAAGGACCTGTCGCGCGGCTCGAAGATCTACTTCCCGGTTTATGTGCCGGGCGGCGGGCTCTCGATGGGAGACCTGCATTTCAGCCAGGGCGACGGCGAGATCACTTTCTGCGGCGCCATCGAAATGGCGGGCTGGCTGCACCTCAAGGTCGACGTGATCAAGGACGGCGTTGCCAAGTACGGCATCAAGAACCCCGTGTTCAAGCCGTCGCCGATCACGCCGAACTACAAGGACTACCTGATCTTCGAGGGCATCTCGGTCGACGAGGAAGGCAAGCAGCATTACCTCGACGTCCACATCGCCTATCGCCAGGCCTGCCTGAATGCGATCGAGTACCTCAAGAAGTTCGGCTATTCCGGCGCGCAGGCCTATTCGATCCTCGGCACCGCGCCGTGTCAGGGCCACATCTCCGGCGTCGTCGACGTCCCCAACGCCTGCGCCACGCTGTGGCTGCCGACGGAGATCTTCGACTTCGACATCATGCCGTCCTCGGCGGGACCGACCAAGTTCATCAAGGGCGACGTGCAGATGCCGCTCTCCCCGGACAAATAGCTCCCTGCGCGACGGGGTGCGGGACGGCGGCGTTACAGGCCGCCCCGCACCCGCCTCGCGACCTCACCTGCGCGCAAGGAGAAGACATGCCCGTCTACGAATATCTCTGCAACGGTTGCGGCCCGTTCACCGACATGCGGCCGATGGCCGAATGCGACGACCCGCAGGACTGCCCGCGCTGCGAGGAAGCCTCGCCACGCGTGATCCTGACCGCGCCGAATTTTTTCTGCATGCCGTCGGACAAGCGCAAGGCGCACGCCACCAACGAGCGCAGCGCCAACGCGCCGAAGACCGTCGACCAGTACAAGGCCTCGCACGGCGCGGGATGCGGCTGCTGTGCCGGCAAGAACAAGAAGCCGGCGCGATTGATGACCAGGACAAAAGGCGGCGCGAAAGGCTTTCCAACCGCGCGGCCGTGGATGATCAGCCACTAGAAGCGTTTTCAAGCGAAGTGGGTACCGGTTCGCGTGAAGAAAACGCGCAAGACAAGGCAACCAGAAAAACAACAGGAGTAATCGCGATGCTTCACGGTGACATTTCCTCAAGCAACGACGCGGTCGGCGTTGCCGTCGTCAATTACAAGATGCCGCGCCTGCACACCAAGGCCGAGGTGCTCGCCAACGCGCGCAACATCGCCGAGATGATCATCGGCATGAAGGCCGGCCTGCCGGGCATGGATCTCGTGATCTTCCCGGAATATTCCACGCAAGGCATCATGTACGACTCCAAGGAGATGTACGAGACCGCCTCGATCGTCCCCGGCGAGGAGACCGCGATCTTTGCCGAGGCCTGCAGGAAGGCAAAGGTCTGGGGCGTATTCTCGCTGACCGGCGAGCGCCACGAGGATCACCCAAACAAGGCGCCCTACAACACGCTGATCCTGATGAACGACAAGGGCGAGATCGTGCAGAAATATCGCAAGATCATGCCGTGGGTGCCGATCGAGGGCTGGTATCCCGGCAACTGCACCTACGTCTCCGAAGGACCGAAAGGCCTGAAGATCAGCCTGATCATCTGCGACGACGGCAACTATCCGGAAATCTGGCGCGACTGCGCCATGAAGGGCGCCGAGCTGATCGTGCGCTGCCAGGGCTACATGTATCCAGCCAAGGAGCAGCAAGTGTTGATCTCCAAGGCGATGGCCTGGGCCAACAACGTCTATGTCGCGGTCGCCAACGCCGCCGGCTTCGACGGCGTCTATTCCTACTTCGGCCACTCCGCCATCATCGGCTTCGACGGCCGCACCTTGGGCGAGACCGGTGAAGAGGAAAACGGCATCCAGTATGCGGCGCTGTCGAAGCACATGATTCGCGACTTCCGCAAGCACGGCCAGTCGCAGAACCATCTCTACAAGCTGCTGCACCGGGGCTACACCGGCAAGATCAATTCCGGCGAAAGTCCGAAGGGCGTCGCGGCGTGCCCCTACGATTTCTATTCGAAGTGGATCGCCGATCCCGAGGGCACGCGCGAGATGGTCGAGGCCATGACGCGCTCCACCGCCGGCACCGACGAGTGTCCGATCGACGGCATCCCGAACGAGATGACGTCGACGAATTACTAGGGCGAGCACGCGCCGCACCCACAATTGTCGTCCCGGCGAATGCCGGGACCCATACGCCGCGGCGTCAGTTGTTTGGCACAGGCGTCTGCCGGCTTTCTCTAACCGGGAGCACAACGCGGTATGGGTCCCGGCGTTCGCCGGGACGACGGCTCGTTACATTGCCGCACGATTGATCTAAGGTCCGGCCCCAACTGCGGACCAGTGAGGCGATCGTGCGACAGAATCCCTTTGGCAAAGACGGTCCACAGGTTCCCGTGATCGGGCAGGGCACCTGGTATCTCGACCGCGGCGACCGCAAGCGCGCGATCGCAGCGCTTCATCGCGGCATCGAGGCCGGCATGACGCACATCGACACCGCCGAAATGTATGGCGATGCCGAGCTCGTGATTGCCGATGCCATCGCGGGAAAGCGCGACGGCATTTTTCTAGTTTCCAAGGTGCTGCCCAGCAACGCCTCGCGCCGCGGCACCATCACCGCCTGCGAGCGCTCGCTGAAGCGGCTGAACTCCGATCACCTCGATTGCTATCTGCTGCACTGGCGCGGCTCCTATCCGCTTGAGGACACCGTCGCGGCCTTCGAGGAGCTGATCGCGGCAGGCAAGATCCGCTCCTGGGGCGTCAGCAATTTCGACACCGACGATCTGGACGAACTGCTCGCGGTCTGCGGCAAGGGCAGGATCGCCTGCAACCAGGTGCTCTATCACCTGCAGGAGCGCGCCATCGAGCATGCGGTCATGCCCTGGTGCGAGCAGCATGGCGTTGCCGTCGTCGCCTATTCGCCGTTCGGACACAACGATTTTCCTTCGCCGCATAGCAAGGGCGGCGCGCTGCTGCAATCGATTGCGGACAACCACAGGGCGACGCCGCGTCAGGTCGCGCTCGGCTATCTGGCGCGCGCCCCCGGCGTGTTTCCGATTCCAAAAGCTTCCTCTGCGGAACATGCCGCCGAAAATGCCGCGGCCGGCAGCCTGGTGCTCGGCAGCGGCGAAATCTCCGCCATCGACAGCGCGTTTCCACGCGGGCCAAAGCGGCGCGGACTGCCGATGTTGTAGGCATGATTGTCGTGATCGGCGATCACTCTCTTGACAAAATGTTGCTGCGGGACGGCCGTCCCGCGTAGCGCATATCCGCATCCCGCTATCGGGCGTTGCGCAGGCCGGCCAATTGGCGTTTTCTGACGCTGTTCGATTCGATTTTCCACCGCCCCAGAGTCAGTCGTGAATCCGCCCCCCGCCGCAGCCGCCAGGCTGCACAGCGCTCCCGTGCCCATGCCCGAACGCAAGCCCGCGACGCCGAAGGCGCCGGCGCACGCCGACCGGCCGTTCAAGGGGATCGCGCTGATCCTCGCCTCCACCGTCTTTCTCGGCCTGTCCGACGTCACGGCGAAGTATCTGTCGGCGTCGCTGCCCCCGATCGAGATCACCTGGATCAGGTTTCTCGTCTTCGCGATGATCATGATGCCGGCGATAATTCCCGGTTCTCCGCTCTACGCATTGAAGACGGACCGGCGCGGACTGCAGTTGATGCGCGGCGCCGGCGTGCTCGGCTCGTCGCTGTTCTTTATCACCGGTCTCAGCTTTCTGCCGATCGCGGAAGCCTCCGCGACGGGCTTCGTCGCGCCGATGTTCGTCACGGCGCTGTCGATCATCTTCCTGAACGAGGTGGTCGGACTGCGCCGCTGGATTGCGACCGGCGTCGGCCTCGTCGGCGTTCTCATCATCCTGCGGCCCGGCACGTCGGCGTTTCACATCGCCGCGTTCTTTCCCCTGGTATCCGCGCTGTGCTGGGCGTGCACGCTGATCATGACGCGCATGCTGAGCGGCTCGGAGCGGGCCATCACCACCATGACGTATTCGTCGATTGCGGGCGTCGTCATCCTGTCGGCGCTGGTGCCCTTTGTGTGGGTGACGCCGACCTGGCGCGACATCGCATTCGGTATCTTCATCGGCATCGCCTCGACGGCGGGGCAGTGGATCGTCGTGCTGGCGTTCCGCTATGCCGACGCCTCGGTGCTGGCGCCGTTCTCCTACACGCAGTTGCTGTGGGTCAGCCTGCTCGGATTCTTTGTCTTTGGCGAGATCCCCACGGTCTGGACCGTGGTCGGCGCCGGCTTCATTGTCGCCAGCGGCCTCTATACCGCGCACCGCGAGCGCGTGCGGCGCTCGCAACTGCTGCAGGCCGTCGGCGAGGCTTCGCCGAACGCCTGACCCTTTCCGGATATTGCGGTGGGCGCGTAACCGCAAGTGCGTGCCTTGCTTTGCTGCTTTCCTTCGCCGGCCCGCTGTGACAAACCAGCCGGCAAGACAGCGGGAGGAAACAAGAATGCGCGCCGCGATTTTCCGCAATGGACAGATCGTCGCCGGCACCTGGCCGGATCCGAAGCCCGGTGCAGGGCAGGTGCTGGTCAAGACACTGGCCTGCGGCATCTGCGGCTCCGATCTGCACGCGCGGCAGCACGCCCACCGCATGGTGGAGATGGCAAGACATATTCCCCACCGCAAGCCGATGGATTTGTCGCGCGATGTCGTGTTCGGCCATGAGTTCTGCTGCGAGGTGCTGGACTACGGCCCTGCGACCGAGCGCAAGTTGATGCCGGGCACTAAAGTGTGCTCGCTGCCCGCGCTGATCACGCCGGAGGGCATCCAGGGCATCGGCTATTCCAACGACAATGTCGGCGGCTATGCCGAGCAGATGCTGCTCAGCGAGCCGCTGCTGCTGGAAGTGCCCAATGGCCTGTCGGCCGCGCATGCCGCGCTCACCGAGCCGCTGGCGGTCGGCGTCCACGCCGTGGCGAAAGCCGGCATCAATGGCGGCGAGGTGCCGCTGGTGATCGGCTGTGGCCCGGTGGGCCTGGCGGTGATCGCCGCGCTCAGGATCAAGGGCCTGCATCCGATCGTCGCCGCCGATTACTCGCCGGCGCGCCGCGCGCTGGCCGCGAAGATCGGCGCCGACGTCGTGGTCGATCCCGCGCGCAGCCAGCCTTACGCCAGCTGGGCCGAACACGCCCAGATGACGCCGGAGCAAAAGGCCGCGCGCCCGCCGCTGCAGGCGATGCTGCCGGCGCTGAAGCCCGCGCTGATCTTCGAATGCGTCGGCGTGCCCGGCCTGCTGCAGCAGGTGTTCGAAGGCGCGCCGCGCGATGCCAAAATCGTCGTGGTCGGCGTCTGCATGGAGAGCGACCGCTCCGAGCCGATGCTCGGCATCCTCAAGGAGCTCAACGTTCAATATGTGCTCGGTTACACGCCGGACGAGTTCGCCCTGTCGCTGCGGCTGATCGCCGAAGGCACGGTCGATGCGGCCTCGCTGGTGACGGGCAGCGTCGGCATCGACGGCGTGGCGCAGGCGTTTGCCGATCTGGCCAACCCGGATAACCACACCAAGATCATCGTCGAGCCTTGGCGGTGAGCACTGCCATCGGCTGGCCTGCGGCCATTCCCGCGGTGACCCAGAAGGTCCGCCCGTGCGAAGTGGTTGTCCGGTTAAGGTAGGGCTGGTGAGCTCCATTCCCGCTGCGGCCTCCGTGGCCGACATCAGCGCGTTGAGCTTTTCCTGAACGCCATCTACAAAGCACGGCGCACTGAAGGGGAGGCATCATGATCGCGCTCACGGCAAACGACGTCCTGCCGCAGGACGGCACATCGGGTACGCTGGCCGGCCGCGTCTGGCTCCCGGAGGCCGGAGGCCCCGCGGTGGTCGCCGTGCGCGGCGATGGCGTGTTCGACGTCAGCGCCAGCTTCTCGACCGTCAGCGCGCTGTGCGAGCAGGATGATCCCGCGGCCGCGCTCGCAGGCGCCAAAGGCATGCGGATCGGCGATCTCGAGGCCATCCTGGCCAACACGCCGCCCGACGGCCGCGATCGCTCAAGACCGTGGCTGCTGGCGCCGCTCGATCTGCAGGTGCTGAAAGCGGCCGGCGTCACCTTCGCCATCTCGATGCTGGAGCGCGTGATCGAGGAGCGGGCGCGCGGCAATCCGGCTTCGGCCGAAGCGATTCGCAACGAGGTGGTGCGCCTCGTCGGCGACGATCTCTCCAGGCTGAAGCCCGGCTCGGCGCAGGCGATGAAGCTCAAGCAGGTGCTGATCGACCAGAACGCCTGGAGCCAGTATCTCGAGGTCGGCATCGGGCCGGACGCCGAGGTGTTCACCAAGGCGCCCGTGCTGTCCTCGGTCGGCACCGGCATGGACGCCGGGCTGCATCCGAAGTCGACCTGGAACAATCCGGAGCCGGAAGTGGTGATGATCGTCTCGAGCCGCGGCAAGATCGTGGGTGCTGCGCTCGGCAACGACGTCAACCTGCGCGACTTCGAGGGCCGCTCGGCGCTGCTGTTGTCGAAAGCCAAGGACAACAACGCCTCCTGCGCCATCGGCCCGCTGCTGCGCCTGTTCGACAGGACGTTCTCGCTCGACGACGTCAGGCAGATGGATATCGCGCTTCATGTGAAGGGCGCGGACGGTTTCGTGCTCGACGGAAGCTCGTCGATCGGCAAGATCAGCCGCGATCCCACCGATCTCGTGGCGCAGACCATCGGCGGCGTGCATCAATACCCGGACGGGTTTGCCCTGTTCCTCGGCACCATGTTCGCGCCGGTGAAGGACCGCGACGCGCCGGGGCAGGGGTTCACCCACAAGCGCGACGACATCGTCACCATCTCCGCGCCGCAACTCGGCAAGCTCGTCAACCGCATGCGCAATAGCGACGAGTGCGAACCGTGGACGTTCGGCATCGGCGCGTTGATGCGGAACCTCGCCAATCGCAAGGTGCTGTAGCCGAACTGCCGGAACGGCTAACGACTGGCCGCGTTGGGCTCCCCAAAGGAGCTTCGCATGCGTATTTCACGAGCCGTCATTCTCGCAAGCTTGTTGGTGCTGCCGGTGCACGTCATGGCCCAGGGCGGTGGCGGAGGAGGTGGTAGTGGTGGCGGCGGAGGTGCTGGAGGCGGCGGCAGCGCCGGCGCCAGTGGGTCGGCTTCGGGCGCAGGTGCGGCCGGCACCACAGGCAGCGGGGTGTCGCAGGGCGCCAGTCCAGGCGCGGTGAACGGCGCGCCGAGCAATTCCGGCAGCCAAACCAGCCCCAACAATCTCAATGCAACCGGGCAGCCGACGCTGCCGAATGCGCCCGGGATTAACAGCTCCGGCACCGCGCAATCGTCGGGATCGGCGGCAGGCAGTGGTGCAGGAGGTTCGGTGACGACCGGATCGGCCGGCCGGCGGAGTGGGGGTGTCGATGCGCAGGGTCCAAATCGGTCAGGCGATGCCCAAGTCGGCGTAAAGGATCCCAAGGTTGATCAAAAGATCAAGAGCATCTGCAAGGGCTGCTGATTTAGGCAATAGTAGAGCCGAATCCGAAACAAGCAAGATGACCTGCGCGAGCAGTTCGGCCCGCGCTTCATCCCGCTTCAGGAACGTCCTTGGCGTTGCGATGCCCGCCGGGACCGCGGTGGAACACGCCGTAATCACTCGATTTGGTGCCCATGCCGCCATCGACGCCAATGGCGGCGAGGCCGAGCTTCATGAGTTCTCGCACCGCGGCCGCCCTGGTCGGCATTCGGTGCTTGAAACGGAAATCGTCAATCGCGGCCAGTTCCTCCGGAGAGAGCATCACTTGCAGCCGCTCACCGCGGGTATCGTTCATCGCAACCCCCTGAGCGCAAGGATTGAGTTAGTTACTCAACTTTAGAATCTTGCAGTAAGCTCTCAACCGGCAAGGCTTTGGTTGGTTCCAATAACTTGGCCTCCCACTCCGAATAAGTAAAATACTAAAGCAAAATCAATAGTTTACAAAGATTTACGATTGCGGTATGTTTGGCAAGTGGGGCGGGTGGAGCGCTCGCCATGACAGAAAACAGCAATCGTACCAAGCCGATCCGTAAATCCGGGGAGCAGCCGCCACCGCGGCGGCCCAGCCTGGAGCGGGTTGCGGAGAATCTCGACAAGTGGGCCAACAGCAGCGGACTTCAGAAGCCGACGTGACGCTCTGGACAGCGTGGGATGACAATCCATCGACTGTTGCAGAACATTCCGCTGGTTCCGGAGGACATCGACCGGCTGGTGGCTGCCTGCGGGGCGACGCTGAAGGCGCTCGGAACTCGCAAGCCGCAGCATCCCCTCACGGCAATTGTCGCACAGAAGATCATCGCGATCGGCCGACCTGCGAGGCCGTGCTGTTCTTCGAAGAAGACCCGGTCAGGACGGCCTCGCTCAGACCGGCAGTGCAATCGAGTATTTCACCTGGCTCAGCGCAAAGCTCGATTCGATCGAAGCGATGCCGTCGAGCCGCGTCAGCTTGTTCTTCAAGAACGCCTCGTACGACGACAGGTCGGCGGCGACGACGCGCAGCAGGTAGTCGCGGTTGCCGGTCATCAGATAGCACTCCAGCACCTCGTCCCATTTCGAGATCGCGCGCGCGAAGCGGTTGAGGTCTTCCTCCTTCTGCCGCGCCAGCTTGATCGAGATGAAGACGCTGACATGCAGCCCCAGCGCCTTCTGGTCGACGGTTGCGACATAGCGCGAGATCACACCGCGCTCCTCCAACAGCTTCACCCGGCGATGGCAGGGCGAGACCGACAGCCCGACCTTGTCGGCGAGCTCCTGCATGGTCATGCGGCCGTCGGTCTGCAGCAGGCCGAGGATTTTTCGGTCGATGGCGTCGAGGGAGGGCATTGGGATGAATCCGCTGTTCGGTGCTCGTTGTTGGGAACTTATCCCAGGTATTCGCGGTTCGTCGCTAAAATTTGAGATTTTTGGCCGCGCTGGCGGGATTAGTATCCGCCAATTCGCCATCGCAGGAAATGCCGCCATGGGAATCGATCCCCGACGCCTTGAAATGCTGTCCGCGCTGAGCCGCAAGGCGCTGTGGCTGTCGTCATGGACCATCCATCACGCCAATCACGTCCGCCCCAACACCGACGGGCTCAAGGTCGGCGGCCATCAGGCCTCGTCCGCCTCGCTCTGCAACATCATGTCGGCGCTGTATTTCTCGGTGCTGCGCCCGCAGGACCGCGTCGCGGTGAAACCGCATGCCAGTCCGGTGTTCCACGCCATCCAGTACCTGTTCGGCAACCAGACCCGCGACAAGCTGGAGAACTTCCGCGGCTACAAGGGCGCGCAGTCCTATCCCTCGCGCACCAAGGACGTCGACGACGTCGACTTCTCCACCGGTTCGGTCGGACTTGGCGTCGCGCAGACTCTGTTCGCCTCGCTGGTGCAGGACTACGTGAAGGCCCACGGCTGGATGCAGGACCGCGCCGAGGGACGCATGATCGCGCTGGTCGGCGATGCCGAGATGGACGAGGGCAACATCTTCGAGGCGCTGCTGGAAGGCTGGAAGCACGGCCTGCGCAACACCTGGTGGGTGGTCGACTACAACCGGCAGAGCCTCGATGCGGTGGTTCGCGAGGGGCTGTGGGAAAAATTCGAATCCATGTTCCGCAATTTCGGCTGGGATGTGGTGATCGTGAAGTACGGCAAGCTGATGGAGGCGGCCTTTGCAGAGCCGGGCGGCGCGGCGCTGCGCCGCTGGATCGACAACTGCCCGAACCAGATGTACGCCGCGCTGTGCTTCCAGGGCGGCGCGGCCTTCCGCAAGCATCTGCAGGACGACATCGGCGACCAGGGGCCGGTGTCGGCGCTGATCGACCGCCGCAGCGACGACGAGCTGCTCGCGCTGATGTCCAACCTCGGTGGCCACGACATGGCGAGCATGATCGAGGCTTTTGAAGCCGTCGACCACGACCGCCCGGTCTGCTTCATCGCCTACACCATCAAGGGCGTCGGCCTGCCGATGCAGGGCCACAAGGACAACCACGCCGGCCTGATGACCGTGGCGCAGATGGAGAAGTGGCGCGCCGCCCAGAACATCCGGCCGGGCCACGAGTGGGACAGGTTTGAAGGCCTGCCGCAGGATCCGGCGAAGCTCGAGGCGTTCCTGGCCGCGGCGCCGTTCAACAGCGAGGGCCGCCGGCGCCTGACTGCGCCCGTGATCGAGGTGCCGCGCGTGCTTGCGTTCAAGCCGGCCGCGCAGATGTCGACGCAGCAGGGCTTTGGCCTGATCCTCCACGAGCTCGCGCGCGGCGATACCGAGCTTGCCTCGCGCATCGTCACCACCTCGCCTGACGTGACCGTCTCCACCAATCTCGGCGCCTGGGTCAACCGCCGCGGCCTGTTCGCGAAAGCCGAGAACCACGACCTGTTCCGGCAGGAGAAGATCCCGTCGACCTTCAATTGGGATTGCTCCCCGAAGGGCCAGCACATCGAGCTCGGCATCGCCGAGATGAACCTCTTCATCATGCTCTCGGCGCTTGGCCTGTCGCACGCCATCAACGGCGCGCGGCTGCTGCCGGTCGGCACGCTCTACGACCCCTTCATCGAGCGCGGCCTCGATGCCCTCAATTATGCCTGCTACCAGGATGCGCGCTTCATGGTGGCGGCGACGCCCTCCGGCATCACGCTGGCGCCGGAAGGCGGCGCGCATCAGTCGATCGCGACGCCCCTGATCGGCATGGCGCAGGACGGGCTGGCCTCGTTCGAGCCGGCCTTCGTCGATGAACTCGCCGTGATCATGCGCTGGGGGTTTGAGCACATGCAGCGCGAAGGCGGCGAGGGTGGTTCGGTCTACCTCCGCCTCTCCACGCGCACCATCGAGCAGCCGCAGCGGCCGGTCAGCGCCGTGCTGCACCGTGACATCACCGAAGGTGCTTACTGGCTGCGCAGGCCCGGGCCGAACTGCGACATCGTGATCGCCTATACCGGCGCGGTGGCGCCGGAAGCGATCGAGGCGGTCGGCTTGATCGGCGAGAGCCACCGCGACGTCGGCCTACTGGCGATCACGTCTGCCGATCGCCTGCATGCCGGCTGGACGTCGGCGCGAAAGCTCCGCCGGGACCGCCGTGGCATTCAGTATCTCAGCCACATCGAAAACCTGCTGGCGCCGCTGTCGCGCGACTGCGGCATCGTCACCGTGATCGACGGCCACCCGGCCACGCTCGGCTGGCTCGGCAGCGTGCGCGGCAACCGGGTCGAGGCGCTCGGCGTCGAGCACTTTGGCCAGACCGGCAGCATCGACGATCTCTACCGCCACCATGGCCTCGACGCCAACGCCATCATCGATGCGGCGGAAAGCCTCACCGTCGGCGCCCCCGTGCGCCACCGCAAGATGGCGGTGTGATCTGTCATTCCGGGACGCGCCTCTTGGCGCGGGCCCGGAATCCATACTCCCGACAGTGGTTATTGATTCCGGGCTCGCGCGCTTTGCGCGCCCCGGAATGACGGTCTCACCTTGCCCGCCTCACATCCCACCCACTATATTCCGCGCGCCTGCCGCATCGCGGCCACCCGCATATGGCGGGTTCCACAGCCCCCGGCTTTCGTGCAAGGATGCCTGCCGAACGCCGCTACGTTCTCGCTCCGTGCCCCCGCAAGTGAAGAGGTTTCCGATGGTCAATCGCATGCAATTCTATATCGACGGCGCCTGGGTCGACCCCGTCGTCAAGAAGTCCATCCCCGTCGTCAATCCCGCCACGGAAGAGGCGATGTATGAGGTTGCGCTCGGTTCCAAGGCCGACCTCGACAAGGCTGTCGCCGCCGCCAAGCGCGCCTTCACGACCTATTCGCAGACCACCCGCGAGCAGCGCATCGCGCTGCTGGAAAAGATCATCGAGATCTACAAGACCCGGATGAAGGAAATCGGCGCCGCCGTGTCCGACGAGATGGGCGCGCCGCTGCCGATGGCCGAACGCCTGCAGGCAGGCGCCGGCCTCGGCCACATCGCCTCGACTCTCGAAGTCTTGAAGAACTATCACTTTGAAGAGAACGTCGGCACCGCTGTCGTGGTGCGCGAGCCGGTCGGCGTCGTCGGCATGATCACGCCGTGGAACTGGCCGCTGAACCAGATCGCCTGCAAGGTCGCGCCTGCGCTCGCCGCCGGCTGCACCATGATTCTGAAACCTTCCGAGTTCACCCCGACCTCGGCGCTGATCTTTGCGGAAATCCTTCACGAAGCCGGCGTGCCGAAGGGCGTGTTCAATCTCGTCAACGGCCTCGGCCCGGAAGTCGGCGCCGCCATGAGCGAGCACCCTGACATCGACATGATCTCGTTCACCGGCTCCACCCGCGCCGGCGTCGATGTGGCCAAGCGCGCCGCGCCGACCGTCAAGCGCGTCAGCCAGGAACTCGGCGGCAAGTCGCCGAACGTCATCCTCGAAGGCGCCGACCTCACCAAGGCCGTCACCGGCGGCGTGATGCACATGTTCAACAACTCCGGCCAGTCCTGCAACGCGCCCTCGCGCATGATCGTGCCGCTGTCGAAGATGAAGGAAGTCGCTGCCATTGCGAAGGGCGTCGCCGACAAGACCAAGGCGGGCGATCCCCGCGCCGAAGGCACCACCATCGGTCCGGTCGTGTCGCGCATCCAGTGGGACAAGATCCAGGCGCTGATCAAGAAGGGCATCGACGAGGGCGCGACCCTCGTTGCCGGCGGTCCCGGTCTGCCGGAAGGCGTCAACAAGGGCTTCTATGTCCGCCCGACCATCTTCGCCGACGTCACCAACGACATGACGATCGCCCGCGAGGAAATCTTCGGGCCGGTGCTCACCATCATCGGCGCCAAGGACGAGGCCGATGCGATCAGGATCGCCAACGACACGCCGTACGGCCTGGCCGGTTACGTCACCGGCGACACCGTGGAAAGCGCGCGCCGCGTCGCCCGCCAGATCCGCGCCGGCAACGTCAACCTGCAGGGTGCGCCGAACGACCGCACCGCGCCGTTCGGCGGCTACAAGCAGTCCGGCAACGGCCGCGAGTGGGGCAAGTACGGCCTGGAAGAATATCTCGAGGTGAAGGCCGTCGCCGGCTTCAACGCGGCGTAAGCTTTTCGCGAGAGAAACAACGGCGCCGGGGCGAGCCATCGCCCCGGCGTTTTTCGTTTTGGCGCGTCATTGCGCTTGTTTTCCTGCCATTGCGAGGAGCAAAGCGACGAAGCAATCCAGCTTTCTGGGTGTGGCAAAGCTGGATTGCTTCGCTTGGCTCGCAATGACGAGGGACGGTCCCGCAGGGTGGGCAACGGCGCACGCCGCGCCGTGCCGACCGTCGCGCGACCGGTGCAAGCGAGGTGGGCACGCTTTGCTTTGCCCACCCTGCGACGTCGGCGAGGAGCACGTCGTCGTGCTTACTGCGGCGTGATTCCGGCGAGCTTTGCCGCCTCGCGCATGTTTTCCGCGTCTGTCTTGATAAACGCCGCAAAACCCTGCGGCGTCATCTGTTCGGCGGTTGCGATTTCCGAGCCGAGCTGGCGCAGCCGCTCCGGCGTCGTTCCGCCCTTCAGGCCCGCGGCAATCGCCGCCTGCAGCTGATCGATGATCGCCGCCGGCGTCTTCGCCGGCGCCAGGATGCCGACATAGCTTTGCGCGACAAAATCCTTCACGCCCTGTTCGATGAAGGTCGGAATGTCGGGCGCCAGCGCCGAACGCTTTGCAGCGGCGGTGGCGGCGATACGCGCCTTGCCGCCGGCGTGCATCTCCAGCGCCGTGGAGAATTCGGTCATTGCGCCCTGGATGGTGCCGCTGATGACGTCCGGCATCAGCGGGCCGCCGCCGCGATAGGGCACGTGCGTGACCTGCGCGCCGGAAGCGGCCTTGAACCGCTCCAGCGTCATGTGGGTGGCACTGCCGACGCCGCTGGTGGCGATATTAAGGGGCGACTTCCTGGAAAATTCGACCAGCTCTGCAACGCTCTTCGCCGGCACGCTGCCGGAGAGGATCAGCGCATGCGGCACATAGCTGGTCAGCGCCACCGGCGCGAAATCGACAGCGGGATCGTAGCCGGGGCTGGCCTGCACCAGCGGATTGATCGTGAGTGGCCCGTTCGAGCCGACGAGCAGCGTGTAGCCGTCGGGCTCCGCCTTGGCGACCGCGCGTGCACCGACGCCGCCGCCCGCGCCGGCGCGGTTCTCGATCACCACGGTCTGCTTTACCCCAGCTCCGATTTCATGGCCGATCAGGCGGCCGACGATATCGGCATTGCCGCCGGCCGAGAACGGCACGATTAGCAGGATAGGGCGGTCGGGATAGGCGGCATGTGCCACGCGCGGCAGCAGGGACGCGGCCGGCATGCCGCCCAATGCCGCGATCAGTGTTCGCCGCGAGATCGTCGTTGTCATCCGCCGAACGCCCCCTGCGTGTTGACATACAGCGCGTAGATCGACTGGCTCGCCGCCATGAACAGGCGGTTGCGCTTCAGCCCGCCGAAGCAGAGGTTGGCGCAGCGTTCGGGCAGCGCGATGCGGCCGATCATGACGCCGTCGGGCGCGAACACCACGACGCCGTCGAGCTCGGGATCGCCCATGCCCCAGCCGCACCAGAGATTGCCGTCGATGTCGACGCGAAAACCGTCTGGCGTGCCGGGCCCGGCATCGACGAAGGTGCGCTTGTTCGACAGCTTGTCGCCGGAAGGCGAGACATCGTAAGCGAGGATTTTCCGCGTCGGCACGCCGCGAGACTCGATGACATAGAGGATTTTCTCGTCCGGCGAGAAGGCAAGGCCGTTCGGCCCCAGCACGCCCTCGGCGACGACGGTGGCCTTCCGGGTCTCCGGGTCGAGCCGGTAGACATGCATGTCGATCTCGGGCTCGGCCTTGTAGCCTTCGTAGTTGCCGAGCAGGCCGAAGACCGGATCGGTGAACCAGATCGATCCGTCGGATTTCACCACGACGTCGTTCGGCGAGTTCAGCCGCTTGCCGTCGAAGGAATCCATCAGCACCGTGATCGAGCCGTCATGTTCGGTGCGCACCACGCGCCTTCCGCCGTGCTCGCAGGTGACGAGCCGGCCCTGGCGGTCGCGGGTGTTGCCATTGGCGAAATTCGAGGGCTTGCGGAAAATGCTGACCGCGCCGGTCTCTTCTTCCCACTTGATGATGCGCTGGTTCGGGATGTCGCTGCAGAGCAAGTAGCGCCCGTCGCCGAACCACACCGGGCCTTCCGCCCAGCGCAGCCCGGTGGTGAGCCGCTCCACGCAGGACAGTTTCAGCCAGTATTTTTCGAAGCGCGGATCGAGCGCATGGATGGCGGGATCCGGGTAATGGCTCGCCTGCCGCCATCCGGCCGCATATGCATCGGACATTTGCTGTTCTCGTTGTTGCGTTTCCTCGCCGTTTGGGTTTGCTATCAAACTCACTCAACGACCGCAAATGATTGCGACCAAAATCGAGGGACCAGATGCCACGCATATTGATGACCGGCGCCGCGGGCGGAATTGGGACGAGCCTGCGCAAGTTGCTGCCGCCGATCTATCCGGACCTCCTGCTCAGCGACATCAACAAGCCCGCCGATCTCGGCGGCAACGAGAAATTCAAGGCCGCCGACCTCGCCGACCTCGCGCAGGTCGAGGCGATCTGCGAGGGCGTCGACGGCATCCTGCATTTCGGCGGCTATTCGGTGGAGGGGACCTGGGACCAGATCCATCAGTCGAACATCATCGGTTGCTACAACCTGTTCGAGGCGGCTCACCGCAAGGGCGTCAAGCGCGTGATCTTCGCTTCGTCCAACCACGCGGTCGGCTTCTATCCGAGGCATCACCGCATCGGCACCGCCGTCACCGCGCGTCCCGACAGCCGCTACGGCGTCAGCAAGGTGTTCGGCGAGGCGATGGGCGCGCTCTACGCCGACAAGCACGGCATGAAGGTGACGTGCCTGCGCATCGGCAATTTCGGCGAGGCGCCGCTCGATCACCGCCGGCTGTCGATCTGGCTCAAGCCAGAAGACCTCGTGCAGCTCTGCCGCATTGGCCTCGAGCATCCCGACATCCATTTCGAGGTGCTGTACGGCGCCTCCTATAACGAGCGCTCCTGGTGGGACAACCACCGCGCCTACGATCTCGGCTACCGCCCGACCGGCCGTGGCGAAGATTTCCGCGAGCACGCTTTTGCAGAGCAGGCGAAGCTCAAGCCCGATCCGATCGGCGACTTCTACCAGGGCGGGACGTTCTGCAGCGCGGAGTTCGACGGCGATGCGAGCCGGGTGATCGACTGGAAGAAGTGAGCCTAGTCCTCGCACAGCGGCGGAGGGTCGCTATCCGACCCGCGCTCTCGCAGCTTTGCCTTCAGGCTTCGCTGAGGTTCTTCGAATACCTGCGGCTCCGGCCCGGGTCCATCATAGGCGCGAGCAAAATCTGCGAGAGAGAAGATCAGAACGAGTCTTCCGCCGGTCGTTTCGACCGCTTCGATTGTGATCGTCCGCGCGCGCCTCAGCCTCGCGGCGAAATCGTTGTCAATGGCGAGCTTGTTGATGCAGAGTCCCGAAGGAAAGCAAGTCTGGTCCGGCACGGGGATTGGCCCGCCGTCGTCGATCCGAAGGCTGGTTGGCTTCTGGACTCCGCGCTTCGTGCTAAAACTGGAAGATAAGCTTACAGGCTCGCCGTCTTCGAGAGAGATCACCACTGATCCACCGGATGGCATACATTCCCCGCGCGCTTCGATTCCCACGAAGCAATGCGAGCCGATGCACGATTTCATCCACGACGAGTAGTTAAGCCGCGTTGCGCGGGGTTCAGCAGCGGCAGCCGCGTTGTCGCGCGCAAAGCAAATCGCGATCGACCAAAGTAACGTCGCTGCTAGCTTCATGGGGCCCCCCGAATTGCAAGCAGCCAAGCTTGCTATTGCGGCTTTTTTGCCGTCTTGCACGATCCGGTCCGATTGGCCGCCGCCGCATATGATCCACGCTACCGTGAGAACGGGCCTGAATTATCCAGCATTGACAACAATCTGCCGCACTCCTTTATTGAGCCGCAAAACCACAAGGAAAAGCCGATGACCGACGGGCTTCGCAAGGGATTGGCAAGTTATGGCGATGCCGGGTTCTCGCTTTTTCTTCGCAAGGCCTTCATCAAGGCGATGGGCTATTCCGACGACGCGCTGGACCGCCCGATCGTCGGCATCACCAACACCTACAGCGACTACAATCCCTGCCATGGCAACGTCCCGCAAATCCTGGAAGCGGTGAAGCGCGGCGTCATGCTGTCGGGCGCGATGCCTTTCGTGTTCCCGACCATCTCGATCGCGGAAAGCTTTTCGCACCCGACCTCGATGTACATCCGCAACCTGATGGCGATGGACACCGAGGAGATGATCCGCGCCCAGCCGATGGATGCGGTCGTCGTGATCGGCGGTTGCGACAAGACGCTGCCGGCGCAGATCATGGCGGCGCTCAGCGCCGACCTTCCGACCGTCGTCATTCCCGTCGGCCCCATGGTGGTCGGCCATCACAAGGGCGAGGTGCTGGGCGCCTGCACCGACTGCCGCCGCCTCTGGGCGAAATACCGCGCCGGCGAAATCGACGACACCGAGATCGAGGCGGTCAACGGACGCCTCGCGCCCTCCGTCGGCACCTGCATGGTGATGGGCACCGCCAGCACCATGGCCTGCATTACCGAGGCGATGGGCCTGTCGCTGCCGATGAGCGCGACCATCCCGGCGCCGCATGCCGAGCGCTTCCGCTCGGCGGAGGCGAGCGGCAGGGTGGCGGCCGCCATGGCCAGGGCCAAGGGGCCGAAGCCCAGCGAGTTCATCACAGCCTCGTCCTTCAGGAATGCCCAGGTGGTGCTGCAGGCGATCGGCGGCTCGACCAACGGCCTGATCCATCTCACCGCGATGGCCCACCGCACCAAACACAAGATCGACCTCGGCGCCTTCGACAAGCTTGGCCGCGAGGTGCCGGTGCTGGTCGATCTGAAACCGTCCGGCGACCATTACATGGAGCATTTCCATCACGCCGGCGGGGTGCCGAAACTGATGAAGCAGCTCGGCGATCTCATTGATCTCGATGCGAAAACCATCACCGGCGCGACTTTGCGTGAAGTCGTAGCCGATGCCGAGGAAGTGCCGGGTCAGGATGCGATCCGCGGCAAGGCAAATCCGATCAAGCCGGAGGGCGCGCTCGCCATCCTGCACGGCAATCTCGCCCCGCGCGGCGCCGTCATCAAGCAGTCCGCGGCAAGCCCAAGACTGCTGCAGCACACCGGCCGCGCCGTGGTGTTCGAGTCGGTCGAGGACATGACCAATCGGGTCGACGACCCCGCCCTCGACGTCAACGCCGACGACGTGCTGGTGCTCCGCAACGCCGGGCCGAAGGGCGCGCCGGGCATGCCGGAGGCGGGCTACCTGCCGATCCCCAGGAAGCTGGCGCGCGGCGGCGTCAAGGACATGGTGCGCATTTCCGACGCCCGCATGAGCGGCACGGCGTTCGGCACCATCGTGCTGCACATCACGCCGGAATCCGCCGTCGGCGGTCCGCTGGCGCTGGTGAGAAACGGCGACATGATCCGGCTCGATGTCGAGAAGCGCCGCATCGAGCTTCTGGTCGACGAGGCCGAACTGAAGAAGCGCCACGCCGCGCTCGCGCCCGCGAAGGATCCCGGCTGGGCCAGGCGCGGTTACGCCTGGCTGTTCAACGAGACCATCCTGCAGGCCGACGAGGGCTGCGATTTCGACTTCATGCGCGAGAACGGCAAGAGTTAGCGACCTCGCCGGGCTGCGCTCTACCCATCCTGCGACCGTTCCAACGACCGCCGCTCCATCCGCGACGACTCTTTCTTGCCTCTCCCCAACCGTCCTCCGCAAGGGGAGGGAGCCGTAACATCTCAGCGTCCCCTTACGCGCCGACTTCCACCACCGCCCACGCATCTCCATTCCGCACAAAGCGGAACGGCCGGCCGTGGCCGTTCTTGAAGAAACTTCCCGTCATCCGCTGCGCCATCGATTGCATCACGGCGTCATGGCAGACGAACAGGATCTCGTCTCCTGGATGCCGGTCGAGCCACCCGCTCACCGACCGCATCGTCCGCGCCGCGCAATCGGCCCACGGTTCGGAATCCGCCGGCAGCATGTCGACCAGCCCTTGCGCATTGTTCTTGCCGTTCTTGATCATCAGCTCGCGCACCGGCTGTCCCTCGAAACTGCCGAAGTCGAGCTCGATCAGCCCCTGATCGAGCGTGACGCTCTTGCCGGCGAAATTTGCGATGACCTCCGCAGTCTGCACGGCGCGGAGCAGGGGACTGGACACCACCTGTCCGAACCCGATTGCCCGCAACTTCTCCGCGGCTTCATGCGCCTGCGCGATGCCGTCGTCGTTCAGCGGATTGTCGGTGCGGCCCTGGAACAGCCCCTTGCGGTTCCAGTCGGTCGCGCCGTGGCGCAGGCAGATGAAGGAGCGCGAGGGGAGCATCGCGCTCACTTCGCCTTGCTGGTGAATTTCTTGACCGCGGCACGGAAGTCCTCGGTCTGCATGCACTCGATGATGCCGACTTCCTCGGCATCGAGCTGCGCCTTGGTCGACGCCGTCGCGGCCTGATAGACCAGCGCCTTGGTGCCGGCGATCGCGGCCGGCGGATTGCGCGCCAGCCGCTCGGCGAACTTCTTCGTCTCGGCCTTCAACTCCGCCGCCGGAACCACCTTCGCGACGAGGCCCCACTCATAAGCCTGCTGCGCGGTAAAACTGTCCTCGGCGAGAAAGATCTGGAACGCGCGGCGCACGCCGACAGTGCCCACCATGCCGACGGTACTGCCGCCATCGGGCGAGACGCCGATCTTGGCATAGGCCGGTGTGAACTTCGCGTCCTCCGCGGCGATGCAGAGATCGGTGATGAAGGCGAGGCCCATGCCGGCGCCGGCCGCCGAGCCGTGCACGCTGGAGACCACGATCTTCGGCATCCGCCGCACCGTCTCGATGAAGGCGTGATAGTGTTTCAGGAGCTCGCCGACGACGGGCGCGATGGTATCGGCCTCGGCCGCCGCCCCGATGGTCTGCAGATCGCCGCCGGCCGAGAACGCCCGGCCTTCGCCCTGGATCACCAGCACCTTGATGGCGTTGTTGGCTTCGACCTCATTGCCGAGCTGCTCCAGCTTCTGCGCGATCGCAAGGTTGACCGAGTTGAAGGCGTCCGGGCGGTTCAGCGTGATGGTGGCGATCGGGCCGTCGATCGAGAGAATGGCGGGTTCGGTGGACATCCGGGCGTTCCTTAGTTTGCGAATTTTGCGGCATTTAAGGCCGGGAAGGGGCAGGTGACAATCCCGGCGAAGTCTGCAAAATTCCGGAAAGAACGGGCGCAAGCTGCCGCCGGGACGCGAGCAAGCACCGAAATCGGCGAACAGGAGACGACGTGGGCAATTGCTGCGCCCTTCCGATGGAGCTGGTCCGATGAGCACGGGATCAGTCGTCATCGCCGGTGCGGGACACGCCGGCTTCCAGCTTGCGATGTCGCTGCGGCAGAACGGTTTTGCCGAGCGCATTTTGCTCGTCAACGACGAAGGTCATCTGCCGTATCAGCGGCCGCCCTTGTCCAAGGCGTATCTGAAGGGCACCGGCGGTCCGGAGACGCTGAGCTTCCGGCCGGAAAAATTTTTCCACGACCAGAAGATCGAGCTGGTCGCCGATCGCGGCGCCGCAATAGATCGCGCCGCGCGCAAGCTGAAGCTGGCTTCCGGCAGTTCGCTCGACTACGGACACCTCGTGCTCGCCACCGGCGCCCGCAACCGCCTGCTCGATCTTCCCAATGCCACGCTCGATGACGTGCGCTACCTGCGCACGCTCGACGAGAGCCAGGTGCTGCGCGAGCGCCTCGCCGACCACCGCCACGCCGTCGTGATCGGCGCCGGCTTCATCGGCCTCGAATTCGCCGCCACCGCGCGCGCCAAGGGCCTCGAGGTCGACGTGGTCGAGCTCGGCGTGCGCGTGATGGCACGCGCCGTCACCGCGGAGATCTCCGAATATTTCCAGCTGCGCCATACCGCTGCCGGCATCCGCATCCATCTCGGCGCGCAGGTCACCAGCATCGAAAGCAGCGCTGCGAAGGTCGCCGGCGTCAGCCTCGGCGATGGCCGCCACATCCCGGCCGATCTGATCGTGGTCGGCGTCGGCGTGCTGCCCAATGTCGAGCTTGCCGCCGAGGCCGGGCTTCTTGTCGCCTCCGGCATCATGGTCAATGATCGTCTGTTGACCGCGGATGAAAACATCTCCGCGATCGGCGATTGCGCGCTCTTTGCCAGCCGGCGCTTTGCCGGCTCGCTGCGGCTGGAGTCGGTGCAGAACGCCACCGATCACGCGCGTTGCGTCGCCGCGCGGCTGACCGGCAAGGACGAGGTCTATGACGGGCTGCCCTGGTTCTGGAGCGACCAGGGGCCGGACAAGCTGCAGATGGCGGGGCTGACGGCGGGTTACGACCGCGTCGTGGTGCGCGGCGATCGCGGGCAGGGGCAGTTCTCGGCTTTCTGCTACAAGGGCGAAAAGCTGCTCGGCATCGAATCCGTCAACCGCGCCGGCGACCACATGTTCGGCCGCCGCCTGTTGGGGGCCGGCGGCTCGATCACGCCGGAGCAGGCGGGTGATCCGGGCTTTGATTTGAAAAGCGCGCTGGGCCCGGCGTGACGACGTTGGCTGAATCGGCCGCTCCGCAACTCGGTTCATCTCTCCGAGGGGGAGGTGATGCTGCGGCAGTTTGGCCCGGTCGCGGTTAGGCCACCCGGCGAAACCAGCGCCGCATTTTTTGCGCAATGCTGCGCTGCCGGCTGCCGATCGCGCCGCTCACTTCGCCGGCACGCTGCGGGTCCGTGGTCAGGTGGAAGTCCGGCTCCGCTCCCATGCGCGCGGCTTCGGTCTCGGCGAGCGGCCCGACAATCGGCATATCGGTCGCAACACCCCGGCGCCCCTCCGTCTCCGTCTCGGGCAACGGCGCCAATTCCGGCGGCGGTTCGATCGCGGCCGGCGCAAGCGGCGCGGCCTCCGGCACGACCGCTGTCTCGCGTTCCTTGCTCGCTGCAGCCGAGGCTGTGTCCTTTGCCGTAACCGCCTTCACCTTGAGCCGGCGGGCGAAAGAGTTGATCGCGAGCGGGCCGACCGCTTCCAGGAAGGCGCGTTCGTGCGTGCGCGACAGGCGGTCGACCGCCGCGTTCAGCGGCAGCCAGTCGACCGCACGGATGTCGGTCATCAGCTCGCGCACCTGCTCGTTGCCGGCTTCCATGCTCCAGTAATGCACGATCTTGGCGCGCCCGTTGGACTCGTAGACCAGCGTGCCCAGGAATTCGCGCATGGTGACATTGTGCCCGGTTTCCTCCAGCACCTCGCGCCGCGCGGCGGCACGCGGCGTCTCGCCGGGATCGAGCTTGCCCTTTGGCAGCACCCACTCGTCGCGCTTGCGAAGCCGCACGACGGCGACCCGCGGCGGCGTTTCCCGCCGCAGCACGATCCCGCCAGCCGCCTGCACCTGCACTCTTGGCAAATTCTGTTTCCTCGCGATTCGATGTTTCGAGGCGATGCTCTATAGAGAAATTGCGCTGCATGTCACGACAAAATCGAGGCGACGTCAGAGAATTTCCTTCACCTCCGCCGCCGTCGGCATCGAAGGCGCCGCGCCCATCCGCTGCACGCAGATCGATGCGGCGGCATTGGCGTAAGCCAGCGCATCGCGCATCGGCATTCCCCCGGCAAGCTGCGCCGCGAGCGCGCCGACGAAGCAATCGCCGGCGCCCGTGGTGTCGATGGCCTTCACCGCGCGAGCCGGAATCATGATGGCCTCGCCACCGACCAGCGCGATTACGCCGCGACGACCGAGCGTGACGCAGACGGTCCGGTCCTTGCCGCGCAGCGACCGCGCCGCGCCGATGAAGAAGGCCGGCTCGTCGCTGTCGTGCAGCTCCCTTCGGGTCAGCAAGCCGAGCTCGGTTTCATTGACCACGAGAATGTCGACGAGATCGAGCAGTTCGCGCTCGAGCGCGCGCGCCGGCGCCGGATTGAGGATGGTGGTCGCGCCGCCGGCGCGGGCCCGCTGGAAGAACGCCGTGATCGCGGGCAGGGGGATTTCGAACTGGCTGACCGCGACGTCGCCCTTGGCGAGGGTAGCCGCGGTCACGTCGGCTGCGTCGACCAGCGCATTGGCGCCGGGGATGACCACGATCGTGTTGTCGGAATTGGCGAGCGTGATGATCGCGGTGCCGGTCGGCGCGTCCGTGTCCTTGACGGAGCCAAGGTCGACCGACTGTGCCGCGAGGAAGGTACGCAAATCGCTGCCGAACGCATCGGTTCCGAGCCGCCCGATCAGGGTCGTCAGTACGCCCTGCTTGGCGGCAGCGACGGCCTGGTTGGCGCCCTTGCCGCCGGGGAAGTACAGCACCTCCTTGCCGACGACGGTCTCGCCGATCCTGGGATGGCGCTCGGCGGTCGCCACCACGTCCATGTTGATGCTGCCGGCGACGAACACCCGCGCCATTTTGGCTCCCTGAAAACGCCAGGAGCATGATCCGGAAAATCATGCTCAAACCAAAGACTGAAGCACGATGAGCTCAGTCCCAGAACTCCTTGCTGCGCCCGACCTGAAATTCCCGCTTGACGGACTCGATATTGGCAAGCGTCGGCAGTCCGGCCTCGTTGCCGAGGCGCTGAATCTTGTATGTCGATGCGGCGCGCGCAAACTCGAAATGCTGCTGCCAGTCCTGTGCGGGATGAGCCAGATAGGAATAGACGTAGGCGCCATGGAAGACGTCGCCGGCGCCATTGGTGTCGATGACACGATGCCGCGGGATCGGCAGCGCCGGAAGGCGCTTCACCGTGCCTTTCTCGTCGTACCAGAGCAGGCCGTGCTCGCCCATGGTGACGCCGCCGATCTTGCAGCCGCGCTCCTTGAGATAGTCGAGCATCGCTTCCGGATTCATGTGCATCTGCTCGCACAGCCGCTCGGCGACGATGGCGACGTCGATGTACTGCAGCAGCTCGTGCGTGTTGGATCGGAGGCCGCCGCCGTCGAGCGAAGTCAGGATGCCGGCCTCGCGGCACAGTTTTGCGTAATGCAGCGCGGCGTCGGGCTGGTGGCCGTCGACATGAAGCACGCGGCATCCGGTCAGGTTCAGGATCGGGAAGGGATGGATGTGCTCGTCGTCGCGGCAGCGCACGATGGCGCGCTTGCCGTCCTTGGGCATGATGAAGGAGAGCGAGGAAGTCTTCACCTTGCGCGGATGGATCGAGATGCCGTATTTGGTCGCCATGTCCTGGAACATCCGCCCGAGCCAGTCATTGGCGACGGTGGCGATGAGGTCCGGCTCGATGCCGAGTTTTGAGCAGCAGAACGCCGCGGTGACGGCATTGCCGCCGAACGACACCGCGTAGTCGGACGCGACATGCTTCTCGTCGCCGACCGGCATGTGGTCCGTGATGAACGTGACGTCGATATAGGTCTGTCCGATGAAGAGAGCCTGCATTCGTCTTCCATGGCTGTGGGTGGACCCGCCCGGCGCCGGCAGATTAGCACCGCTGATTGTCGTTCATCGCTGAAAATATTCGCAAGACCTGCCGCCTTTCTGTCTTGAGAAGGGCATCCGGGCGGACTACCACCGTTGCCGCGCGCAAGCGTGCATAACGCCGGGACCGCCGTTTTGGTTTCCGCCCCGATGCACCATCCCAAGCCGAGGTCTCTTCCGTGATCACCGGTCTCGACCACGTCGTCGTCCTCGCGTCCGATATCGAGGCGGGCAGCAGCGCCTACCAGACCCTGCTCGGCTGTGCGCCGTCCTGGCGCAACAAGGGGGACGGCGCTGCGCGCGTACTGTTTACGCTCGACAATGCGACGCTGGAATTGATGGCCCCGGATGGGACGGGCGAGGGCGCCGACCGCATTCGCGCGGTGCTGGCGGAGCAGGGCGAGGGTGTTGCCAGCCTGTGCTTTCGGACCCCTGATATTGCGAAAATGCACCGCCGGCTGGACCGGCTGACGCTGAAGCCCGAACCAGTTGCCGCCGTCGAAAGCCGCGACGATGCGGGCGGCGCGTCGCTGTCATGGAAGCGGACGCGCACCGCAACCGACGCCACGCGCGGCATCCGCATGTTCTTCCTCGAACTTGCCGGCGAGCGCCCGCGCTCGGCCATCACGGCGGAAGCTCCGATCACCGCGATGGACCACGTCGTTGTGGCTACCGCCGACCCCGAACGCGCCGTCGCGCTTTATGGCGCGCGCCTGGGGCTGGACATGGCGCTCGACCGCTCGCACCCGGAATGGGGCCGCCTGATGTTCTTCCGCTGCGGCGACGTCATCGTCGAGGTGACGTCAAAGCCCGGCAAGGCGGACGAAACCAAGCCCGACAAATTGCGCGGCATCTGCTGGCGGGTCGCCGATATTGACGCCGTTCACGCGCGGCTTGCCGCAACTGGCGTCGATGTCTCCGAAGTGCGCATCGGCCGCAGGCCCGGCTCGCGCGTGATGACGGTCAAGAGCGGCACCTGCGGCGTGCCGACCTTGCTGATCGAGAAGACGGCGAGGCCGGACTGATCTGTTGTCGTCGCGCGCCGCCGATTTCGCAAACGGCGAAAGCCGTGTTACACCACCGTCATCGCCCACCACCGAGCGAAACAATTGGCCAAGAGAAAGCGAGTTTTGCGATGGCAGCGCGACCCTGAGGGCATGCGGCTGCGCATCCTCGAGGCTGCCAAGGAGGAATTTTCCGCCCATGGGATCGGCGGCGCGCGGGTCGACCGCATCGCCGAGAAGGCCGGCGCCAACAAGCGCATGCTTTACTACCATGTCGGCAACAAGGAATCGCTCTATCTTGCCGTTCTCGAGGGCGCCTATGAGAAGATCCGCGCCGAGGAACGCGAACTCGATCTCGAACATCTCGACCCGCCGCAGGCGATCGAGCGGCTGATCGACTTCACCTGGAACTATTTCATCCGCAACCCGGAATTCCTCGCGCTGCTCAACACGGAAAACCTTGCGAAAGCGAAGAACCTGAAGCGCTCGACCAAGGTGAAGTCGATGCATTCGCCTTTCGTGGAGATGATCGGCGACGTGGTGCGGCGCGGCGTTGCCAGCGGCGATTTCCGCGTCGCGGTCGATCCGGTGCAGCTTTACATCTCCATCGCCGGGCTCAGCTTCTTCTATCTCTCCAACAGCGCGACCCTCAGCGTCATCTTCGGCCGCGATCTCCTTGGAAAGGAGGCGAGGGACGAGCGGCTGCAGCACATGGTGGCGCTGGTGCTGGCCGCGCTGACGGGCAAGTCCACGGCATCCTTTGGCAAAACAAAGGAAAAGGCCGCGAGGCCGCGTCCGGCGGCACATCATACCGCCTGACCAAGGGTACCTTCCGGCAGAAACGCGACACTGGGTGCCCGGTCGCGGGACAAAAGCAGGGTGGACAGTAATTATCCAACGGGTTAATTTGTGGCCGGAAAAATAAACCTGCAACGGGGGTGAGACGTGGCCGAGCATGTGGCCCCGGGGATCGTGACAAGGCTGCTGAACGCGGCATGGGTTCGTCCGTTCCTGTTCCTGATCTTCATCGTCGCGCTCTGGGACGTCACCATTCGCGTGTTCCGGATTCCGGCCTACCAGATCCCCGCGCCGGGCGACGTCGTCGCGGTGCTCAGGACCGAATGGCCGGAACTGTTGCGGCAGGCGTGGCCGACCACCTATGCCACCGTCTGCGGCTTCTTGCTGTCGGCGCTGTTCGGCATTCCCGTCGCCATGCTGATCGCGGGCTCGCGCACCGTGGAGAGCTACGTCTATCCGCTGCTGGTGTTCTCCCAGTCGGTGCCGAAGATCGCGATCGCGCCGCTGTTCGTCGTCTGGTTCGGCTTCGGCATCATCCCGAAAGTGATCTCGGCGTTCCTGCTCGGCTTCTTCCCCGTCGTGGTCTCGGCCGTGCAGGGTTTCAAGTCGGTCGATCCCGACATGGTCGATCTTGCGCGTGCCATGCAGGGCGGCCGCGTTGCCGTGTTCCGCGCCGTCAACCTGCCGCATGCAATGCCCGCGATCTTTGCCGGCCTGAAAGTGTCGGTGACGCTCGCCGTGGTCGGCGCCGTGGTCGGCGAATTCGTCGGCTCCAATTCCGGCATCGGCTATGTCATGCAGCGCTCGATCGGCACTTTCGACCTGCCGACGATGTTCGCCGCGTTGTTCATCCTCGCGCTGCTCGGCGTCATCCTGTTCTGGATCGTCGACCGCATCGAGCGGCTTGTGATTCCCTGGCATGTCAGCCAGCGCGAGATCGTTTTCGCTTCGTGACAAGGATGAAGATGCAGGCCGTCATCGCTTCGCTGATCGCAACGACGAAAAAACAAGAGACCAACGGGAGAGAGCACATGATGAAATGGATTGTGGCGCTGGCTGCGACGCTGGCCTTCACCGCGCAGGCATCGGCGGCCGACAAGGTCGTGCTGATGCTGAACTGGTACGTCTATGGCGAGCACGCGCCGTTCTATTACGGCAAGGCCAAGGGCATCTAC
This sequence comes from Bradyrhizobium sp., assembly GCA_035575905.1. Classification (GTDB taxonomy): domain Bacteria; phylum Pseudomonadota; class Alphaproteobacteria; order Rhizobiales; family Xanthobacteraceae; genus Bradyrhizobium. The sequence goes on along the minus strand of DATLXL010000003.1, from coordinate 6,722 downwards.
GAAGCCGAAGGCATCGATCTCGAAATCCAGGAAGGCCGCGGCTCGGCCGCGACGACGCAGGCGGTCGCCGCCAAGACCGCCAATTTCGGCTATGTCGACGTGCCCACCATGATGCGCGCGGCGATCAAGGGCGCGCCCGTGATCTCGACCGGCGTGCTGCTGCAGACGAGCCCGATGTCGGCGATGGGCTTCGTCGAGAAGAACATCCGGAAGCCCGAGGACATCAAGGGCAAGACGGTGGCGATCACGCCGGCCGACTCGATGACCCAGATCTGGCCGCTGTTCCTGAAGAAGACCGGCCTGAAGGAAAGCGACTTCCAGACCGTGGCGGGCGACGGCCAGACCAAGCTCAACGCCGTCATCAACGGCCAGGCCGACCTTCTGCTCGGCTATGTCATGGACCAGTCGATGAAGATCAAGGACGCCACCGGCAAGGACGTCTATCCCATCAAGTTCGCCGATTACGGCATTCACCTGGTGTCGTCCGGCATCATCGCCAACACCGACTACGTCAAGGCCAATGCCGATGTGGTCAAGCGCTTCATGTCGGCGACGACCAAGGCGGTCGAAGCCGCCGAGAAGGAGCCGAAGGCCGCGGCGCAGGCGATCCTCGATGCCAACCCGAAGGGCGGCAAGATCGATACGCTGACGCAAGGCTTCGAGCTGACCATTCCGCTGTACCGGACCGAAGATACCAGGGGCAAGCGCCCGTTCCAGGTCACCGACGCCAACATGAACGACACGGTGGCGACGCTGGTCGAATATGGCGGGCTCGATGCCAAGGCCAAGGAAAATCCCAAGGCGTTCTACACCAACGACTATCTGCCGAAGTAACCGATGAGCGCAGCGAACAGCACCGCGGTCCAGTCGGCGGCGCATCTGCGCCTGGTGTCGGACCGCGCCGCAACCGGCAGCGCGTCGGGGATCACGCTCTCCGGCGTGTCAAAGACCTACAGGTCGCGCGACGGCGACGTGCCGTCGCTGCGGCCGCTCGACTTCCACATCCATGACGGCGAGTTCTTCGTCGTGGTCGGCCCGTCCGGCTGCGGCAAGTCCACGCTGCTCAAGATGATCTCCGGCCTGCTCGCGCCGACCACCGGCGAGGTGCTGGTCGAGGGCGAGAAGGTGACGAAACCCCACGGCAACGTCGGCATCGTGTTCCAGAACGCGCTGCTGCTGCCCTGGCGCAACATTCTCTCCAACGTGATGCTGCCGATCGACATGAAGGGCCTGCCGCGCGACAAGTTCTTGCCGCGCGCCAAGGAGCTGCTGAAGCTCGTCGGCCTCGACGGCTTCGAGAAGAAGCTGCCGTGGCAGCTTTCCGGCGGCATGCAGCAGCGCGCCTCGATCTGCCGGGCGCTGGTGCACGACCCCAGGATCATGCTGATGGACGAGCCGTTCGGGGCGCTCGACGCGATGACGCGCGAGAAGATGAACGTCGAGCTGATGCGCATCCAGCGCGAGACCGGCAAGACGGTGCTGCTGATTACGCACTCGATTCCGGAAGCCGTGTTCCTCGCCGACCGCGTGCTGGTGATGACCGAGCGGCCCGGCGCGATCGCGGCGATCTACGACGTGCCGCTGCCGCGCCCGCGCTCGCTCGATGCGATGGCCGACCCCGCCTTCACGGAGCTGGTGCAGCGCATCCGCAAGCACTTCTTCACCCAGAGCGCACTGGACTAGGGCCGCCGCATGGCACCGCGCCTTGCCATACGCGATATCGCCTTCTTCGAGCGTCCCGTCACCTTCGCGCGGCCGTTCCGCTTCGGCGCGATCACGGTGACGGCGACGCCGCAGGCCTTCGTGCTGGTCGAGGTCGACGTCGAGGGCAAGGGCAGGGCGGTCGGCGCCTCCGCCGAGTTACTGGTGCCGAAGTGGTTCGACAAGCGGCCGCAGCTTTCGCCGGCCGAGACCATCGAGGCGCTGCGCCATTCCTTGCTGATCGCGCGCGAGCTCTATCTGTCCCGCAAGGAGTTCGACACCGCCTTCGGCCTGCACGCCGCCTGCATCGCGCAGCAGGTCAAGCATTGCGGCAGGGAGGGCATTCCGCCGCTCGCCGCCGCCTACGGACCGGCCGAGATCGACAAGGCGATCCTCGACGCGCTCCTGCGCGCCACCGACAGCAGTTTCTTCGACGGCATGGCGCAGAACGTCGCCGGCATCGATTCGCGGCTGTCGCCGGATATTTCAAGCCGCGACATCGAACAATTCCTCGCCGGACGCAAGCGGCTGGAGCGCGTCGCCATCCGCCATACCGTCGGCCTCGACGACAAGGTGGAAGGCGAAGGCGGTGTCGCCGATGCGCGCGAAAACGCCGGCGCCCGCTACTTCAAGCTCAAGCTCAACGGCGATCCCGCGCATGACGCCGACCGCCTGGTCCGCATCGGCTGCGAGCTTTCCAAACTGCCGCACGACTACAAGGTCACGCTGGACGCCAACGAGCAGTATGCCGACCTCGCTGCGCTGACCGCGCTGGTCGACCGCCTTGATCGCGACGGCGCGCTGAAGCCGATCGCATCAAGGCTGCTGTACATCGAACAGCCGATGCCGCGTGACATCACGCGAAATTCGCCGCTCGGGGCGCTGGCCAGCCACGGCTTCATCATCGACGAGGCCGACGATTCCTACGACGCGTTTCCGGCCGCCCGCGCGCTCGGCTATCGCGGCATCTCCTCGAAATCGTGCAAGGGCGTCTACAAGTCGGTCGTCAACGCCGCCCGCGCGGCGAAATGGAGCGCCGGGGGCGCAAGACACTTTATCACCGGCGAGGACCTCACCTGCCAGGCCGGCCTTGCCGTGCAGCAGGATCTCGCGCTCGGCGCGCTGCTCGGCATCGGCCATGCCGAGCGCAACGGCCATCATTATGTCGACGGTTTTGCCGAGACGCCGGCGGCGGAAGCCGAGCGCTTCCTCGCCGCGCATCCCGATCTCTACGAGAAGCGCGGCGGCACGGTGCGCCTTGCCGTTCACGACGGCGATCTCCTGACCGCCTCGCTCGCCGTTCCCGGTTTCGCCAGCGCCGTTCACCCGGACTGGCCGACGATCGCGCCGCTGGCGCGGCCAACAACAATCCTCAAGGAGCCAACTGCATGACCACGAGACGCCTCGGCCTGATCATGAACGGCGTTACCGGCCGCATGGGGCTGAACCAGCACCTGATCCGCTCCATCGTCGCGATCCGCGACCAGGGCGGCGTGCTGCTGTCCAATGGCGACCGCGTGATGCCCGATCCGGTCCTGGTCGGCCGCGATGCCGAAAAGCTCGCAGCGCTCGCCAAGCGTTTCGACATCGTCCGCCACACCACCGATCTGGAAAAGGCGCTGGCCGACACGAACGACGAAGTGTTCTTCGACGCCGCCACCACGCAGGCGCGTCCCTCTCTGCTCACCAAGGCGATCAACGCCGGCAAGCATGTCTATTGCGAGAAGCCGATCGCGACCAATCTGGAAGAAGCCGTCGCGGTGGTGAAGCTCGCCGACGCCAAGGGCCTCAAGCACGGCACGGTGCAGGACAAGCTGTTCCTGCCGGGGTTGAAGAAGCTCGCCTTCCTGCGCGACTCCGGCTTCTTCGGCCGCATGCTCTCGGTGCGCGGCGAGTTCGGCTACTGGGTGTTCGAAGGCGGCTGGCAGGAGGCGCAGCGTCCGTCCTGGAACTACCGCGCCGAAGACGGCGGCGGCATCATCCTCGACATGGTCTGCCACTGGCGCTACGTCCTCGACAATCTGTTCGGCGAGGTCGAGAGCGTGTCCTGCCTCGGCACCACGGATATACCCGAGCGTTTCGACGAGAAGGGCAAGGCCTACAAGGCGACGGCGGACGATTCCGCCTACGCCACCTTCCGCCTCAAGGGCGGCGTCATCGCCCATATCAACATGAGCTGGGTGACGCGCGTCTACCGCGACGATCTCGTCACCTTCCAGGTCGACGGCACGCTGGGTTCGGCGGTCGCCGGCCTTTCCGACTGCGTGATCCAGGCCCGCCAGGCCACGCCGCGGCCGGTGTGGAATCCCGACGAGAAGCGCCTGCACGATTTCTACGGCGACTGGCAGAAGCTGCCCGACAACGCCGTCTACGACAACGGCTTCAAGGAGCAGTGGGAGATGTTCATCCGCCACGTCTGCGAGGATGCGCCCTACAAGTACACGCTGCTCGAAGGCGCCAAGGGCGTGCAGCTCGCCGAATGCGCGCTGCAGAGCTGGAAAGAGCGGCGCTGGATCGATGTCGCGCCCATCAAGGTCTGAGGAGGGTCTTCAATGAACAAGCCTGTCATGCCGATGTCCTCGCTGGCGCTCAGATTGCCGACGGCGGATCGCACCATCGAGACCTACCGCCTGGCGGCCTCGCGCTCCTTTCCGGCCAGGCTCGAGGGCACGCTGAACCGCATCGCCTTCTCGGCCGCGCATACGGTTGCCGATCCGCTGGCGGACAACGATCCGTGGCTGACGTCCGCGATCGACTGGGACCGCACGATAGCTTTCCGCGAGCACGTCTGGGATCTCGGCCTCGGCGTGGCCGAAGCGATGGACACCGCGCAGCGCGGCATGGGGCTGGACTGGCCGGCCTCGCTGGAATTGATCCAGCGCTCGGTGCGGGCCGCCAAGGCGCGTAACGCGCTGGTCTTCTCCGGCGCCGGCACGGACCATCTCGCGGTGGAAGACGCCAGATCGATCGACGACGTCATTCGCGCCTATGAGGAGCAGATCGCGGCGGTGGAGAAGGCGGGCGGCCGCATCATCCTGATGGCCTCGCGCGCGCTGGCGAAGATCGGGCGCAGCGCCGACGACTACGCAAGGGTCTATGGCCGCGTGCTGTCGCAGGTCCGCGAGCCCGTGATCATCCACTGGCTCGGCGACATGTTCGATCCGGCGCTGTCGGGCTATTGGGGCACCGCCGATCTCGACAAGGCGATGGACACCGCGGTCGCCATCATCAACGCCAATGCGGCGAAGGTCGACGGCGTAAAAGTCTCGCTGCTCGACAAGCAGCGCGAGATCGACATGCGCCGCCGCCTCGACAAACCGGTGAGGATGTACACCGGCGACGATTTCAACTATGCCGAACTGATCGCCGGCGACCAGCAGGGCTTTTCCCACGCGCTGCTCGGCATCTTCGACGCCATTGCGCCGGCGGCCTCCTACGCGCTGTCGCGCCTCGCGGCAGGCGACGAGGCCGGCTTCCACGACGTGCTCGGCCCGACCGTGCCGCTGTCGCGGCATATCTTCCGCGCGCCCACGCGCTTCTACAAGACCGGCGTCGTGTTCATGGCCTGGCTCAACGGCCACCAGGATCACTTCAGCATGGTCGGCGGGCAGGAGAGCGCGCGCTCGACCCTGCATCTCGCCGAACTGTTCCGTCTCGCCGACAAGGCCGGCCTGCTCGCCAACCCCGAACTGGCGACGCAGCGCATGAAGGCGTTCCTCGCCACGCGCGGCGTCGAGGCCTGATGCGCGATTTTTCGGGCGATCATCGCTGGCTGTCGCTGAACACGGCGACGGTCCGCAAGCAGGGCGACTTGCTGCAGATCATCGAGGCCTGCGCGCGCCACGGCATCCGCGCCATCGACCCCTGGCGCGACCAGGTCGCCGCCGTCGGCCTCGACCGCGCCGCGCGCGCGGTGCGCGACGCCGGGCTCGATCTGACCGGCTATTGCCGCGGCGGCATGTTCGTCTCGGACGGCGGGCGCCGCACCGAGGTGCGCGACGACAACCGCCGCGCCGTCGACGAAGCCAGGGCTCTCGGCGCATCCTGCATCGTGCTGGTGGTCGGCGGCCTGCCGCAGTTTTCGCGCCCCGGCAGCGCGCCTTCAAGGGACATCGAGGCCGCGTGGTCGCAGGTACATGACGGAATCGCCGAGATGCTGGAATATGCACGCAGCGCCGGTCTGCCGCTCGCCATCGAGCCCTTGCATCCCGCCTATGCCGCCGACCGCGCCTGCGTGAATACGACGCGGCAGGCGCTCGACCTCTGCGACGCCATCGATCCCGGCCGCAGCGGCATGCTCGGCACCGCGCTCGACGTCTATCACGTCTGGTGGGACCCGGAGTTGCTGGACCAGATCGAGCGGGCAGGGAAGGACCGCATCCTCGCCTTCCACGTCTGCGACTGGCTGGTGCCGACAAAGGACATGCTCAACGACCGCGGCATGATGGGCGACGGCGTCATCGACATCAAGCGCGTCCGCGCCGCCGTCGAGGCGCAGGGTTTTGCCGGCTATTCCGAGATCGAGATCTTTTCCAACGACTGGTGGGGCCGGCCGATGGACGAAGTGCTCCGCACCTGCATCGAGCGGCACATGACGGTGGTGTAACTCTGGTCGTCGGCGGATTGGCCGAAAGCGTAAATTGGCACCGGGCTGCTTCACCCATGCGGAGGAGAGGACCAGGGGAGGTCCGCCGTAATGACGATTTACAGAAATTAGCCATTGACATTTCCGCAAATCGGAAGTATCTTCGATCCCAGCCCGTGCCGCCACGAGGGACGATGCGCGATCGTCACGCAGCGTGGCACGGGTTGCGATGGACGCTTGCTGCGTCAGTGCGATGCAAATCGTGCGGACGAAAACGCGGCGGCGTACGGCGAAATCGTGTGGTCCTGGCGCCGCGACCCTGGCGTCCATCCCTGCCGGCCCGTGCTGGCAGGGCAACGGTGACAACAAAGGCCGCTCACCGGGGAGAGTACGTATAAGCCGTAAAGCCATTGCGCGGGGAAAGCCGGGATGTCTC
>DATLXL010000002.1:0-132478 GCA_035575905.1 Bradyrhizobium sp. | reverse complement strand
ATAAATGGAGGGGCCCCGCCTCGCGGGGAGGAGGCCGTTTATGCCGCGAAAGGCCGAAGAATTTTCTTGTCCCGCGCGAGGGCGGAGCCATTAGCAAACCACCGGCAGGAGCATCCGGCGGATGCCGGGAAAACGACATGCTTTGTTGTTCCGCGTGTTTCTGGATTCTGAGTAGAAACACCAATCGTGGGGCCAGAATCCAACTCCATCCCTTGAAAACACTGCATCGAAGTGGTCTTGAGTTCGGAGACCATTGCGGTGGTTGCAACGTGGAATGTTGCGGCGTCCAGCGCCTATTATGTGCGCGGCGCCGAATACTATCTTGGCAGCCGAGAGCCGGAGGGCGTCTGGTATGCGCCGCGCGGCGATCTCGGCCGGCGGGATGCAGCAATAGTCCAGCGACAAGAATTCGCCCGCCTCTATGAAGGGCTCGGCGAGAACGGGCAGTCCCTCATCACCAACCTTGGCGCAAAGGCTGATCGACGTGTCCCTGCCTTCGACCTGACATTTTCCGCGCCGCGCTCGGTGTCACTGGCGTGGGCATTCGCGGATGAGGATCTGCGGCGCAACCTCGAAGCTGCCCAGGAGCGCGCCGTCCGTGCCACCCTTGCCACGATCGAGCAGGAAGCCATATACGCGCGCCGCGGCAAAGATGGCGCATACGTCGAAAAGGTCGCACTGACGGCCGCGTTGTTCCAGCACGGCGAAAGCCGACCGGCGGAGCATGCCGATGGTCGGGTCTTCGGTGATCCGAACCTTCACACCCATGCCGTCGTCCTGAACATGGCGACGCGCGCCGATGGCACGGTGGGTGCGCTGCATTCCACCGTCTTGCGCGACTGGAAGATGGCGGCCGGCGCCGTCTATCATGCCGCCCTCGCAAACGAGATGACCGATCTCAGCTTCGGCATCGATCGTGTCGGGCGGAACGGCACGTTCGAGCTGGCCGGCATCGGCGACCAAGCCATCACCTATTTTTCTGCGCGGCGCCAGGAAATCGAAAAGGAGCTGGCGGAGGCGGGCACGACCAGCGGTTCATCGGCCGCGCTGGCCTCCGCTGTCGCCAAATCGACGCGCCACTCGAAAGAGCTGGACGCTGATCGAGAAACTGTCTGGCGTGAGGCGGCGCAATCGGCCGGCCTTGACGGTGATATCCGCGCGGCGCTCCAGCAGCGATCTGCCCGGGAGTTTGTCCCCGGGGATGCCGGGCACATCTTCGCCAACCGGCTGGCGACGCTGCCGGCAGAACTGACCGAGCATGAAAGCGTCATCGACCGCCGCGAATTGGTTCGCTCGGTCCACGCGGCAAGTGTCGGGCTCGGCCTGCCACTCTCGCGGGTTGCCCGGGAGGTCGATCAGCTTGTCGCCTCCGGGACATTCGTCGAAATCGGCCGCGATGCTATCGGTCAGGTGCGCTATTCGACGCCGGAGATGATCGCTATCGAGCGTGATCTGGTTGCGACCGCCTCAAGACTGGCTGAACGGCGCGGGGTCGGGATCGATCCTGCCGACATCAAGGCGCGAAGCGCCGCGCATGGGTTGAGCGCTGAACAGACCTTCGCCGCCGAAGCTGCAACGGGTCCGAACGCTATCGTTGTCGTCGAAGGCGCTCCGGGCTCGGGCAAGACCACGACGCTCGCGCCGATCGTGGAAGCTTGGCAGGCCGCCGGACATCGCGTCATCGGCACGGCCACCGCATGGCGTGTCGCCCGTGCGCTCCAGCAGGATCTGAACATCGAAGCGCGGGCCACCGCGTCCTGGGTCGAACGCCTCAGGACCGGCGAGCGCTTCCTTGACGAGAAGTCGGTTCTGATCGTGGATGAGGCGGGTCTGCTGTCTTCACGAGAAACCCATGCACTGCTACGGGAAGTCGAGCGAGCACGGGCCGAGGTGATCCTGGTCGGCGATCGCCGGCAATTGCAGGCGATCGGCGCGGGTCCGGGCCTCGATCTCGTCGTTCGCAGTGTCGAGGCCACCCGCGTTGACACCATTGTGCGCCAGCGTGACGCCTGGGCGCGGCAGGCCGTGACGGATTTCGGTGCGGGTCGGGCCAAGGAAGCGCTTGACGCATTCCAGGCGCACGGCTGCTTCGAAGAAGCTCCCACCTACCGGGCTACGCTGCAGCGGATCGTCGAACTCTGGAACCACGTAAGGGTCGAGCATCCCGACAGTTCTATCCTCCTGATCGCCCGGACCAACAAACAGGTCGCGGATGTCTCGCGGACGGTTCGCGCTGAACTCAAACGCGAGGGTGTGATTCACGGCGCAGAGGCCAGCGTTGAGGCGGTTACGCCATCGGGCCAGTCAACCCGTCTTGAAATCGCGGCCGGCGACCAAATTCGCTTCCGGCTTCGTAACGATCAGCTTGGCGTTGTCAACGGCACGGTTGCGACCGTGACCAGCATCCATGCTGATCCGTCGAAACAACAGAGTACGCCCGGCAACATCCGCATTGAGGCGGTCATCGACAGGCGCCGCATCAGCTTTGTTCCCGCCGACATCGCCGACGAACGCGGACGGGCCCGGCTCGGCTGGGCCTACGCCAGCACCGTGCACGGCGCGCAGGGCATGACCGTCGATCGGGCGGTCGTCCTGCTCGATCCCCGGTTCGATCGCCATGCCGCCTATGTAGCCGCAAGCCGTGCCCGCGACGAAACCCGGCTCGTCGTCGATTGCTCCCAGATCGAAGCGCTTGTTTCCTCCCGTCTGCAGCTGGATCGCACACAGCAAGCCGAACCCGCATCCGCGGAAGACCGGCGCGCACTGCTCGCCGGGCGATTGTCCAGCGGACACGCCAAGACATCGACGATCGCCGTGATCGAACAGGCCGCTCTCCCGGTGAAACATGCCGATCGGCTTCACAGCCGGCAATCGGCAGATCGGGCGGTGCAGCCGTCCGCAAAGCCACCAGCCGCGCAGGAGGCCGCCCGCTCAGTTCCGCGATCCAGCGCGCGCACACCTGACCGCGGGTTGGACTATGGCCGTTGAGCGGAAAGCGGCTCGCCCACCGCGACGGCCCGCGACAGGACGGAGAAGAAGCCCAGACAAGGAGGCCGGCTGGTCGGTTGAGTTCGAGATCGACAGCGCCCTTCGCGTGACCGACACCGAGGTCCAGATGCTGGAAACCTGGCTCGGCAAGCAACTGGATGCGCTGTTTGGTGCTGCTCACTCACCACGAAACGGCAACGCCGTGCCCGGTGAGGCGATGAACCCTCTATTGCGGAAGCGGGGATGATGCCCGATGGTCAGCATGACAACCCGGGTCGGCGATACTTCCACTCGCGCAAAAACAAACACATCCGTCGGAATTGTCAGGTTCTGATGTATTGATTGACATCACTGGCCTTTTGATGTAACAAATTACATCGATGGCCAAAGCACGTAAAATCACTCGAACCCGGCTTGTCGTCAGCCCCGGCTTCGCCGAGCTGGCTGTGTGGAAAGTTCCCGAGTCCGTCTCGGGCAGTCCGCACAGCTACAAATACCGGCTTGCTTATGTGGTGAACGGCGTCTGCCGCGTGCGTTACGACAATGAGCGCGGCAAGGGCGATCATCGCCACCTGGATGGCAAGGAAAGTCCCTATGCCTTTCGTGGGCTGGAGCGGCTGCTGGCGGATTTTTGGCGCGACGTGAATAAACGGAGATAGAGCATGCGGACGGTTATCCTGGGCGTCGAGACACAAAATGACCTGACGCGCCGCATCATGGCGACTGCGCACGGGCAGCGTAAGGCTGGCGACGACCGAATTTCATTCGAGAGCGTCAGCGACCTTTGGCGGGTGCTGGCGCCCAAGCGCATGGAGATCGTGCGCATTATGACCGGAGCCGGCCCGCTGACGATTCGGGAAGTCGCGCGTCGGGTCGATCGCGACTTCAAGGGGGTCCACTCCGACGTGACGCTGCTACTGGATGCGGGGATTTTGGAGCGGACGGAACGTGGGGGCGTGGAATTTCCCTATGACCGCGTGCATGTCGAGTTCGACATGATGGCGGCGTGACGTCGTCGCCCGTATCAATATAAGATTGAAACAGCGCGATCGCGCGAGACCATAGGGATTCGTCAATGACCCGGAATTTGCAATCAAGAACGAGTCTTGCCGCAACGGCCTGTCCTGCGCCGTTGAGAGCCACTGTTTATCTGCGGGTCTCGACCGGGCGGCAAGCGGAGGGCGATGTGTCGATTCCATCGCAGCGCGACCTGACCACGCGACATTGTCTGTCGAATGGCTGGACTGTCGTCGATGAATATGTCGAGCCCGGCGCCAGCGCCACCGACGATCGGCGGCCTGTGTTTCAGGCGATGCTGGAACGAGCCTGCGATGCAGACCATCCTTATGATGTCATCGTCGTGCACTCCTTTTCGCGGTTTTTCCGCGACGGGGCCACGATGGAACTGACGATCCGCAAGCTTCGCCGTCACGGCGTCGAGGTCGTCTCGATCACGCAACCGACCGGCACTGATCCGTCGCAGGAGATGATGCGCCAGATCATCGGCATCTTCGACGAGTACACCTCGAAGGAAAACGGCAAGAACGTTACCAGGGCGATGAAGGAGAATGCCAAACAAGGGTTCTGGAACGGTGCCTCACCTCCGCTCGGTTACACCATTGTCGAAGCAGAACGGCGGGGGCAAAAGATCAAGAAGCACCTCGCTGTCGAGCCCGTCGAGGCCGAGACCGTCCGGCTCATCTTTCGCCTCTATGCGGAAGGTGACACCGGGACCGGCACCCCACCGCTCGGCATCAAGCAACTGGTCAAGTGGCTCAACGGACGTGGCTACCGGACCAAGGCGGGCGGGACCTTTGGCGTCGGTCCCGCGCACCATATCCTGACTAACACCGTCTATGTCGGCCGCTGGCGTTACAATGTTCGCTTCGCCAGGACGGGCGAACGTAAACCCGCCTCGGAAATCGTCGAGATCGCAACTCCCACCATTGTCGAGCAAGACCTGTTCGATCGCGTCCAGGCCCGCCTCGTGGCCAACAATCCCAAGGTGACAGCTCCGCGTGTGGTCACTGGTCCGATCCTGCTGACCGGACTTGCCAAATGTGCTCATTGCGGCGGGGGGATGACGCAGCGGACCGGAACCTCCAGCACGGGGCGCATCTACGCCTATTACACCTGCGCCAGCCGTGCGCAGAAGGGACCAACGGCCTGTCGGGGGAACACGATCCGGATGGCTTTCCTGGATGATTTGGTTCTGACAGCGCTCAAGGAGAACATGTTCACGCCCGAGCGTCTGACCGAACTGCTTTCCACGATTGCCGCCCGGCGCCAGGAGCGTACCGCCGCCGTTGATCGCCGCCTCGCTTTGTTGAAATCCCAGGTCGTCGATGCCGAAGATCGCCTCAAGCGGCTCTATCGCGGAATCGAGGAGGGTATCGTCGAACTCGACGATCTTCTTCGCGGGCGAATCGTCGAACTCAAAGCCGACCGCGAGAAGGTTCAAGCGGCCTATGACCACGCAGCATCGCAAGTGCTGCCATCGGCCAGCATTGACCCTGAAAAGGTTGCTGCGTTCAGCAAACTTATGAGAGACCTGCTCGATAATGGCGAAACGCCCGCGCGCAAGGCGTATCTGCGCACGCTGATCGGCGCTATCATTGTCGGTGACAAATCGGTGAAAATCGTCGGCAGCAAGGAAGCCGTCAGAGCGGCCATTCTCGGCAAACCCAGCCCCCTCCAAAACGTTCGTGGTTTGGGACCGGAATGGCGCACCCGACACGGTTCGAACGTGTGACCTTCGCCTTCGGAGGGCAACGGTTCGACACCGAAGCTCTTGAACGCCTTGGCGCAGTTCGCCCCCAGATTTTGCCGCGACTGATCCTCTGTGGAGGGCTGTTGTTCATTTGGAAATAGCTGCCAACCTATTGGAATTGCTAGAGCGACTTTTCAGCCCTTTTTCCAAACGCGCATTGAAATCGTTGAACAATCAAGCTGATTTTGATTCCGCCATTCGGACGTTCGCTTCCTCCCGCCTCTGGCACGACTGAAAGCGTTGAGCTGGTTAAATAATCAGCCCTGTTGCGGGCCAGATTTCGGAGCCCGTTTGGAAAGTGCTGCGGCGGTAGGTATAGCTAACTAGCGGACCCGATCGAATGCCCGATGCGCGGCGTCGTCCGAAGAAGCTGTCGTCCTGCGCGCGGCTGAATGACACAAGGCTTTATGCGATCCGTCGCGGAACCGCGTGCAATGATCCCAGGGGCATTTGACGACTCTCTGAGCAGCGCGGCCTACATGCAGTTGGCTACATGAACAAACGCACGGGATATGAGTGCGGTTGAAGTTTGGGCATCCGCTTGACAATCGTGGCGAGCGTTCCGGCAAAATTAAGTGTCACGGGCAGACGGTCGTAAGGCCCATCGTTATTCCAGTCCATTTTGGTCAACGCGAGTGTCTCGCGGCAGAGATCGTCGATGCCGCCCAGACCAGCGTGGCGAACAAGAAGCAGCGGCTCCGGCGTGCCTTTGCCTTCCTTGTAATAGTCCTTGCCCTTGGCCACGGCCGGAAGGTTACCTTGCGTCCAAAGCAAAGCCTCATGCGGACCGAGTTGGAACGTCGTTCCGCGCTGGCAAGGATAGCCATGTGGGCGCTGCGGCCCCGCGATGAGCACGCCGCGCCAACCGCAACTCTGTTGGACATGAACCAGTTCGATGGAATCCCGCCTCTGATCGACGGCTTCATCGTGTCGGTGGTTGCATTGGCCGCTGTGCGGCTCAATCCGTCGTGTCAGCCGTTTCTGCTACCCTCGCATCAATCGGCGGAGCAGGGGCACCGCCTGGTGCTTCGGGCCCTGAATGTGCATCCGCTGGTAAGTCTGGATCTCAGGCTCGGAGAGGGATCGGGTGCCGCGGTCGCCTTGCCGCTGGTGCGCCTCGCCTGCGCCTTGCACAATGGCATGGCGACCTTTGCGCAGGCCAATGTGCCGGATCGCCCCGTAGGCTGACGGTGGTTCAGGGCGCTGATTGACTGATACTATCATCCAACCCGTGTGTCGGCTGGTTCTGATCGCCAGCGACGATTTGATTGCCGGCCTCCTCAACCGCAATGGCCTCAAGACGGGCAATGGCAATCGCTCCTGGATCGGACCTCAAGGTCGCGGCGTGACCACGGCGATTTTGAGCGATATGAAAGGGCTATTCGGCTGCTCTTCTCAAACGATCATAGTCGAGCCAAGGCAAGGGTCTGAGCAATCGCCGTAGCATCCACGAGGCCTGATCTGGAGAAAATGGGGACAGCGCCCGTACCGCGTACGGCTCAAGCGAAATCGAACGGCCTCGACAATGACTTCAATCGACATTGTAGTGACGGATGTGCCGGTAAAGCGTTGTGCGGGCGATCCCGAGTGATTGGGCGGCGCGGCTGAGATTGCCGCCCTCGCGGCGGATGGCGGCCAGGACCATCTGCCGATTGGCGCCGCGGATCGTCGGGTCGGGTGAAGCGCATGGCGTCGCCTCCCCCCGCAGCGACGGCGGCAGAAGCTCGATGCCCAGGATGGGGCTGGTCGCCAGCAGGACCATGCGATCGAGACAGTTGCGCAGCTCGCGCACGTTGCCGGGCCAGCCGTAGTGGAGGAAGACATCCATGACCTCGGGCGCGATCTGCACCGGCGGTACCGCCCCGGCAATATCGCGCAGCAGATGACCGACAAGAGGCGGAATGTCACCCGGCCGCTCGCGGAGTGGCGGCACGGTCAGCCCGGCGACATTGAGACGGTGATAGAGGTCGGCGCGGAAACGTCCGGCAGCGACGTCCTTGGCCAGCGGACGGTTGGTGGCGGCGATGACGCGCATCGCGATCTTGCGCGGCGCCGCCTCGCCCAGCCGCCACACCGCGCCTTCCTCCAGGACGCGCAGCAGATAGGGCTGCAGGTCGGCCGGCATGTCGCCGATCTCGTCGAGGAACAATGCGCCGCCATTGGCCTGTTCGAAGCGGCCCCTGGCACCGCCACGGCGGGCGCCGGTGAAGGCTCCCTCGGCATGTCCGAACAGCTCGCTGGCGAGGATATCGCGCGGCAGAGCAGCGCAGTTGACTGGCACGAAGGGGCCGGCATGGAAGGGGCCGGCTGCATGCACGGCGCGCGCCAGCATGTCCTTGCCGGTGCCCGTCTCGCCTTGGAGCAGCAACGGCGTGCTCGCCGCTGCGAAGCGCTCGGCCTGATGCAGCAGGCTTTCGAGCGACGGCGATGTCTGCAACAGGCGCTGGAACGCCGACGCCAGCGGCGGCAGAGTCTTGAGGCGATTCGACGTCGCGCGCTGGCGGCGGCTGGTCGTCGGCAGATGCAGGATGGCGCCGACACACTGTCCGTCCTCCTTGAGCGGCGACAGCCATTCCGCCCTGATGCCCGGCGCCAGCGACGCCAGCCACTTCGGCTCGACGCTGCCATGAGATGCCGCGACCAGTTCGCCCATCGCCTGCGTCCGGCTGAGGCCGTGCTCGCGCAACGCCGAGGAGGCCTGCACCGTGCGTGCGATCACGCGGCCCTGCGCGTCGAGCAGGACGGCAGCGGTCTCACGCCCTCCAATTGCGGCTTCGAACAGCTCGATCAGCCGCGCCCGCTTGGCCAGCGCGTGCTTCTGCAAGTGGCCCTGCAGCTGGCCGACCAGCGACATGACGAACGGCCAGGTCTGCGCGTTGACCGTGTCGGGCGGTCCGGTGATATCGACCACGCCGACGACGCGTCGGTCGAATGGGTCGCGGATCACCGCGGCGGTGCAGCTCCAGGGCTTGGCGACCTCGCAGAAGTGTTCCTCGGCATGGATGTGCAGCGCCTTTCCCAGTGTCAGCGCCGTGCCCACCGCGTTGGTCCCGCTGCTGTATTCATGCCAAGCGGCGCCCGGAACGATGTGGTCGGCGGCCAGCCGGTCGGTGAGATGCGGGTCGCCGTCGACCGACAGCAGCGTGCCGTCCGGATCGCTGGTGATAAGGATGATGCGCGAGCCCTTGAGATAGGGAACGATTGGTGGCACGCAGGCACGCACCGCGTCATAGAATTGTGCATGGCGTGACTGAAAGCCGTCGACGTCGGGGCCGTTGACACGCAGCGGCGCCGACTTCGTCGCCGGATCGACGCCATTTTGTCGGCAACGGCGCCACGATTCGATGACGACGTCGCGTACGATGGCATCGTCGAAGGGACGGTCGGTGACGAATCTTTCCAGACCCTGCCGACGGTCCGGATGTAGTCCTTGGAGCACAGCTGAGCCAGTGGGATATCTTTCATCACCAAACTCCTCCCGATGGCCGCCGCCGATCGCGGCGTGCCGCTTCGGCTCTTCATGACGAGATGCTCGACTGGGATCACGCGATCTGCGGTCGAGGAGGCAGCCTGCTTGCTGTGAGGATAGGCGTGCGATTGTACCCCTGTAAACCGAGCGCTCTGTAGCGATTCGCTACAATCGCTTGCGCTAGATATGTAGCGCAATGCATCACACCAGCGTGCGTGCCTGCCAACAAGTCGTTGGCCCGCCGTGATTTTTCTTCTGGCACGCCGGTTGCGTCAAGATTGCGCCGCATGCGGCATGGAAGGAAACTCAGGAGAATGGGACATGCTGGAAATCGGAGTCTTTCACAACGGCGCTTCGAGCCTACCTGTGACCATCACCAAAGAGGGTGTGGCGGTGAACGATGGCTCGCTCGTGGAAGTCCATCGGGCGGTGCAGGAGACGCTGGTGAACCAGGTGCGGCAGGGCATCCTGGCCGAAAGGCTAGGCTACCAGTCATTCTGGCTGACTGAGCATCACTTCCAGCCGGAAGGCGCGGAGATGAGCCCCAACCCACTACTGACGCAGATGGCGATCGCCGCGCAGACCAAGAAGATACGTCTCGGGCAATGCGCCAACATCGTGGTCTGGCATCACCCGGTGCGACTGGCCGAGCAGATCGCGTTGCTCGATGTGATCAGCGGCGGACGGGTCGAATGCGGTATCGGCCGCGGCTACCAACCGCGCGAGAACGAGACGCTGGGCCGGCCGTACGGCTCGACCATTCAGGACCAGGAGCGCAACCGCAAGACGTTCGAGGAAGTCGTCACCGTCATGAAGAAGTGCTGGACCGAGACTTCCTTCTCGCACCACGGCGAGAACTTCTCGGTGCCGCCGACCTACACCAAGTGGAACCACAAGCAGACCCTGGCCTACTTCGGCATGGAGAAGGTCGGCCGCGCGCTCGAGGACATCGTGGCGATGGGCGAGCCCGACATGTACTCGGCCGGCAATCCCGTGCAGGCGACGACGACGACGCTGAAGGAGCTCCAAGTCTTCCCGCAGCCGGTGCAGAAGCCACATCAGCAGCTCTGGGAGCCGGTGACCAGCGCGCGCTCGATCAAGTGGGCGGCCGAGAAGGGGTTGAACGGCGTGATGATCGTCGAGCCCAACGACCGGCTGCGCAAGAACATCGACATGTACTATGAGGCGGCCGAGAAGGCCGGCTGGCCTGACATGCACGGGCGCGGCCGCTTCAAGTACGGCTGGGACGCCGCCAAGCGGCGTGGCATCATGACCAGCCGCTACATCCACGTCACCACGCCCGGCAAGGAGAAGCAGACGCTCGATCGGGCGGCGCGCGCCATGGAGCTGCAGTTCGACTATTACGGCCCCTTTGGCTTCGGCGCCGTGGTGGCGCGGCTGAACGAGCCGATGTTCGACCTCAACAAGCGCGTCACGGCCGAGATGCTGCGCGAGCGCGAGATTGCCATCCAGGGCTCCAAGCAGTTCGTCATCGACAAGATCATGAAGATGAAGACTGAGTGCGGCTACGAGGACTTCTCGTTCCTCGCCTGGTTCGAGCTCGGCGGCTTCGAGGGCCGCGAGGTCGAGGACCAGATGCAGCTCTTCGCCGAGGAGGTGATGCCGGTCATCGCCCGCGAGTGCGATGGCAAGGTGGAGCTGCCGAGCGTCGGTATCGACTATGCCGGCGCGCCGACGGCGCAGCGCGCGGCCGAGTGAGGGAGGGCAAGATGCTGAGCGTACTATCGGAGGAGTTCAAGACGCTCTACAAGGGCTGGGTGGCGGCGCTCGCCGACAACCCGTCCATGGAGCTCGACCAGGTGCGCCGCATGTTCGAGCATTTGGGCGACGTCACTGCTGAGCTCGGCGGCGTCGACTATGTCGAGGTGACGGCCGACAGCATGCCCGCGCTGTGGGCGACCCCAAGGGGCCGCGCGCAGGACTGCGTGGTGCTCTGCACCCACGGCGGCGGCTATGTCACTGGCTCAATGTACACGCATCGCAACAAGGCGCACAGCCACTTCGCCACGGCGATCAGCTGCCGCGCGCGGATCGTCAACTACCGCCGCGCCCCCGAGCACGTGCATTCGGGCCGGTCGACGACGACGTCGCCAGCTACCGCTGGCTGCTCGACCAGGGCGTCAAGCTGCAGCACGTCGCGCTCACCGGCGATTCGGGCGGGGGCACGACCTTGCTGCGGGCACGCGAGCGCGGCCTGCCGATGCCGGCCGCCACCATGCCGTTGTCGCCGTGGGTCGACATGGGGGGCGACCGGCAAGAGCTTCGTCTGCAACGGCGAAAAGGACGTGCTGGTGTAGCGCGACATCATCAAGGTGATGGCCAGCACGTTCCTGGGCGAGCGCGGCAATCCGAAGGACCCGCTGGCTAGCCCCATCCATGCCGACCTGAAGGGCCTGCCGCCGGTCTACATCCAGGCCGATGGCGACGAGACGTTGCTCGATGACAGCCAACGGCTCGCCGACAGGGCGCACAAGAAGGAACTTCGCTTGGGAGGACAAGAAAATGAATGAATTAGTGCCACCAGATCGTGTTATCGATTGGATCCCGGGAAATCGGACGCTGGATAGCACCTCGAAGGGTTGGAAGGGGCTTCAGTTTATCGGGTATCACTACAACTCGATGGCTGTGAGCATTCCGCAAATGCGCGACTACATGATCGTCGTCTATCGGGGGGCTGCCACGAGGATGGGACGATACGATGGCGGGAAATGGCAGCATGAGGTGGTCGAAAGGGGCACCATTTCACTGCTGACTCGCGCGGAAGCTTCGCATTGGGCTTGGGGCGCTCCTATCGACGTCCAGCACATCTATTTGTCGCATGAGTCCATCTGCGATGTTGCCGGCGAGATTTTTGACCGGCCCTTGTGCGACATCGAAATACGGGATCGAGTGCGGAGCGAGGATGCGGTGTTCCCACGGATCGCAGACGCCCTTGCGCACGAACTTTCGTCCGATTCGATGGGGGCTGGCCTTTTCGCGGAATCCCTGAGGGTTCAGAGTTGCATCCAATTGTTGAGACACTATGCCGACATTGATTTCCGCGAGCCATCTTCCTCAGGCGTCTTCAGCAACGCAGAGCGCCGTATACTTTGCGAATACCTGCGCATGAATTTGAACCGGAATTTGTCACTCGACGATATGGCGACCCAACTCCACCTTAGCAGTTTCCATTTTTTGCGTAAGTTCAAGGCAAGTTTCGGCCTCACGCCGCATCAATTCCTGGTGGCGGAGCGCATCCGCCGGGCCAAGAGCCTTCTGTGCGGTTCCAATATGTCCATTGCGTTGATCGCAGCAGAAACCGGGTTTAGCGATCAGAGCCATTTCACGAGACTTTTCCGGCGTGTCGTCGGCGTAACGCCTGCGAAGTTTCGTCAAGGCTGAGTGGTTTCGCCATACATAATTGCTCTTTGGACCGTTTCCGTCCATCGCCGCGCTTCCAATGAATGCAGTGGTGATGCGCGATGCCGACGGCAGACCGCGCAAACTCCTAAGCAGCAATATCTTACCATAAAATGATTCGGATCGTTCAATACAAGCGCACGTTCGTGCATCCAAATTCGATTGTACCGGCCTGAACGCTCTATATCCAACTTCGAAAACATGGCCCGTCGGGGAGACACGATGGACCTGTTAGAAGCGATATTGAACCGAATCTCCGGCGATGCAGAGAATATCGGGCCGTTCACGCCAACGTCCCAGTATTTGAGTTGAACGTCTGGGAGGAAAAATAATGGCATCGATTGAGTCCGATTTTTTGAGGGCGCTCTATCAGGATTGGAGCGATCGCATGGCCGCAAATCCAGACATGACGATCCCGGACCTGCGCGCGCTGTTCGACGAATGGGGAAAGCCCACGTTGGAACCTGAAGACGTATCCTACAAGTCCGACACGATCGGCGGCGTCGACGGTATTTGGGTTTATCCCTCCGGCTGCGACAAGAGCAAGGTTATGGTTTACACCCACGGTGGCGGTTTTGCGGTTGGGTCTTCAACCAGCCACCGAAAGTTGGCCGGACATCTGGCCAAGACCATGGGCGTTTCGGCCTTTATTCTGGACTACCGACGCGCTCCCGAGCATCTGTTCCCGGCGCAGGTCGAGGATGCGGTTTCGGTTTATCGCGCACTGCTCGATAGCGGCATCAGGCCTGAAGACCTGTCAACAGCCGGTGATTCTGCGGGCGGCAATCTGGCGGTTTCTTCGGTTCTGAAGTTCCGCGATCTGGGACTGCCGCTTCCGAGCGCGGTGATTGCGTTTTCGCCTTGGCTGGACATGGAATTGACCGGTGACACTCTAGCGACCAACGAGGCCACCGATGCGTTGGTGTCTAAGGGAATTCTGGAAGCGATGCGGGGCATGTTCCTTGGGGAAAACGGCGACCCGGCCAATCCACTGGCCAATCCGCTTAAGAACGATTACGCAGGCTACCCGCCTTTGTACATCACCGCCGGCGCAGTGGAGACGCTTCTCGATGATGCGGTCCGCCTGAACGACATGGCGAAGGCAGCCGGTGTCAACACGACCCTGTCAATTGTCGAGGGTATGCAGCACGTATACCCGTTCCTAGCCGGTCGCGCGCCGGAAGCCGACGAGGAGGTCGCGCGGATCGGAACTTGGTACAAGGCTCTCTGAAATCACAAGGCTCTCTGAAATCAACCTGGCGCATCGCGACTAACCCCGCCTGGCCATGGGAAGTTCGCTGTGAATTGTGGCCGTTTTCTGCGGACCACTCCACTTCTTGAATTGGGGACAAAAATGACGGATTTCACGAAAACACTAGGCGTCGATTTCGACGCCATCGTAGTTGGGGCCGGCTTCGGCGGCCTCTATCAGATCAAGAAACTGCGCGACGATCTGGGTCTGAATGTTCAGGCCTATGACAACGCCCCCGATGTTGGCGGCACGTGGCACTGGAACCGCTATCCGGGCGCCCTGTCAGACACGCCGAGCCATGTCTACCGCTATTCCTTCGACAAGGATCTGCTGCAGGAAAGCACATGGAAAACCACTTATATCACCCAGCCCGAGATACTGGCTTACCTGAAGCGCGTGGCTGACAAGCATGACCTGCGCCGCAGCTACCAATTCGAAACCAAGGTCACCGCGGCGCATTTCGATGAGGACGCCTATCTGTGGACCGTCACAACCGATAAGGGCGACAAGGTCACGGCGAAATTTCTCGTGTGCGGCCTGGGCCTTCTTTCGGCGATCAATACGCCTGACATCAAGGGGATCGGCAACTTCAAGGGCCAGCTCATCCACACCGGACAATGGCCCGAAGGGGTTAACCTGGGCGGCAAGCGCGTTGGGGTGATCGGCACCGGTTCGACCGGCCAGCAAGTGATCATCGCCAGCGCGCCGGTGGCCAAACATCTGACGGTGTTCCAGCGGACGCCCCAGTACAACGTTCCTGTCGGAAACCGCCCGCAATCGGCCGAAGAGATCGCCGAGATCAAGAAGAACTACGATGCGATCTGGGACCAAGTCTTCAACTCAGGGGTGGCCTTCGGTTTCGCGGAGTCGACGATACCGGCAATGTCGGTGTCCGAAGAGGAGCGCGACCGCATTTTCCAGGAAACCTGGGATGAAGGCGGCGGTTTCCGTTTCATGTTCGGCGCCTTCAGCGACATCGCGACGGATGAAGCCGCTAACAAGGCCGCAAGGAACTTCATCACCAAGAAGATCAAGGAGATTGTGAAAGACCCCAAGACCGCCGAGTTGCTGACACCGACGGATCTTTATGCCAAGCGGCCGCTGTGCGGACACAACTATTTCGAGGTCTATAATCGTGACAACGTTTCTCTGTTCAACATCAAGCAGAACCCGATCGACGAGATCACCGAAAGCGGCATCCGTCTTGCTGACGGAACCGAGTGCGAGCTTGAAGTTTTGATCTTGGCGACTGGTTTTGACGCCGTCGAGGGCCATTACATGAAGATGGACATCTGCGGACGCGACGGTGAATCGTTGGCCGACCGCTGGAAGGACGGACCAGGCGGCTATCTGGGCATATCGGAAACCGGTTTCCCGAACTTATTCATGATCCTCGGCCCGAACGGCCCCTTCACCAACCTGCCGCCGTCGATCGAAACGCAGGTCGAATGGATCACGGACGCGATCAAGTACGCCATCGATAACGACATCGCGGCCTTTGATCCCAAGCCCGATGCCGAGAAGGAATGGCTGGACACATGCCGTTCCATCGCCAACATGACGCTGTTTCCGAAAGCGGAATCGTGGATATTCGGGGCGAATATTCCGGGCAAGAAAACTGCCGTGCGCTTCTATATGGGTGGACTGGCGAATTACCGCGCCGCGTTGAAAGAGATCGCGGACTCTGGCTATTCCACGTTTGAGCAGACACGTGCCAGAGTGGCGGCCGAGTAAATTTCGACCATATGGCCCGCCACCGGATTTCCGGCGGCGGGCCGGCTTCCGAAATACCAAACCTAGGGAGGAATAGAGTGGGGCGAGTATCTGGAAAAGTGGCCATCGTCACTGGAGGCGCAATGGGCATGGGCAAGGCACACAGCGAAACGCTAGCGACCGAAGGCGCAACCGTATTTGTCACCGATATCGACGAAGCCGCTGGCAATGCGGCGGTCGAGGGCATCCGCGCGGCGGGCGGCAAGGCCGAATTCATCAAGCACAACGCAGTGAGCGAGGCCAACTGGAACGCGGTCGCCGCAACCGTCAAGGAAAAGGCCGGCCGGCTCGACATTTTGGTCAACAACGCCGGCATCCTAATCCTGAAGCCGGCGCATGAGACCGAGCCGGAAGAGTGGGACAAGGTCTTCAACGTCAACGTCAAGGGTGTCTACCTTGGCATCCGTGCCTGTGTGCCTTTGATGAAGGACTGCGGGAGCGGTTCCATCATCAACATTTCGTCGATCTACGGGATAGTCGGTGCGCCGTCGGCCGGGGCCTATATCGCCAGCAAGGGCGCGGTGCGTCTTATGACGAAATCCTGTGCTGTGGACCTGATTCAGTATGGGATCCGCGTCAATTCCATCCATCCAGGCGTTATCGACACGCCGATGACCAAGGATCTGCTGCACGGTGACCCGGCAGTGCGGACCGCGATCATGGGTGCAACCCTGTTCGACCGGCCCTGCAATCCTGAGGAGGTATCGAAGGCCGTGCTGTTCCTGGCATCCGATGAATCTTCCTTCGTACATGGCTCGGAGGTTGTCGTAGACGGGGGCTACACCTGCAACTGAGGTGTTTGGCGCCCGAATAAGGGCAAAGGCGGGCAGGGCGAGGAGCTTGCCCGTCGTGACCACCATCGAAGCCCGAGGCGGGGCACTCCAAACGCCCTGTCAGCTTCGCGCAAACCTGCACATTCGTTGCGATATCCCAGGTAGTCAGATCTCGTTGCCGTAGTGAGCATCTGCCTCGGTCCGGGGCGTCGCCAAAACATCTGTGTGTCGGCAGCACGCCGAAAACTCCACTGATCCGCTGATACAACAGGGTATCGAAGACGCGGCGGTCGACGACGGACACATTCCAATACGGTCAAGCTCCATGTTGGACTTAATGTTCGCCGACCATTTTCGTTGCTCGAGGTTGAGTATGATCAGAATGGAAAGCGATTGAGATTTTTTGGAGAACTGCGTGCGCTGGATGCGCACGAACGGCAAGCCGGACGCGCTGTTGCTTCACCCGGATTAAGGCGGCTAGCATAACAGTGAACAACTTCAATAGCTGGTAAGCTTTATCAGCGTCTGGGTGCAATGCGCTGGCGTGATCCGCGTTCATCGATCCAGGACAGGACGACCTCACGCTCGGTAGTTCGCGTGGCGTGGGTCACTTCACCGTAGCTGGCAAGGCCATTGCGTTTTTCCATCAGTGCATGGCCCATATAGCAAAGCCGGCTCTCCTAGCCGCTGCCATTACGATAGAGCCGTGCATCCGGGGTGCTCGTGCTTTCATGCGTCTCGTTGGAATGCTCCTCGTCCCGAAGGTTCTGTTCGCCGTTGCGCCCCTCATCGGGCGGATCACCGCGACCGTCCCTTGGCCGGAAGCTCTTCATGGAAGTCCGGGCGTCAAGAAGGGTCCCATTCACCGAAAAGTGCTCATGCGACAGCAGCCGTTCGACCGCTCGACCTTCGGCTCCGTCAAAAGCGCGGAAAGAAAGTCTTGGGAAATATCACTGGTCAGCAGGTGGTCGTGATTCTTGGAAAAGACCAAGTGGTCCCACACAGCATCATCAATCCCGAGCCCCCCAAACCTGTGAAACAGAAGATCGAAATCCATCCGCTCCATGAGCTGGCGGATCGAATAGAACAGCTGCCGAAGGCTGGCGCAAAGTAGTCGCTCTGGCGGGATCGAGGGGCGCCCATCCTTCGAATAAAGGTCCCCAAACCGCTGATCCAGCTTCGAAAGCGCGCCGCTCACCAGTTCCCGAATGCGCCGCAATGGATGCTCCCTCGGCACCCATGCTTCAAAATCAACGTACGAAACCAGCGATCCCGAATGCTGATCCGTCCCCCGCATCGTGTGTCGCGGTTGACCCGACCAACCAGGAATCACATCGTCATGGCTTCCGCTACAGGTTTTTCAACACCGTGCTAAAGTCCCAGATGGCATACTTACGTCCATAGCCCGCTCACCTGGCGAGGAAACCGTTCAGTGTGATCTGTCGAAGCGCTCGAACGAGCTTTTGTCCGTCGAGCTTTTTTGTGCGCCGGTGCCATTCCAAGAACGTACCGTCGTGACTGGCCATGAAAATTGCGGCCGCTTCGTGCGCCGGCACATCGTTCCTGAACTCTTTGTTTTTTTGGCCGAGGATGATGATTTCCTCAATGGCGCCGTACATCCGGTCATAGATTTTGTTGACCTTGCTCGCGATCAACTTGCTTGGATATTTTGATCCCAGGGACGTCATGATGAGAAGCAGCACTTCGTCGCTTTGCATGGTGCCGAGAAGTGCCTGATTGTGGATAACGTTCACGAGTTTCTCTTGGGCGGTCGGGCCGGAGTTGCGGATCACCTCGATCATCTGGTCGACGACCACGCGTTCCGTTCGGTCCAGCAACTTGAGAAGGATTTCTGTCTTGGATTTGAAATGAAAATAGACGGCGCCCTTGGTCATCTTCGCGCGGGCGGCAATCTGATCGACGGTTGTTTGTTTAAAGCCCTGAGAAACCAGAAGTTCTTGAGCGGCTCGCAGAAGTGTTTCGTAACTTAGCTCACGGCGGTCGCGCTGCTTCATGGGTCGTTGCCAATTCCTTGAAGGTGAGTGTACAGGCTAGATTGCAGGACCGATAAGAGCTTTTAAAACAGCGGCGCTGGCTTGATCAATGAGTTATACATCCGGTCGCCGGGGGACTAACCATAACAGTATCGCAGATATCACAAGGAACCAATCGGTCGGCATATTTTCATACTCCGATGGCTGACGTTTCTCCGGATGACAGTGTCAGTCGGCCGGTTCACGTTTGCAGAAACGACAAGGATGCGTTGCGCCGACACCGAGATCTCGTGCCGGTCACTTAAAGTCTGCGTTGAGCGCGGCTACAGTGCCCGACCGCGACATCACAGCTGCGACGGAGCAATCTGCGAAAATCCCTTTCCTAAAGAGCAACATCAGCTTGATGCGCAAGAAGAATTTGCAGCGCGACGTCATTCGACGCAGCGGCTCCATTGACAACACGTTTAGCTCATGTAAAAACCGACCAGTTGGTATGTATATTAGGGCCTCGTTGCTGCTGAGGGCGGCGACCGGTAGGCCGGGAAAACACGAACTTAGGGATTCACACCATGTTGGGCGGACATCATACGACCCATCTCGGATCGACCAAGGTCACTTACAAGCAGAACGATCCAAATATGCCTGAAGAGTTCAGGTCGCTACTCGTCAATCTGCTGCTCAAGCAGCACCTTGAGAACAATGGAAACCCCGAATACCGGCGCATTCTCGGCGTTATCGCCGACGCGGGATTGAAATTCGCGCCGCACGGCCGCGCGATGGAAATCGAAGCCGAAATCGTCCGCCAGGAAGTTCATCACGGCCAGATCATCGCCGAACTGATCGCCGGCTTGGGAACCGACCCCAACCAGCGCATGGAGATCAAGCAGTACGCATTCCATATCCCGCTAGAAGACTGGATCGATGTCGCCTGGTTTCATGCGTTGATCGATCGCGTCGGCTTGTATGTCGGCGTCGAGTGGGTGGGCAGCAGCTACGAGCCGCTGGCGCAGGTCGCGCCCGGTTTGGAATCCGACGAGGAATTCCATACGCGCGCCGGCTTCCTTCATCTCAAGGAAATTTGCCGGACGCCGGAAGGCAAAGCGGCGGCGCAGGAACGGCTCGCGAAATGGTGGCCCGCCGCGCTAGACATGTTCGGGAAATCCGAGAGCAAGAATTCGCCGGCTTACGTCAAGTGGGGGATCAAATCCCACACGAACAATGAGCTTCGGCTGAAATACATCGAAGAGGCAATTCCGGAGATCGAGGCGCTCGGTTTCGAAGTACCGGATAACAACGTAAATCGCCGGTTTCTCTAGGTGCGCAGGGAGCAAGTCATGGCAATTTCCTTCGAACAATCGGCCGGGGTGGGCGTCATCACGCTGAATAATCCGCCGGCCAATGCCTACGATAGCGATCGGCTCAACGAGCTCGCGGATATCATCACGACAATCCGTCGCGATGATGCGGTTCGCGTGGTCGTCGTTCGCAGCGGGCTTGAGAAGTTCTTTTCCGCCGGCGCCGATATCTCGACGTTGCAGGCCTCCAACAATGCATCATTCGCCAATTTGCTGATTGTTGCCCATGAAACCATGGACATGATCGTGCATACGCCGAAGATATTCATCGCCGCGGTAGCCGGTCATTGTATTGGAGGTGGACTCGAACTGGCGCTGGCCTGCGATCTGCGCTTTGGCTCCGAGGGCAAATACGGAATTGGGTTGGGTGAGATTAATCTTGGCCTGAACCCGGCAATGGGAGGCACCCAGCGCCTGCCGCGGTTGATTCAACGAAGCCGCGCCCTGCACCTGATGATCACTGGAGAAACCATCAAGCCGGATGTCGCGCATCAGTGGGGCGTTCTGGATCGGCTGTTTCCCGCCGATGTCTTCATGACCGAGGTCATGGCCTATGCCGGCAAGCTGGCGAAGGGGCCTTCGCTGGCGCAAGGGTATGCCAAGCTTTCCTTGAACGAGGGCCTGGAATCGTCGCTAGCAGAAGGTCTCACGCTGGAGCGGGCGCATCAAAATCTCTTGTTCAACAGCGAAGATGCCCGCGAAGGCGTGAAGGCTTTCCTCGAAAAACGCCCGGCGCAATTCAAGGGGCGGTGATCGTTCACCGGCTGATAATTTTTGCTTCAGGGCCCGTAACAAAGATCCAGAAAATGGACTGGCTATTCTGACCTGCCCGGGGAGGGAGGAAAAATGGTATCGAAGGCGCTCGCGTTCCTAAGTACGGGAGCCGGCAAGAGCAAATACTGGAACGAGCTGACCGAGACGATGCCGCGCGAGCAGCTCGATGCTCTTCACCTGAAGAAAATCCGGCGATTGCTGGCATTCGTTTACGAGCACAACTCATTTTACCGCGATAAATTCGATGAAGCCGGCATAAAGCCCGATCAGATCGAATCCCTTGAGGATTTCAAGACCAAAATCCCGCTTACGGACAAGACCGATTTCATCCACCTGCAGGCCCAGCACCCTCCCTATGGACCGACGCAGAATCTGCCTCACGAATTCGTCGCGCATCACGCAGAGACGTCGGGGACCACCGGCGTTCCGCTCGCAATCCCGTATTCCATGTACGATACCGTGCGATACGGCGAATCCTGGACTTATGGCTACTGGGCTTTGGGCATTCGTCCCGGCGACAGCTTTTATTTCGCTTTCGGGTGGGGAAATTTTGCCGGTTTCTGGAGCGCGTATTGGGGCGTTCGCCGTTTCGGCGGCAAGGTGATTTCCGGCGGCGGGCTCGACACCAAGGGTCACATTGCCGCGATTTTGCGGCTGAAGCCGACCGTGCTGATATCGACCCCGACGTTTGCGCTGCGCATCGCGGAGGTCGCCAAGGAAATGGGTATTGACCTATCGAAGTCCTCGATCAAATTTACCTATCATGCTGGAGAGCCCGGACCGACCGCGCTGCCGGCGATGCGCGAGCAACTCGAAGAGGCATGGGGCGCAAAATCCGGCGAACTGCTGGGCATCGCGGAGATCGACGCACTTGCGCCGGGTTGCCCGCTTGGCGACGGGGTTCACGTCAACGAGATGAATGTCTTCAGCTGGGTGATGGATCCGGCAACCGGCAAGGAAGTCGCCGAGGGCGAAGTCGGCGAGCATATCGTGACGAGCTTCGCCAACAACGCGCAGCCGCTCCTCAACTACCGGACCCACGACTTGGTCAGGGCGCGAACGTCATGCGGGTGCGGCAGAACCTGGACCAAGTTCGAGGGCGCAGTTCTAGGGCGCACCGATTTCATGATGACCGTACGCGGCACCAATGTTTATCCGACCGCTGTCGAAAATCTATTGGGCGAAACGCCAGGGGTGAGTTTCCACTACGAGCTGGTGTTGCGGCAGGAGAAGGGCAACGACGTCATGGATATCCTGTTCGAGCCTGAAAGAGACGTGCCACCCGAGCGTTGGTCTGCCCTAGAAAAAGAGGTCAGCGAGAAGATTCACAAGGCGCTGCATGTCCACCTCAAGGTCAAGGCAGTGTCTCCCGGCAACATACCTCGCTACGATCTCAAGACCAAACGCATCATCGACAAGCGCCCGAAAGAATTCCGCCGTGAACTAGACAGGACGTAGGAGCCGCTGCTTATGACGATCGATCAACGCATCGAGAAGCTGAGACAAGCGCGCCAACTGGTCGCTGAAGTGGTGGCTGGCTGCGCGATACCTCAACTGGAGTGCACGTTGCGCGAAGCCGACATGAATCTTCACTGGGCCCTGTGGAACCTGGGCGACGTCGTCGAACTGATGCCGGATCTCGAAACGCGGGCAGGACAATAAATCGATGTCGATATATGAATTCATCCAGATCGATCGTCACGACAGCGTAGCAGTCATGACGCTCAATCGGCCGGATAGCCTCAATTCCTGGAATTCCAAGATGCGCGGCGAAATGAGGACCGCGGTCGATGAACTTGCCGCGGACGACGATTTGCGCGTGCTGGTAATTACCGGCTCGGGCAGGGGCTTTTCGGCCGGCGAGGACGTTCGCGGCATGGAGGATCTCGCTGCGATCAGCACGCGCGGCTTCCGTCGCGTCGTTCGTACTTTTCACCATATTTTCGACGAACTCGAAGCCATGGAAGTGCCGGTGATCGCGGCGATCAACGGCGTCGCCGCGGGGGGTGGCCTTGAACTGGCATTGTCATGTGATTTCCGTATTGCGTCGGATGCCGCTCGAATGGGGTTTCCGGAAAACAAGGTCGGTCTGATCCCCGGATCGGGCGGCTGTTCACGGCTAGTCAAGTTGGTCGGACCGGCTCGCGCCAAGCGGCTGGTCATAACGGGGAAGATTGTCACGGCAAACGAGGCGCTCGCGCTGGGCCTCGTCGAGGAGGTCGTTCCGGCTGCGGACCTCATGGTGCGCGCAATGGAATTTGCGCGCGAGCTTGCCGCCAAGGCGCCGCAGGCGACCGGGCTCGCCAAGCTCGTGATCAATAACTGCCTCGATGTCGATCTCAACACCGGTCGCAATTTTGAGCGGCTCGGACAAAGCGTGCTCAAGCGCACCCAGGATCATAAGGAAGGCGCGCTGGCGTTCGTTGAAAAGCGGTCTGCCAAGTTTACCGGCAGGTAAAAACTTAGGGGGCATGGCTTTGGCTGTTTGGACAGAAGTGATCGCGGAACGAGATGTCCGTGAAAATGAAATCACCAAGGTTTCGGTTGGCGACTTGCGGCTAATCCTGCTGAGGAGTGAGGCTGATATTTTCGCCTATCATCATGAATGCCCACATGAGAAGCATTCTCTCAGCACTGCAGAGATCGAGGGGGACGTGATCGTTTGTCAAAAACACCTGTGGGAATTTGAAATCTGTACCGGCATGCACATCACGCGCGTGCCGATGGTTGAGCGCAATCTCATTCGTTATCCCGTGCGGGTCGTAAACGAGAGAGTTGAAATCGACGTCGCGTCGCCGAAACGGTGGGGAGAGACGTGATGAACGTTCAGCGTTTTTTTGACGAGTGCATAGCACAGTCCCATCTCAGGAAGGAAACAACATGTCGAAGACAGGACATCTGAAAGATTTGTCGAGCCGTTTGAGTACAATCGCGGACGAAGTCATGGCAGCGTCTGGCATGGAGGTCGACGAATTATCCGCTCATTTGTGGATATTGCGTTCCGTAACCATTCGCGACTACGCGGAAAGCATCGCAGCTCTGCATGAGCGTGCTGCGCGGCGATGTATGTTCGAAGTATGATACGCCCCGTTGACCAAGGGGTCGAAAGCACTAATTTTGCGCCGGGAAGTAGCGAGCGCGTGTCGTCAGTTGGGGGATCCCTATTTGATCTGATCGATGATGCGGCGCTACGCGGTGCGAGATAAAGAACGGGATCGGATCAAGGCCTTTTGGCCGGCCGACAGCCGGCTGTTCGTGGAGGCGGTGCTCTACCGCTACCCGGCCAGGGTTCCGTGGCGAGCGACCAACCTCTTTCTCTGCGGTGACAACTCGGACACCCAGCCCTCTCGTTCTCCCGGCTCGGGTCCGGAGGACGGTGCTACATCGGCTCAGCCGCAGAGTTCCGCGCATCCCGTGATGGGCGGCAGGACCGCGCGCTCGATCGAGTCGAACTTCGCCTCCAACAGGCTCAGCTCGACGCTCAAGGTAAGGGCGTCGGCATGGCCGCACAGGATATCGCTGTAGGCCCACTGTGCTGACGCTACGACGCCGTCCGGATTGTGCAGCTCGATGGTGAGAGGAGCGTGGCGGCCGCTGCCGCGGCAGCTCTGGTAGCCGTCGCCAATGCTGTAGGCCTCCAGCAGAACGCGGTCTCCACCAAGATACTGCGCCGAGATCTCGATCTGGATCAGGCCAAACGCAGGATCGTCGTCCGTGCCCTCTTCGTAAAAGTAAAAATGGCCGATCCGCCCATAGCGAACCTTCCTGGTCGCGGGGTCGTGGGGCACCTGCGCATCGGCGCGCTCCGGCGTGCGCGGCGGAACGAGACCCAACTCGCAGCTCTGCCGATAGGAATAGCACTTGATCACGGCCTCTCCCTCTTCCTCCTTGGTCGCGGGCGGTTGTCCGCGATAGGGCGTGTCCCCATGCCCCGACTTCGCGGCCGTCGCCCACCCACCTGCCACGCCGCTGCGACAGACAACCATCCGTCCGACCGGGCGGCCGACATTGTCGCCTGTTCCGACGGTGGGGAAACTTACCGACATTTTCCCTATTTACAAGCAGGCGAGACTGTTTGTAATCTGAGAAAACGACGCCGGCTGGGCGCATCCGAACGACCCTGAGGAGGGAGCCATTGCGATTGAACGATCTTCGGGTTTTGTGCGGCGTCATCGCCCGTCCGCTCGCGTGGTGACCGGATGAGCGGAGGTGACAGCAACCGCATTGTCATCGTCGGCGCCGGTCAGGCCGGCGCGCGTGCCGCCTTGGCCCTGCGGAGCGCTGGCCATCCCGGGGCGATAACGCTGATCGGCGCCGAGCGGCACCTGCCCTATGAGCGGCCCCAGCTGTCGAAGGACCTGCTTATCAAGCCCGCGGCGAACGTGCAGTTCATCAAATCCGCGGAAGATTGGGCGGCGCTGGGCGTCGACATCTGGCTCGGCACCCCGGTGGTGTCCGTGGATCCGGAACGTCGCGAAGTCGGTCTCGCAGACGGGCGAGTCGCGGGGTACGACCGGCTCCTCCTGACGACCGGGATGTCGCCGCGGCGCTGCGCGGCGCTCGAAGGATCGGCCATTCCCGTCTCTTACGTGCGCAACATCGGGGATGCCTTGACGATTCGCGAGCGCCTTGCTCCCGGCACCAGGATCGTCCTCGTCGGCGGCGGCATCATCGGGCTGGAAGTCGCGGCGGCAGCCGTCGGAAAAGGGTGTGCTGTGACGGTGATCGAGGCGACCGACCGGCTGCTTTCCCGCGCCCTTCCCAAGCTGGTCGGAACCTTCCTGATCGGGCGGCACGAGGCCGAAGGGGTCGCGTTCCGTTTCGGAGTCACGGCGAGCGGCGTGAGTGACGGCGCCGTGCTCTTGTCGGACGGATCGAGGCTCCCGGCCGACCTGATCGTCGTCGGCATCGGAGTCGAGCCGTCGGCGCAGATCGCCGCGGCGTTCAGACTGGCAGAATCCGACAGCTTCAGGGTCGACCGCACCACGGCGACGCCGGCCGAAGATGTCTATGCGGCCGGCGATGCAGCGATCCAGTATAGCCGTTGGCACGACCGCTGGATGCGCGTGGACACCTGGGCCAACGCCCAGAACCAAGCCGCGGCGGCGGCGAGGGCGATGGTCGGCCTCGACGTCTGCTACGAGGAGCCGGCGTGGTTCTGGTCCGATCAGCACAACGTGAATCTTCAGGCCGTCGGTGACCCCCTCGGAGAGGAGCAGGTCGTCCGAGGTGCGGTCGAAAGCGGCAAGTTCAGCGTGATCAGCCTGCGCGGCGGCGAAGTCGTCGGCGCGGTTACCGTCAACGACCCGCGCGAGATGGGAAGTCTGCGAAAGCTTGTCGCCGCACGCCGCAGCTTCCCGAAGGCCGACCTCGAGGACGTGCGGTTCGATCTGAGAAGAGCTGCGGCCGCGTAACGGCCGCGTGCGCACTGGGAGGAGAAACATGAACGCCCATGTCAAAGAGCCATTGATCGCCATCGACGACCGGAAGAAGACGTTCAAGGTCGCGCGGAACAACTTCGTCGATCCGGCGATGCTGCAGGCCGAGCGGGACCGAATCTTCAGCAAGTGCTGGCTCTATGTCGGCCACGGCTCCGAGGTGAACAAGCCGGGCGACTTCATCATGCGCGAGGTCGGCGGACGCAGCCTCCTGTTCGCCAAGGACCGCGAGGGCGTGGTACGGGCGATGTACAACACCTGCCCCCATCGCGGCGCGCAGGTGTGCCGCGAGCGCTCGGGCAACGCCAAGTCGTTCCAGTGCTTCTATCACGGCTGGGTGTTCGGCCTCGACGGCAAGCTGCGCAGCCAACCCGGCGAGGAGTCCTATCCGGAGGGCTTCAGGGATGATCCGAGCGCGAGCCTCAGCGTGGTGAACAGGATGGAGTCCTATCGCGACTTCCACTTCGTCTGCTTCGACGACGCCGCCGTCGCGCTCGACGCTTATCTCGGCAACGCGAAGGAATATCTGGATTTGATCTGCGACCAGGCCGAGGATGGCCTTGAGATCGTGGAGGGCGCGCAGGAATACGCGATAAATGCCAATTGGAAGCTGCTGACCGAGAACAGCATCGACGGCTACCACGCGGCGAGCACGCACGCGACCTACCTCGACTACCTCAAGAGCACCGACGGCGGCCTGACCAATGTCGCGCTCACGGGCTACGGCCGCGATCTCGGCGGCGGCCACGCGGTGATCGAATACGCCGCGCCGTGGGGCCGGCCGGTGGCGCAATGGATCCCGATGTGGGGCGAGGCCGGCAAGAAGGAGATCGCCGAGACGCTCGCGCGCCTCGAAGCGCGGCACGGCAAGGAGCGTGCCGAGCGCATCGCGCTCAAGAACCGGAACCTGCACATCTTCCCGAACCTCATCGTCAACGACATCATGGCGCTGACGGTGCGGACTTACTTCCCCAAGTCGGAAAGCGAGATGCACGTCAACGCCTGGGCGGCCGCCCCGCGGGGCGAGTCGGAATGGGCGCGCAAGTTCCGCCTGTTCAACTTCCTCGAATTCCTCGGGCCGGGCGGCTTCGCTACGCCCGACGACGTCGAGGCGCTCGAGCATTGCCAGCGCGGTTATCTCAACAGCCGCGAGGTGCGCTGGAACGACATCTCGAAGGGCATGAGCCTGGCCACCCCGGCGATGACCGACGAGGAGCAGATGCGCGCCTTCTGGAAGCAGTGGAACACGCTGATGACCGGCGTGCAGGCGGGGGCTTGAAGCCATGAATGCGGAGACGATCGCACTGACCGGCAACGCCGTCTCGCGCGCCGAGGTCGAGGACTTCCTCTACCACGAGGCCGAGCTCCTCGACGCCTGGCGCCTGCCCGAATGGCTCCAGCTATTCACCGAGGACGCGACCTACGAGGTGCCGACCACGACCCTGCCAGCGGACGCCTCCGCCGACGAGAACTTGTTCTATATCGCTGACGACAGGTTCCGGCTTGGCGAACGCGTCAAGCGGCTGATGAAGCGGACGGCGCATGCGGAGTTCCCGCATTCGAAAACGCACCGCATCATGGCGAACGTTCGCGTGCGAGGCTGGGGTGCCGACGGGCTCGACGTGAGCTGCTCCTTCGTCACCTACCGGACGAAGGACGGCGCGACGCACCTCTTCTTCGGAACGCTCCAATACAAGCTCGTGCAGGCGGACGGACAGCTGCGCATTCGCCGCAAGCGCGCCCTCCTGGACACGGACGGGCTGCGCCAGCAGGGGCGGCTCAGCATCATCCTCTGATCCGGCGCAGCCGGAACGAACGTCGACAGATCGGCTTGCCGCTCCGGCAGGCGCGGCAACGGGAGTGGATCGGTTTGCCCAAGGGACTCGAAGGACATATCGCGCTGGTCACGGGCGGCGGACGCGGCATCGGCTTCGCCATCGCCGACCGCCTCGTCGCCGACGGCGCCAGGATCGTGCTCGCCAACCTCGACAGGGCGGAGGCCGAGCAGGCGGCGCGCGAAATCGCCGACCGGCACGGCTGCAGCCCGCCGCCGGTGGTGGCCGGCGACCTGTCGCAGGAGGATGTCGCCGCGACCGCGGTGCGGACGGCGGTCGACACCCACGGCAAGCTCGACATCCTGGTCAACAATGCCGGGGGCGGCATCATCCGACCGTTCCTCGAGCACACGCCCGAGACGCTGCGGACGACGATCGACCGCAACCTCTGGACCGCAATCTGGTGCACCTGGCACGCGCTGCCGGTGATGAAGAGGCGGCGGTACGGCCGCGTGGTCAACATCGGGGCCGATTCCGTCCGCTCGGGCCTGTGGGACCACGCCGCCTACAACGCCGCCAAGGGCGGCCTCCACGGGATGGGCACCGGCCTCGCCCGCGAGTTCGCCCGCGACGGGATCACGGTCAACACGGTGGCGCCCTGCGCGACCAACACGCCGCAGATGGAGGAGATCACCGCCCGCGATCCCGCTCTCGCGGCGCAGTTCACCTCCATCATTCCGCTCGGCCGCGCGGCCGAGATGAGCGAGGTGGCCTCCATGGTCGCCTATCTCGCCTCGCCCGAGGCGAGCTTCGTCACCGGGCAGGTCATCAGCGTCAATGGCGGGAGCACGATGCCGTGAGGCCGGACATGATCGAACAGGTGGCCGTCTTCGCGGTGGACGAGGTCCCGCCCGGCGAGATCCGGGCGGCGCGGCTGCCCAACGGCGCAACGATCGCCGTCTACAACGTCGACGGCGCCTTCTACGCCACCCAGGACCGGTGCACGCACGGCGACGCCTCCCTGTCCGAGGACGGCACGCTCTGCGGCAAGTTCGTCGAGTGCTCCTGGCATTTCGGCACCTTCGACGTCACCAACGGCGAGCCGGGCCTGATGCCGTGCGAGCTGCCCCTCAAGACCTACCCGGTCCGCCTCGCCGACGGAATGATCTACATCGAGTATTCTTCATGACCAATGCCCTCACCGACGGCCGCCGCGGGACCCGGAGCGAACAGGCTGGCCCGCCGACAGGCCGGACCCAGGCGGAACGCAGCGACACTACGCGCCGCAAGGTCATGGATGCGGCGCTGCAGGTGCTGCGCGAGCGCGGCTACGCCGGGTTCCGCACCGAGGCCGTCGCCATGGCCGCCGGCGTTTCGCGCGGGGCAATGCTCCATCACTTCCCCAAAAAGCGCGACCTGATCATCTCCGCCTATGAGTATCTCTACGAGCAACTGGTGCAGGCGAGCCTTGCACGCGGACGCGAAGTTTCTGAGTTCGACACCCTGCTCGACGCCCTGATCGAAGACGCGAGGGAGTTCTTTCTCGGCAAGCACTTCCTCGCAATCATCGACGTCCTCGTGTCGGCGGCGAACGAGCCCGACATCCGCCAGGACATCCTGACGATCTCCAAGAAGAACCGCTTCCCCGTCGAGCGAGCCTGGGCGGAGCGACTGTCCGCCTGCCTGCCGAGGGAGACCGCCGAAGACCTCGTGTTCATGACGTTCAATCTGTTCCGGGGGTTCGCCACCCGCACCTTCATCGATGACGACAGGCGGAAGTTCGACCGCATCACGGCGCTCTGGAAGGAGATGGTGCGCGACCACATCGACGCCGGTAGGCAGCCGAAGGAGGGGCTTTGCGCCCGCAGGGGGAAGGGTCGTGAGCGGCGCAGACCAGTTGACGCGGCCGCGAGCGCCGGGGT
Source organism: Bradyrhizobium sp. (assembly GCA_035575905.1). Taxonomy (GTDB): domain Bacteria; phylum Pseudomonadota; class Alphaproteobacteria; order Rhizobiales; family Xanthobacteraceae; genus Bradyrhizobium. The sequence continues at coordinate 102,775 of DATLXL010000002.1, read as the reverse complement.
TCGGCGAAGGTTCAAAACAGACCGAACATAAGCCAAGGGAGAGAGACCGATGAGAACCCTACCAGGACTGGCCGTCTTTTCATTCGTGATCATGGCCCCGCTCGCCGCCCGCGCCGCTGATCCTTACGTCATCGGAGTGAGCGCCGCCATGAGCGGGCCGGCCGCCGGAACCTATGCCGGCCAGGCCGAGGGCATGAAGCTGTATATCGACCGCCTCAATACCAACGGCGGCATCAAGGGGCGCCAGGTGCGGCTCGTGATCCTCGACGATCAGGGCCAACCGTCCCGGGCCGCCTCGAACATGCGGCGCCTTCTCAACCAGGACAATGCGCTGCTGGTCGTCAGCACCAGCGTGTCATCGACCTTCGCGCCCATCATCGCCGATGCGACGAGAGCCGGCGTGCCGCTGCTGTTCGCGGGATCGGTCTGCCCGCAGGAGACCATGCCGCCTGCCGCGCCGCTGCTGTTCTGCTCGACGGCGTTCTCCTCGGTCCATGACAGCGTCGCGATGATGGACTTCGTCCGCAAGCATTACGGCACGAAGATCAAGATTGGCTTCGCGGCGATGGGCATTCCGATCTCGCGGGCTGGCGTCGAGGAGGCCAGCCGCATCGCTGCAGGCTTCGGCATGACCGTCGTCGGCACGGAGGTCGCGCCGCCCGGGACCGTCGACTACACCGCCTACGCGACCAAGTTCCATCAGGCGGGTGCCGACGTGGTCCTCAGTTGGGCGCCCTGGTCGGTCGAGGTCGGCGTCTACAACGCGCTGCGCAAGATCGGCTGGAACGGCCACTACGTGACCGCCCAGCTCGCCGAAACCGAGCAGGAGCTTGCCAGCCTGAAGGATCCGAAGCTGATCGCGATCGGCACCAATTCGATGCTTTTCGAAGGCCTGCCCGCCGGTGATGAGATCATCAAGGCCCTCAAATCGTCGGGCCTCGCGGTCGCGCCCGAGCGGATCGTGGAAGGCTGGGTCGGCGGCATCGTCATCGAGACCGCGCTGTCGAAGCTCGACGGCGACGCTACTCCAGCCGCCCTCCAGGCCGCGCTGGCGGGCATCAAAATCGACATGAAGGGTCTGCGAGGCGGGCCACTGTCCTGGACCAAGGACAATCATTTCCGGGCGGTCACCTACTACAAAGTGTTCCGCTGGAACGATCAAGCCAAGGCCATGGAAGTGGCGGCGCCCTGGGCCGAATACGCCGTCAAGTAAAGAAGTTTGCGAGGTCGTAGTATGCAGATCATTGTCAACATACTGGTTCTGACCTGCATCTATGCCCTCATCGCCAGCGGATATGTACTCATATACAAGGTAAGCAGGGTGCTGAACTTCGCTCATGGCGAGCTGATGGTGCTGGGGGCCTATCTTCTCTTGGCCATGGCGTCGGCAGTCCCCATCGATCCACTATGGTCGATCGCCTTCGCTGTGGCCTTCAGCGGCCTGATCGGGGCCCTGCTCTACCTGCTTCTGATGCGCAACATGACCGGCCAGCCGATCTTGTCCGCGATCCTGGTGACCGTCGCACTCGGCATCCTGATCCGCGGCATCATCGCCCTAATCTGGTCCCCGCAGACCTTCAACCTGGCGCTGGCGGCGCAAATCCCGTTCCGATCTGTGCCGGTCTTCGCCGACGCGAGTATCTCGCTCGTCGCACTCGCCCTCGTGATCGCCACGATACTTTCCTACGCCGGTCTCTTCGCCTTCATGCGCTTCTCGCGCTGGGGCATGCGGATGCGCGCCGTGGGCCAGAATCCTCTTCTCGCTGCGCAGCGCGGCATCCAGCTGCATGCCGTCTACGCGATCGCCTGGAGTCTGGCGACCTTCACCGGCTCGATGGCCGGCATCCTGGTCGCTGCCGACAGGCGTCTGGAGATCAGCTTGGCGGTGCTCGGCCTCAAGGCCTTTCCGGCCGCCCTCGTCGGCGGGATGGACAGCCTGTATGGCGCGGTGATCGGGGCTCTCGTCGTCGCCGCGTCGGAGGTGCTCCTCATTCACTACGTCGATCCGCTCCTGTCGGACGTCGTGCCGTTCTTCATCCTCATCGCCATGCTCGCGGTCCGTCCGTGGGGGCTGTTCGGAACCCGGGAGAACCTGGATCGTGTCTGACGACGCGGCGCCACTCTCCATCGGCCGAGCCGTGCCACGCAGCAGTCCCGCGACGACGCGGCGGGCGCTCGTGGCGGTCCTCGTCCTGCTGCTCCTGGCCGTTCCGGCCTTCGCCTCGCCGTTCGTCCTCGACCTCTTCGCCCAGGTTTTCATCGCCAGCATCGCCGCCCTGGCACTCATGCTGCTGACCGGCATCGCCGGCCAGATATCGCTTGGTCATGCCGGACTTCTGGCCGCTGGCGCCTTCACCGCGAGCATCCTCTACCGCGAGCTCGGCGCCCCGTTCTGGATCACGCTGCCGGCCTCGCTGATCGCCGGGGCGGCGATCGGCCTGATCTTCGGCCTGCCGTCGCTGCGGCTGCGCGGCATCTATCTCGCCGTCAGCACGCTCGCGCTACATTTCGTGGTCATCTACCTCGGCAGCGAATACGAGCACAGCCGCGGCTTCTCGACGGGCATCACGCTCGATCCGCCCGTGGCCTTCGGCTACGAGATCTATGGCGGTCGGCCCTGGTTCTACGTGCTGCTGGCGCTGCTTGCGGCCGTGGTCTTCGTCTGTCGCAATCTCCTGCGGTCGCGCATCGGGCGGGCCTGGCAGGCCATCCACGCCAAGGAGACGGTCGCCGAGGCGATCGGCGTCGCCGTGGCGCGCTACAAGCTGCTCGCCTTCCTCATCAGTTCGGCGCTGACCGCCTTCGCCGGGGCGCTGCTCGCCTATTACCAGGGGTTCGTCTCCGTCGAGGCGTTCTCGCTCAACCTGTCGATCCAGTACATCGCGATGATTATCGTCGGCGGCATGGGATCGCTCGCCGGTGCGGTGCTTGGCGCCGCCTTCATCTCCGTCATGCCTTATTTCATCGAGTGGCTGATCCGGTCGGTACCGGCCCTGGGCCTCGATGTCGGCGCCGCGTCCTTCGTCAATTACGCGAGCTTCGGCGTCATCATGCTCGTCTTCCTGATCTTTGAGCCCGCGGGGCTCGTCGGCATTTGGAAGCGCGTCGTCCTGATTTTCCGAAATATGCCGGCGAACGGTCGCAAAGGCGGCGCGCCATGACCGGGTTGAAGGTCGAAGGCCTCAAGGTCGTGTACCATCGCTCGATTCTCGCGCTGGACGGAATCGATCTCGAAGTGCCCAAGGGGTCGGTCGTCGCACTGCTCGGTGCCAACGGCGCCGGCAAGAGCACGACGCTGCGCGCCATCTCGGGGTTCATGGGCGCGGATAGCGCCCGTATCACCGCAGGCTCGATTCGTTACGGCGGCACGGAACTGCGCCATCTGCGCCTGCCCGCCACCACCCGGCATGGCATCGTGCTGGTGCCGGAGCGCGACAAGGTCTTTCCCAATCTGACCGTCGAAGAGAACCTGTCCGTGGTGGTCTCGTCGGCGTCGCGGGCGGACCGGCGGCGCATCGAGGAGGCCGTCTTCACCTATTTCCCGCGCATCGCCAGCGTGCGCAAGCGCGCCGCCGGCCTGCTGTCGGGCGGCGAGCGCCAGATGCTGGCCGTGGGGGCGGCGCTGCTCTGCGCGCCGACGCTCATGCTGATCGACGAGCTGTCTCTCGGCCTTGCGCCGGTCGTCGTCGACGAACTGCTCGCGCGGCTGCGCCAGATCCAGGCCGCGTCCGGCATGACGATATTGCTGGTCGAGCAGAGCGCAGCCGTCGCGCTGTCGATCGCCAGCCATGGCTACGTCCTGGAGAGCGGGCGCGTCGCGCTCTCGGACAGCGCCGAAGCGCTGAGGGGCAACCCGCGCGTGCAGGAGCTGTACCTGGGGAGCGGCGACCGTAACACCTACCGCGACACCTGTCTCGAAGGTGGCCCCCGTCGCAGAAGGGAGGGCGAGCATGCCCGTCCTTGAGCTTCGCGACGTCGAGCTGCGCTTCGGCGGCCTCGTGGTGCTGAACGAGGTCTCGTTCGGCGTCTCGGCCGGCGAGCTGCTGGCGCTGATCGGCCCCAACGGCGCCGGCAAGACCTGCGTCTTCAACTGCATCAGCGGCATTTATCGCGCTAACGGCAGCATCCTGTTCGACGGCGAGGAGCTTGTCGGTCTGCGTCCCTACGAGGTCGCGCGCCGGGGCATCGCGCGCACCTTCCAGCACGCAGAGCTTTTCGACCGTCTGACGGTACGCAACAACCTGCTCGCCGCGCGCCACGGCCTCATGACGGCCGGTGTCGTCGCCCAGATGCTGCGGACGCCGAAGCTGCGGCGCGAGGAGCAGGAGCATCTTGAGGCGGTCGACCGGGTGCTGGAGTTCGTCGGGCTCGCGCGGCACCGCGACACCCTGGTCGGCTCGATGCCCTTCGGTCTGCAGAAGCTCGTCGGCTTCGCGCGCGCCATTGCCGCCGAGCCGAAGTGCCTTCTTATGGACGAGCCATCTGCGGGCCTGACCCTGGAAGAGCGCGAGGACTTGGCGCACTTCATTGTCAGCATCAAGCAAAGGCTCGGGATCCCGATGATCTGGATCGAGCACGATATGCAGATGGTCGGCGCCATCGCCAATCGCGTGCATGTGCTCGATTACGGCCGCTCGATCGGCGACGGGGCGCCGAAGACGGTGCTCAGGGACGAGGAGGTCATCCGCGCCTATCTCGGCACAACACGGGTTACCTGGGCATCATGATAACGGAAGGCGGAAAGGAATGAACGTTCTCAAGGATCCGGAAATCGGCAAGTCCGTCGTTGCCGCAGGAATTCAGACGAACTATCTTGAGGAGGGCGAAGGCTTCCCGATTATCCTGCTGCACGGCTCCGGACCGGGGGTCACCGGCTATGCCAACTGGCGCTTCACGCTGCCGGTGTTGGGGCAGAAGTTCCGCGCGATCGCGCTCGACGCGGCGGGCTTCGGCTACACCGAGCGCAAGGCCAATGCCGAGTACACGCTCGACTTTTGGGACGGGCACATCGTCGGGTTCATGGATGCGCTCGGCATCGAGAAGGCTCATCTCGTCGGCAACTCCTTCGGCGGCGCGCTGACGCTCGCGGTCGCCGCGCGCCATCCCGAACGGGTCGACCGCTTCGTGCTGATGGGCGCCGCCGGCGTCCGCTTCGAGCTGACCGACGCCCTGGATATGGTGTGGGGCTACGAGCCTTCGGTCGAGAACATGCGCCGGGTCATGGACCGGTTCGCTTACAACCGGGCGCTGGTCAACGAAGACCTCATCGAGGCGCGCTACCGGGCGAGCATCCGCCCCGGCTACCACGAGTCCTATTCGAGCATGTTCCCAGCGCCGCGCCAGCGCCACATCGATCGGTTGGCGACGCCCGAGGACGCCCTGCGAGCTCTGCCGCACCGGGCCCTGATCATCCACGGCCGCGACGACCAGGTGATTCCGCTGAGCAACAGCCTACGCCTGCACCAGCTGATCGAGAAATCCGAACTGCACGTGTTCGGCCAGTGCGGCCACTGGACCCAGATCGAGAAGAGAGTCTCCTTCAACCGGCTGGTTCTCGACTTCTTTCTTGCGGAGGCGACTTGAGGACGGACCGGCAACCGGCGAGCCCCTCCTCTTTGCGGGCTCAGACTGGATAGGAGCGTGAATGCTTGAGCAACTCAGATATGTGCGCCTGCCGACCACGGCGCTGGCGAAAGCGGCCGAATTCGCGACCGGGACAATTGGCCTCGAGCTTGCGGAGCAGGGCGAGGATTTCGCCCGCTTTCGATCCGACGAAAAGGCCTATTCCCTGGAATACGATGCGTCGCCGCAAACGCCGGCTCCGGTGGTCGGGCTCGAGGTGCGCAGTGATCGGCAGCTCGCCGAGGTAGCGCAGCGCCTGGCCGCGATCGGACTGTCCGTCGAAGGCGTCCCCGCGGAACTCGCCACCCATCGCCGGATTAAGAACGGTATCGGCTTCGCTGATTTCAGCGGCAATCGCTTCGAGATCGTCGTGCGCCATCAGGTCAAAGCGCTGCGCTATTTCCCGAGCCGGGACGCCGGAATCCTCGGCCTGTCTGGCATCGCCCTTCGCAGCACCGAGATCGAGCGCGACTGCGAGATCTGGACGGAAATCTTCAAGGTCGAAATCCGCGACTTCGTCGGCCGGTCCGCCTATCTCGGCTTCGACGACCGTCACCACCGGCTGTCCCTACACCCCTCGGACCGGGCGGGGCTTTTGCAGGTCTCGTTCGAAGTCGAGAACCTCAACAACATCATGCAGAGCTACTACTTCCTCACCAACCGCCAGGTACGGATCCTGCACGGGCCGGGCAGGCTTCCATGCAGCGGCGAGGTGTTCCTGACCTTCGAGGGCCCCGACCTCGTGGCCTACCGCTATGGACTGGGGATGGAGACGGGCCGGCGCGGCTTGGCGCCGCGCCAGTTCACCGAAGCGCCGGAATCGTATTGCAACTGGGGCTCGCCATCGCTGATCCCTGAGTTGTCGGGAGGCGTGATGTGACCCGTCCGCGTCTCCGGAACCGCCGGCCGCGACGGGCGGCGAGCGATGCCGGCACGCGAGCCGATCCCACGACGACAGTGTCTCCGAACAGGAAAGGACGCGGAAATGATTGAGCTTCTGGACGTCTGCTACACCCGGCTCGGGACGAACGATCTCGAGCTCAGCCGCGATTTCGCCACCAAGATCCTAGGCCTGCAGGTGACAAGCGAAGGCCGCAACGATCTGTTCCTGCGCTCGGACGACAGGCAGCACACGCTATACTACCATGACGGCAATCCCGCCGAACATGTCGTCGGCTTCGAGGTCAAGGACAGCACGGTGCTGGGCGCTGCCGGCGCCACGCTGGAGCAGCTCGGCCATCCGGTCCGGCGCGGCACGCGTTCCGAATGCGAGTCGCGCCACGTCACCGACTTTATCGCCTTCCACGATCCGAACGGGACCGCGATAGAGCTCGCCGTCCGCCCGGAAGTGATGGGCCGCAGGTACTTTCCGTCGCGCGACGTCGGCATCACAGGGTTCAGCCACGTCGGCATCTTCAGCAAGAATCCGGCGCGCGACGAGCGGTTCTGGACCGAAGTCTGCAATGCCCGGGTCAGCGACCGGATCGGGGATGTGCCGCTTCTGCGGATCAACGAGATCCATCACACGCTGGCGCTGATCCCGGCGCCCCGGTCGGGTATCCAGCACATCAACCACCAGGTCGAGCGCACCGACGACATCATGCGCTCGTACCGACTGCTGACGCAACACAACGTGCCGATCGTCTTCGGCCCCGGCCGGCATCCCACCTCATCGGCCCAGTTCATCTATTTCGAGGGTCCCCACGGGATGGTGTTCGAATATTCGGTGGGCGTGAAGCACGTCGACGAGGAGACCTATCGCGAACGCCAATTCGGCTTCGAGCCTTTCAGCCTGTGCATGTGGGGCGCGAGCTCGCGCCTGCCGGGGCTCGAGAACTAATGCCGGGGGCGGAACCGGCCGCAGGACATTGGCACGCCATGGAGGAGGAGGCGGTGCAGCGGACCGTGCGCGTCATGGCGCGCGCGCTCGCCCGCGCGGGGCTTAGTGGCGCCTACGGACATTGCTCCATGCGGCTGAACGCGGACAGCTTTCTCGTCTGCGCGGCGCGGCCGATGGGCCTCATCCGGCCGGGCGACGCAGGCACCGTCGTGCCCGTCCACGGGCCGCTGCCGCCGGGCGTGCTCGGCGAGGTGCGGTTGCATCAGCAGCTATACGACAGGCGCCCGCATGTCCGGGCGGTCTGCCGCTTCATCTCGGCCAATGTGGTCGCCCTCGCCGCCACGGGCCGCACGGTGCGGCCCAGGACCGGTTTCGGCTCCTACTTCTTTCCCCAGGTGCCTTTCTGGGGCGATCCGCAGCTTGTGCGCTCGGACGAGCTCGCGCGGAGGGTGATCGAGCTGATGGGCGACGCGTGGGGCGTGATCGTCAACGTGAACGGTGCGGTCGTCGCCGCCGAGACCCCCGAACGTGCGCTCACGCTCGCCTGGAACCTGGAAGAGGCGGCCCGGGTGGAACTGGCAGTCCTCGCCAGCGGGCTCGAGGATAACGCGCCGCTGTTTTCCGAGCAGGCCGCTCGCGAGCGGGCCGTGTGGGACGGTCGTATCGCCGAGCGCCTGTGGGACTACCTGACCGACGGAGATCCCGAGGCGGAGGCCATCGGCAGCCATTCCGGCAACGCTTAGCTGTCAGAGGTCGGGATGCGCATTTCGGGCCGCAGCCGCACCTACGGACAAAAGGGACGGGAGGACTGCTTGGAAACGAAACTGAACGCGGTCGCCGAAGCGCTGTTCGATGCCTACAGGACGCGCCTGCCGGTTCCGCCGATTGCCGGATCGCTCGGTCCGGACGCCGGCGCCGATGCCGCCTATGCGGTGCAGGACGCCAACACCCGGCGCCAGCTCGCCGCCGGACATCGCATCGTCGGGCGCAAGGTCGGTCTGACCGCGAAGGCGGTGCAGAAGCAGCTCGGCATCGACCAGCCGGATTACGGGATGCTGTTCAACGACATGGCGGTGCCGGACGGCTGGGAGATCGCGCCCGACCGGCTGATCCAGCCCAAGGTCGAGGCGGAGGTCGCTTTCGTCATGGGCCGCAACTTGGACGACGAACGCATCACCATCGCCGACGTTATTCGCGCCGTGGAATTCGCCCTTCCTGCGATCGAGGTGGTCGATTCGCGTATCGCCGACTGGAAGATCGGCCTTCTCGACACCATCGCCGACAACGCCTCGTCGGGTCTCTATGTGCTGGGCAGCGCGCCGAAACGGCTCGACCGCCTCGATCTGCGCCGCGCCGGTATGGTGATGGAAAGCGCCGGCGAACCGGTCTCAGTCGGCGCGGGCGCGGCCTGCCTCGGCGATCCGCTGTCGGCGGTCTTGTGGCTCGCGAGAACCATGGCGCGCGCCGGCCGTCCGTTGAAGGAGGGCGACACCGTCCTGTCGGGGGCGCTCGGGCCGATGGTCACGGTGATGCGGGGCGATGTCTATGAGGCGCGGATCGAAGGGCTTGGCTCCGTCCGCGCTGCCTTTGCGAAGGACGCGGCATAGCATCCATGACTCACGGAACCGAGCCGGCCCTTTTCCTCACCAGTAGAGGCGACCACCTGAAATAGAAATTTGAGATGGTTGCATGTCCACGGGGGGGGGGGGGCATCTCCATGGGGGATTTGAACCCATCCTTCGATTAGTTTCTGAAGCTTTTTGGGCGGACGATCGAACTAAATATCGCAAATTTGCGTCGTGTGGGGAAAGGCGGCATCGGTCTCCCGACTCGAGCCCCGACGGCGAAAAGTTTGCCAATCGCAAACATACCTGTTGCGTATCAATGTCGATTTTTGACCTCCCAAAATTGGCAAACTCGTTGAGAACAGAGACTTTTCACTCTTCCCTAGGGACTCCCATCCCGCCCGTGGTAACCACGTCGGAAGCGCGATCAGAGGCCGGAGCTGACGGCTGACCGGTCAACAGCACGTCAACAGCAAATCCCGCTTGTTCCGGGTCCGTTCATACTCCGATTTACACTTCTACCGGCCTTTTCGCGTTGATTTCCCACGGGAATTGGTGTCTCTCACTACCTTGACATGGTAGGGGTCACAGGTTCGATCCCTGTCGTGCCCACCATCCTTCGCGCGCGAGGCGGGTGAAGGATGTCGCGCTGAAAGCGCGTTGATGCGTGTCTTCGCTGTGGCGAAGGCGGGCCATTCCGGGCTGAGAAGGGCCACCTTCAGGCACTCTTCTTCCCGTACAGTTCCGCATACTCCTCCTCATACGGCGCGTACGACTGCTTGATGCTCGCCAGGTTGAGCAGCATGGTGGCGACCGGCGCGCCGTCGCTGCCGAAGACATTCGTGCGCACCCACATGCTTTCGGTGCGCTTGCTGCCGCTCAAGGCAATCACTTCGCGCTCGGTGACATAGTTTTCGCCGACGAACAGCGGGCCGCGCAGCAGGCGGATCTCCTGGTCGGCGAACAGGCCGACGGCGGGCCCGCGCACCGGCAGCTTGTCCTCGCGCGCGCGGTACTGGAACAGCACGCTCAGCATCTCGAACGGCACGATCGGCCGGCCCCAACGGATTATCGCTGCCGGCATACCAGGTCGAGGGCTCGGTGATGACCTTCAGCTTCTGCGCCAGCGAGAACGGATAGAGATCGCCCATGTGCTGGTCGGCATCCATCTTGATGGTCTGCCGCGTGGTCTTCATGCCGAGCTTGATATCGCTGAGGATCACGGGATCGGCCAGCGGCTTCAGTTCCTTCAGCCGCTGCGACAGCGTGGTCGCCGTCACGCCGCCGACGGAGGCAGTGCCGCGCAGGATTTCCGTGCCGTCCCTGCGCGTCATGCCGACGGCGCAGATGTCCTCGCTCGGCTTCGGCATCTCGATGCTCGCCTGCACCTCTTCGCCTTCGAACACGGGATTGCGGTAGTGGGCGGATAGGCAGCCGGTCTCGAACCACGCCTGCCCGAAGGCGCGCTCGCACAGCGGTGCAAACTGGCTGAAATGCGTCGGCCCCTCGATGGTGCCGCCCTGGAAGCCGAGCTTTTGCGCGGTGGCATCGTCGTGGATAGAGGCATGCGAGTCGTAGGTCTGTGCATGCAGCATCTGCTTCGGCTGCCGCCACGGGCCGGTCAGCACGCCGTCGCTCTCGGCGATTTCGGTGTCGAAGGCTTTCATGATCGCATCTCCATGCCGGCCTGTTGCTTGGGCCGTTGCTTGAGCCGTTCCTTGGGCAAGACAGCCGGCGGAATCAAGGAAAATGCACGACTGATATGCCACGCGGCGGCAAATAGGGGGCTGTGCATGTATGGCAAATCCGGTCATGCTGCGCGCCAATCAAATCAGGCCCGCGTCAAGGGCCGCAGGCGCGCGGGGCAAGGTTCATCATGGCATTGCTGGAAGTTGGGCTGGACGACAAATACCGGCTGGATGCGAAGCGGATCTTTCTGTCGGGAACGCAGGCCCTGGTCCGGCTGCCGATGCTGCAGCGGGAGCGCGATCGTGCCGCGGGGCTCAACACCGCGGGCTTCATCTCCGGCTATCGCGGCTCGCCGCTCGGCATGTACGACCACGCGCTGTGGCGCGCAAAGTCGTTCCTGCAGCAGCATGACATCGCCTTCGTGCCCGGCCTGAACGAGGACCTCGCCGCGACGGCGGTGTGGGGCAGCCAGCAGGTCGGCATGTTTCCCGGCGCCAAGGTCGATGGCGTGTTCGGCATCTGGTACGGCAAGGGCCCGGGCGTCGACCGCTCGCTCGATGCGCTCAAGCACGCCAATGCCGCCGGCACCTCGAAGAACGGCGGCGTGATCGCGCTCGCCGGCGACGATCACGGCTGCCAGTCCTCCACGCTCGCGCATCAGAGCGAGCAGGTGTTTGCCGCCGCGCTGATGCCGGTGGTCAATCCGGCCACGCTGCAGGATTATCTCGACCTCGGCATTTTGGGCTTCGCGCTGTCGCGCTATTCGGGTTGCTGGGTCGGCTTCAAGGCGATCTCGGAGACGGTCGAAAGCTCCGCCTCGATCGTCAACGACATCGATCGCATCCGCATCGTCACGCCGGATGATTTCGAAATGCCGCCCGGCGGCCTCTCGATCCGCTGGCCCGATCCGCCGCTGGAGTCGGAGAGGCGGCTGCACGGGCCCAAGATGGATGCGGTGGCGGCCTTCGCGCGCGCCAACCGTTTCGACCGCATCGTGCTGGATTCGAAACCGGCGCGGCTCGGCATCATGGCGACCGGCAAGGCCTATCTCGACCTGCGCCAGGCGCTGGCCGATCTCGGCATCGACGACGCCGAGGCGCGCTCGCTTGGCCTGCGCATCTACAAGGTCGCTTTGACCTGGCCGCTCGAAGTGCGCGGCGCGCTCGCCTTCGCCGATGGCCTGCAGGACGTGCTGGTGGTCGAGGAGAAGCGTGGCTTCATCGAGGATCAGCTGGTTCGCATCCTCTACAATATGGATGCCTCAAGGCGGCCTTCCGTGGTCGGCAAGCGCGACGAGAGCGGCGCCGTGCTGCTGCCGAGCGAAGGCGAGCTGACGCCGACCATGGTGGCGGCCGCGGTAGTGGCGCGCCTGCGCAAGGCCGGCCATCGCAGCCCGATGCTGGAGCAGCGTCTCGCAAAGCTCGAGGCGTTCGACCGTCCGGCCGACGGCATCGGCGCCGCGAAACTGCAGCGCACGCCGTATTTCTGCTCGGGCTGCCCGCACAACTCCTCGACCAAGATTCCCGAAGGCAGCCGCGCCATGGCCGGCATCGGCTGTCACGGCATGGCGCTCTATATTCCCGCGCGCCGCACGGAAACCATCTCGCATATGGGCGCCGAGGGCGTCGCCTGGATCGGGCAGGCCCCGTTCACGAGCGAGAAGCACGTCTTCCAGAACCTCGGCGACGGCACCTATACCCATTCCGGCCTGCTGGCGCTGCGCGCGGCGGCCGCGGCCGGCGTCAACATCACGTACAAGATTCTCTATAACGACGCAGTGGCGATGACCGGTGGCCAGCCTGCCGAGGGCGGCTTCAACGTCTCGCAGATCGCCCATCAGGTGGCGGCAGAGGGCACGAAACGACTCGCCATCGTCACCGACGACCCCGAGAAATATCCGGCCAATTTCTTCCCGCCGCCGGCGACCATTCACCACCGCCGCGAGCTCGATGCCGTGCAGAGAGAATTGCGCGACGTCGCCGGCCTCACCGTGCTGATCTACGACCAGACCTGCGCCGCCGAAAAGCGCCGCCGCCGCAAGCGCGGGCTCTATCCCGATCCGCCGAAGCGCGTCTTCATCAACGAGCGCGTCTGCGAGGGGTGCGGCGACTGCTCGCAGGTCTCGAATTGCGTTTCGGTGCAGCCGCTGGAAACCGAGCTCGGCCGCAAGCGCCGCATCGACCAGTCCAACTGCAACAAGGACTTTTCCTGCATCGAGGGCTTTTGCCCGAGCTTCGTCACCGTGCATGGCGGCAAGCTGCGCAAGGCCGACCGCACCGCGGCCGATCCGTCGGCGCTGTTCGCCGACCTGCCGCTCCCGGCCGTGCCCGCGCTGGACGGCGACTACAACATCCTCGTCACCGGCATCGGCGGTACCGGCGTGATCACCATCGGCGCGCTGCTCGGCATGGCCGCCCATGTCGACGGCAAGGCGTGCTCGACCCTGGACTTCACCGGCCTGTCGCAGAAGAACGGCGCGGTGATGAGCCATGTCCGCATCGCGCCGTCCGCGGACGATCTCTCCAGCGTCCGCATCGCGCCCGGCAATGCCAACCTGATCCTCGGCTGCGATATCGTGGTGGCGACATCGGCCGCGGCGCTGAGCCGGGCCGAGCGGGGCGTGACGCGGGCCGTGGTCAATGCCGACCTGCTGCCGACCGCCAGCTTCGTGATCAACCCCGACATCGACTTCGAGATGGGCGCGATGCGCGATGCGCTGGGCGGCGCCATCTCCTCGGAGCAGCTCGATATCCTCGACGCCACCGGGCTTGCCACGGCGCTGATGGGCGACAGCATCGCCACCAACGCCTTCATGCTCGGCTTTGCCTTCCAGCGCGGCGCCATCCCGCTGTCGCTCGCGGCAATCGAGAAGGCGATCGATCTCAACGCCGCCGCCGTCGAGATGAACAGGATGGCGTTCGCCTGGGGCCGGCTCGCCGCGCACGATCTGCAGCGGGTTATTTCTGCCGCACGCTTCAAGTCGAGCGCAACGACGCCCGCCAAGAAAACGCTGGAGGAGACCATCGCCTTCCGCGCGACATTCCTCATCGGCTATCAGGACGAAGCCTATTCGAAGCGCTACCTCGCCGACGTCGAGCGCGTCCGCGCGGCCGAAGCCAAGGCGGCCCCCGGCTCGACCGAGCTGACGGAGGCCTTCGCGAAGGGCCTGTTCAAGCTGATGGCCTACAAGGACGAGTACGAGGTTGCCCGTCTCTACAGCGACGGTGAATTTGCCAGGGCGCTGCAGGGCCAGTTCGACGGCGATCCTTCGCTGAAGGTCTTGCTGGCGCCGCCGCTGCTGGCCCGCCGCGACAGGGTCACCGGCCACCTGCAGAAGCGCGAGTTCGGCCCGTGGATATTCAGGGCGTTCGCCATGCTGGCGAAGCTGAAGGGTTTCCGCGGCACCGCGCTCGACATCTTCGGCTACACCGCCGAGCGCAGGATGGAGCGCGCGCTGCCCGGCGAATACTCCGCGATGATCTTCCGCCATCTCGACGGCAAGCTGGACCTGCCGCGTCTTGCTGCGCTGGCCCGGATGCCGGAAGTCGTGCGTGGCTACGGCCACATCAAGGAAGCCAATGTCGCGCGCTACCGCGCCGAGTGCACGCGGATTGAAAGCGAAATCGGCAAGCCGGTGGCGCAAGCGGCGGAGTAGGGGAGTGCGGGAGAGGGCGTGATCGGCCGCAATGCGCCAATCTGTCTCGTCTTCCGGAGGTGGCAGCGGCCGGACGATGCGATACTTTCCGCCGACCGAGGGAGGAAAGAAAATGCCAGCAACAATCGATCGCCGCCGCTTCATCGCGGCAGGTACCGCAGCAGCCGCCATGCCGTTCCTCCCGCGCAGCGCCCCGGCGCAAGGCGTCTGGCCGTCGCGGAATATCCGCATGGTCTGCAGCTATCCGGCGGGCGGGCAGACCGACCTGCTGGCGCGCGCCTTCGGCGATTTCATCGGACGGCAGGTGGGCAAGACCGTCGTGATCGAGAACAAGGCCGGCGCTTCGGGCGCGATCGGCGCGGCGGACGTCGCGCGCGCCGAGCCGGATGGCCACACCATCCTGTGCTCGATCTCGACCACCTATCTGATGAACCGGGTCATGATCAAGAATCCCGGCTACGACATGGACAAGGATCTGACGCTCGTCAGCGTCATCCCCGGCGCCGGCCTGTTGCTGGTCGCCAACCCGAAGCACAACATCAAGTCGCTGGACGATTTCGTCGCCTTCGCGAAGAAGAACGACAAGGTGAATTTCGGCACCTACAGCGCCGGCTCCTCGCCGCACATGACCATCAACGAACTCAACAAGCAGTACGGCCTGAAGATCGAGCCGGTGCACTACCGCGGCGAAGCGCCGATGTGGACCGGGCTGGCGGAAGGCTCGATCGATGTCGCGATGGGCAGCTATACGGCCGCGCAATCGGTGCTGCAAAGCAATCACGGCGTGGTCTTTGCCGTGCATTCCAAGAAGGTCGACGCGATTCCCGCCATCAAGACGCTGCCCGAGCAGGGCGCGACGTCGAAATTCTTCACCGTGAGCGGCTTCACCGGATGGAGCCTGCCGAAGGCGACGCCGCAGCCGATCGTCGACCGGTTCGCGGAGCTTTTTGTCGCTGCCAACAACGATCCGAAGGTGAAGGAAGTGCTCGCCACCTTCGTGCTGGAGCCGGCGATCGGCTACAGGGAAAGCAACGCCCTGTATCAGCTCGAATTGCCGGTCTGGCTGGAGACCGCGAAGTCGTTGGGCCTCGAGCCGGCGTAGCGGCCGGGTTCAGGCCGGCGTGAAGGCGAGGGCGCCATCGCTGTCGACATCGCGCGCCAGCCGCCCGGTCGAGGCGAGCATGTTCAGATGCGCAAGCGCTTCGCCAAAGGCCTGCCGCGGATTGGCATAGAGCACGCGCGGGAAGATTTCTTGCGCCACCAGGAACGCGTTGGTCTTGCCGTCGACGATGGAGGCGACGTCATCGAGGCGGGCCAAATGATGGTCGCGCATCTGCGCAAGCCGCGCATGCAAGCCACGGAACGGCAGGCCGTGCGACGGCAGCACCAGCGTGTCCGGCGGCAGGGCCTCGAGCCGCGCCAGCGAATCCAGATAGTCCTTCATCGGGTTTGCGTCCGGCTGGGCCGGCGGCGTGATCACGGATGGAATCATGTGCGACAGGATCTGGTCGCCCGCGATCAGGATCTTGTCGCGCTCGCAGAAGAACAGCGCGTGCTCGGCCGAATGTCCGCCCGCCGTGATCACCCGCCATTCGCGTTTTCCCATGGTGACGGCCTCGCCGTCGCGGATGCGGATGAATTCGCGCGGCGGCCGGCCGCCGAGGAATTTCGATTGGCGCTGGGCCGCGACGATCTTCGTCGCATCATCGTCCGATGCGCCGTTCCGTTTCAGGAAGGACGTAAACTGCTCGTCCGGGGCTTCCTCGCGCTCATGCCATGCCTTCCAGCCGCTGAGCCATTCGGCGAGCGTCATGCGAACGCTGCATTTCGTTTCCTTGGCGAAGAACGCGGCGAGCCCGCAATGATCGGCATGCGCATGGGTAAGCGTGAGGTTTTGCAGCGGGCGGCTGCGCAGCAGTCCCCGCCACAGCCTGTCCCAGATCTCGAACGTGTCGTCGGTGTTCAGCCCGCAATCGACCATGGTCCATCCCGGTCCGTTGTCGAGCAGCCAGCAATTGACGTGATTGGGCGCGGTCGGCATCGGCAGCCGGACCCAGAACAGCCCCGGCAGCACGTCGGTCAATTCGCCGTAGGCGGGCGGACGCTGCACGATGAAGTTCAGATCGTCCGACATTCCTCGCCCCCGCACCCGTCCCGCCTGATTTCGCACCGGTTTCCCCGGCTTTGCGCGCCGCGCGAGCTTACGCAATTTGGTCAGGCCGGCAACGCCGCGGAGATTTAATGGCTGCCATGCGCGCAACAGCAGCATAAATCTTCCGCCCAAGCCTTGTACGGAAGTTGATTTTGCTGGATGAACGCCGGGCGGTTCGTCGCACCCGCCGCCTCCCCAGGACCTGTTGGGCAAGAACAACAATGGACGCACTCAATCCCCGGTCCGGGCTCAAGCCGCAGTTCGATCCGGCTTCGGGACTCGATCGCAGCGCCCATCGCAATCTCCTGCTGCTCGCCTGCTGCCAGGCCGTCGGCCAGTCCTGCAACACCATGATGTTCGCGGCGACCGGGCTGTCCGTCATCACCTTCTATCACCGGCACGATCTCGCCAATCTGCCGGTGACGATGCAGCACCTCGGCGTGATGATCTGGGTGTTCCCGGCGGCGCTCCTGATGCAGCGGCTCGGCCGCAGCATCGGCTTTCGCATCGGCTCGCTGTTCGGCATGACCGGCGCGACCGTGATGTGCATCGGGCTCTACAGCGCAAACTTCCTCGTCATGTGCGCCGGTGGCCTGATCCTCGGCTATGCCGTGGCCTGCCTGCAGATGTACCGCTTCGCCGCCGCGGAACTGGTGCCGCTGCACTACCGCGCCAAGGCGATTTCGTGGGTGACGGCCGGCGGCGTCGCCGCCGCCGTGATCGGCCCCAGCCTCGTGCGCGCGACGCACGACCTGGCGATGCCGCTCTATCTGGCCACCTACGCCTCGATCTTCGTGCTGCACGTCATCGTCTTCACGATCATGTCCTTCATCAAGTTCCCACCGATCCCGACATCGGTCACAGTCGGCGGTCACATCGAGGCGCTGGCGCCGCCGCGGCCGTTGCGGGAGATCGCCAGCCAGCCCCGCTTCATCGCCTCCGCCATGGCCGGCATGCTGGCCTTCGGCACGATGTCCTTCATCATGAGCGCCTCGCCGCTGGCGATCGTCGGCTGCGGATTTCCGCATGCGGAAGCCCATTGGGTCATCTTCATGCATGTGCTCGGCATGTTCGTGCCGTCCTTTTTCACCGGCAACTTGATCAACCGCTTCGGCGCCACGACGGTGATGTCGGCGGGCATCGTGCTGATGCTGCTCGGCGTGATCGCGGCGCTGTCGGGCATGACGGAATGGAATTTCCGCATTGCGCTGACGGTCAACGGCGTCGGCTGGAATTTCCTGTTCGTCGCCGCCACCGCGCTGGTGACGACCTGCTACCGCCCGAACGAGCGCGGCAAGGCGCAGGCGCTCAACGACCTGCTGGTGTTCGGCACCACCGCGACATCGAGCTTCATGGCCGGCTTCCTGCAGGACAAATGGGGCTGGCAGCCGCTCAACTGGCTTTCGGTGGCGCTGATGCTGCTTGCCGCCGCCGCCGTCCTGTGGCTCCGCTACCAGCGCGCCTCGCTAAGTCCCGCGCACTAGCAAGCACCTTCCCGAGTATGTTCACAGTGCCCTAGAATGCCATCGAGCACGGACGGCAACGACATTGCCCATCATCAACTGGTCCGAAGGAGAGTATCCATGACCCACGCCATCCGCTTTCACAAAACCGGCGGCCCCGAAGTTCTGGTCTGGGAAGAAGTCCAGGTCGGCAAGCCCGGCCCGGGCGAGGCGCGCATCCGCCACACCGCGGTTGGACTGAACTTCATCGACATCTATAACCGCTCCGGCCTCTATCCGGTCGCGCTGCCGAGCGGGCTCGGCGGCGAGGGCGCCGGCGTGGTCGAGGAGGTCGGCGCGGGCGTCACCGACCTCAAGCCCGGCGATCGCGTCGCCTATGGCAATTCGCCGGTCGGCGCCTACTCCGAGGCGCGGCTGATCCCGGCCGATCGCCTGCTCAAGCTGCCGGACGGCATCGACGACAAGACGGCGGCCGCGATGATGCTCAAGGGCCTGACCGCGCAATATCTGATCCGCCAGACCTATCGCGTGAAGGCGGGCGACACCATCCTGCTGCATGCCGCGGCCGGCGGTGTCGGCCTGATCCTGTCGCAATGGGCAAAGCATCTCGGCGCCACCGTGATCGGCACCGTCGGCAGCGACGAGAAAGCCAGGCTCGCGCAGGCCCATGGCTGCGCCCACACCATCAACTACAGCAAGGAAGACTTCGTGAAGCGGGTCGAGGAGATCACCGGCGGCAAGAAGTGCCCGGTGGTCTACGATTCCGTCGGCAAGGACACCTTCATGAAGTCGCTGGACTGCCTTGCCCCGCTCGGCGTCCTCGCGCTGTTCGGGCAATCCTCCGGCGCGGTCGAGCCGTTCAATCTCGGCCTGCTGGCCGCCAAGGGCTCGCTCTATGTCACCCGCCCGACGCTGTTCACCTACGCCGCCAAGCGCGAGAACCTCGTCGCCATGGCGAACGAACTGTTCGATGTCGTCAGGTCGGGCGCGGTCAAGATCGAGGTGAACCAGACCTATCCGCTGAAGGACGCGGCCAGGGCCCACGCTGATCTTGCCGCGCGCAAGACCACGGGCTCGACGGTGTTTCTGGTCTGAGATCGAACGCAAGACGCCGGCGGAGAATTCCGCCGGCATTCATGGCGTGTGCTTCCGATCAACCGATCGCCAGCCATTCACAGGGCGCGCTGAGCACGGCGAGCGTCATCGCGGGAGGCTGGTCCGGACGGTCGGCTTCGCCACCGGAGTGCAGAGGTCCGAGTTCCCCCTGCCTGGTTCAAGAATTCTCGGGGGCCACCTTGATCAACAAACTCTGCCATCCATATACCATCCATACAGATGGTAATTGGATGGTGGAATAGTGATGGCCGGCAACGTGCACGAACTCCGACCGAGGGTCGCTGATACTGAAAAGATCACGATCAACCTCGGCTATGTCGACCTGGGTCACGTGGACCTCATGGTGCAGGAGGGCTTCTACTCGAACCGTACCGATTTCATCCGGACGGCGATCCGCAACCAGCTGGAACGGCATGCCGACGTCGTCAAACAGTCGACGGCGCGAAAAAGCCTGGACCTCGGCCTGCGAAACTACAGTCGAGAAGATCTCGAAGCCGCGCTGCGGGCCGGTGACATGCTGCACATCAACGTTCTCGGCCTTGCCAGCATTGCCCAGGACGTCACGCCCGAGCTTGCCCGCGCCACCATTGCTTCGGTCTCGGTGCTGGGAGCTTTGCATGCCAGTGCGGCGGTCAAGGCCGCTCTTGCAGACAGGACGAGGTGAGCCGATGCTGAAGCCGGAAATTATCCGTGAAGCCACACGTCTCACGCAGGCGGGTCAACTCGTCGAGGCAACCGCGCTGCTGCAGCGCATGCTTCGCGGGGAAGACGCGGCGGACGCATTTCGTGCCGCCGATCGCATCGCTCTCGGCGCGCCATCAGTCGTAGAGGCGACAGTCAATCCCGTCGCGGACCGCACGCAACCGGTCGCCCCCGATACGGCGCGACCGGGCAAGCTCCGCGGATCGCTCGATCGCGCAGGGGCGGGATTCGGATTCAGGGGTGCGGCCAGGCGCGCGCCGCCGGCGAAGCAAGACATCGTGCCGGAGGGCGCGAGGTTTATCGAAGACACCTACAGCAATCAGGCGGGAAGTCGTTCCTACAGGCTTTTCATCCCCAGCGGCTATCAGGGGCAACCGATTCCCCTGGTCGTCATGCTGCACGGCTGCACCCAGTCGCCGGAGGATTTCGCCGCCGGCACGCGGATGAATTTCATGGCGGAAGAGCGGACTTGCTTCGTGGCCTACCCCGCCCAGCGCAGCGACGCGAACCAGTCGAAATGCTGGAACTGGTTTCGCTCAGGCGACCAGCGGCGCGGCGAAGGAGAGCCCTCCCTCATCGCGGGCATCACCCGCAAGGTCCTACGCGACTATTCGGTTGATCCAGCCCGCGTCTACGTCGCGGGATTGTCGGCCGGCGGTGCCGCGGCTGCCGTCTTGGGAGCAACCTACGCTGATTTGTACGCGGCAATCGGCGTGCATTCCGGCCTCGCCTGCGGGGCGGCCGTTGACCTTCCCTCCGCATTTGTCGCCATGCGACAAGGTGGCGGCTCCGACCGCATCGGGAATTCCGGCCAAGCCGTGCGGACCATTGTTTTTCACGGCGATCGCGACACCACCGTGCACCCGAAAAACGGCGCTCAATTTCTTGATCGGGCCATGCAGGCCGCGAGCCCACACAGGAGGGTGCAGCATGGGCAGGTGCCTGGAGGGCATTCCTACACCCGCACGATCTACGGCGATGCCGATGGGCGGGGCGTCGTGGAGCACTGGAATATTCACGGAGCCGGGCACGCCTGGTCGGGCGGAAGCCCTGCCGGCTCCTACACCGATCCGCAGGGGCCGGATGCAACGAGGGAAATGCTGCGCTTTTTTCTCGAGCACCCGATCTCCGGGCGAGGCGATTGAGTTTTCTCTTAGTACCCTCTGCGCATCTCACGCCGCGGCGGTTGCGGTCGTCACTTGCTCGGCATCTCGAGGTCGGCTCACTGCCCCCGTAGCCTCGATGCATAACCGGACCGTTTCACCAAGGGTCCCGGCGACGAGGTCGGCTTTCGCGCCTTCCCGTAGCGATTGCAAGGCGGACTGGTCGATGCCCTCGACCCAGCAGCCCAGAAGAATCGTGGCCTCGGGCAGCTTTCGCCGCAACCGCCGGACGGAGTAGCGCATGTGTGCCGGTCCGCTGGCATCGAGATAGATCAGGCACACGATCGCAATGCCGGTGGTATCGAGACGAAAGACCTTCTGCGCGGAAAGCGCTTCGGCGGGTTCCACGCGTGCCGCAAGGCCGTGCTCCGCCGAGAGCTGAGCCAGCATGATCGCGGCCGCCTCATCGATGAGGCTGCGCCCGGCCACGCAGAGCACGGGATTTTCGCCCTGCCATCCTGGCGGGAGAGCTTCCTTGCCGAGGACGAGCAGATTTTCGTTGACCGGATTCTCTGTGACGCTTTCGACCGCGGACGATGCTTCGGCGTCCGTGGTAGGGGCGCTTCGCGGCGGCGGCCGGTCGTCCGGGCTCGAAAGGTCGCTGACAAACTCGCCGACTGCGTCCCGAATCTTTGTAATGCGCTCCTGGTCTAGCGCGCCGCGCTCCGCGTCGGCTTGCGCCAGCTGCAAACCCCTCAACGCGACCTCGTCGTAGTACGAAGCCAGCGATCGTTCCTTGAGAAACTCCTCGGCCTTTTCGGCCGCTTCCGCCGGATCGCCAGCCAGCATCCGCTGGTAGAATATCTCGGGAGGGGAAAGGGCCGGCCGGTCGCCGAACATCACGTCGAGGAATTCCAGGCGTTCCACATGGCGGCCGAGCACTACCATGCAAACCGTAAGAGGCGTGGCGAGCACAAGGCCGATCGGCCCCCAAAGTGCGGTCCAGAAGGTGGCCGCCGAGACCACTGCAACCGGCGAAAGCCCGGTGCTGTGGCCGTAGACCATCGGCTCGACCACATGGCCG
This sequence comes from Bradyrhizobium sp., assembly GCA_035575905.1. Taxonomy (GTDB): domain Bacteria; phylum Pseudomonadota; class Alphaproteobacteria; order Rhizobiales; family Xanthobacteraceae; genus Bradyrhizobium. Next base: position 80,784 of record DATLXL010000002.1, on the reverse strand, counting down.
ACGACCGGCTCCACGACGAGAAAGAGCGCGAGTGTCCATAACAGCATCGACCAGCCGGGATCGACGGCAACTGCCAGGGCAAGCGGGAATGCGGCCGCAATGACGGCACCGATATAGGGCACGAAGCGCAGCGCGGCCGCGAGGATGCCCCAGAGGATCGCGCTTGGAATCCCGATGAACCACAGGCCCGTCCCGATCACCACGCCGAAGGCGCCGTTCAGGATGAGCTGGGTCAAAAATAGCTTGCTCAGCCGGCGCGCGGCGTCGTCGAGCGCCGCCGTCGTGCGCTGCAGATCCGACGAGCCCGCCAGCCGAATAAGCCGGTTACGCAGATCCTCGCGCTGAAGCAAAATAAAGATGACGAAGATGATGATGATGCCGGTCGTGGCGAGAGGATGAACCAGCGGAGAGATCAGGCTCCGGAGACTTTCCAGGGCGCCGGGATCGGGCTGCCTCACCTCTACCGGCACTGGCGTTGCCGGAGCAGGGCTGCTGGAGCCGGCGGTCAGGCCGGGGAGACGGGCAGTCGGCGATGCGTCTTTTGGGCGATCAAGCTCCTTGCTGAGATCTTTCAGCATGTCGGAGGCGCGCTCCAGTGTGCCTCTGCCGGCCTTGGTGTCCCTGAACGATTGGATCTTCTCGCTGATCGTCGATTGATAACGGGGCAGGTCTCCGGCGAGTTGCGTTAGTTGCGTGGCGAGGAGGCTCCCCATCGCGAAGATCAGGCAGAAGGCCAGTATGACCACGCTGACGACAGCCAGGCCCCGGGGAACGCGGAAACGCTGCAGGATCGAGACCAGAGGCGCCAGCACGAAGCTGAGGAGGATCGCCAGTGCGACCGGAACGAAGATATCCCGGCCAAAATAAAGCATTGCGATGATGATGACGGCTAGAACCGCTGTCGCCATCGAGCTGAGCAATGCCAGCACTTCGTCAGCACTGCGCGGTCCAAAGGGCTGCCTGGTGAGAGGCTTCATCCGCACTCCATAAGTCGGGTCGTACACCCTGCACCGCTTGCGTGCGTTCGTGTGACCATATGTAAAGGCCGCCCGGGCATTACTCCGCGCGGCCTCCATAGACGGCTGCCGTTTCCGGTTCCGCCGCCACACACCAATCCGCGGGCAGCGCAATGGTTGCGTAAGCGCGAGAAAGAAGATCGCCAGGTCGAAGGTCGCCAAGCAAGGTCGCCAAGGAAGATCGCCAAGCCAGCGCAACGCCAATCTGGTCCTGCGCGCCTGGCGTCGCGCCTTTTGCCAGCAAGCCCGGCGGCCGCGGGGAACAAAGCGACTGCAGCCCCATTGGATGTGCTCTCCTCAAGAGGAACAACCGCATGGCCGACGAAAACAACAAAGACCCGAACGCGAAGCAGCCGGGTGAAAATCCGGATGGCAAATACCACTTCAATCCCGGCAATATGTCTGGGAAGAAGCCGGGGGATGCGAAGCAGACGGCTGAAAATCGTGACGAAGCGCCTGAGCCGGAAGAAAAGCCTGCTGGCTAGACAGCCGGCGGCGCGATGCCTCGACGCTGGCACTAGTCGCCAGCCATCCATCTAGCGAGCCAAGCCCCTTGATCGCCGCCTTCACGATGGTCGCGATCTCGTCGCGCCTGTTCGAGGCGCAGGCCCCGGGCATGCTGAACTCGGTCGCCGCCTCGTCTGCGACGACGCGGGAGGCCTTGCTCGCCGAACTGCTGCGGCATCCGCGGTTCGAGAGCGCGCGGCGCCTCCGTGAGGCCGATCCTGCCAGCGAAACCGCGCTGGCGCTGACGCCGGAATCTGCCTGAGGTTGCTTTAACAACCTGACACCGCCGTGCTATAGGCTGGCCTCCAATTTCAGAACGGGCCGATTTCATGTCGAAGCAATCGCTGCGCGAAGAAGCCGAACGCATGATACGTGAGGCGATGGAGAAGAAAACCATCGTCGTGAAGGAGGGCAATACCCGCATCGAGGCCGTCTGCGGCAAGTGCGGCGCGCCCAACCGCTTGCAGGCCACCAGGGGCGCAACCCGTGTCAAGTACGCCTGCAAGAATTGCGGGCACAAGCAGGAGACGCTGTAGCCCTTCCGCATGGAATGGCTGCCCTGCGCAGCGTCGCCGTCGCATTGCCAGCCTCGCTCCCGACCGGCTAGATAGCCGGCATCAACGAAGAAAATCCGGGGCAGGCATGAATTTTCCGCATCTCTTTTCACCGATCCAGATCGGACCCTATCAGCTCAAGCATCGCCTCGCGCTGGCGCCGCTCACCCGCATGCGCGCCGCAAAACCCTCGCTGGCGCCGCGGCCGCTCAACGCCGAATATTACGCGCAGCGTACGACGCCTGGCGGCCTGTTGATCGCCGAAGCCTCGCCCGTTTCGAACACCGCCTTCGGCAGCCCCGGCGTGCCCGGCATCTATTCGCAGGATCAGATCGCCGGCTGGCGCAAGGTGGTGGATGCCGTCCATGCCCGCGGCGGCATCATCTTCCTGCAGCTCTGGCATGTCGGCCGCGTCTCGCATTCCTCTTTCCAGCCCGGCGGTGCGCTGCCGGTCGCGCCCTCGGCGATTGCGATCCCGTCCGAATTCAAGGCCTCCACCGCCGACGGCAAGCTCGTCGATTACGAGACGCCGCGCGCGCTCGATACCCCGGAAATCCCCGGCGTGGTCGGCGCCTTCCACCAGGCCGCGCAGAACGCGCTGGCCGCCGGCTTCGACGGTGTCGAAATTCACGGCGCCAACGGCTATCTGCTCGAGCAGTTCCTGCAGTCGCGCAGCAATCAGCGCACCGATCAATATGGCGGCTCGATCGAGAACCGCGCGCGGCTGCTGCTGGAGATCACGCAGGCCGCGATAGATGTGTGGGGACCCGGCCGCGTCGGCGTCCGCCTGTCGCCTTACGGCATCGCCAATGGCAGCGGCGAGCCCGACCCGATGCCGCTCTATACCCATGTCGTCGAGCAGCTCAATCCGATGGGGCTGGCCTATCTGCACTTCATCGAGCCGCGCTCCTCCGGCGCCGGCCGCGCCGAGGTCAACTGGACCAACGTGCCCTCGGCCATGGTGCTGTTCCGCCCGATCTGGAAGGGCGTGCTGATCAGCGCGGGCGGCTTTACCGGCGAGACGGCGGAGGCCGCCATCGCGCAAGGCCATGCCGACGTCATCGCCTTCGGCCGCATCTTCATTTCCAATCCCGACCTGCCGCGCCGCCTGCAGCACGGCTTCCCGCTCACGCCCTATGACCGCAAGACGTTCTACGGCGGCGATGCGGAAGGCTATACGGATTATCCGGCTCACGGCGAATTGGCGCAGGTCTGATCCGTCATTGCTTCGCCGCCAATGACGGCGGAAAGTGCGAGTGAGATGCTGCAGGGCAAAGGCCCAATGGCGCCGTGCCCGCCTCCGCGCGCGCGACCGTTGGGGTGGGCACGCTTCCGCCTTCGCTCTTCGCGCCACGGCGGCCAGGCCGCTTTGCCGACCTGCCGCGGGTGCCGCTGAAGGGTTTTCCAGGTTGGGTCCGGCAACGCCCGAAGAAGAAAAAGCGCGCCGGCGACGATCCGTTCGAGCTTGCGCGCGGTGATCTCTAGATCAGCCGCGCCCGACCGTCAGCCGCAAGAAGCTCATCAGGCTGCCGAGCGCGGCAACGCCCGCGCCGAGCGCCAGCGCGGCCGTCGCGCCCTCGGAGCTGCCGGCAAGGCCGAAGCACAGCGCCGTCAGCGCCGCGCCGAAGGTCTGCCCCGTGAGCCGTCCGGTCGCGATGATACTGCTGGCGCTGCCGCTGCGGCCCGCCGGCGCGCTCGACATCAGCGCCTTCAGGTTCGGCGCCTGGAAGAAGCCGAAGCCGGCGCCGCACACCAGCATGCGCCACACGATGTCGGCGACGCCGGGCGAGGCCGGCAGCGTCGCCAGCAAGGCCATGCCGATGCAGAGGATGACAAGCCCGATGCCGCCCAGCAGTCCCGGCGCGTAGCGGTCGGACAACCGTCCGGCGATCGGCGCCATCAATCCCACGATCAGCGGCCACGGCGTCATGAACAGTCCGGTCTCGACCTGCGAGCGGTGCAGCACGGTCTGGAAGTAGAACGGCAGCGAGACGAAGGCGAGGCCCTGCACCGTGAACGAGCAGACCGATGTCGCCGCCGACAGCGCAAACAGCGGCCGGCGGAACAGATCGACCGGCAACATCGGTGCGGGATGGCCGGCATGCCGCCGCATCGCGAGCCAGCCGAATACGAGTCCCGCGCCGACCATGATCGCGACCATCGCAACGGGGGCGTGATGCGCCGCGCTGCTGACACCGAAGATGAAGAGACCGAGCGCGCCGCACGTCAGCGCGGCGCCGGTGAAGTCGAAGCGATGCGAGGCGCGCGGCGTCTGCGGCAGCGTCTTCAGCCCGATGGCGATGGCGATGATGCCGATCGGTACATTGAGCGCAAACAGCCAGGGCCACGGGCCGAGCGCGAGAATGGCGGCCGCGACGGTCGGGCCGGCCGTGGTTGCGGTGGCGACCACGAGGGCGTTGTATCCGAAGCCGCGGCCCATCAGCTCGCGCGGGTACACAAAGCCCACCAGCGCGCCGTTGACGCTCATCATGCCGCTGGCACCGAGCCCCTGCAGCGTGCGCGACACCAGAAGGCTCTCCAGCGACCACGCGCAGGCGCTGGCGAGCGAGGCTACCGTGAACAGCGCGAGCCCGGCGAGATAAACGCGGCTGTGGCCGACGATCTCGCCGAGTGCCCCCAGTGGCAACAGCGTGGCCACCAGCGCGATCTGGTAGACGTTGACGACCCAGACGACATCCGCCGGGCCGACATGCAGGTCGGCCGCAATGGTCGGCAGCGCGATGTTGGCGATCGCGGTGTCGAGCGAGGCAACCGCCAGCGCGGTGAAGATCGCCAGCACCACCCAGCGCCTGCGCTCGGGCGGCAGGCCGTCCGGCACAAACGGCTTCGTCGCCGAACTCGTTTGTTCCTGCATGGCGGGAAAAATGCTCCCGCGGCCGGCTGGCCGCAAAGGCCACGACTAGCAATCAACCGCCGCGCGGCACAATAGCGCGGTCGCGCTTCTCGATGCAGGGCAGCCATGAGCGCCGTCCATTGGTCTCTCGCTTGCGATCGTCCACAATGCATTCACCCGCCGGTCAACGGGCCCGTGGGCCGGAGGAGGCACATGAAAAATCGCATCACGGGGCGCTCGGCCTTTCTTGCGCTCTTGAAGGACGAGGGCATCACGCATCTGTTCGGCAATCCCGGCACCACGGAATTGCCGATCATGCATGCGCTGAAGGATCACCCCGATCTCACTTACGTGATGGCGATGCAGGAAAGCCTGGTCGTCGCCATCGCCGACGGCTACAGCCGCGCCTCCGGCAAGCTCGTCGCCTGCAACGTCCACGTCGCGCCCGGCCTCGGCAACGCGATGGGCTCGCTGTTCAACGCGGCCTTCACCGGCACGCCGATGATCCTCACCGCCGGCCAGCAGGAGCAGGGCCACGGGCTGATGGAGCCGGTGCTGTATGGCCCGCTGGTGCAGATGGCCGAGCCGCTGGTGAAATGGGCGGTCGAGGTAACGCGCCTGGAAGACCTGCCGCGCATCGTGCGCCGCGCCGCCAAGATCGCGACCACGCCGCCGACCGGCCCGGTATTCATCTCGCTGCCCGGCGACATCCTCAATGCCGAGGCCGGCATCGAGCTCGGCCGCTCCACCCGTGTCGATACCCGCGTGCGTCCTTCCGACGAGGCGCTGCATGCGCTGGCCGCGCGCATCCTCAAGGCCGAGCGGCCGGTGATCGTCACCGGCGACGAGATCGTCAAGAGCGACGCCCTGAAGGAGGCGGCAGGCTTCGCCGAGACATTGGGCGCGCCGGTCTATCAATGCTCGACGCCCTATGGCGCGCATTTCCTCTCCGAAAGTCCGTGCTTCATGGGCGCCCTGACGCGCCTGCAGAAGCAGGTGCGCGAGACGCTGGCGCCCTACGATCTCATGATCGTGCTCGGCGCCGATCCCTTGCGCATGTCCGTCTACAGCGACGTCGATCCGATGCCGGATACGCTGTCGATGGTGCAGGTCGGCCTCGTCGACCGGGATCTGGCGAAGAATTACGGCGCGGAAATCGCGCTCAAGGCCGACGTCCGGGAAACGCTGCGCGCGCTGATCCCGGCGCTGAAGTCCGCCGGCGGCGCGGCGCTGGAGGCGCGCGCCAAGCAGGGCGTTGCCGCGCTGGCGTCGAAGAACTGGACCGCAAGGCGCAAGGCGCTCGTCGAGCAGATTTCGAAAGCAAAAGACAAATCGCCGATCGATCCGGACTGGCTGGCGCTGCAGCTCGTCGAAGCCATGCCGGACAACGCCATCCTCGTCGACGAGGGCCTCACCTCGTCGCGCCAGGTCACCGCATTGCGCCCCCACCGCGACCGCTACGGCTATCACGCACTGGCCTCCGGCGGCATCGGCTGGGGCCTGCCGGCCTCCGTCGGTGTCAGTCTCGCCAATCCCGGCCGGCCCGTGGTGTGCTTCTCCGGCGACGGCTCCTCGATGTATTCGATCCAGTCGCTGTGGACCGCGGCCAACCACAAGCTGCCGCTCAATTTCGTCATCGCCAACAATGGCGGCTATCGCATCATCAAGCAGCGGCTGCTCGCCTTCCACGGCGACGACAATTACATCGGCATGGACTTTGCCGATCCGCCGGTGGATTTTGCCGGCGTCGCGGCGTCGCTTGGCCTCGAGGCGATCCGGGTCAGCGATCCCGGCCAGCTCAATTCGGTGCTGTCGTCGGCCTTCGCCCGGCCCGGCACCAAGCTGATCGAAGTGATGGTGAGCAACTCGGTGAATTGAGCCCGCAATCCCGGGACGGGTAGAGAGAGGCAAACCCGTCCTTGCCGCCGGCTGCGCTGCACCCGAGGGGTCCCGTCGGAGGCCGCGAGCGCCGACGCGGGACCCAGGCACGACGATGACGATTTTCGGAATAGGCGCTTGACATTTACGCAAATCGGAAGTAGCTTGCAGCCAGCCCGTGCCGCCAAAGGGACGCTTCGCGGTCGTCACGAAACGTGGCGCGGGTTGCGATGGACGCTTGCCGCGTCAGGTGTGCAGCGTGATCCCGGAAAAGCGGAATCCGGTTTTCCGGCAAGGATCACGCTCAAATCAAGCACCGGACGAAACGCGGAAAGCGTACGGCGAAGTCGTGTGGTCCTGGCGCCGCGACCCTGGCGCTACGTTGGTGGGAACTATCCTGCCGGCAACGGGGGCAAAAAAGGCCGCTCCCCGGGGAGAGTACGTATAAGCCGTAAAGCCATTGCGCGGGGAAAGCCGGGATGTCTCGGCTGTACCTGTCAAACCCGTGTGCGCTTCTTCTCTACCCATTGCACACGGCGATGCGGGCGCAGTCGGCGCCCGGCTTTCCCTGCGCCCTTTGCTCAAAGAGGGCCAACGATTTGCAAACCTCGGGCGAAAACGCGCCGCGAGAATGCATTCTGCTGTTTGACGAGTCGTATCCGCAAGACCACCGTCGTCCCGGGCAAGCGAAGCGCGGCCCGGGACTTACATTCACGGAATTGGTTTGCGAAGGCCATGGCTCCCGCGTGCCCAACAACCGCGCCCTGTGGATATGGATCGCGTTCGCTGGCTCGCTTGGACGGGATTAGCAGGGCCGGATCGGCTCTGCTAGTCTGAAGGAAACAGCATCCTGCGATGGAAAACAAAGAGAATGACCAGAGCCGACGCGATCGCCCGGGCGAGAGACCATTTCCGGTCCGGCGAGTTCCTGCAGATCCTGGATCGCCGGGTCGGCTATCGCACCGAAAGCCAGCAGCCGAATTCGGGACCGGCGCTGCGTGCCTATCTCACGGACGAGCTGCAGCCGGCTCTTGCCGAGCTCGGCTTCACGACGCGCCTGATCGAATCGCCAAGCGGCAGGGGACCATATCTGCTGGCCGACTATCGTGAGGATGCCTCGCGGCCGACCGTGCTGACCTACGGCCACGGCGACGTCGTCGACGGGATGGAAGGCGAATGGCGCGACAATCTCGATCCCTGGCGCACCACGATCAAGGGTGAGCGCGTCTACGGCCGCGGCACTGCCGACAACAAGGGACAGCACAGCATCAACCTGTCGGCGCTGCGGGTGGTGCGCGAGGCCCGTGGCGGCAAGCTCGGCTTCAACGCCAAATTCATCATCGAGACCGGCGAGGAGATCGGCTCGCCCGATCTGCGAAAAGTCTGCGATGCGCATCGCAACGAACTCGCCGCGGACCTGTTCCTCGCCTCCGACGGGCCGCGCCTGTCGGCGGAGCGGCCGACCATCTTCCTCGGCTGCCGCGGTGGCCTGCGCATCCACCTCGACGTTCGTCTGCGTGACGGCGGCCATCATTCCGGCAATTGGGGCGGCGTGCTCGCCAATGCTGCGACCGTGCTGTCGAACGCGATCGCCTGCCTCGTCAACGAAAAAGGCCAGATGCAGCTCGAAGCGCTGAAGCCGCCGCGCATTTCCAACGCGATCCGCAGCGTGCTCGCCGACGTCAAGGTCGAGCCATCAGCGGACGAGCCGGCGCTGTCGCCGAACTGGGGCGAGGAGGGGCTTTCCGCCGCCGAACGGCTCTATGCCTGGAACACGCTGGAGGTGCTGGCGATGTCGGCCGGCAATGTCGCAAGCCCCGCCAACGCCATTCCCGGCGAGGCCCATGCGGTGCTGCAGTTACGTTTCGTGGTCGGCACGAAAATCGAGCAGGCCGTCGATGCCGTGCGAACGCATCTGCATGCCCACGGCTATCCGATGGTCGAGGTCACCGCCGCGCAGAGCTTTGCCGCCTCGCGCACCGATTTCGACAGCCCTTGGATCAACTGGGCCGCGGAGTCGATCCGGCAGACCACCGGCAAGGCGCCGGCGATCCTGCCGAATTTCGGCGGCTCGCTGCCCAACGATGTGTTTTCGGAAGGGCTGGGACTGCCGACGATCTGGGTGCCGCATTCCTATCCCGGCTGCTCGCAGCACGCGCCGAACGAGCACATCCTGATGCCGGTGACGGAGGAGGCGCTTGCCATCATGGCCGGGCTGTTCTGGGATCTCGGCGAGAAGGGGCAGCGCGCGTGATCCGGAAACGCGGGCGCCGGGAGCCTTACGCTCCCTCGTCGAGCGCCACCATCTCGCGCTTCTTGCGCAGCGCCGGCAACAGCGGCGCGACCAGCAGCACCACGGCCAACACCAGGCAGACCGCCGAGATCGGCCGCGTCACGAAGGTCGAGAGATCGCCCTGCGACAGGATCAGCGATTTGCGCAGATTGTTCTCCAGCATCGGCCCGAGCACGAAGGCCAGCACCAGCGGCGCCGGCTCATAGCCGAGCTTGCGCATGAAATAGCCGATCACGCCGAATGCGATCATGACGTAGACGTCGAACACGTTGTTGCTCGAGCAATAGACGCCGATGATGGTGAAGAGGATGATGAGCGGGAACAGGATGTTGTACGGCAGCTTCAAGAGCTGCACCCACATGCCGATCATCGGCAGGTTCAGCACCAGCAGCATCAGGTTGCCGATATACATGCTGGCGACGATGCCCCAGAACAGGCCGGGGTTTTGCGTGATCATCAGCGGGCCCGGCTGCAGGCCGTGAATCACGAACGCGCCGAGCAACAGCGCCATCACCACGTTCGGCGGGATGCCGAGCGTCATCAGCGGAATGAAGGCGCCGCCGGCCGCCGCGTTGTTGGCCGCCTCCGGCCCCGCCACGCCCTCGATCGCGCCATTGCCGAAGCGCTCCGGCGTCTTGGAGAGCCGCTTCTCCAGCGCGTAGGAGGCAAACGAGGCCACTACCGCGCCACCACCCGGCAGGATACCGAGGAAGAAGCCGAGGAGGGTGCCGCGGCCCATCGGGCCGGCGCTGGCCTTCCAGTCGGCCTTGCTGGGCAGCAGCTGCGTGATCTTGGCATTGATGATGTCGCGCCGGATCACCTGCTCGGTGTTGAGCAGCACCTCGGCGACGCCGAACAGGCCCATCACGACGGGCACGAGCCCGATGCCGTCGATCAGCTCCATGCGGCCGAAGGTGAGGCGCGGCTGGGCGGTGATGCTGTCCAGGCCAATCAGGCCGAGCACGACCCCGATGCAGGCCATCAAGAGCGCCTTGGCCATCGAGCCCTGGGTCAGGAAGGTCAGCACGACGAGGCCGAGCACCATCAGGCTGAAATATTCGGCCGGGCCGAACGCAATGGCGACGCTCGCGAGTTTCGGCGCCACCAGCATCAGCGCGACCAGCGCGAAGGTGCCGGCGATGAAGGAGCCGAAGGCGGAGATGCCGAGCGCCGGGCCGGCGCGGCCCTGCTTGGCCATCTGGTGGCCGTCGATGCAGGTGACGACGGAGGCAGCCTCGCCCGGGATGTTGACCAGGATCGAGGTGGTGGAGCCGCCATACATCGAGCCGTAATAAATGCCGGCCATCATGATGATGCCGGACTCCGGCGTGCCGGACAGCGTGACCGGCAAGAGCAGCGACATCGCCGAGATCGGGCCGATGCCGGGCAACACGCCGACCAGCGTGCCGATGAAGACGCCGATGAAGCAGTAGATCAGGTTGACCGGCGCCAGCGCGACGCCAAAGCCATGGGCGACATTGACGAGTGTATCCATGGCGCGCGCTCAGCCGATCTCGAACATGCCGGAGGGCAGCAGGATGCCCAGCCCATGCTTGAGCAGCCACCACATGCCGGCCGGAACGAGGATGGAGACCGGGACCGCGATCTCCCAGCGCACCGGATCGATCAGCCGCATCAGCAGCAGCATCAGCGGGATCGAGGAGAGCAGGAAGCCGAACGGATCAAGCGCGAAGGCGAAGGCGATGAGGCAGGCGATGACGATGATCGGCCTGGACCAGCGCGCGTCCTTCCAGCGCGAGGCGAAAGTGGGTCCGCCTTCCGTGAGCGCGGCGAACATGATCGTTGCCGCGAACGCGCACATCAGCAGGCCCGTGTAGAACAGCACAAAGCCCGAGCCGGGATCGTGGATGGTGCCGAGCTTGAGCTTCAGCCCGGACCGCAGCACGAAGATGCCGAGCGCGAGCCCGATCAATCCGCCCCACAGTTCGGAGTTGTTGAGGCGGAATCTGACGTTGCTGTTCTCGCTCACGGCCCGGTGCTACTTCTTGCCGAGCCCGAGCGATCCGATCACCTTGCGTTCGGACTCGGTGAGCTCGACCACGAACTTCCTGTAGTCCTCGGTGTTCTTGTAGTTCGGCACCATGTCGTATTTGGCGAGCGTCGCGATGACGGCCGGATCCTCAACCGCCTTCTTGAAGGCGTCGTGCAGCTTGGCGACGATCTTGGGGTCCATGCCCTTGGGGCCTGCGATGCCAAACGGCGAGTCGTAGACCATGGAATAGCCGAGCTCTTGCAGGGTCGGCGTATCGGGATAGTTCGGCGAGCGCTTGGCGGTCCACACCATCAGGAGCCGCAACTGCTTGGCATCGACCAGCGGCTTCCAGCCGGTGGAGTCCGCCTGCAGCATGGTGTGCTGGCCGAGCACGGCGGCGTTGGTCTCCGCACCGCCCTTGAACGGCACTTGCGTCAGCTTGATGCCGGCTTTCGCGGCGATCTGCTCCATGCCGACATGCAGCGAGGTACCGGTGCCCGGCGTCGCATAGGTCACCTTGCCGGGATTGGCCTTGGCGAAATCGACCACGTCCTGCCAGGTCTTGAACGGCCCATCCGCGCTGGTGGTGACGCCGAAGGTGTAGCCCGTGAGATGGACGATATAGGTGAAGTCCTTGGCGGGATCCCACGAGACGTCCTGCATGAGGGGCAGGCGGAATACCGTGATCGGGATTTGCGCGATGGTGTAGCCGTCGGGCTTGGCGGCGGCCGCCATCGTCGCCGGGCCCACGGTGCCGCCGCCGCCCGCCTTGTTGTCGATCGCGATCGGCTGGCCCAATTCCTTGGACGCGCGTTCGGCGATCGCGCGCATCGAGATGTCGGTCGATCCGCCGGCAGGCCAGGGAACGATCAGCGTGATCGGCTTGGTCGGGTACTCCTGCGCGCCGGCGGCGGCCGATATCAGCACGCCGAAGGCGGCAATCGCGATCATGAGATGGCTGCGTCGAAACATTTCAAGGCTCTCCCTGCGCTGCGGGCTGGGGTACCGCAACCGTCGTTGATCGTTTCCTCGGCGGCGATCATCCCCGAAATCGGCGGCGATGAAAAGTGTCTTGATTTGAATGGCTTGTTGATGCCGGCGCGTGGGGCAGCGGATGCGACAAAAGGTCTGGATGCAATCCCGAGAGACGGAATTTGGCGGGCCAGCGCCTTGCGGCAGGCAGGCCTTTCGGGCCATCATGGCCGCGAGGCGGAAGGATTGTTCCCTCCCAGTGCCAATATCGGCATGGCTGCGAAGGCTTGGCCCAGAACGCGTATGAGTTCAGCTCCGGACGCCATCGACGCCGCTGTCATCGAGGCCTTTTCCAAAATCCCAAGCTGGCTTGAACGCAGCGAGGCGCTGCTGGCGCGGGGCCGCTGGCTCGATTGCGATTGCCTGCTCGGCCCCGTCGAGCAGCCGTTTCATGTCGCGATCCGGGCGGGCCGGATCGTCGACCTGACCCCGGCGCCGGTGCTGATGCGCTCGTGGCGGTTTTCCTACCGCGCAACGACGCTGGCCTGGGCGCAACACTGGCAGCCGATGCCGCGGCCGGGCTGGCACGATCTGCTGGCGCTGACCAAGCGCGGCGAGGCGGTGCTCGAGGGCGACATTCACCCCTTCATGTCCAATCTGCAGTACTTCAAGGACGTGCTGGCGCTGCCGCGGCAATACGCGAGGGTGGCGGCATGAGCGGTCACGCCGGCATGACCGGTTATGTCGAGCCGATGATCGGCCGCTACGTTCACGTCGAGATCGGCGGCGAGACGCACCGCATCTATTTCGAGGAGAACGGCAAGGGCATTCCGCTGGTCTGCCTGCACACCGCGGGCTCCGACAACAGGCAGTGGCGCCATCTGCTTGCCGACGAGGAGTTCGCGAAGGACTATCGCATCATCGCCGTCGACATGCCCTTTCACGGCAAGTCGAACCCGCCGGCAAGCTGGACCGGCGAGGAATATCGGCTCACCACCGCGCGCTACACCGAGACGATCCGCGCCTTCTGCAAGGCGCTGAAGCTCGAAAAGCCGGTCGTGATGGGCTGCTCGATCGGCGGGCGCATCGTGCTCAATCTTGCGATCGATCATGCCGCCGAATTCCGCGCCCTGATCGGGCTGGAGGCCGCCGACTTCCAGGCGCCGTGGTACGACACGGCCTGGCTCAACCGGCCCGACGTGCATGGCGGCGAAGTCTGCGCCGCGCTGGTTTCCGGCCTGATCGCGCCGCAGAGCCCGGAGGCCGCGCGCCGCGAGACGCTGTGGGCCTACAAGCAGGGCGGGCCGGGCGTGTTCAAGGGCGACCTCTATTTCTATCGCGTGGACGGCGATCTGCGCGGCCGGGTCGCAGGGATCGATACTAAAGTATGCCCGCTCTATTTGCTGACCGGCGAGTATGATTTCTCCTGCACGCCGGAAGACACCAAACGCACTGCAGCTTCCATTGCCGGCGCCCGCATCACCGTCATGGAAGAAGTGGGTCACTTCCCGATGAGCGAGAACCCGAAACAGTTTCGCCGTTATATCGCTCCCGTCCTGGACGAAATCGTCAAAGCCTCGTCGCTTTCCAGCAAGCAAGGAGTACATGCATGAACCGCAGCGCCATCATTGGCCTCGCGCTATCAGCCGCATTCGTCGCCGGCGCAGCCAATGCGCAGGAGCTCACCGGCACCCTGAAGAACATCAAGGAGACCGGCACGATCACGCTAGGTCACCGCGACACGTCGATTCCCTTCTCCTACCTCGACGACAACCAGAAGCCGATCGGCTACGCCATGGACATCTGCTACAAGATCGTCGATGCCGTGAAGAAGGAGCTCAAGCTCGACAAGCTCGAGGTCAGGCTCAATCCCGTGACCTCGGCGACGCGCATTCCGCTGATGGCCAACGGCACCATCGATCTCGAATGCGGCTCGACCACCAACAATGCCGACCGCCAGAAGCAGGTGGCGTTCACCAACACCCACTTCCTGACCGCGAGCCGTTTCGTCTCCAAGAAGTCGAGCAAGATCGAGAAGATCGACGACCTCAAGGGCAAGGCGGTGGTCTCGACCGCCGGCACCACCAACATCAAGCAGCTGACCGAAGCCAATGCCGCGCGCGGCCTCAACGTCAACATCATCCCGGCCAAGGATCATGCCGAGGCCTTCCTGATGGTTGAGACCGATCGCGCCGTCGCGTTCGTGATGGACGACATCTTGCTCGCGAGCCTGGTCGCCGGCTCCAAGGCGCCGGGCGACTACGTCATCTCCAAGGATGCGTTCTCCAAGCCCGAGCCCTACGGCATCATGCTGCGCAAGGACGATGCGCCCTTCAAGAAGGTCGTCGATGCCGCGACCGCCGCGCTCTATCAGGGCGGCGAGGGGCAGAAAATGTACGACAAATGGTTCACCCAGACGATTCCGCCCAAGGGCCTGAACCTGGCGACGCCAATCAGCTCCGAACTGAAGAACGAATTTGCCAAGCCGTCGGACTCGCCGGACCCGGATTCGTACAAGTAAATATCGGACCCTCGTGGTGAGGAGGCGCGAAGCGCCGTCTCGAACCATGAGGCCGAGATGGGCCTTCATCCTTCGAGACGCGGCGCACGCGCCGCTCCTCAGGATGAGGAATAAGCAGGCGAGTTCGGCCGTCGACCGGAGATGGCCGGACTCTATCCGGGTTGACGTTCCAACGGCGCACCGGCCCGCATTCCTGGCGCGGCTGCGGCCCGATCCTTGCATCAGTCTGGACGCGACGAACTGCAACAATTGCGCCGAGGAGAGACGAATGAAGCGCCTGCCGATGATTGGCCTTGTCATGGCCGCCGCCTTCTGGGCCGCGCAGGCGCATTCGCAAGAGCTCACCGGGACGCTCAGGAAGGTCAAGGAAACCGGAACCATCACCATCGGCTACCGCGACTCGTCGATCCCGTTTTCCTATCTCGACGACAACCAGAAGCCGATCGGCTTCGCGATCGATATTTGTCTGCGCATCGTGGATGCCGTGAAGAAGGAGTTGAAGCTTGACCAGCTGAAGGTCGAATTCAACCCGGTGACGTCCTCTACCCGCATTCCATTGCTGGCCAATGGCACCGTCGACCTCGAATGCGGTTCGACGACCAACAATCCCGAGCGTCTCAAGCAGGTGGCGTTCACCAACACCCACTTTCTGACCGCGACCCGCTTCGTCTCGAAGAAGGCGAGCAACCTCAACTCGATCGACGAGCTGAAGGGCAAGACGGTGGTCTCGTCGGCGGGCACCACCAATATCAGGCAGCTCACGGAGACAAATGCCGCGCGCAACCTCGGCATCAACATCATCCCGGCCAAGGAACACGCCGAATCGTTCCTGATGGTCGAGACCGATCGGGCGGTTGCCGTGGTGCTGGACGATATCCTGCTTGCGAGCTTCGTCGCCGGCTCGAAGGACCCGGGCGCCTACGTCATGTCGAAGGATGCATTCTCGAAGCCCGAACCCTACGGCATCATGCTGCGCAAGGACGATCCTGCCTTCAAGAAGGTGGTCGATGCCGCCACCGCCGCGCTCTACCAGAGCGCCGACGGGCTCAGGCTGTACGACAAATGGTTCATGCAGACGATCCCGCCCAAGGGGCTCAATCTCAACACGCCGATCGGCGCGGAGCTGAAACGCGCATTCTCCAATCCTTCCGATTCTCCTGATCCGGATTCCTACAAGGCGATGTGACGTGCGGACACCCTCGTGAACTATAACTGGAACTGGCACATCTTCCTGGAGCCGGAGCCGGGCGGGACCGGCACATATCTCGATTTGCTGCTGTCCGGGCTCAGGTGGACGATTGCAACGGCGCTGCTCGCCTGGGTCATCGCGCTGGTCACCGGCTCCATCGTCGGCGTGCTGCGGACGCTGCCGTCGAAGACCGCGTCGTGGATCGCCTTCCTCTATGTCGAATTCTTCCGCAACATGCCGCTGCTGGTGCAGCTGTTCCTGTGGTTCTTCGTGCTGCCGGAACTGCTGCCGCGCGCGGCAGGGCTGTGGCTGAAGCAACTTCCGTACGCGCCGTTCTGGACGGCGGCTGTTGGTGTCGGGCTGTTCATGTCGGCGCGCGTCGCCGTGCAACTGGCGGCGGGTGTCGGCTCGCTGCCGCGCGGGCAGAAGCAGGCCGCGACCGCGCTCGGCCTGACGACGCTGCAGACCTATCGCTACGTTCTGCTGCCGATGGCCTATCGAATCGTGCTGCCGCCGCTGACGTCGGAGTTTCTCTCGACCATCAAGAACACGGCGGTCGCCATCACCATCGGCCTGATGGAGCTGACCGGCCAGGCCCGGGCCATGCAGGAGTTTTCCTTTCAGGTGTTCGAGGCATTCACGGCCGCGACCCTGATGTATCTGCTCATCAACTTCATCGTCGTCACCGCAATGGGCTTGCTTGAGCGGAAAGTCGCGATCCCCGGCTACATCGCGGGGAAATAGCGCGATGTTCGCCAATCTCGATTTCGACGTCATCCGCCGCTCGCTGCCCTACCTTTTCTATGAGGGCATGACCTTCACGCTGACGCTCACCGCGCTGGCGGCGCTGGGCGGCCTTATCTTCGGCACGCTGATCGCGCTGATGCGGCTGTCCGGATCCTGGCTGCTCAGCCGCGCCGCCGGCTTCTATGTCGACTTCATGCGCTCGCTGCCGCTGGTCCTCGTCATCTTCTGGTTCTATTTCCTCGTGCCCTATATCGGGCAATGGCTGACCGGAGCCTCGCGTCCGATCAGGGTCGGCGCGTTCTCGTCCTCGCTGATCACCTTCATCATGTTCGAAGCGGCGTATTTTTCCGAGATCATGCGCGCCGGCATCCAGTCCATCTCGCGGGGCCAGCCGGCGGCCGCCAGCGCGCTCGGCATGACCTACGGCCAGACCATGCGCTACGTCGTGCTGCCGCAGGCGTTCCGCAACATGCTGCCGGTGCTGCTGACCCAGACCATCGTGCTGTTCCAGGATACCTCGCTGGTCTACGTGCTCTCGATCCCCGATTTCCTCGGCGCGGCGAGCAAGGTGGCGCAGCGCGACGGGCGGCTGGTCGAGATGTACCTGTTTGCGGCGGTGGTCTACTTCGCCATTTCCTGCGTGGCTTCCTGGGGCGTCCGCCGCTTGCAGACGCGCATTGCCATTATTCGGTGAGCATCTGATGATCGAACTCCGCCACGTCGACAAATGGTACGGGCCGCATTTCCAGGCGCTGAAGGATTGCACCACAAGCGTCGCCAAGGGCGAGGTGGTGGTTGTCTGCGGCCCGTCCGGCTCGGGAAAATCAACTCTGATCAAATGCGTCAACGCGCTGGAGCCGATTCAGGGCGGCGAGATCATTTTGGACGGCATCAAGGTCAACGACCCCAGGACCGACCTGCCGAAGCTGCGTTCGCGCGTCGGCATGGTGTTCCAGCATTTCGAACTGTTTCCGCATTTGCGGATCATCCAGAACCTGTGCCTCGCGCAGGAGAAGGTGCTGGGCCGCTCGCATGACGCGGCGGTGGCCAAAGGCATGAAGCTGCTGGAGCGCGTGGGCCTGAAGGAGCATGCCAGCAAATATCCGGCGGAGCTGTCCGGCGGCCAGCAGCAGCGCGTCGCGATCGCGCGGGCGCTCGCCATGGACCCGATCGCGATGCTGTTCGACGAGCCGACCTCGGCGCTCGATCCCGAGATGATCAGCGAGGTGCTGGACGTGATGGTCGACCTTGCGCGCGAGGGCATGACCATGATGGTCGTGACCCACGAGATGGGCTTTGCCCGCAAGGTCGCCCACCGCGTGATTTTCATGGACCTCGGCGAAATCGTCGAGGATGCGCTGAAGGAGGACTTTTTCGGCAAGCCGCGCAGCGAGCGGGCGCAGAAATTCCTCTCGAAGATACTGCAGCATTGAAGCCGCCGTCAGATTGCACTCGGAGCAATTTCGCTTGCGATGAAAATGCAGAGTGGATCATCGCTTAACGATTGGACTATATTGTTGACCAATCCCCCGGCATCCCGACAGGAGACTCAAGCTTGGAACCGATCGCTTACGTCAATGGCGCCTTTGTGCCGCTCTCCGAGGCAAAAGTCTCGGTGCTCGACCGCGGCTTCCTGTTCGCCGACGGGATCTACGAGGTTGCCGCGGTGCTCGACGGCAAGCTGATCGACAACGCCTCGCATCTGGCGCGCCTGGAGCGCTCGGTCGGCGAGATCGCGCTGAAGCTGCCGGAGAGTTTGCACCGCATCGAGGCAATCCAGAAGGAACTGGTCAAGCGCAATAATCTCGTCAACGGCATGGTCTATCTGGAAGTGACGCGCGGCGCCGACAGCGGCCGCGACTTCGCTTTCCCGACGGGCGACGTAAAGCCGACCCTGATCATGTTCACCTCGGTCAAGGACATCGTGAACGCGCCGTCCGCCAAGACCGGCATCGGCGTCATTACCGTGCCTGACATCCGCTGGGCGCGGCGCGACATCAAGAGCGTGGCGCTGCTGGCGCAGGTGCTGGCCAAGCAGGCGGCCGCCGAAGCCAATGCCGGCGAGGCCTGGATGATCGAGGACGGCAAGGTGACAGAGGGCGGCTCGTCCTCCTGCTTCATCCTGACCCAGGACGACGTGATCGTGACCCGGCAGAACGGCAGCGAAATCCTGCCCGGCTGTACCCGCAAGGCGGTGGTGAAGCTGGCCGAGGAGCGTCAGCTCCGCGTCGAGGAGCGCGCATTTTCGGTGGAGGAGGCGCTGGCGGCCAAGGAAGCCTTCATCACCAGCGCCACCGTGTTCGTGCAGGCCGTGGTCTCGATCGACGGCAAGACGGTCGGCAGCGGCAAGCCCGGCCCGATGACGAACCGGCTGCGCGAGATCTATGTCGATTTCGCCAAGGCGACCGCCGTCTAGGCCGCCGCCCTTTTCGCCACCGGGTGAATGGCGCGGAAGCCGATCGCCACGGTACGGTTTTGCGCAAAAGAACCGGAATCTGACATGCGCCCGATGCTTCGCGTCAGTTTGTGTTTCCTGCTCCTGTGCGTGCTGCTGGTAGATTCGGGCGTGCGGCAGGCCGATGCCGCTTTCCCGGAGCGCATTGTCAAGATCATCGTGCCGCAGGCGCCCGGCGGCGGCACCGATGCGATCGCGCGCGTGCTGGCGCAGGAGATGGCCAAAGACCTCGGCGGCACCGTCATCGTCGAGAACAAGGCGGGGGCCGGCACCATCGTCGGCACGCAGGCGGTCGTGACCAGCGAGCCGGACGGGCACACCTTGCTGATGGGTACGTTCGCGAGCGCCGTCAATTCGAGCCTGGTCTCCAAGCTGCCGTATGATGTGCACCGTGATCTTGCGCCCGTCGCGCTGGTGGCGCGGGCCTTCAACATCGTGGTGGTCAATCCGAAATCGCCGCTGAAATCGATCGCCGGACTGATTGCAGCCGCAAAGGCCAATCCGGAAAAACTGTCGTTCGGCACCTATGGCACCGGTACGTCGGCGCACCTTGGCGGCGAGCTGTTCAAGAGCCTCGCCAGGGTCGACATGACGGCGGTGCCCTACAAGGGATCGGCGCCCGGGATCACCGACTTGCTGGGCGGCCAGATCCAGGTGATGTTCACGACGGTGTCGAGCGCCGCCGCGCTGATCGAGGCCGGGCAGCTTCGCGCGCTGGCGGTGACTTCGGCGGAGCGTTCGCCGGCCTTTCCGGAGTTGCCGACGGTCGCCGAGGCCGGCGTGCCCGGCTACGTGCTGGAGAACTGGTACGGCCTGTTCGCGCCAGGCAAGACGCCGCCCGACGTGATCGACCGGCTGAACCGCGCGGCCGGCAAGGCCTTGCAGTCCGAGGCTTTCAGGAAGATCGCCGCCAACGAGGGCCTCGTGATGGTGCCGGCGCCGCCGGAAGCGTTCGCACGCTATTTCCGAGGCGAAGAAGAGCGCTGGCGCCAGGTCGTCCAGGACGCCGGCATCAAGGCCGATTAGGCGCGCGCGTCGGTTCCCAGACATCGGATTCGGGGATAGGCTTTCGACCCGCCACGCAACGATTTCGCAGACCCTTGAATGCGGCGGGCCGGCATGTGAATGCCGGACAGCGGCTTGCGCTACTGCTGCTCCATCTTGATGTTGGCGGCCTTCGCCACCGCTCCCCATCGCGCGATGTCGTCCTTGAGAATTTTGGCGAACTCCTCGCTGGAATTGCCGACGGCATCGATGCCGATCGGCTTCAGCCGCGCGATGACATCGGGCAGTTTCGCGATGCGCATGAATTCGCCTTCGAGCTTCTTGACGATGGCGGCCGGCGTTCCCTTCGGCACGAAGATGCCGCTCCATAGCACCGCTTCAACGTCGATGCCGGATTCCTTCAGCGTGGGAACGTCGGGAAGCTCGTCGATCCGCTTCGGCGTCGCGACGGCGAGCGCCCGCGCGGTGCCGCTCTTGACCTGCTGGAGCGCTGGGCCGGCGTCCGCGATGGTCGTGGTGACCTGATCGGAAATCACCGCGAGCACCGATTCGTTGGCGCTCTTGTAGGGAATGACCTGCATCGGCGCGCCGGTCTTCTGCTTGAACAGTTCGGTGACGAGCTGGAACGAGGCGGACGAGCTGCCGTAGTTGGTCTTGTCCGGATTGGCCTTCGCATAGGCAACCAGTTCGGTTACCGATTTGATAGGCGAGTCCTTGGCAACGATCATGATCAGCGGAAACGAACCCAGCTCGGACACCGCGACGAAATCGTTGATGGCGTCATAAGGCAGTTTTGCGTAGACGGCCGGATTGATCGAGATGCCGCTGGCGCTCATCAGTAGCGTGTAGCCGTCCGGCGCGGACTTGGCGACATAGTCGGTGGCCACGATGGCCCCGCCACCCGGCTTGTTCTCGACGATCACGGGCTGCCCGAGGCTTTCGGAGAGCTTCTGGCCGAACACCCGCGCGATGATGTCGTTGCCGCCACCCGCGGCGAAGCCGACAATCATCTTGATCGGCTTGACGGGATATTCCTGCGCGCCGGCTGGCGCCGTCAGTGAAAGGATGGCGACTGTCGCACCGATAAAAACGCTCTTCATCAAGTTTCCCTCTGGTATCTCTCACAGCCGCGTCACGTGAACATGCAGCACCGCGGCCTTGCCGTCATCAAGCGCGGCAAGGCAGCGATCAATCGCCGCACCCAACTCGGCGGGTTCGGTGACGCGTTCGCCGTAAGCGCCGAACGCTTTTGCAACTTCCGAAAAATCGCGCCGCTCGCCCTGGCGTCCCGACATCAGGCGTGACAGGAATTGATCGGTCTCGGCCGCCACGCCCTTGGGATAGACGCGTTGCGTGGCCGATTTCACCGCCTGCCAGCCGCCATTGTCGAGCACCACGGTGAAGATCGGGATCTGGTACTGCTGCGCCACGGCGTAGACGCTGTCCGGCGAGGAGAAATGAAAGCCGCCGTCGCCGATCACCTGCACGACCCGGCGATCCCGCCGCGCCAGCCGCAAGCCGAGAGCCATGCCGCCGCTGAAGCCGAGCCCGCCGCCTGCAAGGCCGACATAACTTTGCGGCCTGGTGCGTTTCACATGATCCTGCAGCACCGGCCCGTTGCGGATGGCTTCGTTCAGCACGACGTCCTCCTGCGAAATCTTGCCGCTGAGCGTCGCCATCACGAACGCAGGATTGAGCGCGCCCGCCACGCCCCTGTCGGCGCTGGCCGCTGCGCGCTTCTGCGCGGCCGCAGCCCGCGCGCCGTCCCAGCCTGCGATGCGGTCCGCAACACGTTTGCGGTAGGCGGCGTCAGCGCGGGCGTCGACGGCGTCGCACAACTGCTCCAGGATGATGCCGCTGTCGCCCTGCACACGGATGTCGGTGGCAAAGCCCCACATCGGGAAGTCGGCCTTCAACGGATCGAGATCGATCTGAACCCATTTGATGCCAGCTGCGTTCTTTGCCGCCTGCGGCACGAACGGCACGTCGGTGTCGAGCAGCAGGCCGAGATCGGCGCCTTCGAGCAGCGCGGCCGGATCAGCGCCGGCAAAGCAGGGCGAGTCCTGCGGGATGTTGAGGTCGATGGGATTGAATTCGGCGACGCGAATGCCGCAGGTCCGTGCCAGTCGATCGAGCGCGGCGACCGCGTGCGGCTTGCGGCCGAGATAGGCTGCGAAAGCCACGGGATTTTCCGCGCGCATCAGCGCGTCCGCAATCGCTTCCACCCGCGCCGGCTCGATGCCGCCGGCCTGGACGCTGCCGTAACGCGCGACGGGGTAGGGCGGCATGGCGGCTTCGTCCCATTCTTCCGCCAGCGTCTCGCGCGGCAGCATCATGTAGACCGGGCCGGGCGGATCGCTATGCGCAAAGGCACCGGCGCGCGCCAGCGCTTCCTTCACCACGACGCCTGACGGCAGCGAATACTCCCATTTGACGTAGGGCCGCACGATACTGGCGATGTCAAAGGGGTCCTGCACGAAATGTACGTAGGTATCGCGCGAGCCGACCAGCTCGCCATGCAGCGTATGCGGTGCGCGTCCCGCGAACAGCATCACCGGCAGGCGGTAGCGGAACAGGTTCTGGATCGCCATGCAGGCATTCGCGGTGCCGGCGTCGACATGCACCATCACCGCCTGCGCCCGCCCCGTCGCCAGCGCGTAGCCGCCGGCCATGTGCACGGCCACCACTTCGTGCGGGCACAGGATGACTTCCGGATGCTTGCGGCCCTCCTTGTCCCAGCGCGCCATCTCCTCGATCAGCGACACATGGTCGGTGCCGAGATTGGCAAAGATGTATTCGACCCCGAGATCGACCAGACCTTCGAGGAAATAATGCGCAGCCGAATAGCGAGCCATGTCCTACCGACCTTCCCGCACGAAGCGGTTGCGCAGGGTGCCGATGCCGGTGATGTCGATTTCGACCACGTCGCCGTGCTTGAGATCGGGTGAGGCGCCGTCAGTGCCCATCCAGATCACGTCGCCCGGCCACAGCGTGAAATATTTCGTCAGCTCGACCAGGAAAGGCACGATGCCGAAGATCATGTCGTTGGTGCGGAAGCGGCCGGTCTCCTTGCCGTTGACGCGGATTGCGGTTTCCATCTTGTCGAGATCGACGTCGGTCTCGATCCAGGGCCCCATCGGCTTGAAGGTGTCGGCGTTCTTGGAGCGCCACAGCCCGCGATCGGCTTTTTGCCATGTCCGCTCGGAGACGTCGTTGCCGATCGTGTAGCCGAACACGCAAGACATCGCATTTGTTTCTGTGAGATGCTTCGCCTTCCTGCCGATCACGACGGCGAGCTCGCCTTCGTAGTGAATCTTGTCGGTGGCAAAGGATGGGATCACCACATCCTCGTCATGGGCGATCAGCGCGTTCTGCGCGCGGTAGCCGATCTCGGGCCGGTCGGGCACGTGGGGGACGGTGCCGGCCTTGTCGGCGGCTTCCTTGAGATGCTTCAGATAGTTCAGCCCGACGCAGTAGAAGGTGCGCGGAACCAGCGGCAGCTCGACCTTGACGTCCTTCAGCGCATGCGCCCGCGCCGTTTTCTGCCACTCGCCGAATGGATCGCCAGCGACGGCCGTGACCGTGTCGCCCTCGACGATGCCCCAGGAAGTGTTGCCCGAGGCGGTGAATTTCAGCCAACGCATCATGCTTTCCCTTATTCGGCCGCAGCCTGCGGCGGGCTCTTCCACGCGCCCACCGCCGGCACCTTGAGGCCCAGATTGTCGCGCAGCGTCTTGCCGGCATAGTCCTTGTGGAACAGCCCGCGGCGCTGCAGTTCCGGCACCGCGTGCTTGACGAAGTCGGCATAGGAGCCCGGGACAATGGTCGCCGCGATGACAAAACCATCACAGCCGTGCTCGACGAACATTTCTTCCAGGACGTCGGCGATCTCCTTCGGGCCGCCGACGATGGCGTCGTGCACCTGGCCGCGGCCGGAGAAGGTGACGAAATCGCGGGCGCTCGGATTGCTCTTGCCGGACGTCTTCAGCACGCCGTCGCGGATGCCCAGAATGCCCTGCATGCTGTTGAGGTCGTCGTTCGTCAGCGGCTCGTCGAGCGGTTTCGAGGCGAAGTCGAAGTTCAGCGCTTCCGCCAGCAGCGACAGCGCATCGATCTGCAGCGGTAGCTTGTTGATCAGCGCCATCTTGTCCTCGGCTTCCGCCTTGGTTGCGGCAACAACCGGCGTGGTCAGGTTGCAGAGGAACATCTGGTCGGGATCGCGACCGGCCTTGGCGGCCTCGTTCTTGACGGCGGCATAGCCTTCCTTGGCGCCGGCGAGGGTGCGCGCCGCGGTGAAGATCACTTCGCCCCATCGGCCCGCAAATCGCTGGCCGCGGCCGGACGCGCCGGCCTGGATCACGACAGGATGGCCCTGTTGCGAGCGCGGCACGGTGAACGGCCCGCGCGATTTGAAGAATTGCCCCTTGTGGTCGAGCCGCTTCACTTTCGATGGATCGGCGAAACGGCCGCTTTTCTTGTCCATGATGACCGAGCCGTCTTCCCAGGCGTCCCAGTGGCCGAGCACCACCTCCATGAATTCGTCGGCGCGGTCGTAACGGTAGTCGTGCTCAAGATGGGCGTCCTTGCCCATGTTGAGCGCCTCGCCGTCGTTCAGCGACGTCACGACGTTCCACGCCGCGCGTCCGCCGGTCATCAGGTCGAGCGTCTGGAAGCGCCGCGCGACATCGAACGGTTCGAAATAGGTGGTCGAGGCGGTGGCCCCCAACCCGAGCTTCGTGGTCGCCATCGCCATGCAGGTCAGCACGACCAGCGGGTCCATCTTCACGCAGCGGATGCCGTATTCCACCGTGTGGGCGTGGTCGTTGCCGTAGCGGTCGGGCATGGCGAGGCGGTCATCGAAGAAGGCCATGTGGAATTTGCCGGCCTCCAAAATGCGCCCGATCTCCTGGTAATAGTCCGACGACATCGAATCGTCGCGCGATTCCGGATGCCGCCATGAGCTCGGCAGGTTGGTGCAGTTCTGCGCCTGCAAGAAACCAACCAGCGCCATTTGCCGCGTCATGCTGTTCTCCCTCTCACGCCAGTCCCAGCTCACCGGCGATCTTGTATTCGCTGGCGAGCGCGCGCAATTTTTCCCACGTCGCATCCTCGATTTCGATGCCGTCGCGACGGCGCTCCTGCTCGCGCAGATATTCCACCTCGCCGGGATAGAAAACGCCTCTGGAGCCCTCCGACGGCGGTGTCGATTTCAGATAGCGCGCGAAGTCGGCGACTTCCTTCTTGAAGTCCTGCAGCGGCCGGAACGCGGCGACATTGAACACCGCCATGAACACGCCGTCATTGTGCCGGCCGGTCGGCTCCACGCCGAAGCCAAGGCCCGTCAGCAGCCCGCACAGCACCTCGACCATCGCGGCGAGGCCGCTGCCCTTGTAGCCTTCGGTGCCGCCGAGCGGCAGCAGAGCGCCGCCCTTTCGGTATTGTGTTGGATCGGTGGTGTGGCGGCCCTCGGCATCGATGATCCAGCCGGTCGGGATCTGCTCGCCGCGGGCGACCGCGAGCTGGACCTTGCCGGCGGCGACCGCCGAGGTCGCCATGTCCAGGTAAAACGGCGCGTCGAGATCGGACGGCACCGCGATCGAGATCGGATTGGTCCCGAGCCGCGCCTCCCGCCCGCCGAACGGCGCGACGTGCTTCGGCGAGCGGCCGGAATCGGCGGTGGCAATCCCGATCATGCCCTCGCGCATCGCCATCAGGGGATAGGCGGCGAGACGACCGACATGGCTCTGCCGGAACACGGTGCAGGCAGCGACGTTGGCGGTCTTGGCCTTGGCGATCGTCAGCTCCATCGCCTTGCTGTTGACGTGGAAGCCAAAACCCCAATGGCCGTCGATCACGGTCGTCGTCGGCGATTCCTGCACGATGGTCCACTTCGCGCCCGGCACGATGTGTCCAGCCTTGATGCGGTCGATATAGGTCGGGATCGCGATAATCCCGTGGGAGTCATGGCCGGCGAGATTGGCGTTGACGCAACCGGCCGCGACCGCATGGGCCTCCTCGTCGGACGCGCCGGCGGCCTTGACGAGTGCCGCGCCGATGCGCGTGAGACGGCCGGCCTGGACAATGGGCATTTGGGGGTTTCCTCGGGAGCCGTCGGCGGATGGCGGCGGTCTTGATTGTTGTGGCGCCCATGGTCTCAAAGCCCCGCCACCTTAGCAATCGCCGCTCGGCAAAAGCTTGGGTGCAATGCAGCGGGTGCAACGCTGCTCGGCCGTGGGACGGCCCGGTGGAGCCCAAGTCCCTGCTGCCCCAAGGCCGATTAGGGTAACCAATTGGTTTAATGCCGGTGCGTTTGTCCGACATTTACTCTGATCAGCAACTTCGAACACCCCCTAACGCGCATTTAGTCATCTGGCCCGCATGAAGTCCGTCGGGACGTGTGCTGCCTGAGGAAGTAAGGGTGCTGGAGACCAATACCGCGCGTACGCTTGCGGCGTTGAACGCCACGAACGAGGCGATCCTGTACGCGAAATCGCCTGCAGAGCTCTACGCGAAGGTCTGTGAAGCGGCCTTCTCGCGCGGAGACTTTTTGGCTGCGACCATCTTCCTTCAGGAAGCAGGTACCGACCGATTGTGCTGCGTCGCCGGACTTGGCGAAGATTCGGAGCGCCTGCGCAACATCGGTATTTCGACCGATGCCGGCGTGCAGGAAGGACGGGGTATCGGCGGGCAGGCCTTTCGTGACCGCAAGGTATGCATCAGTAACGATTATCTCAACGATGCGCGCTCGCTCGCCTGGCGGCAGAGCGCGCTGGAAGGTCAGGTCGGCGCCGCGGCTGCAATGCCGCTGATCCGCAACGGCAACAGCGTCGGGATTCTGCTGGTCACCAAGCGTGAAACCGGATCCTTCAACGAAGAAACCGTCGCGATGCTGGAACGGATGTCGAAAAACATCTCGTTCGCGCTCGATAATTTCGATCACGAGGAATCCCGCAAGAAGAGCGAACGGGCGATGCGCCGGCTGGCGCGGATGTTCGGCGCCATCAGCGCAACCAATGAGGCGATCCTCCGCGCCAAGACCGAGATCGAGCTTTACCAGCGCGTGTGTGACGCGGCGGTTCACAGCGGAAAATCGCTCGCCACCGTGGCGCTCCTGGCCGAACCCGGTACGACCTGGCTCAAGCCCGCGGCCGCTACCGGCGAGGCATCTCATCTCATCACCCGCATCAAATTCTCCAGCGACCCGGATAATCCGTACGGCCAGGGAATTGCCGGGCAGGCGTTCCGGACCCGGAAGTCCGCCATCAATGCCGATATCGCCGCCAACAGCGGCGTGTGGGCAGAGACGCAGCGCGAAGCCGGCGTTAACGCGTGCGTGGCCGTTCCGATCATCAAGAACGGCGACAGCATCGGCGTTCTGATGTTCTTCGTCGGCATGTCCTGGGCCAGGGACGACGAGATCGTCGCGCTGTTTTCGCGGATTGCCGAGAATGTATCCTTTGCGCTCGACAATTTCGATCGTGCTGCGGAGAAGGCGCGCTCCGACGAGCAGAAGCTAAGCCTCACCCGCATGTATGCGGCGCTCTCCGCCACCAACGAAGCCATCATGCGCGCCAAGTCGCGCGCCGAGCTATACACGCTGGTCTGCGAGGCGGCAGCGCAAGGCGGCCGGTTCAACTCGGTGAGCATCCTGCTCGGGCAGGCAGACAGCGGGTATCTCGAGATGGCGGCCTCGGCCGGACCGATGGCGCACTACGCCCGGCCGCTGAAGGTCTCGACCAACGAAGCCCACGCCGAGGCCCGCGGCCTGTGCGGCACGGCTTTCCGCGACCGGCAGGCCAGCATTTCCAACGATTTTCCCAACGATCCGCGCGGCTATCCCTTCCAGCAGATCATTCGCAATGAAAGCGCGCGCTCCGGCGCCGCCTTCCCGCTGCTTCTCGAAGGCAAGCCGGTCGGGGTGATGCTGTTCATCTCGTCCGAGACGAACACGTTCACCCCCGAATTCGTCGAACTGCTGCAGAGGCTCGCCGACAACCTTTCCTTTGCACTTGGCAGGTTCGACGCCGCCGACGAAAAGGCCCGCTCCGACCAGCAAAGGGAACGGCTTGGCCGCATGCTGGCCGCGTTGAGCGCGACCAACGAGGCGCTCGTGCGCGCCAAGTCGCGCCAGCAGCTGTTCGACCTCGTGTGCACGGCCGCAGCGCAGGGCGGAAAATTCACCTCGACCATCATCGCGCTGGTACGTCCCGGCAGCGATTTCATGCAGATCATGGCCGCGGCCGGGCCGACCGCCGAGAGCGCCTGCGATGCCCGGATTTCCATCAATGCCGAGCGTCCGGAAGGGAAAGGCCTGGCCGGGACCGCGTTTCGCACCGGCAAGCCCGCTATTGCCAACGATTATCTGGCAATGCAGAGCACGGCGGCCTTCCACGCCCACGCCATCAGCGATGGATCGCAGGCGGCCGCGTCGTTCCCCCTCATCGTCGCCGGCGCTCCGGTCGGCGTCATGCTGTTCATCGCCGTCGAGAAAGACATATTCACACCGGAATTCGTCGAACTGCTGGAGCGGATGACAAACAATGTGTCGTTCGCCCTGCGAGGTTTCGACCGCGCCGACGAAAAGGCGCGCACCGAGGAACAGAAGGAGCGGCTGGCCCGCATGCTTGCGGCGCTGAGCGCCACCAACGAGGCGATCGTGCGGGCGAAATCGCCTGCCGAGATGTTCCGGCTTGTTTGCGAGGCTGCCGCGAAAGGTGGCCGGTTTACCTCGACCTCCATTGCGCTCGCCAGGCCGGACAGCGCCTTCTTCGAAGTCGCGGCCGCATCAGGTCCGACATCCGACAAGGCCTGGGAGATGCAAATCTCGCCGGATCCGACAATTCCGGAGGGGCTTGGTCTTTCCGGCAGGGCATTCCGGGCAGGGAAAGCATGCATCGCCAATGATTATTCGGCGGAGCGCGATGCGCCGATCTTTCACACTGCCTCGCAGCTTCAGGGCGCGCAATCCGGCGCGTCATTCCCGCTGTTCAACGGCGGCAAGGTCGTTGGCGTCATGCTGTTCGTGTCGATCGAGAAGCATACATTCACGCCGGAGTTCGTCGACCTGCTGCAGCGCTTGACCGCCAATGTTTCCTTTGCGCTCGAGAATTTCAGCCGCGCCGACGAGAAGAAGAAGGCGGACGAGCGCATCGAATATCTCGCATCCCATGACAGCCTGACGGGGCTGCCCAACCGCGAGATGTTCAACGGCCTGCTGCGCCACACCATCGAGAATGCGCAGCGCTATCAACGAAAATTCTCGCTGCTGTTCATTGATCTCGACCGCTTCAAGGTCATCAACGATTCGCTCGGCCACGAGACCGGCGACATGCTGCTGGTAGAGGTGGCGCATCGCCTGCGCGGAACGTTGCGCGCCAGCGACGTGGTGGCGCGGCTCGGCGGCGACGAATTCGTGGTGATCCTGGAGAACACCGGCGAGCGCGGCGATGTCGAGCGGATCGCGAACGAATTGCTGTCGGCCCTCGCCCAGCCCCTGCAGCTCAGCGGCCACGAGTGTCACAGCACCGCATCGATCGGTATCGCGACCTATCCGGCAGACGGCATCGATGCGCAGACGCTCACCAAGAACGCCGACATGGCGATGTATCTTGCCAAGGAAGACGGCAAGAACGGCTTCCGTTTCTTCAGCCGCGACGTCAAGGTGCAGTCGATCGAGCGCCTGACGCTGGAGACCGCGCTGCGCCGCGCGCTGGAGCGCGACCAGTTCGTGCTGCACTACCAGCCCAAAGTGGACATGATGACCGGCCAGATCACCGGCGTTGAGGCGCTGCTGCGCTGGATGCATCCCGATTTCGGCATGGTCTCGCCGATGCAGTTCATTCCGCTGGCCGAGGAGACCGGCCTGATCGTGCCGATCGGACGCTGGGTGCTGAAGGAAGCCTGCGCGCAGAACATGGCCTGGCAGCGCCGCGGCCTGCGTCCGGTGTCGATGGCGGTGAACCTGTCGCCGCGCCAGTTCGCCGATCCCAATCTGCTGCACGATGTCGACGAGGCCCTGCTCGCCAGCGGCATGTCGGCAGTGCTGCTGCAGCTCGAGGTGACCGAGAGCATGGTGATGCGCAACGTCTCGCGCGCCATCCGCGTGCTTGACGCCATCCAGACCCGCGGCATCCGCATCGCGATCGACGATTTCGGCACCGGGCATTCCTCGATGTCGCTGATGAAGCAGTTCCCGATCGACACCATCAAGATCGACCGCTCCTTCGTCCGCGATCTTGCCGAGGACCCGGAAGACCAGGCGATCGCCCAAGCCATCATCAGCATGGGCAAGGCGCTCGGCATGACGGTCGTGGCCGAGGGCGTGGAAACCGCGCAGCAGCAGAGCTTCCTGCGCGCTCACGGCTGCGACGAGATGCAGGGATATATTATCAGCAAGCCCGTGCCGGCGCGCGATCTCGCCGAACTGCTGCGCGTGTCGGTCGACATCGCCTCGCCGCCGCTGCAGCCCGCCGACGAACCTGAAACTTCAGGGCTGAAACGCACTGTCGTCTGACGGCTGCGGATGCAGATCGCGCACGTCGGAATCGGTGGACATCACCTTTCGCGAAAACTCATAGGGCCAGGACACCGTGGTCTGCCCCGCCAACGAACCCAGCAGTATCGCTGCAGCATCGGCATAGCTCGCGCCTGGCGGCAATCCCAGCCGCCGGCACGCGGAAGGCGCCAGCGCCACGGCGAATTCGCGCAGCTCCAGCGCCGGTCCCCACCACCACGCCGGCGCGGGGGGCCGTTCGGACTCTGCGATCGCGCGCCATTTGCCGTATTCGTCGACCACGCGTTCGAACTGCAATTTCGCCGCTGGATGCATCTGATCGTTTCCTGACCGGTAGCATACAGCGGCGGGTTGTTGCTGCAAACAGGTCCTATTGGGGGCCTTGCTTCCAATGCGCGGTCACGTCAGCGCCGGACTTGTTCAGGTGAACGTGCTGGTCGACATGGTCGACCCATGCCAGCGGAATGAAATGGTGGTGCTGACCGTCCGGCGAACTCTGCTTCGTCAGCTTGATCATGTCGGTTCCCTCCACATGGTCGACCTTGCCGACGGTCTTGCGGTCCGACGAGATGACGTCCATGTGTTCCCTGATATCGGCTGCGCTAGCCATGTCGTTCTCCTTCTGATGTTGAAGGAGGCGAAACGTCCCACCGAAGCAAAGGTTGCTGTTCCCGGCCACCGGGAGAAGGTCGCGCCAACGCGCCTACTTTTCCGCCGCCGGCGCGGATGTCGCCGGCCCTTCGCCCATGATCAGCAAGATGGTGTCCTCGTCCTTGGCGCCGTCCCAATGCACCTGCTTGGCGGTGTGCGTGACAAAGCTGCCGGCGGGCATCGGCACGCTGCCGTTGGCCGGATCGAAGTTCGGGCCGGAGCCCACCCACCAGGTACCCTGCAGCACGACGATGTAGCGATCGTTGGGATGGCTGTGCGGGCGGCTGAAATGATTGCCCTTGGTCCACTTGGTGTAGACCATGTAGAAGCCCGGCTTGGCCGGATCGCCGACGACCACGGCCTGTTGCGCGCCCGCGGCGTTCACCGGGCCCCAGGGAATCTGGTCCGGCAGCTTGTAGGTGACGGCGGCGGGGTTCAGTTCCGCAGCTGACGAGACGCCCGGTGTGCCCGCAACCGCAACTGCCAACGCGGCAAGACGCCAGAGCCGGCGCGACGCTGTCATGACTTCCTCCATTTTCCCGGATGAGCCGAAGCGCTCATCTGGCTGGCCGGCAATGCTAACCGGTCTTGTCGCGCGGGCAAGCGGCGCCGCGCGCATGTGTGACCGGCGCGGCGCCTACAACGCAACTGCAGCATGGAAAACGCGTTTACGCCGGCCCCGCCGATGCTAGGTTGCGGCCCAATTAAAAACCCGAAGGGAGGACATCAAATGAAATATCTGCCGACACTTGCCGCTGGACTCTTGCTTGGCGCCGCCGCCATGCAGTTCTCGACCACGGCCTCCGGCCAGGGCGACGGCTGGGTCAAGCTGATCGACGGCAATTACAAGGCCGCCGACTGGACCGAAGTCGGCAAGGCCAACTGGGAAGTGAAGGACGGTTCGCTGATGGCCGACAAGCTCGACGGCAAGGATCCCTCCTACCTGGTCTCGAAAGACTCCTACAAGGACTTTGTCATTACGGCCGAATTCTGGGCCGACGACGCCGCCAACAGCGGCATCTTCATTCGCTGCGACGAACGCGGCAAGATCGATTCCAAGATCTGCTACGAGGTGAACATCTTCGACAAGCGGCCCGATCCCACCTACGGCACCGGCGCGATCGTCGACGTCGGCAAGGTCGACCCGATGCCGAAAGCGGGCGGCAAGTGGAATACCTACGAGATCACGGCAAAGGGTTCGCAGCTCACCGTGGTCCTTAACGGGCAAAAGACGGTGGATGTCCAGGATTCAAAGCACGCCGCCGGCCCGTTCGCGCTTCAATACGGCTCGGGCGTGATCAAGTTCCGCAAGGTCTATATCAAGCCGCTGTAGAAGATTCCGGTTGCCGGCTATAGTCGGATTGGATTGCGAAAGGTCTGCGCGACAAAGAGAAGTTCAATCATTGGCCATGATCCGTCATCCCCGTGGCGGGGAGATGGGGCGGCATTCCCGATCGGGAATGCCGCCGCCGTCGCATCAGCCATGCAGTTTCTTGGCGGTCTCCGCGATCAAGCGGCCCTGGTAGCGCGCACCGGCCAGTTCATTCGCGCTGGGCTGCCGGCTGCCGTCGCCGCCGGTGATGGTGGTCGCACCATAGGGCGAGCCGCCCGTCACCTCGTCGAGCTTCATCTGGCCGGCAAAGCCGTAGTTCAGGCCGACGACGGTCATGCCGAAATGCAGGAGGTTGGTGATGATCGAGAACAGCGTTGTCTCCTGGCCACCATGCTGGGTGGCGGTCGAAGTGAAGGCGCCGCCGACCTTGCCGTGCAGCGCGCCCTTGGCCCAGAGGCCGCCGGCCTGGTCGAGGAAGTTCGCCATCTGCGCGGCCATGCGGCCGAAACGCGTGCCGGTGCCGACGATGATGGCATCGTAGTTGGCGAGATCGTCGATCTTCGCGACCGGCGCGGCCTGGTCGAGCTTGTAGTGCGAAGCCTTTGCGACATCGGCCGGCACGAGTTCGGGAACGCGCTTGATGTCGACTTGCGCGCCGGCCTCGCGGGCGCCTTCAGCGACGGCATTGGCCATCGCCTCGATGTGACCGTAAGCGGAGTAGTAGAGCACGAGTACCTTGGCCATGATGGCCTCCTTTGGTCTTGGGTTTGGTTCACGGGGTTGTCGTCAAGAAAGTCCGTCATGGCCGGCGTTGTGCCGGCCGTCCACGTCCTGGGGCTGGGAAGGTCGTGGATGCCCGGGCGCCTGCGTCGACGACGCTTCGCGCTCTTGGCCCGGGCATGACGAGGGGTGAGGGTCGGCTACGCCGCGTCGACCAGCACCAGTTCGCTGTCTTCCAGCGCGGTGATCGTCACCTTGGCTTCATCGGTGATCGCCGCGCCGTCACGCGCGTTGACCCTTACGCCGTTGACTTCGACCGCACCGGCCGCCGGCACGAGGTAGAGATGCCGCGCCTTCTCCGGGGCGTACTCCGCGCTTTCGCCGGCTTTCAGCGTGGTGGCGAGCACCCGCGCATCGGCCCGGATCGGCAGCGCATCGTTATCGGCGGCAAAGCCGCTGGCGATGGTGACCAGCTTGCCATTGGCGCGGTTCGCCTTCGGAAAGGGCTTTGCCCCCCATGTCGGCTGTCCGCCATGCGTGCTGGGCTCGATCCAGATCTGGAAGATTTTCGTCTTGGTCGGCTCCAGATTGTACTCGGAGTGGCGGATGCCGCTGCCGGCGCTCATCACCTGGACGTCGCCGGCTTCAGTGCGGCCCTTGTTGCCAAGGCTGTCCTGATGGGTAATGGCGCCTTCGCGCACATAGGTGATGATCTCCATGTTGGCATGGGGATGGGCGGGAAAGCCTGTGTTCGGCGCGATCTCGTCGTCGTTCCACACCCGCAAGCTGCCGTGGCCCATGTTGGCGGGATCGTAATAGCTCGCGAACGAGAAGTGATGCTTGGCTTTCAGCCAGCCGTGGTCGGCGCCGCCGAGCTTTGCGAAAGGTTTCAGTTCGATCATTTTCCTGTTCCTTGCTTGAGATTTCCGGAAGCCGGGCGCGGGCAGGCGCCCGGCGTTGCGTTGAGAGGGTCAGGCGTTGAAGCCGCCATCGACATTGAGCACCGTGCCGGTCACGAAGGACGCTTCGGGGCTGGCCAGAAACACGACGCCGGCCGCGACTTCCTCCGGCTTGCCAAAGCGCTGCAGCGCATGCAGGCCGCGCTGCGTCTCGGCGAACTCGCCGCCATCCTTCGGGTTCATGTCGGTGTCGATCGAGCCGGGCTGCACCACGTTGACGGTGATGCCGCGCGGTCCGAGATCGCGTGCCGCACCCTTGGTGTAACCGACCACCGCCGCCTTGCTGGCGACGTAGTCGGCAAGACCCGGGAAGGAGGCGCGGTCGGCGAGCATCGAGCCGACGGTGACGATGCGGCCGCCTTCGCCCATCAGCTTCGAGGCCGCGCGGATCGCGGCCACCACGCCGTGGACGTTGACGGCATCGACACGATCGAGCGCCGCGACATCCGCACTGGGATCGTCAACCGCGCCACCGGCGGCGATGCCGGCATTGTTGACGAGGATGTCGAGGCGCCCGAATTCTGCGGCAACGTCGTTGACGAGCTTCTCGACGTCCGCGGTCGAAGCCTGGTCCGCCTTCAACGCGCGGGCCTGAACGCCCTTGGCCTTGATCCGGTTGACGACCGCTTCCGCCTTCTCTGGGGACGCGTTGTAGCTGATGACGACGGTGGCGCCTTCTTCCGCCAGAGCCAGGGCGCTCGCAGCGCCAATGCCACGCGAACCGCCGGTAACGAGGGCAACCTTGCCCGAGAGCTTCTTGGTCATGGAATTTCTCCACCAGTTGAATTTCGATGGGCATTGGATATGCCGCCGGGTGTGGTATAGAAATAGAAACTATTGAAACTCATTGTTTCCGAAAAGGAGATAGTGGCAGGTGGCGAAACTTCCGGACTTCGAGGCGCTGGCGATTTTCGCCAAAGTGGTGGAATTGCGCTCCTTTGCGGCGGCTTCCAGCGAACTGGCGCTGTCCAAGGCCACCGTCTCAAAGGCGGTAAGCCGGCTGGAGGAGCGTCTGGGCGCCCGCCTGTTCAACCGCACCTCGCGGCGGCTCGCACTCACCGACGCCGGGCAAAAGCTCGCCGAGCGCGCCGCGCGTCTGCTTTCCGACGGTGAGGCGGCCGAGAACGAGGCGCTGGCGCAATCGGTGACGCCGCGCGGCCTGGTGCGGCTCGCGGTGCCCATGACGTTCGGCGTAACCACCGTCGCGCCGTTGCTGCCGGAATTCCTGGCGGCCTACCCGGAAGTGTCGATCGACCTTCATCTCAGCGACGCCACGGTCGACCTGATCGGCGAGGGCTTTGACGCCGGCCTGCGCGTCGCGCGGCTGCCGGATTCGTCGCTGATCGCGCGTCGGCTCTGCGCCATGCCGCGCTTCACGGTGGCCGCGCCGTCCTATCTAAAGCAGTACGGCCGGCCGACGCATCCGATGCATCTCGCCGACCACAAATGCTTCGGCTATGCCTATCTCTCGACGCCCGGCGTCTGGCATTACACCAATGCCGCCGGCGAGCAGGCGAGCGTGCGCCCGGTCGGGCAACTGCGGGTCAACAACGGCGAAGCCGTCATGCCGGCGCTGCTCGCCGGCCTCGGCATCGCCGACCTGCCGGAATTCATCGTCGGCGATGCGATCCGCTCCGGCGAGGTCGAGGTGATCCTGAAAGGCTGGAAGCAGCCGGAAGGCGCGGTGCACCTGGTGACGCCGCCCGGCGGCCCGCGTCCCGCGCGCGTCGAGGTGCTCGCGGAGTTCTTGACCAAGGCGTTCGCGAAAGGGAAGAGGCGGTAATTCTCTTCTTCGTCATGGCCGGGCTTGTCCCGCCATCCCCGACTCGTCGTTGCCGCGGTCAGAACGCGGATGCCCCGGACAAGCCAGCACAAGTCCGGGCATGACGGCGACAGTGGCTAGTCGTCGAGCTTGTTGAGGTCGCGCACCGACTGCATGATCGGGTCGAAGTTCGAGCGCGCGTCGAGCGCGTCGAACAGTTGTGCGGTGTCTTCCAGCAGGCCATGCGAGCGCTGGATCGCGATGCGCACATCGTCCTGCGGCGTATCCGAGAGCCGGCCGTGGCCGGACAGCAGGATCTTCGAGTTCAGCGCCTTCAGCCGCTCCAGCGACTGGATGTAGTCGGCGATCGAGCCCGAGCCGAACACGCCGCCCATCACCCCGCCGGGCATCAGCGTGTCGGCGGCAAACAGCAGGCCCTTGTCCGGCTCGAACAGCGTGATGCAGGCCGAGGTATGGCCCGGCGTGTACATCACGCTGAGACGGAAATTGCCGAGGTCGATCAGGTTGCCTTCCTCGAGCCAGATGTCGACGTTGATCGGCACATTCGGCTCGTTGAACATCTTGCGCAGCATCGAAAAATCGTCGCGCAGCATGATCTTGTTGGCGGCGAGCCGGTGTGCGGCGATGTAGGCGCTGCCATGGAAGTGATAGGCCGCGCCGATATGGTCGAGGTGCTCGTGGCTAAGCACCACCATGTCGACCTTGTCCGGCGTCACGCCGACATGGGCGAGACAAGCGAGCAAGTGCGCGTAATTGGTCGACAGCCCGACATCGATCAGGATGGTGCGCCTGGTGCCGCGCACCAGATAGGCATTCGCAGCCCGGTTCTTGAAACGGATCTGGTAGACGTCCTCGGTCGCCTGGATCAGCGTGGCGGCTTCGCCGTCGAGCAGCGTCCTGAACGGGGAGGGCCTGCGGTCGCTCATGAAGCGGCCGCCGTGCGATAGGTCCGTTCATTGGAGGCGCGCAGGCGTTTCGACAGCGCATCCATGATCATCAACGCAAACGCCGGCTGCTGGCTGACGAGATAGACGAAGCGGGCGTGGTTGATCCGCATCACGCGGGTCTTTGGCGCGGCTGCGATGGCCGTCGCCGAGCGCGAGGAGCCGTCGATCACCGCCATCTCGCCGAAGAATTCGCCCTTGCCGAGGGTGACGATCACGGTCTTGGCGGCGCCACTGACCTTGGCGATCTCGACCTCGCCGTCCAGCACGACGTACAGCTCGCGCCCGGTCGAGCCTTCCTCGAATATGACGTGACCGACGTCATACTCGTTGATGCATTTTTCGATCGCCATGCCGCCGCCCCCCGCGAGTTTGGCCGGTCGCCCCTGATGGCATGTTAGACGGGAAATGGACGTGCGCAAATGACGCAGGAAGGGTTTGCCGCATAGCAACATGGCCGCCGGCCGCCGCTTTGTCACGGTACGCCCACCTTGCCGGCCCAAAACCGCCCCGGGTGAGTTCCTAAAATTTCAGTAACGGCCAAGGCCGGTAAGGAATTGGAAAGGACTGAAAGTTACCAAATGGTCAATTCATTCTGGAGACTTTGACGTGAGCGAACAACAGCCCCAGCCGACCAGCGCGGAAACCGGTTCTGTGAGTGCCGCATCCGACGCCAGGACCGAGTTCAATTCCCAGCCTGTCATGGCCGAGTCCCCGACCATTTGCCCCGACCAGGAACTGACCTCTCCCGGGGATACGCCGAGAGTCGAGCCCGACGTCGAGAAGATCGAACCAAGGATCGAAGCCGCCAAGGCCGAAGCGCCGAAGATCGACCTGCAGGCGGAAAAGAAGGCGGAAGCGCCGCGTCCGTCCGGCAATGTCCTGATCATGGCGCCGGGCGAGCGCGCGTGGGCCGGCGAAGCCGAGGTGTCGAAGCCGGCGGCGTCAATGCGCCGCGTTGCGGCGATGGTGGCCATTGTCGGGCTTGCGGCGGTGGCAGGCGCGATCGGCGGGGCGCTGGCCACGTCGGACCTTCGCAACGGCAAGCCGGCTGATACGGCTGCCGTCCGCGATGTCGGCTTTGAAGCGGCCGTCGCCCGCATCGATGCCGAAATCCTCGCGCTGAAGGCCAGCGTCGAGCAGAACGCCAAGCTCGGCGTCAGCCAATTCAACAAGACCAGCGACCGCCTCGACAAGGTCGAGAAGGTGCAAGCCGAACCTACAGCCAAGCTCGCGCGCCTGTCCGAGGAAGTCAGCAGGCTGCGTACCGCCCAGGCTGCCGCGCCCGCAGCCCCGGCAGCCGCTGCCGCGCCGGTGCAATTGGCGACGGCTGCACCCGCGCCAACTTCCGTGCCGAAGGACGTCACCGGTTCGGTCACGCCGCCCGCCACGACTGCCGCGGCGACGCCTGCCGCGCCGGCGGCACCGCCGAAGACCGAGGTCGGCCGCCTGCCGACGGTCGAAGGCTGGGTGCTGCGCGAGGTCGGCCGAGGCAGTGCGCTGATCGAGAGCCGCCGCGGCCTGTTCGAGGTCTTTGCCGGCGATCCCATCCCGGGCGTCGGCCGTGTCGACGCCATCCGCAAACAGGACGGCCGCTGGGTCGTCGTCACCAGCAAGGGACTGATCGTCTCGCGCTGACGCGACGATCATTGCAAATGCTGGGCGCTTCACCGCGATGTGAAGCGCCTTTTTGCTTGAATAGGCCTTCGCGCACGGTGTTAGTGGGGACATGAGTTCTCCGTTGCGGCCGCTTCTTGTTGTCCTGCTTTGCCTGCTGGGCGGCGTCCCATCTGCCGGCGCGGCCGCGGAACAGCCGCTTGAGCGCGGAACCGCAATCATCGATCCGCTTGCCTTGCGCGATCTCGATCGCGGCCGCTTTGGCCTCGGCCGTATCCTTGAACCCGCGCGTGCAGCGGATATGCCGCTCACGAACGCCGAACTCTTCGCCATGCCGTCGATGGGTCCGGTAAAGGCGGCCGTCGCTGCGGAGTTCGAGCGTTACATCGCGCGGCACAAGGCGGAACTGCCGGATGAGACCATCGGCGTCGGAGACGCCTTCGATTTCCGATTGTTCGACCGCGCACAGTGCGCCTCGCCCGACGCGCGCTTCGCGCTCGCCGGCATCGTCAATCGCATGGATCGCGCGTATGTCGCGCCGGCAGGCTGCGGCGAAATCCGGCTGATCTATCGTCTGGTTCGCAGCAATGCGCCGCCGGACGATGCGAGCCCGGCGCGGCTGCCGATGACGCTGAATGTCATCCTGCACGCGAAGGGCGGGCCCGCAGTGGACCGCGACGGCCAGCCGATCACGTGCGCTTCCATCGCGCGGCGCTGGCTCGCGACCTCGGATATGGCGCTGACCGGACGGGACCTTGCAACGAAGCTG
The DNA here is from genome assembly GCA_035575905.1 of Bradyrhizobium sp. Lineage (GTDB taxonomy): Bacteria > Pseudomonadota > Alphaproteobacteria > Rhizobiales > Xanthobacteraceae > Bradyrhizobium. Next base: position 41,511 of record DATLXL010000002.1, on the reverse strand, counting down.
CAGGCCAAGGACGGTCCGCTCGATCTCGTCATGCCGGAAAACATCGACCGCATCGAAATCAACCTGCAGATCGCGCATGCACCGAAATCGGCCAGGCGCGATTTCCGCACCGATTATCTGATGAAGGTATTTCGCTACGATGCGCAGGCCCGAAGCTTCGCCGAAGCGCCGATGGAAAACCAGATCGACCGCGCGCGGATTCTCGGCGACGAAAGCCTTGCACGCGAGTTCAAGGCGTGGCTGCTCGATCCCACCCACTTCGCCGAGCTCGATCGCGGCGCCATCCTGATCCCCGAGAAATTCCTCGCCACCGCGGCCATCGCGCCGACGCCGGCCGGCTTCGTGCCGTCGAACCGGCTGCCGGAATTCGGCCTCAGCGAAGGCGAGGGGGACAGGGCCGTTTTCAGCGAAAGCGATGTCATCGGTGCGCTGAAGAAGGCTGCGAGCGATGGAACCGCCTTGCAGAATATCCGCTCGTTCGGCGGCTTTGCGCGGCGGCTCAACGACATCACCTGTTCAGGCTGCCACCAGACCCGCGGCATCGGCGGTTTCCACTTTCCGGGCGCCGACTGGATGGCCGCAAGACCGTCGAACACCACCGTGGTGCCGGCCTCGCCGCATTTCTTCGGCGACCAGGCCCGCCGCCGCGACATCCTCGCCGCGCTGCGGGACGGCAGCACGCCGGACTACTCCCGGGGCTTTTCCAGCCGGCCGCAACTGCGCGGCGCCGCGGAACTGGCCGGCACCGAATACAGCGACGGCTGGGGCGCGCATTGCTACCGGCTCGAGCGGGCAAGCGCGTCCAATGATGCGAGTTTCCGCAACTGGACCTGCGCAAGGGGACTCGCCTGCCAGACCGGCGACAAGAGCACGCGCATGGGCATGTGCTTTGTTCGCGGACGGCAGTGACCGCAGGTTGCAGGCAGCTGTCATCGATTGGTGCTAGAGTGCGGCCCGGCAGCAGCAGGGAATCCGATGAGCACTCCCGACCCCGAGGAGAAGGCCCGCAACCGCGCGATCGCGCAGAACGAGGCGCATCGCGAGACCGTCAGCTCCGTCCGCGTCAGCGCCTGGGCCGTCGCGGTTGCCGTTATCGTCGGCGCCATCGTGGTCGGCATCGTCTGGGCCTCGACGCACCGCTAGCTCTTTGATTCCCCGCCTGGGTAAGGGAGGCACCATGCGAGGGCTCCCTCTCCCCTTGCGGGAGAGGGCGGGGAGAGGGGTAGCCACAGCAAGACTGCCGCTGTGGCCACCCCTCTCCCGGAACGCATCTTGCGATGCGTTCCGACCTCCCCCGCAAGGTAGGGGAGGTGGCGACTTCGTCCGGTGAAGGCGTGAGCTTGTGGATCGGACAGCCGCGGGACGAGCCCGGCCATGACGAATGGATGGATCGGTGATCGGCTCACGCTACCGCGCCCGATGCACGCAGCTTCTCGATCGCGGCCTCGTCATAGCCGGCATTGCGCAGGATCTCGTCGCTGTGCTCGCCGATGCCGGGCGGCTTGCGCGGCTGCACCTTCTTGCTGCCGTCGACCCAGATCGGGCTGCTGACGGTCAGCATGGTGTCGTTTTCGAACGGCACCAGCACCTCGTTCTCGATCATCTGCCTGTCGGTCGGGATGTCGTCGAGGATGCCGACCACACCGAACACGAGGCCGTTGCCGTCGAGGATCTTGCGCCATTCCGCCAGCGGCTTGGTCGCAAACACCTCGTCGAAAATCCTGATCAGCTCTAGCGAATTGGCGTGGCGGTCCTTCTTGTGCTCGAAGCGGGGATCGCTGATTAAATCCTCGCGGCCGAGGCATTTTGCCAGCGTCGGCCATTGCCGGTCCTCGCTCAGCAGCGACAGGATCAGCCAGCGGTCGTCCTTGCAGCGATAGTGATTGGTGACGGCATTGAGCGCGTTCTCGCGGGTGCGGCGCGGCTGGAACTTGGCGCCGACCAGTTTTGCCTGCGCCAGCACGGAGGCTGCCCACACGCCGTTGGCCATCAGGTTGGACGAGACATGCGAGCCCTTGCCGGTGCGCTCGCGCTTGTAAAGCGCAGTGACGATCGCGCCGTAGAACGCCATGGCGCAGGGATGGTCGCCCATGCCGGCGACCGAGCGCGCCGGCGTGGTGTGCTCGTCGGCGCGCACGAGGTCCATCAGGCCGGAGCGCGCCCAATAGGCGTTGCTGTCGAAGCCGGGCTTGTTGGCCTCCTCGCCCTTCTCGCCATAGCCGGTGAAGGAGGCGTAGATCAGACGCTCGTTGGTCGGCGCCAGATGATCGTAGGTGATGCCGAGCTTTTCGCGGGTCGGCAGCGGCATGTTGGTGATGAAGACATCGGCCTCGGCGGCGAGCTTGTGCAGCACCGCCTGGCCCTCGGGCTTGGTGAGGTCGAGCGCGATGCTCTTCTTGTTGCGCGACTCCAGGAGCCACGCGAAATTGTGCTCGCTGTGCGGATAACCCGGCAGGTTGGGCAGGTTGCGATAGGGGTCGCCCGCGCCCGGCGGCTCGATCTTGATGACGTCGGCGCCGAAATCCGACAGCACGGTGGCCGCGGCGGGTGCGGCGATGAAGCTCGCGCAATCCAGCACCTTCAGGCCGTCGAAAATGCCTTTTTCTTCCATTGTGGCGTCGCTCCCGTCGTCCGGCCGGCGGTGAGAATTGCCGCCGCCTGTTTTCAGGGTCATTTGAACCGCCTTGGGGGGACGATGCAACGCCCGGCAGCGTCATGGGCCGATGCGCCAGCCGCTACTCCCCGCCGGCGAGAAGCGCCGCATTGCCGCCTGCGGCGGCGGTATTGACCGTAACCGTCTGCTCCGCGGCGAACCGCGCAAGGTAATGCGGGCCGCCGTCTTTGGGCCCGGTGCGCCGCTGCCGGTGGGTTAGCGTTCGCCGCGCTTTGGCGCGAATGTCGAATCCACAAGCTTTCTGCGCGGGACTGCCCGGAGCCGCAGCGTTCGGCGTTGGCAGCAATAATCGGCTGCGCTAGTCCTGTGGTCGGTGCCGATGGGGCGGGGGCCGCGAGGACACCATGCGCTTGAAGCCGAGGCTTCGATCGATGCTGGTTGCCGTGCTGGCCGCAGCCGGCAGCATATTTGCGGTGCCGGGGTTTGCCGGGCCCATCGAGATGAGCCGGGCGGTCGCCGATCTCTACACCAGCGTTTCCATCTATCCGCCCTCGGCGACATCGATGACGGTCTGCTACGGCTTCGTCTGCCGCCGGCGCCACATTTTCGATTTCTCCGCCGGGGATCGCGCCGCGCTGACGGCGATCATGAATAGCGGCCGCGCCAGCGGCGCCGCCGAGCGCGCGGCAGTCCAGAAGGCGGTGATCTGGTTCGACCGCCGCATGGGCCCGATCCTCGGCACCAACAAGCGCGTGGCGAAGGCGGATTTCCGCTTCCGCGACGATGCGCATAATTACGATTGCTGGGACACCACCCGCAACACCACGAGCCTGCTGCTGGTGATGCAGCAGTGGGGCCTGTTCAAGTTCCACAGCGTGGGCGATCCGAAATACCGTGGCAACGCCCTCGTGCTGCAGACGCCGCACAACACCGCCGTGCTGGTCGAGCGCGCCACCAAGGTGGAATGGGTCGTGGATTTATGGACGCGCGGCTACCTGCAGCCGCCCGATGTCATGACAGTCGCGAAATGGGTCACGGAGGACTAGGCGGCCGGATGGATAATTCCTCCGGTCGCGCTTGTTCAGCAAGCAGGCATGGGCTCGAACCGGCGAGCCCGAGGGCTCACCGTACCGCGTCGAAACCGCTTAGACTTTCAGATTCTCGGCCGAGGTCTTGCCGCGATTGGCAACCTCTTCATACTCCACCGTCTGCCCCTCGTTGAGGCTCGTCAGGCCGGCTTTTTGAACCGCCGAAATGTGAACAAAAATGTCCTTGCCACCCGTCGCGGGCTGGATAAATCCATACCCCTTGGTCGGGTTGAACCACTTGACCGTACCTTTAGGCATTCACGTCGTCTCCGCGGAATCGACAAAATAAAACGAACCCCCGGTCCCCGCACTCACCGGCAGGCTCGCAAGGCACAGGATACGCGTGTTATTGCCGCCTTGGTAGCGCAAATGGTGTAGCGCTTTTCGGCAAAATCGCCCCTTGTGGCCGTACCAAACCGATTCTTGGCTGGATTTGCGGCAATTTGAGTTCCAACTTTTGGCAAATTGGCAGCATTCAACCCCCCGCGCGCGGCATACGCGCGCGGGGCTGGTGGCTGCTCAGCAGGTCGCGACGAGGTATTCCACGATCCTGGGTAAGTCCGCATCATCGATCGGCGCCCCGTCACGCCGCGGCCGTTTCGGCGCCGAAGGCCAGCGTCGACAATGTTCGCGCATCCGTGACCGAGCGCACGATCATCGGCTCGTTGCGGCCCCGGATCGGAACTTCCTGCTGCGGCAAGGCGTCTGCGGCAAGCCCCGCGGTGGCGCGCACCTCGTCGGAGATCACGACTTCGCTGGCAAGCGCCTTGGTCATGTCCTGCAGCCGTGCCGCGACATTGACGGGATCGCCGAGCGCGGTGAACACCATGTGATCGCGGTAGCCGATATCGCCGACGATCACCTCGCCGCCATGGATGCCGATGCCGAAGCGGATCGGCTCGCGCAGGTCGTGGCTGAGGAATTTGTTCAGCTCCTCGACATTGATCGCGATCTGCGCGGCCGCGCGCAGCGCCTGGCGACAGGCCTCGCGCTTGCTCACGGAAAGGCCGAACAGCGCCAGCATGCCGTCGCCCAGGAACTGGTTCGGCTGGCCGCCGCATTCCAGCACCGCCTGCGACACCGCGCCGAGGAAGCGGTTGACGATGAAGACGGTATCGAACGGCAGGCGTTTTTCCGCCATCTTGGTCGAGCCGCGGATGTCCACGAACATGCTGACAAGATACCGCTCCTGGCCGATCCCCGTCGGACTGCCGGCATGGCCGTCGCCATGCGGCATGAAAAGCTGGAAGAAGGAGAGATCGGTGTCCGGCCTGAGCTGGCAGGCGAGACGAATGGAGGGATCGTCATTGCCGACCCGGTGCAGCACGAACGCCTCGCGCTGCGACGGTGCGGGCAGGCTGCTGCAGTCGCCGATGATGCGGATGCGGCAGGTCGAGCAGCGCGCACGGCCGCCGCATACGGAAGCATGGGGAACGCTGTTGCGCAGGCTCGCTTCCAGCACGCTCAATCCTCTCGGAACGCGCAGGGTGCGGCCGTTGCCGTAAGAAAGGCTGATCATGCCGCCGCGCCGCTCGTGCAGGAATCGCGCGCCGCGCGCCAGCAGCACCAGCGCGATCAGGCCGAGATAGGCGATCAGCGAATACTCCGTCGCAAGGTCGATCGCATGGTGCTCCGCCGTCGTGCCGATCTTCTGCTCTGACAGGTTCTCGGTTCGCCATTCGACGCTGTCGTTGTCGAGTACGGCCCGCCCGCCCTGGTACACACCGAGCATGGCGAGTGCCGGCAGCAGGATGGCGGCGGCAAACAGGTACGGCGCGGCCCACGCGTAGAACGGCTTCATCCGCAGCCAGAAGCCAAGGCCGATGCAGCCGTGTATCCAGGAGGCCAGGATGACGATGATCATGCCCCACAGCCGCCATGCGGGAAAGGAAACGAAATAGGCGAACAGCACCTGCGGATAAAGCACCTCGGACCCGTACAGGCTGTAGGCAAGCCGCACACCGAGGACATGGGCGATGATCAGCACGGGAATGGAAAGGCCGAGCAAAAGTTGCATCAGCTCCATCGTCTTCCAGCGGAACTGGCGGCGCTCGTACAGCGCCCAGAGCCCCAGCGCGGTGTGCGTGATGCCGGCACCGTAGAACACGATCGAGACCGGAAGGAATTGCCAGAAGGCGGTATGCCACCACACCCCTGTTGCCATCGCCTCCAGCGAAATGTTGCCGAGCGCGTGATTGAGGAAATGGCTGACCAGATAGGCGAACAGGATGCTGCCGCTGACAAGCCGGACCTGCCGCAGCCCGATGCCGCGCGCCAACGTCCTGATCTGCGCCGACGATGAAGTGGCCGCCATACCATCCATACCGCAAACCTATAGGGTTTATTCCCGTCCAGTTGAAGCCTGGTTTAAGCAGTTTGGCAGTGCCTTCAATGCCTTGACACCCCCGGAGGAGTCGAGGAGAAAGCGCCGTGACGACCACCCCGCACGATTATTACCGCGCTGATTCCAGGCCTGCCGCGCAGCGGCAGTGGCTTGGCGTATTCGCACTGATCGCGGCGATGACCTTGATGCGGATCGTGTACGCCAGCGTGCTCGATCTGCGCACGGATGAAGCCTATTACTGGACCTGGTCGAAGGAGAGCGCGCTGTCGTTCCTCGACCATCCGCCGATGATCGCCTGGTTCATCCGCTTTGGGACTGCGATCTTCGGCGACACCACGCTCGGCGTGCGCTTCGGCGGCATCGTGGCGATGCTGGTCATGCAGCTTTTGCTCGCCGACATCGTCCGCCGCGTCACGCGCGATTGCCGCGCCGTCATCTTCGCTTTGCTGATGCCGGAGGCCGCGCTCTATTACGGGCTGCTGATGGCCAAGGTCGCGCCGGATACGGCGCTGATCCCGTTTGCCGTGGCGATGCTGTGGTCGCTGGTGCGGCTCAACGAAAGCGGCGACGGGCGCTGGTGGCTCGCGGCCGGGCTGTTTGCCGGCCTTGCGATGCTGTCGAAGTTCACGGCCATCATGCTGCTGCCGGCGGTGGCGGCCTTCATGCTGGTGCCGAACTGGCGCGGCCGCTGGCTGCGCAGCCGGTATCCGTGGTCGGCGATGCTGGTCGCGGCGCTCATGTTCTCGCCGGTCGTGATCTGGAATTACCAGCACGACTGGGCCTCGTTCCGCTTTCAGCTGGTCCGTGCGGTGGCGACGCACCCGTTGTCTTTCCGCACCGTCGGCGAGTTCTTCGGCCTGCAGTTCGGTCTTGTCGGCTTCGTGCTGCTGCCGGTGGTGATCTCGGGCGTGGCGCTGACGGCATGGCGCGGCTATCGGGATCGCGAGCCGGTCGCGATCCTGCTCTCCACCGCGGTCATCGTGCCGTTCTGCTATTTCCTCTGGAAGTCGCTGACGCTGCGCGTCGGCGACACCTGGCCGATGTTTCTGTGGCCTGCCGGCTTTGCCGCGACCGCCATCAACGCGACCATGCTGCCGAAGGAGGGATTTTCGGAATGGCTGGTGAAATCCACCGTCGGCTGGATCCGCACGGCGATCATTGCCGGCATCGCCTTTGTCGTCGGCGTGTTTTTCTACTATGTCGCCGCGCCCTGGAATTTGATCGGCCGCACCGACCCGGTGGGCGGCGAGGCCGGCTACGAGCACGTCGCCGCGCGCGCACGGGACGAACTGAAGCGAACCGGCGCAACCTGGATCGCCACCACGGACTACCGCACCTATGCGATGCTGCGCTGGCACTTCAACGGCCATATGCCGGTGATCCAGATCAACGAGCGCGGCCGTTTCCAGGGCTTTCGCGATCCCGGCATGGCATGGGTCAGGGGCCACACCGGACTCTACGTTGCGCGCGAGCCGGACAACCGGCTGCCGCTGTGGAACGAGACCACGGCGGTGCGGACCCCTCTGGAGCGCGTCGAACGCAGCTGGCGCGGCGTGGTGATGGACACCTACGCGCTGGAAAGGCTCGAGGGCTGGGCGCCCGATCTCTCGCCGCCGCCGGATTCCCTGTTCTTCCGCTGGCGCGTCCTGGCGGCCATGCCGCCGGCGGCGGTTGTAAGCGCCTACATCCTTCGAGACGCGCGCGGGTCGCGCTCCTCAGGATGAGGTCTTGAACTCGCATATGAGGAACACGGCAGGCATCCGCGCAGGCCGAGCCTAGCCCGGCCGTCTGCGAACGATGCAATCAAGCAAGCCTTGCGTCTCGAACCACGAGGCGGGATGCCGCGCCTTGCTCAGCTCTCCTCATCCCGCTTGCGCAGCAAGTCGCCGGCGAGATCGCTCAGCGCCGGGCGCGGCAGCGCGGCGAAGGGGAGGGGGCGGGTCACGTCGATCGCTGCCAGGCCCAGTCGTGCCGTGAGCAGCCCGTTCAGCACGCCTTCGCCGAGCCGCTGCGACAGCTTCGCCGCGATGCCGTGGCCGAGCATCTGCTGCAGCAGGGTGTCGCCCGCGGCCATGCCGCCGGTGATGGCCAGATGGGTGATGACGTGGCGGAGAAGGCTGATCATGCCGAGCGTGCCCGGCCGCCCGCCATAGAGCCGCGCAATTTGCCGGATCATTCGGAGCGCCGCCACGAACACGAACAGCACGTCGAACAGCGCACGCGGGCTGACCGCGGTGACGACGGAGACGCGCTGCGCGGCTTGCGAGACGATGCGGCGCGCTTCCTGGTCGAGCGGGGTCATCAGCTCGCGCTCGGCGAGGCGGATCATGTCGGCGCCGTCGATGATGTCGCCGGAATGTCCGGTGAGTTCGGCGCGGGCGCGCGCCAGATGCGGATTCTGGTGCGCGAGCTTGAGGAGGTCGTCGACGATGGCACGGCTCTCGGCGCGGTCGTCGGTGGCGATGACGGCCGCCGCGCGCGCATGCAGCTTCTCGATAGCGGCGAGCCGCATCAGCCCGAACATCTCGCGGCCCGTCACGACCGCGAGCGCCAGCCCCGCGGCGGCGGCAAGGCCGAGCCCGACATAGCCGAGCGTTTCGCTGCGCGCAAAGAGATCCTCGATCAGCTTTACGATGGCAAGGCCGGCGCCGAGCACGATGAGGCCGCCGGTGGCGATCCAGAACATCGTGCCCCAGCCGAAGCGGCGGCGCGGCACCGCGACCGGCCGCGTTTCCATCGGCACCGGCAACTGCGCCGGCTCCGCCTCGGGCGTGATGCGGACGGTGCCGCGCGCGGCGCGGCCGGGCTCGTCGGCATCCACCACGACCACGTTGGCGTCATCGAGCTTGAAGGTCGCGGGCTTTCGCGTTTTCTCGCTCATTGCAGTCGGTCTCCGATCAGGAACTGGAGGGCGCGGTCAAGGCGGATGTGAGGCAGCGCGGGCGCGGCGCTGCCTTCGCGCTCGAGCAGCGGCGGGCGGAAGCGCAGGAAGCGGAAATCCGCCTTCTCCGCCGCTGCGCTGGAGAGGCCTTGAAACGCGCCGTCGCCCTTGAACAAGGCCTCGGGATCGGCCGGCAGATCGCCGGGGAAGGTGGCGACCTCTGTCGTGCCGTCGAAGAACTCGCCATTGGCGCTTTCGCCGGCGGCCGGCGTGCCCAGGATCGAGGGCAGTTTTTCGCGGCCGCGCTGCACCGTCGCTTCGCGCGTGGCGCGCACCGCGGCCAGCGCCACCACGTCGATGGCGGCCTCTTCATGCTGGGCGCGGTCGGCGGCGCGCGCGACGAGGCGGCGCAGGATCGCCTCCAGACGGTCATGACTGGAATGATGCAGGTGGTCCGCCTTGGTGGCGGCGAACAGGATGCGGTCGATACGCGGCCGGAACAGGCTGGAGAAGAAGGTCGCGCGGCCGATGCGGAAGCAATCGAGAATGCCGGCGAGCGCGGCTTCCAGATCGTGCAGCGCCTCGGGCCCGGAGTTGAATGCAGCGAGCGCATCGACCAGCACGATCTGGCGGTCGAGCCGGGCAAAATGATCGCGGAAGAACGGCCGCACCACCGCGTCCTTGTAGGCCTCGTAGCGCCGCACCATCATCGCCCATAGCGATCCGTCGGGCGCGCTGCCATCGGCGGGCACGTCGAGCGGCGCAAAGGTCAGCGCCGGCGAGTTGGCGAGATTTCCGGGCATCAGGAAGCGGCCGGGCGGCAACAGGCTCATGGCGAAGCGCTCGTCGCGGCAGGCGCGCAGGTAGTCGGTGAACAGCCGCGCCGATGTCAGCGCCGCCTGCTCGTCGGCGCGCGCCTCGGCGGACAGGGTCGCCAGATGCGCGTGCCACGGCGCGGCCAGTTCCTTCCGCGGCCCCTCGCGCGACAGCGCCAGGCTCTCCGCCGACCATTGCTCAAAACTCTTGTTCAGCAGCGGCAGGTCGAGCAGCCACTCGCCGGGATAATCGACGATGTCGAGCGTGAGGCTGCGGTCGGCGCCGTTCCGGCGCTGATAGTCGATGACCAAACGAAGCTCGCTGATGTCGGTGGTCGAGCTCGGCCACAGCCGCTCCGACACCAGCGTGCGCAAATGGTTCTCGTAATCGAAGCGCGGCACGGCGTCGTCGGGCTGCGGCTCAAGCCGGGCGCGCGCGATCCGTCCGCTGGCATAGGGCTCGAACACCGGAAAGCGGCCGCCGCGCGTCAGGCCGTGGATCAGCGCGGTGATGAACACCGTCTTGCCGGCGCGCGACAGGCCGGTGACGCCGAGCCGTACCGTGGGATTGAACAGGCCGTCGCCATAATCCCACAGCGCCTGCGCCGACAGCCGCGCTTCCTCAAAAATGTCCTGAAAACTGGGAGGCATGCGGCGGCGGTCAGAACCGGCGTGAGGGGACGATAACAGTAGCGTGACAATAGAGGTGGCGATCGAACAGGCAAAATCAAGCGTCAAGCTTTTGACGCGTTTGCTACATGGTTGACCGATATCAGGAAAGCCTCATGAACCCTTCGTTGACCGTTCGGGGCTGATGATCTATCGATCCCGAAATCGATCCTAGCCCCGTGCCGTCATGACCGTGTTCCGATTGAAGCAACTGGCCGCGACCTCGCTGCACGCAGCAGCCGGCGCCGTGCACTGGAACTACGACCGCGCCGAGCTGATCGCGGACGGCGTCGTGCACATCATCGGCATCTGCTTCGGCCTTATCGCCGCCACCGTGCTGATCGTGCTGGCCGCGGTCTACGCCACGCCGCTCGATATCGTGGTCTCTGGCATCTATGTCTTCGGCCTGCTGGCCATGCTCGGTCTTTCCGCAACCTACAACCTCTGGCCGGTCTCGCGCGCCAAATGGGTGCTGCGCCGCCTCGACCATTCGGCGATCTATGTGCTGATCGCGGCGACCTATACGCCCTTCATCATGGAGGTGAGGGACAGCGTGCTCGCCATCGTGCTGCTGATCGGCGTGTGGTGCGCGGCGATCGGCGGCATCGTCGTGAAGCTGAAATATCCCGGTCGCCTCGACTGGCTCTCGGTCGGCCTGTACCTCGCCATGGGCTGGAGCGGCCTGATGCTCTATGATTCCGTGGTGAAGGCGCTGCCGGCGCTGGCGCTGTGCTTCATTCTCGCCGGCGGCATCTTCTATACGCTTGGCGTGGTATTCCACGCCTGGCGGCGGCTGCGTTTCCAGAACGCGATCTGGCACGGCTTTGTGCTGGGCGGCGCCGCCTGCCACTACACGGCGGTGCTCGACATCGTCCTGCGTTAGGCGCTAGAAATCACGACAAATACGAGCGGGAGGATGCCATGCAGGTGGCCGGCAAGGTCGTAGTCGTCACCGGCGGCGGTAACGGCATCGGGCGCGCGCTGTGCGAGGCCTTCCATCGTGCCGGCGCCGCGAAAGTCGTGGTGGCCGACATCGATACCGATGCCGCACGCGCGGTGGCAGGCACCGTCGACGGCGCCGCCTTCAAATGCGACGTCGGCAAGGAACAGGACATCGTGCACGTCATCGAGGAGACCGAGCGCCAGTTCGGCCCGATCGCGCTGTTCTGCTCCAATGCCGGCATCGGCGGCGGCTTCGATCCGCTGTCGGTCAATGCCGGCGGCGATTCCGACGAGCCGTGGCAGCGCAGCTGGGCCATTCACGTCATGGCGCATGTCTATGCCGCGCGGCATCTGGTGCCGCGCTACAAGGCGCGCGGCGGCGGCTATTTCCTCAACACGATTTCCGCGGCGGGTCTTTTGTCGCAGGTCGGCAGCCCCGCCTATTCCGCCACCAAGCATGGCGCAGTCGGCTTTGCCGAAAATCTCGCGATCTCGCACAAGGCCGACAACATCAAGGTTTCCATCCTCTGTCCGCAGGGCGTCGACACCGACATGCTGCGCGCGATCCCCAGGGGCCCGCAATCCGGCGACGGCGACCTTTCGCCCGAGCAGGTCGCGCAGGACGTCATCGCGGGGCTGGAGCAGGAGACCTTCGTGATCCTGCCGCACCCTCAGGTGCTCGGCTACATGCGCAAGAAGACCGAGAATTACGACCGCTGGATCGCGGGCATGGCCAAGATCCAGGCGAAAATGCGAGAGACCCACAGGAAGTAGGCGCCCCCCCGCGGCATGCCTGCGCCATGCGGTGCGCGCCCTTCGCATCGCAGGATTAACCATGCGGCCCGATTGCGCCCGCGGTGCCGAAAGCGGCCTGTCGGCTTCCTTGCCACGTTCAGGCAAATGCGGCCTAATGACCCCTCGATGCTGTGAACCCATCGCGGATCGGGTGGCCCATGAACTGGTGGCCCTTCGGCAAGGAAACGGCGACGGCGACGCTGGACGTCCCTCACGCGCTGCTCGCCGACATCGAAAAGCGCGGCAAGCAATATGTCGAGGACGTCGACAGCGGCGCATTCATCATGCCCGCCTGCAAGCGCGGCGCCAAGGATGCGGGCTCTGACGAAGCCGCCATCGCTGATCACACCGGGCTCGAAGCCTTCCGCTATCTGCTGGCGATGCCGCGCAACGAGTATCGCCTGCTTGCCGAGCCGGAGTCGCAGGCGGCGATCATCGACGGCTATCTGCGCCAGCTGCCGCATGAGGACACGGTGATCGAATTCACCGGCGTCACCAACGCGGATATCGCCATCGCCATCATCGCCGGCTTCAACTGGCTGGTGCATTGCGCGGTGCTGGCCGGCGCCGACCCCAACCAGTTCTATGGCACGCTGCGCAACTTCCGTCGCATCGCGTCCTCGGCGCAGAAATGGTGGGACGCCGACAACGCCAGGGAGCGCTACGCCGAGCTGCTGCAGGCGAACGAGGAGCCGCCGCTGCTGCTCAACCTGGTCTGGACGGAATATTCGCGGATGGCGGCAGTGATCGCCGCGGCGCACAAGACGCGGCGGTGAGCGGCGTAAAGCATGATCCGGAAAAGTGTGAAGCGGTTTTCCGAAAAGATCATGCTCAAACGAAAACCCAAGGCGCGATGATGATTCATCCAGACCTACCGCGCTTTAGCTCTTCTGCGCGTAGAGCAGCGGCACGGCGGAATCCACCATCACCTCGACGAGGCTGGTGCCCTCTTGCGCGAGCGCGTGCTTCAGCGCCGCCGCAAGCTCGGACGATTTCGTCACCCGCACTGCGGCGCAGCCGTGGCCTTCCGCGAGTTTCACGAAGTCGAGGCCGGGCAGTTCGAGCCCGGGCACATTGCGCACCTGCATCACCTGGCTGAACGAGCGCATCGCGCCGTAGCCGGAATTGTTGATGACGACCACCGTAAGCGGCAGTCTGCGCTGCGCCGCGGTCCACAGCGCCTGGATCGAATACATTGCCGACCCGTCGCCGACCAGGCAGACAGTGCGGACCTCGCCGCGGCCGAGCGCCATGCCGACGGCCGCCGGCAGGCTCCAGCCGAGCCCGCCGCTCGCCATGGTGTAGAAACTGTCCTGGCCGCGCATCGGCATGAATTTCTGCATCGCCGGGCGGTGCGAGGGCGCTTCCTCGACCAGCACGGCATTGTCGGGCATTGCCTCCGACAGCGTGTGCAGGAGATACTCGACCGGAATGGGATCGCCGGCCTTTGGCGCCGGCAAGAGCGTGCGGCCCGCGGGCATGGCACGCTTCGTTTCAGGCAGCAGCTCCAGCAGCATCGACAGCGCCGGCCTCATGGTAGCGACGATGCTTGAGCCGCGCGGCGTCACCGCGGCGGCAGTCGGATCGTCGGTGATCTGGAAGATCGTGGTGCCGCCGTCGAAGATCGAGGCGTGGCCCTCGACATGGAAGGTGAAGACGGGCGCGCCGACCACGACGACGAGGTCGTGCTCGCGCAGCGCATCGGAAAGCTGCCCGGGCGAGGCATGCAGGAAGCCGGCGAATTGCGGATGCCGCTCCGGGAAGGAGCAGCGCGCCGAGAACGGGCTGACCCACACCGAGGCTTTCGCCTTCTCGGCTACATCAACCATGAGATCGACCGCGGCGGCGCGGTCGACGCCGGGGCCGACGATCACCGCGGGCTTCTTGCTTTCCGCGAACGCCGCGACAAGCGCCTTCATCGCCGCCGGATCGGGGCCGAGCTCGCGGCTGACCTGCCGCGCCTCGACCGGTGCGGTCGCATGCATCCAGTCGTCGATCGGCACGGAGACGAAGGTGGGCCCGCAGGGCGGCTGCATCGCGGTGTAATAGGCGCGCGCGATGGCGGCGGGCACGTCCTCGGGCCGCGCCGGCTCGACGCTGTATTTGACGTAAGGCCGCGGGAATTCCGAGGCGCGCTCGGCCTGCAGGAACGCCTGCAGCGGCAGGATCGAGCGCGCCTGCTGACCGGCGGTGATGACGAGCGGCGTCTGGTTGCGGTGCGCGGTGTAGATGTTGCCGAGCGCGTTGCCGACGCCGGCCGCCGAGTGCAGGTTGACGAATCCCGCATTGCGCGTGGCCTGCGCGTAGCCGTCGGCCATGCCGATGCAGGAGGCTTCCTGCAGGCCCAGCACATAGTCGATGTCGTCGGGCCAGTCGGCGAGGAACGGCAATTCGGTCGAGCCCGGATTGCCGAACACCTTCCTGATGCCGAACGCGCGCAGCAGGTTGAAGGTGGCGTCCTTGACGGTGATGGATTTGCTGGCTGGCTTGCGGGATGACACTTGGAGTTCCTCAGCAACTCGGCCGGAAGTAGCTCGTCAAGCCCGGCCATGACGAAATAGTCGGATCGTGCGCAGACTCACCACGTCGCCACGCCCTTCATGGTCGGCTGGCCCTCGGCATTCGCCGTCCACATGTCCATGCCGCCGGAGCCGTTGTCGTTGGCATTGATCGAGAACTCGCCGCCCTCGAACAGCGGCTGCACGCCGCGATAGACGAATTTCTTCGGCGGCTCGCCGCCGTGCAGCTTGGCCGCGAACTCGACGATGAACGAAGCCTGCAGCGGGCCATGGAACACGAGACCCGGATAGCCCTCGACCTTGGTGACATAGTCGCGGTCGTAATGAATGCGGTGGCCGTTGAAGGTCAGCGCCGAGTAACGAAACAGCAGCACGGGGTCGGAGACGTGCGTCTCGCGATGTTTCGCCGGCGGCGGAGGAGGCGGGGCCTTTGGCGCCACCTGCGGCCCGGTGGTCGCCTCGCGATAGACGATGTCGTGGCGCTCCCTGATCGCGATGCCGCGCGGCGTGGTGATGTCGTGATGAACCGCGACAAAGCACAGCGTGCCGGTCGAGCCGGTCTTCAAGGTCACGTCGGAGATGCGCGAGGAACGCTTCACCTCGTCGCCGACGCGCACCGGCTCGATGAACTCCAGTTCTCCGCCGGCCCACATCCGGCGCGGCAGCGGCACCGGCGGCAGGAATCCGCCGCGGGTCGGATGGCCGTCCTGGCTGAGCTGCGACATCGGGAAAACCGGCGGCGCCAGGCACCAATGCGTGGTGAACGGAGCGGCGTCGCCCACCTTGGGCTGCCCGATCTCCTGGAACAGCGTCGCGCGCAAGCCCTTCACGAGTTGCGCCGTGACGATGTCGGTCGCCTCCTCGGTGCGGCCGATCCATTGCCTGAGATGATCGATGTTGGGCTGTTCGCCCGCGATGGCCGGCGCGCTCATGACGATTTCCTGACGGGTTGGGCCTTGGGCAGTTCGTGATGGTCGCCGATCGCCGGCACCGCGCCGTACTGCCGCGGCTGTCCCACCACGATCGCCGCCGGCGCCGGATAACTCACCTTGCCGTTTGGCGTATCCACCTCGATGCGGCGCAAATGCGGGTGTTTGGCCAGATCGTCCATCGTGTTCACTTCGGCAAAGGCAATGTCGGCCTCCGCCAGTTTTGCCAGCAGTTCGTCACGCGACAGCTTTGCAAAGCTGTCGCCCACCGTCTTGTCCGTGAGCGAACGGTTCTTCACCCGCTCGACCATGTTGGCAAAGCGCGGATCGGCCGGCAGGTCCGGCTGACCCATCACCCTGGCGCACAGGGTCTTCCACTCGCGCTCGCTCTGGATCGATATCAGGATCTCCTTGCCGTCCTTGGAGCGGAACACGCCGTAGGGCGCGATCGAGGGATGGGCGAGGCCCATGCGCTGCGGCGGCTTGCCGTTCTCGGCATTGAGCAGCGGCACCGTGCACCAGTCGGCCATCACGTCGAACATGGAGATGCGGATGTCGGAGCCCTTGCCGGTGCGGCCGCGCCCGATCAGTGCTTCCAGGATCGAGGCATGCGCGGTGGCGCCGGTCGCCACATCGACAATCGACATGCCGACGCGCGAGGCGCCTTCGGGCCCGCCGGTGATCGAGGCAAGGCCGCTCTCGGCCTGGATCAGAAGATCATAGGCCTTGCGGTGCGCGTAGGGGCCCTCGTCACCGTAGCCGGTGATGGTGCAGGTGATCAGCGCCGGATAATCCCGCCGCAGCCGCTCCAGCGAGAAGCCGAGCTTGTCCATCGAGCCTGGTTTCAGGTTCTGCAGCAGCACGTCGGCGCTGGCGATCAGATCCTCCAGCGACTGCCGGCCTTCCCCGGTGGCGAGATCGATCACCACGGAGTCCTTGCCGCGGTTGAGCCAGACGAAATAGCTGCTCTGGCCCCTGGCGGCGGCGTCATAGCCGCGGGCGAAATCGCCCTCGGGCCGCTCGATCTTGATGACATGCGCGCCGGCGTCCGCCAGGCGCGAGGAGCAGAACGGCGCGGCCACCGCCTGTTCCACCGCAACGACGACGAGTCCCTGAAGTGGCAGCATGATCGCCTCTCAGTAGGAGCGGGGCATGCCGAGCACGTGCTCGGCGATGAACGACAGCACCAGATTGGTCGAGATCGGCGCCACCTGGTAGAGCCGCGTCTCGCGGAATTTGCGCTCGACGTCGTACTCCTCGGCGAAGCCAAAACCGCCATGGGTCTGGATCGCGGCATTGGCCGCCTCCCACGACGCATCGGCGGCCAGCATCTTGGCCATGTTGGCTTCGGCGCCGCAATCGAGCCCGGCCTCGTATTTGCGGGTGGCTTCCTTTACCATCAGTTCGGCCGCGCGCATCGACGCGTAGGCTTTCGCGATCGGGAACTGGATGCCCTGGTTCTGGCCAATGGGGCGGCCGAACACAGCACGCTCCCTGGCGTAGTTCGAGGCCTTCTCGATGAACCATTTCGCATCGCCAATGCATTCCGACGCGATCAGGATGCGCTCGGCATTCATGCCGGAGAGGATGTAGCGAAAGCCCTTGCCCTCTTCGCCGATCAGGTTTTCCGCCGGCACCTTCATGTCGGTGAAGAACACTTCGGTCGTGGAATGATTCATCATGGTGCGGATCGGGCGGATGGTCAGCCCCGCCTTGCGCGCCTCGCGCATGTCGACCAGGAACACGGAGAGGCCCTCGGTGCGCTTCTTTGCCTGCTCCTTCGGCGTGGTGCGCGCCAGCAGCACCATCAGGTCGGAATATTCGGCGCGGCTTGTCCAGATTTTCTGGCCGTTGACGACGTAGCCGTCATTGCCCTCCTTGCGCGCCACCGTCTTCAGCGACGACGTATCCGTGCCGCTGGTCGGCTCGGTCACGCCAAAAGCCTGCAGACGCAACTTGCCGCTGGCGATCTGCGGCAGCCACTGCGCCTTCTGCCGGTCATTGCCGTGCCGCAGCACGGTGCCCATGGTGTACATCTGGGCGTGGCAGGCCCCGGCATTGCAGCCGTTGCGATGGATTTCTTCCAGGATGGCGGTCGCCGCCGACAGCTTCAGCCCCGCGCCGCCATATTCCTCTGGGATCAGCACCGAGAGGTAGCCGGCTTCCGTCAGCGCATTGACGAAGTCGGACGGGTAGGCCATCTCGCGGTCGAGCTTGCGCCAGTATTCGCCGGGGAACTGGGCGCACAGCTTGGCGACGGCATCGCGGATGTCGGAATAATCGTGGTCGTGTTCGCTCTGGGTCATCGGGCTCGGCTGTTGAAATCGTCAGGGTGCGGAGAATAGACCGCTGAGTGGCGGCGGCGAACGCAAAAAATACGCGCCCGGCGCCCCTGTCTTGCGAGAACACCCCGGCCTTTGCAACTTCTATCCTGCGCCCGGCCTGCATGGCTTGGGCACAGGCTATGCCTTGCCCGCCATGCGCCAGCTTGCCGCGTCGCTCAGAGGAAGCCGGCCGGCATGTCCATGGCCCGCATGGTGGCGGTGGCGAAGGCGCAGACGCGTTCGGCGCCTGCCTTTTGCGAGATCACCTCGACCTTGACGACAACGATGGTGGAGCCGGCCTGGATGGTCTCGGCGCGGGCGATGATCTCCTCGCCGTCAGCAGGGCTGAGGAAATTGACCTTGATCTCGATGGTGACCGCGAGCTTGCCGTCCGGCATCGAGGAGGTGGCGCAAGCACCTGCGGCATGGTCGGCAAGGCCGGCGACGACGCCGCCATGGAAATGGCCGAAGAATTGCGTCAGGTCCGGCCGCTTCGCCAGCGCCATGGTCACCCTGCCAGGCTCCGCCGACACCAGCCGCATCCCCGCCGACTTCGGGAAGCCAAGCAGGTCCATGATGCGCTCGAGCTGCGCGACGCGTTCCGACCCAACCATGTGATGCCGACTTCAGCCGGGAA
Organism: Bradyrhizobium sp.; assembly: GCA_035575905.1. Taxonomy (GTDB): domain Bacteria; phylum Pseudomonadota; class Alphaproteobacteria; order Rhizobiales; family Xanthobacteraceae; genus Bradyrhizobium. The sequence goes on along the minus strand of DATLXL010000002.1, from coordinate 22,954 downwards.
TCCGCACCGGCAAATGCTCGATACCGCGCACGAAGGAGGAATAGACCCGCTTCGGCTCGCCGACCACCTCGATCCTGTCGAAGCGCTTCAGCATCTCCTGCCAGACGATGCGCAGCTGCAATTCGGCGAGCCGCATGCCGACGCAGCGGTGGATGCCGAAGCCGAAGGAAAGATGCGTGCGCGGACGGGCGCGGTCGATGATGAACTCGTCGGGCCGCTCGATCCCTTCCTCGTCGCGGTTGCCCGAGACGTACCACATCACGACGCGGTCGCCCTTCTTGATCTTCTTGCCGCCAAGCTCGGTATCCTGCAGCGCGGTTCGCCGCATATGCGCGAGCGGCGTCTGCCAGCGGATCACTTCCGGCACCATCGACTCGATCAAGGCAGGATTCTCGCGCAGCTTCCGGTATTGGTCCGGATGCTCGTTCAGCGCCAGCACCGAGCCGCTCATGGTGTTGCGGGTGGTGTCGTTGCCGCCGACGATGAGCAGGATGATGTTGCCCATCAGGTTGTCGGGATCCATGTGCCGCGTGGCCGGGCTGTGCGCCATCATCGACAGCAGGTCGTTGCGCGGCGGCGCATTGACGCGCTCGTTCCAGAGCTTGGAGAAATAGGCGTAGCACTCGTCCATTTCCTGCCGGCGCTGCTCCGGCGAACTGACGACGCCGCTCTTCGGCAACGCGGTCGACACGTCGGACCAGCGCGTCAGCTTGCGCCGCTCTTCCCAGGGAAAATCGAACAGCGTCGCCAGCATCTGGGTGGTGAGCTCGATGGAGACCCGGTCGACGAAGTTGAAGGTCTCGTTGCGCGGCAAATTGTCGAGCACGGTGGCCGAACGCTCCCGGATCAGCTTGGCCAGTTCGTCGAGATGCGTCGGCGTGAACATCGGCGTCACGGTCTTGCGCTGCTCGGCGTGCCTGGGCTGGTCCATCGCAATGAAGCTTGGATAGTCGTAGCCCGGCGGCACGTCGCGGATCGCGATGCCGCCGAGCGCGGAGTCCGAGGAGTAGATGCCGTGGCTGGTGTCGACCGTCATGATGTCGTTGTATTTCGTCACCGACCAGTACGGCTCTATCTTGGCATTGGTGCAATAATGCACCGGCTCTTCCTTGCGCAGCCGCTCGAACCATGGCCACAGCGTATCGTCCTGGAACAGTTTCGGCGCACCGGGATGGAAAAGCTCCAGCGGTGTCGAATAGGCTTCCTCCCGCGCGCGGGCGAGGCGTTCGGCCTTGTCGGACTGGACGGCGGCATGAACATTCATCGTGTGCGTTCCCAAAGTGATTTGCGGCGATTCTACACCGTGTTGCGGTGAAAATCCCGACTTTGCCGGCTATGCGGCGATGCGTACCGGCAGGGTCTCGTAGCCCTTGATGAAGCTGGAATAAACCCGCTTCGGCTCGTCGACCACATCGATCCTGTCGAACCGCTTTAGGATCTCTTCCCAGATGATCTTCAATTGCAGCTCGGCGAGCCGCATGCCGATGCAGCGGTGGATGCCGAAGCCAAACGAGATGTGGGTGCGCGGCCGGGCGCGATCAATGATGAAGTCGTAGGGCTTCTCGATCACTTCCTCATCGCGATTGCCGGAAACATACCACATCACCACCTTGTCGCCCTTCCTGATCTGCTTGCCGCCGAGCTCGAAATCGGCGAGCGCGGTGCGGCGCATATGGGCGAGCGGCGTCTGCCAGCGGATCACTTCCGGCACGAACGTGTCGAGCAGCGCCGGATTCTCGCGCAGCTTGCGGTATTGGTCGGGATGCCTGTGCAGCGCATAGAGGCTGCCCGACATGGTGTTGCGCGTGGTGTCGTTGCCGCCGACGATCAAGAGGATCAAATTGCCGAGGAAATTCTTCGGGTCCATGTCGCGGGTGGCCGGATTGTGCGCCATCATCGACAGCAGGTCGTTCTTCGGCGGCCCGCTGATGCGCTCCTTCCAGAGCCGGCCAAAATAGTTCGCGCATTCCGTCAGCTCGGCCATCCGCTCTTCTTCGGTGGCGACGAGGCCGTCCGGGCCGGGGATGGTCGTCGCAACGTCAGACCAGCGCGTCAGCTTGCGGCGGTCCTCCCAGGGAAAGTCGAACAGTACCGCCAGCATCTGGGTGGTCAGCTCGATCGACACGGTCTCGACAAAATCGAACACTTCGCCCCTCGGCAGATTGTCGAGGCAGCCCGCCGAGCGCTTGCGGATGTTGGTGGCGAGTTCGTCGAGATTGTTCGGCGTGAACATCGGCGCCACGGTCTTGCGCTGCGCCGAATGGCGCGGCTGGTCCATGGAGATGAAGCTTTCGCGGCGCAGCTCGGGGTCGATGTCGCGGATGGTGATGCCGCCGAGCGCGGAGGCGGAGGAGAACACGCCGTGATTGGTGTCGACCGCCATGATGTCGTTGTACTTGGTCACCGACCAGTACGGACCGAACATCGAGTCCTTGCAGAAGTGGACCGGATCTTCCTTGCGCAGCCGGTCGAAGTAGGGCCAGAACGTATCCGAGCGGAACAGCTCGGGATCGCCGGGATCGAAATCCTCCAGCCGCATCGCGTAGGCTTTTTCCCGTGCGGCGCGCAGCGCATCTTCACCCGTCTGCTCGATCGTTCCGTACATGCGGCTTCTCCCGTGAATGATGGCGCCGGTGCATTGCCGGCGACGCAATGTTTTACCCTATTACACCCCCAGCCGGGGCCTGCCGCAAGTGCGAGTTTTGCGGGGCGCCGTGCCCGGAATGATACGGTGCCGTATCATTCCCCCGTGACAATCGGCTGGCCGCGGGCTAAAGGCTTGTGCAACAAAGCAAGTATCGCCGGAGGCCGCCGATGATCCCCAACGCGCACAAGATGTTCAATTTCGATCTTGGCGAGACTGCCGACGCCATCCGCGAGACGGTTTTCGACTTCTCTTCCAACGAGATCGCCCCGCGCGCCGCCGAGATCGACCGCTCCAACCAGTTTCCGCGCGACCTCTGGCCCAAGATCGGCGCGCTCGGCCTGCACGGCATCACCGTGGAGGAGGAGTATGGCGGCGCGGGCCTCGGCTATCTCGAGCATTGTCTTGCCGTCGAGGAGATGTCGCGCGCATCCGCCGCCGTCGGCCTTTCCTACGGTGCGCATTCCAACCTCTGCGTCAACCAGATCCGCCGCAACGGCAACGAGGCGCAGAAGCGCAAATATCTGCCGAAACTGATCTCCGGCGATCATGTCGGCTCGCTCGCGATGTCCGAGCCCGGCGCCGGCTCCGACGTGGTGTCGATGAAGACGCGGGCCGACAAGAAGGGCGACCGCTTCGTGCTCAACGGCAACAAGATGTGGATCACCAACGGCCCGGTCGCCGACACGCTGGTGGTCTATGCCAAGACCGATCCGAACGCAGGACCGCGCGGCATCACCGCCTTCATCGTCGAAAAGGGCATGAAGGGATTTTCCACCGCGCAGAAGCTCGACAAGCTCGGCATGCGCGGCTCCGACACCTGCGAGCTGGTGTTCGAGGACTGCGAGGTGCCGGAGGAGAACGTGCTCGGTGCCGTCGGCAAGGGCGTCAATGTGCTGATGAGCGGTCTCGATTACGAACGCGCCGTGCTGGCGGCGGGCCCGATCGGCATCATGCAGGCCTGCATGGACGTGGTGCTGCCTTACGTGCACGAGCGCCGGCAGTTCGGCCAGCCGATCGGCACGTTCCAGCTGGTGCAGGGCAAGCTCGCCGACATGTACACCACCATGAACGCCTCGCGCGCCTATGTGTATGCGGTGGCAAAGGCCTGCGACCGCGGCGAGACCACCCGCGAGGATGCCGCCGGCGCCATCCTCTACGCTGCGGAAAAGGCGACGCAATGCGCGCTGGACGCCATGCAGCTGCTTGGCGGCAACGGCTACATCAATGAATATCCGACCGGCCGGCTGCTGCGTGACGCCAAACTGTACGAAATCGGCGCCGGCACCTCCGAAATCCGCCGCATGCTGATCGGCCGCGAACTGTTCGACAAGACGGCCTAATTCCTGGTGCCCCGGCCGTTGCCGGGGCGACTAACCGAAAATTCATCGCCCTCCGGTCCGGAACCTCCATCACACTTCCAGCGCCTGATCCGTGCTGTAATGTGCCCGTGTGTCCGCCTGGAGTTGTCCGTGAGCCAGTTCGCCTCGATCCCGATCGTGCCCCCGCCGGCGCAGCCTGTCCCGCCGATGCCCGCCCCGCCGGCGCTGCCGGCCAAGCTCGACTTCACCGGCGATCGCATCGCGTTCCTTCACCTCGCTGCGCACGGCGCCGGGCTGGAGCTGGTCACGCTCGGCTTCTACCGGTTCTGGCTCGTCACCGACGTCCGCCGCCACCTCTGGTCCAACACCGTGCTCGACGGCGATGCCGCTGAATATACCGGCCGCGGCCGCGAGCTGCTGATCGGCTTTCTGATCGCGCTCGCGATCCTGATGCCGATCTATCTGGCCTATTTCCTGATCAGCATCGAGGCCGAGCATATGCAGGCGCTGGCCAGCATTCCGCTGGTCGCCGCCTTCTACGTGTTCGGGCAATTCGCGATCTATCGCGCGCGGCGCTACCGGCTGACCCGCACGGTGTGGCGCGGCGTGCGATTCTGGATGGACGGCTCCGGCTGGCGCTATGCGCTGCATGCCTCGCTGTGGGCCGTGCTGGCGGTGGCGACGCTCGGCCTTGCGCTGCCATGGCGCGCCGCGGCGCTCGAGCGCTACAAGATGCAGCATTCCTGGTACGGCGATCTGCAGGGCCACTTCGAGGGCCGGGGCTGGGATTTCTTCAGGCGCATCTGGTGGCTTTGGCTCGCCAGCCCGCTCGCCATCCTGATCTTTCCGATTCCGTTCTTCTACGCCTACTACAAGGCGGTGGAGTGGCAGTGGTGGCTGTCGGGCATCCGCTTCGGCGCAGTCACGGTCGGGTCGCGCCTGCAATCCGATGCGCTGCAGGGATTCTACTGGAAAGTGATCGGCTGGTCCTTCGTGCTGTCGCTCGGCGCCAGTGTGATCATCGGCGCCCTCGCCAGCGCGGTCATCGGCATCACCCGGGCGCTCGGCGTCGCAACCGATGCCGACCCGCTCGTCACCGCCATCCCGGTGGCGGCCATCACCGTGATCGTCTATCTCGGCTTTGCGCTCAGCCTGAGCGTGGTCACGCGGCTCTATCTGTCGCGCGATCTCTGGGCCAAGGTGCTGTCGACGACGGTCGTCACCGACCTTGCGGCCGCCGCCAACGTCGCGGCCAAAGGCGATCTGGCGACCGCGGTCGGCGAGGGCATTGCCGATGGCCTCGATGTCGCCGGGTTCTGATCGATGAGCGAAACAGCCAGCGGCGCCGCAATCTATTTCGACGGCACGTCGAGCCGGCGCCACGCCGCGACGCTGGCCTTCACCGACGCGCTCGAAATCGCCGTCGACGGCGAGACCAAGGCGACCTGGGCCTATGCCGACATCCGCCGCGCCGACAGCGCGCCGGGCACGCTGCGCGTCTTCTGCCGGAGCGCGCCGCCGCTGGCGCGCCTGGAAATTCGCAATGCCGCGCTGGCCGCCGAGCTGGCCTCGCGCGCCGTCGATCTCGATGAGCATCACCTTGGCCGCCGCGGCGTCGCCAGGATCGTCGGCTGGTCGCTCGCCGCCACCCTGTCGATCGTGCTGGTCCTGCTCTATGGCCTGCCGCTCGCCGCCGACCGCCTCGCGCCGCTGGTGCCGGAGTCCTTCGAGCGGCGCTTCGGCGATGCCGCAGAGCAGCAGGTCGCGATCGTCTTTGGCGAGAAGACCTGTGATGGTCGCGCCGGTCAGGCGGCGTTCGACAAGCTGGTCACCAAGCTGCGCGATGCCGCTGACATGGACACCTCCGTGCATTCCGCGGTGGTCTCGAGCGCGATCCCGAACGCGCTGGCGCTGCCGGGCGGCAAGGTCATTGTGTTCGACAGCCTGATTGCAAAGGCCAATAATCCCGACGAGATCGCCGGTGTGATCGCGCATGAACTCGGCCATCTCAAGCACCGCGACCACATGCGCGGCCTGATCTACAACGGCGGCAGCTCGTTCCTGCTCGGCCTGCTGTTCGGCGACATTACCGGCTCGAGCGCGGTGATCTTCGCCTCGCGCAGCCTGGTCACCGCGTCGCATTCGCGCGAGGCCGAGACCGCCGCCGATACCTTTTCGATCGAGGTCATGAAGAGGCTCGGCCGCTCGCCGAAGGCGATGGGCGAATTGATGCTGCGCATCACCGGCAAGGAAGGCGGCAGGGGCCTGACCATCATCTCGACCCATCCCCTGACCGAGGACCGGCTGGCCAGGATGAGCAAGGAAGACCAAGGCCTGAAAGGCCCGCCCCTGCTGAGCGATGCCGAATGGCGGGCGCTCAAGAGCATCTGCGGCAAGGTGTAGGTGCCGGAGCATGATCCGGAAAAGTGTGGAGCGGTTTTCCGAAAGGATCATGCTCAAAACAACAACCTGAAGCGCGATGGTGATTCATCCAGATCTCAACGCGCTCAGGCGTGATGGGTTGAGCGTCAGCGAAGCCGGCGCCTCTCGTCCATTCCGCCCGCGATTGACGGGCACTCATTTCAAATTCAGCGGGCGTGCACGGTTCCTGCGCACCCGGTTCCGCGATCGATATCTCATGCTTTTCCGGGAACGCATCCCGGCCGCGTTCGTTCGGACCCGTAAGCGGGGCAGGCGGCGGCTCATCTTCGGAAGGGATCACCCATGAGATTGAACGAAACCCAGGTCAAGCAGACGTTGAACCAGATGCAGGCGGAAGTCCTGCCGGACGGCCACCCGGTGACGGCGCAACTGACCGACCTGTTCGGCGACCACACCTTCTTTCTGGACCAGACCGGCCTGAAGGTGCTGGAGCCGGCCGAGACGTCGGCGAGCGACATCCAGAGCAGCCAGGTGGTCAGCCTCGCCGACTGGGCGGACGCGACGCTCACCAGCTTGAAACCGCATGCGCCGGAACCGACCGGCACGGTCGTCGTGTTCGAACAGATGACGCATTGATCGTGTCGCGAACAGGCAATCCATCGGTCTCGCCAGGGGCGGGTGGATTGCTTTGCGGCGCTCGCCGTGACGGCGAGGGGCGGATGCGCAGGGCGGATTGGCAAAGCGTACTCCGCCATTCCGCAGAAACGCGGCGGTTCGTTTCGCTGACCCGCCCTCCGGTCCGATAGCCTAATCCGCCAGCCCGTTCACCTGCTTCACCCACGCCCGCACGTCGGCGAGCACGGCAGGCAGCACGTCCTTCACTTCCTGCACGCTCATCCCAGCCCTGATGCGGGGATTGTACAGCATGTTGAGCAGGTATTGGTCGTAGATATCGAAATAGCCCATCGAAACACTGTCGTTGAACATGGTCCACGGCACGGTCTCGGTGTCGTTGATGGGCCCAAGCGACTGCAGCAGCTCCTCATAGGCGCAATCCAGGAAGGTGAAGTCGCTGACGTCGACGGTGAGGATCACCTCGGAATGCTCGATCTCGAACTTCTCGTTCTTGCGGAAGCCGGACAGGCACTGCGGATCGAGCGAGCGCTTGATCTCGCGGGCGCGCTCGCCGCCATATAGGGTGGTGATGGTGCGGTAGAGATCGCGGTCGCGCACCAGCTTGACCTGCACGTTGGCCTCGTCGTTATCGTCGACCATGGCGATGTCGAGATGGCGCACGCGCGATGCGATGTCGGCGACGATCTTGCCGATCTGCGCCTTGCGGTCGGCGCGGCCGTCGGCGAACACGCGCACCGGCGTCTCGTATTTGCGGATGCGGTCGACGCGGCCGGCGAGGTGATATTCGGCGCCGAACGCCGTCTTCATGAAGCCGTCGACGATCTCACTGTCGGTGAAGTCTTTCTTTTCGGCGTGCTGGCGCGCGGCAATCGTTGCGAGCTCGGCCGCCGCGAGCCGCGGTGCGGCGACGCCGATCGCGAGCGCCGCCAGCGCGGCCGCGACGAACAAACTATGCCGGCTGGGTCTTTCCATTGTCATGACGCTGAAGCAATCGGAGCGCGCGGGCAAGCCCTGCGCGCCCCGACGCCAACAGGTTCCCGTGGCCGGCGGCTATCTCACGACCACGGTGGTGCCGACCGCCACGCGGCTGTAGAGATCGGTGACGTCCTCGTTGGTCATGCGGAAGCAGCCGGACGACACCGCCTGGCCGATGGTCTCCGGCTCGTTGGAGCCGTGGATGCGGTAGAGCGTCGAGCCCAGATACATCGCGCGGGCGCCGAGCGGGTTTTCGATGCCGCCGGCCATGTGGTGCGGCAAATCGGGACGGCGGCGCAGCATCTCGCGGGGCGGCGTCCAGGACGGCCATTCCTTCTTCGCGGTAATGCGGTGGGTTCCGGTCCAGCGGAAGCCGTCGCGGCCGACGCCGATGCCGTAGCGCAGCGCCTGGCCGTTGGGCAGCACCAGATAGAGCCGCCGTTCGCCGGTATTGATCAGGATGGTGCCGGGCGAATAGTTGGTCTGCAGCATCACCGTGCTGCGCGGGACCGGGCCGGGGCCGCCGCTGTAGCCGCTGTAACCGCCGTTGGCGAAATTCGGCCCGCCCATGATGTCGCGCATGTCGAAGAACTGCGCCTGCGCGCTTCCTGCCGTCAGCGTCGCGGCCGCCAGCGCCGCCGCACACACCAGTCCAATCCCCCGGGTCATCTTTCTTCCTCGCAAATCGATTCCAACGCTCACGGTCGGAAAAGGCCATAACCGGGAACGATTGCGCAAGCAACGAGCCTGTTACCGCGGCAATTTCGGCTGCCCCGGTCAAAAAACACAACCAGCGGCGCGCGATGGCTGCATTGTCCGGCTAACCCTTTGACGAAACGCGTGAACAATGGTTGATCTGCCGCAGAGGCGAACCATCCGGAAAACTTGGCAAGACAGGGGCGGAACGATGAATGGCGCGGAAAGTCTGGTGCGGACTTTGGTTGCAGGCGGCGTGGACGTCTGCTTCACCAATCCCGGCACCTCGGAGATGCATTTTGTCGCCGCACTCGATCGCGTTCCCGGCATGCGCTGCGTGCTCGGCCTGTTCGAGGGCGTGGTGACGGGCGCCGCCGACGGCTATTTCCGCATGAAGGAAACCCCGGCCTCGACCCTGCTGCATCTCGGTCCGGGCCTCGCCAATGGCCTCGCCAACCTGCACAACGCCAAGAAGGCCAATTCCGGCATCGTCAACATCGTCGGCCAGCACGCTACCTATCACATCGGCTACAACGCGCCGCTGACCTCAGACATCGAGGGCCTGGCGCGGCCGATGTCCGCCTGGGTGAGAACCTCGCCGGATGCGAAATCGGTCGCCGCCGATGGCGCGGCCGCCATTGCCGCGGCCAAGAGCTCGCCGGCGCAGATCGCGACGCTGATCCTGCCCGCCGACACCGCCTGGAACGAGGCCGACGGCATCGCCACGGTCAACGGCGCGGCGCAGCGCGCCAATTATGCCTCGCAGGCGGTCGATGCGGCCGCGAAGATCCTTCGCGAGGGCGGCTCGCAGAACCTGCTGCTGCTCACCGGCAGCGCGCTCACTGAAAAGGGCCTTGCGCTGGCGCAGCAGATCGCCGGCAAGACCGGCTGCAGGGTGATGGGCCAGACCTACAATCCGAAGATGGCGCGCGGCCGCGGCCGCTTCGCCATCGACCGCGTCCCCTATGTGATCGAGCAGGCGCTGCCGATCCTCAAGGACTTCAGGAACATCGTGCTGGTCGAGGCCAACGATCCCGTCGCCTTCTTTGCCTATCCGAACAAGCCGAGCCTGCTCAAGCCCGAGGGCTGCGAGGTGCACCGCATGACCGCCGGCGGCGAGAACTCGGTCGCCGCGCTGGAAGCCTTGGCCGGCGCGCTCGGCGCAAAGCCCGCGGACGTCGTGCCGCAGAAGCCGATGGACATCGCAAGGCCGACCGGCGCGCTCAACCACGTCAACATCGCCCAGGCGATCGCGATGGCGATCCCCGAGAACGCCATCGTGGTCGACGAGTCCATCACCACGGGCCGGCAGTTCTTCCCGCCGACCGCGGCGGCGAAGCCGCATGACTGGCTGCAGAACATGGGCGGCTCGATCGGCTTCTCGCCGCCGGTGGCGACCGGCGCGGCGGTTGCCTGTCCCGACCGCAAGGTGATCTGCATGGTCGGCGATGGTTCCTCGATGTACACGATCCAGGCGTTGTGGACCCAGGCGCGCGAAGGCCTCGACGTCGTCACGATTGTGTTCGCAAATCGCATCTATCAGATCCTGCGCGGCGAGTTCGACGGCGTGGGCGCGGGCGAGCCGGGACAGCGCGCGCTCGACATGCTCAAGATCGACCGGCCGACCATCGACTTCGTCGCGCTCGCCAGGGGCATGGGCGTGCCCGGCCGGGCGGTGACGACGGCGGACGAGTTCAACAAGGCGCTGGAAGAGGCCATTGCCGAGCCCGGCCCGCGCCTGATCGAAGTGCAGATGTAGCGCGGGAACTCGCCGCCCGCGCCGGGGGGAGGCCGATGCGGGCGGAGCTTGAGAAGGTCGCCGGCGCGATCGAAGCGTTCTACACCCGCGAGGGCCTGCTGTTCGAGCGGGACCTCGGCGAGCGCACGCTCACCCACCGCCTGGCGGTGCATCTGGAGCGACAGTTCGACGGCTGGGACGTCGATTGCGACTACAACCGCCTCGGCGAGCGCCTGCTGAAACTGCCGCACGGCAGCATCGTTTCCACCGATGACGAACTCGGCAAGTCGATCTTCCCCGACATCGTCGTGCACCGCCGCGCCGTCCCGGAAAACCTGCTGGCGGTGGAGGTGCGCAAAGCGACCAACCACCAGCCGGTCGAGCACGATCACCACAAGCTGCGCGGCCTGACCGACCCGCATCTGTGGTTTGCGTACCGCGTCGGCGTGCTGCTGGTGCTGGCCAGGGGAAGGGTGAAGGCGTCGGACGTCTATCTCGGCGGCATCATCGACCGCGAACTGTCGGACTGGTTTGTGGGCCGGTTGCGGAAATCGGGGCTGGCGCAGGGCGGTTAGCGAAGCGCAATCCGCCGGCAGCGGTGCGAGGAGCGGCGATCTCCGGCGATCCGCCCTGCGGATCCCGGCGAACCTCGGTATCTCCGTCACGGGCGCTGCACTACGGCGCATCCGCCGGTCGCCGCTTTGGCAGCGGAATCTTCGCAGCGGGAACCGGGACGGCCGTGATGGTCGAAGCCCGGCTGTCCGGTGATTTTCTCAGGATGGCGCTCGCGGCCGCTTCGAACTCGGCCAGTGCTTTTTCTTCCGCGCCGGGTGGCCGGGCACCTTCGTTCGGGCCGATGCTTTCCGTGACCGGCATGGGCGGTGGCGGCATTGTCGCTGCTGTCTGCCACGGCGGGGCCAGCAGATAAGCGACGCTCGCTGCAACCGTTGCAGCCGCCGATCCCACCGCAATGACAAGACGCCAGTCGATCATGGGAAGCTCGCTGCAAAATCGCGGCGGGAACAAGACGGACAGTTGCTCGGAAACATCAGCGGTGAAGCAACGGCTGCAAGACGGGCGAATCATTTTGACTGTGCAGTCACCTCAAACTCTAGTGCGAGAAAATAGCGAGGTCTGTCATGTTTGAAGCAGTAGCTGTATTTTTTGTGATCATAAGTGCCGGGATATTCGCGGCGCACACTCTGGACGCGTTGCTGTCCTGAAAACGTCGAAATGTGCCGGCCACTTTGTGACGAGCGGGCTCGCCCTGCAGCGCTCACGCATTGCCGTTGCGATGGTGCGTGGCGCAGATCAGCGGAGCGCAATCCGCCGACAGCCGCGAGAACGCGTCCGCAGCATCAACGTTTCCGCTTGCGGCCGCCGGATGCACGGACGCCTTTGGTCTTGGCCGCGCGCTTCGGCGCCGGCCGGATGTTGCGAGCCGGCTTGTTGCGAGCCGGCTTGATGCGCTTCGGATCGGGCTGAACGTCGGCAACCGCGTCACGTTGCGTGTCGGCCGGCTGCGGCTGCGTATTGCGCACCGCCTCGGCGAGCATCGCAAGCAGCTCGGCCTTGGTCGGCCTGGAAGCCTTGGTCATCCTGCGCGTTACTTCTTTTCCGACGCCGCGGCTTCCCTGGCCAGGCGCTCGGCCTTCAGTCGCTCGTAATTTTTCCGGAAGGCTTCCTGCTGCGCCTCGTATTCCGTCGCCGGCGTCTTGCCGGCCCGCTTGAACGCCGTCATCGGGTCTCGTCGCGACGGGTCTTTCCTGATCTTGTCGTTCATGGATGACCTCCGGTTTCAGTGGCCCGCGGGGCGACGATAGCGCGGAAACGGCGTGCGGCGGTGAAAACCGCCGGTTAAGCTTGCCGATTAAGTTTAACGGGGCGGCCCGTGCGGCGGCTGGCGCGAGCGCGCCGATACGGCCAGGCATTGCACAGGTCTCAAGACAAATTTTCCCCCGTCCGGTTGCGCCGGCAGGAACTCGATATTCGTCCCTCATCGCGCCCTAGCGCGGCACCGCGCGGCGGACGCCGAACAGCGCGACACCGAGCCGATGTCCGGCCAGCAGCCCGATCACGACCAGCAGGCACCACACCGGCAGAAAGAAGAAGGTGAGGATGCCGGCTTCCTCGGGCTCGCTCTGCAGCAGCCATTTGACGACGCCAACCGGCGCGAACAGCCCGACCGCGCCGCCGATCGCCGCCATGATCCGGATCATGATCCTCGAAGGCGGCATCGGCAGGGCTCACCTTCCGAACAGGCGAAGCGCTTCGCGATAGAGATTGGCAAAGGAGATGACGAGCGCGCTGCCGAGCACGAACATGGCGAAGCGGTGATAGTCGTCGGAGGTCAGCGGCTGGAACTCGAAATGCGGCGGCATGAACGCCCACCACACGATCGGGATCGTCAGCAGCGTCGCGAAGATGCCGGCCGGCGCGCCCGCCAGCATGCTGGCCATGAGGATGGCCGGGAAGAACGCGGCGAAGTACAGCCTCGCGCCTAACACGAAGCACATCTCCTGCACCGACGCGGCGAGCGCAATCGCCACCACCGCCGCGAGGAACGCCCGCGGCGACCACGGCCTCACCCTCAAGATCACATCGCGCATGAATCCCAGCCTCGGCTCAGACGCCCTCGGTTCCAAAGGTAGCCGAGGAAGGGCGGGAGGGGAAGGTGCCGGGTGGGCGGCGCAGCGAAGTCTGGACGCGTTCCGGACGGGATTTTTCGCACCACTTGTGGCTTTGGCTGCGCGATGGCTGCCCGTGGCGGTTCATTCACCGAGCCTCGCGAACGGCCGGTAACCACGCCGCCCGACCGCGGCTCACCAGCCATGCTGTTCCAGGACAGGGAACAGGGCTTGCCAAGAAATGAAGCGCGCCAGTCGCCGCCGGTGCAGGGCTGATTGCGCAGGCATTCGCGGCGCTGGACGACAGGCGCGTGCCGCCGTGATCAAAAACTACTGAAGAACTTTCGGCAGCACCACGACGACCTCGATCCGCTGCTTCAGGATCGCCGAAGCGACGATCGAGATATCCAGCGCGTGGTCGTCCTCGATGTCAGCCGCCGTCTCCTCGTCCCTGGCGTAGACATACAACAGCCCGCCCTCGGCCTCCGCAAACCTGATGCCGGCGAAAAGCCGGTCGAACGTCTCGGCGCCGACCATGAGCGCCATGCGAGCCTGTATCGCCAGGTTCTGGATTTCGGTGAGTTGCATCACGCAGAGATAGAGCCGGCTTGTGACAAAACAAGGACCGGAAAAAAATGACGCTGAGGTCTTGAAGTTCAGCAAGTCGCTGGCAACGCGTTGCCAGTCGACGACTTTGTCCGATCCTATTGAAGATCGCTCGACCCGGGTTGCGCGCGGGGTGGAGACAGGGACCCGTTCTCCGCCGGCCCTTGCACGCTGTCGAGATCACCGTAGTTTTGCGGGCAAATGCCCCACGTCCGATGCCGAAAAGCGACAGCTGAGTTAATCAATTTTTGCGCCAACGACAATACAATATGACGACCTCAATTCAATTGAACGCCATCATCGGCAGCAAGAGCAATTTTCGATTGTCGCACTGCGCTGCGCTGTGTGGTTGAGACACAAGAAGGATCGAAACATGTTTGGCAAATCGCGAAAGACAAATGATCTGATCAAGTCGATGGCAGCCGATATGATCACCACGAATATGATGATCGCGGATGAGAACTTGACGATCGTCTACCTGAATCAGGCCGTCATCGATCTTTTGCAAGAGGCCGAGCAGGAGATTCGAAGAGATCTGCCGAACTTCAGCGTCGCAAACCTTATCGGCAGCAACATTGACGTTTTCCATAAGAATCCAAGCCACCAGCGCCGAATGCTGGAAAGCCTGAGCGCAACGCATCGCGCGACGATTGTTGTCGGCGGAAGAACGTTCGATCTTGTCGCCTCGCCGCTGAAGGATCGCGCGGGAAAGCGCGCCGGTGTTGCAGTTGAGTGGGCGGATGCGGCGCTTCGGCTTCAGAACTTGGAATACCAGGCCAAGGTCGAGGCGATCGCCAGGGCTCAGGCCGTCATCGAATTCAGTATGGATGGAACGATCTTGACCGCGAACCAGAATTTTCTGAAAGCGATGGGGTATTCGCTCTCCGAGATTCAGGGAAAGCACCACAGCATGTTTGTTGAACCGGCGGTACGGGACGGAGCGTCCTACCGCGAGTTCTGGGCCAAACTCAATCGGGGCGAATATGAAGCGGCTGAGTTCAAGCGTATCGGCAAAGGCGGAAAGGAGGTCTGGATTTTGGCTTCCTACAATCCGATCTTCGACCAGAAGGGGAAGCCTTTCAAGGTCGTGAAATTCGCAACCGATGTGACGCAGGAGAAACTGCAACGTGCAGATATTGCCGGACAAATCGCAGCCATCGCCAAGTCTCAGGCCGTGATCGAATTTAACATGGATGGCACGGTGCTGACCGCGAATGACAACTTCCTCAATGCGTTGGGATACTCGTTGGATGAAATCAAAGGGCGTCACCACAGCATGTTCGTGGACCCCGCAGAGCGGGACGGAGCATCGTACCGCGAGTTTTGGGTCAACCTGAACCGTGGCGAATACCAGGCGGCTGAATACCGGCGGATCGGCAAGGGCGGCAAGGAAGTCTGGATTCAGGCCTCCTATAATCCGATCCTTGATCTGAATGGCAAGCCGTTCAAAGTCGTGAAGTACGCGACGGACACCACCGCACAGGTCATCGCGCGTATGAAGAGCGAGCGCGTGAGAGGGATGATGGAATCGGTTGCAGCCGGTGCCGAAGAACTAAATGCTTCGGTTCGCGAAATATCAGAAGCGATGGTAAAGTCAAAGGACACCGCCATCTCTGCCGTAGGCAAGGTCGAAGCCGCGGACGGGCAGGCTCAGCGATTGAGCACGGCGGCCCAGGCCATGAGCGGGATCGTCGAGCTGATCGGGAACATTACCGGACAGATCAATTTGCTGGCGCTCAACGCCACCATTGAGTCCGCTCGCGCTGGCGAAGCAGGGCGTGGCTTTGCCGTCGTGGCGTCGGAGGTCAAGAATCTTGCCAACCAGGCCAAACAGGCGACCGACAAGATTACGAGCGAAATCGACGGGATGAATGGCATCTCCGGGGACGTAGTTACCGCGCTTGGAGCGATCAAACAGGAAATTCAGCGCGTGAGCGAGTACGTGGCGGCCACGGCAGCCGCTGTCGAGGAGCAAAGCACCGTGACAAGCGAGATGTCGACCAGCATGCAGCGCGCGGCTGCCGAAGCGGCGAGTATCGGGCGCTGAAAGCCCACAGTTGGCAGCATCAAGTCGGTAAGAGTTTGTTCTGGGCAATGCGATTCCAATGAGGTTCCGGTCGTCCGACTGGTCGGGTGCAGGATCCGAAGTCGAGACCCGTTCCGTTCGATCTGTTGGGAACAGCACCGAGCCAGGCAACGTTGTCATGTGTCCAAATTGATCGGATACAAAATTTCGCTTTACAAGAATTCCGATTTACGTTATATGCCTGCCGTCCCGTACCCCTCAGGAGGGGCGCTGCGCATCGTCACGTAACGTTGGGCGCGGGATGCGATGGACGCTGGGCCGGCGTCCGGCGGTTTTGCCGCCGGGCGAGACGCTGGCCTGCGGACGGCGAAGTCGTGTGGTCCTGGCGCCGCGACCGTGGCGTCTATCCGGGCCTGCCTGTGCGGGCCCGGCAACGGTGACAACAAACGCCGCTCACCGGGGAGAGCACGTATAAGCCGTAAACCACTCGCGCGGGGAAAGCCGGGATGTCCGGGCTGCCTCGTGGTTTAACCCGTGTGCCCTTTTTCTACCGGAATTTCGCACACGGGACTTACGGGCGCAGTCGGCGCCCGGCTTTCCCTGCGCCCTCTGATGTCGGAGGGACAACGAAATGAACAACTCCGGGCGGATCAGCGCGCCGCGGGGCGCGCGCTTGCATCACAAACTCACCGCCACCGGTTCACGAGCAGCAACGCGCCCCACGATCCCAGGAGCGTAATCGCCATCTGACCGGCAAGCGCGATCGACATCTGCGGACCTCGCGCGGCCGCGATCGACGAAGACCCATCCATGAACGGGGCGATGAACATCACCATCACCATGCCGCCGAGCGGCGCCGCCACGAACGCGCCGACGAGGGAGACGGCGATGTTGACGATCCAGCCAAGCACGCCGCGTCGCTTCGTCCAGGCTTCGTGGATCGCCACCGCCAGCGTGCCGCCGAACACAGCCGCCGCGATCACCAGCGCCCCGCCGACGCTGTCGAGCGGAATCGCGCCGGTCCCGTGCAGCAGCAGGATGCCGAGCACGGCAATGGCGACGATGAATGGCATGCGGTCAACCCCCCGATGCTCCCCACTTGTTGCTGCCATGTTCGGCGGTTCGCCGCCACATCCCGCCGCGCGGGCCGGTCCAAAAAAGCACAAAGCCCCGCAACGGCGGGGCCTGCAAAATGGTGGGCGCACAAGGGATCGAACCTTGGACCTCTCCCGTGTGAAGGGAACGCTCTCCCGCTGAGCTATGCGCCCGGGATTTGCCGGCAAAATCAAGGGCTGAAAGCCGCCTGACCGAACCGATGCAATTATCGTCAGAAGCTGCGATTTACGAAGGGCGGGGGTGCGGTGTCAAGCCAAACCGGCCCTTGCCGCCATTCCGGGCCGCGCGAAGGGTGAACTATCGCGCGCACTTGCGCACCGGAGATTCCCCAGATTCCGGGCTCGATGCTTCGCATCGCCCCGGAATGACGGCGCAACTCTCAAGCCCCCTGCTGGCGGGCGCGGGAGGCGTGGGCCTGCAGCGCGCGGATGCGCTCGGCCAGCGTGCCGCCGCCTTCGGCCGGCCGCGCGCCGGCCGTGACGTCGTTGGCCGGACGCGGCGTCGCAGCCGCCGGCTCCGCCGACAGCATGGCCTCGATCGCCGAGTTCGGTCCCTCGAGCTGCATCGCGAGCTTTGCCACCTCGGCCGCGATGTCGTTGATGCGCTCGCGCAGCAGCGCATTCTCCATCCGCTCGGTCTGCCAGGAGCTTTCGGTCTGCTGCTGGATCGCGTTGATGTCGCGCTGCAGCTTGGCGCGCTCCTCGCGCGCGACGCGCAACTGCTCCTCCAGCGCTGCCTTCTCGGCGCGCATCTTCTCGGCGCCCGGCATGCGGCCGCCTTCGTTCAGCGCGGCGATCTCCATCCGCAGGTCCTTGATGGTGCGCTCGGCGATCTCGCCGGCCTGCCTCAGCTGGTTGTTCTCGTATTCGCGCTCGGTGAGCATCTTGCCCTGCGTCGAAAGCCGCCCTTCGAGCTCGGTCACGCGGCTGCCGAGCATCTCGGCTTCCTTGACCTGGGCGATCAGCTGGCGGTCGAGATCGGAGACGCGCTGGCTGAGGTTTTCGACGCGGCCGCGCGCCTCGGCGAGATCGCGCGAGACGGTGGCGGAATCGCTGCGCTCCTGGGTCAGGCGCGCCTGCGTCGTCGAATATTCCTTTTCGGCATCGGCGACGCGGCTCTTCAATTCCTCGATCTGGGTGCGCACCGCCACCAGCTCGACCTGGCGGGTCTCCGCCATCACCGAGCGGTCGTTGAAGTCGGCATTGAGCTTGGCGAAGTCGGCCTGCTTGGCGCTCAGCGCCTGCTCGGCATTGCGCAGCGCCTCGGTCTTGGCGGCGAACTCTTCCTCGGTGGCTCGCAGCTGTTCCCTGACCGCCTTCTCGCGCGCCTCGAGCTGGAAGATCGTGGCGTTCTTCTCGCCGAGCTCGACCTTCATGCGGTTGATCGCGTCGGTCTTCTTGCCGAGTTCGGCGAGCTGGCCGGTGGTCTTGTTTCGGAGCTGTTCGACGCTCATTTCCAGCCGCCGCGCCGACATGGCGAATTCGGCGCGCAGCTGGTCCTTGTCGGCCTGGATCTCGGCCATCGACAGCGGGGTGGCCGCTTCCATCCGCTTGGTGGTCAGCCGCACGGCGCGGTTGTGCACCAGCGGCACGATCATCAGGCCGAACAGCATCGATACCAGGAAACCGATCGCAAGATACATGATCGGTTCGATCATGACGCCAACTCCCCACCGCTGTTGGAAATCACCGAGGCAACATTGCCACGCCTGCCCCGCCGAACGCCAGCCCAATGGCGCCACAACGTGAATCTGCCAGCCAAAAAATCAGGCGTGATGTCGAACAAGTGCCCCAGCATCGGTTTCACCTCTCCCGCAAGCGGAAGAGGGGGCGCACCGTCTGCGGCGATGCAGTCATCGCTAAAGCCGCTAGAACGGGTTCCAGGTCGCGCTCGGCGTATACTTGAGATAGCCGATGTTGGCGCCGAGCCGCAGTCCGATGCCGGAGCGGATCGGCACCAGCACGATGTTGTTGGCGGTCAGCGCCGTCATGCCGAAGCCGCCGACGATATAGGCCGAGCCGTCGATGCCGACGAAGCGCTGATAGATCGCCTGCGTCGACGGCAAGTTGTAGACCAGCGTCATGGTGCGCGCGCCGTCGCCGCCCCAGTCGAAGCCGACCGACGGGCCCTGCCAGTACACGCGCAGGTCGCCGGCATTCTTGGTGTAGAGCGTGCCCTCGCCATAGCGAAGACCCGCAACGAAGGCGCCGGAGCCTTCCTCGCCGAGCACGTAGCCATTGGGCAGGCCCCATTGGCTGACCGCGCGTTCGATGATCGAGGCGAGCCCGCGCGAGACGTTGCCGAAGAATTTGTGGCCGGCATTGACCAGCTCGTCCGGGCCGAACGTGGTCGGGCCCTGCTGGCGTTGCGGCGCCGGGTACTGGTATCCGGAAGGGGGCGGCGTTGGCGCTTGCTGCTGAGCCGGCAGCGGCTGCGCCTCCGGCAGCGGCGGGAGCGGCTGGCCCTGCTGCGCTTGGGCCGGAGCGGCCAAGCACACGAGCGCGGCGAACGCGACCGCGGCAAGGCGTGATGCGATAATCATGAAAAGACCCCTGGTATCAATTCCGGCCGCCGCCTTAACCTGACGCCAACATCCCCGGCTTTAGGTTGCGTCCAGTGTCCCCTCGACTCGATTGTTATTGATAGCAACTATGACGGCAGAACGGCAGGAAAGTTACCGCCGGCGCCCCGGCATGGCCTTGTTTGCGCTGCTGACGGCGGTTTTCGCGCTATTTGGCCTCGATCCGGACGCCCGCGGCGCCACCACCGAGCGGATCGTGGTCAACCGCTATTCGGGCCTCGCCATCGAGGGGTACGATCCCGTGGCCTATTTCACCGACGCCCGGGCGATCCAGGGCCTGCCGGACTTCGAGACGGCGCAGGCCGGCGCGGTCTGGCGCTTTCTCAACGCCGGCAACCGCGACGCGTTTGCGGCCAATCCCGAAATCTACGGCCCGCAGTTCGGCGGCTATGACCCGATCGATATCGCCCGCGGCGTCGCCTATGCCGGCAATCCGCGTTTCTTCGTGGTGACCGGACAGCGGCTCTATCTGTTCGGCCGCGAACAGAGCCGCGACGCCTTTGCCGCCGATCCCGCGAAATTCATCAAGGACGCCCAGGCCCGCTGGCCGGACCTGCGAAAGACGCTGGCGCAATAGGCTTGCTAGAACGAGACCGCCGAGGGATCGCCCCAGGCGATGAATTCCGGCACGATGAAGTTCTCGCGCTTGCGCCCGAAATGCAGCTCGGCGCCGCGCGAGTCCGTCACCTTGCCGCCCGCCGCGGTGACCACGGCATGACCGGCCGCAACGTCCCATTCCGATGTCGGGCCGAGGCGCGGATAGACATCGACGGCGCCCTCCGCGACGCGGGCGAACTTCACCGCCGAGCCGAGCTGGGCCCGCACCGCGCCCGGGCGCTTGTCGATAAAGGCCTCCGAGCGCGCATCGCCATGCGACCGGCTGACGGCGACCGTCCATGGCTGTCCCGGCGCCGGGTGAGGGCGGGTGTGGATCGGCTCGACCGATTTGATGGCGGTGCCGGCGAGCGTGACACGGTCGGCGCCGCGCCCGACGAGGCCGCGCCATACGAGCCCGAGCGCCGGCGCGCCGATGAGGCCAAGCAGCGGCTTGCCCGCGCTGACCAGCGCGAGATTGACGGTGAACTCGTTGCGGCCGGCGATGAACTCCTTGGTGCCGTCGAGCGGATCGACCAGGAAGAAGCTGCCGCGGCAGGGCGGCTGTGCCAGATGCGCGCATTCCTCCGACAGGCAGGCAATGTCGGGCGCGATCTGCGCCAGCCCTTCGGCGATGATCTTGTCGGCGGCAAGGTCCGCCTCGGTCACCGGCGAGCCGTCCAGTTTGCCGTCGACCTTCATGGCGGCGCGGTTGACCGCCAGGATCGTTTCACCGGCGCGAATCACCAGTTCCGTCAGCGGCGCGATCAATTGTTCCGCCGCGGCGCCTCCGATCGGCTCCGAATGTGCCTCATTCACGGCCGAGTCTCATTGTTTTCGTCCCCAAACGCCATCGCCACCCTTGCCCGCCCTCGGCTGGCAGGTGAGGCTCCCGCAGTGTATCAAAACCGAAAGCAAGCGTGATTCGTGCGCAAACCGTGCAGCTTTCCAGGAAGATCTGATGTCTGGCACTTCGACTCCCGGTCCCGCCCCCGATGCTCTCGAACTTGCGGCCCTTCTGTGCTCGCGGGTCTGCCACGATCTCATCAGTCCGGTCGGCGCGATCGTCAATGGCCTTGAGGTGCTGGACGACAATCCCAAGCCGGAAGACCGCGATTTCGCGCTCGATTTGATCCGCAAGAGCGCCAGGACCGCCTCCGCCCGGCTGCAGTTCTGCCGCCTGGCGTTTGGCGCGGCCGGCTCGGCCGGTGCGCAGATCGATCTCGGCGATGCCCAGAACATGGCCAAGGGGCATATCGAGGACGGCAAGATCACTTTGGGCTGGAATCTGCCGCGGCTGTTGCTGCCGAAGAATCGCGTCAAGCTGCTGCTCAACATGCTGGTGATCGCGCAGCAGACCATCCCGCGCGGCGGCACGCTGAAGATCGATCCGGTCGGCGAGGGCGAGGCGATAAGCTTTCGCATCACCTCCACCGGCCTCAATGCGCGCGTGCCGCAGAACATCGCCGACGTGCTGAGCGCGCCGACCGTGTCGCCGCCGGCGGACGCCCATGCGGTGCAGCCTTATTATACGCGCCTGCTTGCGGAGGCTTGCGGATTGAAGGTGTCGCTCACACGTGAAGGCGAAAACGTCGTCATCGCCGCGGCCTGACCGGCCGCGTTCGCGTCGGAAGTTAAGCAAAGCTTTACGTCTTGACCCGCGGCGTATTGAAGCTGGCCTTATCTCTTTGTTGAGGCCGTTCTTTTCCAAATGCTCAACCAAACTTAAACCGTTTCCATAGAAGCTGGCGGAACTCAAAGGAGCGCAGCGATGTCGCGCGCCCCAAGTTGCGTAAGGCCGGTTTCATGGACGATTTGTTGCGCGAGTTTTTGACCGAAACCAGCGAGAGCCTGGACACGGTCGACAATCAGCTGGTTCGGTTCGAGCAGGAGATGCGCGCGGGAGCGTTGGGACTGTCTTCGGGTTTGGAATACGATCCCGGCCTTTATTCGACAGTTGATGAAGTCATCGCGTGCGCCAAGGTCGATACTGCACATAATGGTCTGTATATCAGCTCTGCCGCGCAACTGACACCCGGCAGCATTTTAGCTTTATAGCAGGAGTAAGACCAAGACAAACAACCGATCTTCATTGAAGATCGGTTGTTTGTCTTGGTCTTAAATGTTTGGCGAAGGCGCTTCACGGGTTGGGGCCCGGGTTGGCTGTGCCGGGTGCGGTCTCCAGATTCTGCGGGTTGGGCGGCTCGGGTGCAGCCTTCTTGAAATCGAAGTTGTAGTCGAAGGCTAAATAGGTTTGATAGCGTGGCGCAGTGCCGGAATTGTTGGCGCGCCCGACAGCAATCTCAAGTCCGGCTTTGTCGTTGAGGTTGTAGATGATCAACGGCGCCAAAAAGCCGGTAGGGCCGGTGCGATAATCGGCGCCGACGATGACGCGCTTGCCGACCGAGCGGTCGAAGCCCAGTTGCAAGCCGCCGGTGTCCGAACCGCCACTGCGGCTGAAGGCTCTCCACACGCCGGCATGAACGCGCCCAAAACTAAAAGTTTTATAGCCCAGCAATCGCGTATCAATAACCCCGAAGTTGACTTTGCTACCCAGACCGGCCACGCCCAGCGACACGCGTGTGCCGCTGTCGCTGTTGTTGAAAAGCTGGGTCTTGAAGTTGAGTGCAACGCGGTCTCCGACATCGCCCAATGGGCTTCCGGCCCGGCCCGAAGTCAGGTAGTCGAAGCCGATTTCGTTGCGCCCGAACAGGCCGTCGGTTTGTTTGCCGAAGCCGTATTCCAGGCCGACGGAAGTGCCCAGTTCGGTATTGAGACCTTTGCCGAAAGTGTCGTAATCGAAGTGAAAATTGCCGTCAGGATAAATATCGGCTGTGGGATAGAAGCCCAGTCCCGAATCGGTGGCCGACGCGGGTTTGTGGCCCACCAGGCCGGCACCCATCGTGGTTAGTGTTATCCCGGCGGCCAGGCCCCAATTGTTCCGCCGTGTCCGCAGCGCCCTCGTCCATAAGTTGTTCAACGCAGTACCCCCTGAAAAATTGGTCGCGTTC
>DATLXL010000001.1:0-15141 GCA_035575905.1 Bradyrhizobium sp. | reverse complement strand
CGCCTGCTCCAGGTCCGCGATCAGGTCTTCCTTGTCCTCGATGCCGATCGAGAGCCTGACAACGTTGGGGCCGGCGCCTGAGCGCGTCTTGGCGTCGTCGTCGAGCTGGCTGTGGGTGGTCGAGGCCGGGTGGATCACCAGCGATCGGGTGTCACCGACATTGGCGAGATGCGAGAACAGCTTCAGGTTCGACACCAGGCTCACGCCGGCGTCGTAGCCGCCCTTCAGGCTGAAGGTGAACACGGCGCCGGCGCCTTTGGGCGCGTATTTGCGGGCGAGCGTGTGATAGCGGTTGCTCGGCAGACCCGCGTAATTCACTTCCGCGACGCCCGGATGCGCCGAAAGCCATTCGGCGATCGCCTTGGCGTTCTCGCAATGGCGCGCCATGCGCAGCGGCAGCGTCTCGATGCCGGTGAGAAGCAGGAAGGCATTGAACGGCGACAGCGCAGGGCCGAGATCGCGCAGGCCGAGTACGCGGCAGGCGATGGCGAAAGCGAAATTGCCGAAGGTCTCCTGCAGCTTGATGCCGTGATATTCCGGACGTGGTTCGCTCAGCACCGGATACTTGCCATCCTTCGACCAGTCGAAGGTGCCGGCATCGACGATGATGCCGCCGAGCGAGTTACCGTGGCCGCCGAGAAACTTGGTCAGCGAATGCACGACAATGTCGGCGCCATGGTCGATCGGGCGGATCAGATACGGCGTTGCCAGCGTGTTGTCGACGATCAGCGGCACGCCGGCCTTGCGGGCCACCGCCGCGATCGCCTCGATGTCGGTGACGGTGCCGCCGGGATTGGCGATGGACTCGATGAAGATCGCCTTCGTGCGCGGCGTCACCGCCTGCTCGAAGCTTGCAATATCGTCGGTGTCGGCCCACACCACGTTCCAGCCAAAGCTCCTGAAGGAATGGGTGAACTGGTTGATCGAGCCGCCATAGAGCTTGCGCGCGGCGATGAATTCATCACCCGGCATCAACAGCTGCTGCAGCGTCACCACCTGTGCGGCGTGACCGGAGGCAACCGCAAGCGCCGCCGTGCCGCCCTCGAGCGAGGCGACGCGCTCCTCGAGCACCGCGTTGGTGGGGTTGCCGATGCGGGTATAGATGTTGCCGAATGCCTGCAGGCCGAACAGCGAGGCGGCGTGGTCGGCGTCGTTGAATACAAAGGACGTAGTCTGATAGATCGGCGTTGCCCGCGCACCGGTGGTGGGATCGGGCTGTGCGCCCGCATGCACGGCAAGCGTCGAAAATCCCGGCTGGCGATCGGTCATTCTACAAATCCTGTATGGGTGGCTGGAAAAGCCGCGGCATGCTGATGGCGGAACGGCCCGCCGTCAAGGCGGCCCGGCGAAGGCAATCCGCGTTTGGAACGCGCATGCTTCGCTTTGCCGCGCGGCCAGAAAAATCGTGTTTCACAATCGCGTCAGGTGAGTTCGGTCTTGTCTTTTGCGACGCGGTCGGAGGCCGAGGTCGAACCGCCGCCGACGCTCACCCGATTGAG
Organism: Bradyrhizobium sp.; assembly: GCA_035575905.1. Lineage (GTDB taxonomy): Bacteria > Pseudomonadota > Alphaproteobacteria > Rhizobiales > Xanthobacteraceae > Bradyrhizobium. The sequence continues at coordinate 13,642 of DATLXL010000001.1, read as the reverse complement.
CGACAGCCGCATGCCCTGCGTCGGAACCGGCGCGCGCTTGGAGCTGAGCGTGCGCGAGTTGACGCCCATCCAGGCGATTTCCGACGACAGGCGGCCATATTCGATCTTCGGGCAGCGGTTCATCACGACCTTGATCCCGGCGGCCTCCGCCTTCGCCGCAGCCGCATCGTCGCGCGCGCCGAGCTGCATCCAGATCACCTTGGGCGGCGTCGGGAGTTTGATCGCTTCTTCAACCACCGGCATGATGTGGCTGGAGTTGCGAAAGATGTCGATCATGTCGACGGGACGGCCGATCTCGGCGAGCGAGGCGACAAAGGGCTTGCCGAGCAGGTCCTTGCCGACATGGCCCGGATTGACCGGGATCATGTCGTAGCCGCGCTGCGCCAGATATTTGAAGGCGAAATAGCTTGGCCGCACGTTGACCGGCGAGGCACCGACCATCGCGATGGTCTTTACGGTATTGAGAATGCCGCGGATATAGTTGTCGTCGTATTGGTCGTGGTTCATTTCGTTTCCCGGCCCCTCATCCTGGGGAGACGCGCTTCGCGCCGCTCGCCATGAGGGGGTCTCTTACTTATCCTGCCATTTCGGCTCGCGCTTTTCGATGAAGGCGCCGATGCCTTCCTCGGCGTCGCGCGCCATCATGTTCTCGGTCATCACCTCGGCGGCGTAGCGGTAGGCGTCGGCAAGATTCATTTCAAGCTGCTTGTAAAAGGCTTCCTTGCCGAGCTTGACCGTGTAGGCGGATTTCAGCGCTACCTTCTGCGCCAGCGCGATCGCGGCCTCGCGCTCGGTGCCGGCCGGCACCACGCGGTTGATCAGGCCGATGTTGCGGGCCTGCTCGGCGGCAACGGGCTCGCCGGTCAGCAGCATTTCCATTGCCTGCTTGCGCGGCACATTGCGCGACAGCGCCACCATCGGCGTCGAGCAGAACAGGCCGATATCGACGCCGGGCGTGGCAAAGCTTGCCGCATCGGACGCCACCGCAAGATCGCAGATTGCGACGAGCTGACAGCCTGCGGCGGTGGCGACGCCCTGCACGGAGGCGACCACGGGTTTGGGCAGCAGCACGACCGCCTGCATCATCGCGCTGCAGGCGTTCATGAGCTGCGCGAAGTAGGCGCGGCCACGGTCGGGGTCGCTGCGGCGCGCGGTCATTTCCTTCATGTCGTGGCCGGCGGAGAAGGCCGGACCATTGGCCGCGATCACCACGCCGCGCACGCCGGTGTCGTCGCGGAGTTCGTTCAGCGCGCCATGCAGTTCGGCGATCAGTCTTTCGGACAGGCTGTTGCGCGCCGCTGGGCGGTTGAGCGTGAGCACGGCGATGCTGCCGACCTGCTCGCGGAGCAGGATCGGCGGTTCTGGCTGGTTGACGCTAGCGGTCCGGGGCATCGAATTCTTCCGGTGTTGGAGCGGCAACTTATTGCAAGAGACCGGCTTGCGCGAGGGCAGGGGCCGGGTTTGCGACGCATGGCAGTTGCGAAAACCGGCGGGGCGGGGTTCGCGGCGGAGGCGGCCAGCAGCATCATAAAGCCGTTGCATGGGGTCCGTAGGTTCGCGGCCGGCTCCGATCAACCCTTTTCCCCAGTCAAAGGCCATGAACCGCAGAGACCGCAGGCGTGCCGCGAGCGCGCAACGCAAGGGCGCGGCGCCGGCCGGCGCGATCGCCGCCGATCCGGCCGTCTCCGAATGGCTTGCCACGGCGAACAACCTGCACAACAGCAATCGTTTCGTCGAGGCGGCCGTCGTATGCCGGCAGGTGCTGGCGCGCGACCGCGATAATTTCGAGGCGCTGCTGCTGCACGGCTCGGCCGCCGACAATCTGGGCGAGGGGGAACTTGCGCGCGCCCAGCTCGAGCGGGCTGGCGCGCTGCGGCCGCACGACCCGCGGCCCTTGGTCGTGCTCGGCACGCATTTCACGCGGGTGGGCGATTACGCTGCCGCGCTTCGCGCGTGCCAACAGGCCATCGCGCTGGCGCCGGACTTCGCGCCGGGGCATGCCGCGCTCGGCACGCTGTGGTCGCTGCAGCGCGCCTACGACGCCGCCGAGCCCGCGTTTCGGCGCGCCCTCGAGCTCGCACCGGGTTATCTCGACGCCGAGATCAACCTGGGTTCGTGCCTGTTCTATCTCGGGCGGCCCGAGGAGGCGCTGGTCCCGCTGCAGCGGGCGCTGGCGGCGGTCCCGGATCATCCCTGGGCGCTGAAGAACCTGGCCGCCACCCAGCGCGCGCTTGGCAACTACGAGGAGGCGCTGGCCGCCTATCGCCGGGCCACGGCGGCCGCGCCGCAATTTGCCGATGCGCATCGCGACGAGGGTCTGCTGCTGCTGCTGCTTGGACGATTCGAGGAAGGCTGGCGCAAATATGAGTGGCGCCGCAGCGCATCCACGCGCGGGGTGAGGCCGCTCGAGGGCGAATACTGGGATGGCGGGCCGCTTGCGGGACGCAGCATCCTGCTGCTCGCCGAGCAGGGCGCCGGCGATACGCTGCAGATGCTGCGCTATGTTCCCCGCATCGCCGCGCAAGCCGCCAGCGTCAAACTCATGCTGCCGCGCGGCCTGCTGCGCCTCGAAGGCGACGCGCTCGCTCCGGCAAGCCTTTACGCGCAAGACGAGGCGCCGCCGCCGTTCGATTGCTGGGCGCAGCTCATGAGCCTGCCCGGACTGCTGACGACGACGGCCGACGGCATACCGGCGCCGATCCCCTATCTGCGCGCGCCGGCATCCGCGCAAAGCGACGTGCGTCGCCAGATCGCGGGCGAAGGCCGCGCCGTTGGTCTCGTGTGGGCCGGCAATCCCGAGCACGAGAACGACCACAACCGTTCGATTCCCTTTGCCCGGTTGCAACGGTTGCTGGCGCTCGATGGCATCCGTTGGTTCAGCCTGCAGGTCGGCCCCCGCGCGGCGGATATCGCCGGGGCTGCCGACGTCACCGACCTCGCGCCGGGTCTCTCCGATTTCGGCGAGACCGCCGCCGCGATCGACGCGCTCGATCTAGTCATCACCGTCGACACCTCCGTCGCCCATCTCGCCGGCGCGCTGGGCAAGCCGGTATGGCTGCTGCTGCCGCATGTGCCGGACTGGCGCTGGCTGCTCGATCGCGAGGATTCGCCCTGGTATCCGACCATGCGCCTGTTCCGCCAGGTCAGGCGCGGCGACTGGGACGAGGTGATCGGGCGCGTTGCGGCAGAGCTGGCGCGCGGATGACGGTGCGCGCCCTTGCGCGGGTGCTACTGGATGTCGGCACGTCGTTCGCGTAGCTTGCTCCGCCATCTGCCGTGTCCATGAGCGTTCATCCGTTGAAAAAGCCACTTATGTCCGTGCCGGAGTTGGAACAGTTCCTCCTCCGCGAATTCCCGCAAGTGTTCGGCGCCGACAGGCCCGTCACGATCGAGCGCGCCGACGGCGAAAGCTGTCTCGTCCGCGAGCGTTTCCACGAGCGCATGCTGCGGCCGGGCGGCACGGTGTCGGGGCCGACGCTGATGGCGCTGGCGGATTGCGCGATGTATGTCGTGCTGCTGTCGGCGATCGGTCCGGTGGGCCTGGCCGTGACCACCAATCTGAACATCAATTTCCTGCGCAAGGGCGCGGCCGGACAGGACGTGCTGGCGGAGGCGAGGCTGCTGAAGCTCGGCAAGCGCCTTGCCGTCGGCGAAGTGACGCTGATGTCAGGAGAATCTCCCGATCCGATCGCGCATGTGACGGCGACCTATTCCATTCCAAACACGCAGGCTTTTTTACGGTAATATTACACCATATTTTTATTGTGTTGTTTTTGCTGTGTTTTTTGCCAGCTAATGTCGTTGACGGCGGCGCGCGGCTTCTCTAGAAACCCGGCCAGTTCGGCGCCCGCGGGCGCCGATTTCCATTTTCACGGAATCCGCACATGAAAACCTTTTCGGCCAAGCCTGCCGAGGTGCAGAAGAAGTGGGTCGTGATCGACGCCAAGGGTCTGGTCGTCGGCCGCCTCGCCACGCTCGTCGCCATGCGCCTGCGCGGCAAGCATCTCCCGACCTACACGCCGCATGTCGATTGCGGCGACAACGTCATCATCGTCAATGCCGCGCATGTCGTGCTCACCGGCCGCAAGCGCGAGCAGAAGGTGTACTACAAGCACACCGGCTTCATCGGCGGCATCAAGGAGCGCTCCGCCAAGCAGATCCTCGAGGGCCGTTTCCCCGAGCGCGTGGTGGAGAAGGCGATCGAGCGCATGATCCCGCGCGGTCCGCTCGGCCGCGTGCAGATGGGCAACCTGCGCGTCTATCCCGGTACCGACCATCCGCATCAAGCGCAGAATCCCGAGAAGGTCGATATCGGCGCGATGAACCGCAAGAACATGAGGGCCGCATAACAATGTCCGACACCATGCAGTCTCTCGACCAGCTCTCGCAGCTGAAGCCGGCAGCTCCCGAAGCGCCGAAATACGTCAAGAAGGTCGACAAGTACGGCCGCGCCTATGCCACCGGCAAGCGCAAGGACGCGGTCGCCCGCGTCTGGGTCAAGCCGGGCAGCGGCAAGGTCACCGTCAACACCCGCGAGGTCGAGGTCTACTTTGCCCGCCCGGTGCTGCGCATGATGATCCAGCAGCCGCTGGTCGCGGCCGCCCGCGCCGGCCAGTACGACGTGATCTGCACCGTCACCGGCGGCGGCCTGTCCGGCCAGGCCGGCGCGGTCCGGCACGGCCTTTCCAAGGCGCTGACCAATTTCGAGCCGGAGCTGCGCGGCGTGCTCAAGAAGGGCGGCTTCCTCACCCGCGACTCCCGCGTGGTCGAGCGCAAGAAGTACGGCAAGGCGAAGGCGCGCCGTTCGTTCCAGTTCTCGAAGCGCTAATCGTTTCGATAAAATTGCAGCAGTCCGCTGCATCCGAGAGGGAAAAGGGGCGCCGAAAAGCGCCCCTTTTGCTTGTTCCAGTTACAACTCAATTAATCCAGTTTTTCCCGAAAACTTTCCGTTGAGTTACAACGGATCGCCAATGTGAGCCTCCTAAAGTGGCAGACGGCGAACTGCAGGGGATTATTCCCGGCGTGCGCCCATCACAATCGCCGGTGACCACATGTCATTCGATACCTCAACGCTCTATCTCGTCGCGACCATGCTTGCGGCCATGCTTGGCGGCATGCTCGTGATCTTCGGCAGGCAGGAGAACATCGGTGCGCTGAAATGGTGGGGCGCCGCCTATCTGATCGGCTCCGCGGCGGTCGCCGTCTGGACCATCTGGGGCGCAATGCTCGGTCCGATCGCCTCGCTGGCGCTCACCTCGATCGGCTTCTTCGCCTGCGGCATGGTCTGGAACGCCTCGCGCGTGTTTCACGGCCGCAAGCTGCTGTGGCCGGGGCTGGTGCTGGGTCCGCTGGTGTGGATCGCCACCATGATGACGCTGGCGCCGCGCGATGCTTCGATCCGGCTCAGCATGGGGGCTGCGATCGTTGCGATCTATGCCGCGCTGACGGCTTCCGAATTGTGGAGCGAGCGCCGCCGCGACATGCAACAGCGCTGGCCGACGGTTACGGTCCCGGTCCTGCACGGCTTCGTGCTGATGCTGCCGATCCTGATCGGCGTCTACATGCGCGGCCACGACGCGAATTTCTCCAACAGCATCTGGGTGACGGTGTTCTCGATCGAACTCGTGCTGTATGCGATCTGCACCGTCTTCGTGATCTTCATGCTGGTGTCGGACCGCACGGTGGCCGCGCACAAGAACGCGGCTTCGACCGATCCGCTGACCGGCCTGTTCAACCGCCGCGGCTTTTCCGAGGCCTGCGCGCGCGTCATCGAGCGCGAGGCCAAGGCCGGCCGTCCGGTGACGGTGATGATCTTCGATATCGACCACTTCAAGTCGATCAACGACCGCTTCGGCCATCCGGCCGGCGACGAAATCCTGAAACTGTTTTCGGTGGTGGTCAGCAGCAACCTGCGCCTCAGCGACCTCTCCGGGCGGATCGGCGGCGAGGAGTTCGCCGCGCTGCTGCCCTGTTCGCTGGAGGAGGGCGTGCTGGTCGCCGAAAGGATGCGTCAGGTGTTCGAGGATTCGAACATCGTCTGCGAAGAGGGCCCGGTCGATACTACCGTCAGCATCGGCGTTGCGGGCGGGCCGGCCGGCACCGAGCTCGAAGTGCTGCTGGCGGCTGCCGATACCGCGCTCTACCAGGCCAAGCGCACCGGCCGCAACAAGGTGGAGGCGGCGGAAGAGCTGCCGCTGTCGCTGGAAAACTGGCGCCGCAAGAGCGCGGGCACGGCGGGAGCCGAGCGCGCCAGGCCTGCGGTGGCGTAGCGCAATCCCGCCGAAGCGCGGAAAGTAACGTTCCGTTTACCATTCGGTCCATATCATATCGTTATGGACTCATACCGCCGACGAAACCCGCAGGCCGCGCTGATGGCTCTCGAAGCCGCTGCGACCTCGGCGCGCGGCGGGTTCGCCTGCATGTTCTCCTCGTCGGACGAATACGAGAGCGCGCTGATCACCGAACGCCGCGCGCAGGGCCTGTATGGCCGGCAGAAGGGCTACTGGCCGACACTGATGTTTGTCGGCTGCGCGCTGATGGTCAGCGGGGCTGTGCTGTTGTTCGGATAGAGCATGATCCGGAAAAGTGTGTAGCGGTTTTCCGAAAAGATCATGCTCAAACAACAACCTAAAGCGCGATGATGATTCATCCAGATCTCATCGTGCTTTAGCGCAACGACCAGGACCCTCGCCGTCAGGCGCCTTTTTCTTTGGCCGCAGCCGGGGTAGAGACAGGATCTTCGCTTTCGAGAAAGGTCCCCCATGATCACCGAAATCGCACAGATCGACGTCAAGCCCGGCACCGAGAAGGATTTCGAGGCCGCCGTCGCCAAGGCCAGGGCCGCGTTCGGCCGCTCCAAGGGCTTTCACGGCTTTGAGCTGCACCGCTCGATCGAAAAGCCGCAGCGCTACCGGCTGATGGTGAAATGGGAGACGCTGGAGAACCACACCGTGGACTTCCGCGGCTCGGAGAACTTTACGGAATGGCGCGGGCTGGTCGGCCAGTACTTTGCCTCGCCGCCGGATGTCGAGCACACCAGCACCGTGCTGACGAGCTGAAGCGGCGCGCGAGGATCACGCCGCAACTCTCTCGGGCGCGCCTGGCCCGGCCTTGAAGTGATCGATCATCACCTTGGCGATCGCCATCAGCGGCAGCGCCAGCGCAAGGCCCCAGACGCCGAAGACGACACCAAGCAGGATCTGGAACGCGAACAGCGTGGCCGGCGGGATGTCGAGCGCCTGGCGCTGGATGATCGGCGTCAGCACGTAGCTTTCCAGCGCGTGCACGCCGAGGAACAGGACGAACGCGCTGAGCCCCGCGACCCAGCCGGTGGCGAGGCTCGCCAGCACGACGATCAATCCGCCGAGGATCGCGCCGACGATCGGGATGAAGGCGAGCAGGCCCGCCTGGATGCCGAGGATGAAGGAGCTCGGGATGCCGATCACGGCAAGGCCTATCCAGGTGACGAAGAACACCGCGGCCATGGTGATGATCTGCGCGATCAGCCAGCGCTCCAGCGTGTAGCCGATCCGGTCGATGATGATGGTGGCGCTTTCGCGGTGCTTTGCCGGGGCCATGAATAACAGTCCGTCGCGATAGACGCCGGGCTGCACCGCGAAGGCCAGCCCCAGAAACAGCACGATAAAGAAGTTGCCGACCACGCTCACGGCGCCGAGGACTACCTTGAACGTCTGGCCGAGGATCGCGCCGCCGCTGGACGCGATCGTGCTGGCGCTCGGCAGGTTGTGCGGGATCGAGGCCGCAGGCGTCGACGGCGCCTCCGAGCCCGGTGCGGCGGGCGCAGCGCTGAAGGCGTTGAGATCGAAGAAGCTGGTATCGACGCCGTGACTCTCCAGGAAGGTCTTGAAGGTGGTCAGCTGCGACTTGATGGTGTTGCTCAGGATGGTGGCCTGCTGGGCGATGGTGGTGCCGCCGAGAAAGACGATGCCGGACAGCATGGCGGCCAGCGCCAGGCAAACGATGGCGAGCCGCACCGGCTGCGGCAGCGGCACGATGCGCCCGAGCAGGCCGGTCATGGCGTTCAGGGCCACGCCGAGCAGCATGCCGGCAAAAATCAGGAACAGGGTCGCGGCGAAATACCAGGCGAAAACCAGCAGCGCAACGAACAGCGCCAGGCCGGTCCCGCCGACCGATATCGACCAGGCCAGATCGCTGCGGGCCTGAAGACGCTCTTCGGTCGAAACTGGCATCGTGATTCCTTTCTGCTGCGGCCGCGGCGGAACACTCTCTCGGCAAATGCCGCCGGGATCAAGCCGCCGCGGGGCGCCGGTTTGACGCCGGATGCACCGCCATGCCGAAGCGGCAGCGGCATTCGTCGGCCGGGCCGGCTTTATTGCAGGGGTACGGCGCGCCGGGAGCGGGGAACAGATATTGATCCGGCGGGGGGCGGCAGGCATGATCTATCCCCGCAATCGCGGCCAGCGAGAAGAGAATACTGCGCGAGACGACCCAGATTATGAGACGGCCCATCGTCGGCATTATCGGCAATTCACACCGCATCGAAAATCGTTTTCCGGTTCAGGCGGTCGGTGAGCGCAATCTGCGCGCTGTCGCGGAAGTGTCCGGCGCCATCCCGCTGATGTTTCCCTCGATCCCTGAAATCACCGATGTCGGCGCCTTGCTCGATGTCGTCGATGGCGTGGTGCTGACCGGCGCGCGCGCCAATGTCCATCCGACCCGTTTCAACGTCGATCCCTGCGAGAAGCACGAGCCGTACGACATACAACGCGACCATGTCGCGCTCGAGGTGGCGGAAGCCTGCGTCGCGCGCGGCGTGCCGCTGTTCGGCATATGCCGCGGCCTGCAGGAGATGAACGTCGCCTTCGGCGGCTCGCTGCATCCGGAAATCCGCGAATTGCCGGGTCGCATGAACCACCGCATGCCGCGGCTGGAGAATGGCGAGATCCATCCCGACCCGACCGTGATCTTCGCCGACCGGCATGATGTCCGGCTCACGCCGGGCGGAGCCTTTGCGAAAATATTGGGCTGCGAGACCATCCGCGTGAATTCGCTGCACGGCCAGGGCATCCTTGAGCCGGGTGGACGGGTCGTGATCGAGGGCATTGCCGAGGACGGCACCATCGAGGCGATCCGCATCGCGGATGCGGCCAGCTTTGCGCTCGGTGTGCAATGGCACGCCGAATATGATCCGCAAGAGAACCCGATCAACCGAGCCCTGTTCGAGGCGTTCGGCCAGGCGCTGACCGAATACAGGCGCGCGAGTTGACGCGCGCTACACGCGGAGAGGGCGCTGTTTTGCCGGCTTTTTCCAGGGGACAGACCGTAATTTTGCGGGTTCGAAAATTGACGACCCGCCGGCCGAAGCCGGATATGCATTGCTGACCAACTGACAGCACACTGCACTTCCCCCGCAGGAGCCATCGGTATCATGACATTATGGGGCCGCGTGGCCCTCGCAATGGCGCTGCTCGTTGTGCTGACCGCCGGTGCGGTCGGCCTGAGCGCGGCTTGTTTCGCCGATGGCGTTGCACCCCGTGCGCTGCTGGTCGGTGGCGCGCTCGCCCTGCCGCCTGCGCTGGCCTTGGCCTGGTGGATTGCGAGATTGCTGGAGCGGCTGCTCGCGGCGGAAGCTTTCAAGCATGAGCAGGCACACCTGGCGCGGACGGAAAGCGAAGCCAACGCGCAGGCCATCATCAAGACCGCGCTCGATGCCTTTTTTCAAACCGATCTCGACGGCGTCATTCTGGAATGGGGACCGCAGACCGAGGCCTTGACCGGCTGGACGAGGGCCGAGGCGATCGGCGTCAATGTGGTGGAACTGCTCGTGCCTGAGAGGCTGCGCGATGCACACCGGCAGCGGCGCAAGAAGATCCTGAGCGAGGAACTGGGGGTGTCCCCCGGCACGCGCTTCGAGGCGAGCGCGATGCACAGGGACGGCCGGGAATTCCCCGTCGAGGTCTCGGCCACCGCGCTTCGCCGCGGCGACAGCTACGTGCTCAACAATTTCCTCAGGGACATCAGCCAGAAGCGGCTCGCCGAGGAGCAGTTGATCCAGGCGCAGAAGATCGAGGCCGTCGGCCAGCTCACCGGCGGCATCGCGCACGAGTTCAACAATATGCTCACGGTGATCACCGGGACGATCGACATCCTCGCCGATGGCGTCAAGGGCAACCCGCATCTTGCGGCCATCACCAAGCTGATCAGCGAGGCCGCCGATCGCGGTGCGCGCCTGACGTCAAGCCTGCTGTCGTTTGCCCGTAAGCAGCCGCTGCAGCCGGCCGAGATCGACGTCAACGATCTCATCGCCGAGGTGGTGCAACTGCTGTCGCTGACATTCGGCAGGCACATCGACATCGTGACAAGGCTCGCCGGCGATGCGTGGCCAGCCCTGGTCGACCGCGCGCAGCTCAGTTCGGCGCTGGTCGACCTTGCCATCAATTCCCGCGATGCCATGGAAGGCATGGGCACGCTTACGTTCGCAACGAAAAATGCCGTGCTCGGCGTGCGTGAGGCCGTGGCCGTCGGCGTCGAGGGCGCGGGCGATTATGTCGTCATCGAGGTCAGCGACAGCGGACCCGGTGTTCCGCCCGACATCCGCAACAAGATTTTCGATCCGTTCTTTTCGACAAAGGAAGTGGGAAAAGGCACCGGGCTCGGGCTCAGCATGGTGTTCGGTTTCGTCAAGCAGTCCGGCGGCAGCATCGAGGTCGGCGGCGAGTACGGGTGCGGCGCGATCTTCAGGATATATCTGCCAAAGGCCGATGCCACGGCGCTTCCCGTCACGTACGGCGACGAACGGCCGGTGGTCGGCGGGTCCGAGACCATCCTCTGTGTCGAGGACGATTGCGAGGTCCGGAAATTCGTGGTCGTCCAGCTGGAAAGCCTTGGCTACAAGACGATCGTCGCGGCCAATGCGGCGGAGGCGATCGCGATCGCCGGCCGCGGCACGCCGTTCGACCTGCTCTTCACCGACATCGTGATGCCCGGATCCATGAATGGGCGGCAGTTGGCCGAGCGGATGATGGCGGAGCGGCCGGCGCTACGGGTGCTTTTCACCTCAGGATATGCCTATGGCGCGATGCACGCGCAGGGCCTCGCCGGGCAGGGCATTCCGATGCTGACAAAGCCCTACCGCAAGACCGAGCTGGCACGGATGCTGCGCCGCTGCCTCGACACGGCAGTGGACCACCAGGGCGATCCCATCCCGACGCCATATTCTGTGCAGCCGGAACTCGAACGCTTCCTGCGCAAGAATCCGCAATAGCCAGCCATCTCGCCGCGCCGTTCAAGGCGCGTTACGCCAAGCTGTTCGGCGTGCCGGCGCGCCACGCGGGTGGCGCAAAACAAAAGGCACCCCGAAGGGCGCCTTTCGCATTGGCCGTGATCGCAGCGATCAGAGCGAATAATACATGTCGAATTCGACCGGGTGCGGCGTCATTTCGAAGCGCGCGACCTCGGTCATCTTCAACTCGATATAGCTGTCGATGAAGTCGTCGTCGAAAACACCGCCGTTCTTGAGGAATGCGCGGTCCTTGTCGAGATTGTCCAGCGCCTCACGCAGCGAGCCGCAGACGGTCGGAATCGACTTCAGTTCTTCCTTCGGCAGGTCGTAGAGGTCCTTGTCCATCGCCGGACCCGGATCGATCTTGTTCTTGATGCCGTCGAGGCCGGCCATCAGCATCGCGGCAAAGCCGAGATACGGATTGGCCATCGGATCGGGGAAGCGAACCTCGACGCGCTTTGCCTTCGGATTGGCGGTATAGGGGATGCGGCAGGATGCCGAGCGGTTGCGCGCCGAATAGGCGAGCAGCACCGGGGCTTCATAGCCGGGGACAAGGCGCTTGTAGGAATTGGTCGAGGGATTGGTGAAGGCGTTGATCGCCTTGGCGTGCTTGATGATGCCGCCGATGTAGTTGAGGCAGGTTTCCGACAGGTCGGCATATTTGTTGCCGGCGAACACCGGCTTGCCGTCCTTCCAGATCGACTGGTGGCAGTGCATGCCCGAGCCGTTGTCGCCGTAGACCGGCTTCGGCATGAAGGTGGCGGTCTTGCCGTAGATGTGGGCGACCTGATGGATGCAATATTTGTAAATCTGCATCTGGTCGGCCATCAGCGTCAGGGTGTCGAACTTCATGCCGAGCTCGTGCTGGGCGGAAGCAACCTCATGGTGGTGCTTCTCGACCTTGACGCCCATCTTGGCCATCGCGCCGAGCATTTCCGAGCGCATGTCCTGCACGCTGTCCTGCGGCGGAACGGGGAAGTAGCCGCCCTTGGTGCGGATGCGGTGGCCGAGATTGCCGCCTTCATATTCGGTGGCGGAGTTGGTCGGCAGTTCCGAGGAGTCCAGCTTGAAGCCCGTGTTGTAGGGATCGGCCGCGAAGCGCACGTCGTCGAACACGAAGAACTCGGCTTCCGGGCCGAAGAACACGGTGTCGCCGACGCCCATCGACTTCACCATCGCCTCGGCCTTCTTGGCCATGCCGCGCGGATCGCGGTTATAGGGCTCGCCGGTGGTCGGCTCGAGCACGTCGCAAACGATGACCATGGTGGTCTCGGCGAAGAACGGGTCGATCGTCGCCGTGACGGGGTCGGGCATCAGGCACATGTCGGATTCGTTGATCGCCTTCCAGCCCGCAATCGACGAGCCGTCGAACATCTGGCCTTCGGCGAAGGTGTCTTCCTCGATCATGCCGACGTCGAACGTCACATGCTGCCACTTGCCGCGCGGATCGGTGAAGCGCAGGTCGACGTATTTGACGTCGTTGTCCTTGATCGATTTCAGGACGTCTTTGGCGGTCTTCATGAATTCCCCTTGTCTCTTGCGGGTCTGTTTCCTGAGTGAACGGCGCGGGTGATCGCGAACGAAATCAGGCTGCCCAGAGCAGCCCGTTCTTGTTATTTTTTCTAGCTATTTTCCGGATAGCAAACGGCTTAGATAGCGTCCAGCCCGGATTCGCCGGTCCGAATGCGGATTGCTTCCTCGATGTTGGAAACGAAGATTTTGCCATCGCCGATGCGACCTGTTTGGGCAGCGCGGCGGATGGCGTCGATGGCCTTCTCCACCAGATCGTCACCGATCACGATCTCGATTTTGACCTTCGGCAGGAAGTCGACGATGTATTCCGCACCGCGATACAGTTCGGCGTGGCCCTTCTGCCGACCGAAGCCCTTGGCCTCGGTGACGGTGATGCCCTGCAGGCCGACTTCCTGAAGTGCCTCCTTCACCTCGTCGAGCTTGAACGGCTTGATGATGGCCTCGATCTTCTTCATGGACGTGGCGCGAGATGAGACTCCAGCCCCCGGAAAGTTCCAAGAGTGATCTGCGCTCGCTTCGCCTTTCTCGTCCGCTCTCGTGCGCTCTCGTACGTATTTCTCGTACGTAGCGCTCGCGTTTCCGGTTTGTTTCGTAGGATGCGGTGTGCTCCGCGGTAGTCGCCTCGTCCTCGGCCGGTACCCGACGGCTGTCGCCGCGGTGAACCACCCCCTGGTTCCGGACGACGCGCTGCAGCGCGGCGCTGCTGCGCTCTGGATCAAGCGCGACGACCAGTCGAGCAGCCTCTACGGCGGGAACAAGGTGCGAAAGCTCGAGCTGCTCCTGGGGGCTGCGCGGGACGCAGGCAAGACGCGGATCCTCACGCTGGGCGCCGCCGGCAGCCATCAG